>NZ_JBIAYP010000006.1:304249-438595 GCF_042897975.1 Micromonospora sp. NPDC000668
GGGGGGGGGGCGGGGGGGGGGGGGGGGGGGCGCGGGGGGGGCCGGGGGGGGGGCCCGGGGCGGGGGGGGGGGGGGGGGGGGGGGGGGGGGGGGGGGGGGGCCCCCCCCCCCCCCGACGGCGTGGCTCAGTCCTCGGAGTCCGGGCCGGCGACCTCGACGCCGTCGCCGCGCACCACGTGGATGCAGTCGCCCGGACACTCCTTCGCGGAGTCGATCACTTCGAGTCGCAGGTGCTCGGGCACGTCGACCCGGCTGCCCGGCGCCATCCGCAGCTCACCGTCGGCACCCTTGACGTACGCCAGGCCGTCGATGTCGAACTCGAACACCTCCGGCGCGTACTGCACGCAGAGCCCATCGCCCGTGCAGAGATCCTGGTCCACCCAGACCTGCAACTGGTCGGTCGCGACCTCGGCCACCGGTGCACCCCCCATGTTCTCGCGTCCTACGCTCCGACGGTACCCGAACGCCGGTACCGGCCCGCCAGGCCACCCTTGGCGATCAAGGTTCGGTGACGAGGGTGTTGCGTGGGACCGAATCGGCCTCATAGCGGCTAGTGTTAGGGCAGAACGTTCAAGCCCCCCGGGGAGGTGGGACGTGGCACGCAGCGACGACGCGGACTCGCGCGCCGCACGGTGGGAGAAGGAAGCCCACGATCTCTCCACGCAGGTCGCGTTCCTTCAGGAGGAACTCGCCCTGGTGCGGCGCAAGTTGACCGAAAGCCCCCGACACGTCCGCCAGCTCGAAGAGCGGCTGGCGGCCACCCAGGCACAGTTGGCGCGGCTGACCGAGAACAACGACCGGCTGGTGAGCACCCTCAAGGAGGCTCGCACGCAGATCGTGACGCTCAAGGAGGAGATCGACCGCCTCGCACAACCGCCGAGTGGTTACGGCGTCTTCCTGGCCAAGCACGACGACGGCACGGTGGATGTCTTCACCGGCGGTCGCAAGCTGCGGGTCGCCGTCTCGCCCTCGCTGGACGTGGCCGAGCTGCGCCGCGGCCAGGAGGTCCTGCTCAACGACGCGCTCAACATCGTCGACGCGTTCGGCTATGAGCGGGTCGGTGAGGTCGTGATGCTCAAGGAGATCCTGGAAGGGCCAGGCGGCGGGCCGGGTGACCGGGCGCTCGTGGTCTCCCACTCCGACGAGGAGCGCATCGTGCACCTCGCCGAGACGCTTATCGGCTCGGCGATCCGGGCCGGCGACTCGCTCATGATCGAGCCCCGCTCGGCGTACGCGTACGAGCGGATCCCGAAGAGCGAGGTCGAGGAGCTGGTCCTGGAGGAGGTGCCCGACGTCGGCTACACCGACATCGGTGGCCTCCAGTCGCAGATCGAGCAGATCCGCGACGCGGTGGAGTTGCCGTTCCTGCACGCGGACCTGTTCCGTGAGCACCAGCTCCGTCCGCCCAAGGGCATCCTGCTCTACGGGCCGCCGGGTTGCGGCAAGACGCTGATCGCCAAGGCGGTGGCCAACTCGCTGGCCAAGAAGATCGCCGAGCGGCAGGGCAAGGAGAAGCACACCAGCTTCTTCCTCAACATCAAGGGCCCGGAGCTGCTCAACAAGTACGTCGGCGAGACCGAGCGGCACATCCGGCTGATCTTCCAGCGAGCCCGGGAGAAGGCCGGCGAGGGCACCCCGGTGATCGTGTTCTTCGACGAGATGGACTCGATCTTCCGGACCCGCGGCTCCGGTGTCTCCTCCGACGTGGAGAACACGATCGTCCCGCAGCTGCTCAGCGAGATCGACGGCGTGGAGGGGCTGGAGAACGTCATCGTCATCGGCGCCTCCAACCGGGAAGACATGATCGACCCGGCGATCCTGCGCCCCGGTCGGCTCGACGTGAAGATCAAGATCGAGCGGCCGGACGCCGAAGCGGCCAAGGACATCTTCTCCAAGTACATCCTCTCCGGGCTGCCGCTACACCCTGACGACCTGGCCGAACACGGCGCCGACCCCCAGGCCACCGTCGCGGCGATGATCGACGCCGTGGTGCTGCGGATGTACTCGGAGACCGAGGAGAACCGCTTCCTCGAGGTCACCTACGCCAACGGTGACAAGGAAGTCCTCTACTTCAAGGACTTCAACTCCGGCGCGATGATCCAGAACATCGTCGACCGGAGCAAGAAGATGGCCATCAAGGAGTTCCTCACCTCCGGCCGCAAGGGGCTGCGACTGCAGCACCTGCTCGACGCCTGCGTCGACGAGTTCCGGGAGAACGAGGACCTGCCCAACACCACCAACCCCGACGACTGGGCGCGCATCTCCGGCAAGAAGGGCGAGCGGATCGTCTACATCCGCACGCTCGTCTCCGGGGGCAAGGGCGCCGAGGCCGGCCGGTCCATCGAGACCGCCAGCAACACCGGCCAGTACCTCTGATCACCCCGCGGCGGCACCGGACCTGTCCGGTGCCGCCGCTGCGTGCGTCCGACGCCCACCCCGACGCGACGCGGTACCGGCGGGCCAACGGATCCACCCGTTCCAGCTAGACTGCGGCGACTTCTCCGACCGATCGAACGAGGACTCCCGTGCGTGCCGACGCCACCAAGGAAATGCCAGCAGTGCCGGGTGGCACGGACAAGCCGGATCCGCTAGTAAACCCCCCCACGCCGCCGGCCGCCCGGCGCCCCGGAATCGGCCCGCTGCTGGCCGTGCTCGTCGCCTGCTGGCTGGTGCCGCTCGCCGCGAACGCCGTACACGCCGCCTGGCTGTTGCCCCCGCTGGTCCTGTTCGGCACGGCCAGCCTGCTGCGCTCCGGGCGTACCCTGCTCGACCGGGTGGTGCTCGCCCTCGCCCTGCTGGCCGGCCTCACCTGCGCCGCCGGCCTGCTCTTCAGCGTCTGGCCCTGGGGCCTGCACCCGGTGCCGGTCTCCGGGTTGGCGCTCACCGTCCTGACCCTGGCCGCCGCGCTGTCCCGGCGGGCGCCCCGGCTGCCCCGCCCGGGCTGGTCCGACCTGGCCTCGCTGGCCGCCGCCGCCCTCGCCGCCGGCTACCTCGCCACTCCCTACCTGCGCGCCACCAGCTTCGGCCAGCGGCTCAACCTCGCCATGGTCGGCGAGGACAACGGACGCCACCCGGCTCTGTTCGACGTGATCGGCCGCCTCGGCGGCTACCTCTTCCTCGACCCCGACAGCGCCCGCGAGCAGATCTTCTCCGGCCTGGTCCACTACCCGCAGGGCTGGCACTTCACCACCGCGCTGCTCGACGGCTTCCTGCGCAGCGCCGGCGACGCACCCACCGGGCCGGCGCTGATGGACCACTACGTGCTCTGGTGTCTCGCCACCTTCGGGATGCTGCTCATCGCGCTGATCTGGGCCGCTCAGCACGTCGCCGGCCCCCTGCACCCGCTGCGCCGACTGGTCCTCATCATCGCCGTCACCGCGCTGATCCTCGGCACCGAACTGCCCCGGCTGCTGGTCGCCGGCTACCCCAGCGAGACGTTCGGGCTCAGCCTCTCGGCGATCCTGATCGCCCTCGTCGTCCGCCCCCTCCACCGGCTCCGCGAGCAACTCATCCTGGTCGGGGCGCTGCTGATCGGCATCGGCTTCAGCTACTACCTCTTCCTGTTCCCGATCGGTGCCATGGTGCTCTGCTGGCTGGTCGCCGACCGGCGCCGGCTGCGCACCCGCCCCGGCACCGTCGCCATCATCGCGGCGTTCACCGCCGCCCTGGCCCCGCTGACCGCGCTGCTCGGCGTGCTCGTCGCCGGCCAGAGCGAGGCGCTCGCCGCCCCCGGCGGCACACCGCCGGTCGAGACCTACAACGCCATGCTCGGCCTCGGCGCGCTCGTCGTCGCCGGCATCTTCGTCCAGACCAACCGCAGCGAATCCACCTGGCGGCGCTACCTCGTCGTGCTGGCCGTCGGCCTGCTCTTCTCCGCCGCCATGGCCGCCGTGAACCTCGCCAACGGCACCCAACCCGCGTACTACTTCGGCAAGACCGCGCACCTGGTCATCGTCGTGCTCATCATCGGCACCGCCGTGCTCGCCCGACTGCTGCCCGTACCCGCGGAGAGCACCGATTCCGAGCCGCGACGCCGCCCGATCACCGGCGCACTGCCCTCCGTCGCCACCGCCGCTCTGGTGACGATCGCGCTGCTCGTCGGCACCGGCCTGATCGGCTGGACCGGTGGCTTCTTCCACCGCACCGGCAGCAACGGCACCTGGGCGAAGGACTGGGCCGGACGCGACGTGCGGGCCATCACCCGCCCCGCGTCGGTCACCGCCGCCGCCTACCGGGCCTACCCGGCGATCCCCGGCACCGTCACCCTGGTGGTGGACAAGCAGGGCCCGCATGGATACCGGGAGTCGATCTTCCTGTCCGCGATGCAGGGCACCAGCGGTCAGACCGAGCCCGGAATCTACTTCACGATCTACGAAGAGCCCGCCCGGACCGCGGAGATCCTGCGTCGCGTTCCCCGCCCGCTGCGGCTCATCGTGGCCGACCCGGCCGCCCAGCTGGCCATCGATGGGGCACTCAAGGTCGACCCCTCCCTTCGGGAGGGTCTGACGCTGGTGCCGCTCAAGCCAGCCAGGCCGCGGTAGCCGCGCCGCGCCGTGCGGCAGGGCCGCGCGGTCGGCCACCACGCAGACTAGTCTCGATGGTGTGAGCGGCGGGCACGCCGGCTCCGTGGGCGAGCGAAGCGAGTGGTCGCATGACGGTACGTCGGATCATGGGCACCGAGGTCGAGTACGGCATCTCCGTGCCCGGCCAGGCCGGAGCCAACCCGATGGTCACCTCGTCGCAGGTGGTCAATGCCTACGGGGCCCGCCCCGAACTCAACCGGGGCGGACGGGCCCGCTGGGACTACGAGGAAGAGTCGCCGCTGCGCGACGCCCGCGGCTTCACCTACTCCGGGGCCGCGTACGACCCGGCCGAGGCGTTGGCCGACGAGGACCTCGGCCTGGCCAACGTGATACTCACCAACGGGGCGCGGCTCTACGTCGACCACGCCCACCCCGAATACTCCACACCCGAGGTCACCACCCCCCGGGACGTGGTGCGCTGGGACAAGGCCGGCGAGCGGGTGATGGCCGAGGCGTCCCGCCGGGCCGCCACCATCCCCGGCAGCCAGCCGATCCACCTCTACAAGAACAACACCGACAACAAGGGCGCCAGCTACGGCGCCCACGAGAACTACCTGATGCGCCGGCAGACCCCGTTCGCCGACATCGTGGCGTACCTGACGCCGTTCTTCGTGACCCGGCAGATCGTCTGCGGCGCCGGCCGCGTCGGCATCGGGCAGGACGGCGGGCAGAGCGGCTTCCAGATCTCCCAGCGCGCCGACTTCTTCGAGGTCGAGGTCGGTCTGGAGACCACCCTCAAGCGACCGATCATCAACACCCGCGACGAGCCGCACGCCGACGCCGACAAGTACCGCCGGCTGCACGTCATCATCGGCGACGCCAACCTCTCGGAGATCTCCACCTACCTCAAGGTCGGCACCACCGCGCTGATCCTCACCATGATCGAAGAGAAGGCGCTCGGCGGCGATCTCGGCATCGCCGACCCGGTCAGCGAGCTGCGCGCGGTCAGCCACGACCCCACCCTGTCGCACCGGATGCGGCTGCGCGACGGCCGCCGGCTCACCGCACTGGATTTGCAGTGGGCGTACCTGGAGCGGGTCCGGTCCTTTGTCGACGACCGGTACGGCACCGACGCCGACGAGCAGACCATCGACGTGCTGGACCGCTGGGAGAGCGTGCTGGACCGGCTCGGCCGTGATCCGATGCTCTGCGCCGACGAGCTGGACTGGGTGGCCAAGCTGCGGCTGCTCGAGGGCTACCGGGAGCGGGAGAAGCTCGGCTGGGGCTCGCACAAGCTTCAGCTGGTCGACCTGCAGTACTCCGACGTCCGGCCGGAGAAGGGCCTCTACAACCGGCTGGTCACCCGGGGAGCGATGAAGACACTGCTCACCGACGACGAGACGCGCAGCGCGATGACCGAGCCGCCGGAGGACACCCGGGCGTACTTCCGTGGCCGCTGCCTGGCCCAGTACGCCTCCGAGGTGGTCGCCGCCAGCTGGGATTCGGTGATCTTCGACGTGGGCCGGGAGTCGCTGGTCCGGGTGCCGATGATGGAGCCCGAGCGGGGCACCCGCGCGCACGTCGGAGCGCTGTTCGACCGCTGTGCCAGCGCCAAGGACCTGCTGGAGACGTTGACCGGGGGCTGAGCGCGGGTCCGGATGCCCGTCGGGTGCCGCAAGCCGGCGCGCGGCGGGCTTTTCGTCGCCTGCGCGAGGTAAGTTCATCGCAGACGATCGTGGAGGAGGCAGCAATGGCCACTCATGACAGCGGCGGCCAGTCGCAGTCCGGCAAGTCCCGCCAGGGCGAGGAGATCGAGGACGTCACCACCGAGGCCAACCCCGAGGTGGCCGAGCGGCACGCCGAGATCACCGAGGACGTCGACGACCTGCTCGACGAGATCGACTCCGTCCTGGAGGAAAACGCAGAAGAATTCGTGAGAGGGTATGTGCAGAAAGGGGGTCAGTGAGGCATATGTCCGACTCGCCCAACGTGTCGGACAAAGTCTGCCCCCAATGTGGTCGGTTGCTACCCGCAGCGGGTTTCCATCGCAACCGGCGTCGGGCCGACGGGCTCGCGTTTTACTGTAAGACCTGCGCGGCGGCGCGCTCTGCGGCAAGCCGCCGCAAACAGGGTGTCGCTGCGCAGCGCAAGGCCGCCGTGCCGATCGGCGAGGGGCTGAAGTGGTGCCCGGACTGCGAGCAGATCAAGGCTCTGGACGACTTTCCCCGCACTACCAGTGCCAGTGGCCGGCACAGCTACTGCAAGCCGTGCCACAACGCGAGAGGCAAGGAGAGCAAGCTCCGTCTGCATGGCGGCACGCGCGAGTACCACCTGCGGCGGCGCTACGGCATCGGGGAGAAGGAGTTTCAGGAGCTCCTGGCCGAGCAGGGCGGGCTCTGCGCGATCTGTGGCGGCGCGGACCCGCAACATCTGGACCACGGCCATCGCACCGGATGGGTGCGCGGGATAGTCTGCTTCAACTGCAACGGTGGTCTTGGCCAGTTCCGTGACAGTCCCATGAGGCTGGCCAGGGCGATCACGTACCTGAGAGGAACCACGTGGCAGCGGGCTTTGATCCATCCGGGCGTCTACCAGATGTGTTCACCAACGCGGGGACGTCCTCCTTCACCACGTTCTTGAGCCGGGTGGCCCCCGAGATGCTGCCCGGTCGGCGGCCGCTGCCGCCGGGCATGGCCGCCGACCTGGCGCCGCACGCGACGACCATCGTCGCCATCGCGGCCGCCGACGGCGTGGTGATGGCCGGCGACCGACGGGCCACCATGGGCAACCTGATCGCCCAGCGCGACATCGAGAAGGTGCATCCGGCCGACGCTTACTCGCTGGTTGGCATCGCGGGCACCGCGGGCATCGGGATCGAGCTGATGCGACTGTTCCAGGTGGAGCTGGAGCACTACGAGAAGATCGAGGGCGCGATGCTCTCGCTGGACGGCAAGGCCAACCGGCTGGCCTCGATGATCCGGGGCAACCTGGGCGCGGCCATGCAGGGGCTGGCGGTGGTGCCGCTCTTCGCCGGCTTCGACCTGGCCGCCGCGGACCCGGCGAAGGCCGGCCGGATCTTCAGCTTCGACGTGACCGGCGGCCCGTACGAGGAGACCGGCTACGACGCCATCGGCTCCGGCTCGCTCTTCGCCAAGTCCGCGCTGAAGAAGCGCTTCCGGGCCGGCATCACCGCCGCGGAAGCGACCCGGCTCGCGGTCGAGGCGCTCTACGACGCCGCCGACGACGACACCGCGACCGGCGGGCCGGACCTGACCCGGCGGATCTACCCGGTGGTGATGACCGCGACCGCCGAGGGCACCCACCGGCTCACCGACGCCGAGACGGCGACGATCGCCGAAGGCGTGGTCGCCGGCCGGATGGAGAACCCGGGCGGTTGAGCCCCGTCCACCCCCACCAGTCAGCAGTCGTCAGCACCGCGCCGTAAGGAGAACCGCCGCCGTGGCCATGCAGTTCTACGCCTCGCCCGAACAGATCATGCGCGACCGCTCCGAGCTGGCCCGCAAGGGCATCGCCCGGGGGCGCAGCGCGGTGGTCCTGAGCTACTCCGGCGGGGTGCTCTTCGTCGCGGAGAACCTCTCCAGTGCCCTGCACAAGGTCAGCGAGATCTACGACCGGATCGGCTTCGCCGCCGTGGGCCGGTACAACGAGTTCGAGAACCTTCGGCGGGCCGGCGTGCGGATGGCCGACCTGAACGGGCTCAGCTACGACCGTCGGGACGTCACCGGCCGGGCGTTGGCCAACGCGTTCGCGCAGACCCTGGGCGCGATCTTCACCGAGCAGTCGAAGCCGTTCGAGGTGGAGATCTGCGTGGCGGAGGTCGGGGCCACCGCCGCCGACGACGAGCTGTACCGGCTCACCTACGACGGCTCGGTCAACGATGAGCCGGGGCGGATGGCGATGGGCGGCCAGGCCGAGGCGATCACCGGGGTGCTGAAGTCGAACCACCGGGCGGACATGTCGCTCGGGGAGGCGGTGAAGGTCGCGGTGCAGGCGCTGAGCAGCGTCGGCGGGGAGGGCGGTGCCGCCCGGACGATCGCCGCGAACCAGCTCGAGGTGGCCGTGCTGGACCGCCAGCGGGTCGGGCGGACGTTCCGACGGATCACCGGGGCCGCGCTGACCGCGCTCCTGGACGGGGAGACGGCGCCGTCGACCGGCGACCTGCCGGACACGCCGAGCGTGCCGACCGGGGAGTCCGGTAAGCCGACCAGCTCCGCGGGCTCCGCCGACCTGGAGGATCGGCCGGGTCAGGCCGATCGCTGATCGTGTGACAAAGCGCCGGGGACCGCCTTTGCGGTCCCCGGCGCTCGTGTCTGCGGGAGTGTGTCTGCGGCGCTCGTGTCTGCCGGCGGGGTGTCAGCGGCGCTGGAGCAGCGGCCGGGCCAGGGCCCAGTAGCCGGCGGCGACCGCGTTGAAAACGCCCATCCCGGGGGGTGAGTCGACGTTCGACGGTGCCACCCGGGCGGTCATCAGCTCGGCGATCACCCCGTCGGGCACGGTGCGCTCGCTCTGGAGCTGACGGCGGCGGGCGCCGACCCAGGACCGGTTGCGCCACAGCCAGCCCCAGCCGCGGGTCTTCTGCTTGGTCCAGCCGCCAGCGAGCGCGGCGGCGAGCATGGCGGCCTCGGTGAGCAGCAGCATCGGGGCGAGCACCACCAGCGTCCGGGTCTGGTACGCGGTGAGCAGGGTGACCAGCCGGTTGCGCTCCACCAGGTAGAGCTTCAGGTCGTTGCGGGAGAACTCGTAGTGGTGCCGGACGACGGCGTCCGGAACGTACTCCAGGCGCAGGCCGCGCTGCCAGAGCCGCAGGCTGAGCTCGGTGTCCTCGTGGTAGGCGAAGTACTCGGCGGCGAAGCCGTCGAGGTCCTGCCAACGCTGTCGGCTGATCACGAAGCAGCAGCCGCTGAGCGAGGGGACGGTGGTACGGCTGGCGTGGGCGGTTGCGGGTTCGCCGTTGCCACCGGCCCAGGACAGCCCGGTGAAGTGCAGCGGGTTACCGGAGGTGTTGATCAGCTCGGGGGTGTCGGCGAGCCGGATCGAGGCCATCGCGGCGCCGACGCCGGGGTCGGCGGCCACGGCGACGGTCTTGGCGAGGGCGTCCGGGGCGACGATGGCGTCGGAGTTGACGAAGGCGAGCCAGTCGCCGGTGGCCTCGGCGGCACCGACCCGGCAGCCGCCGGAGTAGCCGGTGTTCTGTTCGGGCCGGACCACGCGGACCTGGGGGAAACCCTTGACGATGTCGATGCCATCGCCGGTGCAGCCGTTGTCGACGACGATCAGCTCGATCTCGATTTCGGTGCTGGCCAGGACTGCCCGAGCGGCGTCGACCAGGTACGGCTCGGCGCCGTAGGCGAGCATCACCGCGGTCACCTGTGGGCGGGTCATCGGATGCCTCCGGATACGGCAGGGGCCACGGCGTCGTCGAGCGGCCGGGTGGGGGTGGGGGCGCGGTGGGTGCCGTCTCGCAGCAGCAACGCCATGGTGGCGGCCACGACGACGGAGCCGATGGCGTAGGCCAATTCGACCCGCAGGGTCACCGGGGCCGGGACGAGTGTCACGGCCACCAGAGCGGCGACGCCGGCGGTCCAGGCGAGCGCCTGGGCCCGGTGCCGGTCGAGGGCGAGCAGTGCCTGGCCGAGCACCATGGCCCACAGGTAGGCGAGGGTGGCGACGCCAAGCCAGGCGAAGTCGCCGTGGCCGAGGACGTCGGGCGCGTCGAAGAGAGTGCGTACCAGCCAGGGGCCGACCAGCACGGCGCCGATCGTTCCGGTGAGGCCGAGCGCGGTGACGATGCCGAGCGCGCGGCGCAGCAGGCTGTGGAAGCCGGCCCGGTCGCCGGTGGTGGCGGTGGTGGCCAGGCCGGGCAGCAGTGACGCCTGCATCGACCCGAAGACGAACAGCGGGATACGGACCAGCACGAGGGCGGAGAGCAGGGCGCCGGCGGCAGCGGTGTTGGAAGGGGCGAGCAACTGCAGGTTGATCACGCCGATGTTCACCACGACCTGGGAGAGCAGGCTGGAGACGGTGAGCAGGCCGAGGCCACGCAGCAGGGTGGCCCAGGCCACCGGTACGCCGCCGCCGATGGTGCGGAGCACCGGCGGCAGGGTGAGCAGGACGCTGACCAGCGGGGCGGCGACCAGTACCAGGCCGTACCAGACCGGGGAGGTCACCCCGGCGAGCCCGAGCAGGGCGACCAGGATGATGCGCAGCCCGCCGTCGATGCCGAGTTGGGTGCCGTACCAGGGGAAGAGTTGCAGGCCGGAGAGGACGCCGCGGGTGGAGTAGGCGATGGCCATCGCGACGAGCGCGCCGACCAGCACGGTGACCATGGTGCCGTCGCCGGCGAAGAGCCGGTCGGCGAGCGGCTGACGGCCGGCGGTGACGGCCAGCACCAGCACGGCGAGCACCACGGCGGCCACCGCGACGCCGCGGGCCAGCACCGGGCCCGGCGGTAGCCCCTGGCTGTGGCGGGCGGCGACGACCCGGGCGACCTCCTGCTCGACGGGCATGAACACGCCGATGCCGAGGGTGAAGACGATCGACCAGAGCACCGACAGGGAGGAATAGTCGGCCTCGGTGAGGCTGTGGCCGGCGACCGCGAGGTGGACGTAGGAGGCGAGGCCGAGGAGACCCAGCCCGGCACCAACAGCGATGGTGCCGGGCGGGATCAGGCGCAGCAGGCGACGGATCACCGGCGGATGAGCGCCAGCGTGAGCACGGCGAAGGCGCGACCGAGATAGATCATTGCCTTGGCGGGGGAGTGGCTGGGTGTGCCGGCCATCCGCTTGCGCATGGCGACCGGCACCTGCCGGATGCGGAAGCCGCGCCGGGCGGTGTGCACCAGGGTCTCCACCGTGTCGCCGAGGTATTCGGCCGGGTACCAGCTGGCGAACATCTCGATGACCCGCCGGTTGGCGGCCCGGAAGCCCGAGGTGGTGTCGGTGAGCTTGGTGTGGGCGACCCGGGACAGCACGGCGGAGAGCATCACCATCGCCCAGCGGCGGGGGCCGCGGACGTTGTAGTCGCCCTCGCCGGCGAACCGGGCGCCGATGACGAGGTCGCTGTCCTCGAGCAGGTCAACGAGCTTCGGCACGTACCGGGGGTCGTGCTGGCCGTCGGCGTCGATCTGGATGGCGACGTCGTAGTCGTTGTCCCGTGCGTAGCGGTAGCCGAGGCGCATGGCACCGCCGACGCCGAGGTTGTACGGCAGCGTGGCGACCCGGGCGCCGGCGGCGGCGGCGACGGCCGCGGTGCGGTCGGTGGAGCCGTCGTCGACGACGAGCACGTCGACACCGGGCAGCTCGCCGCGAACCTCGCCGACCACGTCGGCGATGGAGCCCGATTCGTTGAGTGCCGGGATGATGATCAAGGTGCGCTTGCCGTTAACCATCGCTGGACACCAGTTCGTCTCGGGCCGCCCGGTCCGCGTCGATCTGTGCGCGGAGCAGGGCGAAGTCTTCGGCCAGGGTGCGGGTTTCCTCTTCCAGGGCGCTGACCTCCCAGCTCAGGTGCACGCACACCAGCAGCAGGAAGACGATGCCGAGGAAAAGCACCAGGCTGACACCGGAGGCGACACCGAGGAGTTCGGCGACGTTGTCGAGCAGCCGGGGGAACAGGGACAGCGGGATCACGATGATCAGCACGGCGAGCCAGAGCATGCCGTACTTCTCGCGCAGCTGACGACGGCGCAGCAACTCGACGATGGTGCCGAGCAGCAGTAGGCCGGTCAGGCCGGTGACGAGGGTGAGCTTCATGCGACCTTCCACGGGGCGGGTGGAGCGGGGGAGTCGAACGCGTCAACCAGGCTGGTGTGCCAATCCGGAAGCGGCGGGAGACCCGCGGCCGCCCAGCGGCTGTGCCCTAGCACACTGTACGCCGGGCGGGGGGCGGGACGCGGATACCGGTCGCTGGTGGTGGGTCGGATCCGGTCCGGATCCAGCCCGGCCAGCGCGAACGCCGCCCGGGCCAATCCGTACCAGGTCGTCTGGCCGGCGCAGGTGCCGTGGTACACGCCGGGGGCGGCGCGCCCGGCCAGTGCCGCGTCGCCGAGCGCCACCAGCCGCTCGGCGAGGGCGTACGACCAGGTGGGCTGGCCGTGCTGGTCGTCGACCACGTCGAGGTGCTCCCGCTGCGTGGCGAGCCGGAGCATGGTGGCCACGAAGTTCGGCCCGTGCGCGCCGTACAGCCAGGCGGTGCGGACCACGTATCCGGTGTCGGGCAGCAGCCGGGCGACGGCCTGCTCGCCGACCAGCTTGCCGCGGCCGTACGCGTTGACCGGCGCGGTGGGCGCGTCCTCCGGGTAGGGGGTGTGCGCGTCGCCGGCGAGGACGTAGTCGGTGGAGACCTGGATCAGGCGGGCTCCGTCGGTCGCGCACGCCGCCGCGAGGTTCGCCACGCCCTGGCCGTTGACGGCGGTGGCCGCTGCCTCGTCGGCCTCCGCGCCGTCGACGTTGGTCCACGCCGCCGCGTTGATCACGACGTCGTGCCCGGCCACCGCGGCGCTGACCGCGGTGGGATCGGTGACGTCCAGGTCGGCCCGGGTGGCGGCGGTCACCTTGAGATCGGGCCGGGTCGCCAGCACGGCGACCAGGTCCCGGCCGAGCATTCCGCCGGCGCCGGTGAGGAGTAGTCGGGTCATGCGGTGGGGGTGGTCTTGAGGGGTTCCCACCAGGCGCGGTTTTCCTGGTACCAGCGGACGGTGTCGGCGAGGCCGTGGTCGAGGTCGATGCTGGGGCTGTAGCCGAGTTCGTCGTGGATTTTGGTGATGTCCAGGGAGTAGCGGCGGTCGTGGCCCTTGCGGTCGGCGACGGGGATGACGCGGTCCCAGTCGGCGTCGCAGGCTTGCAGGAGGAGGCCGGTGAGTTCCTTGTTGGTCAGCTCGGTGCCGCCGCCGATGTTGTAGACCTCGCCGGCGCGGCCTTTCTGCTGGACCAGGGCGATGCCTCGGCAGTGGTCGTGCACGTGCAGCCAGTCGCGGATGTTGGCGCCGTCGCCGTAGAGGGGGACGGTGCCGCCGTCGAGCAGGTTGGTGACGAACAGCGGGATGACCTTTTCGGGGAACTGGTACGGGCCGTAGTTGTTGGAGCAGCGGGTGACGACCACGTCCATGCCGTGGGTGCGGTGGTAGGCCAGGGCGAGCAGGTCGGAGCCGGCCTTGGACGCCGAGTACGGCGAGTTGGGGGCCAGCGGCCAGGTCTCGGTCCAGGAGCCTTCGTCGATCGAGCCGTAGACCTCGTCGGTGGAGACGTGCACGAACCGGCCGGTGCGGTGGCGCAGCGCGGCGTCGAGCAGTGTCTGGGTGCCCAGCACGTTGGTGGTGACGAACGGCGCGGCGCCGGCGATGGACCGGTCGACGTGTGATTCGGCGGCGAAGTGCACGATCACGTCGTGGTCGGCGACGACCTGGTCGACCAGGACCGGGTCGCAGATGTCGCCCTGCACGAACCGCAACCGTGGATCGTTTTGTACCGGTGCCAGGTTGGCCCGGTTACCCGAGTAGGTCAGTTTGTCGAGCACGGTCACTGCCGCCGGCTCGAGCGGCGGCACGCCGTCGGCACTGCCGAGGGGCTTGCCCAGCAGCAGGCGAACGTACTCCGACCCGATGAATCCGGCTCCGCCGGTGACGAGGATCCTCACGGGTCCGGAAGTGTACGCCAAGTCGCGCGTCGCGCGGGGCATGCGACCCCCGCGCACGTTCCGTATTCGTGCCGGTAGGCTTCGCCGGTGCGTGGAATCCTACTTGCCGGTGGCACCGGATCGCGACTCTGGCCGATCACCCGGGCGGTGTCGAAGCAGCTGATGCCGGTCTTCGACAAGCCGATGGTCTACTACCCCCTCTCCACCCTGGTGATGTCCGGGGTCCGGGAGATCCTGGTGATCACCACCCCGGAGGATCAGGGCCAGTTCCGTCGGCTGCTCGGCGACGGCAGCCAGTTCGGGCTGCGGCTGGAGTACGTCAGCCAGGAGCGCCCGGAGGGCATCGCGCAGGCGTTCATCCTCGGGGCGGACTTCATCGGCGACGAGTCGGTGGCGCTGATCCTCGGCGACAACATCTTCCACGGCGTCGGCCTGGGTCGGCAGCTCGCCGGCCACGGTGACCCGATCGGCGGTCGCGTCTTCGCCTACCAGGTGGCCAACCCGCAGGAGTACGGCGTGGTCGACTTCGACGCCGACGGTCGGGTGCTCTCGATCGAGGAGAAGCCGGCCCGGCCGAAGTCCCGTTACGCGGTGCCCGGCCTGTACTTCTACGACAACCGGGTGGTCGACATCTCCCGCAAGCTCACCCCGAGCGCCCGCGGCGAGCTGGAGATCACGGCGGTCAACGAGGTGTACCGGGAGACCGGGGAGCTGTCGGTGACCGTGCTGGATCGGGGCACCGCCTGGCTGGACACCGGCACGTTCACCTCGATGATGCAGGCCGCCGAGTTCGTCCGGGTGGTCGAGGAGCGGCAGGGTCTGAAGATCGGCTGCGTCGAGGAGGTGGCCTGGCGGGCCGGCCTGATCGACGACGCTCAGCTGCGCGCGCTGGCCGAGCCACTGACCAAGAGCGGCTACGGCGACTACCTGCTCGGCCTGCTTGCCGAGAAGAGCGGCGACGGGGGCGTCTGGTGAAGATCCGGGAGCTGAGCATCGAGGGCGCCTGGGAGATCACCCCGCAGCAGCACGGTGACCCGCGCGGCATGTTCATGGAGTGGTACCGCTTCGACCGGCTCGCCGAGGTGGTGGGGCATCCGCTGCGGCTGGCCCAGGCCAACCTGTCGGTCTCCGCGCGCGGTGTGGTGCGCGGCATCCACTTCGCCGACGTCCCGCCCGGGCAGGCCAAGTACGTCACCTGCGTGCGGGGCGCGGTGCTCGACATGGTGGTGGACCTGCGGGTGGGCTCGCCGACCTTCGGCCGCTGGGAGGGCGTCCGGCTGGACGACACCGACCGCCGGGCGGTCTACCTCAGCGAGGGGCTGGGGCACGGCTTCTGCGCGCTGACCGACGACGCCACGCTGAGCTACCTCTGCTCGACCACGTACAACCCGACCGGCGAGCACGCGGTGCACCCGCTGGACGAGGAGTTGGCCATCGAGTGGCCGGCCGACGTCCCGCAACTGTCCGCCCGCGACGACGCGGCGCCGACGCTGGCGCAGGCCCGCGAGCGCGGGCTGTTGCCGGAGTACGACAGCTGCCGGCGGTTCGTGGCGAGCATCGGACCGGACGGAATGTCGCACTCAGCCGGTATGTGACCGTGCCCGGGGCACGACCTGTGCTGTGACAGTGACGAACCGGCCCTCCGGGCGGCTAATGTCACCTCATGGAGCGGCGAATCTTCGGCCTCGAGACCGAGTACGGCGTCACCTGCACCTATCGCGGGCAGCGGCGGCTGTCCCCGGACGAGGTCGCGCGGTATCTCTTCCGTCGCGTGGTGTCCTGGGGTCGGTCGAGCAATGTGTTCCTGCGCAATGGGGCCCGGCTCTACCTGGACGTCGGGTCGCACCCGGAGTACGCCACTCCGGAGTGTGACTCGGTGACCGATCTGGTCGCCCACGACCGGGCCGGCGAGCGGATCCTGGAGGGTCTGCTCGTCGACGCGGAGAAGCGACTGCACGACGAGGGCATCGCGGGTGAGATCTACCTGTTCAAGAACAACACCGACTCGGCCGGCAACTCGTACGGCTGCCACGAAAACTATCTGGTCTCCCGGCACGGCGAGTTCGGGCGGCTCGCCGACGTGCTCATCCCGTTCCTGGTCACCCGGCAGTTGATCTGCGGGGCCGGCAAGGTCCTGCAGACCCCACGCGGCGCGGTCTACTGCCTGTCGCAGCGGGCCGAGCACATCTGGGAGGGCGTCTCCTCGGCGACCACCCGCAGCCGCCCGATCATCAACACCCGCGACGAGCCGCACGCCGACGCCGAGCGCTACCGGCGGCTGCACGTGATCGTCGGCGACTCCAACATGAACGAGGTCACCACGCTGCTCAAGGTCGGCACGGCCGACATCGTGCTGCGGATGATCGAGGCCGGGGTGGTGATGCGCGACCTGTCGCTGGAGAACCCGATCCGGGCGATCCGGGAGGTGTCGCACGACATCACCGGCCGGCGCAAGGTCCGGTTGGCCTCCGGCAAGGAGGTCAGCGCGCTGGACATCCAGCAGGAATACCTCGCCAAGGCCACCGAGTTCGTGGAGCGCCGTGGCGGCGACCAGGCCGCCAAGCGAGTCGTCGAGCTGTGGGGCCGGGTGCTGAACGCGGTGGAGAGCGGGGATCTGGAGCCGGTCTCCCGGGAGATCGACTGGGTCACCA
This sequence comes from Micromonospora sp. NPDC000668, assembly GCF_042897975.1. NCBI lineage: Bacteria > Bacillati > Actinomycetota > Actinomycetes > Micromonosporales > Micromonosporaceae > Micromonospora > Micromonospora sp. NPDC000668. The sequence continues at coordinate 321,078 of NZ_JBIAYP010000006.1, forward strand.
AGTTGCGGCTGATCGAGCGCTACCAGCGCAAGCACGACCTGCCGCTGTCGCACCCGCGGGTGGCGCAGATGGACCTGGCCTACCACGACCTGCGTCGCGGTCGCGGCCTCTACGGGCTGCTGGAGCGCCGTGGCGAGGTGGACCGGGTGGCGACCGACCCGGAGATCTTCGAGGCCAAGGAGACCCCGCCGCAGACCACCCGGGCCCGGCTGCGCGGCGAGTTCATCCGGCACGCCCAGGAGAAGCGGCGGGACTTCACCGTCGACTGGGTGCACCTGAAGCTCAACGACCAGGCGCAGCGCACGGTGCTCTGCAAGGACCCGTTCCGGGCGTACGACGAGCGGGTGGAGCGGTTGATCGCCAGCATGTGACCGGTGCGCCGGCCCCGGCGGTGGTGTCCGCTGGCGGGGCCGGCGCTTTCGGTACGCTGGGCGCGCCATGACGACTTCTGGACCTTCCGACCGCCCCGAGCGCGGCACCGAGCGGCAGAACTGGGTCGAACGCCGCCGGGACAAGATCCGCGCCGAGATCGACCGTAACCGGCGCGGCGATTACACCGTGCCTACGTGGGTGCTGGCCCTGGCGCTGGTGCTCATCGTGGGCGGCTGGCTCGCCCTGATCTTCCTCGCCTGATCCCACGGGCTTCCTCGCCGGTCCCGCCGGCCGACACTCCGTACCGCACCGGCGTCCCCGCCGTGGCCGGGCTTGCCGCGACGACGGCGCTTCCGCATCGGTGCCGGTGGCTGGCCCCGGGGGGCCACCGCTGGCCCGACCGGGCCCCCGGGTCGGGTAACCGTCGCCGGTCGCCGGACGCCCGCAGCCGCGGAGCCGCCCGGTGGCAACGGCGGGTCCGACGGAGGGAGCGAGCGATGACGGGCGGGGACAGCGCGGCGCCACAGCCGCAGCGGGGGCAGGCCGGCTGGCAGGATCCCGGGCCGCGTGACGTGGTCCGGGACCGGCAGAACCCGGATCTGCTGACCCCACCGAGCACGGACGCGGGCACACTGCCCAACCTGCGGTTCTCCTTCTCCGACGCGCACACCCGGATCCAGCGCGGCGGCTGGACCCGGGAGGTCACGGTACGGGAGCTGCCGATCGCCACCGAGCTCTGCGGCGTGGACATGGCGCTGGAGCCGGGCGCGTACCGGGAACTGCACTGGCATCAGCAGTCCGAGTGGGCGTACGTGTCACGCGGCAGCTGCCGGATCAGCGCGGTCGACCAGGAGGGCCGCAACTTCCTCGGCGACCTGCGCGCCGGCGACCTGTGGTTCTTTCCCAAGGGCGTGCCGCACCACATCCAGGCCCTCGACGAGGGGGTGGAGTTCCTGCTGGTCTTCGACGACGGGGCGTTCACCGAGAACGGCACGTTCCTGATCAGCGACTTCTTCGCGCACACCCCGAAGGACGTGCTGGCCAAGAACTTCGGCTGGCAGCCCGAGCAGCTCGACTCGCTGCCGGAGCGGGAGAAGTACATCTTCGCCGGGGAGGGGCCGCCGCCGCTGGAACGCGACCGGGTGGTGAGCCCGACCGGGGACGTGCCCCGGACGCTGAGCCACCGGCTGCTCGCGCAGCAGCCGCAACGGTTCCCGGGCGGTCAGGTGCGCATCGCCGACGTGAACCAGTTCGCCGCGGCCACCACCATCTGCGCCGCGCTGGTGGAGGTCGACCCGGGTGGGATGCGCGAGCTGCACTGGCATCCCACCGACGACGAGTGGCAGTACTACATCTCCGGCCACGGCCGGATGGGCGTGTTCTCCAGCACCGGCGTGGCCGGCACCTTCGACATGTGCTCCGGCGACGTCGGGTACGTGCCGTTCGCGTACGGCCACTACATCGAGAACCTCGGCACCGAGCCGCTGGTCTTCCTGGAGATGTTCCGCAAGCCCCGGTTCGAGGACATCTCCCTGACCCAGTGGATGGCGAACACTCCACCCCAGGTCATCTCCGACACCGTCAACCTGCCCCGGGAGATGATCGAAGCCCTGCCCCGCGACAAACGCCCCCTGGTGCGCTGACCGACGGCCGACCCGCTCCGGCCCAGAACCGGGCCGGGTCAGGGCAGCAGGGTGGCGGCGTGGCGGCCGGCCGCCGCGGCGGCGAGGAAGTAGGCGTGGTCGGCGTCGAGGCCACGGCCCATGGTGGACAGCGGCACGGTGCTGGCCCGCAGCGCCGCGTCGAGGCCGGTGACGGGCACCCGGACGATCCGGTGTCGGGCCGCCAGCGGGACCAGCGCCGCGTGCACCTCGGCGGCCAGCGCCGGGTCCAGGTCGTCGGGCACCACCAGCTCCGCCGGGGCGAGCGCCACCCGGCCGTACGCGGTGAGGCTGTGGTGGGACACGCCCCGGTGCCGCGGACGGGGGTCGGCGGCGGAGATCCGCAGTGACCCGACCGGCCTGCCGCCCAGCGTGGCGATCGCGTTGACCGCCTCGCCGACGGCGACCCCGGAGAAGCCCCAACGGGTGCCCGTGCCGAGGTTGCCGGGCCCCTGCGCGACCACCGCCACGTCGGCGCGCAGCACGTACCGGGCGGCGAGCAGGCCGCCGTGCAGGGTGGTGGCCTCCAGATCGCCGCCGAACGCCTGCCCGACGGTGATCGTTCCGGCAAGGTCGGCGCGCAGCCCGGCCAGGGTGCGGGAGAACCAGGCCGGCAGCGCCCCACCGTCGGTCAGCAGGTACGCCACCCGGGCGTCCGGGGCGTCGGCGCGGATGCCGGCCAGGATCGCCGGCAGAGCCGAGTGCAGGTCGGCGGTGACCACCGGCAGCCCGCCCAGGTCGTCGGCGTCGGCCAGGAGGTCCCGGTGCGGGGACGCCTCCTCGTCGACGCCGAGCAGGATCGGTTGCAGCGGGGTGTAGCGGGCCTTGACGAGGTGCCCGGTGTCGCGAGTGTCGCCGGAGGCCGGCGGGTCGGGCGGCAGCCGGTCCGGCAGCGCCACCACCAGGGCGTACCCGCCGGTGCCCAGCCCCATCAGCAGCGCACCGACGTTGAGCAGCACCCGGTCGCCGGGCTCGGGCGTGCCGACCAGCTCCGGGTAGGCCAGCGCCCGCATGCGGGTGCCGTCGGGCAGGTCGACGTCGAGCTCCATCGCTCCGGTCCACTGCCGCCGCAGCGCCGCCACCGTCCCCGCCCGCCATCGCACCATGACGGGCACGCTAGCCGCGCGGGCCCGGCGTCCCGCGCCCGGGTGGTCCGGCGACGTGGTTCAGGTCGGGTCGGGTGCGCCGCCGGCGTCCGGGCTCGGGCCGGCCTGGGTGTTTCGGGCCTGGCCGCCGGCGCCGGGCAGCGAACGGGTCGGGTCGAGGAAGACGTAGCGGATCTCCGGGAACCGCCCGGTGAGCCGCCGCTCGGCCTCGTCGGCGGTGGCCTCGATGGCCGCGCCGGTGGCCTCGTCACGGAAGTCGACCTTCGCGGCGACCAGGATGTCGTCCGGGCCGAGCTGCATGGTCAGCAGGGTGTCGATCCGCTCCACCTCGGGCAGCCCGGCCATCTCCTGCTCGATCACGCGGCGCAGCCGCTCCGGGACCGCCCGGCCGACCAGCAGGGACAGGTTGTTGCTGGCCAGGATCCCGGCGACCGTCAGCAGCAGCAGCCCGATCAGAATCGACGCGACGCCGTCCCACACCTCGTCGCCGGTGGCCTCGGACAGGCCGACCCCGAGCCCAGCCAGCAGCAGACCGATCAGCGCCGCGCTGTCCTCCAGGAAGACCGCCTTGACGGTGGTGTCGGCGGTCAGCCGCAGGAACCGCCGGGGAGTGGTCTTCCAGCGCCGGGACTCGCGGCGGACCTGCCGCACGGCCCGGGCCAGCGAGATGGACTCGATGACGAACGACACCCCCAGCACGATGTACGAGACCAGATAGTCGCCGCTGTGCTGGTGCACCAGGATGGTGGTGACGCCGTGGGTCACGGCGAAACCGGCGCCCGCGACGAAGGTGAACATGGCCGCGAAGAACGCCCAGACGTAGCTTTCCTTGCCGTACCCGAAGGGGTGCCGGGTGTCCGCGGGCCGGGCGCCCCGGCGCAGCGCCTGGTAGAGCAGCACCTCGGTGGTGGTGTCGGCGATCGAGTGTGCCGCCTCGGAGAGCATCGCGGCCGAGCCGGAGATCAGCCCGGCGATCAGCTTGGCCACCGCGATGGCGAGGTTGGCGGCGCCGGCGACGACCACGGTGCCGACGCTCTCGGTCTTGACGCCCGCTTCCGCCTTGACGCCCACTTCCGCCATGAGAGTCACCCTATGACCGGCGACGACACCCCGCCGGGCTGCCGGCCCGGACATCCCCGATCCGAACAGATGTGCGGCACGCCCGCGCGGATGCACGTCCCGGGCGCGTCGGCTGCTAGCGTCTACCCGTGTCGCGGACCCGCACCGAACGCCTGGTCAACCTGGTGATCTGCCTGCTGTCCACGCGACGGTTCCTGACCGCCGCGCAGATCGCCGCGACCGTGCCCGGCTACGAGCACGATCCCGACGACGCGCGCGACCACGAGGCGTTCCAGCGCAAGTTCGAACGGGACAAGGCCGAGCTGCGTGAGCTGGGCGTGCCGCTGGAGACCGGAACGGCGAGCGTCTTCGACGCCGAGCCCGGCTACCGGATCGCCCATCGCGAGTACGCGCTGCCCGACATCCCCCTCGAACCGGACGAGGCCGCCGCGGTCGGCATCGCCGCCCGGCTGTGGCAGCACGCCGGGCTCGCCGCCGCCGCGTCATCCGGGCTGGCCAAGCTGCGCGCCGCCGGGGTGGACGTGGACCCGCAGGCCACCCTGGGCCTGGAGCCGATGGTCACCGTCGACCCGGCGTTCGCGCCGCTGACCGCCGCCGCCCGGGATCGCCGCGAGGTCGGCTTCGACTACCGGGTGCCCGACCGGGACGCGCCCAGCCGCCGCCGGCTGCAGCCGTGGGGCGTGGTCTGCTGGCGCGGCCGGTGGTATGTGGTCGGCCACGACCTCGACCGTGCGGCGACCCGCTGCTTCCGGCTGTCCCGGGTGGTCGGCTCGGTCCGGGTGACCGGCGCGGCCGGCGGATATCAGCCGCCGGCCGGCGTCGACCTGATCAGCCACGTGGCCCGCTGGTCCGGCCCGGTGGAGCGCACCGGCCGGGCCACCGTGCTGGCCGCACCCGGCCGGGCCGCCGGGTTGCGCCGCTGGGCGGTGGAGGTGACCGCCGGGACGGACGGTGACCGGCTGGTCCTGCCGTACGCCGACCCGGACGGGATCGCCGGCCACCTCGTCGGGTACGGCCCGGACGTGCGGGTGCTCGACCCGCCGGAGGTCCGCGAGGCGGTCATCCAGCGTCTCAAGGAGATCGCCGCCCGGCACGACGACCTGGCTGTCGCCGGGGGTGCCCGGTGACCCGGCCGGCCGCCCGCGGCGGCTCCCGGGCCTCTGCAGACCGTCTGGCCCGGCTTCTGAACCTGGTGCCCTACCTGCTGGCGCGACCGGGGATCGAGGTCGCCGAGGCCGCCGGCGATCTGGGCGTCACCGAGCGACAGTTGCGCGAGGACCTGGAGCTGCTCTGGGTGTGCGGGCTGCCGGGTTACGGCCCCGGTGACCTGATCGACATGGCCTTCGACGGCGATCGGGTGACCATCACCTACGACGCCGGCATCGACCGGCCGCTGCGGCTCACCCCCGACGAGGCGTTGGCCCTCGTGGTGGCGCTGCGGATGCTCGCCGAGACACCCGGGGTGGCCAACCGGGAGGCCGTCGAGCGGGCCCTCGCGAAGATCGAGGACGCCGGGGACCTGGTGGGCGCGCCGGTGGCGGTCCGGCTGCCGGGGGACACCCGGCGGGTGGAGGCGCTGCGCGCCGCCGTGGAGGGCGGCCGGGCACTCCGGATCACCTACTACACGGCGGCCCGGGACGAGACCACCGACCGTGTCATCGACCCGCTGCGGATGCTGATGGTCGGCGGCCGGGCGTACGTGGAGGCGTGGTGCCGGCGCGCCGAGGCGGTCCGACTGTTCCGGGCCGACCGGATCGACGCGATCACCGAGCTGGACGAGCCGGCCGCCGCGCCACCGCAGGCAGTCCCGCACGACCTCACCGAGGGTGTCTTCCGTCCCTCGCCCGACCTGCCGCTGATCACCCTGCGGATCGCCCGCAGCGAGCGGTGGATCACCGAGTACTACCCGTGCGAGCGGGTGGAGGCCGGCGACGGCGACCAGTGGCTGGTCTCGCTGCGGGTGACCGACCTGGGGTGGGCCCGCCGGTTCGTGCTCGGCCTCGGCCCGGACGTCACCGTGGTCGCCCCGGTCGAGCTGGCTGAGCAGGTCCGGGCGACGGCGGCCGCCGCGCTCGACGCATACGCCGTGCCGGCGCCTACCGCCGCACCCCGGCGGCCCGAGGCCGACCAGGCGACGCCCGAATCCGCGACACCTGGCCCGTCCGACCGGGCGGGCGCGCCCTCGGGCGACCCGGCGGTGGCCGGCCGCACCCAGTAGGCTGACCGCCGTGCTGAAATGGATCGTGCTCGCGGTGGTGCTGCTCCCGCTCGTGGCGCTCGCGCTGGCCGTGCGTCCGGTGCTGACCCGGCTGCCCCGGCTGCGCCGCGCCGCGGCGGCGTTGCAGCGACGGGCCGCCGAGGCCGAAGGGCTGCGGGAGACCGCCGAGGCGCTGCAGCAGCGTGCCGAGGGTGTCCAGCGCCAACTCGACACCGCCCAGCGGCGGCTCGCCGTGATCAAGGCCAAGCGCGGCTGATCGACCCCGTCTACGGCGCCTCGAGCGGCTGCCCCGCGGGTGGTTGACGGATCATCCGCGTTGGTCAAGACTTCACCGGCCGGGCCGGACCATCACCCCCCGGCGGGTGGCGTCCCGCCGATCCGCACGTACGATGGGCTGCGTACCACCCCCCGGACACACAGAGCGACTGGAGCTTCTCATGGGTGCCCTCAAGCCGTGGCACATCGCGGTTCTCGTGGTTGTGCTGATCCTGCTCTTCGGTGCGAAGCGGCTCCCCGACGCTGCGCGCTCGCTGGGCCGTTCGCTGCGGATCATCAAGGCCGAGACCAAGAGCCTGCAGGATGACGACCGCGACCTCGCCGAGAAGGCCGACGCGCAGGCCGGCTACCAGCCGCTGCCGCCGCACGCCGGGCAGCCGCAGCAGGCGCCGTACCAGGCCCCGCCGCAGCAGCAGCCGGTCGTCGACCCGGTGCACCGCGTCCGCGACAACTGATCGAGAGGCCCGAGCACCGTGGCCTTCGCACTGCGTAAGCGCGGCCCGAGCAGTTTCGAACGGGCCGCCGACGGCTCGATGACGCTCATCGAGCACGTCCGCGAGCTGCGCAACCGCCTGTTCCGTGCCTCGCTGGCGATCCTGATCGGCTTCGGCATCGGCATCTGGCTGGCGACGCCGGTCCGGGTGCTGCTGTCGAAGCCGTACTGCGACCTGCCGGCGTCGATGGACCCGATCAGCGGGAAGTGCAAGTTCGTCCAGCTCGGCGTTGCGGACGTCTTCCTGTTGAACCTGAAGATCGGCCTGTGGGTGGGCCTGATCATCGCGGCGCCCATCTGGCTCTACCAGCTCTGGGCGTTCATCGCGCCCGGGCTGCACCGCAACGAGCGGCGCTACGCCTACATCTTCACGGCCCTGGCGGCGCCGCTCTTCGCCGCCGGTGCGGTGCTGGCCTTCTTCGTCACCACCAAGGGCCTCGAGTTCCTGCTGAATGTGTCCGGCGATGACATCTCGACCAACCTGGAAGTCACCCGGTACATATCGTTCGTCACCAACTTGATCTTGTTGTTCGGGGTGGCGTTCGAGTTCCCGCTGATCGTGCTGATGCTCAACTTCGTGGGCCTGGCCAGCGGGAAGAAGCTGCTCGGTTGGTGGCGGGTGGCGATCTTCGTGTTCTTCGCCTTCTCCGCCGTGGTGACCCCCACCCCGGACCCGTTCGGGATGACCGCCCTGGCGCTCTGCCTCTCCGCGCTCTACTTCGCCGCGGTCGGGGTCGCGTTCCTCAACGATCGCCGGCGAGGGCGCGGCAAGGAGGTCTACGCCGGCCTCGACGACGACGAGGTGTCGCCGCTGGAGCACGACGCCGAGCCGGTCGAGGCCGGGCAGCGGATCGACATGGCCACGCCGGTCGGCGCAGCCGATCCGATCGCCCCACCGGCCCCGATCGAACGTCGCTACGACGACATGACCTGACGGCCCCGCGCCGCCCGGTCCGCCGACGCCGTCCCCGCTTGCCGGGGGCGGCGTCGCCGCATGTGCCGGCGACGAGACCGCCACCCCCGCTGCACCGTGCGCGCGGACGCCGGCACCGATGGTGACGTCGCCGCCCCCGGTGACCGGCGGGCATCCGACCGGTTACGGTGCTGCCCGTGACCGCAGACGATCACCCGCCCGGCCCGCACACCGGGGGTCCCGTCGCCGTGCTCATCAACCCGACGGCCGGAAGGGGACGGCACCGCGCCCTGCTGCCCCGGCTGCTCGACGGGCTGTCCGCCGCCGGCCGACCGGTCCGGCTGCTGTCGGCGTCCAGTCCCGGCGAGGCGGAGGCGGCCTGCCACGCCGCGGTAGCCGACGGCGCCGGTGCGCTGGTCGCGGTCGGCGGGGACGGGACCGTGCACCGGGCGCTGCAGGCTGTCGCCGGCACCGATGTGCCGTTCGGCGCGGTGCCGGCCGGCACCGGTAACGACTTCGCCCTCGACACCGGCTTCCCGGCCGATCCGCTGGCGGCGGTGACGGTGATCGCCGAGGCGCTGCGCGCCGGCCGGAGCCACCTCGTCGACCTCGCCTCGATGACCGGCGCTGACGGCGTCCAGCGCTGGTACGGGGCGGTCCTCGCGGCCGGATTCGACGCGATCGTCAACGAGCGGGCCAATCGGATGCGCTGGCCGCGTGGCCCTCGCCGGTACGACCTGGCGATCCTCGTCGAGCTGGCGCGGTTGCGGCCCCGCCGGTACACGCTGCGCCTGGACGGCGAGCCGCACGAGTTGGACGCGGTGCTGGTGGCAGTGGGCAACTGCCCGACCTACGGCGGGGGGATGCGGATCTGCCCCGACGCCGACCCGACCGACGGGCTGCTCGACGTGGTGGTGGGTGGCCGGATCAACCGGCGCACCCTGATCCGGGTCAAGCCGCGCATCTACCAGGGCACCCACGTCAGCCACCCCCTGGTCCGCACGTACCGGGCACGGACGGTGGAGCTGACCGCCGAGGGCATCACCACCTACGCCGACGGCGAGCGCTCGCTGGACCTGCCGGTGACGATCACTGCCGTGCCGGGCGCCCTGCGGCTGCTGCGCTGACCCGTACCGCGCCGATGCTGGCCGCGATGACCAGCACGATGGCGGCGCACTCCAGCAGGGTCAGCGCCTGCCGCAGCACCAGCCAACCGGCCAGCGTGGCGATGGCCGGGCCGAGGCTCATCAGCACCGCGAACGTGGCCGTGGGCATCCGGCGCAGCGCCAGCAGCTCCAGCGTGTACGGCAGCCCGGAGGCGAGCACCGCGAGGGCCGTGCCGAGCGCCAGCACGGCCGGGTCGAGCAGCGCGGCGCCGCCGTCGATGATCCCGAGGGGCAGGGTGACGAGCGCGGCGAGGGTCAGCGCCAGGGCCAGCCCGTCCGCGCCCGGGAACCGGCTGCCGACCCGGGCGCTGAGCACGATGTACGCGGCCCACATGGCGCCCGCGCCGAACGCGAAGGCCACCCCGGCCGGGTTCAGCCGGTCGAAGCCGCCCTGCCCGAGGAGCGCCACCCCGGCCAGCGCCAGCCCCGCCCAGCACCAGCTGGCCAGCCGGCGGGCGGTGAACACCGACAGCGCCAGTGGGCCGAGCACCTCCAGGGTCACCGCCGGGCCCAGCGGGATCCGCTCGATGGCCTGGTAGAACAGCGAGTTCATGCCAGCCAGTGCCAGCCCGAACGCGCCCGCCGCAGCCCAGGCCGCCCGGTCGTGGCCGCGCAGTCGGGGCCGGCAGACGATGAGCAGCAGCACGGCCGAGATCGTCAGTCGCAGGGTCACCGCGCCGGCCACCCCGCTACGCGGGAAGAGCAGGGCGGCCACGGCGGAGCCGAACTGCACCGACAGCGCCCCACCGAGCACCATGCCCACCGCGCCGACGCCACCGGCTCGGCCGGTCGGCGCGGGAGCGGGTGTCGGCCGGTCGGGCAGCAGGGTGTCGGTCACGGTGGCGACGCTAGGGGACGCGGCGCGGGGGAGGGAAATGCCGGTTCCACTGCGGTTATGCTCCCCAGTTATGACCGTGGAGCTGCGGCACCTGCGTGCCTTCCTGGCCATCGCCGAGGAGGGCAGCATCACCCGCGCCGCCGGGCGACTCCGGGTAACCCAGCCCGCGCTGTCGCGCACGCTCCGCCAGTTGGAGGACCATCTGGGGATCCGGTTGGTCGACCGGTCCACCCACCATCTGCACCTGACCCCGGCCGGCCGGTCGCTGCGTGACCGGGCCGCCGCCGCGGTCGCGGCCGTCGACGACGTGCTGGACCCGGGGTACGCCGCCGGGCGCCCGCTGCGGCTCGGGCACGCCTGGTCGGCGCTGGGCGGGCACACCGTCACCCTGCTGCGCCGGTGGCGGCGCGCCCACCCCGACACGCCGCTGGAGTTGCTCCGCATCGACGACCGCAGCGCAGGGCTGGCCCGGGGCGCCGTGGACGTCGCGGTGCTGCGCCAGCCGGTCGATCTGCCCGACGTACGCACCGTGCGGCTGCTCACCGAGCCCCGGCTGGCCACCGTGCCGGCGGACAGCCCGTTGGCCGAGCGGGCCGTGCTCACCCTGGCCGACCTGGTCGACCAGCCGCTCGCGGTGAACACCGCCACCGGCACCACCACGCTCGACCTCTGGCCGGCGGGCGCCGCGCCGGCGACCGTGGTGCCGGTGGTGAACACCGACGACTGGCTCGCCGCGATCAGCGCCGGTCGGGCGGTCGGGGTCACCACCTCCGCGACCGCCGCGATGTATCCCACCCCGGCGGTGGCGTACCGGCCACTCACCGACGCTCCCGACATCACCGTGCTGCTGGCCTGGCGTCACCCGCCCCGACACCCGGGCGTCGCCGACCTGGTCGCACTCGCCCACGAGGTCGTCGCCGGCTGACCGCACCGCCTGGTGTGATGACCCGGTGAGCCCGGGCCGATCAGGCGCGCTCAGGCCGTCAGGGCCAGGTCCAGCACGGCGCCCAGCCCGTTCTCCCGGCCGGGGTCGGCGGCCGGCAGCACCAGCACCGCGCAGCCGGCGGCCACCGCGCCCGCGTCCGCCGGCGAGTCACCGACCATCAGCGTCTGCTCCGGGTCGACGCCGAGCATCCCGCAGGCGCGCAGGAAGATCGCCGGATCGGGCTTGCACCGCCCCACCTCGTACGAGAGCACGAACGCGTCCACCAGCCCGGTCAAGCCCCAGGCGTCGAAAAGCGGCCGCAGGTCGAAGCCGATGTTGCTGACCACCCCCACCCGCACGCCGGCGTCGCGCAGCGCGCTCAGGGTGGGGGCGGTGTCCGGGTACGGCACCCAGCCCTCGGCGATCAGCAGTCGCTCGTACAGGGCGTCGGCGAACCCCTCGATGCCCGCGTCGACGGTCTCGGCCAGCCCCGTGTACGCGCCCCGGTGGGCGTGCTCGTAGAGATCCCGGTCGGACCACAGCTCGGCCAGCCGTGGCGGCACCCGGGCCGGCAGTGGGCCGCCCGCCCGCCCGGCGGTCAACAGCCGGTCGGCCAGCGAGGTGGCCCGGACCCGATCCAGGGTGACCCCGCACGCCGCCGCGGCCGACAGCACCCATTGCCGGGGCTCCTCCACCTGCGCCAGGGTGCCGTGGAAGTCAAAGAGCACCGCCTTGACGGGCCGTCGGGACGCCCGGGGGGCGGCGGCGTCTTCGGCGCTGCCCGGCGGACGAGTCAGGGGCGGTTCGGCATGGTCCGGCACGCCGTGCACCCTACCGACCGCCCCCGGCGGCGCCTCCAGACGGCCTTGTCGGGTGTCCTGTCCCGGCACGCACTAATCTTGGAACCATGTCGAGCCCCGCCGAGCGGTACGTCGCGGCGCGCCGCCGGGCCGCACAGGCCTCAGAGTTTCCGGCGCTGGACGAGTTCGCCCTTGACCTGGGGTTCGACCTCGACGACTTCCAGCGGGAGGCGTGTCAGTCCCTGGAGCGGGGCAGCGGGGTGCTGGTGTGCGCCCCCACCGGAGCCGGCAAGACCGTGGTCGGGGAGTTCGCCGTACACCTGGCGCTGCGCGGGCGGCCCGGCGACCCGGCGGCGTCCGACGATCCGGCGACCCCACCGGTCCGGCGCAAGTGCTTCTACACCACGCCGATCAAGGCGCTGTCCAACCAGAAGTACCACGACCTGGTCGCCCGGTACGGCGCCGCGCAGGTCGGTCTGCTCACCGGCGACAACGCGATCAACGGCGACGCGCCGGTGGTGGTGATGACCACCGAGGTGCTGCGCAACATGCTCTACGCGGGCTCCAGCACCCTGCAGGGGCTGGCCTACGTGGTGATGGACGAGGTGCACTACCTCGCCGACCGGTTCCGCGGCGGGGTGTGGGAAGAGGTGATCATCCACCTGCCCGCCTCGGTCACCCTGGTTTCGCTGTCGGCGACCGTCTCCAACGCCGAGGAGTTCGCCGACTGGCTGGTCACCGTGCGCGGCGAGACCGCCGTGGTGGTCAGCGAGCACCGGCCGGTGCCGCTGTGGCAGCACATGCTGGTCGGCAAGCGGATGTTCGACCTGTTCCACGACGCCGACGCCGCCCGCAAGCACGACGTGCACCCGGAGCTGCTGCGCTACACCCGCGACACCGTCCGCCGCCTGGAGCTGGGGGAGGGGCGCAGCGCCGGACCCGGCGCCGGCCGGCGCGGGCCGCGCTGGCGTGGCCCGATGCGCCCGGACATCGTCGACCGACTCGACCGTGAGGGTCTGCTGCCGGCGATCCTGTTCATCTTCAGCCGGGCCGGCTGCGCCGCCGCGGTGCAGCAGTGCCTCGCCGCCGGGCTGCGGCTCACTTCGCCCGAGGAGCGGGCCGAGATCCGCCGGGTGGTCGAGTCCCGGGTCACCGCCATCCCCGGCGAGGACCTGTCGGTGCTGGGCTACTGGGAGTGGCTCGACGGGTTGGAGCGCGGCCTGGCCGCCCACCACGCCGGCATGCTGCCGGTGTTCAAGGAGATCGTCGAGGAGCTGTTCGTCCGGGGCCTGGTCAAGGCGGTCTTCGCCACCGAGACCCTCGCGCTGGGCATCAACATGCCGGCCCGCTGCGTGGTCCTGGAGCGGCTGGTCAAGTACAACGGCGAGGCACACGTCGACCTGACCCCGGGGGAGTACACCCAGCTCACCGGGCGGGCCGGCCGGCGCGGCATCGACGTCGAGGGGCACGCCGTGGTGGTGTGGTCCCCGGAGACCGACCCGCGGCACGTGGCCGGGCTCGCCTCCACTCGCACCTACCCGCTGCGCTCCAGCTTCCGGCCCTCGTACAACATGGCGGTGAACCTGGTCGGCACGGTCGGCGCGGAGCCGGCCCGAGCCCTGCTGGAGTCCTCGTTCGCCCAGTTCCAGGCGGACCGGTCGGTGGTCGGCCTGGCGCGGCAGGTGCAGCGCAACACCGAGACCATCGAGGCGTACGGCGCGGAGGCCGCCTGCCACCACGGCGAGTTCGACGAGTACTTCGCGCTGCGGGTGGCGATCGCCGACCGGGAGAAGGCCATCGCCCGGCAGGGGCAGTCCCAGCGCAAGGCCGCCGCGGTGGCGTCTCTGGAGCGGCTGCGGATCGGTGACGTGATCCGGGTGCCGTCGGGCCGGCGGGCCGGGCTGGCCGTTGTGCTGGACCCGGCGACCGGCGGGTTCGGCGAGCCCCGGCCCCTGGTGCTCACCCAGGACCGTTGGGCCGGGCGGGTCAGCCCCGGCGACTTCACCACCCCGGCCGAGGTGCTGGCCCGGATCCGGGTGCCCAAGCACTTCAACCACCGCTCGCCGGGCGCCCGGCGCGATCTCGCCGCCGAGGTCAGCGGCACCGGCCTGGACCGGCACGGCGGCCGACGCGGTGGCCGCTCCCGGCAGGTGACCGGCGAGGACCACCGGCTCACCCAGCTCCGCACCGAGCTGCGCAACCACCCCTGTCACGCCTGCCCGGAGCGGGAGGAGCACGCCCGCTGGGCGGAGCGGCGCCGGCGCCTGGAGCGCGACACCGAGGAGTTGCGCGAGCGGGTCTCCGGGCGTACGGGCTCGTTGGCCCGGACCTTCGACCGGATCGTCGCCCTGCTGACCGAGCGCGGCTACCTCGCCCGCGACGGCGCGGTCACCGACGCCGGTCGGATGCTCGGCCGGATCTGGACCGAGGCGGATCTGCTGGTCGCCGAGTGCCTGCGCCGGGGCGTGTGGGACGGGCTCACCCCGGCCGAGCTGGCCGCCGCGGTGTCCGTGGTGGTCTTCGAGGCGCGCCGCGACGTCGACGAGCGGGCGTCGCTGCCCCGCGGGCCGGTGGCCGACGCGGTGGACGAGACGCTGAAGCTGTGGGGCGAGATCGAGGCCGACGAGGCGGCGCGCGGCCTGACCGCGACCCGGGAGCCGGACCTCGGCTTCGCCTGGCCGGTCTTCCGGTGGGCCCGAGGCGAGGCGCTGGCCAAGGTGCTCGGCAGCGGACACGAGATCGACGGGGAGATGCCGGCCGGTGACTTCGTCCGGTGGGCGCGGCAGGTGGTCGATCTCCTCGGTCAACTTGCCGACTCCGGCGGCGCGTCGCCGGAGCTGCGCTCCACCGCCCGGCAGGCGATTTCGGCCATCAACCGGGGCGTGCTGGCCTACCACACCTCCGCCTGATCATCACTTTCGGTCATCGCCGCTGAGCAATCGACGCATCACACGGTCACCGCAACAGCACCCCCCGAATTGGGCCCGGGGTGCTGTTGCGCCTGCTCCGGGCACCCTCGATCATTGCCCGGGCGCTTCCGTACGCGCCGGTAACGAATGGGGAGAAGGCCGCCGTGGCGGAGATCAATCACTTTGAGTACGGGTGGATCACACCCGCGCTGAGCTACGCGCTGTCCGTCCTCGGTTCGGTCCTCGGGCTCATCTGCGCCGGGCGTATCCGTACGGCCGGAACCGCCGGCCAGCGTGCCTGGTGGGGGCTGCTGGCCGCCTGGGCCATCGGCGGCACCGCCATCTGGGCGATGCACTTCATGGCCATGCTCGGCTTCGCCGTCGACGGCACCCGGATCCGGTACGACGTGCCGCTCACCGCGGCCAGTACGGTCATCGCCGTGGTGGCGGTCGGCATCGGTCTGGCCATCGTGGGCACCGGCCGGCTGAACCCGGTACGGCTGGTCGCCGGCGGCATCTTCACCGGTGTCGGCGTGGCCGCCATGCACTACACCGGGATGGCGGCGATGCGCCTGAACGGCAGCCTCGGCTACGACACCACCCGGGTCGCGCTCTCGGTGGTGATCGCGGTCGTGGCGGCCACCGTCGCGCTGTGGCTCGCCATGAGCGTCCGCCGGCCGCTGGCGATCTTCGCTTCCGCGCTGGTCATGGGCGTCGCCGTGAACGGCATGCACTTCACCGGCATGAGCGCCCTCTCGGTGCACCAGCACGAGGCTGAGGGTGGCGTGACCGATGTGGCCGGCACCGGGATGGGCACCCTGCTGGTGCCAATCGTGTTGGCGGTGATCTTCGGAGTGGTCGGTCTGCTCTACGCCCTGCTCGCCGCGCCGACCGACGACGACCGGGCCGCCGCCGCGTACCTGGACGCCCGGCGGGCCCCGGAGTCGGCTGTCGCGCCGCCCAGCGCCGCCCCGGACCCGGTCGGGCTGCGCGCCCGATCCACCCTCGGTCAGCCCGGCACGCCGTTCCCGTCCCGGCGGGAGATGCCGCCCCGCTGACGCCGACTGTGAAACGATGGAAGACGTGGGAGCTGCGAAAACTGGTATACCTGCAATCTCGCCGCTGGCCGGCGAGCCGATCAAACGCGCCGATGCCGAGCGGCTCGCGGGAGTGCTGAAGGCATTCGCCGACCCGGCCCGGCTGCGACTGCTCAGTCTGATCCAAGCCGCTCCGCAGGGCGAGGCGTCCGTGACTGACCTCACCGCGCCGCTTGGCCTCTCCCAACCGACCGTGAGTCATCACCTTCGGATCCTCACCGAGGCCGGCCTGCTCGAGCGCGAGAAGCGCGGCGTCTGGGCGTACTACCGCCTCGTGCCCTCCGCGATCGCGGCAATCGCCGACCTGCTGACGCCGCCTCGCAAGCGGGCAACGAAGAAGACCCGCTGAGCCCCACCATCGAGGTCGGCGGGCGTCAGCGGTTGCGCGGGACCACCAGGCCGGATTCGTAGGCGAGGACCACGAGTTGAGCACGGTCACGGGCATGGAGCTTGGTCATCGCCCGGTTGATGTGGGTCTTGGCGGTCATCGGGCTGATCACCATGCGTTCGGCGATCTGGTCGTTGGACAGGCCCTGCGCGAGGAGGGCGACGGTCTCGCGTTCGCGGGTGGTCAGCCCCTTCAGCGTCGTGCCGACGCCGGTGTGGAGCGGCTCGGTGACGTACCGGTTGATCAGCTTGCGGGTGATCGACGGTGCGAGCAGCGCGTCGCCGCGCGCGGCGACCCGGATGGCGTGCAGAAAGTCCGCCGGCTCGATGTCCTTGACCAGGAACCCGGCGGCGCCGGCGCGCAGCGCGTGGAAGACGTGTTCGTCGAGGCCGTAGTTGGTCAGGATGACGACATGGACCCGGGCCAGGGTCGGGTCCGCGGCGATCCGCCGGGTCGCCTCGATGCCGTCCATGACCGGCATCTGGATGTCGATGAGCGCGATGTCGGGCAGGTGTTCCCTGGCGAGAGCCAGGCCCTCCCTGCCGTCGGCGGCCTCGGCCACCACCTCGATGTCGTCTTCGACGTCGAGGAGCGCGCGGAAGCCGCTGCGCAGCAGCGGCTGGTCGTCGACCAACAGTACGCGGATCATGACGTGCGGCCCACGGGGAGTTCGGCGTGGACGGTGAAGCCGCCCCCGTTGCGCGGCTCCGCCCGCAGGCGACCGCCGAGGGCGGTGACTCGCTCGCGCATCCCGAGCAGCCCGACGCCAGGCATCGGGGCGGTGTCCGGCGTGGCCTCGCCGTCGTCGTCGACTCGGATCGCGAGGGCGTCCGGACGGTAGTCGATCCGGACCGACGCCGTCGCGGCGGCCGCGTGACGGGCGATGTTGGTGAGGGACTCCTGAACGATCCGGTACGCGGTCCGGTCCACCGCGGCCGGCACCTCGTGGCGTTGCCCTCCGATCGTCAACGTCGCGTCCAGGCCGGTCAACCGGGCCCGTTCCACCAGTTCCGGGAGATGGTCGAGCCCATGCGGCGGGGTCGTGTCGTCGTCGCGCAGCGCCTCCAGGGTCGCTCGCAGCTCCCGGGTCGCCTCGCGACCGGCCTCCCGGATCGCCAACAGCGCCTCCGGCACCTCTTCACCCCGTTTGCGGGCCAGGTGGACGGCCACCTCGGCCTGCACCTTGATGATCGAGATCTGGTGGGTGAGCGAGTCGTGCAACTCCCGCGCGATGTGCAGCCGCTCCTCGTCAGCGCGGCGGCGCGCGGTCTCCTCCCGGGTGCGCTCGGCTTCGTCCGCCCGCCGCTCGGCCTGCCGCAGCGCTTCACCCGCGGCACCGGCGGCGACCAGCCAGGCCACCTCCAGGGCACCCCGGGCGCGAGCGAGCGCCTCGGCCACGGACATGTCCTGCGGCAGGGCGAGGGCCGCGAGCGGGAGAGCGGCCAGCATCAGCACCGCCGCCAGAACCGTGCTGACGCGGTGGCCCGCCCGTACGGCGGCGTACACCGCGAACAGGAACGCGACGGCGGGTACGTCAAAACCGACCGCCTGGTAACCCACCGCGCACAGCCCGGTGACGGCCAGGACGGGAACCGGAGCCCGGCGGCGCGCGACCAGAGTCAGCCCACCGGCCACCAACAGTACGTAGCCGAGTAGGTCAAGGTCCGTGGTGGAGTGGTTATCGGACAGCCCGGCGACCATCAGCACCGCTGCCACGCAAACGGCGATCGCCCAATCGGTGACAGCGGCCCGATCGCCGGACCGTCCTGTGCTCATGGCCGCACCTTAGTCCGATGTCGCTGCTGGCGACTCCTGCTCACGGACGAGCGGCTGTCTACCGCGAACGCAGTACCTTCCCGGCGCCTGCGGCGTCCGCAGTAGTCGGGTGCGTCATCGGCGGCAGCGCGAATTGTCTGCATCTGCTGGACGACTGGCGGTGCGCCCGGCGACATGATCAGGCGGCAGCCGAAACCTCGGCAGGCAGCCGCACGAAAGGGGAGAGAACATGAACCCACCGGGAGCCCTGACGTCAGTCCGACGTGTACTTACCGTGGCCGGAGCCGTCCTGATCGGAGGTTTCGGGTTCGCCGCACCGGCGGTAGCGAACGTCTCGGCCCAGCCGACCGCCGCCGATGTCTACGCCATGAGCGCCGGGCGACTCGGGGCAAGCGTGGCCGCCGTGCTGGGGCTGGCCGGCGCGATCATCGGTGGGCTGGCGCTGGCCCGCCCCACCGGTCGTATCGGCACCAGCAACGGGCTCCTCGGGGCCACCATGGCCCTGGCCGGAGGGCTGATCGGCCTGGCCCTCGGCGGGCTGGTGGTGGCCACCTCGGACAGCGGCATCGGCACCGGCAACGGGCGAGGCGGGGCCTACGTGGCCCTGGTGGTGGGGCTGATCGCCATGGTCCTCGGTGGGCTGGCTCTGGCCCGCTCTCGGCGCACCGGCTGACCGGCGCACCGGCTGACCGGCGCACCGGCTGACCGGCGCACCGGCTGACCGGCGCACCGGCTGACCCGGCATGGTGCCGGGTCACCGGATGCTGGACGGGTGCCGTGCGGTCGCAGCCGCCCTCAACCGGCCTGCCGTGCGTCGATCGCCTCGGTCAGTCCGTTCCGGCCCCGCACGCCGAGCTTGACGTACGCCCGCTGAAGATGGTTCTCCACGGTCCGCACCGACAACACCAACTCCGCCGCGATCGCCGCGTTGTCGTGCCCGGTCGAGGCCAGTTCGCAGATCTGCCGTTCCCGCGGAGTCAGCCCGTCCCGGTCCGTTGGCCGAGGGCTCAGGGGCGGCCAGTATCCGTCGCACCGTTCCCGTAGCAGGTCCGCCCGGCGGGCCAGCAGGTTCGCCCGGCGTTGGTCGCCTCGGCGCCCGCACGCCGCCTCGGCGGCGACCACCGCCTCCAAGCCGAGCGTCAGGTATCCACCGGCCGCCAGCGCGGTGCCGACCCGTTCCAGCGCCGCCGGGTCGTCGCCGGCGAGCGCGTGGGCGTAGTCGGACCACAGTCCGAACAGCGGACTGTCACAGTCGGCCGCGGCCTTGGCCAGTTGCTCAGCGGTCGCGACGCTGGGCTCCAGGCGGGAGAGCAGGTGCAGGCACTCGACCGTGACCGTCGTCGCCTGCTCAGCCCGCCCGTGCAGCTCGCGCAGCATGGCGGTGGCCGTGGCTGGCCGTCCCTCGGCGGCGGTCAGCCAGGCCGTGGTCAGCTCGGCGTCGATGGCCACCAGGCCGCCGGAGTGCCCGTCGCCGTCGGCACGGTCGTCGATGAGCTGCCGTAGCAGTCGTCTGCTCTCGGCCAGCTCACCCAACTGCGCCGCCACGTAGGCGTTGGCCGACAGCACGTAGTCCCGGATCGGGAACAGGGTGTTGGCGGCGAGGGTGCGCGCCTCGTGCAGCCAGCGCATCGACCGGCGCATCTGCCCGGCGTGATAGGCACACTTGCCCCGGGAGAAGGCGAGCAGCCCGACCGCGTCCGCGACGCCCCGGGCCACCGCGTCCTGGTAGTAGCACTGAGCCAGCCGTTCGGCCTCGTGCAGCCGTCCGGACAACAGCAGGGACTGCACGTGGCAGGCCTGCGTCGCGGCCCGCATCGTCGGCCAGGTCTCCGGGATGTCGACGTCGCCGGTGTCGAACATCCGCACCGCCCGTCCCGGCTGCCCACTGAACAGCAGCAGGTACGGGAGCAGCGCCGCGACGGCCGTCGCCAGCAGGGGGTCCCGGGGCCGATCGGCGGCCAACCGCGCCATGGACGCCCGGGCACCGCCCGCGTCGCCGCCGAACGCCGCGACCCCCACCTCCGCGGCGAGCAGCCCGGAAAGTGCCTCGGTGGGCAGCTCGCGTCGACCCGCGTCGATCACCGCGCGGGCACGGTCGGGCCGTCGACCTCCCCAGTACATGTTCAAGGCCCGCAGCGCCGTCGCCTCCGCGCGGTCCCGCGGGTCGGTGAGGTCGGCCGCCGCGCGGGCCAGGTACCCGTCCGCTTCGTCGCTGCGCCCCTGCGCCACCAGTGCTCGACCCACCTGCCAGTCGCCGCGCGCGGAGTCGATTCGGCGGCCCAGCCGTTCGGCCAGCACCGCGTCGTGCCGGCGTAGCGCGTACTCCGACGCCACCAGCAGGTCGTCCGCGTTGACCGGCAGGTCCGCCTCGCAGCGCCAGGCCGCGATCCGTGCCCGGTCGTCAGTGCCGCCGTCCACCGCGGCGAGTGCCTCGGCCAGGGTCCGGCGCAGCCGGCGGGCCCGCAGCGCCCCGGTGCGGTTGCGGACCACCTCGGCGTACAGCGGGTGGCCGGTCTGCACCAGCACTGCCGCATCGTGGCGGACCAGGCGGATCAGGCCCCGTTCCTCGAGCCGTTCCGCGACGAGCGGGTCCACCGTCCGCTCGATCAGGGCCAGTGGCGCCGGTTCGGCATGAGCGACGTACTGCAGCGCCTCGGCCTCCTCCGGGGTGAGCGTGCCGAGGGTCTGCTCGATGAGGTCGGCCAGATGAGTGGGACACAGTGACTCGGCCGGCCACGTCCACATCCCGTCGCGCTGGACCAGGCCGCCGTCGCGCAGCCCACACCGCACCGCCTCACGCAGGAAGAGCGGGTTGCCCTGACTGATCCGCCACAGCGCGCCGAGGGTCAGACCGTCGACCGGGCCACCGAGCCCTTCGCGGACCAGCAGGGCGGTCTCGTCCGGGTTCAGCGGTGGCACGTGGACCCGGTCGACGGCTCGGGACCGTCGTAGCGCCGCCACCGGCGCGGCGTCCAGGGCGGCGCCGCGCACGCTCGCCACCACTCGCACGGTGCCCCCCGCCACGAGACGTTCGAGCAGTGCGGCGGACGCGTCGTCCAGCCAGTTGAGGTCGTCCACGCCGACCACCACGCCCCGGCCCGCCGCGACCTCGCGCAGGCGGCGCTCCGCGTCCCGGAAGACGTCGGCCACGCTCGCGTCCGACGGCTGCGGCAGGCGGCTGGCGAGCACGCCGAACGGTACGCCGCGCCAGCCTGGCGTGGCGGTGACCCGCAGGACGACATGTTGCCGTCGTAGCGCGTGATCCAGCACCTCCTCCAGCAGCCGGCTCTTTCCCACCCCGGCATCGCCGGTGAGCAGGACCCCCTGACCCGCCGGCGCGGTGAGGGCCTCGACCGCCCGGTCCCGCTCGCGCATCCTGCCAACGAAGGGCCATCCGGCGTCTCCGTCGACGAAGCCTCCTGGTGCAGACACGGAACCCCTTCAACCCGGCCGGGTTCCCGCCCCGGGCCCGGTCGCCATCTCCGTCTCGACCCGCTCTCACAGCCGGTCGTGCGCACAGCGGTCTGGGTGGCGCGGGCCTCACCCTCACACACCCCGACGGGTGGTGCCGTCGCCTTCCAGACACGCCTGCACACCTGACGCCCCGATCCGCCGATTCGGTTGTCACGACCGTGACAGCGCCGGTTGGAGGTGAGGTACCGGCTACTCATGTGCCGGCACCCCCCTGGCACGGAGGCTGTTTCTGCCAGCGACCGCCGGGCAGGCCGGCGGTCGTCGTGAAAGGAGCCCTGAATGTCCATCACCGACATCGTCAGCAGCTGGAAGGACGAGTATCGCCGCGCCGCCTCGGCCGAGGCCGTGGAGAGCCACCCGGCCGGCGTGGTCGAGCTGGACCGTGACCAGCTGGAGACGGTGGCCGGCGGTGCCGCCGCGACCACCGGCCACACCACGGCCTGCTGCCACTGCGTCTGCTGATTTCGAACGACCGACCCTCGGGTCCGCACGGGGTCCGGGCCTGGCCCGGACCCCGTCGTCCCGCCCGAATCCACCGCCACGGGAGCACCGAATGTCCGTACCATCGCACCGCGCCGACGACGACCCGACCGCCCGCGCCGAGGAGCGCCTCCTGGCCGCGCTGACCATCACGGAACGGCTGGCCGCGCCCGTGTCGACGGAGACGCCGCCCGGCGAGCGGGCGCGGTGGCGGCTGTCCCGGTGGCGCACCGGCGGCGCGTTCACCGACGATGAGGACTGGCGACGCCGGCTGGCGGCGGAGGGTGTCGACGAGCAGGTGCTCCTCGCGCTCCTGGACGAGACGCCGGAACGGCTCGCCGCCCGCCTCGGCCGGCCTCCGGAGTGGATCCGCCGCCTGCTGGCCTGCTACGGCCAGCCGATGGGCGGGGAGATCGAACCCCAGCTGCTGCCCGGCCGCCCGCTGGATGCCTGCCTCGCCCTGGTGGCGCCACTGGTCGCGCAGGCCCGCGCCCGGGTGGCGCGACGGACCCGCCAGCTCGCCGACGACGCCCCCGACCTGCTGCCCGCCGACGCCGACCGGCTGGGCCTGACCGGCCTGCTCGACGAGCTGGTGGTGGTCCTCAGCCGGGCCGTCGTTCTGGAACTCAACATTGACCGGCTGCGCGGCACGTCGCCCGGCGAGACGCCGCAGGAGCGCTTCGCGGCCTTCTTCCGCCGGTATCGCTCGCCCGAGGCCGCCCTGACCCTGCTGGCCGACTACCCGGTCCTGGCACGTCAGGCGTACGGGCTGACCCGCAACTGGGCGGAGCGCACGATCGAGTTCCTGGAGCGGCTCAGCAGTGACGCGCCAACGCTCGGCGCGATCCTCCACGCCGGTGCCCCGGTCGGTCGCCTGGTCGAGGTCCAGGAGACCGGCGACCCGCACCGTGACGGTCGCAGGGTGCTGGTGGCCACCTTCGACACCGGCCTGCGGCTGGTCTACAAGCCCCGCCCCGTCGACGTCGAGGCACGGTTCCAGGACCTGCTGGCCTGGCTCAACGAGCGCGGCGCCGACCTGCACACCTTCACCGTCCTGCCGCGCGGCGAGCACGGCTGGGCCGAGTACGTCGACCTGCGGACCCCCAGCACACCGGCCGGCCACCGCGACTTCGCCCGCCGGTTCGGCGCGTTGCTGGCCCTGCTGCAGGCCGTTGGCGCCACCGACTGCCACCAGGAAAACGTGATCGCCCACGGCGAACATCCCGTCCTGGTGGACCTGGAGACCGTGTTCACCCCGTCGGTCGTCCGGGCCGCGAGTGCCCGTGGTGGAGACGCGATCGCCGACTCGGTGCTCGCCGTCGGCCTGTTGCCACGCGCCGACGAGGCGGCGGGACCGGCCGGCGACGGCTGCAACTGCTCGGCCTGGCAGGCCGAGGGGACCGACGAGATGCGGCTGTGCGCACCCGGCCACCACCATGAGGAGGCCGCCTCCCACGACCCCGCCGCCGCTCCGCCGGTGACCGACGTCGCCCCGCATCTGCCGCAGGTGCTGGACGGCTTCGACGCGATGTACCTCCTCCTTGCCGACGTACGCGACGAACTGCTGGCCCCGGACGGGCCGGTCACCGCGTTCGCGGCCGACGAGATCCGCGTCGTGCTCCGCCCCACCCGCACCTACCTGCGGCTGCGGGACGCCGCCCTGCACACCGACGCGCTGCAGGACGGCCTCGACACCGAACGGCTGCACGACTGGCTCTGGTCGGGGGTGGCCGAACTGCCGCTGCTGGCGGCCACCGTCGTCGAGGAACGGGCCGAGTTGGCGCGCCGTGACGTGCCGATGTTCACCACCAGGGTGGACTCCCGGGACCTGTGGACCGGTCGGGGACGGCGACTGCCCGGACTGCTGGCCCGGTCGGGCCTCGCCGAGGCGCGTCGTCGGCTCGCCCGGCTCGACGCGGCCGACCTGGCCCGGCAACGCTGGCTGATCGAGGCCGCCTTCGCCTCCCGGGTGGACGCCACCGACGCACCTCATGCACGGGTGCGCTGGCGGCTCGCGGACGTACCACCGGCACCGACGCCTCCGCCGGCGGCGTACCTGGCCGCCGCGACCGAGGTGGCGGCCCTCGTGGCCGGGCTCGCCAGCCCGGGTGCCGAGCCGACCTGGTTCGGTCTCACGCCCAGCGCCGCGGACCCGGGTCGGTGGGCGCCAGCGCCGTTCGGTCCGCACCTCTACGACGGCGTCGCCGGGGTGGCACTCTTCCTGGCCCACGCCGGACGGCTGAGCGGTGAGCAGCGCTTCACCGACCTCGCCGATCGCGCGGCGGCCGGGCTCGCCGCCCGCGTCCTCGACCGCCGGATCCCCGGCGACCGGATCGGCGCGTTCACCGGCTGGGCGGGGCTGCTCTACACCTTCGGCCACCTCGGAGCGCTGTGGCAGACCCGCCGGTTCACGCCGGTCGTCGACGTGGCACTCGCGCGGATCGTCACGCTGGCCGCCACCGACCAGGCCCCCGATCTGGTCGACGGGTACGCCGGTGCCGTCCTCGCCGTGTCCCGCGCCGGCCTGGATCCCGAGCGGGTCGGGCCGGCCGTGCGCGCCGCTGCCCGACGACTGTGCGTCGCCGCCGACCGCTACTCGCACCCCGCCGGAGCGGCGACCGGCGTCCCCCTGGGCGGGCTGTCCCACGGTTCGGCCGGGATCGCCGCCGCGTTGGCCCAGGCCCGGCAGGCGACCGGCGAGCCCGGGTACGCCGAGGCCGCTGCCCGCGCCCTGGCCTACGACCGCAGCCTGTTCCGCCCGGCGCTGGCGAACTGGGCCGACCTGCGCCGCCCCGGGCAGAGCACGGTGACCTGGTGCCACGGCGCCCCGGGGATTGGCCTGTCGCGGCTGCTCGTCCGCGACGCCCTCGGCACCGACGAGGTCCTGGACGCGGAGATCTCCACGGCGGTCGCCACCACCCTGGCCACCGGCTTCGGTCGCAACCACTCGTTGTGCCATGGCGACCTCGGCAATCTCGACCTGCTGCTGGCGGCCGCCCCGCAGCAGGTGGCGGCACCCGCCGCAGCGTTGCTGCGCGACGGTCTCGCCGGCGGCTGGCGCTGCGCGAACCCGACGGCGCTCGCCTCACCGGAGCTGATGACCGGCCTGTCGGGGATCGGACTTGCCCTGCTGCGGCTGGCCGCACCCGGCCGAGTGCCGTCGGTGCTCCTGCTGGCGCCCCCGACGGATGTGCCGGTGCGCGACCGCATCACCACCAGCAGGCTCGGCGATCGGGGGCGGCAGTGCGCCGCCTGACCGTCGTCCCGGGGTGGCCGGGCCGGCGGCGGGTGCCGCTGGTGATGCAGATGACGGACGCTGACTGCGGCGCCGCCTGCCTGGCCATGGTCTCCCGCCGGCACGGCGTACGCGCCTCGCTGGCCCGGGTGCGGGAAGGGCTGGACGTCGGCCGTGACGGGGTCACCGCGCGGGCGCTGCTGGCCGCGGCCCCGCGGTTCGGGTTGCGCGGCCGGGCTTTCCGGGCCGACGCCGGTCAGGTCGGGGCACTGCCCCTGCCGGCCATCGCGCACTGGGAGGACGCCCACTTCGTCGTGGTGGAACACGTCGGTCCGAGTGGGTTCCGGCTCCTCGACCCGGCGCTCGGGCGTCGGCTGCTCACCCCGGCCGAGTTCGCCGCCGGCTTCAGCGGAACGGTGCTGACCTTCACCCACGACCCGCAGTCCGCACCCGAGCCGCCCCCCACCCGGCCCGGTCCGCTGGCCAGGTGGCGGCGCGCTCACCCGCTGCTGCGACCCTTCCTGCCCCGACTGGGAGCCGCGTTCAGCGTCTCGCTCGTGCTCCAGGCGCTGGGACTGGCACTGCCCCTGGCCACCACGGTCGCCTTCGACCAGATCATGCCGGCCCGGGAGACCGCCCTCATGCCGTACCTGGCGCTGGGCATCGCGGCACTGGTGCTCACCCAGTTCGGTGTGGCCTACCTGCGGTCCCGGCTCCTGGTCACGCTGCAGGCGAAGGTGGACGCCGCGCTGATGACCCGACTGTTCCGGCATCTGCTGCGCCTGCCGTACGCCTTCTTCCAGCAGCGGGCCAGCGGTGACCTGATGCAGCGGCTGTCCAGCAGCATCCTGCTGCGCGAACTGGTCACCACCCAGGTGCTGACCGCGGTGATCGACGGCGTGCTGGTGATCGCGTACTTCGGTGTGCTGTTCGCCAAGGACCTCGCCTTCGCCGGACTCGCCGCCGCGATCGGCGTCACCCAGGTGGTGGCCGTCGCGGTGGTCAACGGCCGGCTGCTGCGGTTGAACCAGCGCCACCTGACCGTGCAGGCTGACGCGGAGAGCGCGCTGATGGAGGCGCTGTCGGGCATCGCGACCGTCAAGTCGATGGGTGCCGAGCGGCAGGTGTTCGACGGCTGGCTGCGCCGCTACACCACGGCACTGGACGCCGACGTCGCCCAGAACCGGCTCTCCGCAACGGTCGCCAACATCACCGCGAGCGTCCAGCTCGCCGGGCCACTGGCGCTGCTGTGGCTCGGCACCGGTCGACTCTTCGACGGCGCTGGCCTCGGCCAGACCCTGGGCCTGCAGGCGCTGGCGCTGTCCGCGCTCATCCCGCTCGCCTCCCTGGTGGCCAGCGCCCAGGTCCTCCAGTCGGTCGTGTCGCACCTGCAACGCCTGCGCGATGTCTTCGCCGCCCAGCCCGAACCGGCCGGGGACCCCGACCTGCCCGCGCCTCGGCTCACCGGCCGGATCAGTGTCCGCGACCTGAGCTTCCGCTACGACGGCGGCGCCGCGCCGGTGTTGCGGGACGTCTCCTTCGACGTCGCGCCGGGGGAGAAGGTCGCCGTGGTGGGTCCGTCGGGCAGCGGCAAGAGCACTCTGGCCATGCTGCTGACCGGCCTCTACCGGCCCACCGGCGGGGAGATCCTCTTCGACGGGGTGCCGCTGTCGCGGATCGACCCGACCGCGCTGCGCCGTCAGTTCGGTGTGGTGCTGCAGGAGAGCTACCTGTTCCGGGATTCCATCCGGCGCAACATCAGCCTCGTGCACCCGGGCGTCGGCATGCCGGCGATCCGGGCGGCCGCCGAGGTCGCCGCGATCGACCAGGACATCGCGGCGATGCCGATGGGGTACGACACCCAGGTCGCCGAGCGGGGCCAGGCCCTCTCCGGCGGGCAGCGGCAGCGGCTGTCCATCGCGCGGGCCGTGGCGGGGCAGCCCGCCGTGCTCCTGCTCGACGAGGCGACCAGCCACCTCGACGTGGCCACCGAGCGGCGCGTCGACCAGGCCATCTCGGCGATGCGCTGCACCCGGATCGTGGTGGCCCACCGCCTGAGCACCGTCCGTAACGCCGACCAGATCCTCGTCGTCGCCGCAGGCCGAATCGTGGAGCGCGGGCGGCACGACGACCTGCTGCGTGCCGGGGGCGTCTACGCCGACCTGGTCCGGTGTCAGTTGACCGACGACGAACCCGCCCGTTCAGGAGGCGACCCGTGGATACCCGTACCGTGACCGCCGGCGAAGCGCCGGACCGCCCCGCCGCGTCCGCCGACGTCGACCCGAAGGCGTTCCCGGCGCGGCGGGTCCTCGTCGCCGCCTGTGGCTCCGCGGACGTCCTGACCCTGCCCCAGTCGATCATGGTGATGCGACACGCGTTGGGGCTCGACGTCCGGGTCGTGCTCACCGCCGCCGCGGCCCGCTTCGTCCCGGCCCGTTCGTTCGCTCTGCTGACCGGACACCCGGCCCTCACCGACGAGGAGGCGATGACGGAGGTTCCGCACCTGGCCCTGTCGGCGTGGGCGGATCTGGTGCTCGTCATGCCGGCCACCGCCAACACCCTGGCCAAGGCGGCTCTGGGGATCGCCGACAATCTGGTCGGCACCTGCGTGCTGGCCGCCGCCGCTCCCGTCGTGCTGGTGCCGTCGATGAACTCGGCGATGTGGCAGCGCCCGGCGGTGCAGCGCAACGTGGCGCAGTTGCGCGCCGACGGGTACGGCGTGGTGCCGCCCGTACCCGTGCTCGCCCTGAGCACCGGCACCCTCGCCGGCCGGGGGATGCCGGCCGTCGAGGTGGTACTGGAGTGGGCCGCCGTCCACCTGCGCGGCGGGGGAGAAGGTCGTGGCTGAGGCGCGCGCAGGGTACGGGCCGCGGATCGCCGCGGTGGCCGTCGCATTCGGCGTCGTCCTGCTCGTGGTGGCGATCATCCCGTTCCTTCGCGCGTACGCCGACCCGGTCGCCCGCCGGCCCGCCGCCGCGATCGGGGTCGCCGCCGACCGGGCCGGCTGCGACCCGGAGTTGACCGACCCGATCCGCGGCGCTGGCGTGCACGTCGGCCCCGGCACCGCCGAGCCGCACGTCACCCGGATCCAGTACGACCTGGTCCCGCCGTCGTCCGGGCCACACTTCGTGGTGCCGGCCCCGACCGTGCGCCGGTTCTACACCGCCCGGGACCGTCCGCCTGTCGAGACGTTGGTCCACAACCTCGAACACGGCTACACCATCCTCTGGTACGTCGAACCGCTCGCTCTCGACCAGATCGAGGCACTGCGGGCGCTGGCCCGAAAGCTCGGTGGCGACCGGTACGGGGGCAGGTTCGTGGTGGCGCCGTGGGACCCCGGGTACGGGGCGTTTCCGGCCGGCCGCCCGATCGCCCTGTCGCACTGGGGCGCGCACGCCGGGTACCGGCAGTTCTGCGCCTCGGTCAGTGGCGCCGCCGTGGAGCGGTTCGTCCTGGCGCATCCGGCGGGCGACGCGCCCGAGCCGACCGGGATGTGACGCCCAGATCGTCAACCGGGCACCCCGTGCCGCGCCGCGAGGCAGTGGTGCGGTTCAGCAGGCGGCGAGCAGCGTACGGAGCAGTCCGGCGAGTTGCTCGCGCTGCGTCGCCGGTAGCTGGTTCAGTGCGGCCGCCTGCTCGGCGAGCCCGGCGGTGAGCGCCTCGTCCACCACCTGTCGACCCTTGGCGGTCAACCGGGCACGCAGCGCACGCCGGTCGGCCGGATCGGGAATCCGCTGCACCAGCTCGGCCCGCTCCAGCTTGTCCAGCCGGCCGGTCATGCCGCCGGTGGTGAGCATCAGGGCCGCCGACAACTGGCTCGGCGACAGCGTGTACGGCTCGCCGGCGCGGCGCAGGGTGGCGAGCACGTCGAACTCACCGCGTCCGATGCCGCTCGGCGCGTACGCCCGCTCGACCCGGTCTCCCATCAGGCGGGAGATCCGGTAGATCCGGCCGAAGACCTCCATCGGGAGGGTCTCAAGCTCGGGGCGCTCGGCCGCCCACTGACCGACGATCACGTCCACCCCGTCGCCGGTTGCCGTCGCCCTCTTCTGCCGCATGGTCCGATTGTGTCACACCTCATTCGAGCTCAGATGCTCCTCACTAAGTTTCTTAGTACTAAGCTATCTGCAAGCTAACGGGAGGCGGCACGATGAACCGGATGCTCGTCAGCACCGCCGTCACACCGATCGTCTGGGGCACGACCTATGCCGTGACCAGCGAACTCCTGCCGGACAACCGGCCGTTGCTGGCCGCGGCGCTACGGGCACTGCCGGCCGGCCTCGTCCTGCTCGCGGTGACCCGCCTCCTGCCCCGCGGATCGTGGTGGTGGAAGGCGGCGGTCCTCGGCACGCTGAACATCGGGGTGTTCTTCGCGATGCTCTTCTACGCCGCCTACCGGCTGCCCGGCGGCGTCGCGGCCGTGCTCGGCGCCACCGGCCCGCTGCTCACGGTCGGCCTCTCGGCCGCCCTGCTCCGGATCCGACCCACCATGATCGCGGTGGGCGCTGGGCTGCTCGGGGTGCTCGGCGTCTCCTTCGTGGTCCTGCGCCCGGATGCCCAGCTCGACCTGTTGGGCATCCTGGCGGGTCTGTTCGGTACAGCCTCGATGGCCACCGGCACCGTCCTGACGAAACGATGGGGACGCCCGGACGGGGTCGGCGCATTGCCGTTCACCGCGTGGCAGCTCACCGCCGGTGGTCTGCTGCTCGCCCCGGTGGCACTCGTCGCGGAAGGACCGCCGGCCGCCCTGACCGGCACCCATCTCGCCGGGTACGGATACCTGGCCACCGTCGGCACGGCGCTGGCGTACTGGCTCTGGTTCCGCGGGATCGCCGCGCTGCCGGCGACCTCGGTGGCGTTCCTCGCCCTGCTCAGCCCGATCACCGCGGCGGTTCTGGGTTGGCTGGCGCTCAGTCAGACGCTGCGCCCGGTGCAGGTGTTGGGATTGGTCGTCGCGCTGGCCGGCACCCTGCTCGGTCAGTTGCCCGGCCACCCGAGGGTCGGCCTCGCGGCGCAGGCCACACCGTCTCGGACTACCTCGACCGCACCCCGATCGCCGGTCGCGAGCTGAGGGTCGGGGTGTTCGCCGACCGGCCGCTGCTGAGTAAGGGCGGCGGCGACGATGGCGCGCCGCATACGATCGCCAGATGGGAATCTTCTCCACAAAGGATGATTGGCAGCCGCCGCTACGTCCCGATTGCGCCTGCCACGAGCATCTGGAGGATGTGCTCACGTTGGTCATCCCCAGCCAGGACTGGGACGAAGACCCCACCTTCGAGCAACTGCTTGCGACCGGGTCGCTCGGCGTGCGGCCGGTGAACGCGAAAGAGCGGTTCATGACCGTCTTTGACGAGGAGCAGAACGAGTCTCAGCTTGGCCCGCTGCACTGGGGCATGTGGGCCGCCGATGAGATCTACGGCTGTTATGACGATGACGCCGAGCTGCCCGTCGACAGGTCAATCGCCGCTCGGCCGGGTGTGGACCTGGTCGAGTGGTATGACCGGGAGGAGTTTCTGATCGGAGCACCCGGTTTGTGCGAAAGCGGCATGCTCGCTGCCATTGCGCGGGCGCTGCAAGATCCGAGGGTGCGCGCTTAAGTTCTGGCGCCCGGGGAAACCCGATCTGGTGTGGGAGTTGCGGCGAGCTGAACACCTCGACGGGACGGGGCCATGACGGAATTCGACAGTCGGTGTGGGCGGCACAGCTGTCCGTCGGCGCGAGCGGACGGTTGCTGAGGTGTCGTGGCGGGTCGCGCTGCTCCGCGCGCTCCAGCAGCGCCTGATCAACCCGATCGTCCGGTTCGCGTGGGACGTGAAACTCCCGATCCCCGGCGACGCGCTGTTGGAGACCACCGGACGTCGTACCGGCCGGCTGCGGTACACCCCGGTGTGCGATGGCCTGGACGGTGACATCTTCTGGCTGGTCGCCCAGCGGGGGCGCCGCGCCGACTGGGTGCGAAACCTCGAGGCCGATCCCCGGGTCCGGGTCAAGACGGGCGGCGGGCGGAGCGCACGTTGGCGGACCGGGACGGCGCACATCGTCGATGACGATGACCCCCGCGAGCGCCAGCGGTACATCGCGCGGAGCAGTCTCGCTCGCCGGCTCTGTGTGGGCACCTCTGAGGCGGTGGCTACGAGCCCGCTGACGGTGCGCATTGAACTGGACCAACCCTGACGTCGGGTAGCACGGCGGTCGCCACTGCCTGGGTAGTGACCGCAGGACCACCGCGTAGATGAGCCCGTCGCCGAGCCCGATGCCGATCGCAACACCGATGATCAACTGAACGAACGGCGGAACCGCTGCCCGCAGGAGGACCGCGCGGGTGATGTCACCAGCGGGCCGTCACCGGCACCGGAGGCGGCGGATCGGTGGTCAGGCGTCGGCGCGGGCGGCGAGGGCGTCCACCAGGCGGCGGGCGGAGCCGGCCAGGTTCCACGTCCCGGCCAGCTCCAGCAGCCGATCCGGATCGACGGGCGCGGTCGGCAGTGCGGTGGGCAGCTCCGGCAGTGGCACGTCCAGCGCGACCCGCACCACCGTCGGCGCGACGGCCAGGTAGTCGCGGGCGGCGGCCAGCTTGGCCCGCAGGCCCGGCGCGAAGGACGAGTCAGAGTCGTCCAGGGCGGCCAGGATGCCGGCGATGCTCCCGTACCGCTCGATGAGCCGGGCCGCGGTCTTCTCGCCCACGCCCTGCACCCCCGGCAGCCCGTCGCTGGGGTCGCCGCGCAGCGCGGCGAAGTCGGCGTACCGGTCGGCCGGCACGCCGTAGCGGGCCCGCACCGCGGCGTCGTCGCAGTCGTCGAGCTTGGCCACGCCGCGCCCGACGTAGAGCAGCCGGACCGGCCGGGCGTCGTCGATGAGCTGGAACAGGTCCCGGTCGCCGGAGACCACCTCCACCGGGCCTGGCTGGGTCACCGACAAGGTGCCCAGCACGTCGTCGGCCTCGTAGCCGGTCGCGCCGACGACGGTGATGCCGACCGCGGCCAGCACTTCCAGGATCATCGGGACCTGCGGGGAGAGGGTGTCCGGCACGACCTCGCCGCCCTGCGGGGCCACCCGGTGCGCCTTGTAGGACGGCAGTAGCTCGACCCGCCACGCCGGGCGCCAGTCGTAATCCATGGCGCAGACCATCCGGTCCGCACCGCGACCCCGGATCAGGGTGGCGAGCATGTCGAGGAAGCCGCGCACCGCGTTGACCGGGGTGCCGTCCTCGGCCCGGGCGGCCGATTCCGGGATGCCGAAGTATGCGCGGAAGTAGAGGCTGGGTGCGTCGATCAGCAGGATCGGGGATCGGTGTGCCACGCCCGACAGCCTGGCACAACCCCCTGACGATCAGGGGTACGCCCGGCCGCCGGCGGCGTCAGCGCCGCTCGTCGTGCTGGTAGACGGTCTCCCGCCGGGCCAGGTACTGCACGACGTAGCTCGCCACCAGCAGCAGGATCGCGACCACCACCTCGACCCAGGCCGCGACACCGTCGGCCACGGTGAGGCCGATGACCAGCAGGACCAGGCCGACCAGCGCGAGAACCCCGGCCCACAGCTGTCGGCGACGGCGCGTCGCCGCCCGGTCCGCCTCGTTCGGTGCCACGTCGGTCCTCCCGGTCGGGATGCCCGCGCGGGCACCCGGATCCAGGCTATGACCCTTCGGGGCGTCCGGCCCGGAAAACCGTCGTGCGGGCCGGTCACCGTGCGGCGCAGGCCGCTCGGTACGCCGTTCTTCTCCGGCCGGACACCGACCGCCGGGTACCAGGCTGGCCGACTGCGAAAGGCCGTGCGGGTCACCGACCTCCGACGGTGACCGTCGGCGCGGCCGGGCGCGTCGGGTCGTCGCCCCGGTCGTGGTCGGTGAGGTCACGCAGGTGCCGGACGGGGGAGCGCAGCAGCACCAGCGGCGCGGCGACCACCACGCCGGCGACGATCAGCAGGGTGGCCCGGGCCCCCAGCGGCCCGGCCACCGCCCCAGCAACCAGCCCGCCGACCGGGATCGCGCCCCAGGAGACGAACCGGACGGTCGCCATCACCCGGGAGAGCAGGTCGGGTGGGCTGGCGATCTGTCGGTAGGTCCGGGTGGTCACGCTGAGCACCACCGTTCCGAGGGAGAAGACGACGTTGCCGGCGGCGAAGGCGGCGTACGCCAGCCAGCCGGTGCCCCAGGGGATCAGGAACGCGCCGGCGACTGTGGTGAACCCGGCGACGATCAGCGCGCGTGCGGTGCCGATCCGTGCCGTGATCCGCGAGGTGAACGCCGCCCCGACCAGCGCGCCGACCCCCTCGACGGCGAGCAGTACCCCGACCAGGCCGGCCGGGGCGTGCAGCTCACGGACCAGATAGAGCGGGTAGAGCGCGAACTGCGCGCCGCAGACGAAGTTCATCGCCGTCGCGGCCCACATGCCCGGCCCCATCACCGGGTGGTACGCGACGAAGCGCCAACCCTCGCGGATCAGCTCGCCGATCGGTGGCCAGCGGTCCGGCGCGTCGTCTCGGCGGGCGGGCAGGGTGCGCAGCAGCGCCGCCGAGACGAGGTAGCTGACGGCGTCGACGAGCAGGGTGGGCACCGCGCCGAGTGCCTGTACGGCGAGCCCGCCGAGGGAGGGGCCGCTGAGCTGGGTGGCGGCGTGGGTGGCCGAGGTCAGGCTGTTGCGGGACTGCAACTGCTCGCGGTCCACGATGCTGGGCAGGAAGGTCGAGTTGGCCACGTCGAAGAGCACGTTGGCGAAGCTGATCACCAGAGCGGTGATCACCAGGTGGGCGACGGTGAGGTGGCCCCACCACCAGGCCAGCGGGATCGACGCGACGGCGACCGCGCGGGCCAGGTCGGCGCCGATCTGGGCGCCGCGCAGCGGCAGGCGCTGCACGATGACGCCGGCGGGCAGACCGATCACGATCCAGGCGACGTAGCTGGCCGCGGCGATCAGGCCCATCTGGAACGCGGTGGCGTCGAGCACGGTGAGCGCGGTCAGCGGCAGGGCCACCGCGCCGACCGCCGACCCGACCATGCTGGTCGTGCCGGCGGTCCACCATCGCCAGAACACCCCGGCCCGCTCTCCGACGTGCATGTCGTCCGCCCCCGTTCGCGCGCACCAGTGCGTTCCAATCTGGAACGCACTATAGTCGGGGGCGGGACAGATGGGGGTGGCGGGTGCGGCGGGAGGATCTTGCCGACGCGGACTGCGGCATCGCGCAGGCGCTCGGCGTGCTGGGGGACTGGTGGACGTTCCTCATCGTGCGCGACGTCGCCGGCGGGACGACCCGCTTCGACGCGCTCCAGCGCGAGCTGGGCGTCAGCCGGCGGGCGCTGACCGAACGCCTCGCCGCGCTGGTCGAGCACGGCGTGCTGGAGCGCCGGCCGTACTCCCAGCACCCGCCGCGCTACGACTACCTGCTCACCGCCAAGGGTGAGGGGCTGCTGCCGGTGCTGATCGCACTGCAGGACTGGGGAACGA
The DNA here is from genome assembly GCF_042897975.1 of Micromonospora sp. NPDC000668. Lineage (NCBI taxonomy): Bacteria > Bacillati > Actinomycetota > Actinomycetes > Micromonosporales > Micromonosporaceae > Micromonospora > Micromonospora sp. NPDC000668. Next base: position 355,725 of record NZ_JBIAYP010000006.1, read on the forward strand.
GGCACCTGATGGGCGATGGGGAGCTGACCGCGACCGCCGACGCCGCCTCGGCCGAGGCGCGCCGGGTGCACGACCTGGTCGGGCGGCGGCTGCCCGAGGTCGGCCTGCCCGGGCCCGACGGCCAGTCGGTCGCGCTGACCGACGCCGACGCCTGGAGCGTCCTGTACTTCTTCCCGGGGGCGTACGCGCCGGAGACGCAGGGCTACCCGCCGGGCTGGGCGGACATTCCCGGGGCCCGCGGCTGCACCCTGGAGTCGACCACCTACGCCGCGCGGTACGCGGACTTCCAGGCCGCCGGGGCGGACGTGCGGGGGATCAGCACGCAGCGGCCGGACCAGCTCGCCGACTTCGCCGCGCACGCCCGGGTGCCGTTCCCGCTCCTGTCCGACCAGGACGGTCGGCTCGCCGCCGGGCTGCTGCTGCCCACCTTCCGCGCCGGTGGGGTCTCACGGTTCAAGCGGCTGACGCTGCTGGTCGGCCCGTCGGCGGTGGTTCGCGCCGTGCAGTTCCCGGTCACCGACCCGGCCGGGTCGGTGGACGAGATGCTCGACCTGGTCCGCGAGCACCGCCCCGCCTGATCCGCCGCCATGGGCGTGGGAAGGCCCCCCGCGCTACGCGGGGGGGGCCTTCCATGCCGCCGGGTCAGGCCGGGAGAGTCCAGCGCTGGTTGGCGCCGGCGAAGCAGTCCCAGATCTGCAACCGGGTGCCGTCGGCCGAGCTGTTGTCGCTGGCGTCCAGGCACTTGTTCGACTGCGGGTTGCGGAGCGTGCCATTGGACTGCGCCTGCCAGACCTGCGCGCCGCTGCCGTTGCAGTCCCACAGCTGGATCTTGGCGCCGTTGGCGGTGGAGCCACTGGTGATGTCGGCACACTTGCCGAGGGCGCGCAACGTGCCGTTGCTGGCCACGGTCCAGCTCTGCGCGGCGGTGCCGTTGCAACTCCACAACTGCACGGCCGTGCCGTTGGCGGTGCTCGCCGAGGCGACGTCGACGCACTTACCGGCGATCCCGGTGATCGGGCCGGTGCGGCCGGTCGGCGGCGGGGTGGTGCCGCCCATGATGGTGTCGTACATCGCGCTGACCAGCGACGTGGAGCCGGTGGTGTCCTGGGACAGCTCCCAGTTCATCACACCGCCGGCGTTGGCCAGCGCCCACTGCGTCTTGCGCTTGACCGTCGGGATGCCGTTGTAGCACTGCTGTGCTCCGCCGACGGTGGTGCAGTCCCGGTTGGCGTTGGCCGGGTCCATACCGACCAGCGCCGAGTAGGTGTAATAGCCGGGGCGGCTGTAGAACGGGATCCCGAGTACGGCCTTGCTGGCGGGCAGGCCGCGTGACTTCCACAGGTTGATGCTGGCGATCGACCAGTCGTAGTTGGCGTGCGGGTTGCCGCCGTCGTACGCCATGATGTTGAGCCAGTCGACCTGGCCGAACACGGCCGTCTGTACGCCCTGGACGCTGCCGCCCTCGGAGACCACGGCGGCGGTGAGCAGCTTGCCGCGGCTGTGCATGGCGCTGCCGAGTTGCGTCATGAGCTGGGTGTAGTTGTTCGCCGAGGCGCCCGGGTCCGGGTACTCCCAGTCCATGTCGACGCCGTCCAGGTTGTACTGGTTGACGAAGTTGACCAGGTTGTTGACGAAGTTGGTCCGGCTGCCGGCGTTGGCGGCCAGCGCCTCGAAGGCGGAGTCGTTGCCGTCGTTCCAGCCGCCGACCGCGATCGACACCTTGACGTTGTTGGCGTGCCCGAGCGAGACCAGCGAGGAGAGCTTGCTCGGGTTCTCCACCGCGCGCAGGCTGCCGTCGTTGTTGGGCAACACGAAGGCGTAGTTGATGTGGGTGAGCTTGTTGTATTGGATGGTGTTGACGTTGCCGGCCCAGGAGGGCATGTAGCCGACGCTCTTGAAGTTGTTCGGCAGCACCACGGCCTGCGCGGCGGTGGGAACGAGGGCGAGGGTGGCGCCGGCCGTGGCGAGCGTGAGCAGGCCGGCGGCGAGGGCGCGGCGTGGTGATGGGGACATCGGGGGCCTTCCCGTGGGCGGGGGACGACAGCCGCCCGCGCAGGGTCGTCGCGGGCGGGGGTGCGATTGCGGTACGCAGGGACGGGTGGCCTCGAGGCAGCCAAATCTTAAAGAGTGTTAACTGTCCGCGTCAATCAACGTCGGTGAATTTCCGGGTTTTCGGCGGCCGAGATGTACGGGACGCGGCCAAGCGCCTACCCCCGGGTATCCCCAAACGACCGTTAAGCTGGCCGCGTGGGAATCGACGAGCTGTACCCGCCGGACCGGCTGACCGCCGCGCAGCGCGCCACCGCCGCCGCCGGCCTGGACGCCCTGCTGCTCACCCCCGGCTCCGATCTGCGCTACCTGACCGGGTATGACGCCCACGAGGGGGAGCGGCTGACCTGCCTGGTGCTGCCCGCCGAGGGCGAGCCGACCCTGATCGTGCCGACCCTGGAGCGCCCGGCCGCCGAGGCGTCCCCGGCGCCCGCCACCGGGGTACGCATCGTCGACCACGCCGACGGCACCGACCCGTACCCCCTGGTCGTCGCCGCCCTCGACGGGCCGCTCGCGACGGTCGGGTTGGCCGACCGGATGTGGGCCGAGCAGGTCCTCGCGCTGCGCGCCGCGTTGCCCACCGCCGCCCAGCGGCTCGCCGGCGAGGTGCTGCGCGAGCTGCGGATCCGCAAATCCCCCGCGGAGATCGCGGCACTCGCCGAGGCCGGCGCGGCGATCGACGAGGTGCACCTGCGGATGGGGGAGTGGCTGCGCCCCGGGCGTACCGAGGCCGAGGTGGCCAGCGACATCGCCGCGGCGATCCGGGCCGCCGGGCACGTCACCGTCGACTTCGTCATCGTGGCGGCCGGGCCGAACGGGGCCAGCCCGCACCACGGCACCTCGGACCGGCCGATCGGCGCCGGCGAGCCGGTGGTCGTGGACATCGGCGGCACCATGCCGTCGGGCTACCGTTCGGACTGCACCCGCACCTACGTCGCCGGCGGCCCGGCACCGGCCGAGTTCGTGGACTACTACGCGGTGCTGCACGACGCCCAGCGCGCCGCGGTGGCGGCCGTGCGGCCGGGGATCACCGGCGCGGCAGCCGACGCCGCTGCCCGGGAGCCGATCACCGCCGCCGGCTACGGCCCCGCGTTCCTGCACCGCACCGGCCACGGCATCGGCCTGGACGGTCACGAGGAGCCCTACCTCGTGGCCGGCAACGACCGACCGCTGGAACCCGGGATGGCGTTCTCCATCGAACCGGGCATCTACCTGGCGGGCCGGCACGGCGCCCGCATCGAGGACATCGTCGTCTGCACCACGGACGGCGTGCAACGGCTCAACAACACCCCCACGGAGCTCATCGCACTATGACTGTCGACCGGATCCTCCCCACCGACGAGGCCCACGATCTGCTGGACCTCGCCACCGAGCTCGCCGACCGCGAGCTCGCACCGAAAGCCGCCGGCTTCGAGGAGCGCGCCGAGTTCCCCCGCGACGTGCTGCGTACCCTCGGCCGGGCCGGCCTGCTCGGCCTGCCGTACCCGGAGGAGCACGGCGGTGCGGCCCAGCCGTACGAGGTGTACCTGCAGGTGCTGGAGATCCTGGCCAGCCGCTGGCTCGCCGTCGCCGAGGCGGTCAGCGTGCACACCCTGTCCTGCTATCCGGTGGCCGCGTTCGGCACCGACGAGCAGCGCAAGCTGCTGCCGGACATGCTCGGCGGCGAGCTGCTCGGCGCGTACTGCCTCTCCGAGCCGCAGGGCGGCTCCGATGCCGCGGCGCTGAGCACCCGGGCGGTCCGCGATGGCGACGCGTACCTCGTCTCCGGCACCAAGGCGTGGATCACCCACGCCCGGGTCGCCGACTTCTACAACATCTTCTGCCGCACCGGCGGGCCGGGCCCGAAGGGCATCTCATGCCTGCTCGCCGACGCTGGCACCGCTGGCGTTACCCCTCAGGCGGCGGAGCGGACCATGGGGCTGCGCTCCTCGCCGGTGGCACAGATCGCGTTCGACGAGGCGCGCGTGCCGGCCGAACGGCTGATCGGCGGCGAGGGAGCGGGCTTCACCATCGCGATGTCCGCACTGGACTCCGGCCGGCTGGGCATCGCGGCCTGCGCGGTCGGGCTGGCCCAGGCAGCGCTGGACTACGCGGTTGGCTACGCCCGGGAGCGGCAGCAGTTCGGCCGGGCCATCATCGACTTCCAGGGGCTGGGCTTCACCCTCGCCGACGCGGCCACCCAGATCTCCGCCGCCCGTGCGCTGACCCTCGCGGCGGCCCGGCTGCGCGACGCCGGGCGGCCGTACTCGATCGAGGCGGCCAAGGCGAAGCTCTTCGCCACCGACATGGCGATGCGGGTGACCACCGACGCGGTGCAGGTGCTCGGCGGCGCCGGCTACGTGGCAGACCACCCGGTGGAGCGGTACATGCGTGAGGCCAAGGTGCTGCAGATCGTGGAGGGCACCAACCAGATCCAGCGACTGGTGATCTCCCGCGCGCTGGCACAGGGCTGAGCGCGGTCGACGGTACGTGGCGGGGCGGCTGCGGTGGGTCCATCGCAGCCGCCGTCGGCGCGGTGCGGTGGAAGCGTCGTCGCCGTCGGGCGTTTTTCCCGGTAGGTTGCTCGCCGTGGAGGAGATCGACCGCGCCATCGTCGCGGCACTGACCGATGACGGCCGGCTGTCGTACACCGACCTGGCCGAGAAGGTGGGTCTGTCGGTGTCCGCCGTGCACCAGCGGGTGCGCCGGCTGGAGCAGCGCGGGGTGATCAAGGGGTACGCCGCCCGGGTCTCCTTCGAGGCGCTGGACCTGCCGCTGACCGCGTTCGTGGCGATCCGGCCGTTCGACCCGTCGCAGCCGGACGACGCGCCCGAGCGACTGGCTCACCTGCCCGAGATCGACTCCTGCTACTCGGTGGCGGGGGAGGACTTCTACATGCTGCTGGTGCGGGTGGCCAGCCCGACCGACCTGGAGCGGGTGCTCCAGGAGATCCGCACCTCGGCGAACGTGACCACCCGGACCACCGTCGTGCTGTCCACCCCGTACGAGAACCGGCCGCCGAAGATCAGTGCCGGGGCACCGAGTCGGTCGCGGTCCCGGGTGCCGGAGGAGCCGGCTGGTTCCACCGCAGGATGACCCGCCGCCCGTGCTCGTGACCGAGCGCGCTGACCGTGGCGGTGTCCAGCCGCAGCAGGCCGCCAGCGGACGGGGGCAGGCCGATCCAGCGGGCGCCGAGCACCCGCAGGCTGTGCGCGTGGCCGACCAGCGCCACGGTGCCCCGGTCGAGCAGCGGGGTGACCCGGGCCAGCACCCGGTCGAGCCGGGCGCCCACCTGCGCGGGTGACTCCCCACCGGGGCAGCCGTCGGTCCAGATGTTCCAGTGCGGGTGGTCCTCGTGGATGTCGACGGTGGTGCGTCCCTCGTACTCGCCGTAGTTCCACTCGCTGAGGTTCTCGTCGACGGCGTCGACGGTGAGCCCGGCCAGCTGCGCGGTGCGCAGCGCCCGGGAGCGAGGGCTGGCCAGCACGGTCACGAACCGCCGGCCGGCCAGGAACGCGGCGAGGGTGCGGGCCTGCCGCTCGCCGTCGGGGGTCAGCTCCAGATCGGTGTACGAGGTGTGCCGCCGGGTGGCGCTCCAGGTGGTCTCGCCGTGCCGGATCAGCAGGAGCTCTCCCATGCGGCCAGTTAACCACCGCTGGCAGGGCGGCACCCGGTGGCCACCGATGCCGCGTCCCCATCCGCTCAGGCTTGGTCAAGAACCCTACCTATCTTCCTAGGATGCCTTACAGGGTGTGCCGACCGGCACCGCCGGTTTCGGCACCGGCAGAGCGGGCAAGCGAGCCGGAACAAGTCGCCAGACGGAGGAGGCGCGATGAGCTTCACCGAGAAGGCACGTAACAAGGTCGAGCAGGTGGCCGGTGCCGCGAAGGAGCGGATCGGCGATGTGACAGACAACGAGCGGATGCGTGGCGAGGGCGCCAGCCAGCAGAGTGACGCGCGCGCCAAGCAGGCCGGTCAGAACGTCAAGGAGGCGGGCAGCAACGTGAAGGACGCCTTCAAGAAGTGACCTGAACGGGTCCGCGGGTCCCCGGGCGCAGCATCGCCCGGGGACCCGTCGTGTGCCGCGGCTAGGGCCGCGGGGTGACCGTGCTCCGTTCCCTGGTGTTGTTCGCGCTGGCGGAGATCGGCGTCGCCGTCGTCATGTACGCCCCCCGCGGCGGGGACAGTGAGCGGCCTTCGCGTCTGGGATGATCACCGTCGTGATCCGACCTCGGCTGCGCCCGCTGCTCGGCGTACTGGTCGCGGCGGCCGTTGTCGGCACCGCGGCGTCCGCGATCGCGCTGTCCACGGCACCAGGGCCGTCCACATCGACCGTCGGCGGATCGTTCGTCCAACCCACCGCCTCGGCAGCGCCGTCGGTCAGCGCCACTGGGCAGGAGCGCCGACCGTCGGCCACCGTCCCTGGAGCGACGCGGGTGGGGACCCGTCCGCCGGTGGTGGATCACGGACCCCGCAGCGGCAACCGGGTGGCGCTGACGTTCGACGCGGACATGACCGACGGCATGCTGCAGAACCTGCGTACCGGGCGGGTGAAGTCCTATGCCAACCTGCGCATCCTCGACCTGCTGGAGCGGGAGCAGGTGCCGGCCACCTTCTTCCTGACCGGCAAGTGGGTGGAGCGGTATCCGGACCTCACCCGGCGGATCGCCGACAACCCGCGCTTCGAACTGGCCAACCACACCTACGGGCACGCGGCGTACACCGGCAACTGCTACGACCTGCCTCGCGTGCCTCCGAAGGGCATGACCGGCGACGCGGCGAAGACCTTCGAGGTGATCGAACCGTACGGAGGTCGGCAGACCCGGTACTTCCGCTTTCCGGGGCTCTGCCACGACGCGGCGGCGCTGGCGGCACTCGCACCGCTCGGCGTGACGGTGGTCGACGGGGACGTGGTCAGTGGGGATCCCTTCGCCACCGCCTGGGAGCCGATCGTGCGGGCGGTGCTGGACAACGTACGCCCCGGATCGGTCGTGATCATGCATGTGACCGAGGCGAACGCCCGGATGACCGACGAGGCGCTGCCGCGCATCCTGGCCGGGCTGCGTGAGCGGGGCCTGGTCCCGGCGGCGCTGTCCGAGGTGTTGGCAGCCGGCTGACCGGCCCGGCACCGGTCACCAGCACCGCAACGGGTGACGCCCCCGGGAAGGTGATCCCGGGGGCGTCGCGCGGGTGGTCAGTCGTCGCGGTGGTCGGCCCACCACTGCTGCCCGCCGTCGGGCAGCGTGTCGATCGGGTCGTAGTAGGCGTAGCGCTTGTTGAGCGCCTCCAGGTCGGCGGACTCGATGGAGGTGCGGTAGTTCTTCGTCCAGTAGGAGATACCGCGGTCGCGGTCGTAGTCGGTGAGCATGTGCACCCAGCGCTTGCCGACGAATGGGACGTCGCAGACGATCCGCGGGGTGGCGTAGCCGGGCAGGTAGCCCATGATGTCGTGCTGGAGCTGCTGGGCGTGCCAGACCGGGACGCGCCAGTGCTCGGCGTTGGGGATCATGTCGCACATGTAGAAGTAGTACGGCAGGATCCCGGCCTCGCCCTGGAGCGCGAAGCAGAGGTCGAGCAGCTCGGGGGTGGTGGCGTTGACGCCGCGCATGAGCACACCCTGGTTGCGGACGTCGCGGACGCCGACGTCGAGGGCGGTCTGGGCGGCGCGGGCGACCAGCGGGGTGAGCGACTGGGCGTGGTTGACGTGGGTGTGGATGGCGAGGTTGACGCCGCGCCGCGCGGCGGTGCGGGCGACGCGTTCGAGGCCCTCGACCACGTCGGGCTGCAGCCAGTGCTGGGGCAGGCCCATCAGGGCCTTGGTGGCGAGCCGGATGTCGCGGACCGTGTCCAGTTCGAGCAGGCGCATGAGGTACGACTCGAGGTTGCGCCAGGGCACGTTGGCCACGTCGCCGCCGGAGACGACGACGTCACGGACGCCGGGGTGGGCCTTGAGGTAGCTGATGTGGGCGTCGTAGCGCTCGACGGGCTTGAGGGTGAGCTTGAGTTTGTCGACGGTGGGTGTGGAGTTGCCGACCAGGTCCATGCGGGTGCAGTGCCCGCAGTACTGGGGGCAGGTGGAGAGCAGTTCGGCGAGGACCTTGGTGGGGTAGCGGTGGGTGAGCCCTTCGGCGACCCACATGTCGTGCTCGTGCAGGGAGTCGCGGCTGGCGTAGGGGTGTGACGGCCAGTCGGTGCGTCGGTCGGAGGCGACCGGGATCATGTAGCGCCGGATGGGGTCGGCGAGCAGCGCCTCGGTGGTGGGGGGCGCGAACGGCACCATCGTGTTGATCATCTGGGGTGGCACCAGCATCGACATGGTGGCCAGGGCCTTCTGGTCGGCCTCGAGGTCGGCGTAGAAGCTCTCGTCGATGAGGTCACCGAAGACGGTGCGGAGCTGCTTGATGTTCTTGACGCAGTTGACGCGCTGCCACTGTGCGGATTCCCACTGGTCGCGGGTGACGTGGCGCCAGCCCGGGAAGCGGGTCCAGTCGGGTTCGACCAGGGGGCGGCGGTGGTATTCGTATGGCTGCCCGGCGGTCGGAACGGCGACCGGGGCGTGACGGGGTTGAGGGATGGTCTCAACCGGTTGGGTCTGGGTCACGGCCCCTCCTCGGTGCTGCGGCTGATCACGAAACCCGAAGGCTACTGGAAAATATTCGGTGAAGAAATTAGTCTGCCGTAAGTTTTCCCGTTACGCGAGCCTTGACCGGGGCTTCGGACGGCTGAGCAGGGGAGGTGGACGTGACGTCACCGGTGGGACTGCACCGCGTCGTGGAACCGGCGGGGGTGCTGCCGCAGGCGGCCTGGCGGTTGGACACGTCCGCCGTGATCGCACCGAACGAGGTGCGGATCCGGGTACAGCGGCTGAACCTCGACGCGGCGAGCTTCCGGCAGTTGTCGGAGAAGCACGGCGGTGACGGTGACGCGGTCCGCGCCGAGGTGTTGGAGATCATCTCCACTCGGGGGAAGATGCAGAACCCGGTGACCGGTTCCGGCGGGATGCTGATCGGCGTCGTCGAGGAGGCCGGCCGGCGCTCCCCGCTCGGCCTCAAGCCCGGGGAGCGGGTCGCCACCCTGGTGTCGCTGACGCTGACCCCGCTGGTGGTGACCGACGGGCTGGCGCGCTGGGACGGGCGTAGCGAGCAGGTGCCCTGCGACGGGTGGGCGATTCTGTTCGCCCGCTCCATCGCCGCGGTGCTGCCCGACGACGAGGACCCGCAGCTGTCGCTGGCGGTGTTGGACGTGTGCGGGGCGCCCGCGCTGACGGCGCGGGTGGTGTCGCGTTACGTCGAGGATCGTCGCCGGACCGGTGACCCGACGCCGGTGCGCGTCGCGGTGATCGGCGGGGCGGGCAAGAGCGGCTCCCTGTCGCTTGCCGCGGCGCGGCGGGCGGGTGCCGCGCGTACCGTCGGGGTGGTGCCGGTGGCGGCGGAGCGCGACGCGCTGACGGCCGCTGGCCTGGCCTCGGCGGTGGCGTTGGCCGACGCCCGGGATCCGGTGGCCCTGTCCACGGCGGTGACCACCGCCCTGGGTAGCCCGGCGGACGTCACCGTGGTCTGCGTGGATGTGCCGGGCTGCGAGCACGGAGCGGTCCTGGCCACCGCCGACGGCGGCACGGTGATCTTCTTCTCGATGGCGACGAGCTTCTCCGCGGCGGCGTTGGGCGCCGAGGGGCTGGCGGCGGACGTGACGATGCTGGTGGGTAACGGGTACGTGCCGGGGCACGCGGAGCTGGCGTTGGGGCTGCTGCGCGCCGAGCCGGGGGTGCGTCAGCTGTTCGCGGCACGGGTCGCGGCAGACTGAGGTCATGACGAACCCCTCGACCTTGTACCGCGGCGGCGTGCTGCACTGTCCCGCCGACCCGAGCGCGACCGCGCTGTTGGTCTCCGGTGGGCGGATCGCCTGGCTGGGGACCGACGGTGACGCGCCGCCGGCCGACCGGGTGGTGGACCTGGGCGGTGCGCTGGTGACGCCGGCGTTCGTCGACGCGCACGTGCACGCCACCGACACCGGGTTGGCGCTGTCCGGGCTGGAGTTGTCCGGGGTGCGTTCGGCGGCGCAGTTGCTCGACGCGGTTGCCGCGTTCGCGGCCGGTCTGCCGGTGGACGCGGTGGTCCTTGGGCATGGCTGGGACGAGTCGGGCTGGCCGGATCCGGCACTGCCGGACGCGGCGGCGCTGGATCGGGCGGCCGGTGGTCGGCGGGTGTACCTGTCGCAGGCGTCGATCCATTCGGCGTTGGTGTCGACGGCGCTGCTGGCGGCGTGTCCGCAGGCGGCGGCCGAGGCCGGGTACGACGCGTCGGGGTGGTTGCGTCGTGATGCGCATCACGTGGTGCGGGCGGCGGCGCAGGGTTCGGTGAGCCGGGCGCAGCGTGTCGCCGCGCAACGGGTGGCGCTCGCGCACGCGGCGTCGCTGGGTATCGCTGCGGTGCACGAGTGCGGTGGCCCGGAGATCTCCGACGAGGAGGACTTCACCGGTCTGCTGGGCATCTCCGGCGCCGGTTTGCCGGAGGTGTACGGGTACTGGGGTGAGCTGGGTGGCGCGGCGCGTGCCCGGGAGTTGGGCGCGGTGGGCGCCGGCGGTGACCTGTTCGCCGATGGGGCGTTGGGTTCGCGTACGGCGCACGTGTCGCAGCCGTACGGCGACGGCGACGGGTGCGGGCACGGGTACCTCTCGGCCGAGCAGGTGCGGGATCACCTGTTGGACTGCGCGGCGCACGGCATGCAGGGTGGGTTCCACGCGATTGGCGACGCGGCGATCGGCACGGTGCTGGAGGGCTTCGCGGCTGCGGCGCGGACGCTGGGAGTGGAGCGGTTGCGCGCCGCCCGGCACCGCATCGAGCATGCGGAGATCATGAACAAGCGGATGATCGCCCAGTTCGTGGAGTACGGGGTCGTGGCGAGCATGCAGCCGGCGTTCGACCGGCTGTGGGGTGGCGCGGGCCGGATGTACGAGTCGCGGTTGGGTCTGGACCGGTCGTTGGAGTCCAACCCGATGGGCTCGATGCACGGGGTGGGCGTGGCGTTGGCGTTCGGTTCGGATTCGCCGGTGACGCCGCTGGATCCGTGGGGGTCGGTGCGGGCGGCGGCGGCGCATCACAACCCGGCGCAGCGGATGGGTGTGCGGGCGGCGTTCGCCGCGCACACCCGTGGCGGGTGGCGGGCGGTGCACCTGGACGTCGAGGGTGTGTTGGCGTTGGGTGCGCCGGCGACGTTCGCGGTGTGGTCGACGCCGGCCGGGGTGGAGCGGGGCCTGCCGGTGTTGTTGGCCGAGGACCCGGAGTTGCGGGGTCCGGAGGACCCGACGCCGCTGCCGGTGTGCCGGAGCCTGGTGCTGCGCGGTGAGGTCATCTATCAGGAAGGGTCGTCGTGAGCGAGCAGAGCGAGCGAACCGGTAAGGACAGCAGCGGGGTGCTCGCGCCGCGAAGCGGTGGCGTGAGCGGGCGGATGATCGATGTGGCGGGGGCGACGGCGTGACCGGAAAGCTTGATCTTGATCCGGTGCTGGTGGCGCGGGCGCGGGAGTTGGCGCGCCGGGCCGGGCAGCCGGTGGTGGACCTGGCGCGCAGCCACACCACGGTGTCGGTGGAGCGGGCGGTGCTGCGGTTGGCCGGGGTGAGCGGCGCGGACCCGGACGGCATCCCGTGGGTGAACCGGCTCGTCGACGCGGTCGTCGCGGACGTGGGGCTGGGTCACGGGGTGGCGGTGCCGGTGTTCGACGCGCTGGCCCGCGAGGGCATCTCGGATGTGACGCTGCTGGCGCAGAAGGCCGCGGCCGGGTCGGTGCGTTTCGGCCTGCCCACCGGTCGGGCGGCCACGGCGGCCCGGTCGGCGGCGCGTCGGTCGGTCGGCGCGGGTATCCGGCGTATCGACCGGCGGCGTGCGGAACGGGACCGGCTCATCAAGCGGCACGGGGACCCGAAGCAGCGGCCGTGGATCTACCTGATCGTGGCGACCGGGGACATCTACGAGGACATCCCGCAGGCGCAGGCGGCGGCGCGGGCGGGCGCGGACGTGATCGCGGTGATCCGCTCCACCGGGCAGTCGCTGCTGGACTACGTGCCGGAGGGTGCGACCCGGGAGGGGTTCGCCGGTACGTACGCGACCCAGGAGAACTTCCGGCTGATGCGGGCGGCGTTGGACGAGTCGTCGAAGGAGTTGGGCCGCTACGTGCGGTTGACCAACTACGCCTCCGGGCTGTGCATGCCGGAGATGGCGACCCTCGCCGGGTTGGAACGGCTCGACATGATGTTGAACGACTCGATGTACGGGATCCTGTTCCGCGACATCAACCCGATCCGCACCTTTGTCGACCAGCGGTTCTCCCGGCAGGTCCACGCGCGCGCCGGGATCATCATCAACACCGGTGAGGACAACTACCTGACCACCGCCGACGCGGTCGACGAGGCGCACACGGTGACGGTGTCGCAGCTGCTCAACGAGTTCTTCGCCCACGAGGCGGGCTTGGCGGACTGGCAGTTGGGGCTGGGGCACGCGTTCGAGATCAACCCGGAGGTGCCGGAGTCGTTCCGGTTGGAGTTGGCGCATGCGCTGCTGGCCCGGGAGCTGTTCCCGGACGCGCCGTTGAAGTGGATGCCGCCGACGAAGCACATGACCGGCGACGTGTTCCGGGGCAACCTGCTCGATGGGTTCTTCAACCTGGCGGGTGCGATGACCGGGCAGGGCATCCTGCTGGTGGGGATGATGACCGAGGCGGTGGTGACGCCGTGGTTGTCCGACCGGGACATTGCCCTGCAGAACGTGCGGTACGTGCTGGGCGCGGCCGGTGGGTTGCACGAGGACTTCGTGCCGGCGCCGGGCGGGTTCATCCGGCGGCGCGCCAACCAGGTTCTCGGTGAGGCGCTGGACCTGCTGGAGCGCATCGGGGAGCAGACGCTGCTCACCGCGATCGCCGAGGGCACCTTCGGGATCATGAAGCGGCCGGCGGACCGTGGCAAGGGCCTCGCCGGGGTCGCCGCGCACGAGGCGGACTACTGCAACCCGGCCACCGAGATCCTGGAAGGGGATGCGGCATGAGCGCCGCCGACGCCGCGAAGAAGATCGTGCGGCCGTACGGGGACACCACCGGCGACGGGATGGTGCAGGTGTCGTTCACCCTGCCGGTGTCACATGACAAGCGGGCCGAGGGCGCGGCGGTGCAGTTGGCCAATCGGATGGGTATCGACCCGGCGATGGTGGTGCACGCCAAGCCGATGGGTGACGGGTTCACGTTCTTCGTCGTCTACGGGCGGGTGAACCACCTGGTTGACCTGAACGCGGTGCAGGTGGTGGAACGGGACTTCGCGCTGCTGTCGGCCAAGGACGTCAACACGGTGATCAAGCAGCGGCTGCGGCGCAAGCTGTCCGTGGTCGGGGCGTGCATCGGCACCGACGCGCACACCGTGGGCATCGACGCGATCCTCAACGTGAAGGGCATCGCGGGGGAGAAGGGCCTGGAGTACTACCGGGAGCTGAAGGTCACCAACCTGGGTGCGCAGGTCAGCGTGCCGGAGTTGGTGGAGGCCGCCCGGGTGGAGAAGGCCGACGCGGTGCTCGTGTCGCAGGTGGTCACCCAACGCGACGCGCACCTGCACAACACCCGGGAGATGTCGGCGGCGTTCCGGGAGGCGATGCCGGCCGGGCGGCGGCCGCTGCTGATCGTCGGCGGTCCCCGGTTCGACGAGACGATGACCGACGAGTTGGGCGTGGACCGGATCTTCGGTCGGGGCACCACGCCCGGCGAGGTGGCCAGCTATCTGGTGCACGCCCTGATCACGCAGCGGAAGGCGATGGTATGACCGACTCCAGGCTCGGGTTGACGGTGACGCACCGGCGGTACGTGCCGTACTCGCACGCCCACTACGCCGGCAACCTCGTCGACGGGGCGTACGCGTTGGCGTTGTTCGGGGACGTGGCGACCGAGGTGTGCATCCGTACCGACGGCGACGAGGGCCTGTTCGCCGGCTACTCCGATGTGCGGTTCACGGCTCCCATCCGCGCCGGTGACGTGGTGGAGGTGACCGCGCAGGTGTCCCGGGTGGGCACCCGCAGCCGCACCCTGGAGCTGAGCTGCGCGGTGGTGTGCCGGGGCCGCCCGGACCGCTCCGAGTCCGCCGCCGAGGTCCTGGACCCGCCGGTCGTGGCGGTCACCGCGACCGGCACCGTGGTCGTTCCCGCCGCGTCGTGACCCTGGCGGTCTGCGCGGACGTCGGCTCCACGTACACCAAGGCGGCCGTGGTGGACCTGGCCGCCGGTGTGCTGGTGGGCGCGGCGGCGGCGCCGACCACGGTGGGCACCGACGTGCTGCACGGCCTGGACGCGGCGGTCGCGGCCGCCACCGCCGGGCTGGGCGGGCGGGACCTGCCCTGGTACGTCTGCTCGTCGGCCGGCGGTGGGCTGCGGCTGGCCGTGATCGGCTACGAGCCGCTGGTCACCGCGCAGGCGGGCCGGCGGGTCGGGTTGTCCGCCGGCGCGCACGTGGTGCACGTGGCGGCCGGCCGCCTCGGTGCGGCGGACCTGGCGGCGCTGCGGGCGGCCCGGCCGGATGTGGTGCTGCTCGTGGGTGGCACCGACGGCGGTGACGCCGAGACGATCACCCACAACGCGACCCGGCTGGCCCGGGCCCGCTGGCGGGTGCCGGTGGTGCTCGCCGGCAACGGCGAGGTACGCGCCGAGCTGACCGCGCTGCTGGAGTCCGCCGGTGTGCCGGTGACGGCTGCGGACAACGTGCTGCCCCGCATCGGGGTGCTCGCCCCGGCGCCGGCGCGCGCGGCGATCCGTGCGGTGTTCCTGCGGCACGTCATCGGCGGCAAGCGGTTGTCGCGGGGCACCCGGTTCGCCCGGCTGGTGCGCGCGGCCACCCCGGACGCGGTGCTCACCGGTGTGGAGGTGCTCGCCGACACCATCGGCGGGGACCTGGCCGTGGTCGACGTGGGTGGGGCCACCACCGACGTGTACTCGGTGCTCACCCCGGACGAGCGGGCCACCGGGCCGGGCCGGGAGGTGGCCGGCAGCCTGTGGCGGGCCCGGACCGTGGAGGGGGATCTGGGCATGCGGTGGAGCGCCCCGGGGGTGGTCCGCGCCGCGGCGGAGGAACGGTTGCTGGCCCCCGGTGAGCAGGACGCTCTGACGGCGGCCGCGGTACGTCGTGCCGCCGACCCGGCGTTCCTGGCCGCCGACGAGCCCGAGCGGGCCGTGGACCGGCGCATCGCCACCCTCGCGGCGACGGTGGCGCTGCGCCGGCATGCCCGGGGTGCCGCCACCGGGGAACGGGCCGGACGGGACCTGCGCGATGTGCGGCTGATGGTGGGTTCCGGTGGGGTGCTGCGGCACGCCCCGGCGGGCACGGCGGGGCAGGTCCTGGCGAGCGTCCTCGGCGACCACGCCGGGGGGTGGGCGCTGCCGCGCGCCGCGCGTGCGGTGGTGGACGTCGACTATGTGCTGGCCGCCGGTGGGCTGCTCGCCGAGGAGCACCGGGCGGCGGCGGGAGCGCTGCTGCGCCACCATCTGGCCACGCATTGAGACTCGCCGACCCGACACGCCGTGTCGCAACACACGACAGGCCGGGGGCGGGTTGACAGGGGGCGGGGTGTAACACGTACCGTCTTTGAGTCCTACCACGGGAAGCGGCTGTTGTTCGCTTCGTCCCTTCGTCCGCTGGCCGAGCGACATTTTCAGCGTCATCGTCGCGGCGGCCAGGTCCAGCGGGCGGGGGTCGGCGGGGCGGCGCGAACCGGTCGCGGTTACCGGTGTACGGGCAGGGTGAGGTGCACGGCCAGTAGACAACGGCCCGGCGGGGGCAGCCAGTCCGCGTCCGGTCGGTCCGAAGGTCGGCGTGCCTCGTTCTCGCCGCACCGGCCGGGGAGGGCCTGGGAGCATCGGGGCGCGGCGCGAGCCGCGCCCCGATTTCATGTCCGCCGGGTGGTTCGTCCCCGGCGGCCCGATGCGGTCGACGCGCCCGCCGGCCAGGTAGCCTTCGCCCCGTGATCGAGGTGAAGCTGCGGTGACGACACTGGACCGGGATGAGGCCCACGCCCCGGCGGTGCCGGCTGCGCCGGTCGTCGCCGGCCGGCCACTGCCGCTGACGGTCGCCGCGCCGATGGCGCTGGCCGCCGGTCTGGCCCTGCTGGTGGCGTTCCCGCCGTACGGGGTGTGGCCGCTCGCGCCGGTCGGGGTGGCGTTGCTGGCCGCCGCGGCGCACCGGCGACGGTTGCGCGCTGGCGCCGGCCTGGGTTTCCTCACCGGGCTGGCGCTCTTCGGGCCGCTGCTGGCCTGGACGAACCTGCACACCGGTTACCTGCCGTGGGTGCTGCTGTCGCTGTTGCAGGCCGGCTATCTGGCGCTGCTCGGCATGGCCACGGCCTGGGTGTCGCCGCTGGCCGACCGCACCCGGTGGGCGTGGCCGGCGCTGACCGGGCTGCTCTGGGTGGGGCAGGAGGCGCTGCGCGACCGCACCCCGTTCGGTGGGTTCCCGTGGGGGCGGCTCGCGTTCAGCCAGGACTCCTCCCCGCTGCTGCGCCTGGCCGCCTTGGGTGGCGC
The DNA here is from genome assembly GCF_042897975.1 of Micromonospora sp. NPDC000668. NCBI lineage: Bacteria > Bacillati > Actinomycetota > Actinomycetes > Micromonosporales > Micromonosporaceae > Micromonospora > Micromonospora sp. NPDC000668. Next base: position 372,290 of record NZ_JBIAYP010000006.1, read on the forward strand.
GCCGCTGGTCACCTTCGCGGTGGCCCTCGTCGGCGGGCTGCTGGTCACCGCCGCCTGGCGGGGCTGGACCGCCGTCCGGGCAGCACCGGGGGACGCCGCTCCGGCGCGCCGGTGGCTGCCGGTGGCCGTACCGGCCGCCGCCGCGGTGGCGCTGAGCGCGGCGGGCCTGCTGGTGCCGGTCGCCGCCGCGGGCGACGGCGCCCCGGTCACCGTGGCGATCGTGCAGGGCAACGTGCCGCGCCTCGGGCTGGACTTCAACGCCCAGCGGCAGGCGGTGCTGAACAACCACGTCGACGCCACCGTGGAGTTGGCCGCGCGGGTCGCCTCCGGTGAGCAGCGCCAACCCGACCTGGTGGTGTGGCCGGAGAACTCCAGTGACATCGACCCACTGCGCAACCCCGCCGCCGGGGACCGGATCTCCCAGGCCGCCGACGCCATCCGCGCGCCGATCCTGGTCGGCGCGGTGCTGCTCGGCCCCGGCCCCGGCGAGGTCCGCAACGCCGGTGTCCTGTGGCAGCCGGGCACCGGCCCGGACCTGACCCAGGTGTACGCCAAGCGGCACCCCGTGCCGTTCGCCGAGTACGTGCCGCTGCGCAACGTGGCCCGCATGGTCAGCGACAAGGTCGACCTGATCCGGTCGGACTTCGTGGCCGGCAGCACCCCGGGCGTGGTACGCGCCGGCTCGACGGTCCTCGGCGACGTCATCTGCTTCGAGGTCGCCTACGACGAGGTGGTCCGCGACACCGTCACCGGCGGCGCGCAACTGCTCGTGGTGCAGACCAACAACGCGACGTTCAACGTGGCCGAGGCCCGCCAGCAGTTGGCCATGGTGCGGCTGCGGGCGGTGGAGCACGGCCGGCCGGCGTTGATGGCCTCCACGGTCGGAGTGTCCGGGTTCGTGGCCCCCGACGGGCGGGTAAGCGACGCCACCGGGTTCAACACCCGGGAGGTCGTGGTGCGGCAGCTACGGCTCGACGGCGGAACCACCCTCGCCACCCGGCTCGGCTGGTGGCCGGAGGTGGCGCTCGCCGGGCTGGCGGCGGTCGCCCTGGTCGGCGCGGCGGTGCTGCGTCGGCGGCAGCGGGTCATGCCCGGATAGCAGCAGCCGGTACGCCGGCGGGAGCGGAGGAACCGTGATCCAGGCGACCGATACGGTCCGGCGTTCGGATGAGGTGCCCGGCGTGGGCCGGGTGCTGGTGGTGATCCCCACCTACAACGAGGCCGACAACGTCGCCGCGATCGTGGGCCGGGTCCGCCGGGCCGCACCGGCGGTGCAGATCCTGATCGCCGACGACAACAGCCCCGACGGCACCGGCGCGATCGCCGACGCCCTGGCCGACGCCGACCCGCAGGTGCGGGTGCTGCACCGGGAGGGCAAGCAGGGCCTCGGGGCGGCGTACCTGGCCGGGTTCGGCTGGGCCCGTGAGCGCGGCTACCACGCCGTGGTGGAGATGGACGCCGACGGCTCGCACGCCCCGGAGGACCTGCCGGCGCTGCTGGAGGCCGCCCGCGACGCCGACGTGGTCATCGGGTCGCGGTGGACCAGCGGCGCGCAGGTGGTGAACTGGCCGCTGCGGCGGCTGCTGCTGTCGCGCTGCGGCAACCTGTACGCGCGCCTCGCGCTGGGCATGCCGGTGTCGGACGCCACCGGCGGCTACCGGGTGTACCGGCTCAGCGCGTTGGACGCCATCGACCTGGCATCGGTCTGCTCCCAGGGCTACTCGTTCCAGGTGGAGTTGTCCCGGCTGGCGCACCAGGCCGGAGTACGGATCGTGGAGGTGCCGATCACCTTCGCCGAACGGGAACGCGGGGACAGCAAGATGAGCCCGCGGATCGTGGCGGAGGCGCTGTGGCGGATCACCACCTGGGGGGTGCAGGACCGGCGGCAGGCGGTGCGTCGGGGCCTGCACGGCACCCCCACCGGTCAGGTGCGATGGCCGTGAGCGCGGCCGTGTCATGCTGGAAGGGCGGTACTTGTCCGTGTGCCGCGGGATGGCGATGAGGTGAGATGCGCCGAGGACTGAGGTTCGTACCGTTGGCCCTGTTGCTGGCGGTGGTGCTGGAGCTTGCGGTGTTCGTCCTGGTGGGGCGGGCGTTGGGGTTCGGCGTGGCGGTGCTGCTGGTGTTCGGGGCCTCGCTGCTCGGGCTGGTGCTGCTGCGCCGCGAGGGCATGCGCGCCTGGCGTGGATTCCGCTCCGCGACGCAGGCGGGACAGCCACCGGGCCGGCAGGTGACCGACGGGCTGGTCGGGTTGGCCGGCGCGCTGCTGTTGGCGGTGCCCGGTCTGGTCAGCGGCGTGGTCGGCCTGCTGCTGCTGGTGCCGCCGCTGCGGCGCTTGGCCCGCGCCGGGATGCAACGCACCACCGAGCGCCGGGTGTCGTCGATGGTCGCCGGTGACCTGTTCGGCCCGCGTACCGTGCGGGTGCGCCAGGGTGCGCCGCGACCGACGCCCCGTCCGGAACCGGAGCAGCCGGTGGTGGTCGACGGCGGCCGGGCCATCGAGGGCGAGATCGTCGAGCCTGGCCGCAACTGACCGGTAGAGACACGACGGCGCCCCCGGGGGAAACCCCGGGGGCGCCGTGTCGTGCGGTGCGGCTCAGGCGCGGCCGCGGCGGGTACGGACCTCCTGCAGCCGCTCAGCGAGGATGTCCTCGAGCTCGGCGATGGAGCGCCGCTCCAGCAGCATGTCCCAGTGGGTACGCGGCGGCTTGGCCTTCTTCTGCTCCGGCTCGTTGCCGTCGACGAGTCGAGCGACGCTGCCGTCGAACTTGCATTCCCAGGTCGTCGGGACCTCGGCGTCGACGGCGAACGGCACCTCGAACTGGTGGCCCTTGGCACAGAGGTACTCGCGGGTCTGACGCGGCGCGAGCTCCGTGTTGCGGTCGGATTCATAGCTGACCGCGCCCAGGCGGCTTCCGCGCAGCATACGCTCGCCCATGATCGACTTCCCCTCGTTCGTGGTGCTGGTCTTCTGGGTGTAACGGTGCGTTCCCGCCCAGCCATTCCCGCCCGGGGGCGTGAGGCGTCCACGGGTGGGCCGGGACCAAGGGTAGCCGGCCAGGACGACCACCCCACCAGGTGATCCCCGGCCGGTTCGCAACGGTGGAGTGTTTCGGCTGCCACCGGGGATGTTAACCGCCCGAGTGCAGCGGAGGTTGCGATGGCCCATGACGTGCCGGTCGAGCGCGGTGTCCCGACCGAGCGGACGTTCTTCGGTCATCCCCGCGCACTGGCCACCCTTTTCCTCACCGAGATGTGGGAGCGGTTCAGCTTCTACGGCATGCGGGCGATCCTGGTGTTGTACCTCACGGCCGAGACCACCGACGACGGGCTGGGGCTGGGCGATTCCAGCGCCACCGCGGTCTACGGCACGTACAACGCGATGGTGTACCTGATGGCGCTGCCCGGCGGGTGGGTCGCCGACCGGCTGATCGGCGCCCGGCGCAGCGTGCTGTGGGGTGGGGTGGTGATCGCCGCCGGGCACTACGTGATGGCGGTGCCCACGCGGTGGAGCGTCTTCGCCGGGATGGTCCTCATCGTCCTCGGTACCGGCCTGCTGAAACCGAACATCTCCACCATGGTCGGCGCCCTGTACGACCGGGACTCCCCGCGCCGCGACGCCGGCTTCTCGATCTTCTACATGGGCATCAACCTGGGCGCGTTCATCGCCCCGCTGATCACCGGCCTGCTCGGCGAGAAGATCAACTGGCATCTGGGGTTCGCCGTGGCCGCGGTCGGAATGACCTTCGGTGTGATCCAGTACGTGCTGGGCCGGCGCAACCTGGGCGACGCCGGGGACCGGCCGGCCGACCCGCTGCTGGGCGCGGACCGCCGCCGGGCGCTGACCCGCGTCGGCGTGGCGGTCGCGGCGCTCGTCGTACTCGTCGCCGCGCTCGCGCTGGCCGGACTGTTCACCATCGACTCGGTGGTGAACCTGCTCACCGCGGTCACCGTGCTGGTCACCATCGGCTACTTCGCCCGGATCATGACCGACCGGGAGCTCAGCACGACCGAGCGCAGCCGGATGAAGGCGTACCTGTGGCTGTTCGTGTTCGCCGCCGCGTTCTGGCTGATCTACGACCAGGCCGGGTCGGTGCTGAACATCTTCGCCGCCGAGCGCACCGACCGGAACGTCGCCGGCTTCACCTTCCCCGCGTCCTGGCTTCAGTCGGTGAATCCGATCCTGGTCATCATCGGCGCGCCGCTGTTCGCGCTGCTGTGGCTGCGGGTGGGCCACCGGGTGTCCACGCCGGTGAAGTTCGCCGTCGGTCTGGTGCTCAACGGCCTGTCGTTCGTGCTGATGGCCGCCGCCGCGCAGGCCGCCGTCGGCGGTGACCAGGTGTCCCCGTGGTGGCTGGTGGCGGTCTTCGCCCTCCAGGTCGCCGGTGAGCTGTCGCTGAGCCCGGTCGGCCTGTCGGCCACCACCAAGCTGGCGCCGGTGAAGTACGCCAGCCAGATGCTGGGGCTGTGGTTCCTCGCCACCGCCGTCGGCGACGCGATCGGCGGGCAGGTGGCCCGGCTCGCCGACACCTGGTCCGAGCCGACTTACTTCCTCACCTTCGGCCTGGCGTCGGTGGCGTTCGGGCTGGGCGCGGTGATGTTCGCCCGGCACATCCGCGCGCTGATGGCCGGCATCCACTGACCGGGCCTGAGCACCGGGCCGGGTCAGCGGGTGGCGTCGTCGGGAGTGGCGGCACCGAGCCGGGCCAGCGCCAGGGCCAGGTCGCTGACCTGGTCGCCGAGCTGCGCCACCCGCCGCTGGGCCAGGTCCCGGTCGGTCTCGGCGGCCTCCAGCCGTACCGTCAGGGCGGTGAGCCGGCCCTCGGCGGTGGCCGCGGCCTGCCGGGCGGCGCCCACCTCGGCGGCGAGCGTGTCGCGCTGCGCGGCCGTGGCGGCCAGTTCCGCGCGTAGCTGCGCGGCCAGCTCGGCCGCCTCCTGCCGGGCGTCGTCGGCCTCGCGGGCGGCGACCTGCGCGCGGTCGCGGGCCCGGTCGGCCTGCTCCCGGGCCCGGGCGGCGTCGGCGGCCTCGGTGCGGGTCCGCGCGGCGTCCGCGCGGGCCTGCTCGATCTGACGCCGGACGTCCTGCACCTCGGCCTGCCACCGCTGCGCCCGCTCGGTCGCCTCGGCCGCGGCCCGGGTGGCCCGCTCGGCGTCGGCGCGCACCGCATCGCGCTCGACGGTCAGGTCGGCCACCCGCTGCCGCTCGGTGTCATGGTGCGCGCGCAGGTCGCGCAGGTCGTGTCGCGCCTGGTCGCGGTCCCGCTCGGCCTGGCTCCGCAGCGCCTCGGCCGCACTGGCGTCGTGGCGTGCCTGGTCGCGGGCGGCCTCGGCCCGCTGGGTCCGCTCGTCGGCCGCGCCGGCCTGCTGTACGGCCCGCTCGGCGCGCTGCCGGGCGTCCTCGGCGTCGGCCAGCGCGCCACGGGCCTGCTCGCGGGCTCGGGCCGCGTCCGCCGCCGCGTCCTCGGCGTCGCCGCGGGCCTCATCGCGTTCGGCCTGCGCGGCGGCGACCTCGGTGGCCGCCTCGGCGCGGGCCTGGGCCAACTGCCGCTGCACACCCACCGGGGACAGCTCGGCGTGCAGGGACTCGGTCAACGTCTCGACGATCTGGTCGAGCCGGTCCACCGCCTCCCAGGTGCGGGCCACCTGCCCGGGCAGGCCGGGGGCGTTGCGGTGGCGCATCCGACTGTTGCGGGAGGCGCGCTGGCAGGCGCCGTCGTTGTCCCGGCAGTAGCGGAACGGTCGACCCGCGCCGACACGCTGTGGCACGGGCTGTCCACAGTGGGCGCACGGGCGGGTTTCGGTGGGGGTGGGCTGGGCGTCCATCGAGGGCGAAGTCTAGTGCCGGGCGGCTGACGGCGTCGCCGCGCCGTCAGCCGGCCGTTCGGGCGGTCGCGTCCAGGGTGTAGCGGCGTTGCAGCAGCAGCGCCGCGAGCATGGCCACGGCGGGCAGCAGCCCGAACCCGTAGCGGATCGCCGCGAGCGCCGCGTCCGGCTGGACCGGCGTCTGACCGGCCGTCGAGGCCACGAACCCGCCGACGGTCAGGCACAGGGCGTACGCGTACGGGCCGAGGGCCGCGCCGGTGGCCTCGGTGGCCGTCCACACCCCGGTGTAGGTGCCGGCGCCGGTCGTGTCGGCCGCGCGGATCACGTCGGGCAGCATCGAGAACGGCAGCAGCTGCATGCCGGCGAACGCCACCCCGAGCACCGCCACCGCGCCGATCAGCAGGGGCAGGCCGGCCGGTCGGCCCACCGCCAGCACCAGCGAGCCGGCCGCGAACGCGCCCTGCGCGCCGAGCAGCGCCCGCTGCTTGCCGACCCGGCGGGCCAGCACCAGCCAGGCCGGGGTGACCAGCAGGGCCGGCGCCACGAACGCGGCCACCAGCACCGTGGTCAGGCCGGGGGCGCGCAGCTCGTACTCGGCGTAGTAGGGCACCGCGGCCAGTACCAGATGGGTGGTGGTGGACATGGCCAGGTAGGCGGCGACCAGCCAGCGGAACTGCCGGTCGCGCAGCGCGGTGCGCAACGCCCGCCACCCGCCGTGCCCCGCTGGACCGGTGGCCGCCGCGGAGCCGCGCAGCCGGGCGATGCCGGCGACGCCGACCAGCATGGCGGCCAGCATCCCCACCGCCAGGACCACACCCATCCGCTGGTAGCCGGTGCGGGTCGCGGCGTCGCCGCCGGTCAGCAGGGGGGCCAGCAGCCCGGAGACGAGGATGCCCAGGGTCAGCACCACCATCCGGAACGCCATCAGCCGGGTGCGTTCGTGGTAGCCGATCCGCAGGTCGGCCGGGGTGGCCAGGTAGGGGACCTGGTAGGCGGCGAAGAGCAGGTTGCCGGCGACGAAGAACACCGCCACCCATGCGGCGGCCGGTGCGCCCGTCAGCCCGCCGGGCACCGCGAAGATCGCGGCGAACGCGAGCGGCAGGACGCAGCCGAGCAGCAGCAGTCGCCGCCGGTCGCCCCGGCGGGTCTGCTCCACGTCGGCGCGATGCCCGACCCAGGGGTGCAGCAGCACGTCGGCGACCTTCGGCAGCAGCAGTGCCAGACCGGCCAGCCACGGCTCGACGGCCAGCACGTCGGTGAGGAAGTAGAGCAGCAGCAGGCCGGGCACGGTCACCCAGACACCCATGCCGATCGAGCCGGCGGCGAAGCCGGCCAACGGGCCGCGGGGCAGCGTCGCATCTGTGGCGGCAGCGGGCCGCCGGTCGAGCCCGGTCATCGCCGCATCCTCTCCAGGGCAGCAGCCCACCAATCCAACGGTTGATGGATTCTAGGGGCAGAATGGCGGCCATGACCATGCCCCAACGCCGTCCGGGTCGGCCCCGCCGGGACCAGAGCCGCCCGACCCGCGAGGTGGTGCTCACCGCGGCCACCGCGCTCTTCGCCGAGCGCGGCTTCGACGCCGTCGGGCTCCGGGAGGTCGCCGCCGCCGCCGGCGTGGACGTCGCCACGGTCGCCCACCACACCGGTACGAAGGCGGCGCTCTACGACGCCTGCTTCGCGCGGGTCTTCAGCGCCGAACGGGAGGTCCTGACGCAGGCCGCCGAGCAGGCCCGATCGGCCCTCGACGCGGGGCCGGACGCGGCGCGACGCGCTCTGCACGACCTGGTCGACGTCTTCGTCGACTTCCTGGAGGACCGTCCGGAGACCACCGCGCTGTGGCTGCGACGCTGGCTGGAACCGCAGCGGCACGCCGAGCTCGACCAGCGCTACGCCGAGCCGTTGTACCGGCTGGTGACGGAGTTGCTCACCGCCGCGGCGGCGGCCGGCGCGCTGGTCGAACCGACACCGCACATCACGGTGCGAAGCCTGGTCTGGGCCGCACACGGGCACGTGGTGGCGCTGGCCGCGGGTGCGCCGGGCGCCCGGGAGCGGCGCGAGTTCCGGGTGTTCGTGCACCGCTTCCTGGACGGGCTGTACGGACCGGCGGCCTCTTGACGGGCCGCCCGCTCACGACGATTATCCATCGGACGTTGGATTAAGTGGGGGCAGCGATGGGCGTACCACCCAGGGTGGCGGTGATCGGCGCTGGCGCGGCCGGGCTCGCCGCCGTCAAGGCACTGCGAGACGCCGACGTGCCGACGGTCTGCTTCGAGACCACCGACCAGGTCGGCGGCCTCTGGGTGTACGGGGCGCCCGATTCGCCCGCGTACCGCACGCTGCACCTGAACACCAGCCGCGGCCGCACCCAGTTCGCCGACCACCCGATGCCCGCCGACTGGCCCGACTACCCCGACCACCGCCGGATCGCCGGCTACCTGGCCGGATACGCCGACCGCTTCGGGCTGGGCGACACCATCCGCCTGCGCCACACCGTCGAGCGGGTCACCCGGGATCCCTCGGGCACCTGGACCGTGCGGGCGAGCGGACCGGACGGGCCGGTCGAGGTCACCGTCGAGGCCGTGGTGGTCGCCAACGGCCACAACCGGGTGCCCCGGCTGCCCAGCCCGCCGTACACCGGCGCCAGCACCGCCGAACAGCTGCACAGCCACGACTACCGGGGCCCGGAACAACTGGCCGGCAAGCGGGTCCTGGTCGTCGGGGGCGGCAACTCCGCGATGGACATCGCGGTGGACGCCTCGTACGCGGCCACCCGCACCCTGCTGTCGCTGCGCCGGGGCGTGTGGGTGGTCCCGAAGTACCTGCTGGGCCGCCCCTCCGACACCCTCAACGGGGCGCTGGCCCGCCGGCTGCCGTGGCGACTACGCCAACGCATCAGCCAGACCATGCTCAGCACCACCGTCGGCAGTCCCGCCCGCTACGGGCTGCCCGCACCGACCCACGGCTTCCTCCAGGACCATCCGACGCTCTCCGACGGGCTGCTGTCCCGGCTGACCCACGGCGACATCGAGGCCCGCCCCGGCATCGCCACCCTCGACGGCGACCGGGTCGAGTTCACCGACGGCCGCAGCGACCCGGTCGACCTGATCATCTGGTGCACCGGCTACCGGGTGGAGATCCCGTTCCTCGACCCGGCGCTGCTGAACGAGGGCGCGGACACCCTGTCGCTGTACCGGCACGTGTTCCACCCCGACGCCCCCGGCCTGACCTTCGTCGGGCTGATGCAGTCCACCGGGTCCGCGTTCCCCCTGGTGGAGGCGCAGGCCAAGCTGATCGCCGCGCAGCTCGCCGGCCGGTACGCGCTACCGGAGGCCGACCGGCAGCGGGCCGTCTGCCGCGCCGAGCTCCGGGCGGCGACCGCCCGCTGGGGTCAGCGCAGACCGGCGATGCGGGTGGACTTCGACGTCTACCTGGCCGAGCTGACCCGGGAGCTGACCGCCGGCGCCCGCCGCGCGCGCCCGACTGCACCGCGCGGTGGCGGTCCCGACGCCACGGCGCCGGTCGGAGCCGGACGGTGACCGGGCTGACCGGCCGCCGGGTGCTGGTGACCGGGGCGAGCGGCACGTTCGGCCGTCACCTCGGCGCCGCGTTGAACGCCGCCGGCGCCCAGGTGGTCGGGCTGGACCTGCACGCGCGACCCGACGACGACCTGCCGGTGCTCGGCTGCGACCTGACCGACCCAGCCGCCGTGCCGCCGGCGGTGCGGGCTGCCGTCGACCGGCTCGGCGGGCTGGACCTGCTGGTCAACAACGCCGGGGTCGGTGGCCCCGCCCCGGCCGAGCTGCCGCCCGATGAGATGGTCCGCCGGCAGCTCGAGGTCAACCTGCTGGCCGCCTGGCGGACCACCGCCGCGGCGCTGCCCGCACTGCTCGCCACACGGGGACGGGTGATCTTCGTGTCCAGTCGGATGGCGGTGCTGCCGCTGCCGCTCGCCGCCGCGTACGGGGTGAGCAAGCGGGCGCTGGTCGCGTACGCCGACGCACTGCGCCACGAGGTGGGCACCCACGTCGGGGTGAGCGTCGTCTACCCGAGCATGGTGGCCTCACCGATCCACGACAGCACCGCCGAGGCCGGCCTGTCCCTGCAGGGGGTGTCCCGGCCGGAGCCCGTCGAGGGGGTGGTCGCGGCGATCCTGCGCGCCGCCACCGCCCGGCGGGCACCCCGGGACGTGGCGACCACCGCGCGTGGCCGGCTGGAGATGGCCGTCGGCCGGCACGCGCCAGCGCTGGCCGACCGGCTGGTACGTCGTACCCTCGCCGCCCGGCTCGCCGCCGGCGACCTGGACGCCGCGCCGCTGGCCGCCGGGATGCTGCGCCGGCACCGCGACCCGGGCCACTGACCGAACCGCCGGCTCAGGGGGTGGCGACCGCGGCGCGGGAGCGGTCGGTGGCGATCCGGACGGCCAGCGCGGCCAACGCCGTGCCGGTCACCCAGCGCTGCACCCGCAGCCACAGCGGCCGGCGGGCGAAGAACCCGGCGAGGGAGCCGGCGCTGAGCACGATCAGCGCGTTCACGGTCAGCGCGACGGTGATCTGGGTCAGGCCGAGCAGCAGGCTCTGCGCCGCCAGGTGCCCCCGCGCCGGGTCGATGAACTGCGGCAGCAGCGAGACGTAGAGGATGGCGATCTTCGGGTTCAGCAGGTTGGTGACCAGGCCCATGGTGAACAGCCGTCGCGGCTGGTCCGGGGGCAGCGGCGCGGGCGTGAACGGGGACTGCCCACCCGGGCGCAGCGTCCGCCAGGCCAGCCAGAGCAGATAGCCGGCCCCGGCCAGCTTCACCGCCGCGTACAGCGTCGGCACCAGGACGAAGACGGTGGCCAGCCCGGCGACCGCCGCCGCCAGGTAGACGCCGAACCCGGCGGCCACCCCGAGCAGCGAGATCAGCCCGGCCCGGCGGCCCTGCGCCACCGAGCGGGAGATCAGGTAGACCATGTTCGGGCCGGGTGTGAGCACCAGCCCCAAGGCCACCAACGCGATGCCCAGCAGTGCAGCCGTACCCACCATGACGCCCCCCGTTCACCGATACCCGCACCGACCGTAGGCCGGGCGGGCACCCCGGCCCAGGGCCACCTGCCAGACCGTGGCCTGCCGTTCGAACCGGTCTTTCGGTCCGAAACCACCCCCAACGGAGACCGACGGGAATGGTCACGGGCCCGACCGCGCTGTCCGTTGCGGGGCGCGCCACCGTCCGGAGGCGGCGCGTTACGGTGGCCAGGGAGGTGCCGCAGGGTGACTGAAGCGTGGGACGCGGCCGTGGAGGCGCAGATCCGGGGAGCCGTGCAACGCGGCGAGTTCGATGACCTGCCCGGCATGGGCAAGCCCATCCCCGGCCGAGGGATGCCGTACGACGAGTCGTGGTGGATCAAGAGCTTCCTGGAGCGCGAGAAGCTGCCCAGCGACCTGCTGCTGCCCACCCCGCTGCAACTACGCCGGCGCATCGAACAGGTGCCCGACGAGGTCCGCGACCTGCCCACCGAGCAGTCCGTCCGGGACTTCGTGGGGAACCTGAACGCACAGATCGTGGCCTGGCTGCGCAACCCGGACGGCCCCCGGGTCGTGGTGCGGCCGGTGAACGCCGACGAGGTGGTCCGCCGCTGGCGCGCCGAGCACACCCCGCCCGCCACCAGGGCACCCGCCGCCACGCCGGCGCCCGCCGTTGCACCGGCCCGCCGGTCCCGGTGGGCGTGGCTGCCGTGGCGCCGCCGCCGGGCGAACTGACCCGCCGGGGGCGGTGAGCTGAGGGCCCCCGTCACGGCAGACTGTGCGGATGCGAATCGAGCTGCCCGCGATGGTTACCACTTCTGCGCCGGGCCTCGTCCTACGCCCCTGGCGTGACGACGACCTGGACGCCCTGCTGGAGGCGTACCGGGATCCGGTGCTGCAACGGTGGACCCAGAACCCGGTGACCACCGTCGACGAGGGGCGGCAGTGGCTGGAGCAGGCGCAGCAGGACTGGGACGACGGCCGGCGGTTCACCTTCGCCGCGCTGGAGGACGGCGCGGACGGTCCACGGCTGGTGGCGTGCGTAGTGCTCAAGCGGGTCGCGCCCGGACGCCCGGTGGCCGAGGTGGGCTACTGGACGGCGGCGTGGGCGCGCGGTAGGGGCGTCGCCCCGCGCGCGGTTACGGCACTCAGCCGGTGGGCGTTCGACCGGTTCACCGGGTTGGCGCGCCTCGACCTGCTGCACCAGGTGGACAACCCGGCCTCCTGCCGGGTGGCGGAGAAGAGCGGCTACCTCTTCCAGGAGGTGCTGCCGGCGTACCCGCCGTTCCCGCGCGACGGTCACCGGCACTCGTTGGCCGCCCCCTCAGTGAGCTGAGGCTCGTTCAGTCCAGAGCGGCGCGCCAACTCCACGAGGTGCGCCGCGCCCGGCCGGGCAGTTCCCCGCGCCCGGTCATCCACAGCAGCACCTCGGGCGCGGCGCCGGCCGGGGCGTCCGGGAACAGTCGCCGCAGCACCAGCGTGCTCAGCCGGTGCGGCGGCAGCCACGGCACGCCGAGGCCGAGGGTGATGTCGTGCGTGTGCAACAGGGTCTCCGCCACTCCCATGGCGGCGAAGCCGGCCGGGTCGCACGGGCCGAAGTGCCAGGCCCGGGTCTCCGGCGCGGCGGCGTCGACCGCGGCGGCGAGCAGGCCGGCGCAGGCCCGGACAACCGTCAGCACCTGCGCCGGGCTCGCGTCGGGGGAGACCCGCAGGTCGTACGGCAGGTAGGCGTCGTCGGGTCGGCCGGTGACCTGGCCGGCGTACCCGAGCAGGTCGTGTGCCACGTGGGCGGCGGTGGTCCAGCAGGTCCAACGCAACGTGCCGGCCGGCACCGACCAGTCCCGGTCCCGGTGCGGGTCCAGGACCCGGGTCATCTCGTCGGCCGCGTCGCGTACGTCGGCGCCGTCCATGGCTGGCATCCGTCGAGCCTCGCAGCGCCCGCCGGTCACCGCAACGCGATTCGACGCGCGGTTGCAGGGCAGCCCGTTCGCCCGGGGCCGGCCACACTCCGACCCCGGGCGAACGACTCAGCTGCGCGCTGGTGACCACCCGTCGACGACGAGCCGGGAGGCGTCGCCGCCTTCGCCCTGGAAGAGCACGCCGTACCGGTCCGCCGCCACGACCCGGTCGACGTAGACGCCACGCCCCTGGCCGGAGCCGTCTGTGCTGCTGCTCCATCGCAGGTGGGTGGCCTGGTCGGGCAGCGCCACCGAGACCTGCCACCACACCCGGCCCCCGTAGCCGGTGACCGTGCCGTCGGCGGTCCACCGTCGGCCGGCGTCGCGGAGCTGCATGGTCGCCGGCGCCCAGGTCTGCCCGCCGTCGGTGGAGACCTCGAACCGCGCGCTGTCGTAGCGGGGCTCGGTGTCGTACCAGAGCAGGAAGCTCGCCGTCGCGCCCCGCGCGGGCCGGCGCAGCGGCGCCGTGAGCGTGCTCGTCGCGGAGTCGCGTGGGTCGGCCCGCCAGGCGCTGGCCGAGCGCGGTCGCACCGGCATCGCCTCGGCGAGGTCACGCGCGACGGCCCGGCGGGCCACGTTGTTGCTGCCCCAGCCCCGGTCCGGGTGAACCCGGTTGCTCAGCATGACGACGAACGAGTGGGAGAGCGGGTCGATGACGATCGACGTTCCGGTGAAGCCGGTATGCCCGAAGGCCACCGGCGAGGAGAGCCCCATCATGTACCAGTGCTTGTTCAGCTCGAAGCCGAGCCCGCGGTCGCTCTCCGGGTAGGCCGACTCCAGCGGCGCGTTGTAGTTGACCAGCATCGTGCGCACCGTTTCCGAGCGCAGGATCCGCCGACCGCGGTACTCGCCGCCGTTGAGCAGTGACTGGCAGAGGACGGCCAGGTCCGTTGCCGTGGAGAAGACCCCGGCGTGCCCGGCCACCCCGCCGAGGGACCAGGCGTTCTCGTCGTGCACCTCACCCCAGACCATGCCGCGCCCGGCGTACGGCTGGTACTCGGTCGCGGCGATCCGCGACCGCCGCTCCGGGCCCGGGTTGTAGCCGGTGTCGATCATGCCCAGCGGCCCGGTCACGCCGTCGCGGACCAGCTCGGCCAGCGGCCGACCGGTCACCCGTTCCACCAGTACGCCCAGCGCGATCAGCCCGAGGTCCGAGTAGACGTACTGGGAGCCAGGTGTCGCCCCGGCGGCGAGGGGCGTGGCGAGCGTGGCGGCGAACCGTTCGGCCGGCGTCGGGTACCTGCTCCACAGCGCCGTGAACGCGGGCAGACCCGACGTGTGGGTGAGCAGCATCCGGACGGTGACCGTCGCCTTGCCGCCAGCGGCGAACTCCGGGACGTACCGGGCTACCGGCGCGTCCAGCTCCACCCGCCCCCGCTCCACCTGCTGCATGGTGACGATCGTGGTGAACAGCTTCGACACCGACGCCAGGTCGAAGATGGTGTCGGGACGGGTCGCGATCTGCTGGTCGGCAGGGAGTTCCACGCCGACCAGGCCGGGCGGCGGCCCGACAGAGGCGTACTTCACCGCGCTGCCCACGGCGGCGTGCTCCACGATCACGCCGTCCTTCGCGGCCAGGACCACCGCGCCCGCGTACATCGGGTATCCGGGATGGTCGGGCGTCGGCTGGAGGTACGCCGCCAGGTCGGCGGGCAGGCGATCCACCTGGTCGGGGAGCAGGCCGACCTGGCGGGCGCTGCCGCGCCGCAGCGTGTCGTGTCGGAAGTGGATGTCGGCGGGCGTGACGGTCGGCGGTCCCGACGGGGTCGGGGGTGACGCGGCAACCGCGGCGGCGGCCGGCAGCGTCGTGCCCAGGACCACCAGGGCCAGGCCGAGCGCGAGTGAGCGGAGCGGACGACGGATCGACCTGGTCATGACCGCACTCCTCAGTAGAGCAGGTAGGGCCGGCGTTGCCGGTTGAAGGTGGCCAGCTCGTCGGCCCAGGCGCCGACGACGTCGTCCACGTCGGCTCCGGCGTCGATCTGGGTACGCAGTCGCGGCGAGCCGGTGAGCTTGTCGATCCAGTACGGGCGCACGGTGTCCCACGAGTCGCGTCGCCAGGCGAACGCCGGGTACTTGTGCGCCTCCACCAGCATCGCCACGCCGGTGCGGATCGGGTCGTACACGGCCCGGTCGACGACCTTGACCTCCACGCCTGCGCAGAGCTTGTTGAGCAGGTCCGGCTTCTGCCCGGCCGAGGTCGGCGAGAAGTACGCCTCGCGGAACTCGACTCCGGGCAGGTTCCGGGCGTTGAGCCGGTCACCCCAGTGGTGGTCGAAGTCGGTCGCCAGCCCGCCGATCAGCTCGAACGGGCGGCACGTGCCGCGCCCCTCGGTGATCGACGCGACGCCCTCGAACAGCCCGGTACCCGGGTAGACCAGCGCGGTGTCCGGGGTGGGCATGTTCGGACTGGGCATCACCCAGGGCACGTCGGTGTCGGCGGCGAGGTCGTCGCGCTTCCAGTGCCGGCACCGCACCACGTGCAGGTCGACCGGTCGCCCCGCCTCGGTTGGCAGGAACGTGGCGTTGAAGAACCGGGCCAGCTCCCCGACGGTCATCCCGTGCTGCTGGATGATCTCCTTCAGACCCACACCCGAGGTGTACGGCGTGGTCATCATCGGCCCGTAGGCCCGCCCGCCGATCGGGTTGGGCCGGTCCAGCACGACGTAGCGTTTGCCGACCCGCGCCGCCGCGACCATCGAGGTGTACATCGTCCAGATGTAGGTGTAGAAGCGGACCCCGACGTCCTGGATGTCGAAGACCACCGTGTCCACCCCGGCCTCGGTGAACATGGCTTCCCACCGGGCCTGCGAGGCGCCGTACGCGTCGTACACCGTGATGCCGGTGCGGGCGTCGACGCCATTGCCCTCGCTGCCGCCGGCCTGCGCGGAGCCCCGGAAGCCGTGCTCGGGGCCGAACGCCGCGACCAGCTGAACCCGACCCGAGCCGTGCATCAGGTCGACGAGGTGCCGGTACGCCGCGTCGACGCCGGTCGGGTTGGAGACAACGCCCACCCGCTGGCCGGCGAGGTCGGCGAACCCGGAGGACACCAACTCGTCGAGACCGGTGCGGACCCGACGGCCACGGGAGCTGGCCGCCGCCGGTGCCAGGGCACCGACGCCGAGCGCTCCCGCGCTCGCCCCCAGCGCGCCCGTACCGACCGCGCCGACAAGGAAATTCCTCCGCTGCATTGGGTTGCCTCCTACCAGCTCAGACCGTGGCCGTAGGGGTAGAGCACGGAGCCCGCCCCCTCGGCCGTGGGGATCGTGACGGGCAGCCGCCCGCTCGGGGACAGCTCGCCGTGCAGCGCGCGGACAAGTGCGTCCATCGCCGCCCGGGTGTACGAGTAGGTCGCCAGGTAGGTGGTCACGCCCGGCAGGTACGCGATGTCGTAGGGGTCGCGGACGGCCACGACGACCACCGGCTTGCCGGTGCCGAGCAGCGCCGCGACGAGGCGCTGCTGGGTGGCACGCGGGTCGGTGACAGTGGTGTCCCACGCCTTGTTCACCAGCACGACGGTGAGGTCGTGCTCGGCGGCCTGCGCGGCCGTCGCGGCGATCACCGCGTCGGAGGGCAGCGTCGCCGGTCGGGCGGTGGCTCGGGCGCCGCGGGCGGTGAACCCGTCGGCGACCGTCGCGACCGGGGCGAAGGCGGCGCTGTCCCAGCCGGTGACCAGCACCGAACGGTCGGCGCGGGGCAGCGGCAGTATGCCGGCGTCGTTGCGGACGGCGGTGAGCGTCGGGTCGGTGACCCGGGCGACGGCGGCGAGGTGCTCCGGCGCGCCGACCGTGCGTACCGCCTTCTCGACGTCGACCAGCGGTGAGCGGGCCAGCCCCTGGCGGTACTTCATGCCGAGGACGCGCCGGACCGACTCGTCGATCCGTCGCTCGGTGAGCTCGCCGGCGGCGACGGCCCGCAGCACCGCGTCCCGGGCCAGCGCGAGGTCCGGCGGCATCAGGAGCTGGTCGGCGCCGGCCTTGAGCGCCAGTACGGGTACCCGCTCGTCGCCGTACTTCGCGCGCACGCCAGCCATGTTCAGCGCGTCGGTGACGATGACGCCCCGGAAGCCGAGTTCACCGCGCAGCACACCGGTGAGGATCGTCGGCGACAACGTCGCCGGGTCGCCGGAGGGGTCGAGCGCGGGGACCACGATGTGCGCGGTCATGATCGATTCGACGCCGGCCTTGATCGCCCGCCGGAACGGTGGCGCGTCGATCCGGTCCCACTCCGCGCGGCTGTGGTTGATCACCGGCAGGCCGGTGTGGCTGTCGGTGGCCGTGTCGCCGTGCCCGGGGAAGTGCTTCGCCACGGCGGTGACCCGAGCCCGGTCCTGGAAGCCGGTGACCTGGGCGGCGGTGAGGTCAGCCACCAGGGTGGGGTCGGCGCCGAAGGACCGGACGCCGATCACCGGGTTACCCGGGTTGACGTTGACGTCGGCGATCGGCGCGTACGGCTGGCGGATGCCGACCGCGCGCAGCTCACGCCCGGTGATCTCCGCCGCCGTCCGGGCGGCCTCGGGGGACCGCGCGGCACCAAGCGCCATCGACCCGGGGAACTGGGCGGCGGGGGAGGGCATCCGTACCACCGCGCCCTGCTCCTGGTCGGTGGAGATGAGCAGGGGCACGCGGCCCTTCGACCGGTCGCCGAGCGCGGCTTGCTGAAGTCCGTTGGAGAGGGTCGCGATCTGGCGAGGACTGTCCAGGTTGTGCGACCAGGAGAAGTAGCAGACGCCGCCGAGGTGGTACCGGCCGATGACCTCGGCCGGCGTTTCGACGCCGAACGCGGCCCGGTTCGCGGCGCGGTCGGCGGCCGTGGGCGCGGTGGCGTCTGAGCCGTAGACGTAGGTGGCGAAGAGCTGCCCGACCTTCTGCTCCAGGCTCATGTGCCGCAGCGTGGAGGTGACCCAGCCGTGCTCGGCCGACGGGGGGCGTGCCGGTGCGGCCGAGGCCTGGGCGGGCAGGAGGGCGAGCGCGGTCGCCAGTGTGGTCACCCAGGTAGCTGTGGGAGTGAGTCGAGTCTGCATAGACGGCGGCCTCTCAGTCCGGGTGGCTGAAACTTAGCTACGCTTCTGCCGCACGTCAAGAAGGTAAGTTGCAAGATCGGGCGGTCACCCGGCTCGCGGGCGCGGATACTGGCGAGGTTGGCGACGGCCCCGCCGGCATGGCCCGACGTTCGCAGCGGTTCGCGGTCGACTACTCGCGCACTGGCCCCAACGCCTCGGTGGCGTTGCGGATGCCGGCGCGGATCACCTCGCTGTACGGGTCGTCCGGCAGCCGCCCGACGAAGCGCTCGGCCAGGGCCAGGTGTTCTCGGGCCCGGGTGTTGTTGCCCAGGCGGCGGTGGTCGTCGGCGAGGTTGAGGTGCAGCGACGGCAGAAAGTTGTGGACCTGAAGCGAGTGGTGGTACTGCTGGGCCCTTTCGTCGGTGAGGTCGGAGACCGCGGCCAGGGCACGCTCGTCCCAGCCGAGTTCAGCTTCGGTGGTGTCCTGGAGGTCGGCCAGGTAGTGCGCGAGGGTGCAGCGGTGGAAGGCGTCGCCGGCTTCGCCGATCTGATCCCAGAGCGCGGTGAGCGCCTCCCTGGCCTGCGCGCGCTGGCCTGAGCGGCCCAGCTCCACCGCGGCGACGATGCTCGCCATCGTCTCGTCGGCTGCGGCTTGTTCGTTCTGGATGTCCATGCCGCGACCCTCGGGCCTCGACTTACCCGAGGGTCAAACTCCCTGCTCGTGAACCCGGTGCCGTGGCGGCGCTAGGGCAGATTGCAGAGGATTTCGGCCCGGGCGACGGCTTCGGGATAATGCCGCCGTGCGCTACCTGATCCCTCACCCCGACGCAGTGGCCGAGCTCGACGATCTCGACATCGCGCTGTACGACGGCACTCAGCCTATGGCCGAGAACCTGGACGACGTCGAGTTCTATGCGATCCCGTACGGGATCATCGATCCGCGCCTTTGCGAGCCGATCGCCCGGATGCCCCGGCTCGCAGTGGTGCAGACCGTGACCGCCGGCTACGACCACATCCTGCCGTTCCTGCGGCCCGGCCTGATCCTGGCCAATGGCCGGGGCGTGCATGACGCGGCCACCGCTGAGCTGGCCGTGGCACTCACCCTGGCCGCCCGGCGCCGGCTGCCGGACTTCGTCCGGGCGGGGGGCGAGGGCCGCTGGGCCTCGGGCTGGTCGGCCGGGCTGGCTGACGCCCGGGTGCTGATCGTCGGGTACGGCTCGATCGGCGCCGCGATCGAGCGCCGGCTGGTGGGGTTCGAGGTGGAGATCAGCCGGGTGGCCCGGAGCGCCCGCCCCGGCGTGAGGCCGATTTCCGAAATTGCGGAACTGTTGCCACACGCCGATGTTGTCATCCTGGCCACCCCGCTGACCCCGGAGACCGCAGGCCTGGTCAACAAGGATTTCCTCGCCAGGATGGCCGACGGCGCCTTGCTGGTGAACGTGGCGAGGGGCGGGGTGGTGGACTCCGAGGCGCTGCTCGCCGAGCTCGACGCGGGCCGGCTGCACGCTGCCCTGGACGTCACCGAACCCGAGCCACTGCCCGCCGATCACCCACTGTGGTTTGCGCCGAACGTCCTGATCAGCCCGCATGTCGGCGGCCTGACCGCCGCGTTGGCACCCCGGGCCCGCCGGCTGCTGGTCGACCAGGTACGGCGGTACGCGGCGGGCAAGCCGCTCGCGAACGTCGTTGTCGGGCCGTAACTTTCGGTCCCAGCGGCGGGCCAATTCCGGTGCTTCCGCCAGAGACGTCGGGCCTTGCCGATGAGTTGCGGTGGCACCATCCGCTTGGTTCGCGACGAGCGCAAAACCCCCTGCACCGCGCACGGGGTGCGGCTTACCCTGCGCACCATGTTCCCTCCAGTGAAGATCATCTCCGGCGGGTTGGAGATTCGTGAGTTCGGGCCGCAGGATGCCGTATCTGTGGCGGCATTTGTGGCGGCCGGGGATCGCACGGCACTGCCGCCAGGCTTCCCTGAGGCGGTCGCTGACGTGGACGAGTGGCTGGCGGACAAGGTGCATCAGCGGCGTTTGGGCGGCGAGGGCGTACACCTGGCGATAGTGGAGCGGGCCACCGGCCGGATTGTCGGCAGTACCGGGTTGCGGGACACCGACTGGCAGGCTGGTCGCACCGAGATCGGTTACGGAATACACATCAGTCGGCGAGGTCGCGGCTATGCGACCGAGGCGGCCCGGGCGGTTGGACGGTGGGCGCTTACCGACGGCGGGATGCGGCGGGTTCAGTTGCACTCCCGCGTCGACAACGTGGCGTCCCTGCGGGTGGCCGAAAAGGCCGGGTACCAGCGGGAGAGCACACTGCGGATGCCCGAGCAGGAGGGGCGCGAGGCTTATGACCTGGCCAGTTTTTCGATGATCGCCGAGGCAACCGCCGACGACCATCCGAAGGCCGACTAGGGGAGCGCGGATCTGCCGACGCGCTGGCAAGCTGCTCAGCTCGCCAGCGCGTCGTGCGGCCTTACGCCCGCTGCCATGATGACGACGGGTGTTACTTCTCGTCCGTCCCGCTGATGGACTCCTGAAAGACGTCCGCGTGGGTGCGCGAGTCCTTGACCAGGTCGTCGCAGAAGGCGGCGACGTCGGTGCCGATGAGTTCCAGAACCCCCTTGCCGGCCGCGGCACCTTCCTCGAAGAAGTCGACGATTCCGGCGAGCAGGCGCCCATCAAAAAGGTCGACCGGGCCGACCTTGAACAGGTACCTCTGCATCTCCTTGTAGACGATCTGGTAGTCCGGCGGGAGCGCCTTGACCCGAGCCACGTGCGCCCGCCACTGCTTCTTGCCCTCGATGATGTCCTGGATGCCCACGTCAGCCTCCTAGCCGGCCCAATTTCCTTGCGACGTTCCTGTTCAACTGCTCGCGCCACCGGTCGCGATAGGTACGGGCACCCTCTCCGCCGGCCAACGCCGTACAAAAGCCGGGGATGTCGTCGCCGAGCACCTCGTGGATGCTCTGCCCGTCCGCCGATGCTTCTTCAAGCAGCCCCAGGGCGGCGTCGAGGATCGGCATCAGGTTGCGACCTGTGAAGCCCGTGTAGGGGAAGAGGTTGCCCTTGATCTGTTCCCATGCCGCCTGGTAGTCGGCCGGCAATGCCTCTGCCCGGGCTTCGAACACCTTCCATTCCCTGGTGAGATCGCTGCCTGTGATGGTCTCCCAGAAGCTCATCGCCCGCCCTCCTTGAGCCTGTCGATGCGTGATGAGACGTACTGCCATTTCGCCCAGAACGTCGCGAGTTCCTTGCGCCCGGCGTCGTTGAGCGCATAGAACTTGCGCGGCGGGCCCACCTCGGATGGTCGTTTCGTCACCTGGACGAGTCCGTTCCTCTCCAGTCGCAGCAAGATGGTGTACACCGTCCCCTCGACGACGTCGGCGAAGCCGAGCTCGTTCAGCCGACGCGTGATGGCGTACCCGTAGGTCTCCTCGCCGCCGATGATTTCGAGCACGCAGCCCTCGAGCGTGCCCTTCAGCATCTCTGTCAGGTCGTCCATCGCGGCTCCTCTTCGACCCTCCGGTACCTCGTACTACCGAGTACCACTAAACGGTACCACCGAGTAGTGCGTCCAGGTGCTCCCGACCAGCCGCGCCTTCCTGTACGTGAAGCGCGGGCTCAATGCCGGCACGCGCGAGGCAAGCTGCCACAGCCCGCCTGGCGAACGGCCCGGTGTCAGCGGCTTCGCCGATCAGAAATCCTCCGTCACGTCGTCAGTTCTGTTAGCCTCTCGCACCGGTGGAAGGATTGATGACCATGACCGACGCCAGACTGCTGGGCGCCGACGAGGCCGCGTTCATCGCGGCGGCCCGCTCAGACGACACGGCGCGGTTTGCACTCATTACGGAGCGCCACCAGCGTGAGCTGCAGGTGCACTGCTACCGGATGCTCGCGAACTACGAGGACGCCCAGGACATGACGCAGGAGACGTTCCTGCGAGCGTGGAACAAGCGGGCGTCGTTCAAGGGCCACGCGGCCCTGCGGACCTGGCTGTACCGGATCGCGACGAACGCCTGCCTCGACTTCCTGGAGAAGCGCAACGACCGCACACCCGTACCGTCCGAGCTGGCGGACGTCGGCTCCGAGGTGCTCTACCTGCAGCCGTACCCCGACCGGATGCTCCCCGAGGACCCGCAGGAATCGGTGGTGGCGAGGGAAACGATTGAGCTGGCGTTCATCGTCGCCGTCCAGCACCTGCCGCCGCGGCAGCGGGCGGTGTTCATCCTGCGCGACGTCCTCGGCTGGCCGGCGGCGAAGGCCGCCGACGCCCTCGAGCTGACCGTCGCATCGGTGACCAGCGCACTGCAGCGGGCCCGTGTGACGATGCGCGAGCAGCTGCCCGACCGCCGCCTCGACTGGCGGAGACCCGCCACCCACGAGCTGTCGAATGACGAGCGCGGCGTGGTGAAGTTGTATATCGACGCCCATGAGCGCAACGACCTCGACGGGCTGATGGCCCTGCTGCGCGACGACCTGCGCTTCGTGATGCTGCCCGAGGCGGGCACCTCGGTCATCACGGCCAAGGACGCGGTGGACGGCTGGGTCTCCAATGGGCTCTTCCAGCCCGGCTACGACGACTGGCGCTGTATCACCACGACGATCAACCGCATGCCCGCCGCCGTGCTGTACCTCCGCACCCCCAACGACCCAAAGTACCGGTTATTCAACATCGCGGTCCTGCACATCGTCGACGGGAAGATCGCCGAGCTCACCGGATTCGACGCCACCGACAAACCATGGCTGGACCTGCCCCCGACACTGTGATCACACAAGT
This sequence comes from Micromonospora sp. NPDC000668, assembly GCF_042897975.1. Lineage (NCBI taxonomy): Bacteria > Bacillati > Actinomycetota > Actinomycetes > Micromonosporales > Micromonosporaceae > Micromonospora > Micromonospora sp. NPDC000668. Next base: position 394,849 of record NZ_JBIAYP010000006.1, read on the forward strand.
CCCCATCGTCGACGAGTCCAGCGCACGGGCCGGCGTCACCGAAGTCACTGCGGAATGAGCACCCCGACCAGCTGAACACCAACGCGACAACGCGAACACCACCGCCCCGCCGGCGTTGCCGGCGGGGCGGCGTTATGCCCGAAGAACATCGTCACAATCAACGACGCCGTCGTCCTCATCTCCAGCAAGTCGGTCAACATCTGACTGGAACGCAAGGAAGGGCCCGGGGAAGGTTCCCTCATAGCCGAGGGTCACGGTCAGCACGTCAGGAAGGATTTCGACCCGGCCTCACGAGCCGAGCAGCTGGCCCGTGCTCATCGCCTCGTCTCGTATCGGGTCAGCACTACGCCGCCGGAAAAAGTCCGCGTCTCCACGAGGTTCAGGTTCACCCAGCTGTCCAGCGCGGTGAAGAACGGCGTGCCGCCGCCCACCAGGACCGGGTGGGTGACCAGGGCGTATTCGTCGATCAGCCCGGCCCGCATGGCCGCCCCGGCAAGCGTCGCGCCGACGATGTCCATCGGGCCGCCGTCCTCGGCCTTGAGCCGGGTGATCTCGGCGACCGCGTCGCCGGTGACCAGGCGCGTGTTCCAGTCGACCGTCCTGGGCGTCGAGGAGAACACCACCTTCGGCATGTCCCGCCAGCGGCGGGCGAACTCGATCTCCGCCTGTGTGGCGCCGGGCTGCTGGTCGGCGGTCGGCCAGTGGGAACTCATCGCCTCCCACAGCTTGCGCCCATACAGCGCCAGGCCAGTCGCCCCCACCCGGTCGGACCACCACTGGAACAGCTCGTCGCTCGACGACGAGTCCGGTCCCTCACCCCCACTCCAGCCGAGGTCGTCGCCGGGCGCGGCGATGTAGCCGTCCAGGGTCACATTCATGCCAAAGGTCAGTTTCCGCATCATGCCAGCCTCTCGTGAGTCGTTCTTATACGTACAGACGGGCGCGGCGCGGAAACCTAATCGGTGCGCGATCTGCGTCCGCAGGTAGTCCTCGCGTTCCGAACTCGGCACGGCGTACTCGGCTGGGCTCGAGCAGCACCCACCGGATCTCGATTTCACCCTCGTACGGGCAGCGGCGCACCCAGGGCCAGCTCTCCCCGACCGCTGCTGCCGTCTGCCCGGACGGGAAGGCCTTCCACGGCCACCTGCAACAGCGGCTGTCTGCTTTCGCAGAGGCGTTGCGCCCGTACTCGCGGCCGGGCTCGATGTCCTTGGCGCGCATCAGTTCTCCGGCTGGTCGGGGTCGCGCAGCGGGCGCAGCTGTGGCCCGTCGCCCGGCTTGGGGAAGCTGTAGCGGCCCAGCATGTTGATGTGCGCGTACCCCAGCGGGGAAAGGCGGGCGGCGTCTTCGTCGCGCACTGGGTAGCCCTGGGCGCGCAGCAGGTTGACCGTCAGGTCGATGTAGCGGGTGTTCCACAGCACGATCGCGTTGAGCACGAGGCCGAGCGCGCCGAGCTGGTCTTCTTGCCCGGCCCGGTACGCCTGGGAGATCTCGCCCCGGTTGCCGTGCAGGATCTTGCGTGCGAGGGCGTGGCGGGACTCGACGATGTTCTGCTGGCGGATGACGGTACGCCGGTAGGTCTCGTCCACTGGATCGATCATCGCCAGCAGGTGCAGGGTCTTGGGGATGCGCCCGTACTCGGCCAGGGCCTGCCTCAGTGGGGTCGGGGTGCCGTCGCGGGTGAGCATCCGCAGCAGGTCATACGCCCGGACCCGGCTGGTGACCAGCGATCCGGCGATGCGCAGCATGTCCGGCCAGTGCGTGACGATCCGGCTGAGGTTGACCTTGTTGCGGGCGATCGCATTCAGTGACCCGTAGTCGCCCGGCTCGGCGCCGGGCAGGTCGGCACGCCAGAACCCGGTGCCGCCGATGTCGGCGATGGGCGGTGAGAACCGGTACCCGAGCAGCCGGAACAGGCCGAACACGATGTCGGAGTACGAGGCCGTATCTGTGGTGATCATCTCCGGGCGGGGTCCGGCGTCGAGGTTGAGCAGCGCGTCCAGGATGTGCAGGCTGTCGCGCACGGTGCCGGTCACGATGGTCGCGCCGAGCCCGGCGAACCGGTCGTTGACCGCGTTGAGCCAGGTGATGCCACGCTTGTAGCCGAAGAACCGTGGGCTCGGCACGGCCTGGATCGTCTGGACCGGCACGACGAACCGCAACCCGTCGACGCCGGCGACCAGGCCGCCGCCCCACAGGTCGGTGATGCCGATCTTCTCCTGGTAGGCGACCAGGCGGGCGTTGGCGGCGGCGTGGGTGTCCGGGCGGATGTAGTTCTACCTGGTCATCAGTCAGGAAATCGAGGGGCACAGCCGGAAAACCTACGACCCCGTCACACCCCAATGTGGACCCTGCCCTGGTCGCTAGCCAAGATCACCGTTAGCGCCAATTTCGGCGTGAATCTTCCTCAACCCCGGGTTCGGAAACCCCGCGGATGGATTGCCGGATAACCGGTAACGATAATCCGGCAATCCATCCGCTCAAATGGGGCATAACGGCAACACATCATAATGACAGTTCTTGTGCGTAAGGTTTCAGGCTGGTGTATCAGCGGCCGCGGTGCTCCGAGAACGGGGCGATCCACTGTGGGCGGGAGGCCGAACTGCCCGGCTCCGACCGGGAGGCGCAGGAGATCTCCATGCTGACCCTGCACCTGCACCTGCACCTGCACGGCCCGGTTCGAGCTGGACCTGGACAAGCGTCTGGACTACGACCAGGTTAACCGCAACGGCAGGCCCTCTGTAGGAACGGCGGCGTTCTCTCAGGTAGATGGTCTGCCGGGCTGGCGGTGGCGTGTTCTGGAGCAGGGCGACTGGCTGAGGTGTGGTTACGCCGAGCTCTGTTCTTTGTTCGGGGTTCCCGCTTGGCTGCGTCGGCGGTATCTGCCGGGAGCGGTGCCGTACTCCCGCTTGAAGGCGTTTGCGAAGGCGAATTCCGAGGTGTAGCCGGTCTGGGTGGCCACCTCACTAAGTGGGGCGTCGGATCCGTGGAGCAGCCGTGCCGCGGTGGTCATGCGCCACCAGGTCAGATAGGCGAGGGGTGGTTGGCCGATCATGGCGGTGAATCGCTTGGAGAAGGCCGCGCGGGACAGTCTTGCCTGTGCGGCCAGTGTCTCGACCGTCCAGTGGTGTGCGGGGTCGCGGTGGATGGCGTGCAGCGCGGCGCTGATCGCCGGGTCGGCCAGTGCCGCGGACCAGCCGGTGACGGTGCCCCGCTCGGGTTGCTCGTCGAACCAGGCTCGCAGGATGTAGAGGAGCAGCATGTCGAGCAGGGCGGGCACGATGGTGTCGGCGCCGAGACGGGGGCGATTGAGTTCGCTGCCGAGCAGGTCGACGGCGGCGCGGACTTCGGCGCGGTGCCCGAGCCGGGCGGGCAGGTGGACCATGCCGGGTAGGTCGTCCAGCAGCGGATGAGCCCGGGCCGGGTCGAGCCGATATCCGCCGCAGAGCGTCACGGTGGGGGTGCCGTGCACAGGCTGGCCGATGGACGCTGAGGCGTAGAGGTCGGCCTCTTCAAGCGGATCGCAGTCGGGTTCGGCCAGCGAGGTGGCGGGGTTGTCGGCCAGGCCGTATCCGTGCCCGTGGGGGAAGAACACCACGTCGCCGACGCCCAGCGCGATGGGTGCGCCGCCGTCGGGCGGGGTGAGCCAGCACGACCCCTGCAGGATCACTTGAAAGCCCGCCGAGCCGGGGGCGGAGGGGAAGCGCTGTCCCCAGGGAGCGTGCCATTGAACGCGCGCTGAACGGGGCCGTCCGGTGCGCATGATGGCGATCACATCGCTGAGCACATCCACCGATCGAGTCTATCGCTGACATTCCGCGAAGACGTTTGCGTATGAATCAGAGACTTCTGCGCATAGGAAGTCTCCTGCGCTCCTCGTACGGTGGATCGCAAGAGAAGTGATCAACCCCCCGCGGCCGTGAGCCGGGGCCGAGACAACTTAGAAGAGGCACCGTCATGGCACGGCGACACAAGATCGTGGTTACTGGGGCGACCGGCACGGTCGGCCGACAGGTTGTGACTCAGCTGATGGACGCGGGAATCGAGGTTCGGGCGTTGGCCCGCGATCCCGAATCGGCGGTCCTGCCGCCCGGCGTCCAGGTCATGCGCGGTGACCTGTCCGAGCCAGACACCCTGCATGCGCCCATGGCCGGGGTCGAGGCGGCGTTCCTGGTCTGGCCTTTTGCCACGGCTGAGGGCGTGCCCGCAGTCCTGGATGTGGTCGCCGAGCACACCGGTCGCGTGGTCTACCTTTCGTCAGCGGCCGTACGCGACCACGAACAGCAGGTCGAGCACTTGATCAAGCGGTCCGGGCTGGAGTGGACGTTCCTACGGCCCCACGTCTTCGCGGCCAACACCCTCAGGTGGACCGAGCAGATCCGCACCGAGGGCATCGTGCGCGCGCCCTACGGGGCGGCCGTCATGCCCCCGCTGCACGAGCGCGACATCGCCGCCGTCGCGGTACGCGCACTCACCGGCGACGGGCACGCAGGAGCGATCTATGAGCTGACCGGTCCTGAATCACTCACCCAGGCCGACCAGGTGCGCATCATCGGTGAGGTGATCGGCCGCCCGGTGCGCTGGGTCGAGACCGCACCGGACACTGCGCGGCAGCAGATGCTAGCCCAGGGCTGGCCGCCCGCGGCCGTTGACGGCGTCCTCCAGGCCCAGTCCGAGATGGTGACGGAGCCGAGGCCGGTCACCTCCACCGTGCAGGAGGTCACCGGAGCGCCGGCGCGCACGTTCCGGACCTGGGTGACCGACCACGCCAGCGCCTTCCGCGACACCATGAAGGCCGCACGTATCCACCAGTACGGCGATGCCGGCATCATCCGTTACGAAGAGGTGCTGCGGCCGGTGCCCGAGCCGGACCAGGTACTCATCCGGGTCGCCGCGGCCTCCTACAACCCCTCCGATGCCGCGCTCCGATCAGGGTTCCTGCAGGCCGTGCTGCCGGTGGACCTGCCATACACCCTCGGCTTCGATGTCTCCGGCACGATCACCGAGACCGGCAGCGATGTCAGCTCCTTCACCGTGGGCGACCGGGTGGTTGGCCGCCTCGACTACGGCGGGGCGTCGGCCGAGTACGTCGTCGCCGCCGCCGGCACCCTGGTCAAAGCACCCACCACCATCCCGTTGGCTGACGCCGCCGCGATCCCGGTCGCCGCGCTCACCGCCTGGCAGGCGCTGCATGAGCATGCCCATCCCACTGCGGGACAGCGTGTCCTGATCAACGGCGCCGGCGGAGGCGTCGGTGTCTTCGCCGTCCAACTCGCCAAGCACACCGGAGCAACAGTGATCGCCACCGCCAGCGGCCGCAGCGCTGCCGCGGTCCGCACCTACGGCGCCGACCAGATCATCGACTACACCCGCACGCCCCTCGCCGACGCGCTCGACGGCCAGGTCGACGCCGTCATCAACCTCGCCGCGATCAGTCCCGAGGCGGCTGCGGAGCTTGTTCCCCTGGTCCGGCCCGGCGGCATCATCGTCTCGATCGCCACGCCGGTCGATCCGCCAGCTACTGCGCAGGTCACCGCCGTCCACTTTGTCGCCCGCAACGACATCGAACAGCTCGCCGAGATCGTCGAGCTGATCGACATGGGCGCGCTCACTGTCGGCGTCACCGAGTCCCACCCGCTGTCCGCCCTCGCGCTCGTCCACCGCAGGGGCGAGGCGGGGCAGACCCACGGCAAGATCACCATCATCCCCTGAGCGCCGAACTCGCGGCACCGGTCCTGGGCATGGGGATGACCATGCCCAGGACCCCACTCCGGGACCGATGCCACCATGCGCCGGATGAGGCCGTCTTCCGACCGCCAACGGTCGGCGCGCGGCCTGCCCCTGTAGCGACGAAGGAGGACCCCGTCATGACCTCAATCCAAGCGCCGCTGGTTGTCGGGTGGTCTCTGGCGGCGGCGAACGGTTACTTGGAAGTCAGCAGCTGCGTCAGCCGATCCAGTCCGCCCCTGATCAGCTGTGCGTACTCGTCATCGCCAAGCGCGCCGATCCCAGTCTGCGCGAGCTGGAGGTGCTCCCGGGCGCGGCCGAGATCGCCCAGCTTGCGATAGCACTCAGCCAGGTTGAGGTGCAACGACGGATACAAGCCAGCCACGGGCAGCATCACCCCGGCCTCTGCCACCCGAAACTCCGTGAGCCGGTCGGCCGCCGTCAGCGCCCGTTGGTCCCAAACCAACTCCTCGTGGACATCGTCCTGCACGTCAGCCATCGCGTGCGCGAGGACGCAAACGTGCAACGGATCGCCCTGCTCCCCGTTGATCTCATCCCAGATCTGCGCGAACAGGTGGCGAGCGGCCTCACGCTGGCCTCGACCATGGTGCAGCTCCACCCCCTGGCCGATGCGGACGAGCGTTGGTTCGTTGATCATCGGCGGCTCCTTCACTGGCTCAACTCGCGACGGTGCCATGGTTCGTATCCGCGCGGACACCCCAGATCGCCACCTCGGACAGGTAGACGCAGGTGCGTCCCTCGTGTGCGGAGCTTCAGGACTCGGCTGTGGTGTAGGTCGCGATGATGACGCCGGTGGTCGTCACCTGGCTCCCGGTGAGCCGCAGCCGCCGGAGCGTGCCGTCCTCGGGGAAGATGCGCTTGCCGCCGCCGACGAGGACCGGCTCGATGAAGATGCGGAGCTCGTCAACGAGGTCGTGCTCGATGAGAGTCCTGGTCAGCTGGGAGCTGCCGACGACGTGCAGGGCGCCGCCGTCTTCCTGCTTCAGCGACGCCACGGCCTTGGCGACGTCGCCCTGAAGGACCGTGGAGTTCTGCCACGCGAGCGGTTCGGTGAGCGTCGTCGAGGCGACGTATTTCGGCCGGTTGTTGAGCACCTCGGCGAGCGTGGCGAGTTCGGCGGGAGCGGTCGGCCAGAACGACGCGAAGATCTCGTACGTGCGGCGGCCGAACAGGAAAGCACCGGTCTCGACCGTGGTCTTGGTGACCCAGTTCGTCGTGATGTCGTCCATGTGGGGCATGTGCCAGCCGCCGTGCTGGAAGCCGCCGTCGCTGTCCTCCCCGTCGTAGCCGGGGGCCTGGACGACCCCGTCGAGGGTCATCCATTCGTCCGCGATCAATTTCCGCATGTCGGTCTCCCACGGGTCGCTTGCGCTGCGCGGCCAACTGCCGGCCGCCAGCACCGTCGCCGCCACATTCTGCCGAACAACCGATGACGTCGATGGCCGATCGGCTCAGGGATTAGCGGGCTGCAAGAGGTGACCGAGCATGGCCTCGTCGCCGCTGATGACGGCTGTGCCGGTCGTCAGTGCGGTGGCCAGTGTGACGGAACCATCGAGGAGGGCATTGAGCGTCGTCGGATCGGTGCGCAGGCAGGCTTGCGACTGGGCCGGCTCGCCGGGCTCGATGTGGACCTGCCCGTCCTGGGTGCGGACAGTCCACACCCGGTCGTCGAGCTCGAAGCGGTAGGTGGCCGGCGGTGCCTGGGGATTCGGGTGCAGTGAACCGCGCAGGAAGAGCAGCACCGAGGTGGCACTCAGGTGGACCGGAGCCGCGGGTAGGGGGATGCGTAGGCCCCAGCCGCCGAGGGCCAGCACGATCGGTTCCAGCTCGCGTCCAGACTCGGTGAGTTCGTACACCACCGAGGCCGCGGGGGGCGGCAGCCGGCGCCGGTGCACCACGTCGCGGCTCTCCAACTCGCGCAGTCGGTCAGTGAGCATGTTGGAGCTGGCCCCCGGCAGTGCCCGGCGCAGGTCCGAGAAGCGCTGCCGCCCGAGAAGGAGCTCACGGACGACGAGCACCGCCCACCGCTCTCCGACGACGTCGAGGGCGCGGGCGATGCCGCAGGCGTCGCCGTAGGTACGACTGGTCGGCATGCCGCCTCCTCCTGACCTTGATCCGGGTTGCATGTTAAACGCTACCATCCAGTTGTTTTTTGCAACCATGGGCGTTACGGTCCGGACAGACAGGGCTCGCGCACCGGACGGCCCGCACGGGCCACGACGAACTGCCGCGAGGGCCGAAGCAGTCGGGCGCTGCGGCGCAGGAAAGGAGCACGTCCATGGGGCGACCAGTGGTGCACTTCGAGATCATCGGGACGGATCCGCAGCGGTTGCGCAGCTACTACGGGGAGCTGTTCGGCTGGCAGTTCGACATCGGGGACGCCGCCGCCGAGGCGGTCTCGGCACCGGGCAACTACGGGTTCGTCCACCCCGACACCAGCACCGACGGCGGTGCCGGGATCCCGGGCGGCGTCGGCGGCGGCGCGGGTTACCCGCACCGGACGTTGTTCTACGTCGGCGTGCCCGACGTGGAGGCGGCGCTGCAGCAAGCGGAAAGCCTCGGCGGCATTCGCGTGTCGGGGCCGCACCGCAACCCCGCCGACACGTTGGTGGTCGGCTTCTTCACCGACCCCGAGGGCCACCTCGTCGGGCTGGCCGCCGCCGGATGACGTTGTCGGCAGAGGATGAGTCGGGCCGACCATCCTGAGGCCAGCCTGTCGGCCCGACTGGACCGTGAACCAACCCGCGCTGGGTCAGCCGAGCCAGCGGCCGTCGCGCAGGAGGACTCGTCCCTGCAACTCGTTCGCCTCCCGCCAGGCCTGGATGCGCCGCGGTCGGATCAGGAAGTACTGGTAGGGCTCGTCGGATTCGCGCGGGTCGAAGCCGGTCCTGGTGGCGAACGCGTGGCCCAGGTCCGGGTCGAGGTCGGCGATGTCCACCGGCTCGGCGGTGCCGTCGACGATGACGACGTCGCGCGTCGGCCCCAGGCTGAGTCGCACCCGGCCATCCGCCAGCAGGTTGCGGCTGGTGACCGAGGTGCGCGGCGTCGAAATGAGGAACGCGGTCCCGTCCCAGAGGTACGACAGCGGAATGAGGTGGACGCCGACCGGGGAGCCTGACGTCGCGACCCAGAGATCGATCTCGCTCTCCAGTTTCGCGCGGGTGTCCCGCAGTCTCTCCGCAAAGCCACGCGGCGGCGCGCCCGTCATGCTTTCTCCATTCACTCGTGCGGCCATCTCGTGATCGGCAGACAGCAGTGCCACATCAGGGCGTGGTTGCCAGCGACGCGGCCTCCCACGCGAACCCGTCCGGGTCGGTGAAGTGCCCGGCACTGCCGCCGATCATGAGCCGGTGCGATCCAGTGCCGTCGGGAGCGACGCCGAGGTCCTTGGCAAGGGCACGGCGCCGGTACAGCGCCAGCTTGACCGGACTCGACCCAGCGGCGAACTCGACGTACATGCGGGCAAAGCTCTTGGCCACGGTAAGGCCGTGCTCGACGTAGAACCGCTTGCTCGCGGCCACGTCCGCCACTCCCAGCAGGAGCACCATCTCGTCGATCTGCCGGGTGTCCGGGCCGGTGTCCTTCTTCGCCGAGGTCGCGACCTTCCAGATCGTGCCGTCCGGGGCCTGTACGACACCGCCGTAGCCCCAGAGCGACTTCGCGGCAGGCTTCAGCGAGGTGGCACCGGCGTCCAGGGCAGCGCCGATGAGGCTGTTGACGGTGGCCGGCTGGGACACCGTGAGCGCCAGCGTGAACCCCCGGAAGCCGGTCGTCGGCGCCTCCGAGGCCCGCAGGCGTATCTGCGTGTCCAGACCGAAGGCAGTGGTGTAGAAGCGGTTGGCGGCCGTGGGGTCGGCCACGTCGAGGGTGACGGATTCGATGTTTGCCATGCCCATCACGCTAGGTGCGGCTCGGCGACCGGTGCTTCTTGATTCCTGACCGGTCTTGGGCCGCAACGGGACCGCTCAGCGAAGCTCCTGGATGCGGACCAGGTTGCCGGCGGGATCGCGGAAGGCGCAGTCGCGGATGCCGTACGGCTGCTCGGTCGGCTCCTGGACGACCTCGGCGTCGCTGGCCTGCACCTTTTCGAACGTACCGTCGAGGTCCCGGGTGGCCAGCAGGATCCAGCCGTAGGTGCCCTTGGCCATCATCTGGGTGATGGTCTGGCGCTCGTCGTCGGTGACGCCGGGGTCGGCGGCCGGTGGCGCCAGGAGGATGGACGTGCCGGGCTGGTCGACGGGGCCGACCGTGATCCACCGCATCGTGCCCTGTCCGACGTCGCTGCGGACCTCGAAGCCGAGGGCGTCGCGGTAGAAGGCCAGGGAGGCGTCCGGGTCGACATGCGGGAGGAAGCTCGTGTGAATGGTGATGTCCATGAAGATCATGCTAGGGGCGGCTCCCCGGCACGCGGCCTATTTCCCGTACGCCCCGCGCGCCTGGGCCACCTCGGCGGGCGGCGCGCTCACGCCAACGGCGTTGGGCCTCCCGGTTGCACGCGCGGCAGACCCGACGGTAACGGGCCGTGGCGTCGTCGAGCTTGCGGTCGTGGCGCGTCAGGCGGGCTGTTGAGAGGGCACGGGGTTCGGCTGCTCGGTGTCCTCCGGCTCCGGCCCCGACGGGCGTTCTTGGTGTACGGCGACGCCGGCGACGACCATCGCCACGCCGATGATCTCGGTGGCGGTGGGGATCTGGGTGAGCACGATGACGCCGATGACGGTGGCCGTGGCCGGCAGCAGTGACACCATCAGGGCGTAGGTGGCGCGGGGCAGGCGGGCCATGGCGAGTTGGTCGCTGACGTACGGGATGACCGACGAACAGACGCCCACGCCGGCGGCGGCAGCCAGCGCGACGGGGTCGAGGAAGGCTGACGCGGCTTGCCCGATGCCGATCGGCAGAGCGATCACCGCGGCGATCAGCATCGACAGGGCGAGGCCGTCGATGCCGGAGACGTGCGGGCTGCGGGCGACGCGGTGCCCGAGCACGATGTACAGCGCGAACAGCACGGCGTTGGCGACGGCGAAGCCGATGCCCAGCGGTTCGGCGACCAGACGCACGTCGGTGAGCAGATACACCCCGCCCACCGCGGCGCACAGCGCGGCGATGTTGCGGCGGGTCCGGGCGGCGAACGCGGCCAGCACGATGACCGGCAGGAACTCGATCGCGGCGACGGTGCCCAGCGGGAGCCGGTCGATGGCCAGGTAGAACACGCTGTTCATCACCGCCAGCACGGCCGCCCACCCGACCAGCAGCCACCGGGTAGGCCGGTCCAGGCGCTGCCACAGCCGCCACGGCCGCCGCCACACCGCAAACACCGCAGCGGCGGTCGCGATCCGCAGCCACGCCACCCCGAGCACGTCGATGCGCGCGAACAGCAGCACCGCCAGCGCCGGCCCGAGGTAGTGGAACACCGCGCTGACCACGAAGTACGCGTGCGGCGGCACCCGACCTGCCAGCCGTACCACCGGCGCCTGACCGCCACGAGCCGAACCGTTCTCCGCCATGCCTCTATTCTCGAAAGAGATACGGCACAGGACCATGCCGGATCGAAAGTGGAGGGCAGCAGATATGGCCTTAGGGGAAGACAAGAGGCCTTCTGGCTTTCTTGAGGGAAAGTCGCTGCTTGACGCGACGAACCGGCGGCTGCTCGACGTGCTGAGCGCCGATCCCCGCGCGACCGCCGCCGAGCTGGCCCGCCGGGTCGGCATGTCCGCACCCGCCGTCCGCGAGCGCCTCGCCCGGCTCGAGCAGGCCGGCGTCATCCGCGGCTACCGCCTCGACATCGACCCCGCCGCGATCGGCCTGCCCGTCGCCGCCTGGGTGCGCATTCGACCCGGCCCCGGCCAACTACCCAAAATCGCCGAACTCGCCGCCCGCACCCCACAGGTCAGCGAGTGTCACCGCATTTCCGGCGAGGACTGCTTCCTGCTCAAGATTCACGTACCCGCCATCGAAGACCTCGAAGCCGTACTCGACCAGTTCCTGCTCCATGGCCAGACCCACAGCTCCTTCGTCGTGGCCACACCCGTACCACCACGTAACCCCACCACGGGACGATAAGCAGCAGCCGCCTGGAGCAGGAGTGGCTAGGTCCGGACGTACGCCCCGCGGGCCTGGGCCACCTCGGCGGCCTGGCGTTCCCGCCACCGGCGCTGGCTGTCCCGGTTGCAGGCGCGACACGTCCGTCGGTACCGCCCCGTCGACTCGTCGACCTCGCGGTCGTGCCCGTTGCGGCAGGTCGGCGCCTGCGCGCGCGTACGGCAGTTGTCCGCATGACTGACCTGCCGTAGGTGAGTGGGCTCGACGCAGTCTGGGGCGTCGCAGAGGTGGTCGACGTCCAGGGCCGGGTCGTAGCCTCCGACGAAGGCGGCGTAGGCCGCGATGTGTGCCCAGGCCCGGCCCGCCACCTTCTGGTAGACGCCGCGCTCGGCGCCGTATCCACGGATGATCAGGCAGCCGTCGTCCTGTCGGACCGAACGCTCCAGGAGATAGTGGCGGAGAGTGTCCTCAGTGAAGTGTCGTGACAGACCGTTGACCCTGCTGAGCACGCCGTCACTCTAGTCCAGGGCCCGCGTGCCGGGCGTCCGCCGTACCTCGGTGAGACCGAAGCGGGCCGCCTGTTCGGGCAGGTCCACGTCGGTGTCGTCGGCGACGTCCGCACAGGGGACCAGCCGCACCGCGTCACCCTGTGCCCGCAGATAGTCCCGCGCGCCCCGGTCGCCGGTGGCCGCCGCGGCCACGCCGGCCCAGTGGTGCCGGCCGAGCAGCACCGGATGTCCGCGGCGACCGTCCTGGTAGGTGGCCACCGTGAGGGAGTCGGCGGTGGCGTCACGGGCCACCCGGCGTACCGCCTCGGGGGTGAGGCCGGGCATGTCGACCAGGGTGACCACGGCGGCCACGGCGGTGCCGGACGTCAGGGCGGACAGCCCGGCCCGCAGGGACGAGCCCATGCCCGTCGTCCAGTCGTCGTTGAGCACCACGCCGGGCAGCCGCGTGCTGGCGCGGACCCGGTCGGCCTGCGCGCCGAGCACCACCACGACCGGCCGGCAGTCGGCGGCCGTGAGGATCGCCGCGGCGTGCTCCACCAGGAGTCGCCCCCGGTAGGACAGGAGGGCCTTCGGCGTGCCGAACCGGCGGCCGGCGCCGGCCGCGAGGAGCAGTCCCGCCGTAGCCATGCGCCGAGCGTAGCCCGCTGCTGCGGGCCGGCCGGTCACCCGCCGGAACCCGAGATCGGGGAGAGCTGGGGGTGATCCGGCCGGCCGGGACGGCTAACATGCATCTCGTATCTGCTGTCACGTATTTCGGGTGAGGTGCCGGATGACACCGGACGAGACGTCGGCGTGGCAACGATTCTGCCCGCTGCCGCCGACCCGCGTCGCGCTACGCGGCTGGCTGACAGCGCCGGCGTCCCGCACCGAACCGGACCCAGTTCGGCCAGCTGATCGGTGCGAACCAGGCGGTCGCCCACCCGTTGGCCGAGAGCTACGGGCAGGTCGAGGCCGCCCGGCCGCTGTCGTACCGGGCGGTGCTCACGGCCAGCGTGGCCGCCCGCGAGGCCGCGATGACCGCCTGCGAGGTGGCCATCCAGACCTACGGCGGCAGTGGCTTCACCTGGGAGCAGCCGCTGCACCACTGGTACCGCCGGGCGTGGTGGCTGGCCACCTTCGACGGCACGGTCGCCGACGCCCGGGCCGAGCTGGCCGGACTGCTGCTGGACGGTTGACCCCGCCGGCCGCGCGCGGGATCAGCCGGGGGTGGTCAGGACGACCCGGGTCGGTAGGAGCCGAAGCTCCACAGGTTGCCCTCGGCGTCGCGGATCGAGTAGCCCTGGCCGCCGTAGTCCTCGTCGCGGAGCTTCTGCACGACCTCGGCGCCGGCGGCGACGACCCGCTCGTAGTGCGCTGCCACGTCGTCGAGCACCACATAGGTCGCGCCGGGCCCGGTGTCCAGAACGAGCCGGCCGTCGCTGCCGTCCGTCTGCGAACCGAGCATGACCATGCCGCTGCCCCAGGTCAGCTGCGCGTGACTGATGGAGTCGTCCGGGCCGGGGACGACCAGCTCCGCGCGGAAACCGACGACGTTGACCAGCCACCGGATGGCGGCCGGAGCGTCGCGGTAGCGCAGGGTGGGGATGACTTCCGGACCTCTACTCATACACGAGAGTCTAATGAAGAAACCCGGATAGCACATGTGATGCGTCCTGGCATGTCGTGTGTTCGGCTACGCTGAGCCCATGCGTCGCTACGACTACGTCATCGTCGGCGCGGGTGCGGCGGGCGCGGTGCTGGCGGCCCGCCTGAGCGAGGACGCGGCCCGGTCCGTGCTGCTGCTGGAGGCCGGCCCCGACCTCGTCGGAGCAGCCGTGCCCGAGGCGTTGCGCACCGGCTCGGTGGAGGCAGAGGACGGCTTCGACTGGGACCTGCGGGCGACCGTCGTCGCCGGGCGGGACGCGCCGCTGCGGCGCGGCCGGGTGGTCGGTGGCTCCACGCAGATCAACGACCGGGGCGCCATGCGGGCCCTGGCCGCCGACTTCGTCGGGTGGGGTGCCCTCGGCCTGCCGGAGTGGGACTGGCCGGCGGTGCTGCCGGCGTTTCGCCGGCTGGAGGCCGACCAGCAGTTCGGCGACCGCGACTACCACGGCGCCGACGGTCCCGTCCCGATCACCCGCTGGTCGCGCGGTGAGCTGACACCGGCGATGGACGGCTTCCTGCAGGCCGCGCTCGGCCTGGGCCACGACTACCAGGAGGACATGAACGCCCCCGACGCCGTCGGCATCGGGATGTATCCGCAGAACCGGCACGACCGGCTGCGGATGTCCACCGCCCTCACCCACCTCGACCCGGCCCGGTGCCGGTCCAATCTGGTCGTCTGGGGCGACGCCGAGGTCGACCGCGTGCTGCTGGCCGACGGGCAGGCGGTGGGCGTGCAGGTCGCGGGGGAGACCATCGGCGCAGGCGAGGTCGTCCTCTGCGCCGGCTCTCCGTACAGCCCGGCCCTGCTGCTGCGTTCGGGGATCGGCCCCGCCGACGAGCTGCGCGCCGCCGGGATCACGCCGCTGATCGACCTGCCGGGCGTGGGCACCGACGTGATCGACCAGCCCGGCGCGATCATCCTGGTGGTGCCCGACCCGGAGACGGTGGGCGGCGACTGGCCGCGTACCCAGCTCATCGCGCGGCTCGCCGGCATTCCGGGCCACGAGGCCGACCAGGCGTTCTACCTGAGCCTGTTTACCGGGATGAGCACCTCCCGTGGCGCCGGCGCGGGTCTGGACCGGATCATCGGCGCCGACCAGGTCAACACCGTGATGATCGGCGACATGGCGATGGCGTCGCGGGGTCGGATCTCGGTGCGCGGCACCGGCGGGACGGCCCCGCCCGTGGTCGACCTCGGCTTCTACTCCGCCGACGGTGACCTCGCCCGGATGCGCGACGCGTACCGGCACGCGTGGGAGATCGCCAACCAGGCCGCCTTCACCAAGACCGTCGCCCGGTTCGCGCTCGTCGACGACGCGGTCGTGGGCGACGACGAGCAGCTGGACCACATGTTGCGCGCCACCACGTACAGCCGGTTGAACCTGGTCGGCGGCGCGCGGATGGGCGCGGCGGACGACCCGGGCGCGGTCGTCGACGGCCGGTGCCGGGTGCGTGGCGTGGCCAACCTGCGGGTGGTGGATGCCTCCATCGTTCCGGTGCCGCTGCGCGCGCCCGCCGCGTTGACCAGCGTCATGATCGGCGAGCGCGGCGCCGAGCTGATCGCCGGTACGCCCCGCTAGCGGCGCAGCAGTGTCGACAGTGCCGCAGCGGGGTTGGCCACGATGGCCCGCGCGACGGTGACGTAGCCGTCGAGCAGCCGGAGGGCGTCCGTCGGCGCCAGCCGTGGCGTGTGGAACAGCACCACCCGCATCCCGTCCCCGCGCGGGGCGAGCGCCAGCTCGGTGCCGAAGCGGCTGCCGATCGCCTCCGGGACGAGCAACTCGAACTCGGTGTCGCCGGCCCGCACGCGGTGCGTCAGCTCGGCCATCATCTGGAACACCACGTCGTCGACCCGGCCGCCCAGGTTGGCGCTGCCGGTGGGCACGGCCTGGTAGGGCTGCTCCTGCTTGGCGAAGGCGGCGGCGGTCGTCGCGTGGGTCGCCTGTACCAGGGCAGCGAAGGTGGCGAACGGCGGCAGCCGGGTGCGCAGCACGACCATGTTGGCGCAGAAGCCGACGGTGCGTTGGCTCTCCGGCCGGCTCCGGTTGGCGAACAGCGAGGCGACGGCGAGGTCGCCCTGCCCGGTGACGCGGTGCAGGACGGCGTAGTAGACGGCCAGGGCCACGGTGAACAGCGTCGTGCGGTGTCGCCGGGCCAGGGCGCGCAGTCCGTCGGCGTTGACGGCGTCGAGATCCCGGGCCAGCACGCCGGGGTGGCTCCCGGTGGCGGCTCGCGGTACGGCAGGCGCGGCAGCCGCAGCCCGGTCAGCTGGTCGCGCCAGAACTCGCGTTGCCGGTCCAGTTCGGTGCCGGCCAGGCGATCCTCCTGCCAGGCCGGCAACGAACTGCGGGTACTGCCAGCGCATCGGGGGCAGCTCGGCGGGCGACCCGGCGTAGAGGATGCGCAGCTCCTCGAAGAGCGCCCCGCATGACCAGCCGTCGGTGACCAGGTGGTGCATGGTGAAGCAGGAGCGGATCGGCGAATACCACGCCGCCGGGGTCGAGCATCTGATCCTGTCCGGACAGCCGCACCTGGGGGAGGCGTGCTGGTTCGGCGAGGGGGTGCTGCCGCTCCTGCGGCACGACGGTCTCCTCGACGCCGAGGCCGCGCGGCCCCCGGAGCTGGCGGTGGGCCGATGACGCCATCCGTCACGGAACGGCCGATGACCGTGCTGATCGGCAATCCGAAGCCGCACTCCCGGACGCGGACCGTCGCTCTGGCCACCGCGGCGGCCCTGCATGCCCGGCTGACCCACTGCCCGAACCCGGTCGGCGCGCCGACGATGATCGACCTGTCCGAGCTGACGGCCGAGCTGGTCGGTCAGGGCAGCCGGCCGGAGACCCTCGACGAAGTGTTGGAGGCGGTACGCCGACCAGGGCTGCTACTGGTGGCCAGCCCCACGTTCAAGGCGGCTTACAGCGGCCTGCTGATGCTCTTCGTCGACGTGCTGCCCCGGGGCGCGCTCACCGGGGTGGTGGCCGTGCCGTTGATGACCGCAGCCCGGTCCGGTCACCGGCACGTCGTCGACACCTACCTGGGCGCCTTGTTGGCCGAGGCGGGTGCGTGCGTATCCGCGCCAGGTCTGTGCGTACTCGAGCGGGAATTCGACACGGCGGAGGTCGGCATCGAGCTGTGGGTGGACCGGGCGGCGCCTGCCGTGGCGGACGCGCTGGCCGACGTGCCCGACCCGGCGGCCGAGCCCGGCGTCAGCCGGCGTTGACCTCGGTGTCGTGCTTGCGGCGCATCCGGCTGATCCAGCCCTGCGCGGTGTGCACCGGGACGTCGAAGTGCTCGGCCACCCGGCTGATCGTGCTGACCTGCTCGTAGACCGCCTCCAGGTCCGCCGGGTCGGGTGCCCGGCGGTAGGCGCGCCCGGCCTTGAGCCGACTGAGCCGGTCCGGTTCGCCGGCCCGGCGGGCCGGGCGGGGCACGGCGGTGCTGGTCGCGGCGGTGATCTCGGGGACCGGCCCGACCGTCACGGCCGGGCGGGAGGCCGTTGGCAGGGCGCCGCCGACCGGGCGGATCTTCTTCCGGTCCTGCGGCGGGATGAAGGCGCGCAGCAGGGCGTCGAAGTCGACGTAGGGCAGCTCGCCGGTCAGGCCGGCGCTCTGTGGCGCCCGGACGGTGAGCTCCCGCACGACCGGGTGGCCGTTTCTGACCTCCAGACGGACGACGGTCTGCGCCACCGGGCCGGTGATCTCCTCACCGTCGTCCTGCACGGGCACGATGGTGATGATGTATTGACTCACGACGATGCCTTTCCTGCGCATCTCCGGTTGAGCCAGTGCGGCTTCCGGCCCGCCGGCCAGCCCTGTCGGGTTTGGCCGGTGGTGGGAGACAAAATATCAGATTCTGGCAGGCAGAAGGCGAGATATCCGACACTCGCCACGGGACGCCCATCCTTCATCTCCGTTTGATCGTGGGCATCACCAAACAAATCGGGTTCTCCGGGGGGTGGACCCCCGATCCTCGCCAGACCGTTGATGGTTGACTGCCCCGGAGACCAGCAGCGCCGCCAGCCCGGCCCGCGACGACCCCCCGGACTTGCGGAAGATGCGGTGAGGTGGGCCTCCACCGTCTTGACTGTCACGTACACCTGCTCCGCCGCCTCGGCGTTGCTGGCACCCCAGCGCGTGGTGCCAGGCCCTCGCTGGGGTCACGATCGCCGACCTCGCCCGCGACGTCGATGCCGACTCCGGCCCCGAGGCCCTGGCCGGCGTCCGCGACTGGCTCACCCGCGAGCAAAACGGCTGACCACGGTCAGCCGGTGTGGCGTACCTCGGTGTCCCAGATCTGCGCCCACGGACGCCGCAGCCCTCGGCACACGTAGATCGGGCCACCGTTCTCGTCGTTGTCCACCTCGACCCGCTGATCCACCCGTCCGCCGAGCACGCATGCGTCGAACCAGGCGGTCAGCGGGTCGGGGCGCTCCCAGCCGACGACGATCACCACGTTGGCGTCGGCGGGTGGCCGGCCGAAGTCGACCATGCTGTTGTGCCCGGAGTACGCGCGGGGCAGGTCACGGGTCGGGCCGTAGCGGGCCAGCGCTCCGGCCTCGCCGTAGTTGCCGGTAAGGATGACCGCCCGCGAACGCTCCTCGGGTGGCAGGCCACGATGGACGGTGGCGACCGAGTCGGCGAACGCCGGCCACCCGATGGTCTCGCCAGCGTCATAGTTGACGTCGAGCACGAAACCGGGCAGCCGGTCGGCCGGCAGCACCGGCAGCAGCAGCACGACGGTGGGCAGGAGGAACGGCACCGCGCCCAGCGCGAGCAGGCCCCGACGCAGCCTCAGTGCGCCACGCGACGCCCACGCGGCGGTGACCACCGCGCCGGCGGCGGTGAGCACCAGCAGCAGCGGCGCGTCGTAGTAGCCCTTGCCGCCGGCGAGCAGCACGATGCCGACGACGACCAGCCAGGCCCAGCCCACCGCCCGGTACGCCCGCCACTGGGGCCGGCGTAGCAGCGCGACGAGGCCGGCGATCCAGATCGGCACGGCGTACGGGCTGATGATGACGAACTGGAGGATGAGCGCGTCGAGGCGGCCACTGTAGGAGCTGTCACCGTCGGAGATCGAGGCGGCCACGCCGAGCTGCGGGAAACCGTGCGCCGCCTGCCAGATGAGGTTCGGCGCGGCCAGTAGCGCGGCGAGCCCGGCGGCGGCCAGCACCCACCGGTCGCGCAACAGCCGGCGTGGCCCGGCGATGGCCAGCCCGGCGATCAGGCCCACGGCCAGCAGCGCGGGCAGCACCTTGTTGAGCATGCCCACGCCGAGCGCCAGCCCGATGCCGAGTGCCCACCGGCTGTCGCCGGTGCGCAGCAGCCGCACCGCGCACAGCGCCGCGGCCAGCCAGGCCAGCAGGTCGACGGTGGTGGTGCTGAGCAGGTGGCCGCCGGCGAGCACGATGCCGGAGAACGCGGCGAGCACCGCCGCGAAGGTCTGCCCGCCCCGGCCGGCGCCCAACTCCCGGGCGATGGCGGCGACCAGCAGGACCGCTGCGCCGGCCAGCAGTGCCGATGGCGTACGCAGCACCACCAGGTTGCCCGGCGCGATGGTGTCGAGCAGCCGGGCAAGCGCCGGGACCAGTGGACCCTGGTCGACGTAGCCCCAGTCGAGGTGCCGGCCGCAGAGCAGGAAGTACAGCTCGTCGCGGTGGTAGCCGTAGCGGCCGGCGAGCAACAGCAGCGTCAGGCTGACCGCGCCGGCCACCAGCCACGGCCCCAGCGTGCGCGGGCCGGGCGACGGTGGCCCCGGCGGCGGGGACGTTGGGGCCGGATGCTGGGGGCGGTCGGTGGTGGCGGCGGCTTCGCTCACGCACACATCATCACCGATGGGCCGCCGTAGCACTGGCCCGCCGCGTGACTGCTGGGGTATCAGCGCCCGACCCGGCAGTGCGGGACCGATCCGGCGAGAGTTCCATCAGCCCGCCTGTTGTTGGCCAGGGCGACGTCAACGAATGCTCCGACGCTGACCTGCGCGGCGTCCGCCAGCAGGGCGATGAGCAGTAGTCGATGCTGAGTGTGCTCCGGTTCGTCGGGTACGTCGGTGGCCGGCGGTCGGTGACCATCAGGGAGCAGTGCGATCAGCAACTTCCTGTCCACTTTTGGTAGCCAGGCCTCAGAGTGGTCGACCTGCGCCTCCAGACGTGGCCACTGGTCCCGCCCGTCCGGGTCGAGTTCCTCGACGAGCAGCCCTGCGGTGTCCCTGAGGACCTGGTGCGCCCACGCGTGGGGCAGCCGCAGGAGGCGCCCGACGGACGTCTGGAACTGCCCGTGGTCCGTCCGGTTGGCCGCTCGTACCCCAGCCACCACGGCGTTCCACAGCTCCTGCTCTGCCGGTGTCGGCAGCTGCCACATCACCATCTCCTCTCCGTTTGCTGGGCTGGCGGAAGCCTGCTGGCCCGGACCTCGGCGGCACCTCGCCGTCGCGGTCGCGGCACCATGCCTTCTGTTTGGGGTGGCCGGCACGGGCCCGTAGGAGGCGAGACCCGTGCCGGCCGACGGTGATCACCCCCATCACCGTCTCCCGCCGGCGGCGGCTCAGCCGGACCCTGTCGATTCCCGGCCGTGCCGTCGCGGCGTGCTTTCGCGCCGAACAACACTCACGTCAGTACTGATCGGGGGTGTTCGTGGCGCACCTCTGGAACGTCCTGCTCATCGGCCGGGACGGCCCCCGAAGCCGGCTGCACCGTCCGATCTCGCCCTGTCGTTCGCGGCGGTCGGGGCCAGGGCAGCAAGCGAGGCGCTCGTCGGGCGCACCGGTTCGATGGGTCGGGACAGGACAGTGGGCAGGACGTGCTGAGGGCGACCTGGCAACCCATCGAAAGACATGTGAACAGCCACCGGTCGATGTTATGGGGAGCTTGTCGGTGTATGTCCTGATTCGAGAGACAGGCTCCGACGGATACTTCGCCATTCGCATATCCGGAAATATGGGCTGTCAAAGGTCGAACGGAACGATCGCGCGTCGAGTGGTGAAACGGGAGTAAGAGCGCGGAGGCTACCAAACCACGCACTCGGTGTCGCAAATGGGCGAACAGGACAAACGCGCCAGGGCTCCCTTACGGGCGGACGTGCCGCCTCCCTCTTGCCTCGGGTCCGGGTCCCGCAAGCGGCCGCCCCCGCCGTCAGGGTCAGGACGACGGTGGCAGGATCGGCCAGTTCGCTCGACCGGAAGGAAGACATGCGCTATCGCACTCTGGGCGCCACCGGCACGGTGGTGTCGACCCTGTGTCTGGGCACCATGACCTTCGGCGCGGAGACCGACGAGGCGGGCAGCTTCGCCCAGCTGGACCGGTTCGTCGAGGCCGGCGGCACCTTCATCGACACGGCTGACGTCTACTCCGCCGGCGTCTCCGAGGAGATCGTCGGCCGCTGGCTGCGGGCGCGGCCCGAGCTGCGCGAACGGCTCGTGATCGCCACCAAGGGACGGTTCCCGATGGGCCCCGGGGCGAACGACGCCGGCCTGTCCCGGGTACACCTCACCCGAGCCCTGGACGCCAGCCTCCGGCGACTCGGGGTCGAGGCCATCGACCTCTACCAGGCGCACGCCTGGGACCCGCTGACCCCGCTTCCGGAGACGCTGCGGTTCTTCGACGACGCGGTCCGCGCGGGCAAGATCCGCTACGCGGGGGTCAGCAACTTCACCGGTTGGCAGTTGCAGAAGGCTGCCCTGCTCACCCAGCACCTCAACCTCACCCCGATCGTGACCCTGCAGCCGCAGTACAACCTGCTGGCCCGGGAGATCGAGTTCGAACTGGTGCCGGTCTGCGAGAACGAGGGCATCGGCATCCTGCCGTGGTCACCGCTGGGCGGTGGCTGGCTGACCGGCAAGTACCAGCGCGACAGCGTCCCCACCGGTGCCAGCCGGCTCGGCGAGAACCCGCAGCGCGGCGTCGAGGCGTACGCGGGGCGCAACGCCGAGGAGCGCACGTGGCGGGTGATCGACGCGGTCACGCAGGTCGCGAAGGAACGTGGCGTGTCCATGTCGGCGGTGTCGCTCGCCTGGTTGGCGGCCCGACCGGCGGTCACCTCGGTGATCCTCGGTGCGCGGACCACGGCGCAGCTCGACGACAACCTGACCGCCGCTGACCTGATCCTCGACGCGGAGCAGACCCGGCTGCTGGACGAGGCGAGTGCCCCACTGGTGGGGGACTACCCGTACGGCCGGGCCGGTGTGCAGCAGCGCGGCCGCGAGCTGCCGACCACGTCCGCACAATGATCGCCTTCCCGGAGCCCACCGCCCCCGCCGGCAGCCGCACCGAGGTCTTCCTTCGCTACCTGGACTACTTCCGTGAGTCCACGGTGGCCAAGGTGTCGGCGCTGCCCGAGCCGGAGCTGCGGCGCAGCCGGCTGCCGTCGGGATGGACCCCGCTGGAACTGCTCAAGCACCTGCGCCACGTCGAGTTGCGCTGGATCGAGTGGGGCTTCCAGGGACGGGACGTCGCCGAGCCGTGGGGCGACCGCCGCGAGGACCGCTGGTACGTCGCCCCCGACGAGACCCGCGCGGACCTGGTCGCGGCGCTGCGGGCGCAGGGCGCGCACACCACGACGGTGGTGACCGCGCACGACCTGGCGGAGATCGGCGAGCCGGGCCCGCGCTGGAACGGCGCAGATCCGGCGTCGCTGGAGCGGGTGCTGTTCCATCTGGTCCAGGAGTACGCCCGCCACCTCGGCCACCTCGACGTGGTCACCGAACTCGCCGGTGGCCCGGCCGGAGAGTGAGTGAACCCGCCCCGATAATG
This sequence comes from Micromonospora sp. NPDC000668, assembly GCF_042897975.1. Lineage (NCBI taxonomy): Bacteria > Bacillati > Actinomycetota > Actinomycetes > Micromonosporales > Micromonosporaceae > Micromonospora > Micromonospora sp. NPDC000668. Next base: position 417,529 of record NZ_JBIAYP010000006.1, read on the forward strand.
GGCGAATGCCGCTGCTCGTCGCGCCCGCCATGCCCGCCGGGAGCCTCGGCGCCCAGACCCAACCCCACCTTCCGGTACGCCCCGGACTGGCGCTGCGGGGGTGGCGCGACGACGACGCCTCGGCGGTCCGGGCCGCCTTCGACTGTCCGGCGATCCAGCGGTGGCACGTCCGCCGCCTCGACGACGACGAGGCGAGGGCGTGGACGGCACAGTGGGCCGGCCGTTGGCGCGACGAGACGGCCGCCAGTTGGGCGATCGTCGACGCCGACGACCGACCGGTCGGTCAGGTGGGGTTGCGGGGCATGCTGCTGGCCGAGGCGTCGGCGCAGGTGTCGTACTGGGTCGTGCCCGCCGCGCGTGGTCGGGGAATCGCCACCGACGCGCTGCGGGCACTGACCCGGTGGAGTTTCACGCGGGCCGGTCTGCACCGGTTGGCACTGGAGCACTCGACCGCCAACGCGGCGTCGTGCCGAGTGGCGACCCGGGCCGGCTTCGCAGTGGAGGGCGTGCTCCGGGGGTCGGTTCGCCACACCGACGGCTGGCACGACATGCACCTGCACGCACGGCTACGCACCGACGGCCGGATCTGATCAGCGGACGCCAGCTAACGGGCCCCGCGCCCGGGTACGGTCCCGATCTAGTCGATGACCGGCGCGGATACCGTCGGCGACGCGTCATCCTCGTCGGCGCGTCGCATCGCCCGTGGCAATCGCAGCGCGACGATACCGGTAGCCACCAGGCCGCCGACACCCGCGATTATCAGGGTCACTGGGGCGGAGGTTGCGTCCAGCAGCAGGCCGCCGGCGATGTAGGACGTCGCGGCGGCGACCCCGATTGCGCCGTACAGATTGCCGAAGACCCTGCCGAGCATGCCCGCTGGAACCGTACGTTGTAGCAGCGTGCTGGAGGCGACGTCCATGGCAGCCAACCCCAACCCACGGACGGCCTGCAGGGCGATCGCGGCGGCGACGGCCCAGGCGAGCCCGGTCAGCAGGTTACCGACACTGCTGACAGCGAAGCCCAATATCAGCAGCAGCGGCATCGACGCCTGCGTGCCCCACCGGGACAACACGGCATAACCAGCCACAAGTCCGAGGCCGACCGCGCCCAGCAGAAGCCCGACCGCGGAATTGCCAACCTGAAAGGTGTCCCGGGCCAGCAGCACCAGCGCCACGTCATCGACCCCGTTGAAGGCGACCACCGCAGTGAAGCCAAGAAAGATGACCCGCACCGTCGGAACACGTAACAGATAGCCAATCCCCGCTTTGGCCTGTCGCAGCAAGGACGGCTGGCGCCCATCGCCGGTCGCCGCCGGGAGTGAGGGAAGCGTCGCGAGCAGCACGGCCGAGACCAGAAACGACACGGCGTCGACGAGCAGCAGACCACGCACTCCGACCAACGGGAACAGGGCCGCAGCGATCAGCGGGCCGACCGCCTCTGCTCCGTTGGAGCCGAACCCGACGGTGGAGTTGGCGGTCTCCAGGTCACGGTCACCAACCAGTGCAGGCACCGCCGCCCGAGACGCCGGTTGAAAGATCTGCGAGGCGGTGGCGCGGATCGCGACGAGGGCCAGCAGCACCGGCAGCGGAGGCAGGGTCAGCACAATTACCAGCAGGACCACAGCTTGGATGAGTTCGCAGACGACCATCAGCCGCCGGAGATCAAGCCGATCGGTGAGGGCGCCGGTGAAGGGACCCAACAGGGATGGGGCGAAATCTCCGACAAGCAACAGGAGGGAGATTGCCAACGCCTGGCCTGTCGTGTCGGCGACGTGGAGCATGAGCGCGACAAGGCTGAGTGAATCGCCTGCGTAAGAAACAACCCGTGCCGAGAAGAGGGCTCGGAAGGGCCCGTTGCGGCGAAGCAGCTGGGTTGGACGCAACGACTCAGCGCCTGCCGTGGCGGCCGCCGCGCCTGACATGTCGAATCTCCTCTATCGATGAGGGCTGAGGTGAGGCACCGTAATGCCGTCGCCAAACCGGCACGCTGAGCGCGGTGTCCAAACCGATGCGCGGGACGGGGTGAGCTGCGCGCGGTGCCGTTCACCGACCAGCCTGTGGCTGAAACGTAGTCATCTAAGCGTCGGTGAGCGCGTCATTAATGCCCGTCTGCACGAGCGGGGGTTGAGGCACTGCCGACGCCGGCGGGTTCGGCCGCTTGCGGTTGCGGGGCCGCGGGCCAGGTGAGCCGGCGTACGCCGGGGACGAGCGCGGTGCCGGCGCAGGCGGTCAGGACCAGCAGGCCGGCGATCGCCAGCGGTACGGGCGCGCCGAACGCGTCGGCGGCCAGCGGCGCCAAGGCGTAGCCCAGCGGCATCGCGCCCAGCGACACCAGCCAGTCGTACGAGGTGACTCGTGCCAGGACCTCGGGCGGGAACTGGTGCTGCACGACGGTCTCCCAGACCGGGTTGAGGTAACCGAGGGCGGTCAGCGCCACCCCGTAGGCGACGATCACCGCCGGGGCGGGCGCGGCGACGGCGAGCAGCAGCAGTGGTGCGGCGTAGCTGGCCAGCCCGAGGTTGGCCAGCAGCACCGGCCGGTGGAGCCGGACCCGCCCGGCCAGCAGCGAGCCGGTGAGCATGCCGATCGCGCCGGCCTGCAACAGCAGCACCCAGGTGGCCTCGCCGCCGAGGCGGTCGATGGCGATGGCCGGCCCGAGGGTCATCAGCACGGCGGCGGCGCCGTTCCACATGCCGTGCCCGATCAGGCTGGTCCAGAACCAGTCGCGGGCGCGTACCTCGCCGAAGCCGTGCCGCAGGTCGGCGAGGACGGAACGGCGGGGTACCGGCACATGCCGGACCCGGACGAACGCGAGCAGCGTGGCGCTGAGCGCGAACGACGCGCTGTCGATGACGAACGCCCAGCCGGGGCCGGCGGCCCAGATCAGCAGGCCGGCCAGCGCCGGGCCGGCGAGCCGGCTGGTGTTGGCGGTGATCCCCATCAGGGCGTTGGCGCGCTGCCGGGCGGCCGGTTCGACGGTGCCGGCGACCAGCGGGGAGGCGGTCGGCATGGCGAACGCCGAGGCGGTGCCACCGAGCGCCGAGGCCACCACGATGGTGCTCAGCGACGGGTCGCCGCCGAGCAGCTCCACACCGACCGCGAGCTGGGTCGCGCAGCGGACCAGGTCGGCCACCAGGGCGACCCGGCGGGCGTCGAACCGGTCGGCGACGACGCCGCCGAGGGGCAGCAGGAGCAGCCGGGGAACCATGGCCGCGGCGAGGACGACCGCGAGCGCACTGGTGGAGCCGGTGGCCCGCAGCACGGCCAGGGCCAGGGCGGCGGGCACCACGGCGTCACCGACCGAGGAGACGGTCCGGCCCAGGAACAGCAGCCGGAAGGAGCTGACGCGCAGAGGGTTGGTCACCACCGCAAGGTACTTCGACACCGAATATTTCGTCAACGAATATTTCGGTTGCGATAGGCTCTGCGGGTGACCACCGCCCACGACTCCGTCGACCGGCATGTCGAGCGCTGGCTGCCCGTCCTGCCCGACCTCGACGCCGACGTCGAAGGCGCCGTGACCCGGATGGGCGTCGTGACCCGGCACCTGCGGACGGTGAAGGAGCGGGTCCTTGCGGACTTCGACCTGCCGGCGCACGAGTACGACACGCTGCACGCGCTTGCCGGCCGGCAGGGGCGTGCCGCACCCTCGGAACTCGCCGCGGATCTGGCGATGGCGCCGGCCTCGATCACCGCGCGGGTCGACAACCTGGTCGAACGCGGCTACGTGCGGCGGACGCCGTCCACTGTCGACCGGCGTCGGGTGGATGTGGAGCTCACCGACGCGGGCCGGGCCGCATGGCACGGGGCGATGGACGTCCGGGGTGCCGAGGAGCACCGGCTGTTCGGCGCGCTCACCCCGTCGGAGCGCCGACTGCTCTCCGACCTGCTGCGTCGGGTACTTCTCGTCGCCGAGCAGCCGGCCAACTCGGCGGGCACATCGGACCCCGACTGAGCGCCGGCCCAGCACACACCGATCCACCTCCGGCCGCCGCCACGCGCCCCGAAAATCGCCTGGCGGTCCGCGTACCGCTGGTGGGAGGGTGACCGGCGTGACAGCGAATGCTCTGGCCGGCACCCTGGCCGACGACGGACGACGGCGGGTCTTCGCGGCGATCGTGCTCGGCGCGGCCGGCGCGGCCCAGATCGCCGAGCGGACCGATCTGCCGGCGCGGGCGGTGCACACCGCGATTCGCCGACTCACCGACGCGGGCCTGGTGACCGGCCCCGACGGCGCCCTGGCGGCCGACGAGGTGTCGCTGCGGGCGGCGGCGCGCGAACGCCTTCCGGCCGACGACGCCGGCCCGACCGACGACCCGGTGCTGCGCACCTTCCTACGCGGTGACGTGCTGGTGGGCCTGCCGGCACAGCGCGGCCGGCGGCGGGTGCTGCTGGCACACATCGCCGAGCGGTCCTTCGAGTCGGGCACGCCGTACCCCGAGCGGGTGGTGGACGAGGCGCTCAAACCGTGGTGCGCCGCCGGCGGGTCCGACCACGCCACGCTGCGCCGCTACCTGATCGACGAGCAGTTGCTCACCCGCGAGCACGGGATCTATCAGCGGCCCTGATCGTCCGCTGCGCGAACCGTCCCGTCTCGGAACATGTTGCTAGCCTCCGTGCATGACCTCCTGTACGCCCACCGACGGCCCGCCCGACCTGTTGTTCCTGCTCTCCTGGGCGAGTCACGCGCTCCAGGCCGAGCACGCCGCGGGCCTGGCCGAGCTGGGCATCTCGCCGCGGGCGCACTACGTCCTGGCGCAGGCCCGCATCGGGGGCCTGACCCAGCGGGAGATCGGCGAACGGTGCGGCGTGGACAAGACCACCATGGTCGTCACGCTGGACCAGTTGGAGCGGGCCGGGCTGGCCGAGCGTCGACCGGCGCCGACGGATCGCCGCGCCCGGCTGATCACGGTGACGGCCGCCGGGGAGCGGGTCCTGGAACGGGCGCAGGATGTCGTGCGCCGCATTCAGGCCGATCTCCTCGCGACCCTGCCCGTGCAGGACCAGGAGGCATTCCTGCGCGCGCTCACCGCGTTGGTGAGCGGCCCGTTGGCCAACACCTCCCCGTACGCGCCCGGCAGCCGCTCCGGATGCTAGTTCCGTAGCAGATAGTCTTGGACGGGACTATCTGCTACGGTCGCACTTGTTCGTGCCCCCCGATCGAGGAGCCGTCATGAGTGCGACCGCCGAACCAACCGTCACCACCGCCACCTCGTCACTGCGCCGTGGCGCCGTGGCCGTCGCCGCCGCCGTCCTGGCCTGCCTGGTCATCTGGGGGATCGGCGAGGTGGCCGGAGTCGACTACACCGTCGAGAGTCCGGGTCAACCCGCGTTGGTCATCGGGCCGGGCCAGATCATCGGGATCGCCCTCGGCGCGGCCCTGCTGGGCTGGGCGGCGCTGGCGCTGCTGGAGCGGTTCGCGCCGCGGGTCGCCCGCATCGTCTGGATCTCGCTGGCCGTCCTGGTGACCGTGCTCTCCTTCGGCCCGCTGTTCGGCATCGAGGCCACCACCGGCGCCAAGTTCGCCCTCGGCGCCATGCATGTGGCCGTGGCGGTCGCGCTGATCGCGCTGCTGCCGTCCCGCCGCCGGTAGCGTGCCGGGCCGCCGGCACCCGCCCGGAGCCGGCGGCCCGGGAACGTTCGCCCTGCTCGCCCTGCCACCGGCGGCCCTGGGCGGCGGAAAATGCCGTTGACCGGACGCTGATGATCGACAGGTGACCACAACCGTCCGACCCGACTGGGTGACCACCACCGTCCGTCCCGATCAGCCCGATGCGGCACAGCTGCTCCGCGAGTACATGACGGAGATGGTGGTCCGCTACCACCGTCGCCCGGCCCTGCCCGGCGAGGTCGACGAGGCGCTGGCCGAGTTGCCCAGCGACGACCTGACGTACCCGAGCGGCCTGCTGGTGCTCGCCCACCACGGCGCGGAACTGGCCGGCTGCGCCGGGCTGCGGTGGTATCCCGACTGGGCCGAGCTGACCAGGGTGTTCATCCGCCCCGCTCACCGCGGCGCCGGCGGGGGCGCCGCGCTGCTCGCCGCCGTGGAGCGGCACGCCGGGGCGGCCGGGGCGGACCGGATCCGGCTGGACACCCGCGCCGACCTGGTCGAGGCCCGCGCCCTGTACGCCCGGCACGGCTACGTCGAGATCCCGGCGTACTCGCAGGGCCCGTACGCCGAGCACTGGTTCGAGAAGCGGCTCCACTGAGGGGTTGAGCCACCAGCGTGCTCAGCGTCCGCCCCGAGCCTCGATCGTCTCCGCAGAAGCACCGCCCGGCTGGTCGGCGTCCGCCGCCGGCTCTCCCGCGCGGTCGGCGCCGGTCGGCGGATAGAGCGCGGCGAGCGCGTGGGCGGTGTCGGTGAGACGTTCTCGCAGCTCGGCGGGGGCGAGCACCTGCACCTGTGCGCCGAGTTTGAGCAGTTCGACATGACCGTGCCGGATGGACTCGATCGGCACGGTGGTGAGCAGCCAGCCGTCCGCGTCCGGCGCGCCGGCGGCCGCGTGCGCCGCCCGGCTCATCGCTGGCGGGAAGAGATGCACGGTCTGCGCCAGCGCCGCTGCGGTCATCCGTACCCGCGCCTCGGCGCGGTAGACGCTGCTCTCGTAGCGCTCGGCGTGCTCCCGCCAGCAGGCCGCCAGGTCGAACCCGGTCGGCCGGTCGACGTGCTCGGCCAGCACCGTCAGCTCCAGGATGGCGCCCACCCGGTAGGTGCGTACCTGCCCGTCGGCGGCGGCGACCAGATACCACCGGCCGGCCTTGAGCACAACGCCGAGCGGGTCGAGGGTGCGGGTCACCTCCCGGGGCGCCTGCCACCGCCGGTAGCGCACCCGGATCCGGCGGTCCTCCCACACCGCGTCGGCCAGGGTGGCCAGGTGCGGGGTGGGCTCGGGCTCGCGGAACCAGCTCGGCGCGTCCAGGTGGAACCGCTGCCGGATCCGCCCGCCCCGGTCGGTGAGGTCCGCCGGCAGTGCGGCCTGCAACTTCAGCTCGGCGGCGGCCAGCACCGAACCCAGGCCCAGCTCGGCGGCCGGACCCGGCACACCGGCCAGGAACAGCGCCTCGGCCTCGCCCGCGGTCAGCCCGGTCAGCCGGGTGCGGTAGCCGTCGAGCAGTCGATACCCGCCCGCGGGACCGCGCTCGGCGTACACCGGCACCCCGGCGGCGCCCAGCGACTCCACGTCCCGGTACACCGTCCGGACCGAGACCTCCAGGGCCTCGGCCAGCTCTGGCGCGGTCATCCGCCCCCGGGTCTGCAGAAGCAGCAGCAGGGAGACCAACCGACTGGCGCGCACCCGCCCGACGGTAGCCGGCACGCCGCACCCCGACACCGGGCGCATCCCTCGGCGCGCCTTCAGGGTCTTCCCATCCAGAGCTGAGAAACTTTTTCACATGGTGTCCTCCGACGCTCCGGTGCTCGCCCGTCCGACCGCCCGACCGGCCCTGCCCGGCGGGCCGGTCGACGTCACCGAGGCCTGGCTGCGCAACCGCCGGCTGTCCGAGCACACCCGCGACGCGTACCGGCGCGACATCACCGGCTGGCTCACCTGGTGCGCCGGCCGCGACCTGGACCCGCTGCACGTCACCTTCCTGCACGTCAACGAGTACGCCCGGGCCCTGGAGTCCACCCTCGGCGCCCGCAGCGGCCGACCGCTGACCCCGGCGACCGTGGCGCGCCGGCTCTCCGCGCTGTCGAGCTGGTACGACTTCCTCGTCAAGCTCGGCGCGATGCCGGCCAACCCGGTCTCCGGCGCGGACCGGCCCCGCGTCGACCGGGACCACTCCGCCACGGTCGGCCTCACCCCGGAGGAGGTGGACGCGCTGCTGAGCGCGGCCGACGCGGACACCGGCCAGACGGCCGCCCGCAACCGGGCCGCGATCGCGCTCCTGGCCGACCTGGGCCTGCGGGTCGGCGAGCTGATCTCACTGGACCTGGCCGACCTGGGCACCGAACGCGGGCACCGCAGCGTGCGCTTCATCGGCAAGGGCGGCAAAGCACGCCGGCGCGCCCTCACCCCGGGCACCGGCTACGCGGTGGACGCCTACCTGGCCCAGCGGGCCGCCGCCACCGGCGTGCCGGTGCCGCAGCTGAGCGGGCCACTGCTGGTCACCGCCAGTGGCGCCCGGATGGACCGGCACTCGGTGTTCCGGCTGGTCCGCCGCCTGGCCCGGACGGCCGGCATCCCCGCCTGGGCGAGGCTGTCCCCGCACTCGCTGCGGCACGCCTTCGCCACCACCGCCCGCTCGGAGGGTGTCCCGCTGGAGGACGTGCAGGACGCGATGGGGCACGCCGATCCGCGTACCACCCGCCGCTACGACCGGGACCGGCACAACCTCGACCGCGACCCGTCGTACGTGGTGTGGGCGGCTCGGTCCCGCCGCCGCGGCTGACCCGTCGTACCCCCGCCATACGGTCGATGGATGAGACACGGCCTGGAGCTTCCCTGCGATGGCGCCTCCGTCACGGTGTCCACCCTGGTCGAGCTGGGCGAGCTCGCCGAGCGCGCCGGGTGGGACGGTGTGTTCCTGGAGGACTACCTGATCCACCACTCCGGTGACGACCCGTCCACCTACGACCCGTGGCTGGTGCTCACGGCGATCGCCGGGCGCACCAGCCGGGTGCGGCTGGGCACCACGGTCACCGCGCTACCCCGGCGGCGCCCGGCGAAGCTGGCCCGCGAGGTGCTCACCCTCGACCACCTCAGCGCGGGCCGGGCCACCGTCGCGGTCGGTGTCGGCGACCCCGGCGACCGAGGCCTGGTCGCGTTCGGCGAGCCGACTGAGGTGGCCGTCCGGGCCGCCATGCTCGACGAGGGCCTCGACCTGCTGACCGGGTTGCTCAGCGGGGAGCCGGTCAACCACCAGGGCACTCACTACCGCGCCGACGGGGTGGCGCTGCGGCCGGCTCCGGTGCAGTCGCCCCGGGTGCCGGTCTGGGTCGGCGGCAGCACCCAGGCCGGGGCGGTGCGACGCCGGGCCGCCCGTGCCGACGGCATCGTGCCGTACAAGCTCACCGACACCGACGGGTGGTCTGACTTCACCCCCGATGAGGTACGCGAGCTGGTGGCCGTCCTGCCACCCACCCGCGCCGACGGCCAGCCGTTCGACGTGGCGATCGGCGGCCGGCGGCGCCGACCGGACGAACGCGCCGAGCGGGCCTATCTCGGTGAGCTCGCCGCGGCCGGCGCCACCTGGTGGCTCGAGTACGTCCCGGTCGGCGACCCGGCGACGATGCGGGTCGCCGTCGCCCGCGGCCCGCTGCGCTGACCCGCCGCCCCGCACGCAGCCGGCAGTGGCGGCGGAAGCCTCAGCCCTGTGGGCGGGGGCAGATGCAGAACGGCTGCCCGATCGGGTCGATGAGCACCACCCACCGTTCCCCGCCCGGCTGGAACTCCGGCTTCGACGCGCCGGCCTGGACGAACTCCTTCTCTGCCACGGCCAGGTCGTCGACGTAGAGGTCGAGGTGGTAGCGCTTACCGCCGGCCGGGTCGGGCCAGGACGGCGGCTGGTAACCCTCTACCAGCCCGAAGCCGATCGAGACGCCACCGCCGCTGAGCATGGCGTATTCGGCTGCGCTGTGGGTGATCTCCCAGCCCAACGCGCGGTGGTAGAACGCGGCGTGCGCGGCCGGGTCGGAGCTGTCCAGGTTGACCATGGCGAGGTCAGCGGTTGTCGTCATATCGGCAGTCTGCCCTCACGTACCTGCCAACCGCTGTCAGGTACATCGGCGTTTCTCGCACCGAGAGAGGATGACGATCAGGGCGCGTCGAGCGGCCACACCGTCACCCGGGCGGTGCCGTCACGGCAGATCAGCCCGGCGCCGGCCTGACGGCAGTCGGTCAGCCCCGCCGGGAGCACCGCGCGCACCCGGGGGCCGTCCCGGCCCACCGTCGCGACCAGGGTGCGCCGGCCGTCCGACGCCGTCCCGAGCAGCAGCAGCGGCTCGGCGCCGATCCGAGCGCCCGCCAGGGTGTGCCAGCGCGCTCCGGCCGGCCACGTCCAGCGCCGCATGCCGGTGCCCGCGTCCATGGCCCACCGGCCGAGCCGGTCGCGCCCGCAGACCAGGCCCTGGCAGGGCCGCAGAGTCAGCTCGCCCGGCTCGACCGGCACCTGCCAGCGCCGCGACAGCCCCGGCAGGTCGTACCCGGTCAGCGCCGCCCCGCTGCCGGTCGGGTGGCGCAGCACCAGGTGCCCGCCGATGACCTGCGGATTGTCCGGACCGTAGTCGGCCGGCGGAAGCCGCCCCTGCCCGCGGACCGCGCCGTCGCGGGCGTCGAGCAGCCGCGCCAGCCCGTCGTCCTGCACCAGCAGCACCCGCCCGGGCGTGCCGGGGAGCGCCCTCAGCATGGCCGTCGAGGGCACCGGCACCGACCATCGGGTCGCACCGGTTGCGGGGTCGACGCCGTGCACGGTGCCCTCGACCCGGCGTCCCGGCTCAGAGGCGCTGCGGACCTCGCTCACCGCCACCGCCGCGTCGCCGGCCGCGTACACCCGCTCGGGCCGCCGCCACAGCGGCTGGCCGGTGCGTACCGACCGCGCGGTGGTCGCCGTCGCCCGGCCTACCTGGTCGCGTTCGGTGAGCAGTAGCAGGTCATCGGCCGCCTCGGCGGACCACCGGGTGGCCGGCGGCACGGCGACCCGCCACCGCGCCGGGCGGTGCGGCACGGCGGCGTCGTAGGCGCTCAGCGCCGGCGGGTCGGTGCCGGCGTCGACGACCAGCAGTAGCGGACCCGCGCTGAGCACGGTCGCGCGGGCGGGCAGCGCCGGCCCGACTCGGGGCGTCAGGTGTACGGGCGCGGCGGCGCCGCCGAGCAGGGCGCACGCGGCCAGCAGCAGCCCCACCCGCCCCGGCCGGGACGCCGCCGGAGACGGCGATCCTAGGTCGTCCAGGGGCGCGCCCCGGTCGTCGCCCAGCTCGATCAGCACCGACATGGTGTCCACCCGCCCGCTCGCGCCGACCGGTCAGCAGAGCAGGTCCAGGTGGTTGTGGGCGTCCTCCGCGATCTCCTCGTGCCGCAGCCAGCGCCGCGCCCACAGCCGGGCGGCCAGTTCTGCCTGCTCGTCACCCCACGCGGCGTGCTCGACGAGCAGTGCGGTGGTCAGCGCGTACGCCAGGCGCAGCGCCAGGCCACGGGCGCCGGCGAGCACCGCCGCGGCGCCCGGGTCTGCGGTCACCGCGGTGACCGTGTCGCGCAGCTGCGCGGCGGCCGTGGCCAGGGTGTCGGCCAGTGCCGGCGACAGTGGCCGGGCCAGGTCGACGGCGGCGGCGACCCGGTTCAGCAGCGGCGCACCGGCGTCCTCCCGGGCCAGCGCGCGCAGCACGTCCAGGGCCAGAACGTTGGTGGTGCCCTCCCAGATCGGCAGCACCTGCGCGTCGCGCAGCAGCCGGGGTACGCCGGTGTCCTCCACGTAGCCGGCCCCGCCGAAGCTCTCCACGTACTCGCTGGCGGAGCTGACGGCGAGCCGGCCGGTGGCCAGCTTCGCCAGCGGCGCCACGATGCGCAGCTCCGCCTCGGCCGCTGGGTCGGCGCCGACCTCGACCCGGCCGAGCAGCGCGAACGCGTGCCCGGCCAGGGCGAACGCGCCCGCCGCGTCGACCGCGAGGGTGCCCAGGGTGGCCCGGTGCAGCGGCGAGGACGCCAGCGCGCCGCCGGCGACGTGGCGCGCGTCGGCGTACGCCCGGGCGTAGGCCAGGCCCCGCCGCATCCCGCCGGCCGCCGCGGCGGCGTTGTGCACCCGGGTCACCACGACCAGGGTCATCGCCCGGACCAGGCCGGGCACCGCCGGGTCGCCCAGCGGCACGGCATACGCGTCGTGCAGGCCGATCTCGGCGGTGGGCAGTGCCCGGGTGCCGAGCTTGTCCTTGAGCCGGTGCACGGTGACGCCCGGCGCGGGCGCGCCCGCTGCGGCCCCGTCGGCCAGGGGCGAGTCGGCGGCGTACCGGGGGACCAGGAACGGGGCGAGCACCCGGCTGCCGCGCGCGGCGCCCTCCGGTCGGGCCAGTGCCACCGCCATCGCCGCGTCGGCGGCGGAGCAGAACCACTTCTCCCCGGTCAGCCGCCACGAACCGTCCGCGGCGGGCCGGCCGACGGTGCTGGAGCGACCCAGGTCGGAGCCGCCCTGCGACTCGGTCATCCACTGCCCGCTGGTGATCGCGGTGGCCGGGTCGGTGGAGATCAGCCGGGGCAGCCACGCGTCGCGGACCCCGGCGTCGACGTCGGGCAGGCTGAGCAGCGTCGCCGCCCCGTCGGCCATCGCCACCGGGCAGGAGAACGTCGCCGACTCCGGGCCGTACAGGTGCAGCAGGGCGTGCTGCACGACCCGCGCCGCAGCACCCCAGGTGCCGCGCGCGTCCGGCAGGTAGGGCAGTGCGACCACGGCGTGCCGGGCGGCGGCGGCCCGCTGCGCCTGCCAGCCGGCGGACGTGTCGATCCGGTCGACCCGGGCGCCCCACGGGTCGTAGCGGACCAGCCTCGGCGGGTGCGCCTCGGCGTCGGCGTGCGCCGCGCGCAGCGGCCCGGCGACGTCGGCGGCCAGGTCGGCGAGGCGGCCCTTCGCGGCGGCGTGCCCGGCCGGGCCGAGGTGACGCTCCAGCCAGGACCGCAGCAGGGCGTCACCGGCGTACGGGTCGGCGGGGGGTGGTACCGGCTGCACGAAGCGGCTCATCCATCGGCTCCCTGGCACTGGGGGTGTGCGCCGACGGTAGACGATCCGTGGCCGGTCCGAACAGGGCACACCCGACCATCGGGCGCACCCAGTTTCCGGCTTGTCATGCTCTGCGCGACGACGTTCTCTACGGTCGGTAGTCGTGAGTGCCGGCCAGCCGTGGAGCCGACCGGCCCGGCGGCACCGCCCGATGCGCACCGGGCTGGCCTTCGCCGGGTTCGGCGTGGCGCTGTGCTGCGTCGGGGTGGCCGGGCTGGGCGCCTGGAACCTGCAGACCGTACGCCAGGCCGCCGGCCCGATCCGGGAGACCGCCGACGGGTTCCTGAACGAGGTGGCCGTCGGCGACACCGCCGGGGCGTACGAGCGGCTCTGCGCGGACGCGCGCACCCGGTGGAGCTCGATCGGCTTCACCAGTTGGGTGCGTACCCCGCCGATGGTCACCGACTACGAGATCACCGACGTGTCGGTGGCCACCCGTGGCGGACGCCCGCAAGGCACGGTGACCGTGCGGTTGACCCGAGCCGGCGGCACCAGTGAGGAACGTCGGCTGCCCGTGATCCGCGAGGACGGGGACTGGCGGGTCTGCGGTGACCCGTTCTGAGTCGCCGGTCGTCAAGCCGGTGCGGCCCTGGTTGCTGCGCGAGCGGCGGGGTATGGAGCCGACCACCTCGACCGAACTCTTCTTCGACCTGGTCTACATCTTCACCGTCACCCAACTGTCGCACTATCTCATCGAGCACCCGGACTGGCCTGGCGCCGGACGGACCGCGTTGCTGCTGGCGATGGTGTGGTTCGTCTGGGTCTACACCGCCTGGCTGACGAACTGGCTGCAACCGAACGAGGCGCCGGTGCGGGCGCTGCTGATCGGGCTGATGTTGGGCAGTCTGCTGATGTCGGCGGCGATCCCCGAAGCGTTCGCCGATACCGGTCTGCTCTTCGCCGTGGTCTACGCGACGCTCCAGATCGGCCGCACCCTGTTCGCGCTGTGGGCGGTGCAGGGCCAATCGTGGTTGGCCGACGGGTTTCAGAAAACGCTGCCGTGGTTCGTCGGGACGTCGGTGCTGGTGGTGCTCGGAGGCATGGCCGCCGGGGATGTCCGGGAGGCGCTGTGGGCGGGGGCGATCGTCATCGAAGTGATCGGCCTGTCGATCGGGTTTCCGGTGCCCGGTCTGGGGCGTAGCCGCGCCGAGCGGTGGATGGTGGAGGGCGGGCACCTGGCTGAGCGGTGCCAGGCGTTCATCCTGATCGCGCTGGGAGAGTCGATCCTGCTCACCGGGAGCACCCTCACCCAGCACCTGGACACGGTGACATCGGGGGCGTTCCTGTTGGCGTTCGCCGGCTCGGTGGCGCTGTGGTGGGTGTACTTCGCGCGCTCGGCGCCGGCCGCGACGGAAATCATCGCCCGCGCCGGTGAACGCACCGGCGGGTTGAGCCGAGTGGCGTTCAATTACCTGCACCCGGTGATGGTCGCCGGCATCATCGTCACGGCGGCGGGCGACGAGCGGCTGCTGCGCGAGCCCGGTGCGGACGCCACCACGGTCGCCGCGCTGTTCACCCTGGGCGGTCCGGCGCTGTTCCTCGCCGGGCACGCCGCTTACCAGGCGGTGCTGTGGCGGATCCGGCCGACCAGCCGGATCGCGGCGGTGGTCGTACTGCTGGCGTTGTTGCCAGCCTGCGTCCTGCTGGCGCTGCCCGTGGCGGCGTGCGCGGCGCTGGCCACCATGGTGACCGTCGCGGTGATCATCGCGGACCGGTTCGCCGACCCCGCACGGCGTGAGCGCAGCGGTCAGTCGCGCGGGCCCAGGTCGCCCGAGCGGTAGTGCCGCCGGCAGAGCACCTGGTAGCGCACATCGGCGGTGTCCACGGTGTCGCCGATGACGACCTGCGCGCCCTCCCGGACCACCCGGTCGTTGACCACCCGGGCGTTGAGCAGCCCCTCCCGGCCGCACCAGCACAGTACCTCGACCTGGATGCGGGCGACCTCGTCGGCCAGCTCGAACAGCCGCTGCGCGGCGGGGAACAGGCAGGACCGGAAGTCGGTGGCCAGACCGAAGGCGAACACGTCCACGTCGTAGCTGTCGACCAGCTCGGCCATCTGCTCGACGTGCTCAACGGTGTAGAAGCACGCCTCGTCGCAGATCAGGTAGTCGACGCGTACCCCGTCGGCCCACCGGCCCCGGACCAGGGCCCGCAGGTCCAGGTCGTCGGTGACCTCGATCGCCTCGTGCGCCAGACCGATGCGGGTGGTGACCTGCGGGCCCAGCGACCGGTCGATGCGGGTGGTGACCAGCCCACGGCGGCCCTGCCGGGCGTGGTTGTAGTTCATCTGCAACGCCATGGTGGATTTGCCGCAGTCCATCGGCCCCCAGAAGAACTTCAACGCCGCGGCGTGCACCGGGCGCCCGTCGAGCCCGCGCGCAGCCGCGCACCCGGCCGGAGCGTGCGGCTGGCCGGGGAACGGGTGAGCCAGGCAGGTCGGGGCGGTGGCGTCGTCGTCGGTCACGGTCGGGCAGCCTAGCCCATCGGCAATCCTGGATCGGTGTAAGCGGGACGCTGGTCAGAGCACCCGGGGCGGGGTGTTCCCGGCGGCGACGATGGCCCGGCGGATCGGCACGGCCAGGAGCAGCAGGAAACCGACCACGAAGAAGATCAGCAGGGAGACCAGACCCACCCGGTAGGAGGCGGTGAGCTGGAACACCAGGCCGAACGCGAGCGGCCCGAGCCAGCTGGTGCCCTTGTCGCTGATCTCGTAGAAGCCGTAGTACTCGCCCTCCTTGCCGGCCGGGATGAGCTGGCTGAACAGCGACCGGCTCAGCGCCTGGCTGCCGCCGAGGACCAGGCCGATGGCCGCGCCGAGGACCATGAACGGCACCGGCGCCTCGGCGGGCAGCCGGAACGCGCCGATGATCACACCGGTCCAGAGCACCAGGCTGAGCAGCACGGTCTTCCAGGCGCCGATGCGCCGGGCCAGCGCGCCGAGGCTCAGCGCGCCACCGAAGGCGAGGAACTGCACCAGCAGGATCGTGACGATCAGGGTGCTCTGCTCCAGCCGCAACTCCTCGGTGCCGTACTGGCTGGCGAGGGTGATGACGGTCTGGATGCCGTCGTTGTAGACCAGGAACGCGAGCAGGAAGAACAGCGTCAGCGGGTACGCCTTGATCTCGCGCAGGGTGCGGGCCAGCTGCCGGAACCCGTCGGTGAGCACGTTGCCGCCGCGGGTCAGTGCCGCCGCGGTGGGGCGTTCACGCAGCCAGCGCAGCGGTATCAGGGTGAACGCCGCCCACCACACCCCGGCGGACACGATCGACCAGCGGGCCAGATCCAGGGTGCGTTGCGGGTTGTCATCCTCGCTGAACAGGGTCACCGCGACCAGGTTGAACGCCAGCAGCAGGCCGCCGCCGAGGTAGCCCAGCGCCCAGCCGCGGCTGGAGATGCCGTCGCGCTCGTCCGGGCCGCCGAGCTGCGGCAGGAACGAGTTGTACACCACGATGGCCGCGCCGAAGGAGATGTTGGCGACCAGGAACAGCGCCCCGCCGAGCAGGTAGCGGTCGCCGGTGACGAAGGCCATCGCCATGGTCGCGCCGGCGCCGGTGAACGCGGCGCCGCCGAGCAGTCGCTTCTTGTGCGCCGACCGGTCGGCGATCGCCCCGATGACCGGCAGCACGAAAACGGTGAGGAGCACCGACAGCGAGATCAGGTACGGGTAGTAGGAGCCGGCGGCCACCCGGATGCCCAGCGGGTGCACGTAGCCGTCGCAGTCGTCCGCGCCCAGCTGACAGCCGGCGGCCAACTCGGCGACGGTGGTGAGGAACGGGCCGAGGAACACCGTGATGACGGTGGTCTGGAAGGCGGAGTTGGCCCAGTCGTAGATGTACCAGCCGCTCCGCTCGCGGCGGGTGCTCGCCGGGGGCGGGGTCTCGTCCACCGTGGGGGTCACGGTCTCGGCCATCGGGGTCCTTCGCCGGTCAGGCGGCCCAGTGGCCGCGGCTGCGGTAGACGTCGCGCAGCACGCCGACGTGATCGGTCATGATGCCATCCACACCACGATCCAGTAAGTCGTGCATTTGGGCGGGTTCATCGATCGTCCAGACGTGTACCTGAAGGCCGAGTCGGTGGCAGTAGTCGAGGAACCGGCGGTCCACCACCGGCACCCGCCCGTAGCTGGGCGGCACCTGCGCGGCGACCACCGACGGGGGCAGCCGCAGGGGGCGACCGTGCAGGGAGGCGACCCGCAGCCGGGCGACCCCGCGCATGCCGAGGCTGGTGGCGACCCGCCCCTCGGTGAGCGCCCGCAGCCGGGTCAGTCGGGCGTCGCTGAACGAGGCGAGCAGCACCCGGTCAGCGGCGCCGGCCCGGGTCACGGTGGCCACCGTCGGCTCGACGCCGCCGTCCGCCTTCACGTCGATGTTGAAGCGGACCTGCGGCCAGGCGCCCAGCACCTCGTCGAGCCGGGGTACGACGGCCGCACCGCCGACCCGCACCGAGGCGAGGTCGTCCCAGCGCAGGTCGGCGATGCGCCCCGGTTCGCCGGTGATCCGGCGCAGCGTCGGGTCGTGGAAGATCACCGCCACCCCGTCGGCGGTGGCGTGCACGTCGGTCTCCACGTACCGGTAGCCCAGGCCGATGGCGCGGGCGAACGCCTCGGTGGTGTTCTCGTCGCCCTCGGCGGCGCCGCCGCGGTGGGCGAACGCCAGCGGCGCGGGGGCGTCGAGGTAGCCGGATCGGGTCAGCACGCGACGCAGTATGCCCGCCGCCGGTGGACCTTGGGTGACCTGCCGGCGACATTCGTCGACCGGTGGTCGCCCTCGCCTCTCCTGCCGGCGGTGCTCGGCTCGGCGCCCCGATCCGGCGGTGCGACACGTGATCGCTGTGCCAGTCGCCCGGTCAGTTGCCCGGCCGGCGGCGATGGGCGCGGCTGGGGTCGCTCGGGCGGCCCGGGTCGACGTGCCGGGGCGCGTCGGGCTCGTCGGGGCGCAGCGGGGCGAGGTTGTCGGTGAGCGCGTCGATGATCCGGTCGGTGGCCCGGCGGGCGGCGCCGGGGCTGGCGCTCACCTCGCCCAGGTCGACGGGTTCGCCGAAGTGCACGCGGATCACCGGGCGGCGCCACAGCGAGCGGGCGATGCCCCGCAGCGCTCCCCGGGGCGCCCGGTAGGGCAGCACCTCGTGGGCGCCCCACTGGGCGACCGGGATGACCGGGGCGGCGCAGGCCAGGGCGAGCCGGGCGGCGCCGGTCTTGCCGCGTTCGGGCCACATGCCGGGGTCCAGGCCGATGCGCCCCTCGGGGTAGATGAGGATCACCGAACCTCCTGCCACGGCGGTGGTGGCGGCGTCGAGTGCCCGGTGCACGGCGTTGGTGCCGCGGTCGACGCGGATGTGTCCGGCGCGGCGCATGAGGGTGCCGATCACCGGGGCGCGGAACAGCCCGGCGGTCGCCATGATCCGGGGAGCGATGCCGCGGGTCTGGCAGGCGGCGGCCATCACCACCGGGTCGAACGGGCTGATGTGGTTGGCGGCCAGCACCAGCGGTCCGCGACGCAGGTGCGCGGCGACGTCGCCGGTGACCTCGAGGCGGGCCAGCAGGCCGACCAGGGCCCGGGCCAGCAGTTGGGCGGCGCGCCAGATCAGCGGTGGTCGCCAGGGGGAATGCGCGGTGTCCATCAGCGCGCCATCGTCGCACGCGGCGGCGGGGCCGCGAGGGCGGGTCGCCTGGTTGCCCGCGGCGGCCGGCGCCGGGCCGGGCGGCCGGGTGATCAGGGTCATTGGTCCCGGGCCGGTTTGGGTCGCCCGGCCCTGCCCATCCTTCTACGACGAGCAGTAGTATTTACTACGTCTCGTAGTATGAACAGCTGGGGGTTTCAGGTGGACGCGTTGGACGTCGCCCGGTGGCAATTCGGTGTCACCACCGTCTACCACTTTCTCTTCGTGCCGCTGACGATCGGCCTATCCGTGCTGGTGGCCATCCTGCAGACCCTGTGGCACCGCACCGGCAACGAGCGTTACCTCAAGCTCACCAAGTTCTACGGCAAGCTGTTCCTGATCAACTTCGCGATGGGCGTGGTCACCGGCATCGTGCAGGAGTTCCAGTTCGGCATGAACTGGAGTGACTACTCCCGCTTCGTCGGCGACATCTTCGGAGCGCCCCTCGCCATCGAGGCGCTGGTCGCGTTCTTCCTCGAATCCACCTTCATCGGCCTGTGGATCTTCGGGTGGGACCGGCTGCCCAAGCGGGCGCACCTGGCCAGCATCTGGGCCGCCGCGATCGGCACCAACCTCAGCGCGTACTTCATCCTGGCGGCGAACTCGTTCATGCAGAACCCGGTCGGCTACCGGCTCAACCCGGACACCGGCCGCGCCGAGCTGACCGACTTCCTGGCCGTACTGACCAACAAGGTCGCCCTGGTCACCTTCCCGCACACCCTGGCCGGCTCCTTCCTGGTCGCCGGATCGCTGGTCGTGGCCGTCGGCCTGTGGCACGTGATCCGCAACCGCGACTCCGCCGACACCGGCGCCTACCGCTTCGCCACGAAGTTCGGCTCCTGGGTGGTCCTGGTCGCCTCCGCCGCCGTGGTGTTCACCGGCGACATCCAGGGCAAGATCATGACCGACGTGCAGCCGATGAAGATGGCCGCCGCCGAAGGTCTCTACACCACCGAGAGCCCTGCCTCGTTCTCCGTGCTCACCGTCGGCAGCCTCGACGGGACCCGCGAGGTCTTCGCCATCAAGATCCCGCACCTGCTGTCGTACCTGGGCACCGGCGACCCGAACGGCACCGTGCAGGGCATCAACGACCTGCAGGCCCAGTACGCCAGCCAGTACGGCGCGGGCAGCTACACCCCGATCATCCCGGTCACCTACTGGAGCTTCCGCTTCATGATCGCCTTCGGGTTGTCCGCCGGCGCGATCGCCCTGCTGGTGCTCTGGAGCCAGCGCAAGGGCCGCACCCCGAGCAGCAAGTGGCTGCTGCGCGCCGGGCTGGCCATGCCGGTGCTGCCGTTGCTGGCCAACTCCTTCGGCTGGATCTTCACCGAGATGGGCCGCCAGCCGTGGATCGTCTTCGGCGAGATGCTCACCCGCAACGGCGTGTCCCGCAGCGTCTCGCTGGCCGAGGTGGTCACCTCGTTCACCGCCTTCACGCTGATCTACGCCACCCTCGCCGTGATCGAGTTCAAGCTGCTGCTGCGCTACGCCAAGGCCGGCGTGCCCGACGTCAGCGAACAGCCCCCCACCGACGACACCGACGACGCCGAGCGTCCGCTCGCCTTCGCCTACTGATCCCGGAGCCCATCGTGGAACTGACCACCATCTGGTTTCTCCTCGTCGCCGTGCTGTTCACCGGCTACTTCATCCTGGAGGGCTTCGACTTCGGCGTCGGCATGCTGCTGCCCGTGCTCGGCCGCAACGACCGCGAACGCCGCGTCCTGATCAACACCATCGGCCCGGTCTGGGACGGCAACGAGGTGTGGCTGATCACCGCCGGCGGCGCCATGTTCGCCGCCTTCCCCGAGTGGTACGCGACCCTCTTCTCCGGCTTCTACCTGCCGCTGCTGCTGATCCTGCTGGCCCTGATCGCCCGCGGGGTGGCCTTCGAATACCGCCACAAGCGCCCCGAGGCGACCTGGAAGCGCCGCTGGGACGCGGCGATCGTGGTCGGCTCGCTGCTGCCGGCGATCCTGTGGGGCGTCGCCTTCGCCAACATCCTGCGTGGTGTGCCGCTGGACGCCGAGCACGAGTACGTCGGCGGCCTGCTCGACCTGCTGAACCCGTACGCCCTGCTCGGTGGCGCGACCACCATGGCGCTGTTCCTCACCCACGGCGCGGTGTTCCTCGCCCTGAAGACCACCGGTGACATCCGCGAGCGCGCCGGCGCCCTCGCGGTGCGCGTCGGGGTCGCCGCCGCCGTGCTCGCGGTGGCGTTCCTGAGCTGGACGTTGAGCATCCGCTCCAGCCCGGCCGCCGTCGTGCTCGCAGTCGGCGCGGCCCTCGCCCTGCTCGGTGGCCTCGCCGCCGCCCGGGTACGCCGGGAGGGCTGGGCGTTCACCGGTACGGCCGTGGCGATCGCCCTGGCGGTGGCGACCCTGTTCGCCGCGCTGTTCCCGAACGTGCTGCCGTCCACCCTGGACGCGGCGGGCACGCTGACCGCCACCAACGCCGCCTCCACCCCCTACACCCTGAAGATCATGACCTGGGTTGCGGTGATCTTCACCCCGGTCGTGCTGGCCTACCAGGGCTGGACCTACTGGGTGTTCCGCAAGCGGATCGGTGTGGCCAACATCCCGCAGCACTGACCACCGGGGTGGGGGGGGGGGGGCGGGGCGGCGCCCCCCCCCCCCGGGGGGGGGGCGCGGTCGTGGGGACACACCCGGGGGGGGCGCGGGCGGCGCCCCGCGGGGCCCCCGGCACAC
>NZ_JBIAYP010000006.1:438605-443401 GCF_042897975.1 Micromonospora sp. NPDC000668
GTTTGGGTGTTAACCCCCGCCGGGGGGGGGCGCGGGCCGGGGGGGCCCGGGGGGGGGGCCCCCCGCGGGGGGGGGGGGCCCCCCGCCCCCCCCCCCCGGCCCGGGGGGGGGGGGGGCCGCCCCCCCCCCCCCCACCCCGTCGGTAATTCGGCGGCTCTCGAAGATCCATCCCGCTAGGGTGTGCCGATGCCCACCGCCGTGCACGTCCGCGAACTCACCGCCGACGACCTCGCCGATGCCTGGGAGCTGGGCAGGTTCGCCTTCGGGTCCGACCCGCAACGACCTCCGCACGCCACCGAGGCGGTGCCCGGCTTGACCCGCTACGGCGCGTTCGACGACGCCGGCCGGCTCGTCGGAAAGGCCGTCGACCTGCACCACGACCAGTGGTGGTCCGGACGGGCGGTGCCCGCCGCCGACGTCGGCGGCGTGGCGGTCGCCCCCGAGGCCCGCGGCCGGGGCGTGGCCCGCGCCATGCTCAGCGCCCTGCTCCGCGGTGCCCACGAACGGGGAGCGGCGATCAGCGCGCTGTACCCGACCGTCGTCGCCCCCTATCGCGCCTGCGGCTGGGAGGTCGCCGGCGTGCTGCGCGTCGTCAACCTGCCCACTGTCTCGCTGCCCCGGCACCGACCGGACCCCCGGTTCACCATCCGCGCCGGCACGCCCGCCGACCTGCCCGCCGTCGCCGCCCTGTACGAGCGGGTCACCCGGCACCGCAACGGTCCGCTCAGCCGCCGGGGTCAGCTGTTCGACTTCTTCGCCGCCGGTGGCGGCCTGCCCGGCGACGGGCTCACCCTGGTCGAGGACGCTGGCGATCTGGTTGGCTACGCCAGTTGGGAACGGGGCCGTGGCTACGGTGCCGACTCCGTGCTCACCGTTGACGAGGCCCTGGCCAGCACCGCCGAGGCCGCCCGGGAACTCGTCGGTGTGCTCGGCAGTTGGGCCAGCGTCGCCCCGACCCTGCGGCTGTGCCCGCTCGACGGCGACGCCGTCAGCGCCCACCTGCCGCTCGAGTCGGCCCGCGAGCACGAACGGAACCTGTGGATGCACCGGCCGGTGGACGTGGCCCGGGCGGTCAGCGCCCGCGGCTGGCCCGCCCACGTCCGGGGCATCGTCGACTTCGCCCTCGACGATGACCTCGCCGACTGGAACACCGGCACCTGGCGGTTGACCGTCGCTGACGGCGCCGCCGAGCTCACCCGGATCAGCGGCGAGGCGGACGTGCGGCTGACCGTCCGCGGTTTCGCGCTGCTGTACACCGGCGCCGCCCACGCCCGCTCGGTCGCCCAGGCCGGGCTGCTGCGGCACTCCACCGGTACCGACCCGGCCGCCCTCGACCTGCTGGGCGCTGGCGGGCCGGCGCAGCTGCTCGACTACTTCTGATCAGGTCGGCACCGCCGCCAGTTCGGTGTTCGCGCGGTCTGTGACCAGGGCGAGCACCCGGGCCGCCGTGCTCATCTCGTCGGTCGGGATGTCCGCGTACAACCGGGCGGTGATGTCCGCGACGGCGGCACCGATGCGGCCCTGTGTGACGCGACCGCTCTCGGTGAGCGACACCTGCGGCTCACCGTCGCCCGCTGGAGCGCGGTCGCCGACCTGCGCGAGGTCGGCGTCGACGAGTTGGGCGATCACCGCGTGCACCGCCGGCTCGTCGACCTTCAGGGTGCTGGTGATCCGGTGCACGAGCCGTGCCCGGTCGACGGCGCCGTCGGCGAGGACGTTGAGCGCGAGCGCCTGGCCGAAGCTGATCCCGAGCGGGGTGATGGCTCGTTCAAGCAGGGCTCGGGTGGCGTAGTGGGCCTGGCCGATGACCTGGCCGTTGAGGATGGGTGCGGTGGACATGCCGCCTCCTTCAAACGTTGGCGAAACCAATGTTGGTGCGACCAACGTAGCATGAATCGTGGGTAGCACCAACGATTTCTGCTAGGCTGCGCCGCATGGAGTCCACCGGCCCGCAGTCACCCGCCGGGCTACGCACCACCCCCAGCTGGCTGCTCAACCAGACCGCCAGCCACGCCGCCCGCCTGATCGGCGAGGGCTTCGCCGCGCACGGCCTACGCGGCTATCACTATCGACTGCTCGCCGCACTGGCCGAGGGCGGCCCGGCCAGCCAGGCGGACCTCGGCCGGCGCTGCGGCATCGACCGCAGCGACGTCGTGGCGGCCATCAACGACCTGGCCGGCCGGGGGCTCGTGGTGCGCGCCCCCGACCCGGCCGACCGTCGCCGCAACGTCATCAGCCTCACTGACGCCGGCACCGGCGAGGCCGACCGGATGGGGGAGACCGTGGAACGGGTCCAGCGCGATCTGCTCGCCCCGCTGTCCACCGACGAACGCGACCAACTGACCCGGCTGCTCACCCGGCTGCTCGACCACCACACCCGCCACTGACCCCGCATCAGGGGCCGGAACGGTCAGTGGACCGACGCGCTCAGCGGGCCTCGCGCAGCTCCGCCAGCCGTGCCTCGATCTCGGCCAGCTCCGCGCGCAGCTTCTCGGCCTGCTGCTCCGCCTCTGCCCGCTCGGTGCCGAGGATCTGCTCCACCGCCTCCTGCACGCCCGGCACGTCGACCAGCGCCACCATCTTCAACGCCTCCGCCGGCTTCACCACGTACGGCTTGGCGAGGGCCTTGCTGCCCTGCTGCGCGGCGACCGTCCACTCACCGTCGGCGTACGCCAGCGTCACCGTCAGGCCCGCCGGGCCCTTCTGCTTCACGGCCTTGACCGCCCGCCGTGCCGGCGCCTTCTCCACCTGTTCCACCTGCTCCACCTTTGGCTCCTCCCGCCGTGGCGTCGGCACCCGCGGCGTGTCCAACACGAACTCGGGCGCCGCCACCGCGGGCGGCTCCTCCGCCGGTGGCTCCGGCTTCGGCTCCACCACCCGACGACCGGCGCCCTTGGGTGCCATCGCCACATCCGCGGGGGAGAACGGCAACTCGTCGCGACCGAAGCGCACCACCACGAACTCGTCGGACACCTCGGGATCGGTCAGCTCCACCACCTGACCCCCCTGACCGGCGATCTGCCCCGCAGATGCGGTGAACACCACCCGCGGCTTACGCCCGGCCGCCAACGCCTCCCGCAGGCTCTGCACCTCGTCAGTGGACAAACCCTGGCCGGCATCCATCAGAACCCTCTTCCGTACACCTGTTTGATTGCTGTCTTGATATCAGCCGGCTGCGACACCCGCCGCACGGGGCTCCGGTCCGCTCAGCCGCCCAGCGCCCGCAGCGCCCGGTCCGCGTGGTCGTTCATGCTGACCTCGCTGTGGATCACCTCGATCACCCGCCGGTCCGCGCCGATCACGAACGTCATCCGCTTCGTGCTCAATGCCCCCAACGGCAGCCGCCGCCGCACCCCGAGCTGCTGCGCGACCGCCCCGTCCGGATCCGACAACAGCGGATAGTCGAAGCCGTGTCGCGCGGAGAACTCCGCCTGCTTCTCCACGGTGTCCCGGCTGATGCCCACCCGGGTCGCGCCCACCGCCGCGAACTCCGCCGCCAGATCCCGGAAGTGGCAGCTCTCCGCCGTGCAACCCCGGCTCAAGGCCGCCGGATAGAAGAACAGCACCACCGGCCCCGCCGCCAGGAACTCCGACAGCCGCCGTGGCGTGCCCGTCTCGTCCGGCAGCTCGAAGTCCTCCACCACGTCGCCGACACTCACATCCGCCACCGCGCACCTCCGTTGTCAGACCGGACAGGCGGTGAGCGTAAGCGATCACGCCCAGAGCGTCGCCACCTCGTCCGCCACCACGGCGGCCTGCGCCCGCCCCGCCCGCGCCGCTCCGGCCCGCCGCGCCGGATCCAGCACGTTGCGGCCGATCGCCTTGCGCGCCCCCGCGTCCGGCGTCACCACCGCGACCCGCGAGCCGGCCGCACGCAGACCGGCCACCTGCGCCGACAGCCGTGGCATCGGCCCGAACGCCCCCGACGTCGGCGCGATCACCAGCACCCGCCGGGCGCCCGCCGCCAGGTCCGCGTTCACCGCGGAGCGCATCCCGCCGTCGACGTAGCGGCGCGCGCCGATCGTCACCGGCGGCCACACCCCGGGCACCGCGCAACTGGCCCCCACCGCGTCCACCAGAGACACCCCGCTGTCGCCGTCGAACACCACGAACTCACCCGAGGACGCGTCCACCGCGGTCACCAGCAGCCGCCGCGCCGGCCACTCCCGGGCCGGCAGGCGAGCCTCGATGACCGCTCGCCGCGACGCCTCCGAGGGGGTACGGGCCGCCACCGCCATCGCCCCGATCCGCGCCCGTGACCGCACCGCGTCGCGGGTCCGACCACCGGCCCACACCATCCGCGCCAGCGTCACAAACCCCAGCCGTGCCGCCCGCTCGCCGGACGGTGGCGCCAACTGCGCCTCGTACAGCTGCTCCAGCGGCATGCCCGAGCACACCTGCGCGCCGACCACCGAGCCCGCCGACGTGCCCACCACCAGATCCGCCTCGGACACCACGACGCCCCGGTCGGCCAGCCCCGCCAGCAGGCCCAGCTCCCAGGCCACGCCGGTCACCCCGCCACCACCTAGCACCAACGCCCGCTCCATGTGACTCTCCTCTCGACGACCGAGCCGCGCCGGTCACGGTAGCGTCGGCGCGACCGCTACGCGGCCCCAGGAAACAACGGGAGGCACCATGACACCCGTCACCGTCATCACCGGCGGTGGGCGCGGCCGCGGCGCGGCCCCCCCCCCCCCCCCCCCGGGGGGCCGGCCCCCCCCCCCGCCGTGGTAACGGGGGGGCCACGCCCCCCCCCGCGGCGGCCAGGGCGACCAGCACGCCCCCCGCCCGGAGGC
>NZ_JBIAYP010000006.1:443409-549824 GCF_042897975.1 Micromonospora sp. NPDC000668
CGGGGGGGGGGGGGGGGGGGGGGCCGGGCGCCGCCCCCCCCCCCCGCGGGGGCCCCCCCCCCCCCCCCCCCCCCCCGGGCGCGGGGGGGGGGGGGGGGGGGGGCCCCCCCCCCCCCCCGCCGCCTCGCGGCGGCCGGGCACCACGTCGCTCTGTGCTACCGGCGCGACCACGCCGCCGCCAGCGCCGTCCTGGCCGACCTGCACGCCACCGGCCGGCAGGCCATCGCGGTGTGCGCCGACACCACCGACCCCGCCCAGGTCGACGACTTGTTCGCCGCCGCCGCGCAGCTCGGCCCGCTCACCGGTCTGGTCAACAACGCCGGCGTCACCAGCCCCATCGGGCCCTTCACCGAGCTGCGCGTCGACGACCTGCGCCGGGTCGTCGACGTCAACCTCATCGGCTACGTCCTCTGCGCCCAGCAGGCCGCCCGCCGGATGACCGACGGCGGCGCCATCGTCAACGTGTCCTCGGCCGCCGCCACCCTCGGCAGCCCGGGAGAGTACGTGCACTACGCCGCGGTCAAGGCCGCCACCGACACCCTGACCGTCGGCCTGGCCAAGGAGCTCGCCCCGCGGCGCATCCGGGTCAACGCCGTCGCGCCCGGCATCGTGCGCACCGACATCCACGCCGACTCCGGCGTACCCGACCGCGCCGACACCGCCGCCGGCCGCATCCCGCTCGGCCGCGCCGGGGAACCCGACGAGATCGCGGCCGCCATCGCCTGGCTGCTCGGCCCGGACGCGTCGTACGCCACCGGCACCGTGCTGCGCGTCTCCGGCGGTCTCTGAACCGACCTGGGGTGGGTGCCGCGTCAGCGCGGCACCACCCGAGGGTCAGTGGGTGAACAGCTTCGCTGCCGTGATCACCGTCTGCGCCACTCCGTAGCCGAGCAGCGCCGCCACCACCAACCAGGAGATCCACAACCGGGCCTGCTGCCCGTGCCGGCCGTCGTCGCTCATCGCGTGCCACTCCTCTCCGCCGCCACCGGCGCCGTACCCTCGTCCGCGTCCCCACCGGTGGGCGGCTCGTGGAACCGCTGCGGCACCGGCCGGATCAGCAGGTTCGCCACGAAGCCCACCGCCAGCACACCCACCATCGTGAACAGCGCGGGCCGGTACGCCGCCGCCGTCAACGTGCCCGGCTCACCCTCGGCGTCGAGGAACCCGTTGACGATCAGCGGGCCGGCGATCCCCGCCGCCGACCAGGCGGTCAGCAGCCGGCCGTGGATCGCGCCCACCTGGAACGTGCCGAACAGGTCCCGCAGGTACGCCGGCACCGTGGCGAACCCGCCGCCGTAGAACGACAGGATCACGCACGCCAGCAGGACGAACAGAGCCGTGGCGGTCTGCCCGACCAGGGCCAGTAGCGCGTACAGCACCATGCCCACACCCAGGTACACCAGGTAGATCGGCTTACGCCCGATCACGTCCGAGGTGGACGACCACACGAATCGGCCGGCCATGTTGAACAGCGACAGCAGTCCGACAAATCCGCCGGCCGCCGCCACCGTCACCGCCGAGGTGCCGTTGTCCCGGAAAAAGTCCTGGATCATCGGGCTGGCCTGTTCCAGGATCCCGATGCCCGCCGTCACGTTGCAGAACAGCACCACCCACAGCAGCCAGAACGACCGGGTCTTCACCGCGTTCGCCGCCGACACGTTCGCCGTGGTGACCAGCGGCTTCGCCGCCACCGTCGCCGGGTCGAACCCGGCGGGACGCCAGTCCGGCGCGGGCACCCGCACGTTCGCCACCCCGAACATCATGATCACGAAGTAGCCCAGGCCGAGCGTCACGAACAGCCACACCAGTGCGCTGCCCGACGCGGTCGATCCTGCGTTGGCCGGGTCGTAGCCCGGGTCGTAGAACGACAGCAACTGCCGGGACAGGGGAGAGGCCACCATCGCCCCACCGCCGAACCCCATGATCGCCAGCCCGGTGGCCAGGCCCGGCCGGTCCGGGAACCACTTGATCAACGTGGAGACGGGGGAGATGTACCCGATCCCCAGACCGATGCCGCCGAGCAGTCCGTACCCCAGGTACAGCAGCCACAGTTGCTTCGTGGCGATGCCCAGCGAGCCCACCAGGAAGCCCGTCGCCCAGAAGCAGGCGGAGACGAACATCGCCTTACGCGGCCCGTTCGCCTCCACCCAGGTCCCGGCGATCGCGGCGGACAACCCCAGCATCACGATCGCGATGCTGAAGATCACCCCGATGGCGGTCTGACTGGCATCGAAGTGGGCAATCAGCGAGTTCTTGTACACGCTGGTCGCGTAGACCTGGCCGATGCAGAGGTGGATGGCCAACGCCGCAGGGGGGATGAGCCATCGGCTGTAACCGGGCGGCGCGACGGTGTGCCGACGATCGAGCGCGGAAAGCATCAGCTGCTTCCTCTCCGAAGCGGGCGAGAAACGTCCTCACCACTTGCCCACACATCGCGGAGCTGGCAAACCTCACGATCGCCGGACGGTCGGTCCGGTGAGCTGAGCGGTCCAGCCGCCCCGCGCGGCGCTACCCCGCGCTGCAGCATCCGCCTTTCGGATGGCCCGGGACGACGATCGGCCAGATCCATGTGCGACGGTCCGTTGACGGCGGCTAGGAAGAACGGATGGCCAACGAGGTGACCGTTCCGCTGCTGCCCTGCGCGTCCATCGACGACATCGTCGCGTTCTACGAGGTGCTCGGTTTCCGAACCACGCATCGGCAACGCAAGCCCAACCCGTACGTGGCCCTGCGGCGTGAGGACCTGCATCTGCACTTCTTCGAGATGCCCGGGTTCGATCCGGAGCAGTCCTACGGTTCGTGCCTGGTGCTGACGTCGGACACGGGTGAGCTGTACCAGGCATTCGCGGCGGGAATGCGGGCCGCCTACGGCAAGGTGCTGATCTCCGGAACCCCGCGAATGACCCGGCCCCGGGCACGGAAGAACCACGACGGGTTGAGCGGGTTCAGCGTCATCGACCCGGGAGGCAACTGGATCCGCGTCGTTCAGAACGCGGCTGTCAGCCCCACACCGTCGCCCGTGCCGGCTGGACGGCTCGCCAAAGCCTTGGCGAACGCTGTCGTGCAGGGGGATTCCAGGGGTGACTTCCAGCAGGCCGCCCGAATCCTCGACAGTGCGTTGGCGCGTGTCGAGACCGGCGACGACCCGGTCGCGCTGGTGGAGGTCCTCGCCTATCGCGCCGAAGTGGCGATGGTGCTGAACGAGCCGGCGACGGCGGCGACAATGCTGGCCCGCGTCGACCGGGTCGCGCTGAACACGGAGGAAACCGAGCGGGCGACGGGGGCACTGCAGAGCTCGGCCGACATCGCGGCAGCACTGGCCTAGCGCCTCAGGCGGCGGTCGCCCAAGGCCGCCGCCAACCGCTCTCGGCGCGCCGAGAACGGTTGACCAGCCGTCAGGCTGCCGGCGTGGGACCGGCGAGGTGGGCCATGATCTTGCCGAGCTGGTCGGCATAGGTGTCGAGGAATTCCTGCGAGTCGGCGGGCAGTCTGGTCACCCGGCGGACGACCTTGGGCAGCACCGTCGGTGCGAGCGTCGCCGCGAACAGCATGAGCAGCACGTAGGCCGGGTCGAGGCCGGCCGCGAGCTCGCCGGCTTCCTGGCGGCGACGTACGTCGTCGACCATCGCCGTGAAGTAGGCCTGTGCTTCCTGCTCGCCTTCCGGACGGTGCTGCGCACGGTCAACGCGATTCCGCCGGTACGCCGCCGGTTCGCCGCACAACTCGGCCGGTGAGTCCCGACCCGAGCGGCGTGACAAGCGGTTACGCGACGAGCAGGAGCACGCTGATCGCCAGCATCACCACGGCGGTGGCCCCGTGGATGCCGTAAACGGCCGCCTTGGGCCCGTTGCTGCGCAGCACGATCAGCGCGTCGCCGACGGGGATGACGGTGGCGGCCAGCATGAACCAACCCAACAGGTGGGGTGTCGCTCCAGCCAGCAGGATGAAGATGAAGAGCCCCGAGGCAATGTCTCGCACGGCCTTGACGGTCAGCCAGGCCTGGAAGTTCCGATCCTCGGTCGGCGTGCCGGGGATGCCAAAGCCTGCCGCGGCCTGCGGCGCCCAGAAGGCGCGCGCGCCGATGAAGATGATGCCCGCGCCGATCAGTCCGGCGAGCACGCTGGCGACGTTGGTGAGCATGGGTTGGGTCCCCTCCCGACGGCAGTGCCGCAGCGATTCCTAGCGGCACTAGTAGTGGTAGCGACGATAACCCTAGCCTCGACAGCATGTCTAGTGCTGCTAGGATGTTGTCATGTCCGCCATCAACGAGCGCCGTGAGCGTGAACGCGCCCAGCGCCATGAGCTGATCGTCACGGCCGCGCGCGAACTCGCGGAAGCCGAAGGCTGGGAGGCGGTGACGACGCGCCGGCTGGCTGAACGCGTCGAGTACAGCCAGCCGGTGCTGTACAGCCACTTCAACGGCAAGGACGCCATCGTGAGCGCCGTCGCCATCGACGGCTTCAGCGAACTCGCCGCCCACCTGCGCCGCGCGCGGCAGGCCGCCCCCGAGCCGGGGCAGGCCCTGCGTGCCGTCTGCCGCGCCTACCTGGAGTTCGCGACCGAACGACCGGCCCTGTACCAGGCCATGTTCGTCCTGCCCACTGACTTGAAGTTCGCGAGCGCCGAGACACTGCCCCCGCTACGGGCCGCTTTCGACGAGTTCGTCAGCTGCTTCCGCCCGGACAACGAGCGACGCGAACTATTCGCCGAAGTCATCTGGAGCGCGTTGCACGGCATGGCTGTCCTGTCCGACAGCGGCCGCATCCCCCCGGCCGGCCAGGAAGAACGGCTCGATTTCCTCGTCACTCAGATCGCCGACACCCCGAACGGGGGCAATTGAAAGGCCAGGGATCTGAGCCGAGGCGTTAGCTGGCCGCGTCCGCCACCATGCCCGGCACGGTCACCGCAGGTGTGGGGCGTGCCAGCCGCCGGCGAGCGCGTCGGCGTCCACCGGACCCCACGTGCCCTTGTCGTACGTCTGCACCTCCGCCGGCAGATCCAGGATCGGTCCGACGACGCGCCACTCCTGCTGGATCGTCTCCTCGCGGGCGAACCGCAGGTGCTGCCCGTCCATCGCGTCGTCGAGCAGGCGCTCGTACGCCTCCTGCCGGTGCCCGAGTGCCGCGCCGAAGTCCACGGACAGGTCAACCGGACGGCTGGCCACCTCGGCGCCCGGGCTCTTCGCCTGGATCGACATGGTGATGCCGTCGCCGCGGCCGAGCCGGAACCGCAGTAGGTTCGCGGGTGCCACGGCGCCGCCCTCGGCCGGGATGAGGGACCGCTGCGGCTGCTTGAACTCGACCACGACCTCGGTCGCCGTCCCGGGCAGGGACTTGCCGGTCCGCAGGTAGAAGGGCACTCCCGCCCAGCGGGGGGAGTTGACCGTCAACCGGGTGGCGACGAACGTCTCCGTGTTCGAGTCCGGCCGTACGCCCGGCTCGTCCCGGTAGCCGGCGTATTGACCCCGCACGGTGGACTCCGGCGACAGCGGCTCGATCTGCCGCAGCACCGCGACCTCCGCCTCGCGGAACGCGTCGGTGTCGTCGGCGACCGGCGCTTCCATCGCGATCAGCGCGACGACCTGCAGGATGTGGTTCTGCAGCACGTCGCGGGTGGCACCCACGGTGTCGTAGAAGCCCGCGCGGCCCTGGGTGCCGAAGCCCTCGGCGAGGGTGACCTGAATGTTGTCGATGTGCTCGCTGTTCCACAGCGGCTCGAACAGCCGGTTGGCGAACCGGAAGGCGTAGAGGCCTTCGACGGCTTCCTTGCCGAGGTAGTGGTCGATGCGGAACACGCGCTCCGGGTCGAAGGCCGCGCGCAGCGTGCGGTCCAGCTCGTGGGAGGACTCCAGGTCGCGCCCGAACGGCTTTTCCACGATGACCCGGCCGCGCTCGGCCAGACCGACCGCCGCCAGGCCCTCGACGACGGAGCCGAACACCGCTGGGGGGATCGCCAGGTAGAAGATCGGACGTGCGGCGCCCTGCAGGCGGGCGGCCAGCCGCTGGTACGTGCTGGGGTCGGCGTAGTCGCCGGAGATCATCGAGAGGTTGCGCGCCAACGCGTCGAACGTCTCGTCGTCGACCTCGTCGTTGGCCTCGGCGACCGACTTGCGGGCGGTGGTGACGAGCTGCTGGTCATCCCAGGGGGAGCGGGCCACGCCGATCACGGGGACGTCGAGGCGGTCGCGCCTGGTCAATTCGTACAGCGCCGGAAACAGCTTCTTTGAGACGAGGTCTCCCGTGACGCCGAACAGCACTACCGCGTCTGAGCGCACGTGCATGGTTCTTCCATCCGATTGAGTGAACCTGATCTTCCAACCGGAGAACCTCCCGGCCCACGCTCGAATTCCCCCCGAGCAACCCGCGTGAGGACGGCGACAGGGCCCCGGTGGGCGCGGCCGTCCAGGCGAACACAATAAGGAAGGTTTACAGTTCCGGCGTACCCCGGGTAGCGTGCGAATCGGATCGATCACCACCGATAGCCACGAAGGCCTGGAGGTATCCGTGCGTCGCCGACACACCATGACGCGGCTGCTGGTCATAGCCGCACTCGGACTGCCGTTCATCCTTCCGGGAGCCCCGGCCGTCGCCGCCCCGACCACCCCACCCCGGCAGCTGACCGACGTGGTCCCCGCACCCGTGGAGACCCGCCCCGACACCCGCGGCACCTTCCGGATCAGCCCGCTGACCGTCATCCTCACCGCGCCCGGCTCGCTCGCCGCCTGGCAGGCAGGACGGCAACTCGCCGAAACCCTGCGCCCCGCCACCGGCTACCCGCTGCCCGTGCTGCCCGTACGTTCGACTCCGCTGCCCGAGATCGCCCTGGTCGTCGGGGGCGCGGACGCACGGATCGGTCCGGAGGGCTACCAACTCGACGTGACCCGCCGCGGCGTGACGATCCGGGCCAACACCGCGGCCGGGCTGTTCGCCGGCACGCAGACGCTGCGTCAACTGCTACCCGCCCAGATCGAAGCACCCGACCGGCAGCGGGTCACCTGGACGGTGCCCGGCGGACGGATCGTGGACTACCCCCGCTTCGCGTACCGCGGAGCGATGCTCGACGTGGCCCGGCACTTCCACACCGTCGACGAGATCACCGCGTACGTGGACCTGCTCAGCCAGTACAAAATCAACTACCTGCACCTGCACCTGACCGACGACCAGGGCTGGCGGATCCAGATCGACTCCTGGCCCCGGCTCACCACGGTCGGCGGCGGGCCGGGCACCGGAGTCGACGGCGTCGGCCCCGGGTTCCTCACCAAGGCCGACTACAAGGCCGTGGTCGCGTACGCCGCCGCCCGCCACATCACGATCGTTCCCGAGATCGACATGCCCGGGCACACCAACGCCGCCCAGTCGACCTACCCCGAACTCAACTGCGACGGCGTCGCACCGGCCCCGCGTACCGACACGGCGGTCGGCTACAGCTCGCTGTGCATCAACGACGACCTGACCTACCGGTTCGTCGAAGACGTCATCCGCGAGCTTGCCGAGATCACGCCCGGCCCGTTCCTGCACATCGGCGGCGACGAGGCGCACGCGACCACCGACGAGGACTACCGCACCTTCATGAACCGGGTCCTCCCACTGGTCGCCAAGTACGGCAAGCGCGCCTCCGGGTGGAACGAAGTCGCGCAGGCCGACCCGCCGACCGACGTCGTCGCGCAGTTCTGGGGCACCGGCACCACCAACGCCGACCTGGCCGAGGCCGCCGCCCGGGGCAACAAGGTGGTCATGTCGCCGGCGAGCAAGTCCTACCTGGACATGAAGTACGACGCCAACACCCGCCTCGGGCTGCGCTGGGCCGGCTACATCGAGGTGTCCGACGCGTACGGCTGGGATCCGGCCACCCGGGTCACCGGCGTCGGCGAGGACGCGATCCTCGGCGTCGAGGCGCCGCTGTGGTCCGAGACGCTGCGCACCCTGGACGACATCGAGTACATGGCCTTCCCACGCCTGCCCGCGATCGCCGAACTCGGCTGGTCCACGGCGGCCAGCCACAACTGGGAGTCGTTCCGGACGCGACTGGGGGAGCAGGCGCCCCGCTGGCGGCTGCAGGAGGTCGACTTCTACCCGTCCCCGCAGGTGCCCTGGCTCTGACCGGATGGGCGTGCGCGGGGGTCCGGCCCGGGCGCCCGCGCACGCCCACCCACATCCGGGGCGGCGCCGATGACGAACACGCTCGCTAGGATCCCGACATGAGCCTGGCGGTTGACGAGTCAGCGGGAGCCGGACCGGCAGTCGTCTGCCTTCCCATGTTCAGCACGACGCGCGCCGCCACGGCCGCAGCCTTCGGCCCGGCGTTCGCGGGCGCCGGCCTGCGAGAGGTGTACGTGGATCTGCCGGGCCACGGAGACTCCCCAGTGACCTGCCAGCCCGCCTCCCAGGCCGTGTTGGACACCGTATGCGCCTGGCTCGACCGCCACGTCGACGCGCCGGTCCTGCTCGCAGGTGCGTCCTACGGCGCCTACCTGGCCGCCGGGATAGCGCGCCAGCGGCCCGAGCTTGTCCGCGGTCTCCTCCTCGTCTGCCCGGGTGTCACCATCGCGCCAGCAAGCCGGACCCTGCCCGAGCTCGATCCACCCGCCGCGCCCCCGGGCTGGCTCGACGCCGCCCCCACCGGACTGCGGGCACACCTCGACGTGGCGCTGGGTCACCGCACGCCGGCTGTCGTCGCGACGGTGCTCGCGGCACTGGAGTCCGGCGGCCCCGGCGACGAGAAGTTCCAGGAAGAACTCCGCGCGGGCACCGACTACGCCCTTCCCGACGAGGACGCCGACATCGCCTTCGACGGTCCGGTCAGCGTCATCACCGGCCGACAGGACGGCATCGTCGGGTACGCCGACCAGTTCCACGCCATGCGCCACTATCCCCGCGGCACCTTCACCGCGATCGACGCGGCCGGGCACTACCTCCCGTTCGAACAACCCACGCTGCTGCGGTCACTCACCCAGGACTGGCTGCACCGAACCCGCACATGAGGACAGCCCGTCGGTCACGCGGGCTCCGGATTCAGCTCGGATCCCGTCTGCAGACAGATCAGCGCCGTCGGGGTGCAGACCTCCCAAGGCTCGTCGACGGCGACCTCCTCACCCGGGCGGTCGAGGGCGTCGCCGATCAGGTCCTCGATCGGCGGGTACGGGTTCCTGCCGTCCCGCCACGGGCGCGGCGTCAGCACCGGGATCTGCGACGTCTCCAGGTACCTCCCGACCGCATGCTCGTAGCCGGCACGCACCGGCACCGTCACCCGGGCGGCACCGGCCTGCAGGAACGCCTCATGAACAAGGTCCGAGCTGGTCCGGGTACGCAGCGTCGCCCACCGCTCCCGGCCGGCCCACTGGTACGGGTAGAACAGGTAGACCATGTTCTCCCAGTCGAAGAGGTCCTCACCGAACTGGATCTGGTCCGCCTCCGCGGTGATCTCAAGACGGTTGATGCGCGGGGCTTCGTCAGCCGGGAAGGTCAGACTGCCGAACTGGTCGAACTCGTGGCCGAAGAGCACACTCTGGCAGGCCCGCTTCAACTCCAACTGTTCGACCCGCCGGTTCATCTCCGACGGCTGCTCGGACCGGTACACCGCGCGGGCCAGCCGCAGCCGCTGGTCGTTGTCGTAGGCCGCCAACTGCGTCAGATAGCTGGCCCGGATCGCCTCGTACGCCCGCAGCCGCCAGGCCTCGTACGCGGCGGTGGTGCGTTCGCAACGCACCCGCACCACCACCGTGAGACCACCACGCTGATCGGCGCTGATCCCGACGGGCAGCGGCCCGGGAAGCACCTGGTCGAGCGGGACGTGCATCTGGCCGTCACCGCCGTCGTTGCTGCTGACCCGCTTCTCACCGATCGCGATCTGCACAGCCTGCGGCGGGCTGCCCTCCTCCGCGGTGTACTCGCCGTCCACCAGCCCCCAGGTGGTGGTCACGTACGCCTCGGTGGCCTCGTAGCCGGACGGCACCATAACCTCACCGACGTACGAGCTGTAACCCCACTCCGGCTGCGACTTGTCAGTGGAGTTCTGGGCGTAGTCGAACGGCCGCGCCGGCGGGTCGGCGAACGTGACGGTGGCCGACACCTCCGGCTCGGGCGGTGGCTCGACGCCGACCACATCCCAGCGCGCCGCCTTCTCGGCGTAGTTCTCCTCATTGAGGTCGGCGACGTCGAGGAACCAACCGGCCGGCTTCGCGACCGCACCCTCGTCGCTGCTCTGCTGCGCCAGGTGGACCAGCACGGCGGCCGGCTCAGGCACGATGAACTGGAGCAGCAGCCGTTCCCCGTAGTTGTAAACCTGAGCCTGGTCGACCTTCGTGAGCCAGCGGTAGACGCCGGTGATGTTCGCCAACCCGTCGGCGTTGTCGAACCGGTGATCGTTGGTCTCGGTCACCCGGGTCGTGCTGGTGATGGCGCGGCGCTCGGAAACCTCGCTGCGCAGCAGCTCGGAAGCCCGCTCGGTGAGGGTCTTGGAGTACGAAACGGCCGAACTCATGCTGCTCGCGGTGGTCGTGGACCGGTCGGCGTTGATGTCGACGCCGGCCTGAACCGGGCCGAAACCGCCCGAGACGCTGACCCCCAACGACATCGAGGTGCTCTGGGTGGCAGCGGTGGTCAGCGCCCGGTCGAGGCTGTTCTGCTCCGTGGTCTCCAGCTCCTGGGTGGTCTCGGCGATCGACTGCGTCGACGTGGTGACCGACTCCCGGGTGCTGGTGTCGACCACGTGGGTGCGACCGCGTACCTCGCTGGCCAGCACATTCTCGACGTGCGAGATCTCGCCGAACTCGTAGCGCAGATGCACGGTCCGGATGACCATGAGGTCGCCGCGGCCGACGACCCGCGCCTGCGCGCTCAGCACCGGAACCCGTGGCGGAACGTACTCAATGTCGTCACCGACGACGACGGGCCCGCTCTCGACCAGCCGCCCCGGATCCATCGCCTCAGCCCGCCGGTCCGCACGACGGCGGGCAGCCTCGCGTTCGGTGTCGAACAGCTTGCGCAGGGCGCGCAGCGTGGCGGTGGCCGGCACGCCCAGTTCGGTGGCGGCGCGGGACGCCGCCTCGATGGCCGGGACGAGGTCGGCGAAGCCGGCCGCCTGGACGTCGGCGAGTGTCGGATCCGGATTACCGGTGACGCGTGCCCGGGCAAGCAGACGACCGGCGTGAACGGCCAGGTCTCCGAAGTGCTGGGCGTAGCCGACGTCGGCGTCGAACTGCGGCGCCGGCTTCGGTGCCGGCGGCAACTCCAGGTCGCGGCCACCGATCAGCGAGCGGACCAGGCAAACGTCCTCGGCGTCGCTGCCAGCGAGACGGATCAGGGTGATGCCGCGCAGCAGCCGCAGGAGGACGGTCGACGCCACGCCGCGCGGCCGACCCAGGAACCGGCCGAGGGCGGTCATGTCCACGGTCCAGCGCGTGAGGGCGGCTGTCGGACCGCGCAGCTGTTCCTCGGTCACCTGCCGCTCGGCCGCCCACCCGGTGATGACCTGACGCAGCTTCCCGACGGTGAGGCTGGAGTCGACGGCGGCCCGCCGCAACAGGGCCAGAGCCAACCGACCGAGGTCCTCGATCGCGTCGTCCTGCTCCTTCCTCCGGGCGTCGTACAGTGCCCAGGCCTGCTCGACGTCGCGGCTGGCCAGCGCATTCCTGACCGGCGGTGACCAGTCGTCGCGGAAGTCGAGGACGGGTCCGATGACCTTCGGTCCAGTGGAGCAGGCGCCGTCCTCAGCACCCGCGGGGTCACCCGCCCGGCGCAACTGCACGAAACGGAGCGTGGCCTCTGGTGTTGCCGGCATGGCCGATCCTCCAGTCAGAGTTGGGGCAGGCGCAGCGCGGTCGGCATGCCGTACCGGTCGACCTGGCTGTTGAGTCGTCGCACGAGCTCGTTCCAGGCCCCGGCCGCCTCGGGTGTCGAGGCCAGCGCCCGCTGCCACTCGTCGTCCCGCAGCGCGGCCATCAGCTCGGCCAGGGTCCGCTGGTCGAACGCGATGACCGGCTCGGTCACCCGGGCGATGTCGGTCAGGGGAAACGGCTCCGCGGTCGCGCCGTACGTGGACGTGTAGTCCTGCGCGCGCGCCGCATAGTCGTAGTCGGCCTCTTCCGCGACGGTCGGGACCACGCGGTTACCCCAGCGGTCCAGCCGGGTCATGCCGCCCATCATGCGTCCGGCGTAGAGGTCGGTCAGCGCGTGATCCCGTGGGGAGAGCAGGTGCAGATTGGCCGGCTCGCTCGCCCCGGTCAGCATCGACAGCCGGCTGCTCCACAGATCCTCGTCGAGCTTCTTCCGCAACGTCCGAACCCAGCGCTGCATCTCCTTGATGAACCGCTGAGGCCTCGCGTGTTCCCACTCGTAGACACGGATGGCCACGTTCCGCGCCGACGGAAGCCGCATGGCCGTCTCGAACAACTCATCGCGGGACAGCCGGTAGTACGGATCACGGCCGTAGCGGCTGCGCACGTCCAGCGGACCCCCGCGCGGCGCGGTCGCGCTACGACCATGGTGATCCCACAACCGCTGCAGCTCGGCGTCGTCGCCGGTCAGGATCCGCTCGTCCTCCAACCGCGCCGCGAGCTCCCAACGCGCCTGCGTGACCGTCCGGGCGCTGGGCGGCCCCGTCTCGAACGAGAAACGGTAGATCGGGGCGTCCCCGGTGGAGATCATGTGGGCGATCTGCACCTCGGACATCAGCAGGTCGGGGTCGTAGTCCCAGGCGTGCAACTCGTCCGAGCTCCGCACCTGCAGCTCCCGGAACAGCTCCGGACCCCGCGCGGTCAACGGGATCTCCCGGTCCCACACCCGCGACGCCAGCACCGTGCCGATCGAGCGGTTGCCCCGGCCGGTGACCACCGCGCCGTACGCCGGGTAGCGCAGGCCCGGGCTGACCGGAGCGTTCATCGGTATGACGTTCAGATCGTCGGGCAACTCGACGTGAAAACCCTCGTGGTAGCGGTAGGACCCATAGGACACCCCGCCGTCGAACGGCGTCGACACCGTCCGGAAATCGGCGTACGCCCGCCGCAGGGCATCGACGTAGCGCGCCGGATCCGACGTACGCAGCAGCGTCGCGGACGCCTCCCCGAGCAGCGCGTCGACCACACCGGACAGCAGCGACCCCTGACCTGCGGCGGCCAGGAACCCCTCCATCGACATGCCCGGGAAGTCCCGGCGCGCCGCCTCGAAGGCATGCTGCAGAAAACCGGACCGAAAACAGACCCCGGACCGGTCGATCAGCTGCTCGGGATCGCGCAGGAACGCAGGCGACGGGACGTCCGGCCGCAGGAGCGCCCGGGCCTGGGGAGTCATGCGCTGCAACTGGCCCAGCAGTGCGAGCCGCTCCGGTACGGACAGGCCGGCGTTGGCCGGCACCCGCGTCATGGCTGGTCCTCGACGCGTTCGACCAGCGAACGGGCCAACGCCGCGTCGCCGGGCACCACTGCCTCCGCCGCCTCCCGCAGACGCCGGCCGGGATCGTCGCCGAGGGTCGTGACCCGCCGGCCCGAGGCGAGCAGCGAGCCGACCGCCCGTTCGGCGACCTCGGGAAGGAGCACACCACCGAGGGTGATCGCCGCCTCCAGGCCGCCCATCGGCTCGCCGTAGAGATTCTTCCCGGTCAGCACGTACGCCGCCACGCTGCCCAGGTCACGTAGGTCGTACATGACCTGCAGGGGCGGAAACGGAACGAACTCGCCGACCGCCACGACGATGTGGACCAACTCCTCGATCGTCGCCGGCCGTGCCTCCAGGTCGGCCTCGACGCCAACCTCGCCGTCGGCGATCAGCAGCGGCACGTCGTCGACATGCGTGACGACCTTCTCGCGGTACTGGACGACACCGTCGATGTCCGAATCACCCGCCGCACCGAGGGGCAGGTCCAGGACGACCCGCACGTTCTCGGTGCGGACCACGGTCAACCGGAAGCACGGCGCGAAGGCCGCAGTCGTGTCCGGCGGTTCGGGCGACACCTCGCCGTCCACGTCCAGAAATTCGAGTCGATAGGCGAAGCGGTCCTCCGCACTCGCCGGATCGACGCGGATGCGGATCGATACGGGTGCGGCCTCCGGCAACCCGCCGAGCCACTGGACGTAGGTGTCGAGCAGGCTCATCAACATCGCGAACACGGCATCATCGACGACCTTCGCCGTCTCGACCAGCCAGTTCGGCTGCCAACTCCACGGGGTTCCCCGAGGCAGCCGGCGCGGGTCCGGCTTCATCAGCACCAGGTCGACGCCGTCCGGGCAGGTCTCCTGCACCGCCACGGGTTGCGGCTCGCCGAGTGCCCGGCCCATGGCGACGGCGTTCGCGACGATGTCCGGCTCCGCCAGCGGTACGGCACGCAACGGCGCGCCGAGCGGCGGCACCGTCATCGGATGACGGTGCCGCTCGAACTCGAAGCGCAGCGCCTGATCGCAGGTGACGGTGCCGTCACCCGGACGGTAGGCCGCCCGGACGACGCCCAGGGCGACCTCGCCCAGCAGCGGCCGCTGCTCGAACGTGACGCCCGGCGCCGCGGCGACCCGCAGCGACATCGCACTCCAGTGGAAGATCGCCGACAGGTCCGTCGCCGGGTCGGTGCCCGCCGGCGCATCGGTGATACCGAAGCCGCGCGCGGGCGCGAACGCGTACCCGAAGGGGAGTGGCTCGTACTCGACCGGCTCGCGGCCCTGGGGGAGTGTGACGGTCTCCGCCGCACCCCCGATCCTGTGTTCGACGGTCAGGTCGAAGGCGAGCGGACGCGCGGTCGGGAAATCCAGCACGGTCACGGCGGACGGGTCGAGCGGCCGGCCCAGCGAGGCGGCCGTCGCCACCTCGTAGTACCAGCCGGGCAGGTAGACGATGGAGAGGTTCGCCGGGTCGAGGTACCGCACGTGCAGCACGTTGCTCATGGCGTCGATGCACACGAACACCGGGTCGACCGGCGACCCACGGCAGATCTCCATCCAGCGCCCACCGACGTGGTCCGGAGCGTCCACCGCCAACCAGACGTCCGCCAGCAGCCCGCTCAGGTGCCGTACCGCAGCACCGGCGGCTTCCAGGTTGGCGGCGTCGCCCATGGCTGGAGGCTAGCCCGCATCGAACTTCAACACTGTCGTCGATGCGCCAGCCGTCAATCCGGACCTGGTACAAGACCCGGGGGACCCCGACCACCCGGGGGACCGCCCTGGCAAGGACGTCTATCTGTGTCTATCTGCGCCAGTGTGGTCGCCCGCAGCCCCGCATCCGCTGCGAGTCGTTTCGGCCCGGGGCGGGGGACAGGTGATCCGGCTCGTCAGCAGCCGATCCAGCGCGCCGGGCGGAGCCGGGTGCCGTTGGTGGAGCCCACGACCGTGCCGTCGTCGGCGATCGCCCAGCCGAAGATGATCAGGACGTCGGGGATGGCGCCGCGCAGCGGGACGATGCGGCCGTCGTGGTCGACCGCTCGGTCGCCGAGCACCGTGCCTCGGGCGTTGACGTCGGATGCCGGCCCCAGCGCGGGGTTGACCGCGACCGCCAGCCCGGTCCGCAGGTTCCAGCGCACCGAGGTGCTGTCCTCGTACGGGCTGCCGGCGCCGATTCTGCCGACCGCCCAGTCTCCCTGGGCTGCGAAGACAGTGGACCACCGGGCAGCGGGCGCGGTGAGCAGGACGGTCGTTCCGTCCGGGCGGCGTACCCAACCGGAGCTCAGGGAACCGCCCGAGCCTCCCGCGCTGCCGACGATGGTGCCGTCGTCGAGGATCTCCGTCGCGCCGGCGTTGGGCGGGGCGTCGATCACCTCGACGGCACCCGGCCGGTCCGCTGGCCAGAGCAGCGGCAGGGACGTCTCGGTCTCCTCGACGGCGCCGCTGCCGACGATGTCGCCGCGGGAGTTGATGCCCTGCGCCGAGGCGCCGGAGACCGTCGGCGGGATGGGTAGCCACTCCAGTTGGCCGTTGCGGTAGCGCCACGGCCGGTGGGAGTTGTCGACGAAACCGCTGCCGATGATGACGCCGTGCCGGTTGATGCTCGCGAGTTGAAGCTCCGCCTCTGTCGGGACGATGGTGAGGCGCGGCTCGTCCCAGACCAGCGGCCGGCGCGGAGGGCCGTCCCGGCGCGCCAGGCCGTCCCAGAGCAGCAGCAGCGGGTGGCGGTCGTCGTCGGTGACCCGGTAGCCGACGCCGGCGGTGAACCGACCGGTCGGGTCGACCACCCGGGCGTAACCGTTCAGATCGGCCGGCAGCGGCAGCGGTCGCAGCGCGCAGACCCGGACTTTCCTGGGGTTCGGCGCGGCCGTGACGACGTCGGGCAGCCCCAGCGTCGCGGTGAGGGCGGCGGCGGTGAGGACGGCCAGGACGCTGCTCCGAGCAATCCTGATCATCTGTGCTCCCAGGCGGTGTGTTGTGGTGTGTGCTCACCAAAGCACATCGATGTCCGTACTGGTAGTCACCGTCCCGGTTGTCATTTCTCAGTTGACCTGGGCCACGCGGATGGCTCTTGATCTGCAGTGGCCCAAGTTAGTGAGAATCCTTGAAGAGCCATGGCTCTCATTATCTCGGGCCAGGTGCAAGCTTTCTCATTTTCTCGGGCCAAGTGCGGACTTCGAGTCCAGGGCTTCGCATTGAACAGGTTTGGGCTTCTGGGGAGCAGGGCTGTCTGTGTGGCCGGAGCAAGTGTGGTGAATTGCAACGGTTGTGGCTCTTGACGGGATGAGTTCGGAAGGCTGGTGAGGGTCGCTTCGCAGTGGCGGTCGATGGCATCACGCACTACGCCACCGGCGGGTTGGGCTGCCTCCACCCGCATACGCCCCGCACGGCGGCCGGCAGCCGCAACGTCACCCTCGCCGGCTACGAGGTCTACCGCTTTCGGTGCTGATGACTACGCGACGACGTCCACGCCCGTCCGCCGCAAGACTGCGACAGAGCACGAGAGACCCGCGGGAGCGGGTCTCTCGGCGGGCGCGGGAGCCCGTGGGCGTCCTGCGAGACCACCTTGACAGTAGGTTTTACGTCACGCGCGAAGTCGTCACCGGCAGCAGCAGCCACTCGGTGACGAAGAGAGCCGCTCGTAGGGAGAGGTCAGTTTGGTCTTAGGTCCAGGGTCCAGGGTCCGGTCCGGGTGCGGGAGCGATGGTGGTCTTGATAGTCATGCTTGCGCTCCGTGCGGACGGTGAGGTGCATCGGCTGCGGGGTCGTACAGTCGCAGCACTCCGGCGGTGCCCAGGTACAGCCGGCGCAGGGTCCGCTCGCCGTCGGGGTCAGCGGGCCCGGTTGGGTGTCGCTCGTGGTTGATCCACGAGGCGAGTCCACCGTGGCTGTACCTGGAGGGGTGCGCTGGACGTCCCTTGAGGATCTCGTCGTAAAAGCGGAAGCGGTCCGCGATCTCGATCGACGTGGCCATGCGACGCCAGAACGGTGAGGAGATCACGGACAAGATCGTGACGACCTCGGGGTACTGCGCCGCGTAGCCGTAGGACAAGGGCAGGAACTCCGCGTGCTCGCGGGCGTGCAGACGCCGCATGCGCTCGTTGCGTGGGGTCAAAGCAAACGGGTTGCGCGAGCCCCAGTGTTCGATCGCGCAGGCGTCGGAGAAGTAGAAGCGCACGCGGGGGTAACCGCGGCGGCGGATGAGCCGCCGCAGCCGCACCTGCGCCTGGACAATCTCGGGCATGTCGGCCACGTCGACCTGGTCGCGTGGCTGCGAGACACCGTCGCCGACCCACAGCTGGTGACGGACACAGACGTTGTAGTCGCATCGTGCCCAGATCGTCACGGGGCCGGTGGCGCCCGCGCACCTTCGGCATGACGGATGCCGCCGGTTGGGGTAGCTGCCGACGACCTGTCCAATCATCGGCGGCGCGTAGCGGTACGGGACGCGCTGGCGGATCTCCGGCAAGGCGTAGGCCAGCCGCGGCTCGGCGAATCCGGTGACCGCCGCGAGGGACTCCGACGCGATGACTCCGCGGCGGCTGCCCTGGCGCCGCGGCGTCAGGTGGGCCGCGAGATCAGCGCGGGACAGATAGTTTCTCGCCGCGAGCCGGCCGATGTACGACTCGAGCGTCTCGTCGTGTACCGGGGCGATGCGTCTGGGCAGCCGCCGAAGCCGCGGCTGCCCCCAGCCGGCGGTTGCCGGGATCATTGTCGCGAACCGGCGCGGCGGGCGGAGGACTCGGCGGCGTGGTCAATGCGCACCGCGTCCATCGCGGCCCGCGAGATGGTCTCGGTGCCGTCGAGGATCGCGCGTATCGCCGCGGCGCGGATGAGGTGGGACAGGCTGCCGAAGAAGTCCGGTGTATGGGTGACAGTCTTGCCGTCGCGCTGCCAGATCAGGCGCAACGGCCGTGGCGCCAGCGACAGAA
The DNA here is from genome assembly GCF_042897975.1 of Micromonospora sp. NPDC000668. NCBI lineage: Bacteria > Bacillati > Actinomycetota > Actinomycetes > Micromonosporales > Micromonosporaceae > Micromonospora > Micromonospora sp. NPDC000668. The sequence goes on from NZ_JBIAYP010000006.1 coordinate 461,701, forward strand.
CCGTCGGGTCGAAGTCCCACGCCATGACATGATCCCGCTGCAGCCACGATTCGTAGCCGACGTGATCCGCGGTGGTGGCGAACCACCACAACCCGGCGAAACCCTTCGAACCCCGCTTCGACCGCGTCGCGTGTATCGGGCGGGCAGCCTCGAACGGCTGCATCCAGCACTGGTCCAGCGGCTCCCTGCGGTCCTGCCCGTCGGAACAGACGAAGCTCACGTCGACCTGTCCCGCAGCCACGCACCGCTGCCGCGAAGCGGCGGCCTGCGGGCGTGACATGCCGGGCTCCGGTCCTACCGCGACCCAAGCGGCGACCGGGGATCGAGCGGCGGCACAGCGTACCTCGGAAACCGCGCTGCTACGGCCGTCCGAGACGCGGCGGCCGACCCACCGTGGCACCAGAGGGCACCGTCGTCACCGATCAACCGAATGCTCACGGCTACACCTCCCACCGTCGAGAAGCCCACCGTAACCACTGCGCCCGCGTGCTGTCATCACCGAATCGCGGTTCATGTCGGCTTGGGGGACATACAGGAGAACACGTCGGCGAACGTGATGCGGGCACCCGCGTTGGTGCTCCCGGCGGTTCTGGCGGCTGCGCGCATGTTCTCGGCGAAGCCGAGGGCCCGCATCAACAGACCGGACACGCTGGGCGAGTCGCGGGTGTCCCCGCCGTGGTGCCCAGGCAGGTACAGCTGAACATGCACAGCGTCGTGTAGACGGAAGCTGAGATAAAGCGGGCAGTTCGGCGCTCCAACCGCTCCCGAGCCGACCCGCGGCCTCACCGAGACCATGGGTAGTGTGGGTGGCCGTCGTGGCGTTCCGTAACCAGCGATGCGCCATCGGCAAGGCGGCGCATCCGCTTCTGTCGAGTGCAGAACCCGCAGGTGCAAAGCCACCCCCTGCAACGTCGCCCGAGCCGAAACGCGCTCAAGGTGGTAGCCGACCTTAACCTGCACCGAATATTGTTTGCTTGTGGGCTTTGTAGCAGGTGATCCGGTTGCTTGGACGCGGTGGTGGCTTCCTGCAGATGTCCAGCCGACACTGGATCGCGACGGAATGTTGCCAGATCTGTCCGATATGTTCCTCCGTCACCACTACCCAAAAGTGTCGGTGCTTGCTGACCACTCGGAGCGCCGGGCCGTGATTTTGCTTGCCGATGCTGGGATGGGCAAGTCCTTTGAGCTGCGTGCGGAGGTCGGGCGGCTTCGTTCCGAGGGTTACTTTGTCGAAGATATTGATCTTGGCGAGCATCTAAGCTCAAGTGAAGTGAGCGACGCCGTCCGGCAAGCGGTCTCACGGTGGCGGGCGAGTGGTGCGGAGTGCCTGACATTGGCGCTTGACGGGTTCGACGAACCACTATTTTCCGTCGTTAATCTCGGGGATGTCCTGCGGCGTGAGCTTGGTCGACTGGATCGGGACAACGTACGGGTCGTGATCACCTGTCGGAGTTCGCTGTGGCCGGTCAGCCTGGCCCATGCATTATCGGAATGGTCGGGTGGTGACGCGGTATCGCTCGCGCTTGCACCGTTGACCGTGGAACAGATCCGCCAGGCGGCAGCTACGGAGGTCGATGATGTCGATGCCTTCGTCGCGGCGATACGTGACTCAGGTGCAGGACCGTTGGCGGCGAGGCCCATCACCTTGCGCTTGCTTTTGGGTGTCAACAGGTCCTCGGAGCTCCCGAACGGCCGAGTTGACGTATACCACCTTGGTGTCGAGGTATTGGCGCAGGAAGTAGGAGAGCGGCGCCATGAACGGCGGCAGGCGGGGCCGGCGCTCGACCGACTAATTGCCGCCGCTGGGCGTCTCGCCGCGGCCACGCTGCTAACCGGTCGACCCCGCGTCGCGTATCGTCGTACGTCCGTGCCTGCGGTGGGCCAGGTCGAGCTGGACATCCTGATCAGTAAAGATGTGACCCGCGATGACTTGGAGGCGGTGTTTGACTCGGCGCTGCTTACCGGTGGCGCCGATGGCCGTACGTGGATACACCGCAGTGTTGAAGAGTATCTGTGCGCCGAGCATCTCCGAGCGGTTCCGCACAAGACTGCGCTCGCTTTGCTGGCCGATCCGAGCGACCCTTCTGATCTGTTGCCGCAACTGGCGGAGGTGGGAGCCTGGCTGGCCGCTGCGGACGTCGGCTGGTTTGAGTGGATGCTCACGCATGAACCGCAGAGCCTGGTCAACCTTGATCTTTCCAGGCGGTCCGATGAGCAGCGCCGCCGTGTAGGCCAGGCAATATTGTCGCACTTAGGCGGTGGCGACGTACCTGATGCCGGACTGAAGTACCACGGCATGGCATACGACGGCCTAGACGCGGACCTTCGGCCGCTCCTTGACCCGAATCAACCGGCCGCGATACGGCGCGAGGCTGTCCTGATAGCGGCTGTGACCGATCTACACGAGCTGGATCGTCCGATCTTCGACATGCTCGTCGCCGCAGTCCAGAACCTCGGGCCGGACGACTACGATGACGAGGTACAAGTCGCATGTTTCGCCGCCCACGCCCTCACTGGCAGTCCCGACCAGGAGTTGGTCGACAGCCTCAAGGCGATGGCGGCAAATGCCGGCGTGCCACGTCAGCTGCGAATATCGCTGCTTGAATCGTTATGGCCTACGCGTTTGTCCACGCAGGAACTCCTCGCTATCGTGACCGGCGACGACCGGCGCCCCAACGTGCCCGGCATCGGGCGACGCATGATCCGTCTCTTCGAGAGGGCCACACGCACCGGAAAGGTGCGACCGCGTGACTTGCTGCCGTGGTTCACCGACGCTTTATCGCACCATGATCCTAGCTACGACAATCTAGCGGGAAGAGCAGTGTTGGACGTCGTCTCCTCCGTGGGGCCCGGCGAGCCTCTGTGGGGCCAGGCGGTGGCAATAACAGTCCGGAGCATGCACGCGAGCGGTGGCTTCTTCCGCTGGATGCTGGAGGATCTAGCAGGCATCGGCGACGATCATCGCCGCGCTTTTGCCCGCGACGTCCTCATGGGCCGTCGGAGCGAACGCGGCACCGCACGTCTCCTCGACGCAGGAGTGATCCGAACAGAAGATCTTGACTGGTGGTTGACGGAATTGGCGGAGGGACTGGCTGCGGACACTCCGGCAGCCCTCTCCGCAAAGGTGGTGTTGGATCGCCTTGTCTGGCGGATGAATGAACAGGAGTCGCGTTCCGCGAGGCAGCGGGCCTTGACGCTGAATGTGCCGCCCGCCGTTGTAGAGAATCTGTTCGGTGACGCGGCAATCAGGGCACGCAAGGAGCAGGAGGCTCTCGCCGCACGGGAGGCGCATCGACATGACGCTCGCGGGGCTGAATTCATGTTCTCCGTTGAGCGCCTGGATGCCGCGCTCAGCGCCGACGACTTTGCCGCGGCAATTAGTGAACTCGACCGGCAAGTCGAAGTGCGAGACCGGGGCTGGCAGCCGGTCAATGCCTGGCCGGCTCTTGATGCGGAAAAACGCCAGCGAGTCGCTGCTGCGGCTGCAAAGTACCTTCGTCGAGGGGACCTCGACGCCGCTGACCACGAAACCAGTTCTAACATCGTCCAGGCCCATGCCATTCTCGCGATCCAAGATCGGCATGCACTCGATGAAGTGCCACCAGACCACTGGCTTGGATGGCTTCCCCACCTCTTGCGGACACCCGCCGCGGACGCAGCATCGAGGTTTGCCCGAGCCCGCAGTGTGGCTGCCGACCGGGAGCGAACCGACGAGATTCTCATCGAGCAGCTACGCCGCGACGTATCAGAGGGCCGCGGTTGGCTGGTCCACCAGTTGGGCGGATACCGATCGACGGCGTTGAGTGAGGCAGCCCTCGATCTGACAACAACTGCCGATGCCGATCCGCGTTCGCTGGCTGGACTGCTCGAACTCGCTGCGACATCGCTTCCCGAGCTAGCCGCTGACGCCGCCATCGCGCATCTGCGTCGGTATCGTGCAGTCGATCGGACGTTGGACGATGACGCCGGACAGGAGAGCGACGACAACGTACGGGAAGCGCAGGAACGCGCGGTAGAAGCAACAGCAGCCCTAGCCCGTATGCCTGGCCTGCAAGACGCCTTTCCCGAAATCCTCGCAGCGCTCCAAGAAGACATCCGCTTCGCCCGCGCTGTCATCGCAAAGGTTTCCGCGGAACTACCAGCGTTCGGGCAGGCCCTTACCCCCAACCAACTTGCAACCCTCTACCTCTGGGCACGGGATGCCCTTCCACCAAGAAGGAAGGCGCAGCCCGGCGTCCCCTATTCGGTGAATCCAGCCGAGGAATTCCCCGAAGAGGTGCTGGCACGGCTGACCAACATACCCGATGCGGCGGCCGTCCAAGCGCTTGACGAGATCGCTCGTACAACCGGAGACGTCTGGTTGCGCCACACGGCCCGGCTAGCGCGCACCAACGCAAAAGCCGCCGCTTGGCAACCACCTGATCCGACTGAAATCCTGACCGTCCTCGACAACCACGTGATGAGGATCGTTCGCACACCCGATCAGCTGGCAAAGCTCATTCTCGAAGAACTCGACACCTTAATCAAGGATATTCAAGGTGATCGGGCGATAAAGGCGCTCTTCTGGCATCGGCAACGACGCGGAGGGCAGTGGGTGGGCTACGCGCCGCCGGAGGAGAATGAACTCTCCGATCGGCTGGCCCGCGAACTTGAGCGACGAGTGCGGCCACGGATTGCGATGCTACGGGAAACAGAGATCCAGCCCAGACTGGCCGGGGAGGCTGGCGATCAACCAGACCTGCTCGCCATAGCGTCCGCAAACGCAGGCGATGCCGTCAAGCTACCCATAGAGGTTAAATGCAACTGGCACCGCGACGTGATCACAGCCATCGAAGCTCAGCTCGGTAACCGTTACCTCCGCGGGCCGCATGGCTCAACCGGGATCTATATCGTTGGGTACTATGACGGCGATGCATGGATTAGCGGAGACACGCGCCGGAACAGGGCGAGGAAAGGGTGTTCCAGCATTGCTGAGGAATTGGATAGCCGTGCTCGGATGCTCGCCGACCGCGGTATTAACGCACGCGTCAGGGTGCTGGATCTCAGCCTCGATGAGAACCCGTCGGAGGGAGCCGGAGAAGCTCAGACTGAATCGTCTCGCTAGATCTCCATTTTCTATACCCCAAGAATTTCAGCCGCGCCCGGTTCCATGGTCTTGCATACCGTTTCGCAACATCGAGGATTGCGCTGGCCTCAGCCTGTCGGGGGGTGTTGGCCGAGCCGCGTCGCCGCCGACGGCTACCGGTCCTGCTGCTCCCGCAAGGGCGGTATGTGTGGCTCTCCATCTCGGCGATCCGTATCGGGGCATGATAATAGAATGGTGGCTTGGCGCTGGCCGGATGCCTACCAGGCGTAAAGCCTTGGATCGCCGTCCGGTTCCCACGTGCCGTCAGGTCCAGCGCGGCCCAGCCGTGCCGGCGAGGACATCAGGGTTTGCCACGTCAACCCCGGCAACGGTGTCCCAGAAGCCTCGAACCAGGATGGCCTTGTCAGTGAGCGGTGAGGTCCAATGCGGCTAGGCGGAGCGGGCCTTCATGGTTGGTGAACGGATTGTGCACGACGGTGTCAGGTGACGCGGATGCGAGGACGCGGGTGGCCACGGTCGCATCCTGCTGAGGTAAGGCGCCCGCATGGCGTAGAACGACGGCGAAGAGGTACGTGCGTTGTAGCGGTTGCAGGTCGGGACACACGTCGGAAATTGGGTCCCAGGAGGTCTCGAAGATCGGGCTGTCCTCACGGATGCTCATCGGTTCACGCAGCGCGGCCCTGAACGCTTCGACGGCGTCAACGTCTACTCGTAGCCGCCGCATGAGCGGCTTGGTGAACATGGGCAGGTACCGGTCGGACGTGCCCATGCGGATGCGGGTGTGGGCGCGGGTCACGATGGCGGGCAGACCTTGCGGGTCAACTGTGGCGAACGCGATGGCGAGGAGGTCGTCCCAATCGCGGCGTTCGCGAGTCGCGCGGTCGGTTCGGAACCACGATTCGAGGTCACGGAGGGCGGCGATGGATACGGCGTCCGCCGGAAACAGCTGAGCGTACGTGGCTAGCGTGTCGCTGACGTAGACGAGGCCGGACCCCGTGTCGATCGCGTCTTCCGTGAGGATGGCCTTGAATGCCTCATCGGGCACACTCCAGCTGTCTCGGTCCAGCAGTGAGTCGACGACCTGGTCCTGCCGCCCGTGTACCGTTCCGCCGAGGTTGGCCACGAGCGCCCGGAGGACTCCTTCGTCGCCCCTGTTCTCCTCCTTGGCCCACAGGAGGAAGCGCCGATCCTCCCGTAGTGCGGCATCGGCGTCGGCTTCGCCGCGGAGCATCTGCGCGATGGCGGGGTACCGGGAAGCGACGGTCGCCAGCGCTGACATGACGTGGTGGCGTTGCTCGCTGGCGGTTCGACGCTGTCGGTCGGACGTGCTGTTCAGGCGCGCGAAGAGCTCATCACCGAAGTGGACCTGCAACCGTTCCCAGTTCTCGCCGACCAGGTCGGCGAGGATATGGTCTACGTCACCGTCGTAGAGCACATCGAGCTTGACGCCAGGCACCTGCCCTTCGTGGCCGATAGTCTCTTGGATGCCGTCGCTGAGCGTGAGGTCCCCGAGCATGAGCATGCCGATCCACGCCAGTTGGCGACGTTCTTCGAGTTCGGGGCCGTAGGCGCACAGGTCGTTCTTGATCTCCTTGCGGAGCCATGCCATTTCGGCGGTCAGCGTGTCGGCGCCTGCTACGTCGTCGTGGGTTTGCTGGTGACGTTGGATTGCTTGGATGAGCCCGATGAAGGCGTTGCGGCGAACCTCGGTGTCGGGTTCGTTCCTCCACTCGCCCATGACGTCGATGAGGTCGTTCGCGGCGAGCGAGCTGCGGGCCAGTTCGAAGGCCAGGACTTCGCGCAGCTCTGGTTCGATGTGCTTGAGCAGGTTGAGGGTCTTGTCGAGGATTCGGCGGGAGGGTTCGTCGGTCCTGCGGCAGTACGCCCTGAGAATTGCGACCGGGATGGTGTCCGGAATGCCTGAGGTGATGGGCTGGGGGTCGTGGATGAGCTTGTCGGCGAACTCCTGGACCGCTGGTTGTCCGGGCCAGGCGGTGATGACGGCTGGGACGTGCCACATCAGGTGGTGGGGGTTCACGGCCGTGCACAGCGCCGCCAGCTCGGCCGGGTCGTAGCTGGCGAGCACGTCCCGCGCGGCTTCGCCTTCGGCTCCTGGGTCCCGGGCGGTGTCCTCAAGCCGCTTCCAGGCTTCGGCTGTCGCCTCGGCGACGATGACCTGTTCTTCCGTGCGCCCACGTTCATCTGGCTGGCGTAGGAGGGACACCAGGACGGCGAAGCCCTCTTTCGGGCCGAGCACGTCGATGGCAACGCCGGCCATGGGCGCGGCGCGCGCGTACTCACCGTAAAGGCGGCTGGTGAGGGTTGGACGGACCTGCTCGTCGTCTGCGTACTGCTCGACCAGCGTGCGTGCTGCGGCGTAGGGTCGCCAGGCGTCCAGGCCGCGTAGCAGCACCGTTCGGGCATCGTCGGGTGGCATCGCCGTGGCGAGACCGGCGACGCGGTACGCCATCGGCTTGTTTAGCGTGGCGTCCACGTAGGGGCGGAGTGCCTGGGCGAATGCCGGATCGTCACGCCACTGCTGGGGAATCATGCCGGGGTCGTACAAAGTCAAGCCCCGTGCCTCCGGCTCGGCGAGCTCCGCCGCCACCCACTCCTTGAAGCGGCTGTCGTCGGCGAAGGCGTTGCAGGCAAGGGTCCAGGCGAGCCATCGGTCGCCTCCGGTGCGTCCGTTCGTCGTCAAGGTTTCCAGCGCGAAGTCGGCCGCCTGCGCGTCGCCGGTGGCGGCGATGTTGACGAGGTCTGCTGTCGGCCACGGCCCGCGGAGATATTCCTCCTGGCGGAGCAGTGACAGCAGCCAGTCACGTTCTTCTGGCCGGAAGAGCGCGGCGTCACCGTGCGCGGTGCCGCGTTGCAGCAGGTGCAGGCCGACCAGCCGCAGTGGTGTGGACGGCTGGCGGCGGGCCCAGTCGATCAAGCGGGAGTGTTCGGGTGCCTCGGCCCAGCCGTTGCCGAGGGCGAGGATGGCTGCGGCCTGCGTTGCCGAGGAAGGCCCGGTCTCGGTGAACGCCACGAGCCGGTCGGCGATGTGTGGCTGACCGCCGAGCCGGTGTGCGATGGCCAGTGCGGCGTTGACCTTCACGTTGTCCTCGGGGTGCCGGATACCCCAAAACAGGTACCCGGCGGTGACATCGTCAGTGACGTCGAGATCTCGTAGCCCCCACATAGTCGGTGACGGGTCGGGGCGAGGCGCGGTGAGCCACCGTTTCACGATCGGGAGCAGGTGACTGCAGGCGGAGTGGCTCGCGAGCGTGCCGACGAGCGCGGTGATGAGGTTCGCCCGGTGGCGCAGCGACGGATGGGTCTCGACGCGTTCGACGAGGCGGTTCGCGTACGTGATCTGAGATTTCGGGGTGAGCCTGACGCCTGCGGCGAGCGCTTCAGCCAGCAGATCGTACCCGTCGACGTCTGCCCACGGCCCGTCACCGACGCCGAGCGCCGCAGTGAGCAGCAGTTCGGTGGCGTGATAACTGACCTGTGCGGTCAGTAATGCAACGAGCACGTCGCGCCAGGCCGGGTCGTGGACGAACCGCCGCACGGCTTCGACCTGCTCGTCGGCGGGCAGCGTGGCGAGGTACTGGCCGGCCATGTGGTCGAGCACGACTCGGTGCAGGAAGCCGAAGGCGCCTGCGCCGTGCGACACGATGAGGCCGAACTCGTCTTCCGCCATGGCGAGGACCGCATCGGCAATCTTGCGGGCGGCGGGTTGCTCGTAGCCGAGGACCTCGTCGTCGGTCATCGACTCGACGATGAGCTTGCGCATCTCCGGCTTAGTGACGGCGCCGGCGGGGTCCTTGACGCGAAGGCGGTAGGCCACGGCGGCGAACAGCGTGGTCACCTCGGCGGCTGTAAGTGGCCCTCCGTCGGCGTGGGAGGCCCGCTGCCGCATCTGAGGATGCTTCTCGATAAGCAACTCGACGAGCCGGGCGTAGATCTTGAACCGCTGCCGCGGCAGAGGCTCGCCCTGCCATGTCGCGGCCAGCAACGTCAGGAATAGGGGGGACCGGGAGAGTGCGGAGAGTTCCGGGATCGCCGCGAGATGGTTGAGGAAAGGCTCTACCCCTGCGCCCCACGTCGATCGGCCGGCCGGGACGGCTTCCGCCTGTCCGGCCGTCAGGAGGATCCCGGCGGCGATCGTACGGCGCTGACCGTCAGTCAGCGGTGTGATCTCCGCGTGCGCCCACGGGAGCCGCCAGTTGAGCCGGTCGACCGCGTACGGGCGCGTAGAGAGGACCGCTGAGGCGTTGGTACGCACGAGGAACGCCTCCAGAATCCCGAGGGCACGTTCGGCTGCACCGACGTCGCTCCACTCGTCGACGCCGTCGACGAGTAGTAGCAGGCGATCGTCTCGCAGGGCGCGCTGGACCAGCGGCCACAGGTACACGGCGCTCTGCGACTTCAGCCAGGCTTCGGCAGCCGAGACGAGCGAGTTCTCCGTCGATGCTTCCAAGTGCCGGCACAGGAACCCGAACGGCAGCCAGATCGGTAGGTCGGTGGCGTGCTCCCGCTGCAGCGCGATCGATTGTGGCTCGTACGAGAGCAGGTCCGTTGCCACGAACCGCAGGAGGCTGGACTTACCCGCTCCCGGACGGCCGATGAGCAGCCGGTACTTGGCTGCGGCCAGCCACTCGTCGGCGCCGACAGAGCCGACCGCGGCCGGCGCGGATCCGGTTGTGCGGTGGAGCAAGTGGCGGGCGGATCTGAACGACTGCCGGCGGGCACCCAGCCGGGAGGCGATGTAGGTGTGTCCGTCGACCGGACCTTGCCTAGGGTGCTGACCCTCATCGGTCGCCTCGGGCCGTTCGGTCTCGAGAACGGTGGACTGCTGAAGGCTAGGGGCCACATCCAAGATCACGAACTCGTGGTCGGACTCGGTGCTTTCAGCCGGGTGGACTCCGCCCTGGGCATTGAAGACCGCCCGATAGAGGTCACGTAGCCCGGCCCGTAGGTCTCTGCTGTCCTGATAAGACAGGTTGTTGGCCACGGCTTGGGCTGCCTCCAGCCCGCAGAAACGCTCGACCCACGGCCGGCCAAAGAAGTCGTCGACGATGCGAGGATGATCCTTCAGCAGCGCGGAGACCTCCTGCACACCCCATGGAACGAAGGTGATCCCGAGCCTGGACAGCCGTTCGGTCTGCTGGCGGATCGCGGCGTCCAGCGTCGTAGCCTGCAGGTCGAACGAGGTGGCGAAATAGAACGCGGCCGTCTTCGTGGCCCACTCGCCCTTCAGCAAGTCGTCAACAGCCTTCTCGATTCTGGCTGCCGTCAACGACTGGACCCGCCGAGATTGCAGGGCGATGTAGTCTCGGCCGCCGGCTTCACCATTTGTCAAATCCAGTGGGAGCCGGGCGTAGGCGTCGATCCCGCCTTGGGCCTGACCCGGAACGCCGAAGAGCTTGGCATACTGAACCGGCCGGACCGTATTCAGCAGCTTCAGGAACAGGCGCTCGGCGTCCGGCCAGTGCAGGTCACCGATGGGCAGCACCTGAGCCTTGGTGTCGATCGGTGGCGCGGGAAGCGGTCCTGTAGGGGCAGCCCACAGGAGTGCTTCGGTGCGGTCTGCGCCGTCCGTCTCGTCCAGGTAGGCCATCATCGTCAGTCCTTCGCCGAAACTCGCCGGTGCTCCGGCTGCCGGGCGGAGCAGGAGACGTCCAATCTTCGCATCAGGCCTGGGACGGCCGTGCCTGCCTGCCGACCGGCGCTCGTGTCCTCGGCTGGCCAGGGCCTTCAGCGATGGACCGACCGCGAGCCGTTGGACGGATCGCGGCATGAGAGAACGCTTGACTAACACTGACGGACATACGACTCGAGAAAATGCATGAGGGCTATGGCGGACGGGCAACCGTTGCGAGTACCGTCGCACTCTGCTTTCAGCGGCTATCCGGGTCGATGCTCGCACTAACTCCGAGGTGACGGCTATGAACGAACTGATGCGCTTCGAAACGGCGTCTGGGTCGGTCGTGGTGGAGGTCGCAGAGGGCGAGCCGGGTTTTGAGCGGGTGGCCCGGGAAGGGATCGTCGCCGATGCCGGGCGGAAGCTGGAGGGCGCACTGCAGGACGTACGGGATGCCGCGGAGAGCGCCCTAGGCGTGTTCCGCGACGGCAGCTTGCGGCCGGACGGGATTGAGCTGGAGTTTGGCGTCAAGCTCAATGCGGAGGCTGGCGCCATCCTGGCGAAGTCCGCGGTTGAAGGTCACTTCACGGTGAAGTTGTGCTGGCAACGCCAGGCGACCCGCGGGGACGAGGGCGATCCGCGTGAGGCAGATAGCGTCCAAGGGCGCGCAGGCGGATGAGCGGTGAACATTGGCCGGCGCGAGTATTCGACGCTGGCCGCCCGCGAGGAGGTGGCTCCGGTTTCGTCATCACGCCGGAGCACGTGATGACTGCGGCACACGTGGTGTACGGCATGACGGAGCCGACCGTAGAGCTGCCCGCCAGGCCAGACCTCGGCAAGCTGTCCGCCACCGTCGAATTCGTCGGGACGTGGCAACCAAGCGGCGACGGCCAGGGCGACGTCGCAGTACTCCGATTGCGTGAGCCCGTGCCGGTAGCGCCGGCTCGGTTCGCCGCCGGCAACGCGTTGGACCTGCCGCGAGACTTGGTAGTTCTCGGCTTCCCAGCGACAGGCGATGGCTACGGGAGGATCGCCGCGGTGCGGGCCACCACCGCCCGGTTCCTCATCGACGGTGAATGGGTGCAACTGCAGAGTCAAGCCGCTTTCGGCCCCGTGGTAGGCAAGGGGTATAGCGGTGCCGCCGTTGCTCTGCCCAGCAGCGGTGAGGTCGTCGGGATGATCACCTCAGCCGACCGGGCCGACCGACTGGGGCATATGCTTCCCACGGTGCGGCTGAAGTACTACTGGCCGCCGCTGATGGATCTGCTTCCCCTGGGGCCCCTGGCACCGTCGGACCACACCGAGTTGCGCCGGGCGCTTGCCGGGATGCCGGTCGACCTCGCGCGCACGGCTGCCCGCCGGGCTACGGAAGATGAGCGCGGCCCGGAGCCGGAGCCGGCCGCACTGGCAGCGGCAGGATCGGCGTACGAGGTCGCGGCATATCTGGCCGAAGGGCTCTATCTGGATGGGACCGACCCTGCTCGGATTCGGTCCGTGCTCGACCTATTCCGTCGTAGCCTCATCAGTCCGCCGAATGACCAGGCGCTAAAGCCGCCGGCAGCCGAGCAGACAATTACTGTATCCGTATGTGTGTCCCGCAGCGGCTCGGGGCAGCGGAACCTGCTGTTGAGCATCCGATTGCGGCGTGCCGGTGAGCCACTGGCTGAGTTGTGTCACGAGGTCGTATCTCGCGGCAGGCTCCGTACGCGTGTGCAAGAGTTGGTCCCGCAGGTGATCGCTCGGCACGTGCCGAGCGGTCCGCAAGTGGCGGTCGAGTTCGTCCTGCCACGCGGGCTGCTGTCCCTGCCAGTGGACGACTGGACGCTTGGACCGGGCAGCGTGGTACGGATCGGCTGGCGTCATCCGGTCACCGTGCGAGACCTAGCCCGGTTTCAGCAGCAGGCGCCAGACTGGGACCACAGCCGCCGCTGGTTGGCCCTGTGCGGGAGCGGCTGCGACGATGTCGTGCATTGGATCGGATGCCGCGATGCCGTGGATGCGTCAAAGTTGGCGGCCGCGCTCGCCCGGCACACTGAACGGGCCGTCCTCGCCTTGGCCGCGGCGCCGGAGCCAGTAGCTACGCACCCCGCGCTGCGGGCAGCCTTTGACAGTGGGCTGCCCGTCATGCTCTGGCGCCGCGAGGCTTGCACCGAGCACACCGAGGGGAACGGCGCCGCGGAGAACTGCACGGGCAGCCAGTTCCGCTCCAAAATGGCTGAGCAAATGACCGCGTTGGGGAACTCGGGCTCACTGGTGGAGCTGCCGGAGGTGTTGCGACGACTGCGGACGGAGGCCGGCGAAGCCGGCGACGAAAACCATCACGGACATGGGGTCACTCTGCTGTGGGATCCTCCCTCCCAGCATCCGGTGACACCGCCGTTGCAGATGGCCCGCGGGGAGTGAGGCGGCAATGTTGGAGAATTGGGCAATCTACAAGGGCACGGGTGTGCCGCACGACAGCATCAGGAAGCTGCCCGCGCCGCCGCCGTGGCGGGTGTTTGATGGCGGGCCTGTGATGGACTCTCCGCCGCCGTCGACTGCGCATGCCAATGTGGTCAGGGCGACCACGTATCGGCCCGACCCTCAGATCGTGCAGCAGGTCAACGCGGCGCTTTATCTCCGCCGGCCGCTGCTGGTGACCGGGCCGCCCGGCACGGGCAAGACCACACTGGCGTATGCCGTGGCCCACGAGCTGTCCCTGGGCCCGTTGCTGCGCTGGTCGATAAGTAGCCAGGTGAGCCTCCGGGACGGGCTGTACCAGTACGACCCGCTGAGCCGGTTGCAGGATGCCGGTCGTCGCGCCAGTGACGAGGAGGACATTGGCCGATATCTCCGCCTTGGGCCGCTCGGCACGGCCATGCTGCCGTCCGCGCGGCCGCGTGTGCTGCTCATCGATGAGATCGACAAGAGCGACCTCGATCTGCCGAATGACCTGCTGACGATCTTCGAGGACGGCAGCTACGAGATCCCCGAGTTAGTTCGGGCCACTACCCCTACCGCCCAGGTGCTGGACGCCGGCGGCACATCGCGAGTCACGATCACCGACGGCCGGGTCACCTGCCGCGCCTTCCCACTGGTAATTATGACGAGCAATGGTGAACGAGAATTCCCGCCCGCCTTCCTGCGACGGTGTATCACCGTCGCGATCCCGCAGCCTACCGGCGCGGAGCTGAATCGGATCATCGCCGCGCATCTACCGGACCTGGTTGACGACGCCGCTGACATCATCGATCAGTTTCTGGTTCGGCGCAGCACCGGCGAGCTTGCCACCGATCAGCTTCTCAATGCCATCTACCTCACCCAGATTACCCGCGCGACGGACCCCCTGGCGCTGGCCGCCGCTCTGATGCCTTACCTGTCCGCGCAGCCACCCGAGACCGATGCGGGCTGATCGGCTACGGGCGGCGCTATCGGCGACCGGCGCCAGTCCGAGCCCACGCGAGTTGGCGGAGGTGCTCTGGCTGGCGGAGCGCGTCGGTGCCCCGGTGTTGCCGCCGATCGGGGCCGGTAATTCGGACGGCGGGTCGGCCGCCGAATTTGCCGGCGACGACATAGGCCGGGCCCCGGATCGGTCGGCAGCTCCCGGTGAACCGACATCGGCCCTTCGCCCCCGGCCCGCCGTACCGCTGCACCTGCCCGCTGGCGACGACACCACCGGAACCCGGGCGACCCCGTTGCTAGCGCCGGCAGCGCCGGCGCTCGGCCATCGGCTTGCATTGCAGCGGGCCCTGAGGCCACTGGCCCGGCGGGTGTCGGACCCGCGCCAGTACGCCGTTGACGAGGCGGCCACTGCGGATCTCATCGCCGACCAGGACCCGCGGCACCGGAGCTGGCTGCCGGTTCTCCGCCCAGGCACGCGCCGCTGGCTCGACCTCGCCCTGGTGTTCGACGTCGCGCCGTCCATGGCGGTCTGGCAACAGCTTCGCGCGGAGCTTCGCCAGACACTCATCGAATCCGGGATCTTCCGCAACGTCACTGTGTGGGACCTTTACCGGTCCGACAAAGGCCGTCTTGTCCTGGTTTCGGAAGGCGGCCTTTCCCATCGGAATCCGGCGGCCCTGGTTCGACCAGACGGGCGTCAGGTCACATTCATCATGAGCGACTGCTGCGGACCTACCTGGCGGACGGGGGAAGTCGACGGCATGCTGCGTCGGCTGGCCGGCCACGGGCCGATCGCCATCCTGCAGCCATTGCCCGAGCGTCTGTGGGGCCGCACCGCCGCGCCAGTCACTGTCGGCCGCCTGACGGCGGCCGGGCGGTGCGCGCCGAGTAGCCACACGCGATTTTTCCCGTACGACGGGTTGCCTGGTCCGGCCCCGGGCGAGTTGGTGGTACCAGTGCTGGAACTGCGGCCGGACTGGCTCGCTGGCTGGGCGAATATGGTCGCCAACGGCGCGGCGCTCGATCCGGCCGCGGTCACCTATGTGCACCGCCGGCCGGTGCCCGTTTCGCTCTCGCCGCCGTCTTCCGAAGAGACGGCGGCAGAGCTCATCCACGCCTTCCGGTCGGCGGCCTCACCGTCCGCGGTACGGCTGATGCACTGCGCGGCGACCACCACGCCTGCCGTGCCGCTCATGCAACTCATTCAGCGCGCCGTCCTCGGCAAGCCTGATCCGGGCGTACTCGCCGAGGTAGTTCTCAGTGGCTTGCTCAAACCCACCCAAGGTGTGCCGGGCAGGTACGCGTTCCTCCCCGGCGTTCGTGAGGTGCTGCTCGACGGACTCGGCCGGGCGGACGCGGCGGCAACGATGAATCTGCTGTTCAAGGTGTCAGAAAGCATCGAGCGACAGGCCGGTTACACCAGTAGCGCCTTCAAGGCACTCGTCCCGGACCCGGCGGGCGCCGCCAGAACAATGTCCACGGCGTTCGCGCTCCTAAGCCCGACGGCGCTCGAGCGCCTCTACCCGGCAGGCGAGCGGTCGAACCGGGCACCTCGGTCAGCTGAACATGTTACGACGACCCCAACCATCGAATGGCGGTTAGGCGCCACCCTCATCGGACATGACGGTCCGGTGAGGGCCCTCGCGGTGTGTCCCCTGCCCGGCGGACGGGTCCTGATCGCATCCGCCGGCGAGGACAAGACGATCCGGCTGTGGGATCCCATGGACGGCTCTTCGGCTGGGGTGTTGACCGGGCATACCGGTGCGATCTACGCCCTGACCTGCCTGACCCTTCATGAACGACCCGTCCTCGCCGCCGGCGGGACCGATCGTACGATCCGGCTGTGGGACGTGACGACCGGCGCGCTGCTCGGCGGACCGCTGACAGGCCACCGAGGCACCGTATGGTCACTGGCCACGTTGACCGATTCCGGTGAGGTCCCGGTTCTCATCTCCGGCGGCGAAGACGCCACGGTCCGTGCCTGGGACCCGGAGACCGGCCGGCCGCTGGCGCCCGCAATGAAACACCCCGATGGTGAGGCCGTGCTAACCGTCAGCGCGATCGCCCGACACGGCGTCCGGCTTCTGGTGTTCGGCGACCGAGCAGGTGGCATATGGCTGTCGGACGCGCTCGGGGGTGGTGGTCGCACGCCAAGGCGAATCGGCCGGCACGACGGGCAGGTCAATGCGATCGCCACCCTGCGAGCTCCAGACGGAACGGTGGTGCTCAGCGCTGGCGATGACGGCACGGTGCACGTCAGCGACCCATGGGCCGACACACATCGGGTCCTAGCGGCGCATCAGGGGTTCGTCAACTCGGTGCTGCCATTGCCTGCGGGTGCCTTCGCCAGCGCGGGCGTCGACACCACGGTCAGGGTCTGGGCTCCGGGCGGGACACCGCTGCTTGTCGAACAGACTGGCCATCATGGGCCGATCTCAGCGCTGACAGCCGTCACATTCCCGGACGATTCGATGGCAGTCGTAACGGCGAGCCTCGACCACACGATCAGGCTGTGGACCATCGGAGGGATCGTCGCGGCGACAAAGTCGCAGCAGACACCGCGCTCCTCGTCTGAGGCGGTGCATGATCAGCTCACCGGCCTGCTGAACCGGGCTGCGATGCTCGTCAAGGGCGACCACGCGCTGCGGCAGCTCCCCCATGAGCATCCGGTGGCGCTGCTGCTGCTGGACATCAACCAGCTCAAAGAGGTCAACGATACCCTCGGGCACTCCGGCGGGGACCAGTTGCTGCGGTTGACCGCGAACCAGCTCGCCGCCCTGGCTCGCTCCGGCGACTTGCTCGGCCGGCTCGGTGGCGACGAGTTCGCACTGCTGCTCACCTCGGTGCCGGTGGTTGACGACCGCACTGCCCCGGTCACCTACGCGCTGCGCCAGGCCAGGGAAATCGCCGAGCGGCTGGCCACACCGACCGAGGCGGTCGGGGTACGGATATCCGTCGAGGTCTCGGTGGGGGTGGTGGTGGCCGGGGCCGGAACCGCCGACCTGACCGAGCTGCTGCGCCGGGCCGACATCGCCATGCACCATGCCAAGGAGAGCGGCGAGAGCGTCGCCGTGTACGACAGCGCCCGAGATGCCGCGAGCACCGACCAGCTGGCGCTGCTGGCGGAGATAAGCGAGGCGCTCGCCGTCAACGATCAGCTCATACTGCATTTCCAGCCGATCTTAAATCTGTCCACTGGCGCGCCAACCGGGGTGGAGGCGTTGATCCGCTGGCGGCACCCGCGCCGCGGGTGGCTTGGCCCGGTCGACTTCATCCGCCAAGTGGAAAACAGCGAGCAGCTCGGCGCCTTCACCCGGTACGTGCTGGACAAGGCGCTCGCCGTGGCAGCCGACTGGGCCCGGGACGGCCTGGACGTGCCGATCTCGGTGAACCTGTCGGCCCGTAGCTTGCTCGACTCCCGGCTACCGGCCGAGATCGCCGACGCGCTGCGCCGCCACCAGGTGCCGCCGCACCGGTTGGTCCTAGAGATAACCGAGACGGTGTTGATGAGCGAGCTGGAGGTGATCGACGAGGTGCTGGCCACGGTCCGCGGGATGGGCGTGCAGCTCGCCGTCGACGACTTCGGCACCGGCTTCTCGTCGCTGACCTTCCTGACCCGGATTGCGGTCGACGAGCTAAAGGTCGACCGCTCCTTCGTGATGCGGATGCCTGAGTCACCGGAGGCGGCGGCGATCGTAAGGACCAGCATCGGGCTCGCCCACGAGTTGGGGCTGCGGGTAGTGGCCGAGGGAGTAGAGACGGCCGAGCAGCGGGCCGCGTTGGAGGCGTTGGGGTGTACCGCTGCCCAGGGCTACTACTTCTTCAAGCCAATGCCGGCCGACAGGATCCGGGCGATGCTGACCTCACTGAAAAATACACATCCGCCCGCCGCACCAGAGGAGATGGACAGCGCCGCCCTAACAATCCAGCAGCACCCGGTCGGTGCCGATCCTGCGAACGTAGAAGCCGGACGCGCCGCTGAGGCAATCAGCCTCCTTGAGAGGGTGGTCGCCGACCGGGAGCGGCTCCTGGGCGACGAACACCCGGACACGCTGACTGCCCGCGCCCACCTCGCCGCCTCCTTCTACCAGGCGGGACGCGCCGCCGAGGCGATCACCATCGAGGAAAGAGTCGTCACCGACCGGGAGCGGCTCCTCGGCGACGAACACCCGGACACGCTGAACGCCCGCGCCAACCTCGCCGTCTCCTACCGACAGGCGGGACGCACCGCTGAGGCGATCAGCCTCCTCGAGACGGTGGTCGCCGACTCCGCGCGGCTCCTCGGCGACGAACACCCGGACACGCTGACCGCCCGCGCCCACCTCGCCGTCTCCTACCGACAGGCGGGACGCACCGCTGAGGCGATCGGCCTCCTCGAGACGGTGGTCGCCGACCGGGAGCGGCTCCTGGGCGACGAACACCAGGACACGCTGACTGCCCGCGCCAACCTCGCCGTCTCCTACCGACAGGCAGGACGCACCGCTGAGGCGATCAGCCTCCTTGAGAGGGTGGTCGCCGACCGGGAGCGGCTCCTGGGCGACGAACACCCGGACACGCTGAACGCCCGCGCCAACCTCGCCGCCTCCTTCTGGCAGGCGGGACGCACCGCTGAGGCGATCACCATCGAGGATAGAGTCGTCGCCGACCGGGAGCGGCTCCTGGGCGACGAACACCAGGACACGCTGACTGCCCGCGCCAACCTCGCCGTCTCCTACCGACAGGCGGGACGCACCGCTGAGGCGATCAGCCTCCTCGAGACGGTGGTCGCCGACCGGGAGCGGCTCCTGGGCGACGAACACCCGGACACGCTGAACGCCCGCGCCCACCTCGCCGCCTCCTACCGACAGGCAGGACGCGCCGCTGAGGCGATCACCATCGAGGAAGGAGTCGTCGCCGACTCCACGCGGCTCCTCGGCGACGAACACCCGGACACGCTGACTGCCCGCGCCAACCTCGCCGCCTCCTTCTGGCAGGCGGGACGCGCCGCCGAGGCGATCACCATCGAGGAAAGAGTCGTCACCGACCGGGAGCGGCTCCTCGGCGACGAACACCAGGACACGCTGACCGCCCGCGCCAACCTCGCCGTCTCCTACCGAGAGGCGGGACGCACCGCTGAGGCGATCAGCCTCCTCGAGACGGTGGTCGCCGACCGGGAGCGGCTCCTGGGCGACGAACACCCGGACACGCTGGACGCCTGCGCCCACCTCGCCGCCTCCTACCGACAGGCAGGACGCACCGCTGAGGCGATCAGCCTCCTCGAGACGGTGGTCGCCGACTCCGCGCGGCTCCTCGGCGACGAACACCCGGACACGCTGACCGCCCGCGCCCACCTCGCCGCCTCCTACCGACAGGCGGGACGCACCGCTGAGGCGATCAGCCTCCTCAAGACGGTGGTCGCCGACTCCGCGCGGCTCCTCGGCGACGAACACCCCGAGACCGTAGCGGCGGCCAGGGCGTTGCGGGCGTGGCAAGCCGAACCCTGACCTGATCATGCGAGCGGTCCGTGTACGCGAGGCACGAGTTGTAGTTCGATGTTGCTTTGCAGCTTGGCCGGCTTGGGTCGTGGGCGGCGGGCCGCCGCGCGCTGGGTGGGCGGCGAAGGGATGGTAGTCGGCGGTTACCGGGCCGCTGTTGCGGTTGATCTCCGGGCTGACCGTCGACGGCGCTCGCTTTAGCTGCTCGGCGATGGACTGGACCGATCGGCCGGCCCGGCGCTCGTCGGCGATAATGATGCGCTCGCGGGCTGCCAGCCGCGCTCGTGACCGTTCGGCCGTATCGCCAGAGGGTGCCAGTGCGGGGGTTGATGCCCGAACTTCTCGGCAGGCTGCCGAATTACCTCTAAGCCCTCACAGTGGGCCCACTTGAGATTGTCAGAGTCAGGGCCAGCCTATCGGGGGAGTATATCAGCAGTGAGACCTGTGCCCGCAGTTCACCTCTGGCAGGTGAGCGCCGACCGACCCTGATTCGTCCTTTTCGTGCGGCTGGTACTACTCAGCCATGATCCGGGCAGCGTACGCGTACAGGGCGTGGTGGGCGGCGCCGTCGAAGGCGTGCCGGATGTAGCGGCCGGTGGTGCCGGTGGCGTGGCCGAGGATCCGGGCGATGACCGTCTGTGGTACGCCAGCGGCTTCGAGGGCGGTGGCGAGCCCGGCCCGCAGGCTGTGCCCGGCCAGGGTGTCGACCACCTCGGGCGGCTGACCAGCGTCCCGCGCGGCCTGCTTCACGGTCTCGGCGACGTACCGGTCGCTCAACGCCGTGGCGCGGACCCGGGCGCCGACGCTGATGCCGGACAGCATTGGGATCGTGCCGGTGCGGCGGCGGCCGGGCCGGTGCAGGTGCTCGCGGCGGCCGGCGGCGTCGAGCCAGGCGACGGTGGTGCGCACTGGGCAGATCGCGGCCAGCTCGGCGGGGGCTTCCGGCAGGTCGACGTGGCGGCCGCGACCGGTCTGGTCGGCCTTGGATCGGGCGATGAGCAGCCGCAGTCCTTGCTGGACCGGCTGCACGTGGTCCACCGGCAGGCCGGCCAGTTCTTCGCGGCGCGGGCCGGCGAAGAAGCCGAGGCTCAGCAGGCACCGGTCGCGTAGCGCGGCCAGGTGGTCGCGTCGCTGCTCCAGCAGCGCATCAGGGCCGGGCGGCGGCCGGTGGGGCGGGTGGCGAGCATGGCGGCCAGCAGCGGCAGCGTGACCGCGGCCTTGCCCTCCACGGGCCGGCCGTGCAGGCGGCGCACCCCGTCGCGGATGCGGCGGAACCGGGGATCGTCGGTGGGCGGCAGTAGCCCGGCGGCGAGGTGCCGGTCGCGGATTGCGGCCAGCCGACCGTCCTGGGTGGAGATCGCCAGGTCGTCGCGCACCATCTGGGCCAGGTACAGGGCGACGACCTCGATCGGGGTGGGCGGGCCGGGGTCGAAGCCGAACCGGGCGCACCAGTCGAGCAGGGCGTCCCAGCCGACGTCGTACTTGCGGATGGTGCCGGCGGCGCGGGAGGCCTCGGCGAACCGGGCGACGTCGGCGGCGAGGTCGTGCAGCAGACCGACGTCGGCCACGGCCGCCGGCTGGTGGGTGGCCAGCCACCGGGTGAGGTCGATCCGGCTCGGGGTGGCCGCGGCGTTGACGAGCTCGCCGTGCAGCACGTCGGTCGGCTGCCGGACGGCGGGCAGCCGCTCCACGCTCACGCCGACGCCCCGACGGCCGCCAGGTGGCGGTAGTCGATGGCGCTCACGCCGGCGGGCAGCCCGGTGGCCGGGCGGGCGAGCAGCGCCGGCGCGCCGAGGTGTCCGGCCAGGGCGAGGGCCGCCCGTTCGGCCGGGCAGTTCACGCCGGCGGTGCGCAGCTCGAAGTCCCGCACGACCAGGGCGGCGCGGTAGTTGCGCACCCCGAGCGCGTCCAGGGCGGTCAGGATGGCCCGGAAGCTGCCGGGCCGGGCGGGCAGCCCGGCGGCGTGCGCGGCGGCGATGAGGTCGTCGGTAACCGCATCGGTCAGCTGCAGCCGGGGCAGCAGCGGGATCACCGCGTCGGCCATCGGCGAGTACCGCGGTGAGCACCGCGGTGTCGACCAGGAGGGGCCTGGCGGCCGGGATGGCGGCCGGGGCGGGGCCGTCTGCGGCCGGCGGGACGGCGGCCCGGCCGATGGTGTGGCCGGTGAGCGCGGCGGTCAGGGTCGGGTAGCGGCCGACCAGCCGCAGGGCCTCGGCGAGGTCACGGCGCAGGCGGGCCAGCGCGGCGGCCGGGGTGGCCAGGACGAGTTCACCCGGGGCCGCGCCGGGCAGCACGACGACGGCGCCGGGATGCAGGCCGGCCGCGTCGGCGAGTCCGGCCGGCAGGCGCACCCGGCGCCGGTTGTCCACGGTGGCCGGGGTCATGAGGTCGGTGCTGGCGGTGGGATTCACGGCGTCTCCGGGCGGGTGTCGGTGGCGGCGAGCATGTCCTCGTAGCTGGCGTGCAGACCCGGCCAGCCGCGGCCGGCGTCGAGCACGGCCGGGTCGATGAGGCCCAGAGCGGCGCCGAGTCGCACCAGCGGGTGGGCGTGCCCGACGACGGCCAGGTGTCCGGCGCAGAGGGTGTCCACGTCGGCCTCGGCGGTGCTGTGGCAGGCGAAGAGCAGCCCGAGCGCCGCGTGCGGGTCGTCCGGCTCGTCGACGCCGAAGCCCGGCTCGCCGGGGACGGTGCCGGCGGCGTACTCGCTCAGGTTGCGGCACGGCACCCGGCCGCCGGTGTCGAGGCGCCAGGGGCAGGTCCGGCACGGGCAGGCTGAACCCCGTACGGAAGCACGAAGGCCATCGCCGGGGCACAGGCCGTCGGGCTCCCCGTCTGCCTCGACGCAGGGGACCGGCTGGGCCTGTGGGGCAGGGCAACACATTAGACACCTATGGCGACGCCGGGGGCTACCGTCGTTCTCGTGGGCGTGGCGCGGTTTTGGGGCACCGGAACGACGTGACCCCACCGTTCGCAGGTAGGGGTAACACCTTCCAGTGAGTAAGCCCGGGAATCCTCCGTTCTTGGACCTAACTTTGGCAGCTCGTCCACCGGCCGCCAGAGGGTGAGGCGGAGCGTGGAAGGGAGGTGATTGACACCGCCGTGTTGCCCGCCGAGCGTGGCGTGGTTGGCGTGTCCCGACTAGACTGTTACCTTCTTCGCAACAGGAGGGTTGAGGCATGACAGTGACACGTTCCCGTTCGCACACCCTGGCGCAGTTCGCCCGCCGGGCGCGGATGAGCGCCCAGCGGCTGCGGGTACTGCACGGCGAGCGCCGGCTACCGGCACCCGATGGCGTCGACCCCGACGGCGCCGACGTGTGGACCACCGCCACCATCGACCGGTGGCTGCGCGCCACCGGCCGGACGGTGCCCGACGACGCGGTGTGGCCGTTCGGCTGGCCCGACGAGACCGAGCCCGCCGAGGTGATCTGGTCCGGCGACATCGACCTGCCCCGCGGGCACACCGCCGCGGTGGCCATCTTCGACGGCGCTGGCCAGCCGGTCATCTACGCCGTCGGCTACGTCGGGCAGGACGTCAGCCGCGACACCATCGCCGAAGCCGCCATCGCGCGCCTCGACCCGGACCGCCGCCCCGGCGCCGTCGTCGTGCAGCCCTTCCTGCTCGACCCCAGATCCGGCGGACCCTACCCGCACCTGGAGCTGTGGCGGATGCCGGAGCAGCCCGACCCTGCGCCGGATCCCGCGCCGGCCGCGCTGCCCGCGATGCTGCGCCGCTTCCTGCCCCAGCGCGAGCCGGTGGCCGCCTTGCGGCAACCCGTCATCGGCCGGCAGCGCCGCCCGGACGCGCCGGAGTACGCCGGCTCCGTGTTCGCCTCCGAAGTCGCCCGGGTGCTGGGCCGGCCCGTGCCGCTGTGGTGGGCCGGCACCACCACCCCGGAGATCATGCGTACCGTCCGGCTGCTCGACCAGCCGCGCCCGCTGCCCATCCCCGACACCATCACCGAGTGGCCCACCGCCGTCGCCCGGCTCACCGCCGCGCTGGAGCACTCCGTGCACACCACCTATCCGCAGGCCTTCGCCCTGCTCGCCCGCGAGACGCGCGCCGTGCATCGCGACGTCAGCACCGCACTGACCCACCCCACCACCGGCGACGGCTGGTACCTCGCCGCCGCACCCCAGCCACCTACCTGGCCCGCCGTGGCGGAGCAACGCGCCGCCGTCGCCGCCGGCCGCGACCTCGACCCCGAGGCCGCTGCCGACGAACTCGACCGGCTCGCGCAGGTCGAGGCCGACCTGCCGTGGCGGCCCGGCGACCCATACGGCGGCGCCCTGCGTCAGGCGATCCTGCTGCTACGCGGCCGGCTCGCCGCCACCCAACCCGAGCGGGTCTACACCTTCTGCGTCACCTACAGCTGGCCCGACGCCCACGGCCCGATCCACGACGAGTACCGCCGGCACCTCACCCGACTGACCCCGGCCGACGCACACGGCGACCCGGAACGCCCCACCCGCCGGCTGGTCCGCCTTCTCACCGAGGACGCCACCGACGCCGCCATCGCTCACCACCAGATGCTCGACGGCGCTCGTGAGCGCCTGGTCGGTCTCTACCGCGACCCGGAGGGACGCCTCGTCGCGCACCTCACCGCCGGTGTTGCGGGCATCGCCGACCACCTGCTCGTCGAGTGGCCGACCGGCATGCCGCCGGCCGGTTGGACGGCGCAGACCGTCATCGCCGCCGACGAGACCTACTCCGGCACCGGCCTGTTCGCGGTGACCCCCGGCCCCGATGGGACACTGCTGGCGCCGCAGCCGGTGCCCAACCCCGGCGACGAGCCGCGATACACCTTCGGGTACGACGGCAACTCCCCGGCCGTGCTGTACCAAGCCCTCGTGCGGTGCGCGCTGGGCGACTGGACAGCCGCCACCCACGAGAGCTGGATCCAGCAGCTCTCCGCACAAACCGACGACAACCGGGGCCGCCCACACAGTCAGCTCTGGCAGCAGATCGTCACCAGCCAGGGCGCGCTGCGTCTGTCGTGGGCCGACGTCCAGCAGTGGGCGCGTGACGACCAGCAGGCCTTGCACCGGCGGTAGCGGCCCTTACCACCGGGCGGCCAATGCCCGTCGCCCGCGCGGGGTGGCCGGTGCCGGGCCCTCGCCGGGCCGACTCTTCCCGCCGCCGCCGCTGATCATGGACGTTCATCGGCGGGCTGCCCCGCTGAGCAGGCAGTAGACGACGGGGGTGTCGGTGTCGCCCCCTAACCCTTCACGGACGTCAAACATGAAAATCGATCGAGGGTGGACGGATGCGCGTAATCAAGGCTCGGGTGAGCAAGTACAAGAGCGTCCGGCGTAGGTGGTGCTGGCCGCCGGGTCGGCGAGTTTAAGGTTGAGGGTGTACGACAGCGGCTGGCCGCCCGCGAGCGTGGCCATGTCGCCGCGGTCGACCCAGACCAGGCCGCCGCGCTCGACCAAGACGCTGCCCGGGTAGTGCCACCCGGCGTACGGATACGTCGCTCTCGCGGCGGTGACCGCGGTCCCGATCACGAGCAGCGGATGGCCGTCGATGTTGACCGTGTCGTCGACGTGGATGCCGAGGGCGTCGGCGAAGGCACGCTCGACGACCACGCTGCCCACCGGACAGCGCCGAGGGCAGGTGCACCCGACCGGTTCCGATACAAGCTGGCTTGTGCCGTTGCGCTACTTGGTGGCCGTATGCTCGGCAGCATGCCCGAGGGTGCTTCGCATCAGAGTGACTCGCATACGCAGCGTCAGGCTGAAGAGGAGATCCTCGCGGGGCTTGCCGCGTCTCTGGGTGTGGTCCTGGCCAAGCCGGAGAGAATTGCTCTGTCTGGTGGTGTGTTCGTCGAGGTGGATGCGGCGACATCGGACATGGGTGTGGTCGTCGAGGCGTATGCCCGGCAGGGCAGGTTGAAGGGTGCGCAGCCGAAGAAGATCGCGCAGGATGTGCTCAAGCTGGCTCTGCTCAAGCGGGAGCCCGGCTGGGAGAGGACCCGGACGATCATCGCGTTCGCGAGTCATGAGGCACGCGACTCGATCTCGGGCTGGCTCGCCCGGGCGGCTGCGGAGTTCGGCGTCGAGCTGTTCGTTGTGGAGGTATCTGAGGAGTTGCGGGTACGGATCCTGAATGCTCAGCGCCGCCAGGTCATGGTCAACGCGGACTTGTTCGCGGACGACCTGGTGGTGCAGACGGACGCCGGTCGTTGACGTCATTGCGGGGCTGGGCGCTGACGTGGTCAGATTCCGGTGGCTCTGGGATGGTCGCGAGTTCTGGCACCAGGATCTGGGTCGATTCAGACCCGCCGTCAACGGTTTGAACCGGCGCATCTCCTGCGGCCAGCGCACGAACGGCTCACGTCCATCCGCCGCACGCGGAGCGGTTCGATACATCGCTCCGCGCACCAGTACAGGAACACCCCGGATGTGAGCGCATCCGATCGGATACGCCGACTGCTAGGGAGGCATCCGTGCCCGGCATGCTCTACTACCCGTTCGCGGACGCGCCCAGCCAGGTCATCAACCAGGCGGTTCTGTATTGGGACAATCTGAGCACCGTGGTCGCGCCCGGATGGCGACTGCGGATGAGTCCGGCAATGCGGGAGCTCCTTGCCACCGACCTGTATCGCCCGATCGAGCCGTATGACGCCTACGAGCCGGTTCCGCTCGCCGTCATCGAGCCGGAGCTCGACTTCGCGCTCGCGCAGATCCCGCTGGACGACTTGATCCCGCCGCACAATGCGCCCGACGGGCACGCCCGGACCTTGCATGTCGACAAGCTGCACCGTAGCGTCGTGCGGAATTTGCTCCGCCGTGAACTGGTGTACCGGCATCCAGACTCGCCGAACCGTCTGGTGGGCTCGCCCGCATTGATGCACCTCGTCGTGAGCATCATTGCCGACCAAATCGCCGCTAACCGCAACGCCCGCTTCGGCGGTCAGGGACCTCTCGGGCTGCACCCACACACCGACGTGCCATCCGCTCACCGGCTGGGCACCGATCCGATCCCCGGCCAGGAGAACGCCGCCGGCTGGAAAGTCGACATCGGCGCGGTCTTGCCGGTGCCCGAGGGCGACATCAGAATTGGCGATCTCGTCGCGTTCCGAGAGAAATACGCCGAGGAGCGGGTGCGCTTGATGGTGACGGTCCAGGATCTGCTGCACAGCTTGCGGGAATGTCCACCCGGAGGACGCCTTCCTGCGGGTCAAGTACGAGATCGAGGAGGCCGTCGGTGATCTCCACAGAGCGGCGCGGGCACACAAGCTGACGCTGGTCAAGCAGTCGGTGGACGTCACGGTGGCCACGACCGCCGTCGGGGTCGCAGCTGGCCTGCCTGAGACGGCGCTTTCGGCGTCGGTGCTGACCGTACTGGGCAACATCGCCGTGAATGTAGCGACAAATCAGACCCGCTACGACCACAGCGGCAGCGTTGGAAACCCTTCCGCCTACCGCTACCTGCATCGCGTCCAGAAGCAGTGAGCGCCTTCCTGAACCAGAGGGAACGTCTCCCCGCTTAGAACCGGTAATGCCGGGGGATGAGGACGCGGGAAAGAAGGACCTTCACCGACGAGCCGAAGCGACCAAATCTGCGGCAGATCAGTACGCTAGATCTTGACGTGTTGATCGGTTTGCCATAACGCCTCAACTTTCGAGGAACTCGCGGGATGTCATTTGTTCCACGAACCAGTACATGGTGCCGGCGTCGTCTGGACCGACGCAAAGCATGGGGATGGGGGTTTCTCCGAGGCTGGGCGACGGAACGGTCAGCTCTTGCGGGGTCGGACGCTCGCCTTCGGTCCGGTGGTACGACACTACGGTCAGGTACATACCGGCGTCGTTGCGGAGCGGGCCCAGCCGGGCGTTGTCCTCGAACGACTTCTCGCCCTCCAGCCAATGCTCCTTATCGTAGGAGATCACCACGTCGAGGTCGGCCGCATCGCCGACCTCGAGCGGTCTCTGCAATACCCGACCGGCCCGGGTGTCGGTGATTTCCGGCAGCGTCCCGCGGTAGGCTGCGTACTCTCGGAATGGCCCGTCCTGCAGCTCCCGCTGCCAACGGATTCGCGCAACACGGAACACTCCGGGGGCCAGTTCTTCACCGGTCACCGGATGCCCCGCGTCCGGCACGCTGTGTATAACGAAGTCGCCCGACCGCTCGCGCCTGGTCATGGCTGCTTGGTCCACCTTGAGGTGAAAGCGGTGGCCGCTGGGATGCTGCTCGTTCGGACCGTGGGCGGACAGGTGGAACAGCGAGTTCCGCCGCCCAACGGCCTTCAGATAGAAGTCGGTCTTCTGGGCGGTGAAACGCCAGATGCTCCCAACCGGGTGCCGGCCGTGCGGGGCGAATGCGACCACGATCTCCTGCTTAGTCATCCGGCCACGATAGGCGATGGGTGTGACATTTCCACCAGCCGCGTAGGAAAGCCCGAAAGGCGAAACTGAAAGATGGAACCAGCGGGCTCGCTTTGCGGCCGGAAGAATCGGAAGCGGCCGGGTCACTCAGTTGCGGCTCGCAGACACGACGAATTGCCCGTCGGCCGGCTCAGTTGGAACCTCTCTCGCAAAAGAGGGCCACCCCACGAGCCAACGGGCCGGCCACATCATAATCGTTGGGCATCTCGGGCCAGATGACCTTGAAGTTTGCCGCGCGGAGAGTTCTGACGACACGGTTCGCCAGTGCATGACGATCGACTTCGTCGGCGTTTCCGTCTGAGTTCAGCGACAGCCGAAGCCTGTTGTCACTGCCTACAATCAGCCTTGGAAACGATGGTCCCTCATCCGTCGAGATCCCTCCAGCGGTCAGAGCCTTCTTGACGTCGGCGCCCAAATCGACCGCGTTGCGGCGGTCAACTGTCCGGGCAGCCACATCCACGGCATCCACGAGTCGAGCGACGGCGCCGGTGACAGCATTTACGGAGATGGTGTACGGGCCGAGGGAGATTGTCTCGGTGTCGGGCTCGTATGCGAACCCCCAGAACTCACTCGCAACCTGACGCGCCGGAGCGCCCGCGGCGATGCGCCGCTTCTGCGGGCCGTGGCCAGCCCCGAGCGCCCAAGCCTCGAAATGCATCAGAGCATTTCGCACCTCGGTCAGTCCCGGCAAGGCTTGCTCGTATTCGTTCTTCGCTTGCGTGAGAGCGTGCTGAGCCTGATCGAGACCGAGCTCCTGCAGTCGGCCGTCCACGAGTGCGACAGCGCCGAGAAGTTGCCGCAGAGCCAAGATGAGCTGGCGCGCGTCAATCTGACGCGAGCTGAACCAGGAGATCCGGTGGTCGTCGGAATCCCGCATGCGCAAGAGGGCAAGCTCTGCTGCACGCTGCCACCACTGGATCTCCGAGACCGCAATCGCCTCGGGATGGTCCGCAGGCGACCAGTCGACCACCGGACTTGTCACGGTCGGATTATGGTCGTGCTCGCCTTCGCCACGCCACCCGAAAAGCTGGCATGGGCGCGGGCCGGCGCACTCATCTCGGCTAGAAGCGGATGCGCCATACGGTCGGTGCCGGCTCGCCGTAACGGAACGTCACGGTGGCCGCTGCGCGCAGTGCGGCGCTGTGGTGACGGGGGTGATCCCGCGGCCTGCGCGCCGGGTCGGCCGCCCGGCTCGCCTGGGGCTATGACCGTAGGCCACGCCGTTCTGCCCGAGCTGTGATGTTGGAAATAGGGCGCCAAGTGCACGAAGGGCCCGCATAAGCGGGCCCCAAGGCGGGCGCGGGAACCCATTGGGCCTCCTGCGGCTCTGAGGCTAACAGGAGTTCCTTCGTCCCGCACGCACTTCAGTCGCGCTCGAACAACATCCGCCAGTTGCCCCGAGCCCGTGGGAGGTCAGGCCCGCTGAGGTCGTCGATAGACCCGACCCGCGAGACTGGCACTCGGTGAGAAACAACTGACATGTGGCCCTGAGAATCAAGCACTGACAGCTTCACGAGATATCTCAGGTCTGTTGCGCGACCGGGACTACTCACGGGTCGACAGCGGCGGCATCCCGCGTGGCCGGACCACCCTGGACGTCGTCCTCGACCCGCCGGGGCACACCCGGCTACCGATCACCGATGATGAGATCGTCGACCGCACGGCGACCGTCTAGACCTTGGCTGGCCGCCGCGTCCGCCTCCTCACCTACGACACCGGCATGGCCTTGCGGGGGCCGTAACACCGCCCTGGACGACGTGCACACGCTTCAGCACTTCAAGGCCGACGACCAGGAAGTAGCTGGGCACCGCAGCATCACGACCGGTCGCGCCGGTGGGGGAGAGGGCGAGCCCCAAGCCCAACTCCGACGGTCCGCCGAGCTTCATCGTTCCAGGGCGGGCTACCCGCGTGGAGGGTCGGTGGGCATCTGCGCTACAACGGCGGGCCGTCGCTCGACGAGATCCGGCACGCGGTGCGGATTGTGCAGAGGGCCTGGGCTACGTCGGCGGTAGCCGCTCGCACCCGTCGTCCACACGGAGGACCCCGACGGCCGGCCCGTCGTCCTTCACCTCGCCGCGCTGGCTGACCAGCTTTTCCGGCGGGCGAACCTCCGCTTTGACGTCCGCCCTCTGCTCGTCAACCGACAGCTGGACCGATGTCTTGACCCACGAGGCTTGGCGCGGAACAGGACCTCCACGCCGTCGGACGCACGGAAGCAAACGACGTCGACGTCAGCAACGCGCACCTCATCGACGTCGAGCTCCCCGTACCGCGTGTCCAATGCGGTACGGCCGAGGAGCACGACGTCGGGATCAGGTTTCATGAGATCGGGAGATGCCTCGCGGCGGCGCAGTTTGCCGAACGCCGCCTTGAGCGCGTCGTACGCCAGGTTTCCGATCACGCCGGCGACCATGGCCTGCCCGATGCCGATAGGGGTCGCCTGCGCCCACGCCCGAGTGAAGAGGCGTGACAGCCTCGTGAGCCCGGAGCGCCTGGTGGAGAAGCGCGGGCTCGGCCCGCAGTCGCTGAGGGTGCGGTGTCGGGAAAGTGTTGGCGAGGCAGGGGAAGCTAGGAACGTGAACGATGCATGGCGTGACGTCGAGTCCGGCCGCCAACAATTGGACTGGGCGTTCGCCATCGGCGATCCCGGCGAGGCGGAGTACCTGACGCCGCTCGGCCACCAAGTTGCGAGCCGAGCGATCACGGACTTGGACGCGTTCTTCGGACCTGGCTGGCTGCACCGCGCCACCCATCCCGGACCAGGCACGACCGGACCGACGGTGGCGCCCTACTTCGCCTCGCTGCTGGGCGCGCCGGCGTTCGTCGCCGCGATCGGCTTGTGGGCTCGTCTGCAGGTCCTGGTCGACGCCCGGGTCCAGGGCATCGGCCAGGTACGGAAGAACCTGCGCGTCAACCCGGCGGCCGACGAGTTCCGCCATCACATCGCCTTGGCCCGGCTGGCGGTCCTCGCTAGCCAAGCCGGTGCGCGGCTAACGCTTGAGCCGGTAAAACCGCAGGGCGGGCCCGGGGACTTGCGGGCAGTACGCGCCGGCAGTGACGTGTTCGTCGAGGTCCGGGCGCTGGGCCCGGGCCAGGGCTTCCGTGCCCACAGCCGGTGGATCGACGATGCCATGATGCATCTCCGGGTGCTGGAAGTCCGCCACGACGTGCACTGGGATGGCGAACTGCCTACAGAACCCGACCTTCAGTGGAAGCTACCCCAGCCCTCGATGATCTTCGCGGCGAAGGGTGGCATTGGCCCCAGGCGGCACCCTCGCCCGTCACTGGGCGCGTCCCGCAGCGACTTGCCTGAATTTTTGTGGAACCTTGCGGCGCTTGGCCGGGCGGTCGCGAAGGCCAGACACGCGACCAATCTCACCCTCGACGGCCTCGCCGAGCGCCGCGGGATCTCGCGCGGATGCTGGTTGAGGTCCAGCAGGGCCGCATCAACTGCACAACCGGCGTGCTGCACGGCATCGCGCATGCCCTCGGCGTGCCATTGGGCGACCTAGCCCAAGACAGCCGCACCAATTAGCTGGCATCGCAGCAGACCGAGGACGGCGCCGACGTCCGTAAGCAGACGTCGGTTGGACGCTAGACGCGCCGAAGCACACAGACGACCTTGCCCAGGATGACCGCGTGTTCGGCGGGGATCACCTCGTAGAGCGGATTTCGCGGGACCAGCTCGACGCGACCGTCGCGGGTCCGGTAGGCCTTGACCGTCGCCTCGCCCTCGATCATCGCGGCGACGATGTCGCCGTTCTCGGCGACCGCCTGCTGGCGCACGACGACGACGTCTCCGTCGCAGATTGCCGCCTCGATCATGGAATCGCCTTTAACTATCAGAGCGAACAACGTGCCGTGCCCTACAAGGGCGCGAGGCAACGCCAGCTCGTCCTCCACGTGTTCCTCGGCGAGGATCGGGGCACCGGCAGCGATAGTGCCAAGCACCGGAACTTTGACACCTGGCTCCTCTGCTCCGTTCGATGCCGCACCAACCTGCGCCTTGCGGATGTCGACCGCCCTGGACGCGTTTGCCTCACGACGCAGGAGGCCACGCCGTTCCAGCATGTTCAAGTGGTGCGCCACGGACGAGGGGGAGCCAAGCCCGACTGCTGCGCCGATCTCGCGCACCGTGGGTGGGTAGCCGTGCTGCTGAATCCAATCCCGTATCACAGTCAGGATGCGCTGCTGCTTGGCACTGATGTGGGGTGGCTCGGCCTCGGCCCCATCGGAGGTTGTCATCCACGGACAATACAACGGATCTTAGAACGCGCGTACTAACGCGCTCGGTGCGGGTTCGGGTACCCGAACCCCTCGGGCTCCCCGCCGGGAGGCGGCGAAGCCGTATCCAGAAGTGCGTCCTGAGGCAGACGTGGGTGTAGTCGACGTTGTCGCCGATCGCCGTCAGCCACGAACACGTGCCCGACTGTGGCAGGTTCGTCTCCACGAACAATCGCCGCTGCACATCCGATCTGGCTTCGTTCGGGAGATCTTGAAGCGACCGCCACCGGCAGCTGGCTGAATCTCCTTCCGGTCTTCGGTACGGCCGATCGATGTTCGGTTGAATCCAACTCGGACCCCGGCGTGGCCCGCTGAATGTCCTCTGCCTTTGGCCATGCGACCGCTACTATCATCGTCGATCAATATGAGAGAGCGGTGCGGTGGCGGAGCCACCAGCGGCCGCGAGTCGGGTGGTGGCACCTATCTGCACCGCGACATCCGCCCCTGCCCGCCCAACCGCGACTACCGACGGCACCGATTCGTGGAGACACCGGCCAAGCCGGAACTAGACGAAATGCTGCTGGCGGGGCCTTCCCCTCGCCGTCTTCGATGCAAACGAGGAGGCCACGCAATGGCAGTAAGCGCGGAGGCGCACGGCGACGGTCTGCCGAATGAGCGGCCCGACCCGATCACAACCTTGCGCGGCTGGCGCCGTTTTGTGGAGGAAGTCCCGCCCCGCTTCGAGTTGCTCCCCGAGGCCGAGTGGGCCGCGCTGTCCGAGGCTGCACGCCCGGCCTACAACAAGGCGCGGTTCAACTACCACTGCAGAAGGGTGGTCTTGGCGACCCCCACTCTTCAGGAGGTCGAACAGCAGCGGCTGACCCTGATTAACCATCATGGCTCTATCGCCCGCCGTGGCCTGGTCGTGTCGGGACCTTCGTTCACGGGCAAGAGCACCGCTCTCATGCAGCTTGGACGCGCTCACGAGTTGTGGATCCGCCAGCGCTATCCCAGCCAGGATCGCATCCCCGTGGTTTACGTGGCCACCCCGCCGCAATGCTCGCCCTGCGGCCTTGTTGTGGCGGCCGCCCGGTTTCTCGGCCTGTCACCGATCAACCCGCGGGTCAGCCTCACCAACGTCGTCGACGCTGTCAGCCAGGCGCTCATAGAAGCCCGATGTGACGTGGTGTTGGTTGACGAGATCAACAACTTGTACGTGCCCACCGCCGCTGACGAGTACCCCTTCGATCAGCTCAAATACCTGACCGAGTTGCTGCCGGCGACGTTCGTCTACGCAGGGACCGATCTCGAACAATCCGGGCTGTTCACCGGGGGGCACTCGCCGCAAACCGCTCGCCGGTTTACGATCGTCAAATCGGAGCCGATTCCCTACGGGTCTGAGTGGGAGGGCCTGGTGGCCAGCCTGGAGGCCGGACTGCGGCTACACCGCCACGAGGGCGGCACCCTTACCCGCCTGGACCGGTACCTACACGAACGCACGCACGGGATGGTCGGCAACCTGTCCCACCTGATCCAAACGGGGGCATTGGCCGCGATCGACGACGGCAGCGAAGCGATCACACGCCAGCTTCTAGAGGCCATCCCACTCAACTAGGTGGCGGCAAGCCGGCCTGGCGGCCACTCAGGGCTCCCCGTCTGGCTTCAACTCGATGACGAGCGGCCTGAAATCGAAGGGTCGAAGTCTCGCCTCAGCTCCGGCGGTGGTCGACGAGGTCGCCATCGTTGTGCGGACCGTGTCCGACGACGGGCGGCCACCAGCGGATCTGGGCGTGACGCACTGGTCGGCCCGGTTACTGGCCGACCAGTTACGCCGGGAGGGCATCTCGGTCAGCTGGAAACCAAGATCCGCGACGTGGTCGGCCTGTACTTGGACCCGCCAGCCGGTGCGGTGGTGCTCTCGGTCGACGAGAAGTCCCAGGTCCAGGCCCTCGACCGGACCGCACCCCAGGGTGAAGCTGCACGTCGTGGCGGACAACTACGCGCCGACATCGCCCGGGAGGTGGCGGGGGCCGCTATGCGGCTGTGCGGCATCCTCCAGGCCCTCATCCCGGCCGTGACCCTGTTCGGCACGGAAGACGAGGTGCGGCAGGCCGCCGGATAGGCCAACACCCGGCTCCAGTGAGCCGCGTCCTGCCCGCCAGCGCCACCAGCTGGCGGGCAGGGTACGCAAGGCGCGCAGGGTGGGAGGTGGTCAGAACTGGCCATAGAGTTAGGGCATGGCCAACGGCGTCTTCTACGTCCCCCTCGGCATCGAGCTTGACCTCACCAGAGACGACCTCGGCCACCCCGCTCACACCGACCTCTGGGGCCGGATCTACCGGCAGCCCTACCGCGACGGCGTCCTCCAGTGCATCGAATGCCGGGCAGCCGAACCCGACTGCCCTGAGTGGATGTTCCTGCGGGTGCGGAACGGGCGCCGTGAGGCCGTCCACCACACCACCGGCCTCCGCGAACACGGCGCCCCGGAAAGCGACGCGCACAAGGCCCTCAAGGAGCGGATCGCCACCGCCGCCACCACCGCCGGATTCGAGGCCGTCGTCGAGGACAGCCCCCGGCACCGCCAGCGCCGCACCGACGTCCTGGTCCGCGGTACGGTCACCCTCGGCTGCGAGGCGCAGCTGTCGTACGCGACCGCCGCGTCCGTCCGCAAGCGCACCCGGGTCGCCGTGGCCGACGGGATCACCCCTCTCTGGACCACGACGGACCGCAAGGCCCAGCTCATCGACCAGGCCCCGTGGGCGCGCATCGACCAGATGCCCTGGCACCAGTACACCACCGATCCGCTGCCCGTCCGAGGTGGTGTCCGCGCCCTAGTCCGCGAGCAGTACCACCGCCTCGGCACCGTGTGCCCCGACAAGAAAGGCCGGCCGCCGCTGCTCCGGCTGGGACGTCCGCCAGGTCCCCTTCGACGACCTCATCGCCCGCGGCGCCGCCGGCGAGCTGGTGCCTTACGCCGACCTCAAAGGCAAGCGGGTCGCGCGCTGGTTCTGGGTGCCGGCCGCTGACGCAGAAGAGGTCACGTACGACGACGAGCCGCCGGCCGACGGCCAGGTCGTCGACGCGGAGACGCGGGCGCACCGGCGGGCCTTCGACCGGATGTGCGGCTACCTCGAGGAGTCCGACGTCCGCTCGACGAGCACGGTCCGGGACACCGGCGAGCAGGTCTTCGCCACCTTGGCCAACCCGCCGGCGCCGCAGCTGCTCACCCCGCCGCCGATCGTGGTCGTCCGCCCGGGGGTGTGCGGCCGGGCGAACGGCTGTACGAAGAAGGCGCGCCTCTACCCGGGCGGCTGGGGCTGCGACGACCACAAGCCCTGACCACGCCCTACGGCTCGCCGAAGTAGCCCTCTTCCTCGCCGCCCCAGCGTTCCGAGCAGCGGGGACACCCGCCTTGCGCTGGCGGGTGGAGTGGCGGGCCGCGACGGGCCACTGCGCTCGCTGGGGACGGTGCTAACGGTCGGCCCGCCGCGGCACGTCGGCCTGACACCCAAGCACCTGCGGCCGATTGACCAGTTCATCGAAGACCTCCACGCTTGATCAGTTCGCTTCTGTCCGGGCCCCCCAACGGGCCGGCGCGGTGGCTGACTGGTGTGCGGCAGCCGGAAAGGACACGACCTCCCATAACGACGCGATACAACCCACCGCCGAACTGGCCCCCGCCCCCGGCCGGGTGGACGCCCCCGGCCGGCTGGACGCCGGACGCGGCATGGGGCCCTCCGCCTCCTGGGTGGCAGCTCTGGGTCGACGAGGAGATCCCCCTGTTCGGGGCCCGCGGGAAGGCGCGAGAGTTGGCCGCCGAGAACGGTGAGCTGCAGAAGAAGCTGACCGCGTGGCATGCCGAGGCCACCAAGCTGCAGGGCCAGCTGAACCAGCGCCAGGGTGAGCTCACCCAGCTGCGAGGCGAGCACGGCCGTCTGCAGTCCGAGATGCGGCGCCTTGGACAGATGGCGGCGTTCGAGCTGGAGCAGTACCGCGACCGGCTGACGCAGCAGACAGCCGAGCTCGAACAGCGAGTGGGCGCGCTGAGCCAGCAGGTGGTCGTCACCGAGGAGACCGTGCTGCTGCAGGAAGCCGGGGTGTACGAGTACCGGCACCCGCTGACCGACGCCGTCGCCTACCAGGGCAAGCTCGCGACCGTCCAGGACCGGATCAAGGCTATGGCCACGAAGGATGGCGGCGCCGTCCAGGCGGACACCCGCGTAACCATCTCCGGTTCCGAGGCCAAAGGACGGGCCATGGTCCGGGACTACTCGAAGCTCATCCTGCGCTCCTACAACGCCGAGGCCGACAACCTGGTTCGCGGCCTCAAGCCCTACAAGGTGGACTCGGCCATCGAGCGCCTGAACAAGGTGGCGGAAACGATCGCGCGGCTGGGCAAGTCGATGGACATCCGGATCTCCAACGATTACCACCGCCTGCGCAGGAAGGAGCTCGAGCTCACCGCGGACTACCTGGCGAAGGTTGCCGAGGAGAAAGAGCGGGAGCGGGAGGAGAAGGCGCGCCTGCGCGAGGAGCGGAAGGTCCAGCAGGAGATCGAGCGCGAGCGCGCCCGCCTGGAGAAGGAGAAGCAGCACTACGCCAACGCGCTCGCCGCCCTTCAGGCCAAGGGTGACGCCGAGGGCGCCGCCCAGATGCAGGAACGCCTCGCCGAGGTCGAGGCGGCGGTCGACGCCGTGGACTATCGGGCCGCGAACGTCCGCGCCGGGTACGTCTACGTGATCTCCAACATCGGGGCGTTCGGCGAGCATATGGTGAAGATCGGCATGACCCGGCGACTCGACCCGCTCGACCGGGTGCGAGAGCTCAGCGACGCCTCGGTCCCGTTCAACTTCGACGTGCATGCCCTGTTCTTCTCCGAGGACGCCGTCGGCATCGAGACCCAGATGCACACCCGCCTGGCGGACCGTCGCGTCAACCTCGTCAACCAACGCCGCGAGTTCTTTCACGTCGCCCCTCAGGAGGCCAAGACGCATTTGCTCGCGCTGACCGGCAACCTCCTGCAGTACGACGAGGTGCCTGAGGCCCTGGAGTACCGGCAGAGCCTCACCAGCGCGCGGGTGGAGCCGGTGAGCGGCACCACTAGCGCGGCGGCCGGCGACGGCCCCAACGCCTGACCGGCCAGCTTCGCCCGGCTCCACTAGCCGCCGCCCGCGCCTGCCCGCCGCCCGTGCGTTGGCGGGCAGGCGCGTGTTTACGGCTCCCCGAAGTAACCCTCCTCCTCGCCGAGCAGCAGCGGCACGTCGTAGACCGACATGTCCGGCCGGGCCCGCGCGTACCGCACCCGGTGCCGCCACCGCCCGTGCTCGAACGCGACGTCGGCGTCGATCTCTGCCACCACCGTCGGTTCCATCTGCACGTACCGCAGCGGCTCCGGCCGCTCCAGCTGCCCCGACCAGGACGCCGGCAGCGGCTCCGGCCACGGGTGCACCACGGTTGCGCGGCGGTGCTGCAGAGGATTCAGAGGAGACAGCATCCCGGCGAGCTGCTCCCGCTGGGCGCCGGTCAGCGGGTGGGTGCGGACGGTGTACCGCACGCCCCCTCCGATCGAAGCGCCCGAGCAGCGCGGTGACGGGGCTGCGGATGCTGCCAGTCACCCCGCCGACGATCGCCTCGGCCACGAGCCTGGTCCGGAACTTCCACCTTAACTGCACCGCCAGGCGGAGTGGAAGCGATGGGTGTCTGTGTACGGGCGCGGTGTCACACCGGTAGCGCGCGGATCGCGGCTACTTAGAGACTTTGCGCAGGATCGATGTCCGGCCAGACTCGGTCCATGAGCGGATGGCCGGCCAATCAGGGCTCGAGCGGTGGCTACCGCTCATCTTGGAGATCGTTCAACCCAGCGGCAGATGAGGGAGCCCGGATGCGGGGCAGCGGGTCGGGTGGACTACCGACCGTGACGGTTGGCCTGGAGCTGATGTTGGTCTGATCGGCCGGTATCGGACTGATTGTACGTTCGTACTAGTTCGGCGAACCGTGACGACCGGGAGACTGGCCGGATCGGCGACGTTGCATAGGAGTACGACTTGATGAAGGCGATCCAGACCCACTACGCGGGCTGCCGATTCCGCAGCCGTCTGGAAGCCCCGGTGGGCCTACTTCATGGACCTGATGGATGTGCCATGGGAGTACGAGCACGAGGGATGGGAGTTGCCGTCTGGCCGCTACCTGCCGGACTTCCGACTGCCCCAGGCAAAGGTCTACTTGGAGATCAAGGGATCGTCTCCGACGCAGCGTGAAGTGAACCTCGCCCTGGAGTTGGCCAGTGAAGCGTGTGTCGACGGGTGGCGCTACCGGATGCTCGCGGGAGATATTCCCCGATCTCCGTCACATGCTCCGGGCATGCCCGGCACCGCAACGATTCCGTGCTTCATTGCCATGGCCCAGTATGTGCCGGTCCAGGAAGCGAGACCGGTTGGAGGCGTGCTTGAGGATCAGCAGGGTGCGCAACAGACGCTAAAGGGTTTCACGGTCAGCCCGACGGCATACAAGGGAATCCCACTGGAGTGCTGGCAACTCAAGAAAGGGTTCTGGAACGCTGAGGGGTGGACTACCCCGGATCTGGCTGTCGCGCTGGCCAAAGCCCGTTCTGCTCGTTTCGAGCACGGTGAGGCTCCGCAATAATCACAGGGGCCCATGTTACGCGACAAGGCGAACCCATCGGCGCAATAATCGGCCCCAAGCCGCGACGCGCCGTTCGATTGGCGGCTCGCCTAGAACGCTGTCGGGGATGTATCAAGGCGATCGTGACCGGGCGCGCCCACCGCCCAAATACAGCCCCTCATGAAGTAACGAGACGCTCTGAACTCGGCAGTTCCGCGTGGTGATTGATGACGTGCCGGAGGACATGTAAGCGGCAAGGATGAAGTTGGATGCCGGTCGAGGTTCTTGCGGGCCTGGTAGTGGCGCCTATCAGCGAGCCACCGCCTTGCCGATGGGGGCACCTGCTCGCGGTTGGCGGTAGAAGCACGCCGATCGCTCCTCCCATTCTTGGCCTATCGTAAGATGACTTAGGCTGTGGAAACACTGGAGACATCACCTCCAGCGAGTAGAGGAAAGACTGGGGATGAAGAGGCTGACGTGGGGGCTGATCGGAGCGATCGGCGTATTATTAGTCACGCTGGCGGCAGCCATGGGGTATATCGCTGACGCCGTTGCTGCGGTGCAGTTTCTCTTCTCTCCTTCTTTTCAAGACTGGGCCAATGGCCATGGATATCTTCTGTTCTGGTTTTGCGCGGCCCTCGCCTTAGCGCTAGCTGTTGCCGGAACTTACATACGAAGGTTGGCCAATGAGTCAGGGCAGTTGTTGTCCCAACTCTCATCTGAGGTTGACCGGCTCCAGGAAGAGGCTAGGTCCAACGAGGTGCGCCTGAAGGAGACTCAGGCAACGGAGGTGGCCAGCCTCCAAGCCCAAGTCAGAGGGCTCCATGAGCAACTCGCTGGGCCAGACGCGCGCGATATCAAAACTCATGACCGATTAATAACGGAGCTTCGTCCTGCATTCGTTACCACCACCCTGCCCGAATGGATGCCCGAGAGTTCTCGCATAGATAGCCTCGATCCGCTGGAGGCATTCAACCGGGACTGGCGCTCGGATCCTACCCTCAAATACGTCGACGAAAGCGTTCAAGAAACCCTTCACTCTCTAATGGTCGCGATCGGAAGCTTCCTCGAAGCGGCCGGCAACTATCTGGACATGAAGCCTGACAGTGAAAAGTTGGTAGGAGTTCCGCCTACTAGCCAATACTTTCCATTTTCGATGCGCGATGCATGGATCCGAGAACTACGCAGTAAGCGAGACGATGTTGTGAAGTCTTTCAACGCCCACATCGAGGCAGCGCGATCTCATGGCCTTTAAGGCCTGCATTGATCATGCATGAAGTAATGCACTCACATCGGCAGAAGCGGACACCGCCCCGTGGCCGGGCTTGGTCAGGTTGACTGCGCGGCGACGTCTCGCCCCTGAGACACCTCGAAATCTCTGGAGAACCATCCCACTTCGGCTCGTGCACCAGGTCCGGGCCCTTCGGGACCTCGTCGATCGGCGCGGCGAGCATCGGCGCGACCGGCCGGCGCCCCCGTACGGCGCCAGGCCGGGCTCATCGCCCGCGCCGGCCGTGAGCACTCCTCATCTTCGCCCCCTCAGTTCATCGTGGGGGAGAGCGGATCCGGCACGGACGAAGATCCACCACAACGAATGGACCTCGCGAGCCGCAGCGTTTCAGGGTGGCGCATCCCGGCCGTCGGGGGGAAGGATCTGCCCGTGCTCATCACGCCGCTACCCGGCAGCAGCCGCGAAGTTCTCCGCTCCGCCCTGACCAACGTTCACGAAACGGTCGCGAACCTCCGCAGCGGCGGCCCGCCCGACGCGCTCTCGCGCGCCCTCGCCTACCTCGACTGGTGCCACGAGGCACAGCGGCGACTCCGCAACCAGGTCCGGCCGGCTGAGCTGGACTACCTGGTGCCGCCCAAGAGCTACGAGGTGGTGCTCTCGGCGGCCGGCTCCTTCGGCGACCAGAGGGCGGGGGATCGGCTGATCAACGGGCTGGTCTCGACGCAGATGGACGAACGGGTGAGCGTCCTCCAGGCCGCGCTCGACGACCTCGCCGAGCAGGTGAAGCGGTTCGAGCGCCCCGGGGAGCTCCTCGTGCTCGACACCAACGTCTACATGGAGCACCCCGAGAAGATCGAGGCCTGGGACCTCGCCAGCGACCTGTACCTCGGATTCGAGGACGTCCGCATCATCGTGCCCTTGGTCGTGGTCGACGAGCTCGACAAGGGCAAGCGGCAGGGCGCCGTTCGGGGATACCGCGCCGGCTACTCCGTCGCCTACCTCGACCGCATCACCCGTGAGCAGGGTGGGGTGATCCGGGCGAAGGACTTCTCGGTCGAGGAGAAGGCGCGCGGAACCGTGACCATCGAGGTGTTCCTCGACCCGCCGGGCCACGTCCGGCTCCCCGACAACGACGACGAGATCGTCGATCGCGCCATCGCTGTGCAGGCACTCGCCGGTCGGCCCGCCCGGCTCGTCACCTACGACACCGGGATGGCCATGCGCGGCCGCCGCGTCGGTCTGCGGGTGCACAGGCTCGAGCAGCCCGAGAAGGAGGAAGACGGGAAGCAGCAGCCGCGGCGGCGACGTGAGCGCGAGTCGAAGGGTGGCGCGCGAGACGCCGAGGTGGAGGGCATCCGTGACTCTGCTGAGCGGGCCGTGCGGGCCGGTGAGCTGATCAACGTCCGGCATCAGTCGATTGGCTACCTGTCCCGGATCCGGCGGGAGGCGATGGACGAGATGGTGGCCGCCGGGCTGAACCACAGCCAAATCGCTGACCGGACCGGACTTACCCGGCAGCGAGTCGGGCAACTGCTCGCCGCGCCGCCGGCGGAGCCGATTCTGGTGCCCGAAGACGAGTGATCATGGAGGCGGCCAGTAGGGGAGAGGTGGACGGATCGTCGCCTCTCGCCGGCGACCGGCCGGCCGTCGCGGTGTTCGAGGTGCCGACCCCGCAGCGGGTCGGCGCGCGGCTGCGCTACAACGGTGGGCCTCGACGAGATCTGGCTAGCGGTGCGCGTTCTGGCGTCGTTCGACAAGCCGACCAACTGACGGGCGTGTCGCGCCGGAGTGCGTCACTCATTCACGATAACGTTCCTTCCCATGAATGAGATCGAGGCCCGGGGGAGCGCTGAGCCAACCACCTTCATCGATCCGAACGAGCAGCTGTCCGAGGCGGCGCGGCGGCGCATCCGTGAGTCGGTGCCGGCGTCGACGCGGCGAGCGTACGGCGGCGACTGGCGGCGGTTCACGCTCTGGTGCACCGAGAACCAGCGGTCGCACCTGCCGGCCACCGCGGCGACCCTGGCCGAGTACGTCTCACACCTCGCCGACCAAGGCAAGGCCGCCTCCACCATCGAGCGCGCCATGGCGGCCATCGCGGTCGCCCACGTCAGCGCCGACCGCCAGCCGCCCAGCGCCGGA
Source organism: Micromonospora sp. NPDC000668 (assembly GCF_042897975.1). NCBI lineage: Bacteria > Bacillati > Actinomycetota > Actinomycetes > Micromonosporales > Micromonosporaceae > Micromonospora > Micromonospora sp. NPDC000668. The sequence goes on from NZ_JBIAYP010000006.1 coordinate 503,882, forward strand.
CCGGCCCGCGCGGTGCTGCGCCGGCACCGCGCCGAACTCGCCGAGGGCGGTCGAGGAGTGCGCAAGGCCAAGGCGGTGACGATCACGACGCTGCGGGCGATGGTCGACACTCTCGACGTCGCCACCCTGGCCGGGGTGCGCGACCGGGCGCTCATTGTGGTCGGTTTCGCGTTGGGCGCCCGTCGCAGCGAACTCGTGGCTTTGAACATCGCCGACCTCACCTTCACCGACGACGGTTTGCAGGTCGCCATCCGACGCTCCAAGACCGACAAGGAGTCCGTGGGCCGCAGCACCGCCCTGCCCTACACCTCCCGACCGGCCACCTGCCCGGTCCGCACGATGCAGGCGTGGCTGGACGCCCTGGCCGCCCACGGGCAGACGTCCGGACCGGTGTTTCGTCGTATCGACCGGCACGGCAACCTCGGCCGGGCGCCGCACGGCCGAGGCGAGGCGAACGGCCGGATCACCGGCCAGGCCGTCGCGATCATCGTCCGGCGCACCGCGCTGCGCGCCGGCCTAGACGCCGCCTCCGCATTCTCCGGTCACTCCCTGCGCCGCGGGTTCGCCACGGAAACCCACCGGCGGGGCAAGAACCCGCTGCGGATCGCCCGGCACGGCGGGTGGAAGGACGGCTCGGCCACCCTGGCCGGCTACATCGAGGATGCTGACCAGTGGGAGGACAACGCCCTGACCGACGTCGGTCTGTGATCGCGAGTCGCAGCGGGCGGAGCCCCGAGTACCTCGCTCGATGAGCCGCCATGGCGACGCTCTACAAGCGCTAGACGCAAGCGCTCAGTGAGCGCTAAGTTCATTGACTACTCGGCGAGTGCTCACAGGAGGTCCAGTGCCCCCGAAGCGATCCAATCCCGTGCGTGAGCGCCGCGTCGAACTCGGGCTCACCCAACAGGAAGCCGCGAAGCGAGCCGAGGTTTCCGTCGCTACCTGGCGCCGTCTTGAGACCGCTAGCGAGCTGGACGGGTTCAAAGCTGACAACGTTAAAGGCTTCGCCCGAGCTCTTCGCCTCGGCGTGGCCGAGTTCCATCAGCTGATGGGATCTGAAGAGGTAGCCAAAGCCGATGCGGCGGCAGATGACCTCGTACGGTTCTTCAACTCTTCGTTCACTGGCGATCCACTTACCGCAGCCGACGCGATGGCCCTCCACAGCACCGTCGCATTCTCCGATTTCGCGCCGATGAAGAGTGGGCGGTTCGAGGTCGAGCACGCCCTCGGGTGTGGCTTCGCCGCCTTCCTCAAAGGAGAAGCCTCCATCAGGGAGGTGGAGCTCCTGCGTGACCTGCCCGAGCTGGCGCTCACCCAGGTGAATAACCACTGGCTGGTGCGGATGGGTGAACGGATCATGCGGGTTGGCGGTGAACTGGGCGAAGGCCGGGTTCCCCGCCCCGTTTGCCTCGCTGACGAGTACGCCCTGGCCATCGTCATCTTGAATACCGATCCGCCCAGCGTCGGCGACGTGCTCGACACGTTCCCGGGTCTCAACGACCGTGAGCACCTGCCACCGCGCTACTGGGATGAAGAGGACGGGCGCGAGCTTGTATGGGACTGGCGTGATCGGATGCTTGGCGCGCTTCTTCCACCTGACGAGGCTCACGACTACCGGCGACACGATCTTCTGGTCATGGAAGCACACGGGCAGGGCGTGTACGACACCTCCGACCCCCGCCATCCCTTGCGTTGGTTCGACCGAGACGATCTGGGGGATCAGTGCCAGTCTTCCCTCGCCTACGCCAGGCTTTCCGAGCAAGAACAGACTGAACGGATCAAAGAAGCGATGGAGCGCATCCGCGGCTAGTTCTTGTCACGAACCCGGAGCGCCGCGCGACGCAAGCCGCGCAGCGGCGGCTACTCGACCAGCCGGGGCGCGCTACGGCCGCGCACTGTCGGCGCGGCGTAGCAGAGGGCAGGCTGCCAGCGGTGGCCCAAGTTAAGTGAGAAGGATGAGGAGATGGCCCAAGTTATTGAGAATGGCCCAGGTCAGATGAGAAACGACACCGGTGCCACAGGGTGACGTCCGGCGGGCGACGCGGCTCCCGCCAGCCCAGCACGAGTGATTCGATAATGCACATTATGTAAAGTAAAGCGATCTGGGCGTCCCCTCGGTCGGGGCGAACAGCGACCTCATGGCGATGTGGACATGGGAACGAACTGCGTCACCTCGTGCATCCCGAGCCCGGTGTAGAGCCGACGCGGGACCGGGTAGCCGTCGTCGCCACGAGGGCCGACGATCGCCTGGGTAGCCCCGAGGTCACGGGCCACCTGGAAGATCTTCGTGCAGAGCGCACCCGCCAGGCCGCGCTTGCCGTGGTCTGGGTCGGTCCCGACCGGTTCGACGAGCACACATCCAGCTTCGAGGTCCAGCCAGGCCAACCCGAAGGCCGCGAACGAACCGTCCGCGGCGACCGCCACCACATCCAACTCGGCGCGGTAGACCGGCGAGGCCGTCACGGCGCGACGCTTGTCGAGCGAGTAGCTCGAGCCGGGCTCGGTACCGGTCACCGGCATGCCCAGCATCTCCTTGATCCTCGCCGGCGCCCAGCACCGGCGGTGCACGTCGACCCGCTCGGCTAGCTCGTCGTCGCGGACAGCACGGATGGTGTACCCGTTGACGTCGGTGCGCGCCTCCAGGTCGGCAAGCTCCGTCAGGTCACGCCACAGCTGCACGAACCAGGGCCCGTCGGCGCTACGAAAGCCACGCTCGGCCAAGGCTCGCATGAGGCCCACGTCCGCCCGGGACACCTCGACGCTGACGTGGGGTGCCAGGTCAAGCAGCTCACCTACCGCGGCGGCCCGCTGCGCGGCGGTCGCGGCGGGTCCCATGTGCAGGGAGGCCTGTGCCGGCTCGCCTGATACTGCCGAATGCCACACGTCGGCGAACCCCACCAGCGGATCACCCCAGCCAAGGGTGGCGTCCGGGACCGGGCTGCCGTCACCGTGCGCGCCGGCCCAGGCGACATTGCCGATGTGCAGGCGCTGTTGAGGGGTCCACGATCGCTGGACGCAGGCCAGCCGCTGGCCGAGATCGCCGCTGCTCATGGGCCCAGTGAGCCCTGGTGACGGCCGTACGGTCAAGCGGTTTCCGCTGCGGACTACGTCTGGGCGACCCGCTCATGCCCCCGGGGCGGCCCGGGGCGACAGCGACGACCGAGACGACGGCTGGAGCCGCGTTCGCCCCGCTCCCCCCTCTTCTCCCCTTGCCGGGAAACCCGAAAATGCTGCATAATATCCCTTATGCATCACAAACAGGACGAATCGCTCATGGCTTTGATCGAGGAGTTCCTGACCGCCCGGGCGACTCGCAAGCCCTCCCCCCACACTCTCGCCGCGTACCGGCGGGACCTGCACGCGGTGGCTGCCCTGGTTGCCGAGGATGACACCGCTCCCCTCCCCCACGAGACACTGTTGATCACCGACCTCTCCCCCCGGGTGATGCGGGCGGCCTTCGCCCGGTTCGCCGCACCCCGGGCCGCAGCGTCGGTGCACCGGGCCTGGTCCACCTGGAACAGCTTCTTCACGTTCCTGGTGGCCGATGGGGTGGTGGCGGGCAATCCGATGCCGGCCGTCGGCCGCCCCCGGGCACTACTCCCCCAGCCGAAGCCGTTGCGCGGCGCCGACACCCCCGAGCTGCTGCTCGCCTCGGCCGCGCGCGACGACGGCCGGCAGCGCGACCCGTGGCCGGAGCGGGATGTCGCGGTGCTGGCGGTGGCGCTCTGTGCCGGGCTGCGCCTGTCGGAGCTGCTCGCGCTGCGGGTCAGCTCGCTGGCCGGTCGGCCCGGTGAGCGGCGGGTCGAGGTGGCCGGCAAGGGCGGGCGGCCACGGGTGGTGCCGATCGAGGCCGACCTGGACCGGGTGCTGGTGGACTACCTGGACAGTCGGGCCCGGCGCTTCGGGTCGCGGTCGGTACGCCCCGACTCGGCGTTGCTGGTGGACCGGCACGGCGAGCCGCTGCGCCGCGGTGGGCTCCAGTACCTGGTGGAGTCGTGCTACCGGCGGGCGGGCATCGGTGACCGGGTGCCGCGTGGTGCGCGGTTGCACGCGCTTCGGCACACGTTCGCCACCCGGCTTGCCGAGGACGGGGCGAGTGCTGCGGAGATCATGCGGTTGCTGGGGCACGCGTCGTTGGCGTCGTCGCAGACGTACATCGAGGTGACGGCCGGGCAGCAGCGCGACGCGGTGCGGGCCAACCGGACCAACCGCGCGCTGGCCGCGCTCGTACCGGCCGACCAGGCGGCCGCGGCGCGGTGAGTGCGGTCAGTGGGCCCGTTGGTCGCTGTCGTTGGCGGTGGTGGGCAGTGTGCCGAGTACCGCGTTGATGATGTGGATCCGGGTGTTGTTGGTGGCCTGGTAGTCGGCGCAGACGGCGTCGGCGCGGTCGGCGAGCCGGACGGTGGGGCCGGTGCGGGTGATGGTGACGGTGGTGCCGTCGAGGGTGGTTGCGGTGCCGGCGTTCACCAGGTCGTCGACTCGGTGGGCTCCCGCGATCAGGTGTGCTTTGAGCAGGGTGCGCAGCTGGTCGGTGTGGCGGACCATCAGGTCGTCCCAGTTGTCCTCGGAGAACTTGGCGGCGAAGGCGTCGTCGGAGGGCGCCAGGATGGTGACGCCGGTGCCGGTGGGCAGGTCGGTGAGGACGCCGCTGGTGCGCAGGGCCGCTTCGAAGGTGGTGAGGGTGGGGATCCACCGCAGCGCCTGGTCGACGGGTTGGCCGGCGAGGAAGGTCGGGTTTCCGGGTTCGGTGCCGGTGGGCAGGGCGGCGCACAGCGGTCCGGTGACCTGGGGTGCCGCGTCCGCGCGGGGAGCGGCGGGGGCGCCCGTGCATGCGGTGACGGCCAGCAGCAGGGCCGGCACGAGAAGCCGGAGGAGCCGGGGGTGCCGCGGTGGGGTGCCGTTCGGTGGGGTGCCGTTCGGTGAGGTGGGGTGCGACACGGCGGTCTCCACAGGTCGGGGTTGGGTGGATGGGGTGTGCCGGCGGCGCGGGCGTGGTGCCCGTGCCGCCGGCACGCTGGTTCGGCTAGCTGGCGGTCACAGTGCCGCGCACTGGGTGGTGCGTGGACCGTGCACGGTGTTGGCGACGCCGAGGTTGATCGGGGCGGGGCTGTTTGCGGTGCAGCTGAGCGGGCCGCGGATGGTGCTGCCGGCCAGCAGGGGTGCGTCGGTGCCGGTGGTGTTGCCGGACAGGCTGACCGGGCCGGCGATCGTGACGTCGATGATGGAGATCGCGTCGGTGGTGTTCGCGATCTGGACCGGGCCGTTGATGGTGCTGTCGGCGAGGAGGACGCCGGCGGCGCGGGTGGCGCTGATCGGGCCGCTGACGGTGGTTCCGGTCGCGACGAGTGCCGCGCCCGCCCGGACGGTGACCGGGCCGTTGATGGTGGCGTCGGCGGCGCAGGTGAAGCCGGAGACGACCAGCGGTCCGTTACGTCGGCCGGTGAGGGTCGGGTAGATGCGTTCGCCGTCGGTCAGCTTCTCCACGCCCTTGGTGTCGAGCAGCAGCGGGATGAGGCCGCGTTCGGGCTGGTTGAGCGGTACGTAGTAGCCGTCGCCGGTCTTGATGACCTTCCAGCCATGTGCGGCGATGCGTTGCGCGACGGTGGTGCCCACGCCGCCTGGTCCGTCGGTGCGTGCCCCGTTGTACTGCTCGTCGGTGAGCTTGTAGGCGCACGGCGCGTTGTCGAGGATGAGGTCGGCGCGGGGTGCGTCGAGCGGCGGCGGGCTGTCGCCCGGGTGCGGGGCGGGGTGGGCGGGGATCGGCCGGGAGCCGCGGAAGACGAGGCGGCCGGTGTTGGCGGCCTGGATCTCGATGGACTCGGCGCGAGCGTCGAGGATCTCGCCGCGGTCGGCCCGGTGGTAGTCGAGGAACTGGTGGAAGGTCCACAGGGCGGAGTAGGTCTTGCGGCGCCGGTTGTTGGCGGAGTTGCCCTCGTCGGGTCGGGTCTGTCCGCCGGAGCTGCGCAGTTCCAGCAGGGAGTTGGCGACGTTCTTGAGCCCGAGGGTGTTCCGCAGGATGGTTTCCTCGCTGAGGCCGACGTTGCCGCCGCCTTCGCAGCCGTAGGGGCAGGCCCACCAGCCGGCTTCGGCGCCCTTGGCGTACATGTGGCCTTCGATCATGTCCTGGGACTGGTCGAAGATGGGCTGGGCGACGTTCTGGTGGCGCGGCGGCAGCATCGGCAGGTCACCGGCGCGGGAGTTGCCGAACTCGTGGCCGTCGTAGCCGGCGACGGGTCGGTAGTCGCGGACCATCTTGATGTACGCGGCGGTCTCCGGCTGGCGGATCAGCGAGTAGTCCCGGTTGAGGTCCTGGCCGGTGGAGTTGCCACGGGTGTTGGCTGCCCGGCCGTCACCGTTGATGGTGGGGACGATCAGGACGTTGGTGCGGCTGAGCAGGTCCGTGATCCGGGGGTCGGTGCTGAAGGCGAGTTGCCGGGCCATGATGAGGCAGGCTTCGCGGTCGCCCGGTTCGTTGCCGTGCACGTTGCAGTTGATGGCCACGGGTGCGGTGGCGGCGATGGCCGCCGGGGTGGCCGCCGGGGTGGGGTAACCGATGACCATCATGTTGATGGGTCGGTTCTGGATGGTGCGGCCGAGCTCGACGACGCGGACCCGGTCGCTGAGGGCGTCGACGGCGGCGGTGTAGGCGTACTCGTCGGTGTCGCTGGTGTACTGCGCGGCGTGGGCGGTCTCCCACTGGGTGCGCAGTTGCTCGCCTGCGGTTCCGGGGTTACCCCAGGGTGCGGTGGTGGTGGCGACGACCGGGTCGGAGTAGGGCTGCTCGGTGGTGCCGGCGCGGGCGCGTACCCGCCATTGGAACGTGTCTCCGGGGTTGAATCCGGAGTCGGCGAAGGTGGGTGACTGTTGGTTGATCTGGCGGTTGGGGCGCCAGATACCAACGATGGTCGGTGCGCCGGTGGGGGTGCCGTTGGCGTCGACGGCGGTGCGTTCGATCTGGTAGTCGGTCGCGCCGTCAACCGGTTGCCAGGCGAGGGTGGCGTACCCGTCGGCCTGGCGGACGGTGAGGGCGGCGACCTGGTTCGGTTCCGCGGCACTCTGCGCGTTGGCGGGGGTGGGTGCGATGGCAAGGGTGACAGCGAGAAGTGTGGATATGGCAATGACGGTGGATCGCTGGCGTCTCATGTGGCCTCCGACTGGTTGATCGTGGCACGGCTCGCTCAGCATGATCGTCGGAGATCGTCGATGCAATGATCTTGAGGGAATCTTGCGACTCAGCCACGCCGGGTGGTCTGGGTTGACCCGTTTCAGCCGAGGTCGACCAGCAGGGGGCGGTGGTCGGAGATGGTGGACAGCGGCGCGGTGACGGCCCGTACCGGTGGTAGCTGGTCGAGGGCCTGCCGGTCGGCGAGGATGTGGTCCAGTTGGACGCGGGGTTGCCCGGACGGGTAGGTCGGGCGGCGGCCCAGTGGGCGCCAGCCGGAGATGAGTCGGGCCGGGCCGGCGGGCAGGTTGAGGTCGCCGAGCAGGACGCGGGGGCCGGGCAGCGCGCGCAGGGCGCGGATGGTCTGGCGTAGCTGGCGGGCGTTCCAGCCGGGGACGAAGGACAGGTGGGTCGCGGCCACGGTGAGCGGGCCGTGCGGGGTGTCCAGGACGGCGGCGAGGACGACGCGGGGTTCGTCGTGCAGCAGGATGAGGCCGCCGCCGGGGCCGGGGACGTAGACCGGGGAGCGGACGGGTGCGGGCTTGAGTCGGGTGACCTGCCAGCTGCGCACCGGGTGTCGGCTGATCAGGCCGATGCCGTAGCAGGGTTCGCCGTGGCCGTCGTCGTCGTGGCGCAGGGGGCGGAATTTTTCGCCGGGGGTGCCGACGACGGCGGCGGCGAAGCGGTGGTGGGGTGCGTCGAGGGCGCGGGCCGCGATGGCGGTGAGGTCGAGGTTGCCGCTGCGGCTCTGGTCGCGGTCGACCTCCTGCAGGGCCAGCACGTCGGCGTCGAGGGCGCGGACGGCGGCGGTGAGTCGGTCGGGGTCGACGAGCCCGTCGGTGAGGGATCGTCCGTGCAGCAGGTTGAAGGTGGCCAGGCGCACTCCTGCACCTTACGTCCCCGTGGCAGGGTTGCCGGGTGGTCAAGGTGCTGCTGTGTTCGGTCCTGGTGTTCGTGGCGATTGGCGCGTTGGGGGTGTGGCTGAGGAGGGCGCGGGGTCGCTGAGCTCGCTCGGGGCTGGGGTGAGGCTGGCCACTTCGGTGGTGGTTGGGTGGGCCGGGGTGGGGAGAATGGCCGCCCGTGGACCCCGTTTCGCTGACCACCCTGCTCGCTGCCGCCGCGATGGCCGGTTGGGTCGATGCCGTGGTCGGTGGCGGCGGGTTGCTGCTGCTGCCGGCGTTGCTGGTGGCCGCGCCCGGCCTGCCGGTGGCCACGGCGCTGGGCACCAACAAGCTGGCGGCGATCTTCGGCACCGCCACGGCGGCGGCGACGTACGCCCGACGGACCAAGATCGACTGGCGGGTGACGGGGCCGGCGGCGGGGCTGGCGGTGCTCAGCGCGGGGGTGGGCGCCGCGCTGGCCGGCTCGGTGCCGGCGTCGGCGTACCGGCCGGTGGTGTTGGTGGTGCTGGTGTCGGTGGCGCTGTTCGTGCTGCTGCGCCCCCGGTTGGGGGTGGTGGCGATGCCGCAGCGGCGGACAACGGTGCGGGTGGCGGCGGTGGTCGCCGTGGCCGGGGTCGGCATCGCGCTGTACGACGGGTTGATCGGTCCGGGCACCGGCACGTTCCTGGTGCTGGCGTTCACCGCGTTGGTGGGCGCGGACTTCGTGCACGGCTCGGCGATGGCGAAGGTGGTCAACGCGGGCACGAACCTGGGTGCGCTGGTGGTGTTCGGGGTGACCGGGCACGTGTGGTGGCTGCTGGGGGCGGGCATGGCGGTGTGCAACATCGCCGGCGCGGTGCTGGGGGCGCGGATGGCGTTGCGCCGCGGGTCGGGGTTCGTGCGGGTGGTGCTGCTGGTCGTGGTGGTGGCGTTGGTCGCCAAGCTCGGATACGACCAGTGGCTGGCCCGGTGAGCCCGCGCTGATGCCGGTACGCGCGGAGCACGACCGTGCCGTCCTGGCCGACCTGCTGGGGCGTGATCCGGTGCTGCACGCCTACCAGTTGGGCGACCTGGACGACTTCTTCTGGCCGTACACGTCGTGGTTCCGCCGGGGTGAGCAGGTCGCGTTGCTCTATCACGGGGTGGACCCGCCGACGCTGCTGGCGTTCGCGGCGCCGGCGGACACCGCGGCGCTGGCGGCGTTGCTGGCCGACCTGGCGCCGGTGTTGCCCGCCCGGCTGTACGCGCACCTGTCCCCCGGGCTGAGCGACGCCCTGGCCGGGTCGTTCCGGCTGGATTCCGGCGGCGCGCACCACCGGATGGCGTTGACCGATCCGGCCCGGCTGGCGGCGGTGCGCCCGGCGGGTGTGGTGCTCGGCGCGGCGGACCTGCCGCGGCTGCGCCGCCTGTACGCGCAGGCGTACCCGGAGAACTGGTTCGATCCCCGGATGGTGGACACCGGGCAGTACCTGGGCGTACGCGAGGGCGGTGAGCTGGCGGCGGTGGCCGGGGTGCACGTGTGGTCCCCGGTGTACCGGGTGGCGGCGTTGGGCAACGTCACGACCCATCCACGCTGGCGGGGGCGGGGCCTGGCGGCGGCGGTGGTGGCGGCGCTGTGCGCCCGGCTGCGCGAGACCGTCGAGCACGTCACGCTGAACGTGAAGGCGGACAACGCGGCTGCGGTGCGGCTGTACGAGCGGGTGGGTTTCACCCGGGTCGCCGACTACGACGAGTACACGCTGACCGCCCGGTAGCGGCGGCGGGTCAGCGGCAGGCGGGTCAGCGGCGGCGGCTGGGTGAGTCGAAGCGGCCGGCGCGGATCTCGCGCAGGGCGCGGCGGCGGATGTCCCCGCTCAGCGTGTCGACGTACAGCTTGCCGCGCAGGTGGTCGGTCTCGTGTTGCAGGGCGCGGGCGAGGAAGCCGCTGCCGGCGATGGTCAACGGCTCGCCGTGCTGGTCGACGCCGTTCGCGGTGGCGTGCATGGCCCGGGCGGTCGGGAAGTACAGGCCGGGGATGGACAGGCAGCCCTCGTCGTCGTCCTGGCGTTCCTCGGACAGCTCCAGGGTGGGGTTGATCAGGTGGCCGCGGTGCCCGTCGGCGTCGTAGACGAACACCTGGGCGCTGACCCCGATCTGCGGGGCGGCCACACCGGCCCGGCCGGGCGCGCCGAGCAGGGTGTCCATCAGGTCGGTGACCAGGGCGCGCAGCTCGGCGTCGAAGGTGGTGACCGGCTCGCACGGGGTGCGCAGCACGGGGTCGCCGATGATCCGGATGGGCCGCATGGTCATGCGGGTCAGCGTATCGCCGGTGGTGGTGGGTTCAGCGCCCGGCCAGGGTGGCGCGGATCGGGGCGGTCTTCGCGGCGGCCTCGGCGACCTCGGCGGCGGGGTCGCTGTCCCAGGTGATGCCGCCGCCGGCCCAGGTGTGCAGCTTCTCGCCGTCGGCGGCGGCGGTGCGGATGGTCAGGCCGAGGTCGATCCGGCCGGGGGCGACCCAGCCCAGGGCGCCCATGCTGGCGCCCCGGCCGACGGGTTCGAGGGCGCCGATCTGGGTCAGGGCGGCGTGTTTCGGCGCGCCGGTCACCGAGCCGCCGGGGCAGGTGGCGCGCAGCAGGTCGGCCAGGCCGAGGCCGTCGGCGGCGGTGGCGCGGACGGTGGACTCGGCCTGCCACAGGTCGCACCAGCGGCGGACGGCGAACAGCTCGTCGACGCGGACGGTGCCGGTGCGGGCGATGCGGGCCAGGTCGTTGCGTTCCAGGTCGACGATCATGATGTGTTCGGCGCGTTCCTTGGCGCTGGCGAGCAGTTCGGCGCGGCCGGCGGCGGTGGCCGGGCGGGTGCCCTTGATGGGTCGGGTGGTCAGCTGCCCGTCGGTGACCTCGACGAGGGTCTCCGGGGAGGCGCAGCCGATCGCCCAGCCGTCGCCGGTGAGTACGCCGCCGTAGCGGGCGCCGGGTAGCGCGCCGAGGCGGCTGAGGGCGGGCAGCGGGTCGCCGGTGTAGCGGGCGGCGGCGTGTCCGACGAGGTTGGTCTGGTAGACGTCGCCGCGGCCGATGGCGGCGCGGACCGCGTCGACGGCGTCGGCGTGCTGGCGTGGGGTCCAGCTCTCGGTCCACGGGCCGAGCCACCAGGGCGGTGGCGGGCCGGTCGGTGCGGTCCGGGTGGGGCCGTGGCCGTAGACGACGACGGCGAGGTCGGGCAGGGTCGGCGTGGGGTCGGGCGCTGTGGTCGGGGCGCCGGCCAGCAGCGCTCCGGCGGCGGCGGACAGGTAGAGCGCGGCCCCGCAGGCGTCGGTGGTGGGGTGCCGGTGGTCGGCGGGGCGGGTCAGGTCGTGCAGTGGCAGGCCGTGTGCGGCGAGGAACTGCTCGGCGAGCACGGCGGGGTCGCCGCCGTCGGAGCGGTGCCATTGCAGGCGGGCGCGTTCGACGAGGCCGCCTCGGCAGGCGGCCGGTGCGGCTGGTGCATTTACCAGCACATGTGGGAGCGTTTCCACGCCGTACGGTCCGACCTTCCTCATCCGTTCAGTGGATTTCCCGTGCACCAGGCGGCTACCTGCTCGATGCTGGACACTTTCGCTTGGTACTGTGCGTCACTGGTCATGTGAACCATGACACAGTGCCCCCACAGTCCGGAGAACCCGATGTGCCAGCACCAACCGACCTGCCCCTCTGCTGAAGCTACCGACCGGGAAGCCGCCCGGGTCCTCGCTTGCTTCCCTGAGCAGGGCTGGAGCCTGCTCTGCAACGGTGTCATCGTCTTCGAGGACACAGGTGAGCTGCTCCCCGACGGCAGCAGCATCGCCCCGCACCGCGGCCCCGCCCGCCACGCCCTCGTGGCCTGATTGACCACTCAGCGTCACCGAACCGCCGCTGTCGACCCAGGCTAGTCCCCCGGTCCGGGACATTCCTGCCCAGGTCGGCGCGGCTGCCGGGGCGGCCACACCGCCCGCCCCGGCCCGCCCGTCGTCAGTCCTCGAAGGCCTCCGGCGACGGGCACGAGCACACCAGGTTCCGGTCGCCGTACGCGCCGTCAATCCGCCGCACCGGCGGCCAGTACTTCCCGGCCCGGTCCACCCCGGCCGGGTACGCGCCCACCGACCGCGGGTACGGGTGCGTCCAGTCGTCACCGCTGACCATCGCCGCGGTGTGCGGCGCGTTGGCCAGAGGGTTGTCCCCGGCCGGCCACTGCCCCGAGGCCACCTGCTCGATCTCGGCCCGGATAGCGATCATCGCGTCGCAGAACCGGTCCAACTCGGCCAGGTCCTCGCTCTCGGTCGGCTCCACCATCAGCGTCCCCGCCACCGGGAACGACATCGTCGGCGCGTGGAAGCCGTAGTCGATCAGCCGCTTCGCCACGTCGTCCACGCTCACCCCGGTCGCCTTCGTCAGCGGCCGCAGGTCGAGGATGCACTCGTGCGCCACCAGGCCCTTGTTGCCGGCGTACAGCACCGGGAAGTGCCCGCGCAGCCGCGCCGCCACGTAGTTCGCCGCCAGGACCGCCACCCCGGTCGCCCGGGTCAGCCCGGCCGCGCCCATCATCCGCAGGTACGCCCACGGGATCGGCAGGATCCCCGCCGACCCGTACTTCGCCGCCGAGATCGCCGGCGTGGCGTCGACGTGCGCGCCCAGCGGGTCGCCGGGCAGGAACGGCGCCAGGTGCGAGCGCACCGCCACCGGACCCACCCCCGGCCCGCCGCCGCCGTGCGGGATGCAGAACGTCTTGTGCAGGTTCAGGTGTGACACGTCCGCCCCGAACTTGCCCGGCTTGGCGAACCCGACCAGCGCGTTGAGGTTCGCACCGTCGACGTACACCTGCCCGCCGGCGTCGTGCACCTTCGCGCACAACTGCGCGATGCCCGTCTCGTACACCCCGTGCGTCGACGGGTACGTCACCATGATCGCGGCGAGCGCGTCCCGGTGCTTGTCGATCTTCGTGTCGAGGTCGACCAGATCGACGTTGCCGTCGTCGTCGCAGGCCACCACGACCACCCGCATGCCGGCCATCACCGCCGACGCCGCGTTGGTGCCGTGCGCCGAGGACGGGATCAGGCACACGTCGCGGTGCGCCTCGCCACGGCTGCGGTGCCACGCCCGGATGGCCAGCAGCCCGGCCAGCTCACCCTGCGAACCGGCGTTGGGCTGCACGCTGACCGCGTCGTAACCGGTCACCTCGGCCAGCCACGACTCCAGCTGACCGATCAGCTCCCGGTACCCGGCGGTCTGCGTGTCCGGCGCGAACGGGTGGATGTGCGCGAACTCCGCCCAGCTGATCGGCTCCATCTCGGTGGTCGCGTTGAGCTTCATCGTGCACGACCCCAGCGGGATCATGCCCCGGTCCAGGGCGTAGTCGAAGTCCGACAGCCGGCGCAGGTAGCGCAGCATCGCCGTCTCCGAGTGGTGGCTGCGGAACACCGGGTGGGTGAGGAAGTCACTGGTGCGGCGAAGACCGGTCGGCAGGGCCGGGTCGACGGCGCCGTCGAAAGTGGGCACACCGAACGCCGCCCACACCGCCGCCAGGTGCGCGACGGTGGTCGTCTCGTCGCAGGACACACCCACCCGGTCGGCGTCGACCAGCCGCAGGTTCACCCCGCGCTGCGCGGCGGCGGCCACGACCTCGCCGGCCCGGCCGGGCACGCGCGCGGTGACGGTGTCGAAGAACGCGACGTCCGCGACCTGCACGCCGCCGGCGCGCAACCCGGCCGCGAGCCGCACCGCCATGGCATGGGTACGCGCCGAGATGTCCCGCAGCCCGTCCGGGCCGTGGTAGACCGCGTACATGCCGGCCATCACCGCGAGCAGCACCTGCGCGGTGCAGATGTTGCTGGTCGCCTTCTCCCGCCGGATGTGCTGCTCGCGGGTCTGCAGCGCCAGCCGGTAGGCGGGGTTGCCGTCCGCGTCGCGGGACACCCCGACCAGCCGGCCCGGCAGCATCCGCTCCAGGCCCGCCCGCACCGCCAGGTAACCGGCGTGCGGCCCACCGAAGCCCATGGGTACGCCGAAGCGCTGGGTGGTGCCGGCGGCGATGTCCGCGCCGATCTCCCCCGGCGCGCGCAGCAGCGTCAACGCCAGCAGGTCCGCGGCCACGGTCACCAGCGCGCCCCCGGCGTGCGCCGCCGCCACCAGCGGGGCGTGGTCGCGCACCGCGCCGGACGCCCCCGGGTACTGCAGGTGCAGGCCGAAGAACTCCGCCGGCAGTTCCTCGACGTCCAGGTCCAGCACCCGCACCTCGATGCCGAGCGGCTCCGCCCGGCTGGTGATCACCGCGATGGTCTGCGGCAGCGCGTCGGCGTCGACCACGTACACGGCGCTCTTGCTCTTCGACGCGCGGCGGGCCAGGGTCATCGCCTCCGCCGCGGCGGTGCCCTCGTCGAGCATCGACGCGTTCGCGGTGGCCAGCCCGGTCAGGTCGGTGACCATGGTCTGGAAGTTCAGCAGCGCCTCCAGCCGGCCCTGGCTGATCTCCGGCTGGTACGGCGTGTACGCCGTGTACCAGGCCGGGTCCTCCAGCACGTTGCGGCGGATCACCGCCGGGGTGTGCGTGCCGTGGTAGCCCAGCCCGATCATCGATACGGCGACGGTGTTGCGGGCCGCCAGGGCCCGCAGCTCGGCGATCGTCTCGGCCTCGGTGGCCGGGTCCGGCAGGTCCAGGGTGCCGTGCCAGCGGATCACCTCGGGGATCGCGGCGTCCATCAGCTCGTCGATCGAGCCGTGCCCGACGACCTCCAACATCCGGCGCTCATCGTCCGGGCCGGGACCGATGTGACGGGTGGCGAACTGCTCTGCGGTCATGGGGGCGCTCCCGGGCGAGGTCGACGGATCGGCCTCCCCCTCTGTCGCACCCGCAGGGCGCTCCACAGTGCCTGCCCACGAGGTCCTTTTGCCTGAGAGGTTCCGGGGAGGATTTGCCCCTTCGGCGCCGCCCCGGGTGCTGTCGGGCGGTCTCTCCCACGTGGGTGGTACCGGCATGGTCAACGCTACCAGCGCCGGTGTTTCCGCCACATGTCCTACCCCCGGGCGGTCACACCCCGGCCGGGGCGACCATCGTGGCGGCATCGGAGTCGACGCCGCCGGTGGCCCGCTCGGCCAACGCCGGCAGCAGCGCGCCCAGCGCGGCGTCGACGCTCACCGTGGCGTGGCCATCACCACGGGTCGGCCCCTGGTTGACGATCGCCACCGGAATGCCCCGTTTCGCCGCCCGGATCACGAACCGGCGACCCGACATCACCGTCAACGACGAGCCGAGCACCAGCAACGCCCGGGCCTGCTCCACCAGCGCGAAGCAGCGCGCCACCCGCTCGGGCGGCACCGTCTCGCCGAAGAACACCACGTCCGGTTTCAGCATCCCCGTGCCGCAGATCCCGCAATCCACCGGCCGGAACGCGGCCACCTGCTCGTCGGGGAGATCCACATCACCGTCCGGGTTTACGGCTGCGACGTGGGCCACGAAGTCCGGGTTGGCCTCGCGCAGCCGGCGGTCCAACTCCTCCCGGGAGGTCAGGTTGCCGCAGTCCAGGCAGGTCACCTCGTCCAGGCGGCCGTGCAACTCGATCACCGGCGCGCTGCCGGCCAGCGAGTGCAGCCCGTCGACGTTCTGGGTGATCACCGCGTCGACCAGGCCGGCGCCTTGCAGCCGGGCCACCGCCCGGTGCCCGGCGTTCGGCGCGGCCCGGGCGATCAGCCGCCACCCCAGATGGCTCCGCGCCCAGTAGCGGCGCCGGGCGAGGGGATCCCGGGTGAACGCCTGGAAGGTCATCGGGGTGTGCCGGCGGGCCACCCCGCTGGGCCCCCGGTAGTCCGGGATGCCCGACTCGGTGGACAGGCCCGCCCCGCTGAGCACCACCACCCCGCCGCCGGCCACCAGCGAGGTCAACGCGTCGAGGCTCTCTGTCACCCCTCCATGCTGCCTCAGCCGATGCCCCGCCGCCGAACCCCGGCCCGCCTCGGGCGTCAGCGGCCGGCCTCGGGCGTCAGCGGCCGGCCCGCGCCGTCGTACGCCGGTAGGTTGGGCGCATGCGCGTCGTCATCGCCGGAGGCCACGGCAAGATCGCCCTGCTTCTTGAGCGCGACCTCGCCGAGCGCGGCGACACCGCCGTCGGTCTGATCCGCAACCCCGAACAGGCCGGCGCGCTGCGCGCCGCCGGCGCCGAACCGGTGGTCTGCGACCTGGAACACGCCGACGTCGCCGAGGTCGCCGCGCACCTCGACGGCGCGGACGCGGTGGTCTTCGCCGCCGGTGCCGGCCCCGGCAGCGGCGCCGCCCGTAAGGACACCGTCGACCGGGCCGCGGCCGCGTTGCTCGCCGACGCCGCCACCCGCGCCGGCGTGCGCCGCTACCTGCTGGTCTCCTCGATGGGCGTGGACAACCCGCCGGCCGCCGGCACCGACGAGGTGTGGGCGGCGTACCTGCGGGCCAAGCGGGCCGCCGAGGACGACCTGCCCGGCCGGGACCTGGACTGGACGGTGCTGCGACCCGGCCGGCTCACCGACGACGAACCCACCGGACGGATCACCCTCACCCGGCACGCCGGACGGGGCGCGGTCACCCGCGCCGACGTCGCCCAGGTGCTCGTCGCGCTGCTCGACGAACCACGCACCGCCGGCGCGACCCTGGAACTCGTGAACGGGCCGACGCCGATCGCCGACGCCATCGGCGCCACGACCACCTGAGGGCGATCTCGTACGCCACTCGGCACACCCCACCGGCCGCCGCACCCACCGGAGGAGAGAAATGGCCCCGCAACCACTCGACCACCGCTTCACCGCGCCGATAGAGAAGGACGGCGCCTTCGCCACCTACGTGACCGTGCCCGACTCGGCCGAACTGCTCGGCACCCGCCGCGCCGTCAAGGTCACCGGCACGATCGACGGTCACCCGTTCAGCGCCACCCTCATGCCGTCGGGCACCGGCCCGCACTGGCTGCCCATCCGGGCCGCTTTGTGCAAGCTCATCGGCAAGAGCGAGGCCGGCGCCGAGGTCAGCTTCCACCTCGACCAACGGCTCAGCTGACCGCGGCTGGACGACGCACTGCCCATCTGAGCGGCCCTACGGCGCCACCGTCGTCGGTTCGGCGTTGCCGTCTCGTGCCGGATCCCGCGCCCTACGGCTCTCGGGGTCGGGTGCCGGGCGTGGGCCCTGGTCCTGGCGGTGGGTGCGGGTCGGTCGGAGTTGGAGGACGACGACGGAGGACAGCACCAGGGCGCCGCCGACGAGCTGCACCGGCGTCAGGGATTCGCCGAGGATGAGCGCGGCCAGTGCGGTGGTGACCACGGGTTCGAAGGTGGACAGGATCGCGGCGGTCGACGGGCCGGTCCGTTTCAGGCCGGCGAAGAAGGTCAGCATCGCCACGACCGTGGAGACCACAGCGATACAGGCCAGCCAGAACCATCCCGGCGGCCCGAAGTCGAGGTCGACCCCGCCGGTGAGCAGGGCGCGTGCGCCAAGGGTGCCGGCGGCGCCGGCCATCACCAGTGTGGACAGCACCACGGGCGGCAGCCGGTGCACGACGGTGTCGGCGACGAGGATGTAGACGGTGTAGGTGAGCGCGGCGGCGAAGGCGAGCAGTGCCCCGACCGGGTGGAAGCTCACGCCACCGGCGCCGAGCAGGACCAGCAGCGTTCCGCCCGACGCGGCCACCAGCGCGGCGCCGCGTCCAGGGGTGAGCCGGTCACGGCCGAGCAGCACCGCCGCCACGGTGACCAGGACGGGGTAGGTGTAGAGGATCAGGGACAGCAGCGACGCGTCCATCCGCTGCAGGGCCGAGAAGAACAGACTCGCCTGTGTGGCGTACCCGATGGCACCCAACGCGACGGCGGTGGCCAGCACCCGGCCGCGCGTCGTCGCCGGCTGGCTGCCCGGTTCACCCCGGTGCGGACCCGGTTCCGCTCGGCGTAGGCCCGGCCGCACGAGCAGGGCCATCCCCAGCAGTGCGGCGGCCAGGGTGAAGCGCACCAGCAGCAGCGCACCGGGCGAGACACCGGCCTCGTAGGCGAGCTTGCCGAAGATCGCCATGGCGCCGAAGCATGCCGCGGACAAAAGGCACAGTGCTGGACCCATGCGCCAAGGATCATCGACCTGAACCGCCAGGTCCAGCGATGATTCATGGAGGTGATTCGTTAGGATTCCCACATGGTTGCCCTGGGCGGAAGCTCCGGCAGCAACCGCGCGATGATCACAGCCTCCATCAGAGCCCGAGCGACTCACGACCCGCTACTGCCCGCGTCGGTTGACTCATCTTGGGAGGTTTCGTGCCCGTTGGCTATGTGATCACCGTGGCGCTCGTCGCCTGGTGCACCTTCTTCGCCGTTGTCGCGCCGCGCCGGCCCCAACCGCTGGCGACGATGAGCTTCTGGTTCGGCCTGACCCTCAACGAGGTGCCGTTCCTGGGCGTTCTGGCCCTGCTGGCCTCCACAACGCTGGCCGCCGCCCAGGGCGATCTGGAGTCACCGGGCGCCAAGGTGACGGCCGCAGTGGCCGCCGTCGCCTCCGCCGGGCTGGCTGTCTCCGCCTGGCGGGGCGTACGGACCGATCGGGTGGTCGAGCACGCCCTCGACCAGGGGCTGGGACCCAACTGGCGGGATCGGGTGCACATACCGCTGCGCCGCCACCGGCCCTGGACCCGCATTCTGCTGCTACCGGGCCTGATGCGGCGGCGTGACGTGGAGCGGATCCCCAACCTCAGCTACGGGGACGTCGGGCGCCGGAATCTCCTCGACATCTACCGCCGCCGCGACGCGCCGCACAACGCGCCGGTCCTGATCTACTTCCACGGCGGCGGCTTCACCAGCGGCGCGAAGAACCGCGAGGCACGGCCCCTGCTGTACCAGCTCGCCAGCCGGGGATGGGTGTGCATCAGCGCCAACTACCGGCTGCGGCCCCAGACCACTTTCCCCGGCCACCAGATCGACGCCAAGAAGGTCATCGCCTGGGCGCGCGAGCACGCCCCCGCCTACGGCGCCGATCCGTCGCGGCTGTTCGTGGCGGGCAGCTCCGCCGGCTCCAACCTGGCGTCCCTGTGTGCGCTCACGCCGAACGACCCGGCGTTCCAGCCCGGGTTCGAGTCCGCCGACACCTCGGTCACCGCCGCGATCTGCCTCTACGGCTACTACGGCCACTATTTCGGCGAGACCCCCGACCAGGCGCCGTCCCCGAATCAACCATGGGCGTACCTCCACCCCGGTGCGCCGCCGTTCCTCATCGCCCACGGCACCAAGGACGCCCTGGCGACCGTCGAGGCCGCCCGAAACTTCGCCGACCGGCTGCGCCACACCTCCTCCAACGCCGTGGTCTACGCCGAACTGCCCGGCGGGCAGCACTCGTTCGACCTGTTCCACTCCCCGCGCTTCGAGGCAGTCGTGGACGGCGTCGAAGCCTTTGCCGCATGGGTCCTCGCCGCCCCGCAGCGCACTCCCGACTCAGCCCGCCAGTAGGCACATCACGACAAGATCGACAAAGTGTGGGGCTCATGACACGTTTCTCACCGGCACCCCTGGATCTCCGGCGGCTGCGCTTCCTTCGCGAGTTCGAGGAGCGGGGCACCCTGGCCGCGGTCGCCGCAGCCCTGGGCTACAGCCCGTCGACGGTCTCCCAACAACTGGCCATCCTGGAGAAGGAGGTCGGCGCCCGGCTGTTCGACAAGGCCGGGCGCGGCGTGCGGCTCACCGACGCCGGACACCTGCTCGCCCAGCACGCGCGCGTGCTCCTGTCAGCGGCCGAGGCGGCAGAAGCCGACCTGGCCGCGTTGAGCGGTGAAATCCGGGGCACCGTGCGCGCCGGTGGCCTGCAATCGGCGACCCGTCGCCTGCTGGTACCGGCCCTGGCCCGCATGACGGTCGACCACCCACAGGTCCGCGTGGAGATCTTCGAGCTGGAACTCGAACAATCCCTGCCAGGTTTGCGGCTGGGCGCGGTCGACCTGGTCATCGGCGACGAGTACGACGGCCACCCCCGCCCCCGCCCGGCCGGGCTACGCTTCACGCTCCTGCTCGAAGAGCCACTGAAGATCGTGCTACCGACAGCGCATCCACTCGCCCGGCCCGGAGGCCCCGTCGCGGTCGCCAAGCTGCGATCCGACATCTGGACCGCTTCCGCCGAGGGCACCGGCCACCACACCATGGTCGTCGGGACCTGCCGATCCGTCGGCGGCTACGAGCCCGACCTGCGGCACCGCTGCAGCGACGCCGACGTGCAACTCGAACTCGTCCGCGCCGCGGCAGCCGTCGCCCTGATGCCGGCCCTGACCCTACCCACCGATGACCCCGCTCTCGCGATTCGGGACATCGCCGAAGCCACTCTCCAACGCCGCCTGGTCGCCGTCACCCGGGACAACCCCCCGGCTCCCGCGCTGACCGCCCTTCTGACGGCCGTAACGGACCAGGTACACAAGCTCAGCCTCGACCGGTAAAAGCCACGGGGCCTGTTCGCGGTGACCGCCGCAGGGACAGAACCAGGGCCCCGAAGTCCATGACCGCCTCACCAGCCGGGTGGGGCCCGCTCGGCGGACCCCACCCGATGCTCACCGCTGCTGGTGACGAGGCAGCGCATCCTGCCCCGCCGCGCCGAGGACGAACGGCGCCCCCGCCGTCTCCTTCGCGATCCGGTCCATCGTGCGGGCCAACTGCTCACTGCCGTCGTCGAGATGCCGCGCCGCCGCCTGCATGTGCGACACCATCATCTCGCCGAAGATCCGCAGCGCCTCCCGGGTGGCCACCGTCTCGTCGAAGCTCGACCCGGCCTTGCGGCGATACTCCGTCACCGCCCGCTCGGCCTCCTGCTTCGCCTCCTCCGCCGCCGCCCGCATGTAACTCTCGTACTGCATCCGGGCGTACTCGGCGACCCGCCGCGCATAGTCGTGCGCCTGCGCGATGATCTGCTCCGCCTCCCGCTGCGCCGCGGACAACAGATTCACCTCCTTGGCCGCCGGCACCTTCGCCGCAGCCCCCGTGCTCGGGATCACCCCGTGCCGGTGCAACTCCACCCGGTCGTTGAGCCGCTCGTTCTCCGCCCGCAGGTGCGCGACCTGAGTCGCCAACAGGTCCAGCTCATCGGCGACCTGCACCCGGAACCGGTCCACGTCGGCGTTGTCGTAGCCGCGCCGGGCGAACGGCGCCGTGCCGAACTCCCACCGCCGGACCCGGTCGGCGGTGATCCGTACCTGCACACCGCCGGAAACCTGCATCCCGTCGTACCGGCTGATCGGGGTCGCGCTCATCTGTGCCCGCCTCCGTTCGCGACTGCGGGGCTCGCAAGCTCACTCCTCGCGCTCACTGAACACCTCCGGAAGTGTCACCAGCGGTCGACTGCTCCACCGCCGTACGCCAAGCCGGGCCGTACCACTGCGTACCCAAGCCCTCATGGTGCACCTGACCCGCGTGGTAACCCGCTCGGACCAACGTCTGCACCGTGTGCGAAACCATCTCGTCCGACCCGCACACGTACACGTGTCGGGAACGCCAGTCGCCGTCGGCCAACGCCCGATCCACCGCCCGCACGAACTCCCCCGGCCGGTTCAGGTCGGCGCCCACGACGTAGGTCACCGTCAACCACGGGTACGACGACGCCAACTTGTCGATCGCGTCGCTGTCATAGAACTCGCTGCGTGAACGGGCACCCACATACAGGTCCACCCGTCGGCGGGCACCCTCCGCGGCGACCTGCTCCACCAACGCCTTCACCGGCGCCCAGCCGGTACCCGCCGCCAGCAGCAACAGATCACTCGAGCCCGCCGACCACAACGCCAACCGCTCGCCGACCGGCGCGGCCAGGTGGATTCGGTCACCCACCGCCGAGCCGTACACCAGCCGCGAGGACACCGCGCCACCCGGCGCAGCCCGCACGTGCAACTCCAACGTGCCGTCCGCGCGCGGCGCGTTCGCCGGCGAGTAGTACCGCCACGAACGCACCGACGGATGCGACACCCCGATCGACTGACCCGCGGTGAACGGCAACAGGTACTGCGGACGCACCGTCAGCACCGCCACGTCGAACGCCCGCCGCTCGTGGGTCACGATCTCCGCTTCCCACCACGGCGGATTCACCGCCTCCGCGGCCTGCGCGGCTTCCTGCATCACCTGCGCGACCAGCCCGTACGCGGCCGCCCAGTCCTGAGCCAGCTCGTCGGTCCACTGTTCGGCCAGGAAATGCCGCAACGTCGCCAGCAGCGCCTCACCAACCGCCGGGTAATGCTCCGCGCGTACCGCGAACTTGCGGTGGTCCGCGCCGAGGCCCTGCAGGAAACCCACCAGCCCATCGACCTGGTCCACGTTGGACACGATGTGCCCCAGTGCGGTCACCAGACGGTCCCGCTGCCCGGCCATGTTCGTCGGGAACATCTGCCGCGTCTCGGGATGGGCCAGGAACAACGTCGAATAGAAATAGAGCGGAACCTGGTCACCATGCCCGGCGACCAGGGACCAGCTCTGCTTGAGTCGAGCCGCGTCCACTGTCAGACGCCCGGACGGGTCCCGGCGGCCACCACCTGGTCCTGCACCTGCCCCAGCACCGTCTGCACGTCGGCCAGGATGTCCGCCGGCACTCCCAGTTCGGTCAGCGTCACGATCAGGTGCTCACCCACCATGACGTAGTGCTCCACCGGGATGTTCAGCGGCTGGTGCGCCTCGGCCAAGCCGCGACCGGCGTACTCGTTCGGACCACCCAACACCACCGTCAACATCAAAGTCAGGTGCCGCCGCTGACCCGGCATGTCCACCTCGGCGAAGTAGCCGGCCAGCTCCGGATCGGCGAGCACCTTGTCGTAGAACAGCTCGACGGCAGCCTTGACGGAGGCAGCGCCGCCGATGCGGTCGTAGTGCGAGACAGGAGCGGTTTCTTCGGTAACCGTCACGGTCGTTCCTTCCAGGGTGGAGGCCGCGCGGGGTCGGCGCGGAGGGGCAACGGCCCACCGGAGCGACAGCGTCTTGCCACGGCGACCGCACCGGGGACCGTGACGGACCATAGCGTGTCGGCGGTTTCCGGTCAGGCCCCGGGTATCGGATGCCCGACAACAACCCGACACACAGCGTCACCTTTGCTGTCCCGGTCTTCCACAGTCGGCCACCAGAACAGCACCCACCGTCATCCACTGTGGACCGGCCGCGCTCCGGGAACGGCTACCACCGATCTACCGGGCCTGACCCTCAGTCACCAGCCGGCCGAGAAAAACCAACCGCGAAAGCCGGGCGCGTCGACGCGCACCGGGCGGCACACCTGCGCTCAGCCGGCCCGCCGCCGCGCCCGCCGCGCCGCCAACTCGTCGCCCACCGGATCCGACTCGGACGCCACCACCGGCTCCGCCGGCCCGCTCGCCGGCTCGGCCGGCAGATGCGACAACGACCCCTGGATCTCCTTGAAAGCCCCACCGATCGCGATGCCGAACACGCCCTGGCCGCCCTGCAACAGGTCGACCACCTCCTCCGGGGACCGGCACTCGTACACCGTCGTCCCATCGGAGATCAGCGTGATCCCGGCGAGGTCTTCCACACCACGCGACCGCAGCGCCTCGATCGCCTTGCGGATGTTCTGCAGGGAAACCCCCGCGTCCAACAACCGCTTCACGACCTTCAACACCACCAGGTCGCGGAACGAGTACAACCGCTGCGTCCCCGAACCCGACGCGTCGCGCACACTCGGCACCACCAACTGCGTCCGGGCCCAGTAATCCAACTGCCGGTAACTGATGCCCACCGCGGTGCACGCCGTCACACCCCGGTAGCCCACCGAACCGTCACCCTCAGTCGCCACACCCGGCGACGCCAACTCCGTACCCGGATCGGGATTCTGCGGCTCGTGCATCCGGACAACCTCCCCGTCAGTGTGGTGACGCGTCGTTTCCGGGACGCGCACCCCTCGACACGGCAACCCTATAGCCACGTTCAGGGGTTACCACGGAGGAACCGACGCGACACGCCGCGCAGCCAACGAGAAAGATCACCAACCGCACCATGACGTCACCCACAGTGACGTCCGATGCAGGACCGGACCGCCGGGCTCAGCCCGCGAAGTCCTCCGGACGCACCTGTTCCAGGAACTCGCGGAACTTTTCCACCTCGTCCTCCTGCTCATCGGGGATGACGATCCCCGCCTCGCTGAGGACCTGCTCCGCACAACGAATCGGCGCACCGACGCGCAACGCCAAAGCGATCGAATCGCTCGGCCGCGCCGACACCCGCACCCCGTCGCCGATCAACAGATCCGCGTAGAAGACGTTCTCCTTGAGCTCGGTGATCTCCACCGCCTGCAACGGCGCCTGCAAAGCCGTCAACACGTCCCGCAGAAGATCATGCGTCAACGGCCGGGCCGGCTTGACCCCCTGCTGCTCATAAGCGATAGCCGTGGCCTCGACCGCGCCGATCCAGATCGGCAGATAGCGGTCCCCCTCGACCTCCCTGAGCAGGACGATCGGCTGGTTGCTGGGCAGCTCCACCCGAACTCCGACCACGCTCAGCTCGCGCACCGCCGCCTCCGTGTCGTTGTCACCTACGCCGCACCGCGCCTTTCCCTGCACGGTACACGGACCGCGACACGGCCGTCCCATGCGCTACAGCACCACGCCCGCGCCAGAAAGGGGTTACCCCGGCAAGCCTACGGCACGCTTCCCGGAAGAGATCTTTCCGCTCAGCCGCCGCCCGCCGGGCACCCTCACCGACCCAACGTCGAGCGCAATCCCACCCGCACCAACGCCGCGTGCAACTGCTCCGACAACGCCACCAACTCCCGCGCCGTCTCCGCCGCCCGCGCCCGCGCCGCTGGGTCACTCTGCCGCGCCAACGGCGCCACCAACTGCGCGAACAACCCGACCTCACGGTCCGCCGCCGTCCGGTAACCCCGCAGGTGCCGCGGCTCCAACCCGTACGCCGCCAACCCCGCCACCGCAGAAGCGATGATCAACGCATCGGCGTCGTACCACCCCGGCGGATCCGACACCAGCACACCGAGCCGCTCCAACTCCGCCAACGTCGACTCTTCGACGCCGCTGCGCGCCACCAGATCCGCCCGGCCGAGCCGCACCTGCGACGACTCGGCCGGCTCCGCCGACTCCCGACCGGGAACCGCACCATCGGGCCCCACCGCGACCAACGCCGGCCGCGACCGACCCGGCTGCTCGCCGGACGAATCCCACTCCGCCAACTGCTCACGGATCACCCGCAACGGCAGGTACTTGTCCCGCTGCGCGGTCAACACGAACCGCAACCGCGCCACATCGTCCCAGCTGTACTTCCGGTAACCCGCCGCCGTCCGCTGCGGCTCAACCAGCCCCTCGGCCTCGAGGAACCGCAGCTTCGAAATCGTGGTGTCCGGAAAATCCACCCGCAACTGCCCCAGCACCTCACCGATGCTCATCAGCGGCTGGGACCGGGCCGCCCCGGGTGGCATGGAGGCCGCAGGCTCGTTCACCCCCGGCCGGCCTCCTCCTCCGGGCGCGGACCGGCGATGAACACCACCCGGAACTTACCGATCTGGACCTCGTCACCATTGCTCAACGTGGCCGCCTCGACCCGCTCACGGTTCACGTACGTGCCGTTCAGGCTGCCCACGTCCCGCACCGTGAACGTGCCACCGTCACGGTGGAACTCCGCGTGCCGCCGCGACACCGTCACGTCGTCGAGGAAGATGTCACTGTCGGGGTGCCGGCCACTGGTCGTCACATCGTGGTCCAACAAGAACCGGGCACCCGCATTCGGGCCGCGACGAACCACCAGCAGCGCCATACCCGGCGGCAACGAACCGGACATCCGGCTCGGCACCACATCGGTCTCCGGCCCCTCCAGCACTTCGTCGAGCGAACCGAGATTGAGCGTCGAAGTGACGTCGAGCGGGGGGAACTCGTCGTCTGGGCGCGTCATGGGACCACCTCACGGATCTGTTCGGTCGGCGTCGGGTAATGGCGGGTCTGGCCGCCGGGCACTTGAACACCCGGCGGCTGGCTCCCCGTGCCCGGGAAGGCAATTCCGCAACGCTCAACTATTGGGTTCTCGGTCGACTGGGCGAGCCTAGCCAGCGCCGAAATGCAGGGCAACCGGACGCGCGCAGACATCCCACGCACCGGATCAAGCACACTCAGCCTTCGGTGATCTCGCGGTACGCGCCCGCCGTCAGCAGACCGTCCACCGCCGTCGGATCAGCCGGAGTGATCTCCACCAACCAACCCGCACCATACGGATCAGTGTTGATCAGCTCAGGGGTGTCACCCAGCGCCTCGTTGCGCGCCGCCACCGTACCCGCCAACGGCGCGTAGATCTCCGACACGCTCTTGGTCGACTCGATCTCACCCAACGAGTCACCGGCCGCGACCGCAGCACCCGCCTCGGGCAACTGCACGTACACGATGTCACCCAGCGCGTCCTGCGCGAAGTGCGTGATGCCGACCCGGACCGAACCGGTGCCGTTACCCAACACCCACTCGTGCTCGGCGGTGTATCGCAGATCCTCGGGAATCACCAGACGCGTCCTTCATCCATCGTGCCCCGGACCACCCGGGTCCGGCGCGGCCGCGCCGGTCAGGAGACCGGACGGGCGTGTTCCAACTTGATCGGCACGTGCAGCGCCGAAACCTCGGCAACCTCACGCTCCCCAAAGGTCACGTTACCGCCGTCACCCCGGACCGACGCCACCACCCCACCAGGAATGTTCAACGCCGTACGCATCGTCGCCGGATCACCGATCACGGTGATCGTGAAAGGCCCCATCAGCCGACGCCCCTCCACCACCAACGACCCGTTCTCCCCATCCAGGAAGTACGTCGACGCGATGATCCGCACCGTCGCCCGATCGCCACCGGAGATCTGCATCGCCTCCGCGCCCGCGCCCCGCAGCTCCTGCACCGCGTCCAGCACCCGGTTCGCCGAAATCGGCTTACCAGCACCCTCGAACTCCACGGTCAACCCGGGGCCGACCGCCGGCAACGTGCCCGCCAGGATGCCCAACTCATCCGCCCGCCGGGTCGCCTCGTCCAACGCCGCCTGGCGGCCCTGCTCACCCGAGCGCAACTGCCGCTGACTGTCCTCCAACGCCCGAATGTCCTGCTGAAGGCGGTTCTCCCGGGCATCCAGATCCGACAGGATCCGGACCAGGTCCTCCTGACGCGTCGCCCCCAGCGTCGGATCCGTCGACGTCGTCTTCAACTGCACCACCAGGGTGAAGCCCAACAAGGCCAACAACACCACGATCATCAAGCTGGCCGTGCTCAACCGGAACCGACCCGCCGCCGACTTCACCGGCGCCACCGGCTCCTCGGCCGGCACCGTCGACCCCTCCGACCGCGTCGCCGGCTCACCCGACCCCGACACTGCGCTCAGATCCACCGTCGCGCCGTCGTCCCCCGACGCCACCGCGGGCTCGTCGTCCGGCGGCTCCGGCTCCCGCTCCGCCGGCCCCTGCGGCGCCAGCGGGCTCAACTCGTCCGGATCCGGCGCATCCGGCCGCGGATCCGGCTCACCCGCCGGCCCACCCGGCCGCGCCGGACCCGCCGGCTGCGGCCAGCCCGTCCCCGTCTCGGTCTGCTCGTCGCTCATCGCTGTCAAACCTACGCCCGGAACAGGTGCCGACGGATCGCCGCCACGTTCCCGAAGATCCGCACCCCGAGTACGACAACCACACCGGTGGACAACTGCCCGCCCACTCCCAACTGGTCACCCAGGTACACGATCAGGCCCGCCACCAGCACATTCGAGATGAACGACACCACGAACTGCTTGTCATCGAAGATCCGGTCCAGCCTCGCCCGCACCCCACCGAACACCGCGTCCAACGCCGCCACCACCGCGATCGGCAGGTACGGCTGCAACGCCGCCGGGACCGTGGGATCGAGCCACACACCAAGCACCACACCGGCGAGCAACGCCAGCACCGCGATCATCGGCCACCTCCGGAGGGGCTAACGGTCGCCGGAGAACCGGACGACCCGGGACTGCCGGACCGGCCACCCGACGTGGACGGGCTCGGACTGACCGACGGCTTGGCGTAGCGTAGCTGCGGCTCCGGAGCCGCCGGCAGGGTGAGGTCATCCGACTCCCGCACACCGAACGACAGGCCGGTCTTCTGCGCGACCTCCCGCATCAGCGCCGCGCTGCGGCTGTCCTCGAACTTCCGCCGCATCGAGCCCGGACCGACCGCCGACACCTCGTACGGCCCGGTCACCGGCCGGAAGTCCACCAGAATCGCCTCACCCGCCGACCGGATCGTCGACGTCGAGGTCAACCGCTGCCCGTTGATGGCGATCGCCTCCGCGCCGACACTCCACAACGCGTTCGCCACCCCCTGCAGGTCGCTGTAGAGCACCCGCGGCGGCCCCGCACCCATGCCGGTCACCGCGTCCTCCTTGCCCGGCGCGTCCGCCAGCCGCACCACCACACCGTCGCCGCGCACCCGGCCCAGCCCGGTGCTCGCCTCCTGGTCCCGCAGCCGGGCGGCGGCCGACCCGCTCAACGCCGCGTCGCGCTGCCGACCGACCTCCTCGCGCAACTGGTCCGCACGCGTGGACAACCGGTCGGTCTCGCTCTCCCGCTCCTTGATCTGCGCCACCAGGCCGGAGCGGGCCTGGCTGCGGCCCGGCTCGTCCTCCAACGTCTGCCGGTACGCGACCGCGAACAGGAAACCCAGCACCACCACCACAACCAGGCTGACCGAACGCGCCGACCAGGCCCGCCACCCCCGGGCGGGCTCCGCGGGCGCAGCCCGCCGACGGGCAGCCGCCGCATCGGCGTACCCCGGGTCCAGGGGGTTGCGGAACAGCTCGGTGAGGAAGTCCGGTGCGTACACCCGATCCCGGCGGCCGTCCCCGGGCCGCGGCGCGCTCACGCAACCGCTCCCGGGTCGCGCGCCGCGCGCACCAGCCGGGCCGCCTGCACCACGTACATCCCGCCGGCCACCCAGTAGAGCACCAGCCCCCACCAGGCCAGCCCCCAGCCGATCGCGGCCGCCGCCGTCGCCACGTCGGTCAACTCGGTGGCCAGCAGCAACACCGGGAACGCCGCGAGCAGCAGGAACGTGGCGGTCTTGCCCACGTAGTGCACCGGCGGCGGCCCGTACCCGTAGCGGCGCAGCACCCCCAGCGAACCGAGCAGCAGCAACTCCCGGGCCAGCAGCGCCGCGGTGAACTGCCACGGCACCACCTCGCGGGCGGTGAAGGCGATCAGCGTGGCGAGGATGTAGAGCCGGTCGGCCAGCGGGTCGAGCAGCTCCCCGAGTCGGCTCACCTGGCGCAGCCGGCGGGCGATCCAGCCGTCGACCCAGTCCGTAGTGCCGCCGATGGCCAGCACGACGAGGGCCGCGACGTCGGCGCGAGCCACCAGGAAGAGATAGAGGAAGATCGGCACGCCCAGCAGCCGCCCGAAGCTGATCAGGTTGGGCAGGGTGAGCACCTGGTCGCCGGGAACCTGGTCGCCGGTGTCCCGCGGATGCTCTGACCGAGCCGGCCGACGAGACACCGAACCTCCTCCGCGCACGACCCGGCGCCCGGCGGAAGTCGTACGGCTGTCGGGCCGGCCAGCGCCGGCTCCCCCTGCGGCCCCGGAACGGGACCTCTTCCCTGATTCGGCCCGCGATCTCGATGATCACGGGCCGGGTGAGTGCGGTGCCACTATATCGGGCTTCCGTCGGAGCTCTGGGGCGCCGCCGCGCGGCGGTTGGTGCGGCTGTGCCGCACTGTGGCGTGGATCACCACGCGTAAAGCGTCCTAGGATACTAGTGGACGGGTCCTGCGTCCGCTCAGGCTGTCTGCACCGCCGGGTCGGTCTGCTGTTCCGGCACCACCTGGGTCGCCGCCCGGCCGAACGCGAGCAACGCCAGCAGCAGATCGTGCTGGCCCCGCTGCGGCATCCGGTCCAGCACCACCTGCACCGCGCGTTGCCGCCGCTCGGCCAACTCCCCGAGCAGGGTCTGCGCGGCGGCGGTCAGCACCAACCGCACCTCGCGCCGGTCCCGCGGATCGGCCACCCGGCGCAGCAGACCGGTCGCCTCCAGTCGGTCGCAGAGCCGGCTGGCCGAGGAGGGCACCACGTCCAACAGCTCCGCCAACCGGTTGACATTGGTCTCCGGCCGGCTGCTGATCAACGCCAGCACCCGCAGTTGGGTCGGCGGCACCTGATGTCGCGCCGCGGCCGAATCGAGCACGGCGATCAGCGTCTCGGCGGCCGCGTCGATCGCCGCTGCGAGATCCGCAGGTCGCTCCACCCGATGTCCCCTGCCATTGTCGCGCTGGTGCCCGCCCGACGGACCGCTGACGACTCTCACCCGCCGTCGCTATCACCCGGACCGTGCCAGTCCAGGCAGACCACGACGGCGTCGTCGCGCAGATCGGAGTCCACATGGTAGGCGTGCAGTTCGCGCATCACCGTACCAACCGCCTCGGTCGCCGGCTGCAACCGTGTGGCGCGCAGGGAACGGGTCATCACCCGCTGCCCGTACGGCTCCAGGCCCGCCGGCTCGGCCGCCCACACCCCGTCGCTGACCACGAAGACGCGGTCACCCGGCGCGAGCTGGAACTCCTGCAACTCGTAGCGGGTCTCGGCGAACATGCCCAGCGGCAGCTGCTGATCCAGCTTCACCGGCTCGACCACCGCGCCGCGCAGCCGCAGCATGTGCGGCGAGCCGGCGTCGACCGCTCGCACCCGCCCGGTGCGGGTGTCCAGCTCCAGCAGCAGGGTGGCCACGTGCCGACGGCCCCGGTGCTGGTAGAAGACCGTGTCCGAGGCCAACTCCGCCTGCTCCACCAGACCACCACCGGAACGGCGCGCGTTGCGCATCGCGTTCACTGTGGCCGCGGTCAGCAGCGACGCGGCCAGGCCGCTGCCCTCGCCGTTGAGCACCGTCACGGTGAGCCGGTCGCCGTCCAGCGACCAGTCGAAGTGGTCCCCACCCACGGTGTACGCCGGTTCGAGCTGACCGGCCAGGTGGAACGCGTGGTGTGCCACGCTGCGCCCCGGCAGCAGGTCCCACTGCATCTCGGCGGCCATGCTGAGCCGCTCCCGGCGTCGGGCCCGCCGGTACCGATCGGTCTCCCGGTCCGCGGCCCGCATCGCCACCGCCACGACGCCGGCGATGTCCGTGGCGATGCCGGTGACGGCCGGGCCCGGCACGGCCGGCAGCTCGATCAGCAGCACGCCCAGCCGCTCTCCCCATGCCGTCAGCGGCAGGTAGAGCCGGCACGGGCCGTGCTCGGCGGAGTCGCGCACCGGCTGCTGACTGCTGAAGCAGCGTTGGGCCACCGTGTGGCAGGCCAGGAACCCGCCCGCCGGCAGCTCCGGGTCCAGCAACGGCCAGAGCCCGCTGATCCGATAGTCGGCGACGAACACGTCGGTGCGCAGCGCGCCCAACGACGAGCGGATCGCCCGGTCGGCGGCCTCCGCCAGCTGGTCGGGTGGGGCCTCGCGCAGCGCACGCGACACCACACCCGGCGCGTCCTCCATGGTCGTCCTCTCCAGAAGCTTGCTACAGGGCAAGCATCATACGGACGCCCCGGGACAGCCCGTCGGCGCGGTCGAGGCGGCGTCAGTCGGCGCCGCGGGTCGCGAGCACACCGTGGAACGCGTCGGGCACCTCAGCCGGCGGACCGTCCGGCCGCCACCGGGTGACCGGCACGATTCCGTCCGCCGTCGGCGTCCATCGACCCAGCAACGGCGCGAACGACGACGGCGGCCGCATCCGGAACGCCGGCCCCATCATCGCCAGCGCCTCCGGATGACCGGCCAGCTCCTCGGTGTCGAAGTCCACGGCCAGCAGGCTGCCCGGCGCCGCGGCGGCGTACAGCTCGTCGAGGGTGCGGGTCAGCGTGTCGTCGTCGAGGAACGCGGCGAGCCCGAGGAAGACCACCCCGACCGGCCGCCGGCCCCAGCCTGGCACGAAGCGGTGCAGCTGCGCCGGATCGATGGTGCCGATGTCGGTGGCGTCGCCGTAGCCGTAGCCAGCCCGGTCGCTGCCAACGAGGATGCGCTGCCCCAGCCGGATGGTGACCGGGTCGACGTCGGTGTAGAGCACAGTGGCCTCGGCGGCAACCTCGTGCACGTTGCCCATCGTGGGCACCCCCGCGCCGAAGACCAGGAACCCGTCCACGCCCTGTCCGGCGATCGCCCGTACCGTCCGACCGAGGAACGCCCGCAGCTCCCGGAACACCGGCGCGCACGGCCCGTACGCCTGCTCGAAGGCGGTCGCGGCGGCCACGTCGACCGGGAAGTGGTGATCCCCGCCAAGCCAAAAGTCGATCATGCGAGCGGTGCTCGGCTGGTCCGGTTCACCCATCGACGACGCCCCCTCCCCGACCGGTCGCCGCCAGCGTACCGACCCCGACGTCCTGGGCGGTATCGCTCCGCCGAGCCGTTCCCGCCCGCAATACTGGCCCCGGCGGGAGGTGGCCGGTGAACTCGGCGAACAGCGCAGCGGTGGTGGTCGGCGTGGACGGCTCGGAGCCGTCCCTGCGCGCGGTGCGCCTCGCCGCCGCGGAGGCCGCGCGCCGACACCGGCCGCTGCGGGTGGTGCACGGGTTCATCTGGCCGCTGCTGCACGTGCCCGTCTCCCCCGCCCCGGACGCCCCGGCCGGCGGCGGGCTGCGCCACCAGGCCGAGGAACTGGTCGCGGCGGCGGTGGCCGAGGCCGAGGCGACCGTACCGGGGCTGACGATCTCCGGCGAGATCATCGACGGTGAGGCCGCTGCGGTGCTGGTGGGCGAATCCCCCACCGCCGCTCTCATCGTGCTCGGCGACCGAGGGCTGGGCGGCTTCACCTCGCTGGTGGTCGGCTCGGTGGCGGTACAGGTTGCCGCGTACGCCGACTGCCCGGTGCTCGTGGCTCGCGGCGTGGAACATCCCGGCGAGCCGGTGCTGGTCGGATTGGACGGTTCGCCGGCGTCCCGGCTCGCCGCCGAGTTCGCCGCCGAGACCGCCGTGGCGCGCGACGCACCGCTGTTGGCGGTGCACGCCTACCGGCACCCGCCCAGCACCCGCCCCGGCGACATGCAGCCCCTGGTGTACGACGCGGAGCAACTGCACCACGAGGAGGACCAGGTCCTCGCCGAGTCGCTGACCGGGCTGGCCGAGCGCCACCCCGAGCTGCGGCTGACCCGGCGGGCGGTGCACGGGCGGGCCGGCGCCGTGCTCGCCGAGGCGTCCCGCTCCGCCCAACTGGTGGTCGTCGGCGGGCAGGGGCGCGGCCAGGTGAGTGGGTTGCTGCTGGGGTCGGTGAGCCAGTCGGTGCTGCACCACGCGCACTGCCCGGTCGCCGTGGTCCGCGCCCCCCGCTGAGACGCGGGAATGGCCCGCTGTCAGACGGGTAGACGAGCGCGGTACGCCAACGGCGACGAAGGAGGCAGCAGATGCCAGGACCACGGCCGGGCAGTAACGCGTACGACAAGCAGCGAGCGCGAATGCGCAACGTGATCGACGACTCCGGACGGCGGGTGCCCGACGGCAAGGCCAACCAGGTTGCCAACAAGATCCTGCAGGAGGACCGCGGCCAACGGGGTGTGGTGCGCGGCGAGCGCACATACGGACCCAAGGGAGAGCGCGAACCGGGCGACCCGAAATGAGGACGGTTGACGTGGCCGACGGCGCCATCGCGGGCGCCGTCGGCAGCGCCGCGCTGAACGTGGTCAGCTATCTGGACATGGTGCTTCGGGCACGGCCGGCGAGCAGCGTCCCGGAGCAGACCGTGGACCGGCTGGCCGGGATCGCGCACGTGGACCTGGGGCCCGGGGCCCGGGCGGCGAACCGCCGCTCGGGCCTCGGGCCTCTGATCGGCTACGGGCTGGGCATCGGCGCGGGCGTGGCGTTCGCGCTCTACGCACGTGGTCGGCGGCAGCCGCTGCCGATGGCCACCGGCGTGCTCGGCGCGGGCGTGATGACCATGACTGACGGGTCCATCACCGCACTGGGCATCAGCGACCCGCGCACCTGGCGGCGCTCCGACTGGATCTCCGACATCATTCCGCACCTGGCGTTCGGGCTGACGGCCGCCGCCACCTGGAACAGGTTGCGGCGGCCGTCAGGGCGAAACCGTTAGCTGTCGTCCTCGGCGACCGGCTCACCCGCCGGGCCGTACGGCGACACCTGACCCTTGGGCACCGGCCGACCCTCGTCTCCACGCGACGAGCCGCGGTTGAGCGGGTGCCCGGTCGGCGTGGGCACCTTGCTGTCCTGACTGGTGGCTCCCTTGGCGTTGCGCCGGAACTCCTCCTGCTGCGGGTTGACCACGGGTGTCTCCCTCCGGGTACGGCAGGCGGCATCGACCGCCTCCACCGCAGGCATACCCGCCCGGCCCGGTGCCATTCCGGCCCCGCTCGCCGCCGGGAGGGCTAGCCGCCCGCCGGGCGGGTACCCACCGGACGTGGGCAACGACCGAACGGTGGCGCGGGTCCTGCTGGACCGACACCACGACACGTACGCGGAGCAGGCGGGCATCCGGCTTTCGGACCGCCCCGGTCCGCTGTACCAGCTGCTGGTGCTGGCCACCCTGCTGAGCACCCGGATCCGGGCGTGCGTGGCGGTGGACGCCGCGCGGGAGCTGTTCGCCGCGGGCTACCGCACGCCGCAGGCGATGGAGGCGGCCAGCTGGCAGCAGCGGGTGGACGCGCTGGGCCGGGGCCACTACCGCCGCTACGACGAGCGGACCGCGACCATGCTCGGCACCGGCGCCCGGCTGTGCCTGGACCGCTGGCACGGTGACCTGCGGCGGCTGCACCGGGAGGCCCAGGGCGACCCGCCCGGGCTGCGTCGGCGGCTCACCGAGTTTCCCGGCATCGGGCCCACCGGCGCGGACATCTACCTGCGCGAGGCACAGACGGTCTGGTCCGACCTGCGCCCGTACGCCGACCGCCGGGCACTCGCCGGCGCGAAGCGGCTGGGCCTGCCGGGCTCACCCGACCGACTGGCCGGGCTGGTCGACGAGCCGGACTTCGGCCGGCTCGCCTCGGCGCTGGTCCGGGTGGCGCTCGGCGAGGAGTCCGCCGGCGAGGTCACCCGCGTCGCGGCCCGCTGAGGCAGGCGCTCACTTCACCGTCTTGTCGCCCGGCCGGGTCAGGTGCCACACCAGCAGCGCGGCGAGCAACGCCAGCACCACCAACCCGCCGGAGAGGCCACGGCCCTCCTCGGGACTGCGGCCGGTACTACCGAAGTAGATCACCGCGAGGCCGGCCAGCACCGTGACGAACGTACGCAACCCTCGGTCCTTCACGTATCGCACCGTATGTGGCGCCCATCCGCTGCGGGCGAATTCGGCGGTATTGTCCCCCGTCCGGGTGGTGGAGGGCGGGCCCGGCTCAGCGTTCGGCGACGAATCCGCGTAGCCGCACCCGGCGGACCGCCCGGTCGGCGACCTCCACCACCTCCAGGGTCAGCCCGGGCAGCCGCACCGTCTCCCCCGGTTCGCTCGGCAGGTGACCCAGTCGGGCGAGCACCAGCCCGGCCACCGTGGTGTACTCCCTCGACAGCGGGAAACTCAGCCGCACCCCGAGGTCCGGCAGGTCGTGCAACGGAAAGTCACCCGCCACCAACAGCGACCCGTCCGACTCCCGGATCACCCCCCGTACGTCCCGGTCGGTCTCGTCGTACAACTCGCCGACCACCTCGGCCAGCAGGTCCTCCAGGGTGACGATGCCGTCGATACCGCCGTGCTCGTCGACCACCAGGGCCAGCTGCTGGTGCTCCTGACGGAGCTGACGCAACGCCTCGGCGACCGGCAGGGTGACCGGCAGCAGCAGCGGCGGCCGGACCCTCTCCCCCACCGTGCCGGCGCCGGCCTGCACCAGGTCGCGGATGTGCACCACGCCCACCACCTCGTCCAGGCCACCCGGGCCGGTGACCGGAGCGCGGGACCGGCCGGCGGCGGCCAGCTTCCGTACCCCCTCGTCGGCGGCAAGACCCGCCGGCAGCGCGGTCACCTCGCGCCGGGCCACCAGAATCTCCCGCAGCGTCCGGCCGGCGATGTCGAACGCGCCGGTCAGGATCTCCCGCTGCTGGGCCGACAGACCACGCTGACTGACCAGCATCTCCCGCAGCTCCTCCTCGGTCATCTCCTGCCGGCTGGCCCGCGGGTCGCCGCCGGCCAGCCGGACCACCGCGTCGGTGGCCCGGCTGAGCAGCCAGACCGCCGGACGGGAGAGCCGGGCCAGCAGGTCCAGCGGGCCGACGCTGAGCAGCGCCCAGCGCTCCGCGCGCTGCATGGCCAACCGCTTCGGGGCCAGCTCGCCGAACACCAGCGTGACGAAGGTCAGCACCACCGTCACCAGCACCACCGCGGCGGGTCGGGCCGCCGCGCCGAGGAAGCCCAGCGGGGCGACCAGCGGCTCGGCCAGCGACACCGCGGCCGCCGCCGAGGCGAGGAACCCGGCCAGGGTGATGCCGAGCTGGATGGTGGCCAGGTAGCGGTTCGGGTCGCGGGTGAGCCGGACCAGCCGGTCGCCGGCGCTGGTCCGCCGGCTCAGCCGCCGCAGCTGCCCCTCGCGCAGCGTCACCAGTGCCATTTCGCTGCCGGAGAGCGCGGCGTTGACCAGCACCAGAACGGCCACCAGCGCCAACTGCCCGAGCTGACCGCCCACCGCGCACCCCCGTCCGCCGCCTCAGGCCACTCAACCGCAGCGAGACCGGCTCTGGGTGCGGTTTCCAGCCGGCCGGCGCTCAGTCGGTCTCCAGGTCGTCCAGCGAGATGGCGTGGGTCATCAGCCACCGCGCCAGCGCCGACATGCCGAACAGCCAGAGCGGGGCGGACTCGGTGGGGCCGTTGGTGGCGTAGATGGCGAACCGCAGGTCCGGGGCGCGGTACGCCTCGATCCGCCACCGGTGCTGCCGGTCCCGCCAGACCGCCGAAGGGTCCATGGCGTCACCGTAGGTGACCGTCGGTGATGCGGTGGCCGGTTGGCCGGGTCAGCCGGGCACGACCGTCAGGTGACGACGATGCGGGCGTCGTCGGGCAGTCGACGGGTCGCGCCCCGGCGGTCCAGCAGCTCCAGCAGCGGCACCGCCACCCGGCGGGTGGTGTCCAACGCCTGACGGGCCGCGGACAGCGTGAACGGCTGGGGCAGCGCGGCCAGCACCCGGACCGCGTCGTCGAGCGCGTCGGGCAGCAGGACCACGGTGTCCGCCAGCCGCAGCAACGCACCGGCGCGTACGGCGGCCCCGATCTCCCGAGGGCCCAGCCCCAGGTCGACGAGGCGGTCCGCTTCGGGGGCGCGGAACGGGCGGTCGGCGTACTCGGCTCGGACCCGCTGCACGGCAAGCGCCACCGGTTCGGGCAGCGCGCCGGCGCTCGCCGTTCCGACCCGGCCGGCGTGGATCCGCAGCGGCGGCCGGACCAGCGCCTCGACCAGTACCCGGTCGGGCAGGGCGAGGCGCTGGCGTAGCGCGTCCACCGGCATGCCGGGCTCCAGCGGGTGCTCCCGTGCGTAGCGCGCGACCTCCTCGGTCACCTGGTCGCCGAGTCGCTGCCAGTGCCCGGGATCGGCCAGCCAGTCGCCGGCCACCGGCGCGGCCTGCACCGGCACCCCCATCCGGATCAGCGCGCCGGCCTGGATCAGCCGACGGCGGCGCAGCTCGCCGGCCAGGTCGGGCCGGCCGTCCAGGTCGGCGAGGACCTGCGCGCGGGCGGCGGCAGCGCCCCGGCGGGCCAGCGGCGGTGGCGCCACGTCCAGCACCCGCACCCCGCCGGACACGTGGTGCCGGCCCGGGTCGCGCAGCAGCGCCCGATCGCCGACCAGCAACGGCAGCGGGCGGGCCAGCCGGAGCCGGACGGTGTCCGGGCCGAGTGGGCGGACCCGTACCGGCACCGCCGCCGACCCGACGTGCAGGGTGAGGGTGGCCGGCAGGTCAGCCGCCGGGTCGCCGGTGAGCCGGACGTCGACGAGGTCGGTGTGGTGGAACCGGCCCGGGGTGAGCAGCGCGTCGCCGCGGCCGAGCCGGTCACGAGGCGTGCCACGCAGGTTGACGGCCACCCGGGCCACCGCCGCCGCCTCCGGCCGGGCCTGGCCGAGTGAGTGCAGGCCACGGACCCGGACCGGTTCGTCGGTGCCGGCCAGCGCCAGCTCGTCACCGACCCGCAACCGGCCGGCGCCGAGAGTGCCGGTGACCACCGTGCCGCTGCCCCGCACGGTGAAGCTGCGATCCACCCAGAGCCGGACCGGATCGTCCACTGTGGGGGCGGGCAGCCGGGCGGCGAGTCGGTCCAGGGCCGCCCGCAGCTCCGGCAGGCCGTCGCCGGTCAGTCCGCTGACCGCCACCGTCTCCACCACGCCGAGGCTGGTCGCCGCGATCTCGGCCCGGGCCCGGTCCATGGCCGTCCCCGGGTCGGCCAGGTCCGCGCGGGTCACCGCGAGCAGGCCGTACCCGACGCCGAGCGCATCCAGCGCGGCCAGGTGCTCGGCGGACTGCGGCATCCACCCCTCGTCGGCGGCGACCACGACCAGCGCCGCCGGCACCGGCCCGACCCCGGCGAGCATGTTCGGCACGAAACGTTCGTGCCCGGGTACGTCGACGAAGGCGACCGTGCCGCCCGATGGCAGCGTCGTCCAGGCGAAGCCCAGGTCGATGGTCATCCCCCGACGGCGTTCCTCGGCCCACCGGTCGGGCTCCATCCCGGTCAGCGCCCGGACCAGGGTCGACTTGCCGTGGTCGACGTGCCCGGCGGTGGCGACGACGAACACGGTCAGTCGTCTCCGGGTACGCGCAGCACGGCCGCCCGGACCGCCTCGTCGGCGTCGGGCGGCACGCAGCGCAGGTCGAGCAGGAGCCGGCCCCGCACCACCCGGCCGAGCACCGGCTGGGCGCCGGTGCGCAGCGGCATGGCGTACCGCTCGGGCAGGCTCAGCGCCCAGGAATCCAGCTCCACGCCGGGGGCTCCGCCGCCGCCGACCACGGCGACCGCCGGCACGACCTCCGCCTTGCGACCGTCCGCGCCGAGCAGGTCGCGCAGCCGCTCCACCCGCCGGCGCAGGACGCCCGGGTCGGCGTGCAGCGCGGTCCGGGTCGGGGTGTCCGGGCGGTGCAGGGTGGCGGCCAGCGCGGCCAGGGTGAGTTTGTCCACGCGCAACGCCCGGGCCAGCGGATGGCGGCGCAGCCGGTCGACCAGCTCGGCGTCGCCGAGCAGCAGCCCCGCCTGCGGGCCGCCGAGGAGCTTGTCGCCGCTGGCGGTGACCAGCGCGGCGCCGGCGCGCAGGCTGCTCGCCGCGTCCGGTTCGTCGGGCAGCAGCGGATCCGGGGTGAGCAGGCCGGAGCCGATGTCGGCGACCACCGGCACGCCGATGGTGGCCAACTGCCGGACCGGTGTGGCCGAGGTGAAGCCGGTGACCTGGAAGTTCGACGGGTGCACCTTGAGCACGAAGCCGGTGTTCGGGCCGACTGCGGCGGCGTAGTCGGCGAGCGTCGTGCGGTTGGTGGTGCCCACCTCCCGCAGCCGGGCGCCGGTGCTCTCCAGGAGGTCGGGCAGGCGGAAGCCGTCGCCGATCTCGACCAGCTCGCCCCGGCTGACCACGATCTCCCGGCCGGCGGCCAACGCGGTGGCGGCCAGCACGAGCGCGGCGGCGCCGTTGTTGACCACGTGCACGGCGCCCGCGTCGGGCACGGCGGCGGCCAGCGCGTCGATCGCGTCGCGGCCGCGGCGGGCCCGCCGCCCGGTGGTCAGGTCCAGCTCGACATCGGTGTGCCCGGCGGCGGCCACGACCGCGGCGACCGCGGTGGGCGACAGCGGCGCCCGACCCAGGTTGGTGTGCAGCACGACGCCGGTGGCGTTGAGCACCGCGCGGGGGCCGGGTGCGGGCAGCGCGGCGACGGCGGCGTCACGGACCTCGTCGGGGCCGATCTCGCCGCGACGGGCCCGCTCCTGCGTCTGGGCGACGACCGACTTGACGCGGTCCCGCCCGAGGCTCGCGATGGCCGCGGTCAGCCGCGGGTCGGCGAGGAGCGTGTCGGTGCGGGGCACCCGGCGTCGCGGGTCCACCGGCCCCTCGCCCATCACGTCAACTCCTGCCGCGCGTTGGCGGAGACGGACGGGAATCGAACCCGCCTGGCCCGGGTCCCGGACCACTCCGGTTTTGAAGACCGGGAGGGGCACCAGCCGCCTGAACGCCTCCACCGGACATTCGATCACAACACAGGCGGGGCCGCCGGGCCAGGTGGAAGATCCATGCCATTCCGGCGAGCATTGACCCGCTCGCGTTGCGGCACCACGGTATACCGCGGATCGCGGGCGGAGGCGACGCCGCCGTGGAAGATGCCGAACCGGGTGGCGACCGACGCGGCCAGCAGCGCGGTGCCGGACAGCACGCCAACCACCCGACTGCGCCGCCCGAGCAGCGCGCCGGCCACCCCGACCGAGGTCAACAGCCGACCGGTGCGCAGCAGCCGACCGGGCAGGCCCAGCCGGTAGGGCTCGCTGAGCAGGCCGAGGCGGGTCTCCACCCGGTGCGCGCCGAACAGTTCCAGGGCCGCGCCGGCCACTGCCATCCGCCGGGCCGGCCCGGCCTGGGCCGGCGGCGCGGCGAGCAGACCCACGCCGGCGCCGCTGGCCAACGCGCTGCCCGCGAAGATGACCGGCAGCTCCGGGTACGCCTCGTGCCAGGACGGCACCGCCGTGTCGGCGAGCAGCACCCCGGTGTACGTGGCCAGCGCGGGCGCGGTGCCCGCGGCGAGCAGCCCGGCAGCGTGCCCAACCGGCGGCAGCGCTCGACGGGCCAGCCCGAGCAGCCCGTGCCGGGGCAGCCAGTCGGCGGCCTCGGCGATCGCGGCCACCCCGGCGGCCGGCCCGAAGGCGGTGAGGATCCAGGTGCCCACCGACATCGGTGAGGTCAGCTTGGCCACCCGAAGCATGTGGTGGAATCGCGCCGGCCTGCCCAGGTCCTTGACCAGGAAGACGGCGCTGGCGCTGACGGCGGCCAGCGCGGTGACCCGACCAGCCCGGCGCAGTGCCGGTCGGCCGGTGAGCTGCCCGCCCGCGGCGAGCAGCGAAGAGCCGGCGGCCAGCCCGCCGGTGAACAGGTACGCCGCGATGTCCCACTTCCAGACCGGCGGCTTCAGGACGGGCCGGCCGTAGTACGAGGTGAACTCGGCCTCTGGCACCCGCAGTTCCTCGCCGCCGCCGCGACGACCGCCCCGCCGGCCAGTCCGCCGGCCGGCGGGTTCGGCGGTCCGCGGCGGCTGCGGGGTCAGGTCGGCCTGGGCCTCGGTGCCGGCCGTTCCACGGCTCGCGGTTGCCGCTGGGCTGTCGCTCGCGGTTGCCGCTGGGCTGTCGCTCGCGGTTGCCGCTGGGCTGTCGCTCGGCGTGGCGCTGTGGCCGTTCGTCTCCGGCCGGGTGGGGCGGCCGAGGCGGTCGGGGCCTTCGGCGCCCTCGGCGGCGAGCCGGTCGCGGAAGCGACGGAACAGGTCACCCACCGGGGGACGGTCTTGACTCACGAGGAACCTCCGACGAACGCGGCGACGGTTGCCGCCGCCATGGCGAGCGCCGCCAGGCCGGCGCGCTTCCACATGGCCGGCAGGTCCCGGGTGGTCACCACCGGATCCGGCGGCAGCCCATACACCTCGGGCTCGTCCAGCAACAGGAAGAACGCCCCGTCACCACCAACACCATCGTTCGGATCATGCCCGTACAACCGCGCCTCGGGCACCCCCCGCTCATGCAACGTCTCGACCCGCGCGGCAGCCCGCTCCCGCAACTCATCCAACGGCCCGTACTGGATCGACTCCGTCGGACACGCCTGCGCACACGCCGGAGTCATCCCCGCACCCAGCCGGTCGTAGCACAACGTGCACTTCCACGCCCGACCATCATCCTTACGCTGATCGATCACACCGTACGGGCACGCCGAGATGCAGTAACCACAGCCGTTGCAGATGTCCTCCTGCACCACCACCGTCCCGAACTCCGTCCGGAACAACGAACCCGTTGGACAGACGTCCAGGCAGGCCGCGTGCGTGCAGTGCTTACACACGTCCGACATCATCAACCAGCGGAAATCGCTGCGCCCCTCCGCGCCGGTGCCCCGACCCGGCGGCTGCGCACCCGGCATCCCGAGGAACTCCGGCCCGGCGCCACCCCCGACCGGCCCGGGGCCACCGACGACCGGCCCGGGGCCTACCGGGTCGCCGAGCACGTCATTCGGTCCGCCGGCGGCCATCCGCGCGGCGGCCTCGGGCGGCACTCCCGGGTTCGTGCCGTTCAGATCGGTGGTGCCGCCTGCGACGGCCGCCGACGCCGCGCTGGCCGGCGTCCCGGCGGACGGCGGGGCGCGATGTCCTGCCGGGCGGGCCTGTTCGATGAACGCGACGTGCCGCCACGAGTTCGCGGTCAACGCGCCCGTGTTGTCGTAGGACATGCCGAGCAGGTCCAGGCCGGAGCCGGGCACCCCGTTCCACTCCTTGCAGGCCACCTCACACGCCTTGCAGCCGATGCAGACGCTGGTGTCGGTGAAGAACCCCATCCGCGGCGGCGCCGACGACCAACCGGCATCCGGTGCCGGATCCAGCGGCCCGTACAGGCTGTTCGGGTCAGGAATCACCGTGCCCCTCCCCGTCGCTGTCGGTGGTGACCGCCGGGGCATGTCGACCCGGGGCGATTCCGGCCCGCCGCTGGTAGTCGGCCACCAGGTCGAGCAGCGCTGGCCCGGTGGGACGGCGGCCGGGTCGGACGTCGCAGGTGCCGACCTTGCTCTCCTGGATCAGGACGTTGGGGTCGAGGCTGATGCCGAACAGGTCGTTGGCCGAGTCGCCGGTCACCAGGCCCTCGAAGCCGAAGTGGTACGGCAACCAGACCTGATGGATGACCTGGCCGTCCACGCGTAGCGGGGTGAGCCGGTCGGTCACCAGCACCTTCGCCTCGATCACCGCGCGGGCGCTGACCAGATGTGCCCAGCCGAGATGCGCCAGATTGGCCTCGGCGGCCAGCTGCGGGGAGACCTCGACGAACATCTCCGGTTGCAGCTCGGCCAGCGGGCCGACCGTGCGGCTCATCGCGCCGGCGGTGTGGTGTTCGGTGAGCCGGCTGACCGTGAACACGTACGGGAACACCTCGCTGTGCGCCTCCGGCGGGCTCGGGTTCACCGAGTTGATCGGGTGCGCGTACATCTTGCGGGTCGGGTTGGCCTGCTGGCGGTAGAGCGGGTTGCGCACCGGTGACTCGACCGGCTCGTAATGGGTGGGCATCGGCCCGTCCAGGACTCCGCTGGGCGCGTACAGCCAGCCCTTACCGTCGCCCTGCATGATGAACGGGTCGTCGCCGGCGATGCCCTCCG
Source organism: Micromonospora sp. NPDC000668 (assembly GCF_042897975.1). Taxonomy (NCBI): domain Bacteria; kingdom Bacillati; phylum Actinomycetota; class Actinomycetes; order Micromonosporales; family Micromonosporaceae; genus Micromonospora; species Micromonospora sp. NPDC000668. The sequence continues at coordinate 547,116 of NZ_JBIAYP010000006.1, forward strand.
TGCCCGACGCGCCGGGCGGTGGCCGGTACGACGGTGGTTTGGTCTTCTCGAAGTCCGGCACGTCGTAGCCGGTCCACTCGGCCGTCTCCGGATCCCACCAGACGTACTTCTTACGCTCACTCCACGGTTTGCCGTCCGGGTCGGCGGAGGCACGGTTGTAGAGGATCCGCCGGTTCGCCGGCCAGGCCCAACCCCACTCCGCAGCGACCCAGTCCTGCTCGTGCCGGGACTTCCGGCGGGCGGCCTGGTTCACGCCGTCGGCGTACACGCCGGTGTAGATCCAGCAGCCGATCGCGGTGGAGCCGTCCGCGCGAGCCTCGCCGAAACTGGACAGCGGACGGCCGGTCGCCACGTCGTACCCGTTGATTTCCCGCAGCACGGCCTCGGCGCTCGGCTCCGCGTGCGGGCCGTGTGTGGGGTAGTCCCAGGTGAGGTCGAGCAGCGCCCGGTCGCGGCGCAGGTCCGAGCCGGCCAGCTTCTCCCGCAGCTTGCGGCCGAGGTGGTAGAAGAACCACAGCTCGGAGCGGGCGTCGCCCGGGGGTTCGACGGCCTTCTCGCGCCACTGCAGCAGCCGTTGGGTCTGGGTGAAGGTGCCCTCCTTCTCCACATGCGAGGCGGCGGGAAGGAAGAACACCTCCGTACGGCACTCCTCAGGGACGATCTCGCCGGTGGCCACCTCGGGGCCGTTCTGCCAGAACGTTGCGCTCTCGATCATGAACAGGTCGCGAACCACGAGCCAGTCGAGGTTGGCCATCCCGAGGCGCTGGGCGCGGCCATGCGCGGAACCCACCGCCGGGTTCTGCCCAAGCAGGAAGTACCCCTTGATCTTGCCGTCGATCATGTTGAGCACCTGCTGGTACGTCCCGTGGTCGCCGGTCAACCGGGGCAGATAGCCGTAGCAGTAGTCATTCTCTGGCGTCGCCGCATCGCCCCAGTACGCCTTGAGCAGGCTGGCGGCGAACGACCCGGCGTTGCCCCAGAAGCCCTTCTGCCCGGGGTGGCGGATGCTGTCGACCCATTTGTCGAACGTCGGGTGGTCGGCGTGGTGTGGCATCGGAAGGTAGCCGGGGAGCAGGTTGAACAGCGTCGGGATGTCCGTGGAGCCCTGGATGCTGGCGTGCCCGCGCAGCGCCATGACCCCACCACCGGGGCGGCCCATGTTGCCGAGTAGCAGTTGGATGATCGCGCCGGTGCGGATGTACTGCACGCCCACGCTGTGCTGCGTCCACCCCACCGAGTAGATCAGCATCCCGGTACGTTCCCGGCCAGAGTTCCGCGTCCAGGCCTGCGCCAGTTCCAGGAACTTCTCCTGCGGAATGCCGCAGACCCGTTCCACCATCTCCGGCGTGTAGCGGGCGAAGTGCCGCTTGAGGATCTGGTACACGCACCGCGGATGCTGCAACGTCTCGTCCCGCAGGGTCTGGCCGCCAACCGGTGCGCCGTGCGACTCGTGCGCCAGCCCCGAGGCACTATCCCGCTCCTGGGCGGTGTGCCCGCTGCCGGAGGAGCCCTCGTGCCCCTCGTACTGCCAACTGTCCTGCACGTAGGTGCCGGTCTCGGGGTCGAAGCCGGAAAAGAACCCGTCGCCGTCCTCGGTGTCGGTGAACTGCTCGCTGACGATCGTCGCCGCGTTCGTGTACGAGAGCACGTACTCGCGGAAGTCGAGTTCGTTGTCCAGGATGTAGCGCACCACCCCACCCAGCAGGGCAATATCCGTGCCCGCCCGGATCGGCAGGTACGAGTCGGCCAACGCGCTGGTCCGGGTGAACCGCGGATCGACGTGGAAGACCTTGGCGCCACGGCGCTTGGCCTCCATCACCCACTGGAAACCCACCGGGTGCGCCTCAGCCATGTTCGAACCCTGAATGACGATCACGTCAGCGTTGGCGATGTCCTGCTGAAAGTCCGTCGCACCGCCACGACCGAAGCTGGCCCCCAGACCGGGGACAGTGGCGGAGTGTCAAATACGGGCCTGGTTCTCGATCTGGAGCGCCCCCATCGCGGTGAACAACTTCTTGATGAGGTAGTTCTCTTCGTTGTCCAGCGTCGCCCCACCCAGACTGGAGATACCCAACGTCCGGTTGAGCGGCCGACCCTCGCTGTCGACGTCCTCCCAGGTCTGCTCGCGGGCGGCGAGGATCCGGTCGGCGATCATGTCGACCGCGGTGTCGAGTTCCAGATCTTCCCACTGCGTCGAGTACGGCCGGCGGTAGCGGATGGTCGTCTGCCGCAACGGGCTGGTCACCAGGCTCTTGCTGGCCGCGCCCTTCGGACAGAGGCGACCTCGCGAGATCGGACTGTCCGGGTCGCCCTCGATCTGACTGACCTGCCCGTCCTTGACGAACACCCGCTGACCGCAGCCCACAGCGCAGTACGGGCAGACCGAGCGGGCCACGCTGTCGGCATCCTCGGTGCGGGCGGTCAACTCCGCTGAGCGGGCGGACTGCGCCGCAGCGCCCCGGCCCAACGGGTCGGTGCCGGTGAGCTGCCGGTAGACCGGCCAACCCTCGATGAAGGTCCGCAAACCCATCCCCCGACACCCCCTCCCACGCGAGCGACCTCATGAACATAGGTCAACCGAGACATGTTCGCGAACCGAGGGATCAACGGCTGAACAGACAGCGCCGCCCCCGGCTGGTGGGCCGGGGGCGGCGCTGGTGTCGGTGTGCAGGTCGCCTCTCGGCGAGTGGCACGACGCGGCTCCAGCCG
>NZ_JBIAYP010000007.1:0-365019 GCF_042897975.1 Micromonospora sp. NPDC000668
GGTATAAATCATAATTGGCACTGGCTTTTCAAGCACCCTGTTGAGTTCTCAAAGAACAACCACACACCGACCAGAAGCCCCACTCAGTGGAGCACCCTCTCGGGGCATTTTTACCGCATCCCCAGCGCTCAGTCGCGCTAGGCACTCTTACTACGTTACCCGCCGGTTTCCGCCGTGTCAAACCGCCGTTTTGCGGTCCGTCGTGCTTCACTCCGTATTGCGGGCACCATGTCTCGATCGGCTTGCGCCGCTCTCGTCACGGGGTCGGCAGGCCGGCCGTTGCGGTTTCCCGCGAACTCGCCCGTTTCCCTGCCGCTTGCCAACCTTACCCGGTCGGTTCCGCCTCACCAAATCCGCCTCGCGGCGAATCTGGGGCACCGCCCGGTTCGGGATCCGGTGGGCGAACCCGCCCGACCCCGAGGCCGTTGCCGCGCTCCGGCCGTTTCAGGCTTTCGCCTGTTTCGTCCGTTCCGCGCTGGCAGAGAGAAAGTTACGCGTCCGGCGGAGTGATCGTCAAATCCGCCGGACGCGTCCCCCGTCACATCGTCGACCGATGACTATCCGCCCAGCTCAACGCCCGCGAAGGAGCGCTTGCCGCGGCGCAGCACCAGGTACCGCCCGTGCAGCAGGTCGGCCGGTGACACCACGGCGTCCACCTCGGTCACCCGGTTGTTGTTGACGTAGGCGCCACCCTCGGCGATCACCCGACGGGCCTCCTTGAGGCTGGGCACCAGCCCGGAGTCCCGCAGCAGGCCCGCCACGTCCGGCAACTCGCCGGCGAGTCGCACCAGGCCGGCCTCGGTCAGCGCCGCGCGCAGCGTCTCCGGGGCCAGGTCGTCCAGCGAGCCCCGGCCGAACAGTGCCTGGCTGGCGGCGATCGCCTGCCGGGCCTCCTCAGGCCCGTGCACCAGGGTGGTGAGCTCTTCGGCGAGCGCGCGCTGCGCCAGCCGGGCCGCCGGCCGTTCGGCGGTCGCCTTCGCCAACTCCTCCAACTCGTCGCGCGAGCGGAAGCTGAAGTACCGCAGGTAGCGGTCGACCTCCCCGTCCTCGACGTTGAGCCAGAACTGGTAGAAGGCGTACGGGCTGGTCATCGACGGATCGAGCCAGACGGAGCCGCCCTCGGTCTTGCCGAACTTCGTACCGTCGGACTTCGTGACCAGCGGCGTGGTGAACGCCTGCACCGGCCCGGCGCCACGCCGGCGCACGTAGTCGACGCCGGCGGTGATGTTGCCCCACTGGTCGGAGCCGCCGAACTGAAGCTGGCAGCCATGCCGGCGGTGCAACTCGAAGAAGTCGTTGGCCTGCAACAGCTGGTAGCTGAACTCGGTGAAGCTGATGCCGATCTCCAGCCGGGCACGCACCACCTCCCGAGCGAGCATCTTGTTCACCGGGAAGTGCTTGCCCACGTCGCGGAGGAACTCGACCACCGACATCTCGCCGGTCCAGTCCAGGTTGTTCACCAGTTGCGCCGCGTTCTCGCCCGTGTACGACACGAAGGGCGCGAGCTGGTCGCGGATCCGCTCGACCCAGCCGGCGATCACCTCGGGCGGGTTGAGCGTCCGCTCGGCGCTCTCCTTCGGGTCACCGATCTGGCCGGTCGCCCCGCCCACCAGCAGCAACGGGCGGTGACCCGCGAGTTGCAGCCGACGGGCCGTGATGACCTGCATGAGCGAGCCGACGTGCAGGCTCTGCGCGGTGGGGTCGAAGCCCACGTAATAAGTGGTGGCCGCTCCGCCGTCGAGCAGCTCGCGCAGCTCGTCGAGGCCGGTCGAGTCCTGGATCAGGCCACGCCAGAGCAGGTCGTCGGTCAGGGAGGCCCGCCCGGGGGGCGGGAGGCTGCTGTCGGTCACGGTCACCGATTCTCCCCCATCGCCGGCATCGACCCGTACCGGGTTTGGCGCAAGCCGCCCCAGTTAGGCTGGCGGCCAGTTGATCGAGGAGGCTTTACCGTGGAGATGCCGGACCTGACAGGTGGCTTTGTCGCCCTGCTCGGCCTGAAGTTCGAGGAGGCGACCGCCGACCGGGTGGTCATCAGCTGGCGGGTCCGGCCGGAGCTGCACCAGCCGTTCGGCATCCAGCACGGCGGGGTGTACTGCTCGGTGGTGGAGACCGCGGCCAGCGTGGGCGGCTCGCTCTGGCTGGCCGACCGGGGCACGGTCGTCGGGGTGTCGAACCAGACCGACTTCCTGCGGGCCGTCCGGGACGGCGAGCTGACCGCGGTCGGCACTCCGGTGCATCGGGGCCGCAGCCAGCAGCTCTGGCAGGTGGAGATCACCGATGCCGACCAGCGGCTGATCGCCCGCGGTCAGGTCCGGTTGCAGAACCTCTCCCCCGCCTGAGCAGGCACACCCGGCGGCGGAACTCTCGGGTCAGCCGCGGGCCTCGTCCAGCACCGGCTCGGCGTCCCGATCGGCGTCGGTCTCATCGGGGACCCGGCTCAGCCGTACCTCGGTGATCGCCCGGTGGTCGATGCCGGTCACCATCAGCACCCACCCGTCCAGGGTGACGTCCTCCCCCGCGACGGTGGGGATGTGCCCGAGGCGGGCCAGCACCAGCCCGGCGACGGTGGTGTAGTCGCCGGCCGGCCGCGACGGCAGCTCGACGCCGATGTCCGTCAGGTCGTGCACCGGGAAGGTGCCGGGCAGCACCAGCGCGCCGTCCGGGTCGCGGCGCACCGAGTTCACGTCCCGGTCGGTCTCGTCGTAGATCTCTCCGACGATCTCCTCCAGGATGTCCTCCAACGTCACGATGCCGTCGACGGCGCCGCGCTCGTCGACCACCAGCGCGATCTGCTGGCGCTCGGCCTTGAACTGGCGCAGCGCGTCCACCACCGGCAGCGAGTCGGGCAGCAACATCGGGGGGCGGGCGATCTCGTCGACCCGCCGGTCGTCGGGCACCCCCACCAGGTCGCGCAGGTGGATCACGCCGGCCGTGTCGTCCAGGCCGCCGTGGCGCACCACCGGTGCCCGGGAGTGCCCGGTGGCGGCCAGCACCAGCCGCGCGGCCTCCGCGGTGGTTCCGCTGTCGAGCGTGAAAACCTGCAACCGGGGTACGAGGACCGCCCGCAACCGCCGGTCGGCGATCTCCACGGCGCCAGCGATGATGGTGCGCTGCTCCTTGGTGAAGCCGTGGTTGCCGGCGACGATGTCCCGCAGCTCGTCCGGGCCGATCTCCTCCGGCTGGTGCTTCGGGTTGAGCCCGAACAGGCGGACCACCAGGTCGCTGGTGGCGCCGAGCGCCCAGACGGCCGGGCGGGTGAGAGTGGCGAGCACATCGAGCGGCCGGGCCACCAGCAGCGCCCACCGCTCGGCCGACTGCATGGCGATCCGCTTGGGGGCCAGCTCACCGAAGACCAGCGTGACGAAGGTCAACGCGAGGGTGACCACCACGATCGCCACCGTCTCGGCGGCGCTCCCGAACATCCCGAGCAGCGGCACCAGGGGCTTGGCCAGTGAGACCGCCGCGGCGGCGGAGGCCAGGAAGCCGGCCAGGGTGATGCCGATCTGAATGGTCGCCAGGAAACGGTTCGGGTCCTTGGCGAGGTGGGCCAGCACCCGCCCGGCCCGGCTGGTGCGCTCCAACCGCTGGATCTGGCTGTCCCGCAGCGACACCAGGGCCATCTCACTGCCGGCGAAGAGCGCGTTGATGACGACCAGAATTCCGACCAGGGCCAGTTGGCTCCCGTAGCTCTGCACGCCTGGCTCGCTCCCTCGTCGTGGTGGCACCGGCCGCTCCGCGCGGTGCCAGCCGGTCGGCAGCCCCGCCCGGCGTACGCGTGTCTGTGCCCCGTGCGGCGCCAGCCGAATCCTCCCCTGGCGACGCTATGCCGATTCGGCCGCCGGTGACGCGGGCAGGTCGAGGACGTACGAGTCGCCCTCCGGGCGGAAGCCGAGCCGGTGGTAGTAGGGGGCGACCATCCCGGGCGGGCTGACCACCCGGTGGAAGCCCCGTTCGGTGAAGAGGCGGCTGCGCCGGTAGACGAACTCGCCGGGGGTGAAGTCGCGGAACTTCGGGGTCACGTAGTCCAGGTCGATCTGGGCGACCCCGGGCGTCTCGGCGTGCGACAGCACCACCCCGACCACCTCATCTGCCCTGACCACCAGAAACGCGGAGTGGCCGGCGGCGTCCGGGTCCCAGTGGAAGTCGGGGTTGAAGCGGGCGATGTCCGGTGCGTGCACCCGCAGCGTGTGCGCCAGGAACTGGTCGCCGACGCCGACCTCGACGACCTGGTAGGTCTGTTCGTCGTGCCGGGTGGCGAGCATCCCGCGCAGATACCAGATGTTGATCACCGCGAGGACGATGTTGAGCCCGACCATGGGCCAGACCTCGAGTGCGCCGTTGTAGCCGATCAGCACGAGACAGCCGACGAGGTTGAGCGCGCGCAGGCGGAGGATGCGCGACTGCAGCAGCGACCAGACCAGCACCGCGGAGCCGGCCCAGCCGACGAGATCCAACCAGTTCACCCCGGCGAGGGTAGCCCCCCGCCAGCTCGGGCCGGTCGGCGGGACGCGTTCGACCGGGGACGTCGACCCCGGCGCGGCCGTCAGGCCGACGGCAGTTCGGTCAGCCGCCCCTCGCACTCGCGGTACTCGGCTCCGGTGCGCGGACAGATCCACCGGCCGTCGTCCTTCGCCACGAGCGGCTCGCCCGCCCGGCCCACCCAGCCCGCCCGGCGGGCGGGAACTCCGACCATGAGCGCGAAGTCGGGAACATCCCGGGTGACCACCGCGCCGGCCGCGATCAGGGCCCACCGGCCGATCGAGACCGGCGCCACGCAGACGGCCCGCGCTCCGATCGCCGCGCCCTCGCCGACCACCACGCCGACCGCTGTCCAGTCGTCGCCGCTCTTCAGCCGCCCCTCCGGGGTGACCGAGCGCGGGTACTCGTCGTTCGTGAGCACCGCGGCCGGCCCGATGAAGACCCCGTCGGCCAGTTCCGCTGGCTCGTACACCAGGGCGTGGTTCTGCAGCTTGACGTTGTCGCCCAGGCGGACGCCCGGCCCGACGTACGCGCTGCGGCCGATGACACAGTTCCGGCCGACCGAGGCATGCTCGCGGACCTGAGCCAGGTGCCAGACGCGCGTGCCGGGACGGATGGTGGCACGTTCGTCCACATCGGCCGTCGCGGCGATCTGCGCACCGTCGTGCGGTGCCCGGTGGGCGTCCGTCATCTCTCGTTCCCTCCGCGGTCCGGTGATCTTCTGTGCGGTGGAAACAGTAGACATTCGGCAGCAAGGGCAATGTCAGAAAGCCGACCCAGTGGCCGCAGAACGGGCCATTCGAAGTGCGCGGGCAGACCAAACGGACCGAATGACCCCGGCGGCACCGCCGGAATTCCCGGTCGGTGCTGGCGCTGGCGAGGACGACCTCGGTAGCTTGCCGAATGGACGTCGCCACTAACTCCCCCCCTCAGCGGATTTTCCTGTCCTGACTAGCGAAACGGGTATCAGTGAACTCATCGCCCGCTGCCGTCGAACCAATCGGCGTTGCCGTCATCGGTGCCGGTTACTGGGGGCCGAATCTTGTGCGTAACTTCCAGACCTCTGACGCATTCCGGTTGCGCTGGCTCTGCGACCTCGATATGACCCGGGCCCGACGCGCGCTCGGTGACTACTCGACGGTCCAGGCGACCGACGACCTGGCCACGGTGCTGGCCGACGACGACGTACACGCGGTGGCCATCGCCACCCCGGCCGGCACCCACCTCGAGGTGGCGATGGCGGCGCTACGGGCCGGCAAGCACGTGCTCGTGGAGAAGCCGCTGGCGGCCGACGTCGAACAGGGGCGCGCGCTGGTGGCGGAGGCGGAGGGCCGGGGACTGTCGCTGATGTGCGACCACACCTACTGCTACACGCCCGCCGTGCTGCGCATCCGCGAGCTGCTGCACGGCGGGGAACTGGGCGAGCTGCAGTACCTCGACTCGGTACGAATCAACCTCGGGCTGGTCCAGCGCGACATCGACGTGATGTGGGACCTGGCGCCGCACGACCTGTCGATTCTCGACTTCATCCTCCCGTCCGGGGTGGCGCCGGTCTCGGTGGCCGCGCACGGCGCGGACCGGATCGGGGCGGGGCGGGCCTGCGTCGCCTACCTGACGCTGCACCTCAACACCGGCGCGATCGCGCACATCCACGTCAATTGGCTCTCCCCGGTGAAGATCCGGACCGCGATCATCGGCGGGTCGAAGCGGACCTTGGTCTGGGACGACCTCAACCCGAGCCAGCGACTCTCGATCTTCGACCGCGGGGTCGACGTGGCGTCGGCGGAGGAGCTCGGCGACGAGCAGCGCCGGGACATGCTGGTCTCGTACCGCTCGGGCGACATGGTGGCGCCGGCCCTGACGGAGCGGGAGGCGCTGCGGACCATGGTCGAGGAGTTCGCCCGGTCGATCCGCACCGGCACGCCCGCCCTGACCGACGGCCGGTCCGGCCTGCGGGTGATGGCCATCCTGGAGGCCGCCTCGCGCAGCCTCGCCAGTGGCGGATCAGTGGTCAATCTCAACGAATGGACAGACGTGCACGGGCAAATCGTCGAAACCGGTAGGGCAATTGCTCAGTCCGGCGCGGAGCGAAGCGGAGCAACGGCATGAGCGCGGTGGAGACCGCCGGGGCACGGGCCCTGGTCACCGGTGGAGCGGGCACGATCGGTTCCCACGTCGTCGACCAGCTGGTCGCCGGCGGCGCGGCCGAGGTCGTCGTCCTGGACAACTTCGTCCGGGGCTGCCGGGAGAACCTCGCCCGGGCACTGCCGCACGCCGGTGTCCGCCTGGTCGAGGGAGACATCCGCGACGTCGGGCTGGTGCACGAACTGACCCGCGGCAAGGACCTGGTCTTCCACCTCGCCGCCATCCGCATCACCCAGTGCGCCGAGGAGCCGCGGCTGGCCAACGAGGTGCTGGTCGACGGCACGTTCAACGTGCTGGAGGCGGCCGCCGCCGCCCGGGTCCGCAAGGTCATCCTGTCCTCGTCGGCCTCCGTGTACGGGCTCGCCGACGAGTTCCCGACCACCGAGCGGCACCACCCGTACCACAACGACACGTTCTACGGCGCCGCCAAGGCGTTCAACGAGGGCATGCTGCGCAGCTATCACAGCATGTACGGCCTGGACTACGTCGCGCTGCGCTACTTCAACGTCTACGGCCCCCGGATGGACATCCACGGCCTCTACACCGAGGTCCTGATCCGGTGGATGGAGCGGATCGATTCGGGTGTGCCCCCGCTGATCCTCGGTGACGGCCTGCAGACGATGGACTTCGTGCACGTCGCCGACATCGCCCGGGCCAACATCCTGGCCGCCCGGGCGGACGTCACCGACGAGGTGTTCAACATCGCCAGCGGCACCGAGACCAGCCTCAAGGAGCTGGCCCAGGCGCTCAGCGACGTGATGAAGTCCGACCTCGCACCCGAGCACGGTCCGGCCCGCGCGGTCAACGGCGTCACCCGCCGACTGGCCGACACCACCGCCGCCGCGGAGAAGCTGAGCTTCCGCGCCGAGATCGGCCTGCACGAGGGGCTTCAGGGGCTGGTCGACTGGTGGCGGGCCGAGAAGTGAGCAGCACCCGGATCCCGGTGATGATCCCCCGCCTCGGTGAGGAGGAGGCGCAGGCCGCCGCCGACGCCGTACGGTCGGGCTGGGTGGCCCAGGGGCCCCGGGTGGCCCGGTTCGAGCAGGAGTTCGCCGCCCTGGTGGGCGCCGGCCACGGCGTGGCCGTCAGCTCGTGCACGACCGCACTTCATCTGGCGCTGGTGGTGCTGGAGATCGGCCCGGGCGACGAGGTGATCGTGCCATCGTTCTCGTTCATCGCCACCGCCAACGCGGTGCGCTACGTCGGCGCCACCCCGGTCTTCGCCGACGTCGACGTCCGCACCGGCAACCTGACTGTGGCGACGATCGACGCGGTGCGGACCGCCCGGACCCGGGCGGTGATCGCGGTGCACCAGGGCGGCGTGCCGTTCGACGTCGCCGCGCTGCGGAACGCCGCCGGCCGCTGGGGGCTGCCGCTGATCGAGGACGCGGCCTGCGCCGCCGGGTCGACGGCGTACGGACGGCCGGTCGGCGCCGGCGCGACCATCTCGGCCTGGTCGTTCCATCCCCGCAAGTTGCTGACGACGGGCGAGGGTGGCATGGTCACCGTGGACGATCCGGAGTGGGCGGCCCGGCTGCGCCGGTTGCGGGAACACGGCATGAACGTCTCCGCGGCCGACCGCCACGCCAGCTCCCAGCCGGTCATCGAGGCCTACCTGGAGACCGCCTTCAATTACCGAATGACCGACATCCAGGCGGCGATCGGTCTCGTGCAGCTCGGCCGCCTCGCGGATCTGGTGGCTCACCGGCGCGCGCTGGCGGCCCGCTACCACGAGCTGCTGGCGGACCTCGAGGGTCTGGCCCCGGTCCGCGACCCCGAGTACGGCGAGACCAACTTCCAGTCGTTCTGGCTGCTGATCGACCCGGAGTACGGGACCGGCCGCGACGAGGTGCTCGCCGAGCTGGCCGCCGCCGGAGTGTCGGCCCGACGCGGCATCATGGCCGCCCACCTGGAGCCGGCCTACGCCGACGTGTCGCCCGCGCCGCTGCCGGTGACCGAGCGGCTGACCCGCGACTCGCTCATCCTGCCGCTGCACCACGCGCTGACCGAGGACGACCAGGACCACATCGTCGCCGTACTCCGCAAGCTGGCCGCCCGCTAGGTCGGGCCGTCACGGGGCGACCGAAACCGGGGCAGGCGGGCGGGTACCACCACGCCTGCCCCGGGTGGTCACCACCTATGCGGGTCTGGGGACCAGCTGCGCCGTCGGGGCGCCGTCGATCGTGCCCACGACGTTGTTCGTCCAGTCGGCGAAGGTGACGTAGCATCCGGACCCGCACCGGCTCGTGTAACCCCAGTGCGTCGGCCCGAATACGTTGTCGCGCAGTCGCAGCCCCTCACCCTCCTGGGCGTACAGCCCGAAGGCGCCGAGCGAGATGAAACTGTCGTGGACCTGGTAGTTGCGCAGCCGGGAGCCGCCCGAACTCTGGGTGAACAGCACTGCGGTGATGGCCTGCCAGTAGTTGGGGATCTCCGCGCCGGTGTAGGCGTTGACGCCCGGCTCGAGCCGGCTGTGGCTGATCTCCAGCGGACCGGTGCCGCCGTAGGGGAAGACGCCCCCGGTGTGGGCCTGGGAGGGGTCGGCCAGGTGGGCGATGTAGTTGTCGTGGAGCCAGCTGTACTCGATGGTGGTATTCGCCCCGCAGAGGCACATGCCGCCGGTGTTCGCCACGTCGACGCGGCTGAGCTGGATCGTGCAGGTGTTGCAGTCGTTGATCGCGTGATCGGTCAACGGTGCACTCTTCATGCCCAGGCCCACCGGTTCGGGCCGGATGGTCGTGTTGCTGATGTTGAGACGAAGGCTGCCCGAGGAATTCGCGTTGACCAGGATGGCCCGATTGGCGGAACCCGGTGGCGGCGCGATGATGGAGTTCGTGATGTTGACGGTGCCGTGACAGTTCGTGCCGATGTAGATGAAGGCATGGAAGTACTTGTGGTCGAGATTCACGGTGCCGTTGCACTCGTACAGGTCCCACTCCTTGCTCCCGGTGTCGTGCGGGAACACCTCCTGGTAACCGGCCGGCACCGGCAGCCGGGCATCGGACTGGCGGTACCGGCCGACCCCGGGTGCGCCCACCGAGAAGCGCTGGGGGTACCTGCCGCCACCGGTGCTGTCGGGGTTGCCGGTGACGGTCGGAGTCGGTACGGGCGGGGTGGAGCTGGGCGTCGGCGCCGCGGGTGGGGTGGAGCTGGGCGTCGGCGCCGCGGTCGGGGTGGGACTCGGCGAGGTGGGGCGGGGGGATGCCGTCGTGGGTCGAGGGGTGGGACTGGACGTGGCGGGAGCGCCGGGATTGAAGACGACGTCGACCCAGTAGTTGGTCGCCCGGTAGCCCCGGTTCGGGAACCCGCCCGCGCCGTACCGGTACACGCCGTTGGCGCCCTGCGACCCGTCGGCCGGCGCGCGCAACGGGCCCCGGCTGCGATCTGCGGCGAAGTAACGGTCGTCGGCCGAGTACTGCCCCACGTTGGTGTGGTACGACACCACGTACAGCGCATTGGCCTTGACGGCCACCGAGGCCGAGAAGGCGGCGTACTGCCATCCGGACGGGCTCTCGTTGGTGAACCGCACGGTGGCGAGCCTGGTGCCGTTGATCGCCCAGAGGCTGCCCGTGTGCACGCCGGTGTTCCTCCTCGACTTGTAGAACCGGACGCCGAGGACGCTGCCGTCCTGGGTCGCGGTGAATTTCACCCCCAGTTCCACGGCCTGTCTGTCCGGGTCGGTAACCGTGCCCGGTACTGCTGAGCTGCTCCACAGCGAGTACGTTCCGGAGGGTGCCGCCGCGGGCTCCGCGCCGCCCGGGCTGGTCGCGTAGCGACCAGCCAGCGCCGTCCCAGAGATCGCCACCGCGCCGGCAACGGCTAGCACGATGACCGCTCGCGAATTCCTGACCATGTGGTTCCCTTCTCCACAAGTGGTGTCACTCGACCCGGGGCGGGCGAACGCCGGTACGGAAGATGCGGTGTCGCGGACGTCGACGGCTGGTGCGTCCGACGCGATCCAGCCACAGCCCCAGGTGAGACTCCTCGCGCCGTCTGCCCTGGCCAGCGGCGGACGCGCGCGGGGCGCCCGCCGCACGGTTCACGGGGGCGGCGAAGGCGTTGGGCTCAGCACCGCGTTCGCCGGGCGATCCGGGAGGATGCTCGCCTGACCCCTGCACGGGGTACACCAACACAACGATCGAAATGCCGCTAAGTCACCGGTATCGACGTTGAACCATGGGTGACCTGCGCGGACGGCGTGAGCGAGGGGCTCCTCCCGGTGTCGGGAGGAGCGGGCTCCGCTGTCGGGTCATGGTGCACCGCACGTCGGCGGGCAGGTGACCTCAGGTGACGGGCTGCGGCGCGGTGGCGACCAGGAGGTTGGTCAGGAAGGCCACCGTGGCAGGGGCGCACTCCCGCCGCCCCGCCAGCAACTCGTCCAGCCATGCGTCCCGGACGATGCCGGTGGTCCGCAGCGGTGCGAGGACGTCCGGCTCGCTGCGCCAGTGCTCGACCACGAGCGCCGCCACCTCGGCCGCGCCCAGCTGCGCCCGGCCGGAATGGCGCAGCCGCTGCCGTACCTTGCCGGACAGCTTCCGCGCGGTGACCCGGGCCGCCGCCGCGCGGTCACGGATGCCGCGTTGCCCCAACCGGGCGGGAACCAGCCCGGAATCCAGCGGCACCGCGGCCAGTTCGGCATCGAGCCGGTGGATGAGCTGCCCGGTCAGCAGGCCGCTCCCCTTCTGGTCCGGCGACACGGAGTGCGCCAGCTGGATGAAGCGGCGATCGAACATCGGGTTGATGAAGAAGCGGTTGACGGCCGCGACCGAGCCATGCGCTCCCGCCCATCGCTGCATGCGCTGGTAGAGATAGAAGTAGTCGGTGGCCTGCAGCCATTGCGGCGGAGCGCCGTCGAAGGATGCCGTGATCCGTTCGAGCGCGTCGGTGCGGGCGGCGGCCACGAAGCCCGGTTCGAGTGCGCGGGCGTCGACGGCCTCGTTCGCGTAGAGGCGCCAGTTCGCCAACTGGCCGATCAGGTGGGGCGAGGTGGTCGCGTCGCGGGGCTGGCCGAAGTAGTAGAACCCGCGGCAGGCTTCCCCGCCGAGGCCGGAGAGGCGATGCCCCTGCTCGAGGTGGCCCTCGGCGAGGAGCAACGGGGCCAGGGCCAGCGGGCTGGCCATGCAGTCCAGCGCCGCCGCCGCTTGTAGCGCCGCGGAGTGCGCCGCAGCCGGCGTGACCGGTGGCTGCTCGTCCAGCCAGTGGACATGCAGATCCAGCCCACCCAGCGCGCTCAGCTTCTGGGCCAGCGTGGCGTCCGAGCCGCCCCGCACGTCCAGGGTGAGCGCGCGCAGCCCTCGGCGGGTCTCCGGGGACAGCGCCGCGAGCAGGACGCGGGTGTCCTGGCCACCGGTCAACTGGAGCACGGTGCTGGGATGGTCAGCGAGGTAGGCCCCGAGGAACTCCCGCAGCATCCCGGCCATCTCGTCGGCGACCTCGGGCAGGGACGGTGCCGGGCCGTCCAGGGCGAGCGACTGCTCCACGTAGCGGTGCGTCTCCACCCGGCCCGCGTCCAGCACCGCCAAGCATCCGGCGGGCACCTTTTCGACCTGCGCGAAGACCGTGCCGAGCCCCACTTGCCAGCCCACCAGGCCCTGCAGGCCGAGCGCCCCGTGGTCCAGCCCCGCCCCGGCCAGCGCGCCGAGCGCGAGCGCACTCGTCGACACCGCGGCCACACCATCGCCCTGCCACCAGAAGAGCTGCCGGAAGCCGAGCCAGTCCGTGGCCGCCACGATCGGCTCGCCCGGCCCGGAGCGGTGCGCCGCGGCGAACGGCGGCACCAGCGCGGCGAGCACGGCGCCGTCCGCCTTCGTGCCCCGGCCCAACTGCTCGGCCAACTCGGCGGTGGCGACATCGGCGGTCCGGGTACGAACCGCCCGGCCCAGGCGCAGCGTGAAGGCGGTGCCGCTGTCGTCGACCCGATCGCCCGGGTCCGCGCCCTGGAAGGCGAGCCAGCCGTCCTCGGTGGACAGCATCCGCGCGTCGGCACCGAGGCGGGTGAGAGCCTCGGCCCGGGACGCCTCCTCGGTCGCGGTCAGCCTGCCCGGGGCGTACGAGACGGCGAGGAACGACTTCATCTCGGCAGCACCGTGGGCGGCGTTGCGATCTCACCTTGGGCAGACATGGCGGCCAGCGTAATCTCCGCCAACACGCAAGGAAAGCAGTCCCAATACGGCAAAGGCCATATGGGGTAACAGATTTCCGGCCTGTCGGTGTCGACTTCCCGACCAAGAAAAACAGCTACCCTGCTCCCCCGCCGTGGTTGACTTTCGCCGTGGTGGCCGGAACCCGGGCGAGGCGGACCCTCGCCGCTGCCTGTGCGTCGGCGGACAACAGCTTCGGCTTTCTCCGGCTGATGTTCGCCTTCGCCGTGCTCGTGTCCCATTCGCTGCCGCTCGGCTTCGGCGCGGACGATCCGGGCGCCGGCCTCACGAACGGCCAGACGGCGCTCGGCGAGATCGGAATCCTGGGCTTCTTCGTCATCTCCGGCTTTCTCATCACCCGCAGCGGCACCCGGGTTCCGGTGCTTCGATACCTCTGGCACCGTGGCCTCCGGATCCTTCCGGGCCTGTGGGTGTGCCTCGTGGTGACGGCCTTCGTCTTCGCCCCGATCGTGTCCCTGTGGGAGCGCGGCACGCTCCACGGCCTCTTCGCCGCCTCCGACGGACCGTTCCAGTACGTCGTCAGCAACGCGTTCATCGCGATCGGGCAGTACGGCATCTCCGGCCTGCTGCTGGACACCCCGTACGGGCAGCGCACCGGCACGTCGGTCTTCGACGGCTCGCTCTGGAGCCTCATCTACGAGGTGCTCTGCTACCTCCTGGTCGCCGGGTTGGCGGCCGTCGGTGTGCTGCGCCGGGCCCGGTGGCTCGTGACGATCCTCGCGCTGGCCGGGGCCGGCGTCCTGCTGCACGACCTGCTCCGGGCACCGGAGATCCCGGGGCCGCAGGGCGTGCACGGCCCGGTCTTCGGGGTCAGCGGGCTGGACAGCTACTCCCTCGTCTACCTGACCTACGTCTTCCTCCTGGGCGCCGTGTGCCAACTCTACCGGGAGCGGCTCGTCCTGCACGACGGCCTCGCCGTCGCCGCCGCCGCGGTCGTGCTCGCCACCACCCAGTTCGGCGCGTTCGCGGTGCTGGGCTACCCCGCCTTCGCCTACCTCGTCCTGTGGCTGGCGGTCCGCCTGCCGCGCTGGACCCGCCGGGTCGGCCGCCGGCACGACTACTCCTACGGCTGCTACATCTACGCCTTCCCGGTCCAGCAACTCCTGGCCCTGGTGGGCGTGCCGCGGCTCGGCCTGGTTCCCTACGTCGCGATCTGCACCGTCGCCACGGTCGCGCTCGCCGTTGGATCCTGGCACCTGGTCGAGCGGCCGGCGATGGCGCTGAAGGCCTGGTCGCCACGCCGTCGTGACACCACGACGGAGGTCCCCCGACGAGCGCCGGAGCCGGCGACCGGGAAGGTCCCCGCCGCGGTCGGGGCGGAGGAGGCGACTACCGCACGACCGCCGGCGACCAGGCATCGCGGATGAACAACTCGGCAATCCCACCGCCGTCCGCGCGCACGACCCAGAGGTCGCTCGTCGACGGTCCCTCCCCGCTGCGCGGCAGGCCGTAGATCACCCGGCGGTCGTCGAGCCACTCGATCTGGTCGTCCACGCTGCGCTGCTCGGACAGGATGGTCGACCTGGCGGTGGCGAGGTCGTACACCGCGATCCGCCAGTGCCCCGGCGCCTGGCCGGCCCGCGTCTTGACCGCGATCCGGGTGCCGTCCGGCGAGAGCGAGGGGCACTCCGCGTCCTTTCGAAGCGCGACGAGTCGCTGTTCGCGAAGGCTGCCCCGGACCAGCCAGGTCCGGCCGCCCGACGCCGCCGTCGCGTAGAAGGTGTCCCCGTCGGCGAACGTGACCCCCCAGAGATTGCGGTCCGCGGTCGTCACCCGCCTGCCGTCGACGATCAGCTGGAAGTGCTCGATGTTGGTGGAATGCCCGTCGGCAACCCTGGTCACGAGAGTCTCGGTGGAGAACTCGCCGGGGGTGGAGTAGCTGTGCCCCGCGACGAAGGTGGTCGTCGCCACGAGCGACCCGTCACGCGACAGCCGGGTGCGGCTCGGCACGCCGGAGAGCGGCAGCTCGCGGGTGACCCTCCAGTCGGGACCGAGAACCTGGGCGCGGTACGTGGTGACCAGGCCGGGCTTGGCGTACAGGCACACCGCCTCGCCGCGCCGGGCGTAGACGCGGTCGCAGGCGGCCGGGGTGAACGTTCGGGGCCCGGCCGGGCCGATGAGCGGGACCACCGCCACCCGGCCGTAGTCGCTACCGGCCACAGTGCTGCGGAAAGCGACATGGCCGTCGGCGGTCACCGCCGTGAGGTCCGGACCGGTGGGCATCTGCGGCGCCGTCGCCACGACCTGGGTCTGCTCCCGACGGACGGAGTAGATGTAGCCCACCGTGCCGAGCAGGGTGACCAGGACGATGACGGCCAGGGTCCAGACCCGTACCCGCCCGCTCATCGCTGGTCCTCCGCCGCCGCGTCGACGCCGGGCACCGCCACGGGATCGGGGCGGTGCTGCCCCGACAGCAGCCAAGCGGCCATCACCACTCCCGTCATCAACAGGCCGGCCAACAGACAGAGAGCCGCCTGGCGGCCCAACAGCTGCCACAGACTGCCGAAGGCGAGCGCGCCGGCGAACCGTGCGATCACGACGACGGTCTGGGCGGCGGCGATACCGCTCCCCCGCGCGTCGCTGGTCACTCTGCGGCTGACCAGCGCGGCGAGCACGCCGTCGGTCGCGGCGTAGAACGTACCCAGCAGGACCAGGGCCGTAGCCGTCACCCCCAGGCCGCCCAGCGGCGCGGCGGCGACCAGGTACGCGACGAGCAGCGCCAAGTGGCCCCCGACGAAGACGCGCGAGCGCCCGACCCGGTCGGCGAGGCGGCCCAGCGGGATCGCCAAGGCGAGATAGGCGACGTTCGTGCCGACGAACAGCAGCGGGAAATAGCTCGCCGCGAACTGGTCGCGATCCTGCAGGGACAGGTAGACGAACCCGTCGCCGATCGTGAACAGGCCCAGCACGCCGGCGGCGATCAGCGGACGCCGGAGGCGGGGACCGGTCAGTTCCCGGAGCACCCGCCGTACCGGCAGGGCCGCCGTCGGTCGGCGGCGCCGGTCCGGCACGAAGAGGACCATGACGGCGACGCCCAGCACGGCGAACGCGAACGACGCGACGAATACCGCCGAGTAGGCCCCTGGCAGGAACCACAGCAGCGAGAACGCCACCAATGGGCCGGCGGCCGCTCCGATGGTGTCCAGGGTCCGGTGGACGCCGAACGAGCGGCCCAGCGTGCGCGGATCCGACGCATCCGCGATGAGTGCGTCCCGTGGCGCCGTACGCAGCCCCTTGCCCAGCCGGTCCGCGGTCACCACCGCGGTGACCGCGCCGAGCCCGTGCGCGGGCAGCATGGCCAGCCGGCTCGCCGCCGAGAGGGCGTAGCCGGCGGTGGCGACCCACTTCGGCCGGTCGGACCGGTCGCCGAGATACCCGCCGAGGATTCTGACCAGCGCGCTGGCGCCCTGGTAGAGCCCGTCGACCAGGCCGTACGCCAGCACACCGAGCCCGAGCTCGGCGGTGAGATAGACCGGCAGCACCGCAGCGACCATCTCCGACGAGACGTCGGTGAGCAGGCTGACGACGCCGAGCAGCACCACGGTGGCGCCGACCCGGGGCAGCCTGCTGCCGCGCTCGCCGGCCGGATCGGCGCCTGGGCGGTCCCGGACCGATACGTACATGGCGGGGTCGCGTCAGGCCACTGACCGCAGCGCGGCCGCGAGCGCGCGCGCGACGGTTGCCTGCTGGTCGGCGGTGATCTGCGGGAACAGCGGCAGGGACAGGATCTCGGTGGCCGCCCGCTCGGCATGCGGGAAGCTGCCCGGACCGTACGGCAGGTCCGCGAACGCCGGCGTCAGGTGGACCGGACAGGGGTAGTGGATGCCCGCGCCCACGCCGGCCTCGTTCAGCCGCCGCAGGACCTCGTCGCGGCGCCCGGCGCCCCCGGGGATCCGCACCACGTAGAGGTGCCACACGTGCTCGTTCCCAGCGAAAACGACGGGACGCGTCACGTCAAGGGGCGCGAGCAGTTCGTCGTAGCGAGCAGCCGCGGCCCGGCGGGCGTCGTTCCACGCGGCCAGGCGGGTCAGCTTGGCCCGCAGCACCACCGCCTGCAGCGCGTCGAGCCGGCTGTTGACCCCGATCAACTCGTGGACGTACTTCGCCAGGCCGCCGTGACTGCCCAGGGTGCGTACCACCGTGGCCAGGCCGGCGTCGTCCGTCAGCACCGCCCCCGCATCACCGTACGCCCCCAGATTCTTGCCCGGGTAGAAGCTGGTGGCCGCGACGCCGCCGGTGCCGGCTCCGGCGCCGGTGCGGGTGGCACCCTGGCACTGCGCGGCGTCCTCCACGATCGCTACGCCGCGGCCGGCGAGTCCGGCGCGGAGCCGCTCGACCGGGGCGAGCTGCCCGTAGAGGTGGACGGGGACCACCGCCCGGGTGGCCGGGCCGACGGCGGCCAGGGCGGCGTCGACGTCGACGAGGTAGGTCGCCGGGTCGATGTCGACGAGCACGACGCGGGCCCCGATCCGGGCCACGGCCTCGGCGGTCGCGACGAACGTGTTCGCCGGCAGCACCACCTCGTCCCCGGCCCGCACGCCGGTCGCCCGCAGGGCCAGCTCGACCGCGTCCGTGCCGTTGGCAACCCCGACGCAATGCTGGACGCCCGAGAACGTAGCGAACTCCCGCTCGAAGGCCGCGACCTCCTCGCCGCCGACGAACGCCGTGTTCTCGATGACGCGCTTGAAGCCGGTGCTGACCTCCTCGGCCACTTCGACGTGGGCGGCCCGCAGGTCGACGAGTGGAATCATCTGGCGCTACTCCATCTGCCGCGATCGCGGCGGGCAGGGGTCGATCAGCGACCGGGCGGACCCGACGGTGACCGGACGGCCCGGAGCCTCGGTCGGCAACCGGTCGGTGCGGGTGACGATCGGTGCGGCTGGCGGTCGTACCGGCCGACCCGGCAGGCAAGCTACCAAGCGAGGCGGGCGGCGGAAGGACCGTGACGGGTATCCGGCAGAACGGTTCTCGTCACGCCCCAGGCCGTACCGACTGGGCTAGTGTGCCAGCGACGGCGGCGCGGCGAAGCCGCCGCACGGCCACGGGCAGTTGTCCATTCAGTCGGATTCCCGAGATCCCCGTCGACACGGGATGGATAAAGGTTTCTCCTGTCGAATGGACGAAGCCCGGTAACGTGGCCGCGGCAGGCCCGGGTCATTGCGCCCATGGCACGGAGCGTGCCGTGCGGAAAAGGAAGGCGGACAGTGTCGACGGCAACCACATGGCGCGGCGTGAATCTGGCCGAACCTGATCTCCGGCCGGCGGCTGGTGCTGATGGCATCGCCTCTCCGTACGTTCCTGGTCCTGTCGACGAACGGCTCACCGGATTACCCGGCGAATCCGACGAGCGTCGGCTCTACCGGCGCATGCGCTTTATCCGCCGCTTCGAGGAAACCCTGCTCTCGCTCTTTGAAGAGGGCGTCCTAAATGGCACGACACACGCGTGCATCGGTCAGGAGGCCGACGCGGTGGCGGTGATGGAGCACCTGGTCGAGGAGGACCACGTGTTCAGCAACCACCGGTGCCACGGTCACTACCTCGCCCGCACCGGGGATGCGCTCGGGCTGCTCGCCGAGATCATGGGCAAGGAGGCCGGGATGTGTCGGGGCATCGGCGGTAGCCAGCACATCTGCGCGCCCGGCTTCAAGTCCAACGGCGTCCAGGGCGGCATCGTCCCGGCCGCCGCCGGGATCGCCCTCGCCGGCCAGCTCGACGGCAGCCGCCGGGTGAGCGTCGTGTTCATCGGCGACGGCACCCTGGGCGAGGGGTTGCTCTACGAGACGTTGAACATCGCCGCGCTCTGGCGGCTGCCGCTCCTCGTGGTCTGCGAGGACAACCGGTGGGCGCAGAGCACGCCGATCGGGGCCAACCTGGCGGGCAGCATGCCGGGCCGCTTCGAGGCCTTCGGCGTCCCGGTACGCGAGGTCGACAGCACCGACGTGCTGGAGTTGCGCGCGGCCGCCGGGGCGGAGGTCGACGCGGTCCGCCGCGGAGCCGGTCCCCGGGTCCTGCTGATCCACACCTACCGGCTGTGCCACCACTCCAAGAGCGACGACGAACGTCCCGCCGAGGAGATCGCCGCCCGGTGGGCCGTCGAGCCGTTGCTGGTCCACGGTCGTCGCCTGCGCGACGACGAACGGCGGATCGTCGACGGCGAGGTGGAGACCGCGCTGGCCGAGGTGGTCGCGACCGCGAGGGCGCTGCGGTGATCTTCGCCAAGGAGCTGAACGAGACGCTGCGCGCCTGCCTCACCGCCGACCCTCGGGTGCTCGTGCTCGGTGAGGACATCGCCGACCCGTACGGCGGAGCGTTCAAGGTGACCCGAGGGCTCTCCACCGCCTTCCCGGACCGGGTCCGCACGACGCCGATCAGCGAGGGGGCGATTGCCGGGATCTCCGCCGGGCTGGCGCTTGCCGGCTACCGGCCCATCGCCGAGATCATGTTCGGGGACTTCCTCACCCTCGTCTTCGATCAGGTGGTCAACCACATCGCCAAGTACCAGGCGATGTACGCCGGCCAGGCGGCCTGCCCGGTCATCATGCGCGCCCCCTCCGGCGGCCACCGAGGATACGGTCCGACGCACAGCCAGAGCCTGGAGAAGCACTTCCTCGGCGTGCCGCATCTGCGGGTGGTCGCCGCGTCGCTGCTGCACGATCCCCGGGCGGTCTTCGACGAGTTCCTCAGCCAGGACAGCCCGGTCCTCTACGTGGAGCACAAGCTGCTCTACCCGCAGCACCTGACCGTGCCCGAGGACGGTCGGTGGGGCGACCTGCTGGCGACGCGGGACGCCAGCCCCGGCATGCTGCCGACGGTCTGCCTCTCCGCGGTGCCCCGCGAGGAGTGCGCGGTGACCGTGCTGGCCTACGGATACCAGGCCATGCTCGCCGCGAAAGTGGTCGAACGGCTCGCCGTCGAGGAAGAGATCTTCGTCGAGCTGCTGGTGCCCGCTCAGCTCGCCCCGATGGACTGGGCGCCGGTCGAGCGCTCCGTCGGCGTCACCGGACGGCTGGTCACCGTGGAGGAGGGCAGCGGCGGTTGGTCGTGGGGCACCGAGGCGGCCGCGACGATCTCCCGCCGGCTGTTCCGGGAGCTGCGTTCCCCCGTCGACGTCGTGGCCAGCGAGCCCACCGTCATCCCGTCAGCCAAGGCCAAGGAGAGCCGGGTCCTGGTCGGCGAGGGCCGAATCGAGGCGGCGCTGCGCGCCGCGGCCGCCTGAGTCCAGGGCCCGTTGAGGAGAGAGTGTGAAGCCGGTAATCGTTCCGACCAGCGACGTCAACAGCGAGCACGGCGTGCTCGTGGAATGGTTCGTCGACGACGGAGCCAAGGTGGAGGCGGACACCCTGCTCGCCGAGATCGAGACCAGCAAGGCGGTGCTCGAGGTCGTCGCTCCCGAGGCCGGCATCGTCCTGCAGTTGGCCGAGCGGCTGCAGGAGGTCCCCCTCTCCGAGCCGATCGCCATGCTCTTCGAGACGTCGGCCGACCTCGCCGAGTACGTGCGGGAGCGCGAGACGCGGGCGGCGGCCGCGGCGGCGGCTCCGGCACCCGTCCGGGCGAGCGTCAAGGCCGTGCGGCGGGCCGCGGAACTCGGCGTCGACCTGGCTACCCTCCAACTGGGACGGCTGATCACCGTCAAGGACGTGGAGGCGACCGCCCGCGAGGCCAGCGTCGGCTACGATGCCCTCCCGGCGCCGCTGGCGGCCGAGCCCGGGGTGCAGCGCATCCTGCTCATCGGCGGGGCGCTGGGCGCCACCCAGGTCCTCGACATCCTGGCCGGATCCGCGACGCAGCGGGCCGTCGCCATTGTGGACGACGACCCGCAGCGGTGGGGTGCCGACGTGCACGGCGTGCCGATCGTCGGCGGAACGGACCGCCTCGCCGCGCTCTTCGCCGAGGATGCCTACGACGCCGCGATCATCGCGATCGGCACCTCCGTGGAGACCCGGCGCCGCTTCCGTGAGATGTGCGCGCAGGCCGGGATCCCCCTGGCGAACGCCATCGATCCCACCGCCAAGATCGCTACCGACGTGGTCCTCGGGCAGGGGAACATCATCTGCGCCTTCGCGCACCTCGGCACCGGGGTGCGGATGGGAGACAACAACTTCCTCTCCGCCTTCAACTCGTTCGACCACCACAGTCGGATCGGCTCCGACAACGCGACCGGCCCGTCCTGTGTCTCGTCGGGCAAGGTGACGGTGGGCGACCGGGTGCGGCTCGGCACCGGCATCTTCATCGAGCCGAACGTCGTCCTGGGTGACGGGGTGGTGGTCGCCTCCGGCGCGGTGATCGTCCGATCGGTGCCGGCCGAGCACGCCGTCAAGACGAAGGTCGTCACGACGACGGTGGTGCCGCCGCGCCGGTCCGGCCGGTAGCACCGCCCGGGCCGGGGTGGTCCGTCAGATGCCGCGCCGCTTCCAGGACTGCCACCAGAGCCACTCCCGGCCCTTGGCGGCGACCGCGGTGAGCACCAGCGGCTGAAGGTACGGCATCACCGTCGGCCCGATCCGCTTCCGGATGCGCAGGCCGCGGTACTCCGGCAGCGCGCGGTACTCCGGCCAGCAATCCGCGGCGAACGCGATCAGCTCGCCCTCGGGCACGCTCGCGGTGCGCCCTCGGTCGTAGGCCCGCACCGCGCGCCGCAGGGCGTGGCGGGCGAGGCGCCGGCGCACCATCGCGTCGAGCCGGTGGGCGTCGGGCAGCAGATCGCCGCAGCGCCGCATCACCGCGTCGTACGCGGTCCTACGCTGGCGCAGGTCGTCCAGTTGGCCGGCGTAGTCCGTCTGCGACATGTTCGCGCCGTGCAGGCGGTAGTACGCCTGGTCCGCCCCGCGCACATAGCCGACGTCGGCGTGCGCGGCCAGCCGCATCCACATCTCGATGTCGCCGGCGTGCGGCAGTTCGGGATCGTAGCCGCCCACCTTGCGCTGCAGATCCGTACGCACCACGACTTCGGGCGAGGTGATGCAGCCGGTGGCCTCGCGAAACCGTCGCTCCAGCCACCAGTGCCCGGGCCAGACGGTGTGGCCCAGGTCCCGGGTGCGGGCCGGCGGCGGCGGACCGGGGTGGGTGAAATGCACCGGGTGCCCGTAGACGAAGCCGACGTTCGGGTTGGCGTCCAGCACGCCTGCCGCCCGGGTCAGGGCGCCCGGCGTCAGGAGGTCGTCGGCGGAGAGCAGCACGGCGTAGTCGCCGTCGGCCCACTCCAGCAGGCCCTCGTTGTAGGTGGCGATGTGGCCACGGTTGGTCTCGTGGACCCGGACCTCGACCCGTGGGTCCGCCGCCGCGATGGCACGCGCCTTCTCCGCCGAGTCGTCCGGCGAGGCGTCATCGATGATGAGCACGCGTACGTCGACGTCAGGCTGGTTGTCGAGCACACTGCTCACGCATGCCTGGAGATAGTCCCCGTACCGGTAGCACGGAATGACCACACTGACCGTACTCACTGACACCCTTCCGTTGGCCCGTCCGCGCCCGGTGCCGCGGGCCCGCACCGGTACCGGTGCGGGGTCCGCGGCCGTTCACGGAGTCGTCGTGAAAACCACATCAACCCAGTAGTTCGCCGCATTCCAGCTGAAGGTCGGGAAGGCGACACCGGAACCGGCTCGGAAGAGGCCGTTCCCGCCGTTCGGTGAGTCGGCGATCGCCGTCAGCGGGTAGGACACCGTCGGTTGGGTGAACTGGTTACCCGTGTAGGCGTAGCGACCCATATCCGTGTGGTACGAGACCACGTACGGTGTGTTGGCCGTGATGGCGACCGGCTGGTCGAACAGCAGCGTCTGCCAGCCGGTGCTGCTCTCGTTCGTGAAGGTCCCGGTGGCGAGCTGCGCGCCGGTGTTCGACCAGAGGGTGCCGGTGTGCGTGCCGGTGTTGGCACTGCCCTTGTAGAACCGCACGCCCGTCACGTAGCCGTCGAGTGCCGAGGTGATCCGCATGCCCAGCTCCAGGGAGTTCACCTCGGAGGCGTTGGGGATCGCCGGTACCACGGAGTCGTTCCAGACCGAGCAGGGGCAACTGACCGACGTGCCGGTGGTGAAGGTCCAGGTGTACGGCGCCGCCATCGTGTTGCCCCAGGCGTCGGTCGCCCGCACCGAGGCGGTGTAGGTGGTCGACGGGGTCAGGGCGTGCTGCGGCTGGACGGTCAGCTTGCGCGTGGTGTTGTCGTAGCGGAAGCCCGCCGGGACGGAACCGCCACTCGAGGTGAGCGAGTACTCGATGCTCTGCGGGTCGACGTCGTGGCTGAAGGTCGCGGTCGGCGTGGCATTGAGCCCGACATCGGACGCGCCCGCCGCCGGGGTCTTCGCGGTGATCGTCGGTGGCTCGGTCTCGGCCCCCACCGTGTCGACGAGGACGTCGACCCAGTAGTTCGTGTTGTTCCAGCTCAGGTTCGGGAAGCCCCCGCCCGAGCCGTACCGGTAGACGCCGTTCGCGCCGTCCACCCCCGACTGCAGCAGCCGTACGGCCGACAGCCCCGCGCCCTGGTTGGCGAAGTAGTTGCTGGTGTACGAGTAGTGCCCGGTGGGCGTGTAGTACGACGCCACATAGGTGGTGTTGGCGGCGACCGGCACGGGATTGGCGAAGGTCAGCGTCTGCCAACCGCTCGCGGTTTCGTTGGTGAACGTACCGGATGCGAGCAGTTGGCCCGACGCGGTCCACAGCTTCCCGACGTGCGTGCCGGTGTTCGTGCCGGCCTTGTAGAACTTGACACCGGTCACCAGGCTCGGCGCGCCGACCCGGAACTTCACCCCGAGCTCGTTCGGCGAGGCATCGAAGGAGTCGACTCCGGTCGGCACGGCGGTGGCCGGAAACGCCGTGCAGGGGCACTGCTGCGGTCCGACGGTCACGCTCCGGGTGGTGACCGCCCCGATGTTCAGGCTGTCGTCGGAGGCCCGCACCTTGATCTGCGCGGGGCCCTGGGCGCTCGGGGTCCAGGTGTAGGACCAGTTCCCCTGCCCGGTGGCGGCCGCCCAGGTGTTGCCGCCGTCCGTGGAGACCTCCACGCGGCCCAGTTGGCCGCCGCCGACCTCCGCCGCGGTCCCGGTGACGGTCACCGGCGTGAGGACCGCCACGGTGCTACCGGCCGCCGGCGCGGTCATGGTCACCGCCGGTCCGGTGGTGTCGGTGGATTTGGTGGCGGCGACCAGGTTGGCCTGCCGGGTCAGCGGCTGGGCGCCCATGTCGGCGAGCAGGTTGACGGTCGCCTGCTGCATGCGCTGGTCCTCGGTGCTGGGCAGCATCGTGTGCAGGCTGCTGAGCCCCCACGACCACTGCACCGTGCCGGCGCCGAAGACCAGGGCCCCGGAGGACTGGTCGCGATAGGCGACCAGGCTGTGCGTGGCCGTGCCGTTCCCGTAGTTGTTCCCCTCGTCGAGCAGCAGCGTGCCGTCGGTGATGGCCAGCGTCGTCGACGAGAAGGCCACCGCGCCCGGCGGGCGGACCGAGTTCTCGACGTCGGAGTCCCACTCGTAGCCGAGCGTGCCTACGGGGAACGTGGCCACCTGCCCGGACGCCAGGTTGTTGATGGACGGGATGTTCCGCCAGAGGCGAAGGTTCCGGTACGCGGCCGGGACGGTGATCGCGTCGTTGCGGTAGCCGTTGACGGTGAAGATGGTCCCGGTGAGCTGGTTGGGCGGGGTGGCACCGCCCGAGCCGGCACCCACCGAGTCGACCCAGGTGCCGGTCCACTGCCCGCTCGGGTCCGCGACCCCGTTCGGCGGGTTCTGCCGCATCTTGGTCATCTTGTAGCAGACGAGGGTGCGGTTGTCACCGCCACCGCTGGCGACCGACGGCTCCAGCCGGGTGCGCCAGAAGACCTCGTTGCCGCTGAAGAAGGCCAGGTTCACGCCCGCCTCGCGGGCGGCGACCACGTTGTTCCACTGGGCCTGGTTCCAGTACTCGTCATGCCCGGAGGACATGAAGACCTTGTGGTCGAGCAGGCTTGACGGCTTGGTGCTCACGTCGATGCTCGAGGTGTAACTGACGTCGTACCCGTTGCGCTCGAGCCAGTAGATCATCGGGTACTCGGCCGAGAGGATGCCGTTGTCGCCGGCGATCCGCATGGGACGGTTGTAGCTCACCTTGTAGGCCCGGCCGTCGTACGCCGGCCCGCCCCCACCGTAGAGGTCCTGGCCGCCCCAGTCGTTGTACGCCTGCCAGGTCTGGTCCGAGGTCTGCACCAGGATGTCGGAGTGGTTCGCCGGATCCACGACGACGAACGGCACGTGCGCGAAGCCGGCGCCGTTGGGCTGGTCGAGCGTCGCGAGATAGACCCCGGAGACGGCGTCGGACGGCACCGTCCAGGTCACGTTGGTGGTCCAGTTGCCGCAGTCCACCAGTCCGGTGCCCGCGTCGTGCAGGCACGCCGGCTGGGTCCGGGCGGGGAAACTACTCGTCGGTGAGGTCGGCATCCTCCGCGCACCGTCACCGCCGTAGTAGCCGAGCCGGTAGATGTCGACCTCGAAGGTGGTCGGGGACTGCACCTTCAACTGGAGCGTCTCGCCCGGCTGAATACTCATCCGGGTGGAGAATCCTTCGATATCGCCCCAGGCACTTTCGCCGTACCAGTCGTCAAGCGGTGTGCCCGGTTTCGAGTTCTCACAGACGACGGGGTTGGAGCCGGTGCCACAAGGATCGGACACGGCTGAACTCGCTGACGCGGGAATCAGCACCAAGGCTGCTCCCGTGGCGGCCGCTACCGCGGCCCGAAACACCCGAGACCTCATTACAGATCGCCTGCTTCTCAAAGGAGGGCCGCCGGACGCTACTGAGCGTACGTAAGCGCCGGGGAGATACCAGATCTACAGGTGTCGCGCCGCGACACCATTCGGTCAGTATCGCGCCGGGTATCGCCCCGATGATCGTTCCCGACGCGCAGCCACTCGGCTCGCCACGCACAGCCGACCGGACGGAGTCCGGTCAGGACGGTCGGGGCACCGCCTTACCGGTGGGCGTACCGTCAATCGAGCCCACGACATTGTTGGACCACTCCGCATAGGTGACCGAGCAGTCCGAACCGCATTGGCTGGTGTGCCCCCAATGGGTGGGGCCGAAGACATTGTCGCGCAGCCGCAGGCCGATCCCGTCCTGGGCGTACAGGCCGAATGCGCCGAGCGAGATGAAGCTGTCCCGAACCAGGTAATCGCGCAAAGTGGAGATTCCCTCACTCTGTGTGAACAACACTGCGGTAATCGCCTTCCAGTAGCCCGGCACCTCCTTTCCGGTGAAGGCGTCGACCCCCGGTTCCAGGCGGCTGTTACTGATGGTCACCGGTCCACTGCCGCCGTACGGGAAGACGCCCCCGGTGTGCGCCTGGGACGGGTCGGCGAGGTGGGCGATGTAGTTGTCGTGGAGCCAGCTCCGCTCGATGGTGACGTTGGCTCCGCACAGGCACATGCCGCCGGTGTTCGCCACGTCCACGCCGCTGATCCGGATCGTGCAGGTGGCACAGTCGTTGATGGCGTGATCGGTCAGCGCGGCGTTCTGCTGCCCGCCGGCGACCGGCTCCGGCCGGATGGTCGTGTTCCTGATGTTCAGCGTGAGGCGGCCGGCGGAGTTGGCGTTGACCAGGATGGCCCGGTTGGCCGAGCCCGGCGGCGGGGCGATTATCGAGTTCGTGATGTTGACCGTGCCGTGGCAGTCGGTGCCGATGTAGATGAAGGCACGGAAGTAGATCCGGTCCAGGTTGACCGTGCCCTTGCAGTCGTACAGGTCCCATTCCTTGCTGGCCCGGTCGTGCGGTTCGTACACCCGGTAGCCGCGTGGCACGGGCAGCTGGGCGTCCGACTGCCGGTAGCGCCCGACGCCCGGTGCGCCGATCGAGAAGCGAGCGGGATAGCGGCCGCCACCGGTGGAGTCGGCGGCCCGCGCCGTGGCGGAGGCAGGTGCGGAGCCCGCCGCGGTGGGGGTCGGCACGGGAGTGGCCGGCGTGGGCGTGGCCCCGGCCGTGGTGGCCGCCTGGCACCGCGCCGGGGTCGCGCAGCCGGTCGGCTCGGCCGCGCCGCGGTCCAGTGCCACCACCGTGACGGCGGCCCCGACCAGGAGCACGCCGGCCGCCGCCAGGACCGGCCAACGCCTGCCGGTGCTACGCCTCTTCCCGGGCATCGACACCCGACCTCCTTCCGGTCCCGCCCGACCTACATCCGTTCCCAGGTCGTCCAGTAGCTGTTCGGGTTGATCACGTACTCGACCGTCGGCTCGGGGATGTGCTCCACCCGGTGGCGCCGGCTGAACCGGTAGATCAGCTCCCAGTCCTCCTTCGGCGCCACCGTGGAACTGCGGCGCAGCCGGCTGAACACCAGGTCCGACGACCGTCTCGCCACGAAGGGGTTGGAATCCAGGAAGCACCTCTCCCAGGCGAGCTTGCGGTCGAACGCCACGGAGAGGATGTCGCGCTGGAGCCCGTCCGGCGTCACCCGGCGCATCGCGGTGTAGACCCCGTCCGGCCGTGGGCGCGACGGGTCGTCGTCCTGCAGCCGGGCGAGCGCGGTCTGCAGGTGATGCGGATGCCAGGCGTTGTCGTCGTCGAGGAACGCCACGAACCGGGAATCCGCCAGGCCCATCCCGATGTTGCGGCTGATCCCCAGCACGTTGATGTTGCGGCGCAGGCTGACCACGTGCAGGCGGGGGTCGGCCGGCAGCTCGGGGATCTGGCCGCCGCCGTCGTCGACAACGATGACGACGTGGTCGGTCACGGTCTGGGCCAGCACCGACTCCACCGCCCGCCGCAATCCGTCCGGCCGTTTGTAGGTCAACACGATCGTCGCCACCAGGGCACGGGGCTTGACGCCGCCGGGCAGCGTGGCCAGCAGCCGGGCGATCTCGGACCGTTCGAACCGGTAGAGCCCGACCGCGGTGTGCCCGAGCAGCACCTTGTTGCGCAGCTCCTCGAGAGGCAGCCAGCCGAAGGTCGCGCGCAGGCGCCGCTTCACCCAACTCATCTATGAGTCTCCACTCAGCTCTGTGCGACCGTCGCCAACGGCTTATCACCGTCAGGCTCCGCCTCGCGGCCCGTTTGCGACCGGTCCGTCCGGCCGCTGCGCAGCAGCGGCCGGACGAAGGGCAGATAGACCGCCACTGCGGCCAGCCCGATGATTGCCAGCGAAAGGAAGCCGCCGCCGAGGACGAGGTGCAACCCCCAGGCCAGGACGCCCACTGCCACCCCGCCGAGCGCCGGCCGGACGCAGGCGCGCAGCATCAGCGCGGGCCGGATGCCCAACCGGGACAGCACCACGACGAAGACCGGTACGACGAGCAGACCGGCCACCACCACCTGCCCGGCGGCCACGCCCGCGATGCCGAACCGGTGGGCGAACAACAGGAGCACCGGAGTCAGGCTGAACAGCCACCAGGCCTGCATCAGCATCAGGGTCTTGCGCACCCGGGTGGCCAGGCAGTCGTACGCCAGGTCGACGGCGACCCGGATCAGGCCCAGCCCCACCAGGAACTGCAGGGCCACCGCCGCCCCGGCCCACTGGTCGCCGTACACCAGGCGGATGACCGGGTCGGCGAGCACCCCCAGCAGCACGCAGCAGGGCACAGCGGCGGCCAGCACCACGGCCAGCGCCCGCTGGAAGCCGGCGGCGAACGCCTCCGGCGAATCCGCTAGGCGGGAGAAACCGGCGTACGACACCCGGCGCACGGTGTCCGACACGATCCGGACCGGCCAGCTCGACATGTTAAAGGCCATCGCGTACAGACCGAGCGCGGCCGGACCGAGCACCGAGCTGACGACGACCGAGTCGACGTTGACGATGCCGAGAGTGAGCAGACTCGCCGACGCCAGGGGAAGCCCGAACCGCAGCAACCGGGCGGCCTGCGTCCGGTCCCAGCCAAACCGAAGCATGTCGGGGGCACAGAGCGCGAACCCGACCAGCGCCACGATGTTGCCCGCGAGCGAGCCCCACGCGAAGGCCACCGCCCCCATCCCGGCGGCGGCCAGGGCGATCGTGACGGCAGTGTTCACGAGGAAGTTGGCGACGTCGACAACGGTGCGCCGGAACTGCTGGAATTCCCGGTTCAGCTTGCCAATCGGCACGCAGGCGATGCCGTCGATGACCACGGTGAGGCAGAGCAGCCGCAGCATTTCCGTCGCCTCTGGCGACCCCAGCAGGCGCGCCACCGCCGGCGCCGTGACGAAGAGCACGAGATAGAAGGCGCTGCTGGAGAGGGTCGACAACGTCAGGACGGTCGGTGCGAACCGCTTGATGTCGCCGTCCCAGCGCACGAGGGCCAGGCTGACGCCCATCTCGTTCAGGGAGAGCAGCATCGCCAGGACCAGCGACCCGACGGCGTACAGCCCCCACTCGTACGGCCCGAAGAACAGCCGCGCCAGCACGACACCCGTCGCGAACGTGCCCACTCGACGTACGACGGTGTTGATCATGCTCCATCGGGCCGCCGCGGCGACCTTCTGGTTCAGGTCCGTCACAGAGCCGGATCTCCCCTCTGGAGCTCCTCGGAGCGGGCGATGCCGAGGTACGCGCCCGAAAGACCGAGAAACAGGAACGACGTCCCGGCCACCATCGGAAAGCTAAGCGTGTCGAAGGTGAAGGTCACCACCAGCATCACGAATCCGACAGCTACGAAGGCCTGGCCGGTCTCCCGGCGGGCCGGATCGGTGAACCGCCGCCGGCCGGCGCCGCCGCAGTGCAGCGTGGTGACATAGACGAGGACGATGCTCACCACGCCGACGACGCCCATCTCCAACAAGGCAAGCAGATACTGGTTGTCGGTGTAGCGGTACATCAGCGGCAGGAAGGTGCCGAAGCCCCGGCCCGTCCAGAGCCGCTCGACGATGTAGGCGTTGACGCTCGCGCTCGTCGCGGTGCGGGACTGGGTGCTGTTGTCGCCGCCGTTCAACATCGCGGTGAAAAGGCCCATGATCGTCACGAAGAGGCCCGGCAGCGCCAGCCTCGCCACGGCCAGCGACGGCAGCACGGTGGCGAACGTCCACCCGATCCGCCGCGCGTTCCAGGTCGGCAGGAGCACGAGCAGCACCACGCCCAGACCCACCACGGAGGTCCGGGAGACGGTGGTGATGGCGCCCATCGCGATCAGCACGACCGGCAACCAGCGGCGCATTGCCTTGCGCTCACCGCCGTGGAACGCCTGCTGGAGAGCGAACGGCAGCGCCAGGGCCATGACGGCGGCGAGTTCGAGGGTGTTCGCGGCGGTCGCGGTGGGCCGGACGAAGGCACCCCTGGTGACCAGTTCCTGGGCGCCGCTCGACATCCCCGGGATCTGGATCCAGGCGGTCAGGCTCGTCCCCAGCACGAACTCGCCCAGGGCGACGACCGCGATGACGGTGCAGCACCGCACGAAGACCCGCAACAGCCGGTCGAGGTGGTCGTAGCTCCGGACCGACGTGGCGAGAAGCACTATGGACGTCCACACCAGGAGCTGGATCAGCCCCCGGTCGGCCGCGCTCACCTCCAGCGGCTCCGCGTCCCGTCGGGCGGCGGCGACGTAGCTGAGCAGCACGGCCACCGCGACGCCGAAGAGAGCGAGCCGGGGCGCCCGGGTGAACGGCGCCGGCCGAGCCCGCCGCATCAGCCAACTGGCCAGAAACCACACCAGGCCGACGAGAACGAAGAGACTCGCCACCGTCCCGGTTGCCCCGATGCCCGGGAAGACCAACCGGGACGGCACGAGCATCAGGAAAACGACGTAGAGGGTCAGCAGTGAATGGGGTCCGAGGCTGACGATGCGCTGCTGGGAGAGATAGACCCGGCTGGTTCGCCGCAGCGCCGGGACTGCGGCGGGATGGCTAGCTTCCGTTACGCCGGTCGACATTCTGGCCTCTGTGGTGGGACCTCTCAGAGGACCGGTACGTGGTGGACGGCGCCCCCGACGGCGAGGCTTTCCACGCCCCGCTGTCCTGCCGCGGAGCCGGCCCCGTCCCGGGCCGCACGCTGAGGATCACCGTCTCCTCGGCTCCGCCGCGACTGCCGCGACCCTCGACGCCGTTCGTGACCACCGCGGGCTTTCCCAGGACAGCACGGTCGTCCCGCTCGGGGTTCGGCGGCTGCGGGCGCCGGGCCGGGGCCGGTCGGCCGGGCACGTTGGCGGAGCCGCCGGCAGCGACCGGGGCGGGCGCGGCGGCAGCGGTGGCCAGCTCCTGACGTCGCTGGCGGGACCGCGCCAGGCTCTCCACCACGAACGTCAGCAGCAGGGCGAACGCGGCGGTGCCGCCACCGGCCGCGATCACCAACTTGAGCTTGTCCTTGAGCTGCGGCTCGGGCTTCTGCGGCGGGATGATCTCGGTCATCCGGACCATGTCCCGCTCCTTGACGTCGTTCTTCGACTGGATCTTCGCCAGCTTGGCCTCGGCGTACCGCGCGATCGTCGCGGTCGAGGCAAGCAGGTGGGCCTGGTCCGTGCCGGTGACGGTGAAGGTCAGGAAGGGTCCCTGCGCGCCCTCAGCCAGCCCGACCTCGAAGTCCTCGGTCACCCCCATCTTAAGTAGCTCCGCCTGGGCATCGGTGGACTGGAGGCTGCGACCGAGGAAGTCGGCGGTGGCGACGAGGGAACCGTTGAAGTTGAGGAACGGGTTGTCGTTGTGCTCGCCCGGCGTGGCTGCATCGGACGCGGCCGGCGAGCTGAGCAGGCTGACGGTGGTGGTCGACTGGTACGAGGTCGGCACCAGCACGAAGGCGGCAATGCCGAGCCCGACCGCCAAGACCATCATCGGCAGGAGGATGTACCAGCGGGCGCGAGCCACCGAGAGGATCTCGCCTAGGTCCACGACGCCCCTCCAACTTCTCTAGGACGTCAGTCGTCGGTAATTGAAAGAGCATTCCTCGACACCGGGGAGGGTTCCGCGCCGAAGGTCGAAGTCAAGCTATACAGACCGGAGGCACGACGGCTACCGCCGATCCGGTCGAGTTGCTTGCTGCATTCGTCCATGCCCCGTGGCATCCTCCACGCCTGAGTCGTCACACAGCATAAGCAGCGAGCGGACCAGAAAGGACCCGAAGGGCGTGTATTTGTCTGATGTCTTGGCGACGCTGCGTCGGCGGTGGTATCTCGTCGCCACCGGCCTGGTGGTCACCGCGCTGGCCGGCCTGGGCGCGCCCCAGGTCACGCCGCGTTACCTCGCCTCCGAGGTCGTCGTGATGCAGCCGCCGGTCTCGCCCTACGCGCCCAACCCGATGACCGGGCTCTACCCGTCGATCTCGATCACCGGAGCGGCGGTGGCGCAGCGGCTGAGCACGCCCGACGCGAAGGTCCGCCTGCGGACGGCGGGAGTGACCGGTCCGTACGCCTTCCAGCCCCGCAACACCGGCACCAACCAGGAGCCCCGGTACGTTATCGGTTCGATGACCATGACGACGATAGCGTCCGACGAGGAGAGTGGGCTGCGCGCGCTCGCCGTGCTCAGGGACGCCTTCGAGCAGGAGCTCAAGAGCTTGCAGGACCGATGGAAGGTAGCTCGGCAACTGCGCATCACCACCGCCGCCCTCGTCCCGCCGAGCGCGACGTTGCAGCCGCACTCGCCGTCACGGGCCCTGATCGGCGCCGGGTTGCTCGGCGTCATCGCGACCCTGGCGGTGACCCTCTGGACCGACGAGTTCCTCCGCCGCCGCGGCAAGCGCCGATCGGTTCACGTGACCGGGTGACCGTTCGTCCGCACCGGGGTTGCCGGCGTCGCCGCAGCTCAGGGCCAGGAAACGGGACCATTCGATGAGTCTTCTGTAAACATCCCGACACGCCGGGCAACCCAACGGTTGATTGTTTACTCAATCAGCGGCGGGGAGCGTACGCAGGGAATCAGCTCAAACGTGAACCGAGGTGACCCGGACGTGAGCAATTCCCAGCCCCACATCACCATCCTCGTGGCCAACCTTCCCGCCGAGCGCGATCGCCGAGTCATCAGGGAATGCCTGAGCCTGGAGGCAGATGGCTTCGAGGTCACCGTCATCGCGCCACGTGGCGACAAAAGCCTGCGCACTTTGCCGGGCAGTCGGAACACTCGGCTACGCCCCTATCCAACCTTTGTCTACGGCCACGGGGTACTTTCGTACGGCGTCGAATTCGGCTGGTCGTTTCTCTGCATCGCCGTCCGCCTGCTGGCCGAGGTGCTCAGTGGACGGGCGCACGCGGTGCAGGTGTGCAACCCACCCGATGTCTACTGGCCGCTGGCGCTGCTGCTGCGGGCCCTGGGCCGCCCGTGGGTCTTCGACCACCACGACCTATGCCCCGAGGTGTACGCGTCCCGCGTCGGCACCCCGAACAAATGGGCCTTCCGGGTCCTCCGGGCCTGCGAGTGGCTGACCCTGCACACGGCCACCGAGGTCGTGGCCACCAACGAGTCGTTCAAGGACAACGCCGTACGGCGTGGCGTCACGCCGGAAAGGGTGACGGTGGTCCGCAACGGTCCGACCCGGGGGGAGGTCGCCGAGCCGGGCGAAGCCACCGACCCGGCGGATGGCCGTCGGGCCGACCAGAAGGTGGTCTATCTCGGTGTCTTCGGACCACAGGACAACGTGGAGGGAGCTGTGCTGACCGCCGAGCAGTTGACGCGTCGCCGCGGGCGTACCGGCTGGCGCATGGTGCTCGCCGGCGACGGCGAGAGCATGCCGGCGCTGACCAGGCTCGCCACGGACCGGGGCCTGACGGACGTCGTGGAGTTCACCGGGTGGCTCGACGGTGTGGCCGTCGATGAACTGCTGCGCACCGCGACGGTCGCCATCCAGCCCGACCTGCCGACCCGGATGAACGAGCTGTCCACCATGGCCAAGACCGTCGAGTATCTCGGCCGTGGTGTGCCGGTCGTGGCGGTGGACCTCCTCGAGACCCGTCGCAGTGTGGGTGAGGCCGGCGCCTACGTTCCCACCGGTGCGCCGGAGGAGTTCGCCGAGGCCATCGACGAACTGCTGGACGATCCGGCCCGCCGGGCGCAGATGCGGGCCGTCGGGCTGGCCCGCTTCCGGGAGACCCTCGCCTGGGAGCACCAGGCCGACGCCTACGTCGCGGTGTGGCGCCGGCTCCTCGCCAAGCGACTCCCCCACGGCGTTGCCACGCCCGCCTCCCCGGCCGGCGCGGTGGCCGGACCGACCACGCCGGCGGGCGCCGCGGCGCCAGCCGGGCACCACCCGTCGGCGGCGACCGAGGAACGGGTAACGGCGCAGTGACCAGCATCGTCATCGCCGCCCACAACGAGCGCGCCGTCATCGGCCGCTGCCTCGACGCCCTGCTGGCCGAGGCCGCGCCCGGCGAGTTCGAGGTCACCGTCGTCGCCAACGGCTGCACCGATGAGACCGCCGCCATCGCCGCCGCGCGGCCGGGCGTACGGGTCGTCGAACTCGCCGAGGCTGGCAAGCCGGCCGCTCTGAACGCGGGAGACGACGCCACGCGCGGATTCCCACGCATCTATCTCGACGCCGACATCGTGCTCTCCACACAGGGGGTACGGGCCGTCGCCGCGGCGCTTGACGGACCGCACCTGGCCGCGACGGTCCGCCGGGAACTCGACCTGACCGGCCGGCCGACACTGGTGCGCGCCTACTTCAGCGTCCACCACCGTCTGCCGGTCTTCCGGGACGGTCTCTTCGGGCGCGGCGTGATCGGACTGTCCGAGGCTGGTCGGCATCGCTTTGACCGGTTCCCGGCGCTCGTGGCCGACGACCTCTTCCTCGACTCCTTGTTCGGGGCGGCCGAGAAACGGCAGGTCGACACGGTGAGCTCACGGGTGGCGACCCCGCGGCGCACCGGGGACCTGGTGCGCCGGCTGAGCCGGGTCCGCAGAGGCAACTCGGCCATGCGTGCCGCCGCCGGCCAGGGCCAGGTCGGGGCGCGCGTCCACCCCGCGGCCCGCCTCTCCTGGCTCCGTGACGTGGTCCTCCCCCGGCCCTGGCTCGCCCCGGCCGCGCTCTGCTATGTGGCGATCACGGTCCTCGCCGCGCTGTCCGCCCGGAGCCACGCTGAAGGCGCGGCCGGTTGGGGGCGCGACGACTCGTCCCGACAGGAAGAGGCGCATGCCCGAGTCCGACGGTAGGCACGTGCCGACCGGCACCACCGTCAACATCTGCTTCCACGGCATCGGCGAGCCGCGCCGGGACCTCGAGCCCGGCGAGGAGCGCTACTGGATCCGGCCGGACCAGTTCCACGCCATCCTGGACGACCTACTCAGCTGGCCGTCGGCGCAGATCAGCTTCGACGACGGCAACCTCTCCGACGTGCGGATCGGTCTGCCCGGGCTCACCGCCCGCGGCCTGTCGGCCGAGTTCTTCGTCCTGGCGGGGCGCCTCGGGACGGCCGGCAGCCTGGACGCGGACGACGTACGGGAACTGCAGGGTCACGGCATGACGATCGGCACGCACGGAATGCACCACCGCTCGTGGCGCGGAATGGACGAGCAGACCACGTACGACGAGCTCGTGACGGCCCGGTACCGTCTCGTCGAGGTGGTCGAGCAGGACGTCACGACGGCCGCCTGCCCGCTCGGGCAGTACGACCGGCGGGCGCTCGGCGAGCTCCGGCGGCTGGGCTACACCGCAGTCTTCACCAGTGATCGCCGGCCGGCCAGGCGAGCGGCATGGCTCCAGCCGAGATTCAGCGTCCGCCGCGACGACACGCCCGCCACTCTGCGGGCTGCCGTCGGGGCCAGCCGAGGCTGGCCCCGACGGATCCGGGGCGAGCTGGTGAGCGTGGCCAAGCGCTGGCGGTAGCCGGCGTCACCCGGCGGAGTGCACGGTCGCCGGCCCCGGCACCTCCCGGATCTTCGCGGGCCTGAGCAGGTCCCGCGCTGCTGCCCGGCTGGTCTGCCGACCGAGCAGGGCGCGGCTGGCCTCACGAGCCAGGAGCACAAACCAGTAGACCGCGGTAGACGCCAGGCCGTGCCGACGGCGGTAGAGGCGTACCCGATTGAGCGTGAGCAGCGCCCACAGCTTCGGCGAGTGCCGGGAGTCACCCTCCAGGTGCACGGCGCGGGCACCGGGTACGAAGCGCGTGACGAGACCCGCGTCCCGGGCCCGCAGGGCGAAGTGGGTCTCCTCCGAGTAGAGGAAGAAGGACTCGTCCCACGGGCCACACCGCTGCCAACACTCTCGACTGATCAGCAGCGTGGAACCCTCGGCCCAGTCGGTGACCGTCTCCCGGGCGTACCGGCGATCGTCGGTCACCACCTCGCCGATCACGGCATAGCGGCCGGCTCTCCGAGCCCCGAGAATGGCGTCCCCGAGGGCCCGGAGGATGGTGGGTTCGCGGCGCAGCGTCGTGATGAGCGCGCCGGCACCGTCCACGATGTGCGGCACCGCGATGCCGGTGCCGTTCGTGCCGAGGGCGGCCAGCAGGGTCTCGACGCAGCCCGGCCGGAGCCGGACGTCGGGGTTGAGCACGAGCACCGCCGCGTGCGGCGGCGCCGCGGCCACGGCCGCGTTGATACCGGCGGCGTAGCCCGCGTTGCGTCCCATCTCGACCACGGTCGCTTCGGGCGCCAGGCGACGCAGGGCCGCCACGGTGCCGTCGGCGGAGGCGTTGTCGGCGACCGTCAGGTGCCAGGACAACCCGCCCAGCCCCGGGCCCAGTGCCGCGAGGAGATCAGGCAGCAGCCGCTCGCTGTTGTAGGTCACCACAACGACGGCAACCCTCACCTCGGTAACGCCCACCAGGTGCTCCCATCCATGAAATGCCGGCTGTCACCGCTCGTGCAGCCTGGCGCGGAGACCGCGCAGGATTCGGCCCGTCCCGCCGCTGCGGAGTCGAGCCCCGACGGCGCCGGTGCGCACCGAGCGCGCCAGCGCGAATTGTGCCCGCCGGGCGCCGGCCACCGCCCACGACCGGCCGACGCGTCCCTCGGCCACCGGCACCTCGTCATTTGACAGCCGGCCCTTGTAGAGCGCCTCGGACTTGCCGAGGTCGATGTGCTCGATCCCATCGGCCGCACCGGCCTCGGCCAAGCGGAGGCAGAGCAGGATGCCGGCGGAGTGCCGCGCCAGGTCGACGTCGTACGCGGGGAACCAGTAGGCGAGCACCGACCGGCTCCGCAGCCCGAGGTGGGCGGCGACGGGCTGGTCTCCGGCGTAGAGCGTGGAGACGACGGCCCGGCAGTCGGCCGCGGAGGACTGGGACAACTCCGTGAGCACCGCCTGGATCCACGGCGTCCGGAACCGGTCGTACTGCTGCGTCCGGCGGTACTGGTCCGACTTCCAGCGCCGCAGCGCGAGCATCACGCCCTCGCTGCGGTCCTCCCACTCGAACCGCTCCTCGCCGAGCTCGCGCACCATGCGGCGCTGCTTGCGCAGCGCCTGCCGGATCAGGTTCCCGTCGGTCATCCGGTCGTCGACGTAGCTCTGGTAGCCCTTCGACAGGTCGATGATGGGAGACCCGGCCACCCGAGCCTGGTACGGCGCGAAGGGTGCCTGATCGGCCAGCAGATGGTCGAACTCCCACACGGCCAGCCCGCACGCCTTCAACAGCCGGACCGGATCCCAGTCCAGGCCGGGACGGTGCACCAGGCCCTGGCAGTCGGAGATGCCGGAGCCGATCGGCACTCCGATGACCCGATGCCTCACCTCGTGGGGGAAGAAGCCGACGATCTTTGGGCCGTCCTGTAGCACCGCCACCCGGGCGGTGGGGCGGCTACGACCGACCGCGAGGGTGAATTCCGGGGCGAGGAAGGGATTCTGCAGCCTCGGCTGGGACTCCTGCATCTGCCGCCACTCGGCGACCTCGGCCGGGCCGAGGTCACTAGGACGGACAACGGAAATCTGCATCGGTCACCTTTCCCGGGACAACGCTGTTTTCGCCGCGGTTCATCGTGCCCGCTCCCGCAGGAAAGGTGAACCGCGGCCGGTGTCGGTTAGCCGTCTGCGCACGTGGACCGGTGGTGGCCCGTCGGCACCGTTCGGACGGCCTGACCCAGCCGTCGGTACGCTCCGGGGCTTCACGGGCGGCCAAGGGCCCGGTACTCCCAACCCGCCGCGTGCCATCGGGCCGGGTCCAGGGCGTGCCGGCCGTCGGCGATACGCGGCCTCGCCACCACCGTACGCAGCGCCGCCGGGTCGATCTCCCGGAACTGCGACCACTCCGTCAGCAGCACCACCACGTCCGCGCCGGTCGCCACATCGAAGGCGCTGTCACCGTATTCGAGCGCCGGATACGCCGAGCGCGCATTGGCCATGGCCACCGGGTCGAAAACCCGCACCCGTGCCCCCGCCCGGTGCAGGGCGCTCGCGACGTCGAGCGCGGGCGCGTCCCGGATGTCGTCCGAATTCGGCTTGAACGCCGCGCCCAGGGCCGCCACCCGGACCCCGCGCAGGTCCCCGCCGGCGAGTTCGCGTACCAGGTCCACCATGCGCCCCCGGCTGCGCTGGTTGATCCCGTCCACCTCCCCCAGGAAGGCCACCGCCCGCCCCACGCCCAACTCCTCGGCCCGGTGCATGAACGCGCGGATGTCCTTGGGCAGGCACCCGCCACCGAAGCCCAGCCCCGGCCGCAGGAACCGGCTGCCAATCCGCTCGTCGAGGCCCAGGGCCGTGGCCAGGTCGTACACGTCCGCGCCGCTGGCCTCGCACACCTCTGCCATGGCGTTGATGTACGAGATCTTGGTGGCCAGGAAGCCGTTCGCCGCGACCTTGACCAGCTCCGCGGTCTGCGGATCCGTCACCAACACCGGGCAGCCCTGGTCGACCACCGGAGCGAACACCTCGCGCAGGCGTCGCTCGGCCCATCGGGAGGAAACGCCGAACACCAACCGGTCCGGACGCATCGTGTCGTCGACGGCGAAGCCCTCGCGGAGGAACTCAGGGTTCCAGGCCAGCTCCACGGCGTCGCCGGCCGGCGAGACGGCGTGCATCAGGTCGGTGAGCCGGGCGGCGGTGCCGACCGGAACCGTGGACTTGCCGACGACCAGCGCACGTCGGTGCAGGCCACGGGCCAACGTGATCAGCGCCGCCTCGACATGCCGCAGGTCAGCCGCGTACGAACCGGCCCGCTGCGGGGTTCCCACGCAGAGAAAATGGACGTCGCCGAAGTCGGCCGCCTCGGCCAGGGAGGTGGTGAAGCGCAGCCGCCCCGAATCCAGCGCCTTGGCCAGCAACTCGGGCAGCCCGGGTTCGAAGAAGGGCACCTCGCCCGCGGCCAGCCGCTCGATCTTGTTTGCGTCGACGTCGACGCCGAGCACCTGGTAGCCGAGCGCGGCCATGCACACCGCGTGGGTGGCCCCCAGGTAGCCGGTGCCGATGACGGTGAGCTTGTGGGCAGCGCCATCCACCGGTTCGGTGCACCCGGTGTTCATGGTTCCTCCAGAAGGATCAGGACGCGACCGACAGCGCGTGCGCCAGTCGTGCGATGACGGGGTGCGGGCGGTCAGTAGGCTCCGGAGCTGCGGACGACGGCGCTCAGCGTGCGGACCAGGATCACCAGGTCCATGGTCAGCGACCAGTTCTCCACGTACGACAGGTCGAGCCGGATGGACTCCTCCCAGGACAGGTCGGACCGGCCGGAAACCTGCCACAGCCCGGTCAGGCCGGGCTTGACGACCAGACGCCTGCGCATGTCCGACGGATAGTTGGCCACCTCACGCGGCAGCGGCGGCCGCGGTCCGACCAGCGACATGTCACCCCTGAGCACGTTGACGAGCTGCGGGACCTCGTCCAGCGACAGCCGGCGCAGCCAGCGCCCGACCCGGGTCACCCGGGGGTCCTGGCGCATCTTGAACAGCTCCCCGTCGGTCTCGTTGCGGTCGAGCAGTTCCGCCAGGCGTTCCTCGGCGTTCACGTACATGGTTCGGAACTTGTAGATGCAGAACGGCCGGCCGTTCTTGCCCACCCGCACCTGGCGGAAGATGGCGGGTCCACCGGCACCCGGGCTCACCCGGACCAGCAGGGCGATCGCGAGCAGCACCGGGGCGGCGACAATCAGCAGCAGGAGCGCCGACACCCGGTCGAAGACCGCCTTGACGACCCGCCGGCCGCCCTTCAACCGAGGGTGCTCGACGTGCAGCATCGGCAGGCCGTCGACGGGTCGGACGGTGGTGCGGTCGCCGGCCACGTCCACGAGGTTGCTGGCGACGATCAGGTCGACCTCGTCGCGTTCGAGTTGCCATCCCAACCGGCGCAGGGCGGATCCCGCCATCTCGGGACAGGAGAGCACGACCACCGTGTCCGCACCCGTGCCCGTGACGGCCGCCGGAACGTCCGCGAAGGTGCCGAGGATCGGCGGCAGCCCGCCGGCGCGCGGCTCCGCGGTTCCCGCCGGCGGATGCGGGAGACAGGCGCCGACCACGCCGAGCCCGTGATAGCACTCGCGGCGCAGCCTCCTGGTCATCTCCGCGACGGCGAGCTCGTGCCCGACCAGGATCACCCGGTGCAGCCGCTCACCGCGGGCCCACGACCGGTGGAGCTGCTGGCGGACCAGGTAGCGCATCGCGACGCCGGCGACGGTGACCAGTGGCATCGCGATGATCACGTAGCCTCTGGCGATTCGGAAGTCGAACGCGAGGGAAATGACCGCCAACGTGGCGGTAACGGCGAGACCGGTTTGGAAGACCCGGGCGTACTCATCATTTCCCACGAATAGATGGCGCGATTCATACGCTCGGTTGAGGGTGAGCGCCAGCACCCAGGCGAACGGCAGCGCAAGGGTGAGCCAGAGATGGCCACGGTTGTACGGCTCCGCCGTCGCCGGGCCGAATCTAAGGCTCAGCGCCACCACGGCCGACCCGGCACCGACCATGAGGTCGACCACGCAGAGTGTGGCCACGTAACGGGACTGCCAACCAGTCCGCAGTGAAGTGACCGAATGGCCTATCGGCGCCCGCTCACCCTCCCGCCTAGTCGTGCCGTCAATGACCTGCACGATTTCTACCAATGCACACCGCCCCCACGTACACGCGCCGACGACCAGCCACGCCCCTGCGGCTTGTCGTCCGGCTCGAGTTGGTGCGGTACCCGCGAAGACTGCGCGTCCGGGGGCCCCTTCCCGGAGGCGTTGGCGGGACCGACTGAGGTATGAGCATGCTGACCACGGACTCAATGCGCCAGCATCGTATTCGGCATTTCTGAGCTAAAGTCGAATTGCCGACAACGCACAGGCTGACCGGCGGCCGACCCTATACCGGACCGGTGTTTCACAATGGCCGTCCAGTTGCCCCGGTCAACCGAACGAGGCGGCGGTGAGACACTTTCGGACGTTCCCAGGTGACGCTTCGCGGCCGGTAACCTCGCGCTATGCGCGGAATCCTTCTCGCCGGCGGCACCGGAACGCGGCTGTGGCCGATCACCCGTGCAGTGTCCAAGCAACTCATGCCAATCTTCGACAAAGCCGATGATCTACTATCCGCTGTCTACATTGATCATGGCGGGCGTGCGCGAAATCCTGATGATCACCACACCCGAGGATCAGGACCAGTTCCGTCGCGTGTTCGGTGACGGCGCCCAACTGGGGCTGCGGCTTGAGTACGCCGTACAGCCACGCCCGGAGGGAATCGCGCAGGGCTTCCTCGGCGGCGCCGACTTCATCGGCGCCGAATCCGTGGCCCTGGTGCTCGGCGACAACATCTTCCACGGCGTCGGGCTCGGCCGGCAGCTCGCCGGTCACGGAGACCTCGTCGGCGGTCGAATCTTCGCCTACCAGGTGGCTGACCCCGGGGCGTACGGAGTGGTCGACTTCGACGCCGACGGCAGAGTGCTAACCGGCGTCGCCGGAGCCGAGGCCCGGGAGCAGGCCGCCACCGCCGTCAACGGCGACACGGTCGCCAACCTGGCCAGCGGCTGCGCCGCGACCGGGGCGCGGATGATTCACATCTCCACCGACTACGTCTTCCGGGGCGACGCCACCGAGCCGTACCCGGAGGACGCCCCGACCTGTCCGGTCAACGCGTACGGCGCAGCAAACTCGTCGGAGAGCTCGCCGTGACCCGGTTGCTCCCCGACGCCGGCTATGTCGTGCGCACCGCCTGGCTCTACGGCGCGCACGGGCCTAACTTCGTCGCGACCATGCTGCGGCTCGCCGGAGAACGCGAGCGGCTCGACGTGGTAAACGACCAGCGGGGGCAGCCCACCTGGTCATACAGGCTGGCAGAGCAGCTCGTCGTGCTGACCGGCGCGGCGCTGGCCGGCCACGCCGCCCCCGGCATCTACCACGGCACCGCCTCGGGCGAGACGACCTGGTACGGCCTGGCACGCGCCGTGTTCGGCCTGCGCGGCCTCGACCCGGACCGCATCCGGCCGACAGCCAGCGACGGTTACCGGCGGCCCGCGCCCCGTCCGGCGTACAGCGTCCTGGGCCACGGCCGCTGGGGTGCGGCGAATCTGCGGCCGCTGGCGGACTGGCGATCGGCCCTGGCTGAGGCACTGGCCACCGGTCGGACCTGTTAGGCGGGCAGCTC
Organism: Micromonospora sp. NPDC000668; assembly: GCF_042897975.1. Classification (NCBI taxonomy): domain Bacteria; kingdom Bacillati; phylum Actinomycetota; class Actinomycetes; order Micromonosporales; family Micromonosporaceae; genus Micromonospora; species Micromonospora sp. NPDC000668. The sequence goes on from NZ_JBIAYP010000007.1 coordinate 42,109, forward strand.
CAGCAAATACTCCTCGACCTCGGCGCCGCGGCCGTTGGCGTACCCCGAATCCTCGCCGACCACCACGAAGCCGCACTTACGGAGCACCGCGAGGGACGCGGCGTTGTCCTTGGCGGCGCGGGCGTGCACCGGCCGGGGCAGCTCGCGCAGCAGGGCGGCCAGCGCCGCGGTGGCGTGACCCCGGCCCCAGCGGGCCGGATCGATCCAGTAGCTGACCTCCGTGTGGTCACCGGCCGGGAAGGCGGTGACGTGGCCGACCACCTCGCCGTCGGCCTCGACGGTGCGGACCACGATCGCCGGGTCGGTGAGCACCCGTGCCCAGTGCCGGGCGAACTCGCGGTGGTCGGACGGGTTCGCGGCGACGAAGGCGGCCATCCGGTTGGCCTCCGGATCCTGCTGGTACAGGAAGAACTCCACGAGATCGTCTTCGCGGACCGGGCGTAGCCGCACGTCGGAGGTCATCGGGCGAGGATACGCGGCGGAGGTGTGGGTCCGGGACCTCTGGCCCGCCGGCCGTACCGTCCGGCCCTGCCGGCACGCCCTGGCGCATTGGTACCACTGGATGCAGAGGTCCGTGCGGCAACGGAAGTGGAGGCCGGAGCCATGCCCAAGTACGTCTACGACTTCATCGAGGGTGACCGGGGCAGGGCCGACCTGCTGGGGGGCAAGGGTGCGAACCTGAGCGAGATGACCCGGCTGGGGCTGCCGGTGCCGCCGGGCTTCACCATCAGCACCGACGCCTGCCGGGAGTACCTGAAGACCGGGGCGCCCCCGGACGGGCTCTTCACGGAGGTCAACGCGCACCTGCGCGACGTGGAGGCGCGGCTGGACCGGCGGCTCGGCGACCCGCACAACCCGCTGCTGCTGGCGGTCCGCTCCGGTGGCCGGTACTCGATGCCCGGGATGATGGAGACGGTCCTGGACATCGGGCTCAACGACACCACGGTCGGCGGTCTGGCCGCGCACAGCGGCGACGCCTGCTTTGCCTGGGACTCGTACCGGCGGTTGATCCAGATGTTCGGCCGTACGGTGCACGGGCTACCGGCGGAGGAGTTCGAGCGGGAGCTCGAGGCGCTGCGTGCGACGGCCGGGTCGGCCGGGCCGAACGCCGAACAGCTGCGCGACCTGGTGCAGACGTACAAGAAGATCTTCGCCGCGCAGGTCGGGCACGAGTTCCCGCAGGCCCCGCACGAGCAGCTGTACCTGGCCATCCGGTCGGTGTTCGAGTCGTGGAACTCCGAGCGGGCGCGGTTGTACCGCCGCCAGGAGCACATTCCGGACGAGCTCGGCACGGCGGTCAACGTCATGGCGATGGTCTTCGGCAACCTCGGCCCGGACTCCGGCACGGGAGTGGCGTTCACCCGCGATCCGGCCACCGGCACGCCCGGGATCTACGGCGACTACCTCACCAACACCCAGGGTGAGGACGTGGTGGCCGGCATCCGTAACACCGTCGGCCTGCCCGAGCTGGCGCACATCGACCCGGTGAGTTACCGCCGGCTCGTCGAGATCATGGCGACGTTGGAGCGGCACTACCGGGACCTGTGCGACATCGAGTTCACCATCGAGCGGGGTCGGCTCTGGATGTTGCAGACCCGGGTCGGCAAGCGGACCGCCGCGGCGGCGTTCGTGATCGCCGCGCAGCTGGTCGACGAGGGGCTGATCACGCTGAACGAGGCCCTGCACCGGGTCACCGGCGCCCAACTGGCCCAGCTGATGTTCCCCGCGTTCGACCTGGCCGGCGCGCCCGAGCCCCTGGCCGTCGGCCTCGGTGCCTCGCCCGGCGCCGCCGTGGGCCGGGTGGTCTTCGACTCGGCCGCGGCGGCGACGGCCGACGGGCCGGTGATCCTGGTGCGGCGGGAGACCAACCCGGATGACCTGCCCGGCATGATCGCCGCGGCGGGAGTGCTCACCTCGCGCGGCGGCAAGACCTCACACGCCGCCGTGGTGGCCCGGGGCATGGGGCGTACCTGCGTCTGCGGCGCGGACGCGCTGCGCATCGACTCCGAGCGCGGCGAGTTCACCGTCGGCGACCGGGTCGTGCGGGCCGGCGAGGTGATCTCGATCGACGGGACCACCGGTCGGGTCTACCCGGGCGAGGTGCCGGTGCAGCCCTCCCCGGTCGCCCGCTACCTCGCCGGTGACCTGGCGCCGCAGGCAGACCCGCTGGTCGCGGCGGTGCACCGGCTGCTCGGGCACGCCGACGCGGTGCGCCGGCTGGGCGTACGGGCCAACGCGGACACCGGCGCGGACGCCCGGCGGGCCCGGCGGTTCGGCGCCACCGGCATCGGTCTGTGCCGCACCGAGCACATGTTCCTCGGCGAGCGTCGGGAGCTGGTGGAACGGCTGATCCTGGCGGACGGGCCGGACGAGGTGACCGACGCCTTGGACGCGTTGCTGCCGCTGCAGCGGGCCGACTTCGTGGAGATCCTGACCGCGATGGACGGGCTGCCGGTGACGATCCGCCTCATCGACCCGCCGCTGCACGAGTTTCTTCCCCCGTTGCACGAGCTGACGGCCCGGGTGGCCCGGGCCGAGGCGCGCGGCGAGGACCCGGGCCGCGACGGTCGCCTACTGACGGCCGTACGGCGGATGCACGAGTCCAACCCGATGCTCGGGCTGCGCGGTGTGCGGCTCGGGCTGGTGATCCCGGGACTGTTCGCCATGCAGGTCCGGGCGGTCGCCGAGGCCGCGGCGCAGCGGGTCCGCGACGGCGGGGACCCCCAGCCGGAGATCATGGTGCCGCTGGTCGGCGACGTGCGGGAACTCCGCGCGGTGCGCGCCGAGATCGAACCGGTCCTCGCCGGGGTGCCGGACGCGCCGACGATCCCGATCGGCACGATGATCGAGGTGCCCCGGGCGGCGCTGACCGCCGGGGAGATCGCCGAAGCGGCGCACTTCTTCTCCTTCGGCACCAACGACCTGACGCAGACCGCCTGGGCGTTCTCCCGCGACGACGTGGAGGGTTCGTTCTTCAGCGCCTACCTGGAGCGGGGGATCTTCGGCGTCTCGCCCTTCGAGAGCATCGACGCCGTCGGCGTGGGCCGCCTGGTCAGGATGGCCGCGGCCGAGGGTCGGGCCGCCCGGCCGGACCTGACCATCGGGGTCTGCGGCGAGCACGGCGGCGACCCCGACTCGATCTCGTTCTTCGCCGACGCCGGCCTGGACTACGTCTCCTGCTCGCCGTACCGGGTGCCGATCGCCCGGTTGGCCGCCGGGCGGGCCACCGTCGACGCCACCACCGGCACGTCCGACTCCCGTTAGGAGGCAGCGCCATGACCGCGATCCTCAACCCGACCGGTGCCGCCCCGCTGCGCCCGCCACCGACCCAGCCGGTCACCGTGGGACCGGTGGGACCGGTGCTGGAACTGCCGGGCACACCGGCGAGCGCGCTGGTGCCGGTGATCCGCGACGGCCAGGCGATCGGGGCGTACGTCCTCTCCGGTGGGCGGGTCCGGTACCGGCCGGTCACCGACCCGGACCGGCTGCTCGCCGCGGCGGCCGGCGCGTTCGCCGTCGCGGTGCTCACCGCCGCCGTCGCCGCGGTGGGCCGTCGCAAGCCGCCGGCGATCGGCGCGGTGACGATGGGACCGGGTGGCTGGGTCAGCCTGCGCGGAGTACGCCCGCCAACGCTGCGCCCGGCGACACCGCGCCCGTGGTGGGCACGGGTGCTGCGGGCCCGCCGACTGGTCGTCGAACGCTGAGCACCAGGCCGCCGGGGTCGGTCCGCGACCCCGGCGGTCGCGCGGACGTGACTCAGGCGACGACGGCCGCGACCGCCAGTGCGCGGCACCCGAGCAGAACGGGGAGTGACCCTCTACTGAGTCAGGCGGCCGGATAGCCGTACAGCTCGCGCAGCCGGCTGCGGGACGCCTGGAGCCGGTCCACCACCACGGCCATGAGCCGCAGGGTGAGCTGCCGGCCAAGGGCGTCATCGGATTCGATCAGCCGCCGCACGCCCTCGGCCGTGAACTCGATTGTCGTGGTGCGTTGCACCGCGACCGCACCGAACTGCCAGCGGTACGGCGGGAAGATCCAGGACCAGCCGAGCACCCCGCCCGCGCCGATCGTCTCGATCCCCACGTCTCCGCGGCCGGGCACCGGAAAGTCCAGCGCCACCTCGCCGCGGTTGATCAGCCAGAACCGTTCGGCCGGCTGGCCGGCGCGGAACACCCGGTGCCCGGGATGCCACACCACCGGCCGGGCGTACCCGGCCAGCCGCGGCAGCCACTCCTGCGGCACGCCAGTGAGAAAGGGATGCTCCCGGAGAACGTCCAACGCGGTCATGGCGGCGCCCCTTCCTCAACCTCTGGTCACTCGTCGCGAGTCCATCGGACTCCTGCCACGGCTGCCGCGTCAGGGCCGTTGGTCCCCCTTGACGCGGGCACCATGCCTCTGACCGGGGCGGCGGCGCGGAGGGAGGCTGAGGTTGAACAAAGGAGGATGTGATGACCACCAGAACCGGTGCTTTCGTCGTGGTGGGTGTCGACGGTTCCGCCTCCGCGCTGGACGCGGTACGCGCGGGCGCCCGAGCAGCCGCCGCCCAACACCTTCCGCTGCGGGTGGTGCACGCGTTCGTCTGGCCGCTGTACGCGACCGTGCAGGGCCCGCTGCCAACCGATGTCGGCCTCCGCCGCGAGGCCGACGAACTCGTCGCCGAGGCGGTCGCCGAGGCCAAGAAGGTCTCCGCGGACCTGCCGGTCACCGGCGCCGTGGTCGACGGCACGCCCACGCCGGTGTTGCTGCGCGCGACCCGCGACGCGGCGCTGCTGGTGCTCGGCCACCGTGGTCTCGGCGGCTTCACCGAACTGCTGGTGGGCTCGACGGCCGTTCAGGTTTCCGCCCGCGCCGACTGCCCGGTGCTGGTGGTCCGGGGCGAGTCCCGGGCCGACGGTCCGGTGGTGGTGGGCGTCGACGGCTCGGCGCTGTCCACCGAGGCGCTCGGCTTCGCGTTCGCCGAGGCCGCACGGCGGGACACCACGCTGGTAGCGGTGCACGCCTGGCAGATCCCGACGTCGTTCATCGCGGGTGAGGTGCTCCCGTTGGTGTACGACCTGGACGCGGCCACCGCCGCGGAGGAGCGAACCCTCGCCGAAGCCGTGGCCGGCTGGTCCGAGCGGTACCCGGAGGTGCCGGTGCGGCAGCGAGTCGTCTACGGGGCACCGGCCCGGGTGCTGATCGAGGAGTCCGCGGCGGCGCAGCTGACCGTGGTCGGGGCGCACGGACGCGGTGCCCTCGGCGGGATGCTGCTCGGCTCGGTCAGCCACACGGTGCTGCACCACGCGAAGGGTCCGCTGGCGATCGTGCGGCACCAGGCCGAGAGCCGAAAGAACTAACGTCGCCCGCCCCGCCGCGTCGGCCGTTGCTCCGGCCGACGCGGCAGCGCGTCGAAGCAAATGCCGGCGTCGCACGCCGGGTGCGTCGACAATGACCTGACCGACCGAGGGAGAGCCGATGAACCGACCTGTCGTGGTGGGTGTGGACGGATCGCCGTCCAGCCACGTCGCCGCGGAACACGCGGCCCGTGCCGCCCTGCTCCGGTCCCGGCCGCTGCTCCTCGTACACGGCTACCTGCACCCGCTCGGCTACGGCGTGCCGCTCAACCCGTACGACCTCGGGGTGCCGGCGCCCTCCGAGGAGGCGCAGAAGATGTTGGAGCGCACGGCGGCCGACCTGGCCGACCGCTGGCCCGGCCTCGACGTCGAGGTACGCCAGGTCGCCGGCGGTCCCGGCGCCACCATGGTCGAGGCGTCCCGGCGTGCCGAACTCGTCGTGGTGGGCAGTCGAGGGCTGGGCGGGTTCGTCGGGCTGCTGCTCGGCTCGGTCGGCGGGCAGGTGGCCGCGCACGCGCACTGCCCGGTGCTGGTGGTCCGCCCCGACGAGCAGCCGATCCCGGTGAACGAGCCGGTGCTGGTCGGCGTGGACGGATCCGAGTCGTCCCGGCTCGCCGCCCGGTACGGCGCCGACGAGGCGGCGCTCCGCGACGTCCCGCTGGTGCTGGTGCATGTCGGCCCGCCCGACGGCGACCGGCCGGTCCCGGACGAGGTCGAGGAGTCACAGGCCGCGTACCACGCGGAGGCGGTGCGGCTGCTGGCCGACGCGTCCACCGCCGTCCGGGCCGACCATCCCGGCCTGGTGGTGCGGGAGCATCCGGTCCGGGCGGCCGGCACGGCCCAGGGGCTCATCGAGGCGAGCGGCGGAGCGTCGCTGCTGGTCGTGGGCACCCGGGGCCGGCGCGGATTCACCGGGCTGTTGCTCGGCTCGGTCAGCCAGGCGGCGATCCAGCACGCGCACTGCCCGGTGCTGGTCGCTCATCCGTACGACCGGGAGGGCTGACCTGGTCGTCGTCGCCCCGGCCGAGCATCTGCAGGAAGTCGGTGGTGAGGGCGAACGGGTCGGCAGGGCCGCTGCCCGGCAGCCGCCGCTCGACCTGGTCGGCCAACTCCCCGGCGGCGCGCCTGATCCGACCCCGCAACGCGCCGTCCGCGGTGCCACCGGACCAGTCCTCCGGGGCCGCGAAGACCGTGGTGGGGACCACCACCGCCCGCAGGTAGCTGAACATCGGGCGGACGGCGTGCTCCAGGGCCAGCGAGTGCCGGGCGGTGCCCCCGGTGGCTCCGATCAGCACCGGCCGGTCGACCAGCGACTCGGACTCCACCACGTCGAAGAAGGACTTGAACAGCCCGCTGTACGACGCGTTGAAGATCGGCGTGACGGCGATGATCCCGTCGGCCCCGGTCACCGCGTCGAGGGCCCCGCGCAGGGCGGCCGGCGGGAACCCGGTGAGCAGGTTGTTCATGACGTCATGGGCGTACTCGCGCAGGTCGACGACGCGCAGCTCCACCTCGGCGCCGCGCCGGACCAGCTCGTCGCGGGTCGCCGCGGCGAGCTGGTCGGCGAGCAGCCGGGTGGACGAGGGCTGGCTGAGGCCGGCCGAGATCACGGCGAGGGTGCGGCGGGTCACCGGGCCACCTCGGGCGCCTTACCCGTCACGTCGTCGACGGCGTGGACGGTGCTGTCCTTGGTGCCGCCGGCATTGGCCACCAGCGAGGCGTGCGTGGGCGCCTCCGGCACGTGCGCCGGGCGCAGTGCGGCGAACTCCTTACGCAGCACCGGCACGACCTCCTCGCCGAGCAGGTCGAGCTGCTCGAGCACCGTCTTCAGGGGCAGCCCGGCGTGGTCCATCAGGAACAACTGCCGCTGGTAGTCACCGACGTAGTCGCGGAAGCTGAGCGTCCGGTCGATGACCTGCTGCGGGCTGCCCACGGTCAGCGGGGTCTCCCGGCTGAACTCCTCCAGCGACGGCCCGTGCCCGTAAACCGGCGCGTTGTCGAAGTAGGGCCGGAACTCCCGGACCGCGTCCTGCGAGTTGCGCCGCATGAACACCTGCCCGCCGAGGCCGACGATGGCCTGGTCGGCGGAGCCGTGGCCGTAGTGCGCGTACCGCTCCCGGTAGAGCCCGACCATCCGCTGGGTGTGCTCCTTCGGCCAGAAGATGTGGTTGGCGAAGAAGCCGTCACCGTAGTACGCGGCCTGCTCGGCGATCTCCGGGCTGCGGATCGAGCCGTGCCAGACGAACGGGGGAACCCCGTCGAGCGGGCGCGGCGTCGAGGTGAACGACTGCAGCGGGGTGCGGTGGCGGCCCTTCCAGTCGACCACGTCCTCGCGCCAGAGCCGGCGCAGCAGGTCGTAGTTCTCGATGGCCAGGGGGATGCCGGCGCGGATGTCCTTGCCGAACCACGGATACACCGGGCCGGTGTTACCCCGACCCATCATCAGGTCCACCCGACCGTCGGCGAGGTGCTGGAGCATCGCGTAGTCCTCGGCGATCTTCACCGGGTCGTTGGTGGTGATCAGCGTGGTCGCGGTGGACAGCAGCAGCCGCTCGGTACGCGCCGCGATGTAGCCGAGCATCGTGGTCGGCGACGAGGGCACGAACGGCGGGTTGTGGTGCTCGCCGGTGGCGAAGACGTCCAGGCCAACCTCTTCGGCCTTGAGCGCGATGGTGACCATCGCCTTGATCCGCTCATGCTCGGTCGGCTCCCGACCGGTGGTCGGGTCGACCGTGACGTCGCCGACGGTGAAGACTCCGAACTGCATGACCAGCTCCTCAAGTGTCGAACGGGTCCGTGGTATCCGGACACTGCGCCCAACATATTTGACGAGTCAACTATTCCGTCGGCGGTACGCCCCTCGGTGGCGCCGGTCACCCGACAACGGACGTAGGGTGCCGGCTCAGCCCCCCGCGACCGAGGGCAGCACCTGCACCTCGGCACCGTCACCCACCGGGGTGGCCAGCCCGCCGGAATGCCGGCAATCCTCCCCGTCGACGAAGACGTTGACGTAACGGCGCAGCTCGCCACGCTCGTCGCGGATCCGCCGGGCCAGCCGCGGATGATCGGCGGCCACCTCGTCGAGGACCGCCCGCAGCGTCCCGGCCGCGGTGACGCTCAGCCGGCTGGCGCCGCCCGCCTCGCCGCGCAGCGGGCCGGGCAGCAGCACGGTGACCACCTCACACCGCCGCAGCGCGGACGCAGAGCACGTCGGGCAGGTGCGCGGCCACCAACGACCAGGAGTCGCCCTCGTCGCGACTGGCGTAGACCTCACCGGAGCGGGTGCCGAAGTAGACCCCGCCCGGGGTGGCGTCGTCGGCGCACATCGCGTCGCGCAGCACCGCCGGGTAGAACGGCCCTTCGGGCAGCCCCACCGACAACGGCTCCCACTTGCCGCCGGCGTCGGCCGAGCGGAACACCCGGCAGCGGTGGTCGGTCGGGAACCGCTCGCTGTCGGCCACCAGCGGGAAGGTCCACACCATGCCGGCCCGCGCCGGGTGGGACACCATGGCGAAGCCGAAGTCGCTGGGCAGCCCATCGGCGATCGAGGACCAGGTGCGGCCGTCGTCGTCGGAGCGGTAGACGCCGTGGTGGTTCTGCGCGTACAGCCGCTCGGGGTTGCTGGCGTCCCGGGCGACCTTGTGCACGCACTGGCCGAACTCCGGCCACTCGTCGGGCATGAAGTACGCACGGATGCCGGTGTTGCCCGGCGCCCAACTCGCCCCGGCGTCCTCCGAGCGGTAGACCCCGCCGGTCGACATGGCGACCAGCAGCCGAGCCGGGTCACGCGGGTGCGGCAGCACGGTGTGCACGGCCTGGCCGCCGAACCCGGCCCCCCACTCGGTCCGGTGCGGGTGGTCCCACAGCGACCGGACCAGCTCGAAGCTGCGACCGCCGTCGGTGGAGCGGAACAGCGCCGAAGGCTCGGTGCCGGCCCAGACCACGTCCGGCTCGTCCGGGCCGGCCGGCATCAGCTGCCAGACCCGCCCCAGCGTCGCGCCGGTGTCGGCCGGGAAGGCGACCGGGGCCTGGTCGGGCTCGTCCCACGAGGCGCCGAGGTCGTCGCTGGTGGCCACGCTGGGCCCGAAGTGTGAGCTGGTCACCCCGGCGAGCAGCCGCGGGGTGGGGCGGCGGGTGTCGACCGCGACCGAGTAGACGCCGGTCATCGGGAAATGCGGGCCGGTGATCTCCCAGTTGCGCCGGTCGTCGGCGCTGGTGGCGAGAAACAACCCCTTGGCCGTGCCGATCGCGAGCAGCGTTGTCATGACGTCCTCCGAACCGTCGGCGTGCAGGTGCGGTGATTATGGCCACACCCACCGACAGTTTCACCAGGGCACACGCCGGGGCCGGGCGCTCAGCCCCGGGCGCGGGGCACGTGCCGCCGGTACGCGCTGACCGTCGGGTCACCGTCGAGCCAGAACCGCCACGGCACGTCGTGCGCCCCGGTCACGCCGACCCGCGGCCCGGCGACCACCGCCTGGGCCGACACCGGACGCTCCGGCGGACGCAACCGGACCGGCCCGTCGCCGAGCAGGTACCCGCCGTACGCCGCCCGGTCGATCCCGAGCGCGGCGCAGAGCCGGGCCGGACCACGGGCCAGGTCCACGTCCCGACGCACCGCCAGTCGACGAGCCCGCGCCGTGGCCAGGCCGTCGACCACCTCCCCGGCGCGCAACAGCACCGCGGCGGCCTCCCCCTCGACCCCGGTGACCACGTTCATGCACCAGTGCATCCCGTAGGTGAAGTAGACGTAGGCGTGCCCGGCCGGCCCGAACATCACCGCGTTGCGCGGGGTGCGCCCCCGATGCGCGTGCGAGGCCGGGTCACCGGCCGTCCCGGCGTACGCCTCGACCTCGGTGATCCGGACGGTGACCCCGCCAGCGTCCAGCCGACAGCCCAGCAGCCCGCGCGCGGCCGGCAGCAGCGGGCCGGCGAGCAGGTCCCCCAGCATCGCCAGGTCGGCGTCGACGGCGCGGTCCTCCGGCAGCAGGTCCATGACCCCGACGGTACCGCCGGTTCTCAGTGAAGATTTCAGTTAGCTGGCCGCCGACCTGCGGAGTGAAATGTCGCCGCACCCCGTGTCACCGAAGATCGTCCCGCTGAGCATTTCAGTGCGCACATAGGCTGACACGCCAGTGACCCGACCCCGGGCGGGGAGCTGCCGGAAAATCTTGGTCACTGCGGTTCACGTTCAGCCCCTCGCGACCCGTCTACCTACCTCCAGAACCGCGCGATGGGCGCCCCCGACCAACTGCTCGCCGACGACGTGCCCGCCTGGCAGGTGGACCTCGCGGGCAGGCGGTGGACCGTCGTGGGCCTGCGACAACGACAGCGTGCGACTGCTCGCCGCGGTTCTGGGCGAGGTGGACGTGCAGGCCGGTGGGATTGAATCCTGGGCGCCCGCCGGACATGGGTGGTCGAGGCGGCCACCCCCGATGCCGCGTACGCCGCTGCGTACGCGCAGTGGGCCGCCGAGCGCAGCGACGATTGGTGACCTCCGCCCGTCTTGTTCGGGTGGGCGACCCCCGGTCCTCTAACGTCCGGCCTATTCGTCGCCGACGAGGTGCCCGCAGCGGCATACGTTGGGATCATCGAAGACCGGTCGGATCGTATGAGAAGGTCTCACTTACGAGGTGTTCCTTCTGGGCAGTGGGTTGTTGACGTCGTAATCGACATCCTCCCTGCTCAGGAGCGGCATTCTCGTTGTACGCCATGCCACCGCAGCGGTCAGCACCGGTGGATCAGGGCTCAGCTACCGAGAATTCCGAAGAGCCCGGCGCCGGCTGAATGCCGATGGTTCCCAGTAGCGCGAGTTTGCTCTCGGACTCGCTGCCAGGTTCGGCGGTGTACATCATGATCCGCAGGTCATGGCGTTGGGTGCTAAGAATGTCGCAATCCAAGTCAAGGGTCCCGACCTCCGAATGAACAACCCTTCTGATGGTCGGGCCGTGTTCGTCGATCTCATGACGCAACCAGAGTCCGCGAAACTGCGTGCTTGTCTCGTTCAGCCGTGCGACGAGCTGTTGTAGCTGGGGATCGTCGGGGTAACGCCCCGCACTGCGGCGCAGGTCGGCGACCAGGGAGGCGTCGAGGGTTTCGGCGCTCCCGGGGCCGTGCAGGTGGCAGTCGGAAGGGCCGGTGAAGTGCAGCCACAACAGGTTGCGGTCAGCTTCGCGCACCGGGGAGGGGTCACCTGGCAACGCCGCCCATACGGAATTCCAGAGCAGGAGGTTCCACATCGCGTCGAAGACGGCCACGGGGCGGTCGCTGGCGCGCTCCACCAGTCGGCGAATACTCGCGGGCACTATCTGGCTAATTCGTCCACCGCCGGTGGCGTGCCCGGCAAGACGGAACAAGTGTTCCTGTTCGGTGTCGCTGAGCTGCAACGCCCGGGCGATCGAGACACACACCTGCATTGAAGGTGCGGAGGAGCGTCCCTGCTCCAGGCGCACGATGTAGTCGGCGGACACAGACGCCAGCACGGCGAGCTCTTCGCGGCGCAGACCTTTGGTCCGCCGGGAGGCGGTCGCCGGCATACCTGCCATCTGCGGTGAGAGACGTTCCCGCCACACCCGCAGAATCGCTGCCAGCTCTCCTGATGCACTCATCAAGTCCATTGTCGCAGTCGACGGATGGAAGCGACTGGTACTCCTGCTCACAGGATGTTCCGCCCCTGGTCCCAGCCGAACGAGCGCCCTACGTTCGTGGAGCATGACCACCAGGTCGAACTGCCGGTCCCCGAGGGCCGAGATCCAAGACCGGGCCCGCACTCCTTGGCGGAAACCCCGCGGGCGAGGCGCTCAGCAGGTCCGTGCTGGACACAGTCTGAAGAGCAACGTCATCGCTTCCGACTGCACCAACTGGTTCGGGGAGAGCGGATCAAACCTGGTTGTCATGTGTGCATCCCACTACCAGAAGGAACCCAATCGTGATTGCCGTCACCGGAGCCGCAGGCCAGCTCGGACACCAGGTCATCAACCACCTGCTCCTCCAGGGAGTACCCGCCGGTCAGATTGTTGCCGTCGACCTAGAATCCGCCAAGGCAGCAGCGTTGGCCACCCTGGGAGTTGATGTCCGATTCGCGGACTACGACCAGCCCGAGACCCTGCTACCAGCCTTCGCGGGCGCTGACAAGGTTCTGCTGGTGTCCGCTCCCACAGGTCCAGATGCCACGCGTATTCGGCAGCACCAGGCGGTGATCGACGCGGCAATCGAGTCCGGAGTAGGCATCCTCGCCTACACATCAGTGACTCACGCCCCCACCAACACCATGGGATTGGCACCCGTCCACCGGGTCACCGAGCAGGCCATCGCCGCATCCGGACTGCCCGCTGTCATCCTGCGGAACGGCTGGTACGCCGAGAATCACACGGCCGCACTCCGCAATGCCATCAGTAGCGGCACCCTCGTCGGCAGCGCGGGCAATGGCCGGATGGCCGCGGCAAGCCGAGCGGACCTTGCCGAAGCCGCAGCCATCATCTTGACCCGCGACGATCAGGCCGGGCAGGTCTATGACCTCACCGGCGATACCGCCTGGACCCTTTCCGAACTCGCAGCCGAGGCTGCAGCGCAGTCGGGCACACCGCTCACCTACGCCGACCTTCCAGCCGAGCAGTACCGACAGGTCCTGCAGCAGGCAGGATTGCCCGAACCCGTGGTAGAGCTCATCGTCGACGCTGATGTCGCGATCTCTCACGGCACCTTGGACTACATCACGAGCGACTTGTCCACCCTCTTGGGGCGACCCACCACTCCCATGTCCTCCAACGTCGCATCGGCTCTGCAGGCCTAGCCGCTCTTCGGAGTTCTCGGACGGTGAACATCTCGGAATTGAGGGCTTTGCTGGCCAGGTGCGCGACTCGGACCTCCGCCAGGCCGTCGCGGCTACCCCCGGGGAGTTCTGGAGCTCGCGCGAGCAATTCACGCAGGCACCGCCGGTAGACAGCCCAGGCAGTCCGCCAGTGCGGTGTGTTGTTTACCATCTGGTTCGCAACCAGGTCCTCGCCCGTGGGGCCGGCGTCGATGATGGGGTTCTCGGCGGCCAGGTCATCGACGTAGCCCGTGAGATGGATGGGTAGTGCGAACGCCGCGGCCACGAGTGGCCGGACGTTCTCGTTTTCGGGCGGCGTCGTGCCTTCTCGTTCGCAATGCACGAGCGCGAGCTTCGGATGACGATGAAGTTCTGCGTCGCGCGGAGGCCCGTGCTCGCTGGAGGGTTCAGCGTCATGCCGACGTACTGGCCCAGTTCGAGCACGGTCGGTCGCCAACCCAGAGGCTCGTGCGCGAGTCGCCGGAGCACGGTGTCACGTGACGCTCTCTGGGACCCGCAGCGACGACACCATCGATCCGTGCCGTCGTCGGGTTCGACGACGCGGCAGGCAAGCACCGCGCGCTCGGGTTCGAGGCGTTGGCCGATCACTTCGAGGCCGAGCTCGTCGAGTCGGCAGAACGTGGTCAGGTCGGGCAGGCGAAGCCCGCAGGACGGATAGCGTCAGGCACGTCGAGGTCTTCCGGATGGTGAGCGTGAGAACTTCCATCCTCGGGAGACCTCGACGTCTATCCCGGGACGCCACGCCAACGCCCGCTACACCCTCAACTGTGAAGAGCCCCTTCACCTCTACTAATCGGCGCCTTCGCGTAGAAACAGGAGAGGCAACGGAGTGGTCTGCGTCACTCGTCCTGATGAACGGAAGGGGCGGGCGCCCGGCCAGTCCCGGGCTGGTTAGAGCAGCGGGTCCGGCTCAGCGGCGGTCACCTCGGCAGCCCGGGGCGGCCGGCCGGCAAGAGTACGACCGCATCCCGCACGGGGCGGCGTCTCGCCAACCCGGTGCGGTTAGTTAGCTGCCCGCCCAAGTGGCACTGGCTAAGCGAACGCCAGGTGATATGTGGCACGACGCGGCTTTCAGTGCGGTTCCGTGGATCAGTTGACTCTCCCCCGTGGGAGAGGGGAGGTTGGTGGTCGTGGGAGCGCGGAGCTGAGTATCGGGGAGTTCGCGAAGATGACGTTTCTGAGCGTCAAGCAGCTGCGCAACTATCACGAAATGGGGCTACTCGAACCCGCAGTGGTCGATTCGGTATCGGGATACCGCTACGACGACGTGTCGCAGGTCGCGACCGCACGGGTCATTCACCCGCTGCTGGTGACGACGCTACTCGGCGTCGGTCCCGGCGCCCGTCGATCGGCTACGCCGCGCTGGCGCTTCTGCACAAGCCTCGATGAGGTGTCGGATCCTCTTGACGCTCCCATCGCTTCGCGTCAAGGCAAGAGTTCGCGCGGCAGGATCTGACGGCCGACCGGCGTGCTGTCGAGTCAACGGAACGCGCTTATTTACGGGTCGCTGGTGCTTCGCGGCCGAGGCGGGCCCGGGCTCGGGCCATACGAATGGCGGCGGTCAAGGCCGTGATGTCGTAGGCGCCGTAGTGGCGACGGCCGTTGATGAAGAACGTCGGGGTGCCGGACACTCCGCTGTTGTCGGCCGAGTCGATGTCGCTTTCGATGCGGCCGGCGTGGGCCTGGCTTATCAGATCGTCGTGGAAGCGTTTCTGATCCAGACCGAGATCGCCGGCGTATTTGATTAGATCAGTGATGTTCAGCTTGTCCTGGTGTTCGAGCAGCAGGTCGTGCATCTGCCAGAACTTGCCCTGAGCGGCCGCTGCTTCGGCGGCCTCGGCTGCTAGCCGGGCTTGCGGGTGCACGTCTGACAGAGGCAGGTGACGCCACACGAAACGCAGGTCGGCGTGGCCCAGCAACTGCCGGACGACTGGCTCGGCCTTCCCGCAGTACGGGCACTGGAAGTCGCCGTACTGCACCAGCGTTACCGACGCACCGGCTGGGCCGCGGACGTGGTCCTGCTTCTCGTCGACTCCTGGGATGAGGTCGATCAGCTCCGTCATGTCGCCGAAGAGCGCCCGGGTGCGCTTGTCCCTGGGCAACATGTTGGTGATGCGGAACGCGTTCCAGGTCAGCGCTGAGGATACGATCGCGGCGCTGAGCACCCCGACTTTGGCCTCGGCCAGTTGGTCGCCGGTGAAGGCCAGGCTGGCGATCAGCAGCGACACCGTGAAGCTGACACCGGCGATCGTGCCGCTGCCGAGCACGCCCGCCCAGCCCACGGCCGGACGGATGCGGCCGTGTGAGATCCAGGTGAGCCCGGCCGAGGTGCCGATCACGGCGAGCGGCTTGCCGACGACATACCCGAGCAGCACGCCCCAGGTGACAGGCGACGTGAACGCCTGGGCCAGGAACGGACCGTCGATGCTGATGCCAGCGTTGGCCAGGCCGAACAGCGGCACGATGACGTAGCTGGACCAAGGGTGGTAGATGCGCTGAAGGCGGTCGTTGGGCGACAGCGTATTCGCGAGGCCGATCGAAGCCGTACGCGCGAGCGTGGGCGTCGGCTGCTCACGGAACGACCGGAACAGCCCGCTGACCTGCTCGAGCTCAGCTCGGCCGGGAGAGTAGGCGAACGCGGTCAACCCGATGGCCAGTCCGGTCACCACCGGGTCGACTCCGCTGACCAGCAGCGCGCCCCACATCACGATGGCGACCGGCACGTACGCCGAGCCACGTCGGACGCCGGCTGCGCGGATGGCCAGCATGACCGCGAACGCCGCTACGGCCACCACGATTGGCATCATCTTGATGTCGTCGCTGTAGACCAGGGCGATGACGATGAGTGCGATCAAGTCGTCGACCACGAACACGGTGAGCAGGAAGATCCGGACCCGGTCGGGCACGCCCCGGCCGAGCAGTGCCAGCAGGCCCAACGCGAGGGCGGTGTCGGTCGACATAGCCACGCCCCAGCCATGCGCGCCCGGCCCGCCGTGGTTGATCACCAGGAAGATCAGCACCGGGATCAGCATGCCGATCACGCCGGCCACGCTGGGCAGCACGAAACGTCGCCGGTCGCGGAGGTCGCCGAGGTCGAACTCGCGCCGCGCCTCAAGGCCGACGACCAGGAAGAACAGAGTCATCAAGCCGCTGTTGATCCAGGTGTGCAGGTCGCGGGAGAGCTCGAGGTGCCCGAGGCGCAGGGACAGTTGGGTGCGCCAGACGGCTTCGTAGGAGCCGAGGTCGATGTTGGCCCAGAGCAGTGCGGCGACGATGGCGGCCACGAGCACGCGGGCGCTGCCGGACTCAGTTCGCAGAAAGGCTCGCAGCGGTGCCGCTAGATTCCGCTTCGAAATCGTTCGGTCGCTCATCTTGGTTTCGGTCACACGTCACCTTCCGACGCGCTGGCCGGGCCAGCATGGATAGCTAGATCACGTGCCGCAAATGCGGGCACGCGACCTCTCGGTTCAGTACTGATCGCGCTGCCCCAGCTGTGGCCGACTGCGCAGAGAGCGACGAGGCCCGCCGATGCCCTGCAGGATGCGGGCGACTATCAGTGAGTTCATGGTCGGGACGACCGCGCACATGATCGACGCGATGGTGAACCCGGCGATACCCACGAGGAGGATTCGCCTGTGGCCGTAGCGGTCGCCGAGCACGCCGGCCAGCAGGATCAGCGCGGCCAGGCCGCGACCTGGATCAGCTCGCTGTCGCAGCTCAGCGCGTCAACGTCGAGCTCGGCATGTCCATCGCCTTCCTCGACGAGGCACTGCAACGCTCGCTCGAACCCGGCGCACCGTCCACCGTGGCCCGGCCGATCACTGCGAGCCATGCGCGACGCCGGCCTCACCCCATTGTGTTCGTCGCGCCGATCCTGCCCGAACTGACAGACAGCACCGAGCAGATCGACGAGTTGATCGGCACCCTGGCCGACGCAGGGGCAGGCAACTTCTCCCGACACCGCTGTACCTGATGCGCGGCGTCACAGACCTGTTCTTCGCCTGGCTGCGCCGCCAGTATCCCGAACTGCTCTCCACGTACGCCGACCTCTACGCGCACGGCTCGTGCACGGCCCGTCATTACCGCGACCTCGTCCGGGCACGCGTGAACCAGGCATTGCAGCGCCACGGGCTGCCGATCCCCGACGACACGACCTCCGACGAGTTCGCCCTGCTCGGCAGACGCTCCACCGTCACCGAGCCGACCGCACCGACTCAGTCCTGAGCTGCCGGCACGAGTCACCGGCCATCCGCCAGGACCAGGACCTGCGCCGCATGCAAGGCGCCGCATCGCGTTCAAGCTGTCGCGGTCAACGGAAACACTGTCGCCGCCTGGGGCGGAACGACAACCGGTTGCTGCTCGGCCGTGATCGCCGAGCAGCAAGCGGCCTGATTTCAGCGCGGCCCGACGAACTCTGTCCTCACGCTCCATGCGAACTGAATCAGCAGGGTCACTGGGGACTTCTCGGCAATGTCATGCATCACCTTCAAGTCGTCGGGGTCAGGTTCTTCACTCAGCGTGATCGTGCGCTGCAGGTAACGCTCTGCGCCTTCCTGGTCGGGTTCGTGGTAGTCGATCTCGACGGTGATGTCACCGGCGGTGTCGTACTTATAGTCGACATACTGCCGCAGCGTCTGAGCAGTGCACGACGCGAGCGCCATCAACAGGTACTCCGTCGGCGTCGGGCCTTCGCCGAGTGCGCCGTTGTGCGGTTCATCGGCGACGAATGTGAAGCCGCGGGTGGTCATGTCCGTGCGCCGGCGCTCAGTGGCCGGAAGGACAGCTCGGGCGGATGCGACGACACGATCCCGATCGGTTTCCATCAGCCGTGCCTTCCTGTAGATCCTGGTAGTGACGGTCCAGATACGCGGGTCCAGCAGCAGCCGAGCCGCAGTCTGAGCGGGGGCTGTGGCCGGGCGTATAACCCCGTGACCGGGTACCTCCGCAGGCTAGCCTTCGCGGACTAGATAGTCCAGTTGATCGCTCGTGGCCAGAACCGCTCGGCCCTCGTGAACCATCACGTCACTGTGTCTAAGCTGCACTAAGAGGCGGTTAGGACCAAGACGCCCCAGCTGAACTCGCTCAAGGCCAAACCCAGAGATGGACTCATCGGTCCGTTAAGGCTAGGGTATGCCGTCGTTCACGCATCAGGGCGGGCGATCGTCGTCGCCTCCCGCGACTCGGGCGGACTCAAATCCGGACGACATGAGTGACATCGATGCTCGGTGATCCACAGTCGCACTACGAGGCGATCCAACGACGCGAGGAACGACTCGATGGCAGCTTTCTCACCGCGCCGCTGCGGCGAGTAGAGCGACAGCTTCGCGGACGTAGCGCCAGGCGGTGGCGACGCCGATGCCGAACCCGGCTGCGAGGCGGGCGTAGGTGTCGCCGTTGCGCAGATGGGCGAGGGTGAGTAGGGCTTGCCGGGCGGGGTCCAGGCGCCGCCACCGGGATCGACGCTGCTGGCGGTGGTTACGGAGGCTCGCCCTCATCGATCTCCGGGCTGCTCGCACCCGCCGTGACCAGCCTGATCACGATGAAAAGGGCTCAATTAACGGGTCGGCTCGCCGGACGGCTCCAAGAGGAACGATCTGATGTTTTCCAGCGCCATGTCCAGAGCAACTTCCATGGGTGCGACGTTGTGCGCGGCGTTCGCCAGCAAGTAGCCGCCTTGCAAAGCTGCCATCAACCCCGTGGCCAACTTCTCCGGGTCGGCGTCCTGGCGCAGTGCACCGCTGTCCCGCATCCGGTGCAGACCATCACTGATCAGCTTTTCCCATGCCGCAAACGTCTCCGACAGCATCGATCGAGCCTGCTCATCCTGATCGGACAGCTCGACAGCCATCGACCCAAGGCCGCACCCGTATTTGCCGTTGTTCAGCGAGTTGGCCTGGACCAGCGCGTTACGCCACCGGACCAGCCCCGAGAACGATCTCAGTCGTTCGAGCCCTCCGCGCTCGCGCTGAAGCACAAGCGCGCCTCGATATTTGACCAACGCGCGCACGAGCTCCTGCTTGTCGGCGAAGTGGCGGTAGAGCTGAGACTTGCTCGTCTGGCTGGCCTCGCGGACGTCGTCAAGGGTCGTCGCGTTCACTCCGCGCACGAACATTAGCCGGTTCGCCGCCTCGAGGATCCGCTCTCGCGTCGCGATGCCCCGTTGACTGATCCTCCGCTGATTCGTCGGCGCAGCCAGTTGCTCGTCGCTCATCGGTCAAGTGTATCCAGCGCGCCAGATAGCCCATGGAGAATGGGACCTTGGAGTCCATCCGGCGTCATGTCGCATTCGCGTGATGGTGAAGAACGAACGTATGCGCCGACGGCTTGATTGAACGGGTGTCCGTCCGCGAGATCATCGATAGGGCGGGTCTCTTCCTGGACTGCTTGGTCCTCGCTGTGGCAAGTTGCTGCTGCTCAGGAGTTGCTCGGTCGATGCATCGTGAGCGGCGCGCCGGAGGTCAGCGCGTGTCAACCTCTTTGACCTGCGTCTGCACGTCACACGCATCACCCGCAGCTGATCCTGGCTGCGGCCATGAAACAACAAGAGGGAATCACTGTCGCGTGTCCCGCTCCCGGCAGACGAAGACATCCCTGGCCGGCGCGCAGACCCGGGGTCCGCGCGCCGGAGGTGTCAGGCCGCCGCCCGCTTCGGGAGCTTCCACCCGGGGCGGGGGAAGTGGCAGGTGTAACCGTTGGGGTAGGTCTGCAGGTAGTTCTGGTGCTCGGGCTCAGCCTCCCAGAAGTCGCCCGCCGGGGTCACCTCGGTGACGACCTTGCCGGGCCACAGGCCCGAGGCGTCGACGTCGGCGATCGTGTCCTCGGCGACCCGCTTCTGCTCGTCGCTGGCGTAGAAGATCGCCGAGCGGTAGCTGATGCCGATGTCGTTGCCCTGGCGGTTCTTCGTCGAGGGGTCGTGCACCTGGAAGAAGAACTCGAGCAGCGCGCGGAAGTTGGTCTTCTCGGTGTCGTAGACGACCTCGATGGACTCCGCGTGGGTGCCGTGGTCGCGGTAGGTGGCGTTCGGGACGTCGCCACCGCTGTAGCCGACGCGCGTGGACACGACGCCGGGCTGGCGGCGGAACAACTCCTCCATGCCCCAGAAGCAGCCGCCAGCGAGGATCGCCTTTTCGGTGGTCACGTCGTCTCCCTACTTGTCGTCGGTGTCAGTTTTGGTGTCACTCCTGAACAGGGTGCGGTATTCGCCGTACCCTGCGTTCTCCAGGTGGTCGAGGTGGATGAACCGCAACGACGCGGAGTTGATGCAGTAGCGCAGTCCACCCTTGTCGGGGGGACCGTCGTTGAAGACGTGGCCGAGGTGGCTGTCCCCGTGCCGCGAGCGGGCCTCAGTCCGGATCATCCCGTGGCTGGAGTCTTCGCGCTCGACGACGTTCGTCCTGGCGACCGGCTTCGTGAAGCTCGGCCAGCCGGAGTTGCTGTCGTACTTGTCGACCGATGCGAACAGCGGCTCGCCGGACACGACGTCGACGTAGATGCCGGGCTCGTGGTTGTCCCAGTAGGCGTTGGCGAACGCGCGCTCGGTGCCGTCCTGCTGGGTCACGCGGTACTGCTCCGGGTCGAGCCGCGAAACGGCCTCCGGGTTCTTATGGTACTGGGTCTGCTGGCGCAAAGCTCTCCCTTCCCGGCCTTTCGGCGTGAAGCTGAGGAACCAGGCGAAACGCACCTGGACGCGCGAATGTACAGACACCCTACGGACCGGTTGTATTCCCGCAGCCCTCACCTTTTGTGGACCATAGAGTCCGGACAGAATGCCCGGGCGGGGCCGATTGGGTGCCGTCGTTACGGTGGTTGACCTGGGACACTTCGCCGTCACAGTAGCATCCGCTTGACCCCAAGAGTGGACTTGACCGACCAGTTCTACCGCGACTAGGTTCGGGGCGTCCGGCTGTGTGCCTCCGCTAGCGACGAACGGTCCGACTTGCCCACCGGCGCCGAGTTCTACGGACGTCGCGCCACTCCCGGGGAACCGGTTGCTGCCAAACACAAATCGCCATTCAGTGGGTAAGGAACAACTGTCATGAGTGAGAGTTTCGAGGGCCGTAAGGCCGTGGTCGTCGGCGGCAGCAGCGGCATGGGCCTCGCCACGGCCCACCAAGTCGTCGCCGGGGGCGGCACCGGCGTGATCACGGGCCGAGACCAGGACAAGGTCGGGGCCGCGGTCGGCGCCTTGTCGCAGAACGGAAAGGCATGGGGCATCACAGCCGAGCTGACCGACCGCGACCAGGTCGACACGAAACGCCGGGATCGCGCCAGCGGGGCCTCGACCCCGGCGCCGTCCTACCGACGACTTCGCTGTCGCGCTCGTTCCTCGACACCCTCGCGCCACAACCGCTACCGATCAGCGTGGTAAGACGCCGAGGCGAGCGCCGCTAATGCTGTTAAACGAAATTTGCTCCTCGTGACCGTGCAAACGAGGACTGGATAAAAGGAGGTACCAGATGAAGGCGATTGTGGTGACGGACGAGGCTGCGGGAACGGCCGGGATGACGCTGGTGGAGCGGCCCGAGCCGGAACCGGCGCTGAACGACGTCGTCGTTCAGGTTCATGCGTCGGGATTCGTCCCGACTGAGATGGCGTGGCCCTCGACCTGGACCGATCGCCTCGGCCGTGACCGGACGCCGTCGATCCCTGGGCACGAGCTGGCCGGAGTGGTCACCGCTCTCGGCTATGGCACGACGGGACTGTCTGTGGGACAGCGGGTGTTCGGCCTCACGGACTGGACTCGCGACGGCACCTTGGCGGAGTATGTGGCCGTCGAGGCGCGTAACCTCGCGCCGCTGCCCGCCGACGTCGACTTCACGGTGGGCGCGAGCCTGCCGATCTCGGGCCTGACCGCGTGGCAGGGACTGTTCGAGCACGGCCGCCTTCAGGCGGGGCAGAGCGTCCTCGTGCACGGCGCGGCCGGCGCAGTCGGTTCGATGGTGACGCAGCTCGCACATGAGTTCGGCGCCTACGTCATCGGCACCGGACGCGCTGCCGACCGTCAGACCGCGCTCGACTTCGGCGCGCAGGAGTTCGTCGACCTCAGCAACGACGCCCTGGAAGACGTCGGCGGAGTCGATCTGGTTTTCGATGTCATCGGCGGTGACATCGGGAAGCGGTCCGCAGGCCTGATTCGAGCCGGAGGAACGCTGGTGTCTGTCGTCGGGCCGCCCGAGGCGCGGCCCGCGGACGGACTAGCGGTCGATTTCGTCGTCGTGTCCGATCGCGCCCAACTGGGCGAGATCGTCCGGCGGGTGCGGGACGGACGACTGCGGACGAACATCGGCAACGTCGCGACCCTCGACGACGCCGTCGCCGCCTTCAACCCGACCGAGCGGATCAAGGGAAAGACGATCATCCGCGTTCGCTCGTAAGGACTCGGCACACCCAAGCACGAGAACGACCCCGCAGGAGCGAGAAGTACGTCGATGGCTGGGCCTTCACGTCCCCTCGACGACATGCGGCTGGGCGAGTACGACTACCGCCACGACCCGAGAGTGATCTGATGACCATCAACGAAGGCACACCCCGATGACCGACCCAACCGAGCCGACCCGCTACGCCGTCGAGTACCCCGACGAGGCCGGATACCCCGACGAGAAAGGCACCCTCAGCCAGGACCAGGCCGTCCTCATCGACGAGGTAATCGACGATCCCCACGCCCCCGCGTTCGACTTCCAAGTCGTCAACGACGAGAAACTCGGCATCTACGACGCCATCGTCGGGGACCGAGAGGTGGCCGGGCTGACCTACAACGTCGCCGGAGACGACCGACTCGTGCTGCTGGCCACCTCGGTGTTCCCCGAGTTCCGCAAACAGGGCATCGCCACCGAGCTGATCCGACGCGTCCTGGACGACGTGCGCGTGCAAGGCAAGACGGTCACCATCAGGTGCCCGATCGTGCGCACCTTCATCGAGCACAACCCCGAGTACGCCGACCTCATCGACCCCGAGCACCCGGGGGTGACCCAGGGTCACACCCATTTGTCCTAAACCCACCTATTAGCCCCCCAACAGAAGTGTGACAATGACGATCAATCTCGAGGCCGAGGCGGCCACCCGGGAAGAGAACAACGCGGTGCTCATCGCTGCTCTGAACGAGACAAGTCTCAGCGAGGTGGAATCCAGCTGGGAGCTCGATGTCATCAACGACGCGGAGCGCGGTCGCTGGATCGCCGCCCTCGGCGCCGAAGCGATCGCCGAGCTCCCGTACCGGTTCGTGGGCGGCCGTGTCGTGCTGCTAACGACCTGGGTCGACCCCGCCTACCGACGCAATCGGGTGGCCACGGAGCTCATCGCTCGCGTGCTGGACGAGATCCGCGAGAGCGGGAAGAAGATCACCGTCATCTGCCCGGTCGTGGGTGAGTTCATTGCCCGCAACCCGGAATACCTCGATCTCATCGACAAGGTCCATCCCGGCGCCGGCGCCTACCCCCAGCACGAACCCGCGGAAGGCGACCACGACGAGGAGCTCACCGCGTTCGAGAACGACATGACGTAGCCGTCCGGCGTTCAGACGTCGTTCGAGTCGTCCAGCGGGTCCGGGATGGGCGACTGCGGACGAACATCGGCAACGTCGCGACCCTCGACGACGCCGTTGCCGCCTTCAACCCGACCGGGCCGGTCAAGGGCAAGACCATCCGGCCGTCGGCGCCGGTCGGGGCGTCTTTCAACATTCTGTTGACAAGACTGCGTTGATGAGCTGTGATCGGACCATGACGACCGACGACCCGTTCACCGCGCCGAACCCGGCCCGTGTCCGCGCCCACCGCACCCACGAGGCGCTGCAACGGATCAGCGAGCGACACGCCGGCACCGACGCTCAGCGAGGGCGCTGGGCGCATCCGTACGTGCTGGACCCGTGGGAGGCGGTGGCCCTGGTCACCGCCCTGGCCGCGGGCGGAGCCGAGCGGGAGCCCACGGAGGAGCCGGTCGACGGCGCCGACCTCACGGCCGCGCTGACCCTGCTGCCGCACGTCCGCGCGGAGCTGGACGCCCTGGAAGCCGGGCTGTTGACGCTGGCCCGCGACCGGGGGCTGACCTGGCAGGCCATCGCGTACGGGCTGGGCCTGGGCAGCGCGCAGGCCGCCCGACAGCGCTACGAGCGGGTCGCCGCCCGCTCGGCCGAGCAGACACGCTGACGGCGTGGCGACCCGCCCGGCCGACTGGCATGCCGCACGCCGGCCGGGCGCGCAGACTGTGCGCACGACGATTCCGGGAGGCACCCATGGAGCGCGCGGAGATGCTGGCGTACTGCCTGGCCAAGCCGGGGGCGTGGCTGGACCGGCCATGGGAGGGCGACGAGGTGGTGAAGGTCGGCGGCCGGATCTTCGCCTTCCTCGGCAACGGAGAGGGAAACCCGACGGTCGGGGTGAAGTGCGGCCAGACCCGTGAGGTCGCCGACGAGTGGCTGCACCGCCACCCCGACGACGCCCGGGTGATGGCCTACATCGGCCGGTCCGGGTGGAACACCCTGCGCCTGGACGGCGGGATCGACGAGGACGAGCTCACCGAGGCGGTCGACGCGTCGTACGACATGGTGGTGGCCAAGCTCCCGAAGCGGGAGCGCCCGACGGCCTGAACGGACCGCGGCGCCGGCGGCGAGTCGCGCCGGCGCCACGGCAGGATCAGCGGGGTACGACCCGCTCGGTGGCCCACTCCCGCCAGCCGACCAGCCGGTCCGCGGCGGCGGCCAGTTGGTCGGCGACCGGGCCGGGGCCGGTGGAGCCGGGGGTGGTCCGGGCCGCGAGGGCCGAACGGACCGAGAGCACATCGCGCACCGACGGGTCGAGGTGCTCGCTGACCGCGGCCAGATCGGCGTCGGAGACCTCCTCCAGCTCGCACTCCCGGACCGCGCAGAGCGCCACCAGCCGGCCGGTGATCTCGTGCGCGTCACGGAACGGCACGCCCCTGCGGACCAGCCAGTCGGCCACTTCCGTGGCCAGCGAGAAGCCGACCGGCGCGGCGGCCACCAGCCGGTCCACCCGCACGGTCATCGTGGAGATCATCCCCGCCAGCGCCGGCAGCAGCAGCTCCAGGGTGTCGACCGCGTCGAAGGCCGGCTCCTTGTCCTCCTGCATGTCCCGGTCGTAGGTCATCGGCAGACCCTTGAGCATGGTGAGGACGGCCATCAGGCCGCCGACCAGCCGGCCGGACTTGCCCCGGGCCAGCTCGGCGATGTCCGCGTTCTTCTTCTGCGGCATGATCGACGAGCCGGTGGCGAACGCGTCGTCCAGCTCCACCCAGCCGAACTCGTGCGAGGTCCAGAGCACCACCTCCTCGCCGAGCCGGGACAGGTGCACCCCGATCAGGGCGGTGGTGAAGAGGAACTCGGCGACGAAGTCCCGGTCGGCGACGGCGTCCATGGAGTTGGCGAACGACGTGCGGAAGCCCAACTCCTTGGCCACGGCCACCGGGTCGAGCGGCAGCCCGGAGCCGGCCAGCGCGCCGGCGCCCAGCGGGCTGATCGCCGCCCGGTGGTCCCAGTCACGCAGCCGCTCCAGGTCACGCAGCAGCGGCTGCACGTGGGCGAGCAGCCAGTGCCCGAAGGTGACCGGCTGGGCGTGCTGCAGGTGGGTCATGCCGGGCGCGGCGGTGTCGACGTGCCGCTCGGCCTGCTCGACCAGCGCATCGGCCAGCTCGACCAGCCGGCTGGCCACGCCCCGGGCGTGGTCGCGCAGGTAGAGCCGCAGGTCGGTGGCGACCTGGTCGTTACGGGACCGGCCGGCGCGCAGCTTGCCGCCGAGGCTGCCCAGCCGCTCCAGCAGCCCGCGCTCCAGCGCGGTGTGCACGTCCTCGTCGTCGACCGTGGGACGGAACGCCCCGGAGGCGCAGGCGGCCTCCAGGTCGTCCAGGGCGGCCAGGATCCGGCCCAGCTCGTCGGGGTCGAGCAGGCCGGCGCCCGCCAGCACCCGGGCGTGCGCCCGGGAACCGGCGATGTCGTACGGGGCCAGGCGCCAGTCGAACTGCACGCTCACCGACAGCCGGGCGAGCGCCTCGGCGGGGCCGCCGGCGAACCGGCCACCCCACAGGCTCGTCCGGTTGGTGGCGGCGCTGTTCTCGGTCAGGCTCTTGTCGTCCACGCCGCCCATTGTGGGGGTCACTGGCCGGAGCCGCCCAGCCGGGCGTTCCGCGCGGCGGCCATCCGGCTCGGCAGGCCCCACAGCTGCACGAAACCCTTGGCCAGGGACTGGTCGAAGGTGTCGCCGGTGTCGTAGGTGGCCATTCCGAAGTCGTAGAGGCTCGCCTCGGAGCGCCGGCCGGTGACGGTGGCCCGGCCGCCGTGCAGGGTCATCCGCACCTCGCCGCTCACGTGCTGCTGCGCGTCGTCGATGAACGCGTCCAGCGAGTCCTTCAGCGGCGAGAACCACAGGCCGTCGTAGACCAGCTCACCCCAGCGCTGGTCGACGCCCTTCTTGAACCGGGCCAGGTCCCGCTCCACGGTGACCGCCTCCAGCTCCTGGTGGGCGGTGATCAGCGCGATCGCGCCGGGAGCCTCGTACACCTCGCGGCTCTTGATGCCGACCAGCCGGTCCTCGACCATGTCGAGCCGGCCCACGCCTTGCGCCCCGGCGCGCCGGTTCAGCTCCAGGATCGCCTGGTACGGGGTGACCGTCTCACCGTCGATGGCCACCGGTACGCCGGCGTCGAAGGTGATCACGACCTCGTCGGCGTCGCGGTCCTGCGCCGGGTCGTCGGTGTACGAGTAGAGGTCCTCGATCGGGGCGTTCCAGATGTCCTCCAGGAACCCGGTCTCCACCGCGCGTCCCCACAGGTTCTGGTCGATGGAGTACGGCGACTTCGCCGAGACGTCGATCGGCAGCCCCTTCTCCTCGGCGAAGGCGATCGCCTTGTCCCGTGTCCAGGCGAAGTCCCGGGCCGGCGCGATGATCTTCAGGTCGGGGGCGAGCGCGTTCAAGCCCACCTCGAACCGGACCTGGTCGTTGCCCTTGCCGGTGCAGCCGTGCGAGACGATCGTCCCGCCGTACTGACGCGCCGCGGCCACCAGGTGCTTGACGATCAGCGGCCGGGACAGCGCCGAGACCAGCGGGTAGCGGTCCATGTAGAGGGCGTTGGCCCGGATGGCCGGCAGGCAGTAGTCGGCGGCGAACTCGTCGCGCGCGTCGACCACCTCGGACTCGGCGGCGCCGCAGTCCAGCGCGCGCTGCCGGATGGCGTCAAGGTCCTCGCCGCCCTGCCCGACGTCGACCGCTACCGCGATCACCTCGGCGCCGGTCTGCTCGGCCAGGTAAGGAATGGCGACGGAGGTGTCCAGCCCTCCGGAGTACGCCAGGACGACCCGCTCGGTCATGGTGTGGTGCTCCCTTCAACGGTGTCTTCCCTGCGGGCCCAGCCGGCGAGCTTCTCGCCGAGTGCGGCCCCGCCGACGGCCTCGCGGGCCACGACGAGGATGGTGTCGTCGCCGGCGATGGTGCCGACGA
Organism: Micromonospora sp. NPDC000668; assembly: GCF_042897975.1. Taxonomy (NCBI): domain Bacteria; kingdom Bacillati; phylum Actinomycetota; class Actinomycetes; order Micromonosporales; family Micromonosporaceae; genus Micromonospora; species Micromonospora sp. NPDC000668. The sequence goes on from NZ_JBIAYP010000007.1 coordinate 69,714, forward strand.
TCTCGGGCAGGCCCGCTCGGTCCAACGCGCTGGCCAGGTATTGGGCTGCACCCGGTGGGGTACGCAGCACGGCGATGTTGCCGCTGGAGTCGACCCCGTTGAGCAGCTCGCGCAGCAGCCGCACCAGCCGGGCGGGGGCCGCCTCGGCGTCGCGCAGCGGCCGGTGGCCGTCCTCGGGGATCAGGTAGACCGCCGGCCCGTCGCCGCCGCGCACCTTGACCGCGCCGAGCTCCTCCAGGTCCCGCGAGAGGGTGGCCTGGGTGACCCCGACGCCGTCGCTGGCCAGCAGGTCGGCCAGTTCGGTCTGCGAGCGGACCACCCGGTCACGGATCAGCTCGACGATCCGGGCGTGCCGGGCGGCGCGGGTCAACGGAGCGGTCATCGGGTCTCCCCGGTTACGCCGTCGGCCCCCAGCAGGAAGGTCAGCAGCGCCTTCTGGGCGTGCAGCCGGTTCTCGGCCTGGTCGAAGACCGCGCTCTGCGGGCCGTCGAACACCTCATCGCTGATCTCCTCGCCCCGGTGCGCGGGCAGGCAGTGCAGCACGATCGCGTCCGGCGCGGCCTGGCCGAGCAGTTCCTTGTTGACCTGGTACGGCAGGAACGGGGTGATCCGGTCCAGCCCGTCGTCCTCCTGACCCATCGAGGTCCAGGTGTCGGTCGCCACCACGTCGGCGTCACGTACCGCCTGACCCGGATCGGTCAGCACCCGCACCGACCCGCCGGTGCCGGCGGCGATCTCCGCCGCCCGGTCCACCACGGCCGGGTCCGGTGCGAAGCCGGCCGGCCCGGCGATCCGCACGTGCATCCCGGCCGTCACCCCCGCCAGCAGGTACGACTGCGCCATGTTGTTGCCGCCGTCCCCCACGTAGGCCAGCGTGCGGCCGGCCGTGCCACCGCACCGCTCGCGAACGGTCAACAGGTCGGCCAGCAGCTGGCAGGGGTGGAAGCCGTCGGTGAGTGCGTTGATCACCGGCACGCTCGCGCCCGCCGCCACCTCGGCGATCCGGTCGTCGCCGTGGGTGCGCAGCACGATGGCCGCGACGTAGCGGGACAGCACCCGCCCGGCGTCGGCCAGCGTCTCGCCCCGTCCGAAGTGGGTGAGCTGGGTGTCCACGATGAGGGGGTGGCCGCCCAGCTCGGCGATCCCGGCGTCGAACGAGATCCGGGTCCGCAGGCTCTGCTTGTCGAAGAGCACCGCCACCGAGCGCGGCCCGGCCAGCGGCCGGTGGCCGAACCGGTCCGCCTTCATCCGCGCGGCCAGGTCGAGCACCATGGCCTGCTCGGCGGGCGAGAGGTCGTCGTCGCGCAGGAAATGCCGGGTCATGGGGTCGTTCCCGTCGTGGCGGTGGCGGTGGTCGGCGCGGAGTTCTTGGAAGCTGCCGACCCCTGGGAGGGCAGGTCCCCTCCGAGATCTGCGGCAGTGGCGGGGGTTGACGCGTTCAGGGCGGTGGGCAGCGCGGCGAGGAAGGCGTCCACCTGGGCGGTGGTGAGGATCAGCGGCGGGGCGAGCCGGACCACGCCCGGCTGCACCGGGTTGACCAGGAAACCGGCCTCGCGCAGCGCCTCGGACAGCACCGGCGCCACCGGCGCGGTGAGCGCCACACCGAGCAGCAACCCGGCGCCCCGCACCCCGGCGACCAGCGGGTGGTCCAACGCCTCGATCCCGCCGCGCAGCCGCTCGCCGACCCGCTTCACGTGGTCGAGCAGCCCTTCGTTGGCGATGGTCGCCACCACGGCGAGCGCGGCGGCGCAGCTGACCGGGTTGCCGCCGAAGGTGGTGCCGTGCGAGCCCGGGGTGAGCAGGTCGGCGGCCCGGCCGAAGGCCAGCGTGGCGCCGAGCGGCAGCCCGCCGCCCAGCCCCTTGGCCAGGGTGACCACGTCCGGCTCCACGCCCTCGGCCTGGTGGGCGAACCAGTGTCCGGTACGACCGATGCCGGTCTGCACCTCGTCGAGCACCAGCAGCGCGCCGTGCCGGGCGGTGATCTTCCGCGCCGCGGCGAGGTAGCCGGCCGGCGGCACGACCACGCCGGCCTCGCCCTGGATCGGCTCCAGGATCACCATGGCGGTGGCGTCGGTGACCGCCGCGTCGAGGGCGGCGACGTCGCCGTAGTCGACGTGGGTCACGTCGCCGGGCAGCGGGCGGAACGGGTCGGCCTTGGCCGGCTGGCCGGTCAGCGCGAGGGCCCCCATGGTGCGGCCGTGGAACCCGCCCCGGGTGGCGACCACGTGGCTGCGGCCGGTCCGCCGGGAGAGCTTGAACGCCGCTTCGTTCGCCTCCGCGCCGGAGTTGGCGAAGAAGACCCGGCCGGGCCGGCCGGCGAGCGCCAGCAGCAGCTCGGCCAGCGCGACCGGCGGCTCGGCGACGTAGAGGTTGGAGACGTGCCCGAGGGTGGCGACCTGCTTGGAGACTGCGGCCACCACGGCCGGGTGGGCGTGGCCGAGCGCGTTCACCGCGATCCCGCCCACCAGGTCGAGGTACTCCCGGCCGGCGTCGTCGACCACGACCGCACCGGCGCCGGAGACCAACGCCAGCGGCGGGGTGCCGTAGTTGTCCATCATGGACTGGGCCCAGCGCTGCACCAACGTGCTCATGCCGCAATCACCATCGTTCCGAACCCTTCCGAGGTGAAGACCTCGAGCAACGTGGAGTGCGCCACCCGACCATCGACGACGTGTGCGGCAGGCACTCCCCCGCCCACCGCCCGCAAGCAGGCCTCCATCTTGGGCACCATCCCCGATTCGAGGCTGGGCAGCAGCTTCGCCAGGTCGTCGGTGTTGATCTCGGAGATCAGGCTGGTGGTGTCCGGCCAGTCGGCGTACAGGCCAGCCACGTCGGTGAGCACGACCAGCTTGCGGGCCTGCAACGCGACGGCCAGCGCGGCGGCGGCGGTGTCCGCGTTGAGGTTGTGCAGCACACCGTCGGCGTCCGGCGCGACCGTGGAGATCACCGGGATCCGGCCGGCCCCGATCAGGTCGGTCACCGCCGACACGTCGACCGACTCGACGTCGCCGACCTGGCCGACGTCGACCGGCAACCCGTCCACGTACGCGGGGCGGCGTACCGCGGTGAACAGCCGGGCGTCCTCGCCCGAGAGACCCACGGCGAACGGGCCGTGCGAGTTGATCAGCCCGACCAGCTCCCGGCCCACCTGCCCGACCAGGACCATCCGGACCACGTCCATCGCCTCGGCGGTGGTCACCCGCAGCCCACCCCGGAACTCGCTGGCGATGCCGAGCCGGCCCAGCATGGCGGAGATCTGCGGGCCGCCGCCGTGCACCACCACGGGCTTGAGGCCGGCGTAGCGCAGGAAGACCATGTCGGCGGCGAACGCCCGCTGCAGCTCGGGGTCGGTCATGGCGTTGCCGCCGTACTTGACCACCACCGTGGAGCCGGAGAAACGAGCCAGCCAGGGCAGCGCCTCAATCAGCGCCTCCGCCTTGACCTGGGCCCGGGTGAGGTCGGTGCTGAGGCTCATGTGGAGTACGCCGAGTTCTCGTGCACGTAGGCGTGGGACAGGTCGTTGGTCCAGATCGTCGCGGCCGACGTGCCGGCGTGCAGGTCGATCCGGATGGTCACGTCCCGCCCGGTCAGGTCGACCTTCGAGCGGTCCTCGGCGGCGGCGCCGGCCCTGCACACCCACACCTCGTTGACCGCCACGTCCACCCCGTCCGGCTCGAACGCGGCGGCGGTGGTGCCGACGGCGGCGAGGATCCGGCCCCAGTTCGGGTCGTTGCCGAACAGCGCGGTCTTGACCAGGTTGTTGCGGGCCACCGAGCGGCCCACCTCGACCGCGTCGTCCTCGTCGACCGCACCGACCACGTCGATGGCGATCTGCTTGGTGGCGCCCTCGGCGTCGGCGATCAACTGCTGGGCCAGGTCGTGACAGGCCGCGGTGACCGCGGCGGTCAGCTCGGCCGGAGTCGGCTCGATGCCACTCGCGCCGCTGGCCAGCAGCAGCACCGTGTCATTGGTGGACATGCAGCCGTCGGAGTCGACCCGGTCGAAGCTGACCCGGGTGGCCGCGCGCAGCGCCTCGTCCAGGGTCGCCGGCCCGGCCACCGCGTCGGTGGTCAGCACACAGAGCATGGTGGCCATCCCCGGCGCGAGCATCCCGGCGCCCTTGGCCATACCGCCGACCGTCCAGCCGCTGCCCCGGGCCACCGTGGTCTTCGGCCGGGTGTCCGTGGTCATGATCGCCTCGGCGGCGGCCGGACCGCCGTCACGGGACAGACCCCGGATCGCCGAGCGGACCCCGGGCAGCAGCTTCGGCATCGGCAGCCGCTCACCGATCAGGCCGGTGGAGCAGACCGCCACCTCGCCGGCGCCGAGGATCAACCGTGGGCTGACCGAGGTCAGCGCGGCGGCGGTGTGCTCGGCGGTGGCGTGGGTGTCCTGGAAACCGGCCGGGCCGGTGCAGGCGTTGGCGCCACCGGAGTTGAGCACCACCGCGCGGACCACGCCGCCGTGCACGACCTGCTGGGTCCAGCGCACCGGTGCCGCCTTGACCCGGTTGGTGGTGAAGACGCCGGCGACCCCGGCGTCCGGGCCGTCGTTGACCACCAGCGCGACGTCCGCGCCACCGCTGGCCTTCAGCCCGGCGGCCACCCCGGCCGCCCGGAACCCCCGAGGGGTGGTGACGCTCACGGGGCAACCCCCCAGACGGAAAGCCCTGTCGTCTCCGGCTGGCCGAGCATCAGGTTGGCGTTCTGGACGGCCTGGCCGGCCGCGCCCTTGCCCAGGTTGTCCAACGCGCTGAGCACGATCAGACGGCCGGAGTCGACGTCGACGGTGGCCTGCAGGTGGCAGGAGTTCGAGCCAAGGGTGGCGCCGGTGTGCGGCCAACGACCCTCCGGCAGCACGTGCACGAACGGCGCGTCCGCGTACGCCTGGGCCAGCACCTGCTGCGGGTCGACACCGCGCGCCGGCGTCGCGGTGACCGTGGCCAGGATGCCGCGCGACATCGGCGCCAGCACCGGGGTGAGCGACAGGCTGGTCGCCCCGGCGGCCTGCTTGATCTCCGGTACGTGCTGGTGGGTGCCGACCCGGTACGGCGACAGGTCCCCCATCACCTCGCTGCCCAGCAGGTGCGGCTTGGCGGCCCGCCCGGCGCCGGAGGTGCCGGAGGCGGCGACCACCACCACGTCGGCGGGGCTGGCCGCACCGGCCGCGATCAGCGGCGCGAGCGCCAGGGTGATCGCGGCGGCGTAGCAGCCGGTGTTCGCCACCCGGGTGGAGCCGGCGATCAGCTCCCGCTGGCCGGGCAGCTCGGGCAGGCCGTAGGTCCACTGTCCGGCGTGCGTGCCGCCGTAGTACTGCGCCCAGGCGTACGGGTCGGCGAGCCGGTGGTCGGCGCCGAGGTCCACGATCCGGACATCGGCCGGCAATTGGGCAGCAAGAGCCGCCGACTCACCGTGCGGCAGGGCCAGGAAGACCAGGTCCGCGTCGGCCAGGGTCGCCGGGTCGGTCTCGCCGAGCACCAGGTCCAGACCGGTGAGCTGCGGGTGCACCACGTCGACGCGGTGCCCGGCCTGGCGGTGCGCGGTGGCGGCCACCAGGTCGAACTCCGGGTGCCCGGCGACCAGGCGCAGCAATTCACCCCCGGTGTAGCCGCTCGCTCCGGCGACCGCGACTCGGATTCCCATACTCACCTCCGCATGACTATGCAACGAAGGTTAGCAGCGATGATCAGCCGTTGCAACTTAATGCAGGCAAGTGCATGGAGATGAGAGGGTGACGCGCGGCACACCCCGATACGGACGTGTCCTCCGTCGGACCATGCCGACGGAGGACACGCCAGTGTCAGATCGCCTCAGGCGCCGCGCAGGATCGCCCCCAGGCGCTGCGCGGCGACGGCGACCGCCGCGTCGCGGGCGGCCACCGCCTCCTCGACGGTCAGCGTCCGGTCCGGTGCCCGGAAGGTGAGCTTGTAGGCCAGCGACCGGCGACCCGCACCGAGCTGCTCACCGGCGTACACGTCGAACAGCCGCACGTCCTCCAGCAGCTCGCCGGCGCCCGCCTCCAGCGCCCGGCGCACCTGCTCCGCCGGCACCGAGTCGTCCACCACCAGGGCCACGTCGATCAGCGCCGGCGGGAAGCCGGAGACCGCCGGGGCGGGCGTCACCGGCGCGGACGGCAACGCATCCAGGTCCAGCTCCATGGCACAGGTACGGCGCGGGAGCTCCAGCGCCGCCACCACCACCGGGTGCAGCTCGCCGGCGTGTCCGACGACCGTGCCGTCGACCCGCACCTCGGCGCAGCGGCCCGGGTGCCACGGGGCGTACTCGGCGGCACGCACCTCGACCCGCTCGGCCGGAACGCCGGCGGCGTCCAGCACGTCGCGGGCCGCCTCGATGGCGTCCGCCCAGCCGGCCGGCCGACCCGGACCCCACCAGCCGGCCGGGTCGAGGTCACCGGTCAGCACCACCGCGACGTGCACCGGCTGCGCCGGCACCACCGCGTCGGCGGCCGCGAACTCCGCGTCGGTGGGACGCCGGTCCACACCCATCGCCGGCGGGCTGCCGGCGTCCACCCGCGGGTGGAAGACCGCACCGATCTCGGAGAGCGCCAGGTCGCGAAGACCCCGGCCGAGGTTGCGCTTGAGGATGCCGAGCAGCGGGCCGAGCAGCGTGGTACGCAGCAGCGGCTCCTCCTCGGACAGCGGGTTGGCCAGCCGCACCGCCTGCCGCCGCGGGTCATCGGCCGGCAGCCCGAGCAGGTCGGCCAGCTCGGACGACACGAACGGGTGCGCGAGCACCTCCACGTACCCCCGCTCGGCCAGGGACCGGGCGATCGCCCGGCGCCGATACTGCCCTGGGGTCAGCCCACGGCCGGGAGGCGCGGTCGGCAGCACCGACGGCACCCGGTCGTACCCGTCGAGGCGGACCACCTCCTCGACCAGGTCGGCGGGGTCGGTCAGGTCGGGCCGCCAGCTCGGCGGGGTGACGCTGAGCGCGACCCCGGCGCCGCTGGCCATGCCGACCGAGCCCGGGTCCTCGGCCAACCGGTCCGCACCCTGGGCGACCGTGCAACCGACCCGCTCCAGCAGGGCGACGACCCGCGCCGGCGGGTACTCGACGCCGATCCGCCGGGTGGGCAGGTCCGCCGGCAGGCTGATCGGGGTACGCGGGCGGACGTGATCGATATCCAGGATCTCCGCGCCGGGCGTGCCGCCGCCGTGCTCGGTGAGCAGCCGCACCGCCCGCTCCAGCGCGACCAGTGGCAGGGCCGGGTCGACGCCACGCTCCCAGCGCTTCGCGGCCTCGCTGAACAGCTTGTGCCGGCGGGCGGTCCGCCCGACCATCGCCGGGTCCCAGTGCGCCGCCTCGAAGAGCACGTCGGTGGTGCCGGCGATGACCTCGCTGGTCTCACCGCCCATCACCGCGGCGAGCGAGATCGGGATGCCGGCACCCTCGCCCGCGCCGGGGTTGGGCAGCCCAGCGTCGCAGATGACCATGTCGTCGGAGGCGAGCACCCGCAGAACCCCGTCCAGGGTGGTCAGCTTCTCCCCCGGCTCGGCCCGGCGCACCACCAGCGCCCCCACGATCCGGTCGGCGTCGAAGGCGTGCATCGGCTGGCCCAGCTCCAGCATCACGTAGTTGGTGATGTCGACCGGCAGCGAGATGCTGCGGATGCCGGCGGTGACGAGCCGCTGCTGCATCCAGGACGGTGTGGGCGCGGTCGGGTCGACGCCACGGACCAGGCGGGCGGCGAACCGGTCGCAGCCGACCGTGTCGCGCACCTCCACCGGGTACGCCGGCTCGGGCGTGCCGCCCGGCGCGGGCACCAGGGCCGGGTCACGCAGCGGCACGTCGAACGCGTGCGACAACTCGCGGGCCAGGCCGCGCAGGCTCAGCGCGTAACCCCGGTCCGGGGTGATCTCCAGTTCCAGCACCACGTCGTCGAGGCCGACCACCGGCCGCGCGTCGTCGCCGGGCTTGGCCGCCACGTCCGGCGGCAGCACGATGATGCCGGAGTGGTCGTCGCCCAGGCCCAACTCCTTGGCCGAGCAGATCATGCCGGCAGAGTTGTGCCCGTACGTCTTGCGGGCGCCGATGGCGAAGCCGCCGGGCAGCACACCGCCGGGCAGGATCACCACCACCCGGTCGCCAGGGGCGAAGTTGCGCGCTCCGCAGACGATCTCCTGCGGCTCGCCGGTGCCGTTGGCGTCGCCCACGTCGACCCGGCAGAACCGGATCGGCTTCTTGAAGCCGGTGAGCTCCTCGATCTCGCGCACCTCGCCGACGACCAACTGGCCGGTGACGGTCTCCCGCAGGTCCACCACGGACTCGACCTCGATGCCGAGGTCGACCAGGGCCTGCTCCAGGTCACCGGTGGGCAGGTCGGCGGGGAGGTCGACGTACTCCCGCAGCCAACTGACAGAAACTCGCATGACTTCAGACCACCGTTCCCGTGTCTCGTACCCGCATCGCCTACGCCCCGGTCCCGAGCGCGCGGCTGAACCGCACGTCGCCCTCGAAGAGATGGCGGATGTCGCTCACCCCGTGCCGGATCATCAGGGTCCGGTCGATGCCCATGCCGAACGCGAATCCGGAGTAGACCTCCGGGTCCACGCCGCAGGCGCGCAGCACCCGCGGGTTGACCATCCCGCAGCCGCCCCACTCGACCCACTGGGGGCCGTCGCGGTGCTCCGGGAACCAGACGTCGAACTCCGCCGACGGCTCGGTGAACGGGAAGTAGTGCGGCCGCCACCGGGTCTTCGCCTCCGGGCCGAAGATCGCCCGGGCGAAATGGTCGAGGGTGCCGCGCAGGTGGGCCATCGTGATGCCCTTGTCCACGACGAGACCCTCGGCCTGGTGGAAGACCGGGCTGTGGGTAGCGTCCACCTCGTCGGTGCGGTAGACCCGGCCCGGGCAGATCACGTAGATCGGCGGCTTGCGGCTGAGCATGGTGCGGGTCTGCACGTTCGAGGTGTGCGTCCGCAGCACCAGGCCGGAACCCTCCGGTGCGATGTGGAAGGTGTCCATCAGCCCGCGCGCCGGGTGGTCGGCGGGGATGTTCAACGCGTCGAAGTTGACCCACTCCAGGTCGACCTCGGGGCCCTCGGCCACCTCGTAGCCCATCCCGACGAACAGGTCGCTGACCGACTCCATCAGGGTGTTCAGCGGGTGCCGGGCGCCGCGCGGACGGCGGTCGTACGGCAGGGTGACGTCCACCCGCTCCTCGACCAACACCCGCTCGGCCTGCTCGCGCTCCACGACCTCGGCGCGGCCGGCGTAGGCGGTCTCGATTGCCCGGCGGGCCTCGTTGACCCGCTTGCCGGCGTCGGACTTCGCGGCCGGTGGCAGCGCGCCGATCTCCCGGCGGGCCAGCGAGATCGGAGACCGGTCACCGAGGTGCGCGGGGCGTAGCGCGGTCAGCGCGTCCGGGTCGGCGGCGGCCGTGAACGCCTTCGTGGCGTCGGCGACGGCCTCGGCCAGGGCGGCCGGGTCGAGTAGGGCGACCTGCTTCGGGTCGTACGGATCGTTGCGGTAGCTCATGGCGTACGGGCACTCCCTCACGGCGGCGCCAGCCCTCACCGGGGCGGCTAAGCGAGTCTACGGACGCGCGGCTGCGCCGCAGCCCGCCGGTAGGAGTTGCGCAGGGAGCAGGTCAGACCCGCCGCCCACCGACACCGGCGGGCTGGCTAAACGAACGCCGTGGCGCGTTCATCGACGGAGACTCCCCTGCTGATCTGTCGCGCCGGGTGAGGCCACCATCAGCGCTGTGCTCTCGCCGAAGCGTACAGGCAGACCGCGGCGGCCGCAGCCAGGTTCAGGCTCTCCGCGCGCCCGTGCAGCGGCACCCGGACCCGGGCGTCGGCCGCGGCGGTCAACTCCTCGGGCAGCCCGTGCGCCTCGGAGCCGAACAGCCAGGCGGTGGGCTCGCCGAGCCGTCCGGAGTCGGCCAGGTCGTCCAGGTCGCTGTCGCCGTAGCCCGTGGTGGCCAGCACGGTCAGCCCGGCAGCGCGTAGTGCGCCGACCACCTCGACCGGGTCGGCGGCGCGAACCACGTCGACGTGGAAGAGGCTGCCGGCGGAGGCCCGCACGCACTTGCCGTTGTACGGGTCGACGGCGTCGCCGGCGAAGACCACCGCGCCCGCCCCGGCGGCGTCGGCGGTGCGCAGCACGGTGCCGGCGTTGCCCGGATCACGGATCTCGGCGAGCACCGCCACCAGACGGGGCCCGCCCGCGAGCGCCTGCTCCAGCGGCACGTCCAGGTGCCGGCAGACGGCGACCAGCCCCTGCGGGGCGACGGTCTCGGCCAGCGCGGCCAGCGCCTCGTCGGTCACCTCGGAGACCGGCACGTCGGCTCGGGCCGCGGCAGCGGCCAGCTCCGCGTACCGGTCGAGGGCGGTGGGCGTACCAAACAGCTCGGTGACCACCCCGGGCCGGGCCAGCGCCTCGCGGACCGCCTGCGGTCCCTCGGCCAGGAAGCGGCCGGTGGCCTCGCGGTCCCGGCGGCGCTGCAACCGGCGGGCGGCGACAACCCTGGGTGTACGCGGGGTGAAGGCCATGGTGTGTGGTCCTCCGGCACGATTGAGGCGCCCCCCGGACGGCGGTGCCGACACGGGAGACGCCTCGCTCTTGTGCGCGGGGATCAGGCGGCCTGGGCCGCCGCGCCGCCGGTGCCCTCGGCCGCGACCGCGGCCCGGGCCAGCTCGACGATCGCCGCGAAGGCGGCGGCGTCGTTGACAGCCAGGTCGGCCAGGATCTTGCGGTCGACCTCGATACCGGCCAGACGCAGGCCCTGGATCAGGCGGTTGTAGGTCATCCCGTTGGCCCGGGCACCCGCGTTGATCCGCTGGATCCACAGCTGCCGGAAGTCGCCCTTGCGGTCACGACGGTCCCGGTAGGCGTACTGCATCGAGTGCAGCACCTGCTCCTTGGCCTTGCGGTACAGCCGGGAGCGCTGACCGCGGTAACCACTCGCGGACTCCAGCAGGGTACGACGCTTCTTCTGGGCGTTTACAGCCCGCTTGACGCGTGCCATCTCAACTCCTTCTTACGTAAAGGTGGCGCGCGTCAGCGGCCGAGCAGCTTCTTGATGCGCTTGACGTCGGCCTTGGCAAGCACGACCGTGCCGGTCAGCCGGCGGGTGTGGGTGGAGGGCTTCTTCTCCAGGTTGTGGCGGAGGCCGGCCTGCTGGGCAACGATCTTGCCCTTGCCGGTGACCTTGACCCGCTTACCCATACCCGTGTGGCTCTTCATCTTCGGCATGTGGAACGTCTTCTCCCCTGTTACTCGCCGCTGGTGTCGGCGGCGGTGCCGGTATTACCGGCTGCTGCGGTCTCGCCGGCCGCCGCGGTCTCATCGGCTTCCGGAGCGGCGGACTCGTCCGCTGCCCGGTCCCGAGGTGCACCGCGGGACGCCGTTGCGGCAACCGCAGAGGCCTTGACGGCCCGATGCGGAGCGAGAACCATGATCATGTTTCGACCGTCCTGCTTCGGAGCGGCCTCGACGTATCCCAGTTCCGTGATCTCGGATTCGAGCCGGCGCAGGAGCCGATAGCCCAGCTCCGGGCGGCTCTGCTCGCGACCGCGGAACATGATCGTCACCTTGACCTTGTCGCCCGCCTTGAGGAACCGCACCACGTGACCCTTTTTGGTCTCGTAGTCGTGCGGGTCGATCTTCGGCCGAAGCTTCATTTCCTTGATGACGGTCTGCTGCTGGTTACGCCGCGCTTCGCGCGCCTTCAGTGCGCTCTCGTACTTGAACTTGCCGAAGTCCATGAGCTTGCACACCGGCGGGCGCGCCATCGGCGCAACCTCGACCAGGTCCAGATCGACGTCCGCGGCCAGCTGAAGGGCGCGCTCCAGTGGGACGATGCCCACCTGCTCACCCTCGGGGCCGACCAGTCGGACCTCACGTGCCCGGATCTGCTCGTTCACGCGTGGTTCGACGCTGATGGGGCCTCCTCGAGTCGTTTCTGCTTTCGTGCCGACCCCGCGGCTCCCGGGTGGGAACCGACCCGGAAAGCAGAAGGCCCCGGCATACGCCAGGGCCCGCTCGACCGGCCGGCACGATCATATGATCGCGCATCCGGCACCGGGACATGCCCGGAACCGGGGACCGGACCCGGCCACCGTAGCGGCGACTCGGGTGGGAGCAGGCGCTCCGCTTTCGTGGCTGTCTGCTCGCACGCGGAGACAGCCTGGTCGACTCGATAACACTACACCCCTGACCCGGTCGCCCCCAAACCGGACACCACCCACCACCTGCTGCCCGCCCGAAGGTCGACCGATCACCGCCCTGGCCCCCGGCGGTGCGACGCCGTAGGCCGGTGCAACCCGGCGCGACCCGCAGCGCGGATTGGTGGCGGGGGGGCGGCGTGGGTTAGCGGCCGGTGGCGCGCTCGGCTAGGCGAGCCTGGTGCGCTTCGTGCAGCCGGCGCAGCGAGCGGACCCCCTCGACGGCCGACTCCTTGTCGGCGGCCTGCAAGGCGACCATCGGCATCAGGTCGTCGTCGTACAACTCGAGGCTGGCCCACGGCGCGCCCCGGTCGAACCGGACCCCCCGGACGACCTCCCAGGGCAGCTCGTACGAGCTGATCACGTTGCGCACCCGGACACCGCGCGCGTCGGCCTCGACCCGGGGGCGGGTGAACAGCAGGAAGGCCAGCGCACCGAAGATGCCCAGACCGATCATGGCCAACTGGTCGCCGCGCTGGAAGCTGCCGTAGCCGTTGCCGGTCGGGCCGCTCAGCGATGTGGCCACCAGACTGAACACCACCACCAGCGCGACCGCCGCAGACCAGCAGACCACTCGGATGCGGCGGGGCTTCAGGCGGACCAGTTCGGTGTCACTCACCCCACCAGTCTGCCATCAGCCCTCGCCCGACGACCGCACCACCCGCCGGAGCCGAGCCGCGCCGAGGCCGCCGAGCCGACCGCGCGGCGCTGCGGAAGATCACGCTCGATCCGGGATCTAGTGGCCTCGGCCGCACCGGAGGCCACTACTTCCATGTTCGTGCGTGATCGTCGCGCGGCCACTCACGCCGGCAGGTGCCGCGCGGTGCGGTAGATCGACTCGAGATCGGCGATGTGGGGGTGTCCCGAGCGGGCCGACACCCCCACATCGGCGATCCCGAGTCGATCAAGCAGGTCGACCGCCCGAGTGCGCTACGCAGGCGGCCCGGCAGCGGCCCGGCGGTCAGGCGGCGGTCAGAGTCGGCAGGCGTGGATGTTGGTGACCAGGATGGCCCGGGCGCCCAGCTCGTACAGCTCGTCCATGATCCGGTGCACGTCATCGCGGAGCACCATGGCCTGCACCGCCACCCAGCCCTCGCGGTGCAGCGGCGACACGGTGGGCGACTCGATGCCCGGGGTGAGCCCGCTGGCCCGGTCCAGCAGGCCGGCCGGCACGTCGTAGGCGAGCATCACGTAGCGGCGGGCCACCAGCACGCCGTGCAGGCGGCGCAGCAACTGCTCGGCCTGCGGGTGCGCCGGTGCGGCGGCCCGACGGACCAGCACCGCGGAGGAGCGCAGCAGCGGCTCGCCGAAGACGACCAGGCCGGCCTGGCGCAGGGTGGCGCCGGTCTCCACCACGTCGGCGATCACGTCGGCGACGCCGAGCCGGACGGCGTTCTCCACCGCGCCGTCGAGGCGGATCACGTCGGCCTTGACGCCTACCTCGCCGAGGTGCCGCTCGACCAGGCCCGGGTACGCGGTGGCGATCCGGTGCCCGCCCAGGTCCTGCACGGAGGCGATGTCGTCGGGGCGGGCGGCGAAGCGGAAGGTGGCCCGGCCGAAGGCGAGGTCGACGACCTCCTCGGCCGGCGCGGCCGAGTCGATCAGCAGGTCCCGGCCGGTGATACCGAGGTCGAGGTCACCGGAGCCGACGTAGGTGGCGATGTCCTTGGGGCGCAGGTAGAAGAATTCGACGTCGTTGGCCTCGTCCCGGCAGATGAGGTCCTTGGGGTCGGTGCGCTGGCGGTAGCCCGCCTCGCGCAGCATCTGGGCGGCCGGCTCGGCCAGGGTGCCCTTGTTGGGAATGGCGACACGCAGCATGACGGAGTGCTCCTTCGATCGCAGTTCTGATCAACGGGTGGGGGCACTCACAGATGTCGGTAGACGTCCTTGAGCTCGAGACCGCTGGCGAGCATCAGCACCTGGACCTGGTAGAGCAGCTGGGAGATCTCCTCGGCGGTGCGCTGCGGCCCCTCGTGCTCGGCGGCCATCCACGACTCGGCCGCCTCCTCGACGACCTTCTTGCCGATGAAGTGCACCCCCTTGTCCAGGGCGGCGACGGTGCCCGAGCCCGGGGTGCCGGCGGCGGCCTTGGCCTGCAGCTCGGCGAACAACTCCTCGAACGTCTTCACGGAACCCGATTCTTCCAGTCGGCCGGTCAGCCGCCGAAGCCGACCCGCTGACCGTTGCTGGCCAGCGTCCGGACGGCCAGCGCGGCGTCCAGCGCGGCGACGGTGGCCGACCAGCCCTTGTCCTCCGCCGAGCCGGGCAGCCCGGCCCGGTCCCGGGCCTGCTCGATGGTCTCCACGGTGAGCACACCGTGCGCCACCGGCTTGCCCTCGTCCAGCGCCACCCGCGTGAGCCCGTCGGTGACCGAACGGCAGACGTAGTCGAAGTGTGCCGTGGCGCCACGGACCACCACGCCGAGTGCGACCACCACGTCGCAGCGGCGCGCGAGGGCCTGGGCCACCACCGGCAGCTCGACCGACCCGGCGACCCGGGCCACCACGGCCCGCGCGCCACACGCCTCGGCGGCGGCGACGGCCCGCTCCAGCATGTGGTCGGTCAACTCACCGTGCCAACGGGCGGCCACCACCCCGACGGTCATCCCGGCCGCGTCCACCGCGTCGACGCCCGGCTCCCCGAAACCCGCCATGTCTATGCTCCGATCTCGTCGCTGGCAACCGCACGCCCCGTGGGAGCCTCGGTCACCTCGTCCAACTCGTCCAGCAGGTGACCCATCCGGTCCCGCTTGGTGCGCAGGTAGCGCAGGTTCTCCGGGTGCGCGCCGGCCGGCAGTCCCTCCCGGCCGGTGATGGTCAGCCCGTAGCCCTCCAGCCCGGCGCGCTTGGCCGGGTTGTTGGTGAGCAGCCGCATCGAGCGCACGCCCAGGTCGTACAGGATCTGCGCGCCGGTGCCGTAGTCGCGGGCGTCCGCCGGCAGGCCCAGGTCGAGGTTGGCGTCCACGGTGTCCCGGCCCAGGTCCTGCAGCTGGTACGCCTGCAGCTTGTGCAGCAGCCCGATGCCGCGCCCCTCGTGCCCGCGCACGTAGAGCACCACGCCCCGGCCCTCCTGCCCGACGCGGGCCAGCGCGGCGTCCAGCTGCGGCCCGCAGTCGCAGCGCAGGGAGCCGAACACGTCCCCGGTGAGGCACTCGGAGTGCACCCGGACCAGCACGTCCTGGCCGTCACCGAGGTCGCCCAGCACCATGGCGATGTGTTCGGCCGGGTCGTGCTCGGCGCGGTAGCCGAGCGCCCGGAACACCCCGTGCCGGGTTGGCATCCGGGCGTCGGCGACCAGCTCGACCTGCTTCTCGGTCCGCCGTCGGTAGGCGATCAGGTCGGCGATGGTGATCAGCGTGAGGCCGTGCTCGGCGCAGAACTTCTCCAGGTCCGGCACGCGCATCATGGTGCCGTCGTCGTTGACCAGCTCGCAGAGCACGCCCGCCGGGCGCAGCCCGGCCAGCCGGGTCAGGTCGACCGCCGCCTCGGTGTGTCCCGGCCGGCGCAGCACCCCGCCCTCGCGGGCGCGCAGCGGCACCACGTGCCCGGGTCGGGCCAGGTCCGTGGGGTCGGTGGTCGGGTCGGCGAGCAGCCGGATGGTGTGCGCGCGGTCGGCCGCCGAGATGCCGGTGCTGACCCCCTCCCGGGCGTCCACGGTCACGGTGTACGCGGTGCCGCGGCGGTCCTGGTTGGTGTGGTGCATCGGCGGCAGGTCGAGCCGGTCGCACTCGCTCTCGGTCAACGGCACGCAGACGTAGCCGGAGGTGTGCCGCACCATGAAGGCCAGCAGTTCCGGCGTGGCCAGCTCGGCCGCGAAGATCAGATCGCCCTCGTTCTCCCGGTCGGCGTCGTCAACCACGACGACCGGACGACCGGCCGCGATCTCGGCGACCGCCTGCTCGATGCTCGCGAAGGTGCTCATGCCGGCACCACGGCGCTGGACCTGATGATTCGCTCGCTCATGCGACAGCCTCCGTGTAGGTGGGCGGGATCGAGGCGACCGGACGGACGGCGCGCGAGGTGCGCCACCAGGCGGCGAAGCCCCAGGCGCAGAAGGCGCCATAAATCAGGTACATGACCGCCGACGGGTAGAACCCGCCGCGCAGCAGCAGTGGCACGCCGACCGCGTCCACCGCGATCCAGACCAGCCAGAACTCCACCCAGCCGCGGGCCATGCCGTAGGTGGCCAGCAGGCTGCCGGTGAGGATCCAGGCGTCCGGCAGCGGGCCCCAGGAGCCCAGCGCGGCGAGCACCGGGTACGCCACGGCGGTGCCGACGGCGGCGGCCAGCAGCATCGCCAGCCGCTCCCGCCCGGTGGCCCAGCGCGGGAGCACCGCGGCGTGCCCGGCGCCGGCGCTGCGGTTGCGCTGCCAGCGCCACCAGCCGTAGACGCTGACCGCGAAGAAGAACACCTGCCGGCCGGCCTGCCCGTACAGGTCGTGCGCCTGCGGGGTAGCGAACGCCCCGCCGAGGAAGACGGTGAACAGCAACGCGTTGCCGATCATGCCGACCGGCCAGGCCCAGACCAGCCGACGCAGCCCGAGCAGCGCGGAGACCAGCCCGAACACGTTGCCGACGATCTCCCGGACCAGCACCGGCGAGCCGGCGATCTGCACCTGGGCGTCCAGCAGCCAGCCGAGCGGGCCCATCAGGCCACTCCGTCCAGGGCGGCGACGCCGCCGACCGGGCCGGTCGGGCCGTCGGTCAGCCGGGCGCCGAGCAGCCGCTCGACGTACTTGGCCAGCACGTCGACTTCCAGGTTGACCGGGTCGCCGACGCCCTTCGCGCCGAGCGTGGTCAGCTTGAGCGTGGTCGGGATCAGCCCGACGGCGAACTGGTCCGCGCCCACCTCGGCGACGGTCAGCGAGACGCCGTCAATGGTGATCGAGCCCTTCTCCACGACGTACCGGGACAGGGCGGCAGGCAGCCGGAACCGGACCGTCTCCCACTGCTCGGCCGGCTCCCGGGAGATCAGCTCACCGACCCCGTCCACGTGCCCCTGCACCAGGTGCCCGCCGAGCCGGCTGCCCAGCGCGGCGGCCCGCTCCAGGTTGACCGGGTCGCCGGGGCGCAGTGCGCCGAGCGCGGAGCGGCGCAGCGTCTCGCCCATCACGTCGGCGGTGAAGGTCCCGTCGGCCACCTCCACCACGGTCAGGCAGACCCCGTTGACCGCGATGGAGTCCCCGTGTCGGGCGTCGGAGGTGACCAGCGGGCCGCGTACGGCGACCAGCGCCGAATCGCCCGCCGTCGCCGTCACCAGGACGATCTCGCCCAGCTCCTCGACAATGCCGGTGAACATGTCAGCCCTCCCTCTTCCGAGGCAACGCGGTGATCCGCAGATCCGGACCGATCTGCGTAACGTCGACGTACTCCAGATCGATGGCCTCAGCGATGGTGGTCACGCCCGCGTCGATCAGCGCGGTCGGGCCGGCGCCGAGCAGCCGGGGCGCGACGTACCCGACGATCTTGTCGACCAGGCCGGCGGCCAGGAACGCGCCGGCCAGCCGGGGGCCGCCCTCCAGCAGCACCGCGCGGACGCCGCGCTGGTGCAGCGCCGCGAGCAGCGCCGGCAGATCGACCCGGCCGTCGGGGCCCGCGCCAACCTCGGCGGCGGTCGCGATCCAGGTCCGGGCGGCGCCGTCGCGGACCCGGGCGTCGGCCGGGGTACGCCCCGCGCTGTCCACCACGACCCGCAGCGGCTGCCGGATGGCGAGGCTGCCGTCGCGCAGGTTGCGGGCGGTCAGCCGGGGATCATCGGCGAGCACGGTGCCGACCCCGGCGAGGACCGCGTCGACCGTGCCGCGCAGCGCGTGCACGTCGATCCGGGCCGCCTCCGAGGTGATCCACATGCTTGTTCCGTCCGCCGCAGCGGACCGGCCGTCCAGGGTGGCGGCGTACTTCCAGATCACGTACGGCCAGCCCCGGCGCATCGAGGTCAGCCAGGCGACGTTGCCGGCCTCGGCCTCGTCGCCGCGTACCCCCAGGTCCACCCGGACCCCGGCGGAGCGCAGCGTGGCGGCGCCACCGGTGGCCACCGGGTTGGGGTCGGGCACGGCGATCACCACCCGGCCCACACCGGCCTGGACCAGCGCGTTGCTGCAGGGACCGGTGCGACCGGTGTGGTTACAGGGCTCCAGGGTGACCACTGCGGTGCCCCCGCGGGCCCGCTCCCCGGCCTGGGCCAGCGCGACGATCTCGGCGTGCGGGCCGCCGGCGTAGGCGTGGAAGCCCTCCCCGACGACCTGGCCGTCCGCGTCGAGCAGCACGCAGCCGACCACCGGGTTGGGGCTGGTTGTGCCCAGCCCGCGCGCCGCCAGTTCGATCGCACGCCGCATCGCCTCATCGACGGAGACGCTGGCCATCGCCTTGCCCCTGCCCTCTCACTCGCCGGTCCGCGCGCGGGCGGTCAGGGAGGCGGCATGGGGCCGCGGGCAGGCGGCGGCGGATTCCGGGTACGGCACAGCCGCCCCGGGGGGTCGACACGGCACGCTGAAGCCAGCGGCCGGCTCGGACCCGTCCGTCCCGCGCGCTGTCTCCCATCCGGACTGTCTGGGCGCGGACAAACCGCCCCCAACCGTCGGCCCCGGATTTTCACCAGGTCCACCGGACAGCAGAGCCGTCCGGGTCGCGGGCTGACCACGGTTGGACCGTGGATCACCGCCGGTTCGGAATTTCACCGAGTCCCGCCAGCGCGTGGTGGGTACAACGGCAGTCTTACACGCTGACGGGGGTGTGCCGCCACCGAGGCGAGCTACTTCACAGCGGTATCACGCTCAGGTGACGCCACGGCGCCGGTCCACCGCCACGTACGATCCCGGCTGACTCTTGGCCACCGTCTTCATCTCCGAGGCCACCGCGATCACCTCAAGGGGGTCGGTGAACCGCTTGCCGTCGTCGGAGAGGGAGACCCCGATGGAGAGGGTGACCAGGGCGGCCCGGCGGATGTTGCCACGCCGGTCCTTCAGTTCGACGAAGCCGCGCTCCCGGTCGGTCGGGTCGTAGAGCGTGTCGGCGGCCTTCTCGAAGTCGACCACCGCCCTGGAGGTCAGCGGGCGGACCTGGTCCGGGGCGCAGACGATGACGAAGTCGTCGCCGCCGACGTGGCCGAGGAAGGCCGGTGGCAGACCCACCGCCACCACCGCCCGGTGCAGGCTGCGGGCCAGCGCCGAGATGAAGTCGTCGCCACGGACGAAGCCGTACCGGTCGTTGACGCTCTTGAACCGGTCGATGTCGACGTAGCCGACCGCGTAGTCCACCCCGTGCCGGACCCGGTCGCTGATCTCCCGACGGATCCGGCTGTTGCCGGGCAGCCCGGTCAGCGGGGAGACCTCCCGGAACTCCTTGTTGCGCCGCAGCGTCGACGAGACCCGAGCCACCAGTTCGGCGGTGTCGAACGGCTTGACCAGGTAGTCGTCGGCGCCGGCGCTGAGCCCGTGCACCTTGTCCACGGTCATCCCCTTGGCCGTCAACATGATCACCGGCAGGGCAGAGGTCATCGGGTCGGCCCGCAGCCTCCGGGTCAGCTCCAACCCGTCGATCCGGGGCATCATCAGGTCGACCACAGCCAGGTCCGGCCGCTGCCGCTCGATGACCTCCAACGCCTCCTGGCCGTCGTTGGCGTGGATCACCTCGAAGCCGTGCAGCCGCAGGTTGAACTCGACGAAACGGGCGATGTCCTCGTCGTCGTCGACGACGAGGATGATGTCCTTGCGATCGCCGTCGGGGTCCATCTCAGGCCCCGGGAGCCGCGCGTTCCGCCAGCGCCCGCAGGTGCCGTACCGCCTCCGCCGGGTCGGCGGCGCCGTAGACGGCGGTGCCGGCCACGAACGCGTCGGCGCCGGCGGCGGCGGCCTGCTCGATGGTGTCGGCGGCGATCCCGCCGTCCACCTCGATGCGCAGCTCCAGATGCCCGGCGGCGACGTGCCGGCGGGCGGCACGGACCTTGTCCAGCAACTGCGGGATGAACCGCTGCCCACCGAAGCCGGCCTTGATGGTCATGATCAGCAGGGTGTCGAAGCTGGGCAGCAGGTCCAGGTACGGCTCGATCGGGGTGTCCCGGTCGATGGCCAGCCCGGCCTTCGCGCCGGCCGAGCGCAGGTCCTTGGCCAGCGCCACCGGGTCGTCGCACGCCTCGGCGTGGAAGGTGACGTTGTACGCCCCGGCGTCGGCGTAGCCGGGGGCCCACCGACGTGGGTCCTCGATCATCAGGTGCACGTCGAACGGCATGGCGGTGACGGCCCGCAGGCTCTGCACCACGGGCAGCCCGATGGTCAGGTTCGGCACGAAATGGTTGTCCATCACGTCTACGTGCAACCAGTCCGCGGCGTCCTCGACGGCGCGGACTTCTTCGGCGAGGTGGGCGAAATCGGCGGCCAGAATGCTCGGCGCGACGATCGGCGGCGGTACGGTCACGGGGTCAGTGTACGAACGCGGCCACCCGCCGCCCGCAGCGCGGCACCATGGCCGACGCGCTGTGATCCGGCGGTGACCAGTGGTGCAGAATTGGCCGGTCCGGACCGCCGAATCCGGACGAACAGACATCAGCGGCTGGCCGATCGACGGAAACGCGACGACACTCCAACCGGGACGGTGCCAGAGGTTGCACGCCCGCCGGGGTCTCGCCGCGGGGCGCGGTCACCGGCCGCCAGCTCCCGGGGAGGGCGGACGATGCGACGGTGGCTCGGAACGCTGGCGCTGGCCGGCGTCACGACGATGCTGCTGGCCGGCTGCGGGCCGGCGCGGGGCGCGGACGGTGATCTCACCGACGACTGGCCGGCCCTCGCGGCCCCGAAGCCGTTCACCCCCGCCACCGACACCTGCCTGCCCCGGATCACCTCGATCGTGCAGGCCAGCACGTACGAGACGGTGGACTGCGCGCGCAACCACCTGGCCGAGGCCATCCACGTCGGCGCCTTCACCGGCCCGGTCGCGCTGGCCGACACCCGACCGGAGCCCGGTTCGTCGGCGCTGCGCACCGCCCGCGCCGAGTGCGACCAGCGGGCCCGGGAGGTGCTCGGCGGCGACTGGCACACGGCACGTCTCACCCTGTCCATCTCGCTGCCCACCGTCCCGGCGTGGGCCGGCGGCGCGCGTTGGTTCCGCTGCGACCTCAGCGAGACCGACAGCATCGACAACACCAGGGCGGTGAACCGCACCGGCAGCCTGCGCGGCGCGTTGATCGGCGACACCCCCCTGACCCACCGCTGCTTCGACCCCAAGCTGATCGGCGACAACCTCAACTACATGGCGCCGGTGCTCTGCACCGAGCCGCACCGCGCCGAGTTCGTCGGCGTCTACGTGGAACGGGAGATGACCTGGGCGGAGTTCGCCCGCTCCGCCGAGCAGGCACACCGGCGCTGCATGGCGTTGATCGCCGCGTACGCCGCCGTACCGAACAACAGCGACCTGCCGTACCGGGCCGGGTCCATCTACTACCCACCGTCGCAGCGGGAGTGGGAGGAGGGCGACCGCGGCGTGCGCTGTTTCCTGTGGAGCGACGACCGCAAACTCACCCGCTCGATGCGCGGTGCCGGCCCGGAGGGACTACCCGCGATCTGAGTACCGGTGCCGTATGCTGCTGCGCCGTGGCGCTACCGACCGGCTGGGGGCCGGCCGGAGACCACCAGCGGCAGGAGGTCGGGGATGCGACGGTGGTTGGCGGCGGTCGCCGTGGGCGCGGCGGTGACCCTGGCGCTGGCCGGGTGCGGCGCACCCGCCGGAGTCGACCGGGACCTCATCGATGACTGGCCGGCACCCGTCGCGGCGCAGCAGTTCGTTCCCGCCGCCGATGTCTGCCACCACTCCTCCCAGCAGGTCGGCTTCCTGACCGGCTACAACCCGGTGGCGTGCACCGAAGCACACCGGGTGGAGACCGTGCACGTCGGCACGCTCACCGGCCCGGGCGCGGAACGCGGCACGCCCCCGCCGGCCGGCTCGGCCGGCATGCGGACCGCGCAGGCCGGCTGCGAGACGGAGGTCAGCAAGGCGGTGGGTGCCGACTGGCGCTCCGGTCGCCTCGGCCTGACCGTCGTGCTGCCCTCGCCGCCCGCCTGGGCCGGCGGAGCCCGCTGGTACCGCTGTGACGTCACCGAGCTCGCCAGCATCGACGACACCGCCGTCGACCTGCGCACCGGCAGCCTCCGGGGTGCGCTGACCGGCGCCGCGCCGCTGGCGTACCGCTGCTTCAACCCGAAGCTGGTCAAGGACGACATCGACGCCATGGAGCCGGTCTCCTGCACCGCCAAGCACCACGCCGAGTTCGTCGGGATCTGGCGGGCACCGGACATCAGCTACGCCGAGTTCAACCGCACGACCAAGCGGACCCACCGGGCCTGCCAGACGATGACCGCGAAGTACGTGAAGGTGCCGGACAACGCCGAGCTCGACTTCCGCGCCGGGACGATCTACTACCAGCCGTACGAGCAGGAGTGGAAGAACGGCAACCGTGGCGTGCAGTGCTTCCTCTGGGTCAGCGACCGGAACCTGACCCGCTCGCTGAAGGGCGCTGGCACCAAAGGCCTCCCGGTCACCTGACCGGCCGGGCACCCGCACCCGGCCGGGCGGCCGGGTGCGGTGCGCGTCGCCGGGACGGCTCAGCCCCGGCGTGGAACGACTCAGCCCCGGCGCAGGACGGCGAGGAACATCGCGTCGGTGCCGTGCCGGTGCGGCCAGAGCTGCACGGTGGGCCCGTCGCCCAGACCAGGCATACCGGCCGGCAGCAGCGGCCGGGCGTCGACGAAGTCCACCGGCACCCCGCTACGGCGAGCCGCCTCGGTCACCGTCACGTGCGTCTCCACGGTGTGCGGCGAGCAGGTGACGTAGGCGACCAGGCCACCCGGACGGACCGCGCGCAGCGCAGCGCCGAGCAACTCCCGCTGCAACCGGGTCAACGGCGGCAGATCGGAGGGCTGGCGACGCCACCGCGACTCGGGCCGGCGGCGCAGCGACCCCAGCCCGGTGCACGGCGCATCCACCAGCACCCGGTCGAAGTGCCCCTCCGGGAGCTTCGGGTCCGCGCCGACCTCACGGCCGTCCATTGCCAGCACGGTCACCGGCAGGCCCCGGGTCGCCTGGGAAACCAGCCGGGCCCGGTGCTCGGCCACCTCCACCGCGGTCACCCGGGCGCCACGCTGCGCGGCCAGCGCGCCGAGCAGCCCGGCCTTGCCGCCGGGACCGGCGCACAGATCCAGCCAGCGCCCGTCCGGGCCGTCCAGCGGCGCGTCGGCGAGTGCGCTGGCCACCAGCTGGGAGCCCTCGTCCTGGACGTGGGCCCGGCCGTCGACCACCGCCGGCACGTCGCCCGGCGCGCCGCCGGGCAGGTAGACGGCGTACGGCGAGAAGGCGCCGGGCGCCCCGCCGACCTGGTCGGCCAGCTCGACCGGATCGATCAGACCGGGCCGGGCGCACAGGTGCACCGGTGGGCGCTCATTGTCCTCGATCAGCAGCCGGGCCGTCTCGCCCAGGTCGCCGCCGAGCGCCTCGGAGAAGGCCCGGACGATCCACTGCGGATGGCTGTACGCCAGCGACAGGTGCCCGACCGGGTCGGTCTCCATCGGCGGGGCGAGCTTCGCCACCCAACCGTCCACGTCGAGGGTGGACACCTCCCGAAGCACCGCGTTGGCGAACCCGGTGGCGCCCGGCGCGACGGCGCGGACCAGGTCCACGGTCGACGAGACGGCGGCGTGCGCCGGCACCCGGGTGTGCAGCAGCTGGTACGCCCCGATCCGCAGGGCGTCACGCACCGGCGGGTCGATCCGGGCCACGTCCCGGCCCGCCGCCTCGGTCAGGATCGCGTCCAGGGTGCCCAGGTGGCGCAGAGTGCCGTAGGTCAGCTCGGTGGCGAACGCCGCGTCCCGGCCGTACAGCCCCTCCTCGCGCAGGATGATGGGCAGCACCAGGTTGGCGAACGCGTCGTCGCGGTGCACCGCGGCGACCGCCTCGTACGCCGCACGCCGTGGCCGGTCCAACGGCGGCCGGACCGGCCGGCGGTCACCGCCGCGACCGGTCGACGGGCCACCGCGCGTCGGGCGCGTCCCCTCCGGGGCCGTCACGCGAAGTCCTCGCCGGTGCTGACCCGGACGCCGCGCGCCCAGTCGGTGGCCGGCATGGCCCGCTTGCCCGCGGCCCGGACCTCACCCAGCCGCACCGGCACGGTGGCCGTGCCGGCCAGCACCCGGGCCTTCTCCACCAGCAGCTCCCCCGGCTTCAGGTCGGGGCCGTCGGCCGCCGCCACGACCGGGCCGAGCTTCACCCGCTCGCCGCGGAAGGTCGTCCAGGCGCCCGGAGCCGGGGTACAGGCCCGGACCCGTCGGTCCACCGCGAAAGCAGGGTCGGTCCAGCGCACGCGGGCGTCCTCTACGGTCAGTTTCGGTGCCAACGTCACTCCGTCGGCCGGCTGCGGCTCGGCCCGCGCGGTGCCGTCGGCGATCGCGTCGAGCACCGCCACCAGCAGCCCTGCGCCGGATTCGGCGAGCCGCTCCAGCAGGTCGCCGGAGGTGTCGCCGGCACGGATCTCGTCGGTCAGGGTGCCGAAGACCGGGCCCGTGTCCAGGCCCTGCTCCAGTTGGAAGACGCTGGCCCCGGTCAGCTCGTCACCGTGCAGCACGGCGTGCTGCACGGGCGCGGCGCCGCGCCAGGCGGGCAGCAGCGAGAAGTGCAGGTTGATCCAGCCGTACCGGGGGATCTCCAGTGCGGCCGGCGGCACCAGCGCGCCGTAGGCGACCACCGGTACGCAGTCCGGTGCGAGCTCGCGTAGCCGGTCGAGGAACTCCGGGTCACGGGGGCGGGCCGGGGTGAGCACCTCGACGCCGTGCTCGTCGGCCCACTCGCCGACCGGGGAACGGGACAGGCCGCGCCCGCGTCCGGCGGGCGCGTCGGGCCGGGTGACGACGCCGACCAGCTCGTGTCGGGAGGCGGCGACGGCGGCCAGGGCGGGCACAGCGACGGCCGGCGTACCGGCGAAGATCACACGCATCGCGGTCACCGGCCCAGGCCGAACGGGTCGGAGATGTGCGGGCTCAGCTTGACCACCGGCGGAGCTGCCGCGTCGTACCACTCGGCCTGGCGGATCGCCTTCATCGCTTCCTTGCGCCCCTCCGGGTCCAGTCGGTCGAGGAAGAGCACACCGTCGAGGTGGTCGGTCTCGTGCTGCACGCAGCGCGCCATCAGGCCGGTGCCGACGATCTGCACCGGGTCGCCGAACGAGCTGAAGCCCTTGGCGATGACGTTCTGTCGGCGCTTGGTGTCGAAGTAGAGCCCGGGGATGGACAGGCAGCCCTCGGGGCCGTCCTGCTCCTCCTCGTCGGGGAATTCGAGCACCGGGTTGATCAGGTGCCCGAGCACGTCGTCGACGTCGAAAGTGAACACCCGCAGGCTCACACCGAGCTGCGGGGCGGCCAGGCCGGCACCATTCTGCTCACGCATCGTGTCGGTCAGGTCGGCGACGAGCCTACGCAGCTCGGCGTCGAAGTCGACCACCGGATCGGCCGGCGTGCGCAGCACCGGATCCCCAAACAGACGGATGGGCTGAACGGTCACGCGGGAGGGCTCCTTCATGGGTGGGACGAGCGGTGCCGTACCAGTCTACGGAGTGCTCGGGCCGGCACCGGCCGGCGTACCTCGATCGGCCGCCGCCGGTGTGCCCAGCGTCACCGGCAGGCTCTGGTAGCCGCGCAGGGTCAGCCGGGTCCGGTGCTGGGGCGTCCCGGCCAGGGCCAATTCGGGCAGCCGGCGCAGCAGCAACGGGAAGGCGAGCTGCGCCTCCAGCCGGGCCAGCCCGGCGCCGAGACAGTAGTGCGGGCCGGCGCCGAAGGAGAGCGGGTGCGCCTGGTCGCGGGTCGGGTCGAAGCGCTGCGGGTAGGGGAACCGGCGCGGGTCCCGGTTGGCCGCGCCGAGCAGCAGCAGCGTCACGCTGCCGGCCGGCAGGTCGAGCCCGCCGCAGCGCACCGGCGCGCTGCTGGTCCGGGTGGTCAGCTGCACCGGCGAGTCGTAGCGCAGCAGCTCCTCGACGTATGCCGGGGCGAGCCCGGGGTCGGCGCGCAGCGCGGCGGCGGCCTCGGGGTGCCCCAGCAGCACCACCAGCCCGTTGCCGAGCAGGTTGGTGGTGGTCTCGAAGCCGGCGACGAGCAGCACCACCAGGTTGGCCAGCAGCTCGTGGCCGGTGAGCCGATCGCCGTCGGCGTCGTGCACCTGGACCAGCGCCGTGGTCAGGTCGTCGGCCGGGGCGTTGCGCCGGGCGACGACCAGCTCGACGAAGTAGTCGCGCAGTTCGGTGGCGCCGGCGTCGGCGACGGCCAGCTCCTCAAGGGTGATCTCCGGCTCCAGCACCCCGGTCAGGTCGCTGGCCCAGCGGCGGAACAGCGGTCGGTCGGCCGCCGGTACGCCGAGCAGCGCGCAGATCACCCCCACCGGCAGGGGGTACGCGAAGTCGGACAGCATGTCGACCGGTGCGCCGTCCCTGGCCCGGTGGCACATCTCGTCGAGCAGATCCTCGGCCTGGGCGCGCACCACGTCGCGCATGCTGGCGATCCGGCGCGGGGTGAACGCGCCGGCGGCGAGCCGGCGCATCCGGCTGTGGTCGGGCGGGTTGGTCCGCAGCATGGACCGGGCGATCGACGCCACCGCCGGGCTCTCCCGCCAGTCCGGCCAGACCTCGTCCCGCAGCGCGTCGTCCAGCACCACGAGCCGGGGGTCGCGCAGCAGCTCGTCGGCCTCCGCGTAGCCGGTCACGACGTACATGCCCGGCAGCGCCTCCACCACCGGCCCGTGCGCGCGCAGCCGCTCGTACGTCGGGTACGGATCGATCCGCCCCTGCGGTGACATGAGCAGTGTGAGCGCCTCGGCAGCCTCCATGGCCGGCCTCCCCCGTCGATGCGTCGGAGGCTCCATCATCCCGATGGCGTCCACGATCGGCAGCCCCCCGGCCGGGGTGACGACGCCGATCCGGCCCGCTGCGGGCTCAGGCTCCAGTGGTCAGGACGCCCCTGCGGGCTCACATGCCGAGGGTCGAGGCCCGCCTTCGCAGGCTCAGACGCTGGCGCCCGGGTCCCCGGCGAGGACCGCGTCGCCGGCGAGCAGCGCGGGTTCCGGCAGCGGCAGCTGGATCTTGTGGGCCGCCTCCCAGTCGTACACCAGGCCGGGGCGCACCTGCGCGGCGAAGTAGTCGATGGCGCTCATCCCGCCCACCACCGGCTCGTCGACCTCCGCGACGAGCTGGGCGGGGACCATCGAGAAGCCGTTCTGCAGGGCGGCGCTGAGCCGGCGGTGCCCGTCGACGACGAAGAAGTACTCGCCGGTGAACCCGATCTTCAGGGGCTCCAGCCCCTCGTCGCCGGCCTCGGCCACGTCGCCGACGAACTCGGTGTCCCACAGCCCACGCAGGGTGGCGATGTCCTCGGTCGGGTAGACCCGGGCCGGGTCCAGCAGCAGCAGCGGTGGGCCGTCGCGCAGCACCTCGGCGCCGAGCTTCCCCTCGTACGCGGCGATGATGTGCTCGATCACCTCGGCGGCGGAGGCCCGGGTGGTGTCACAGATCAGGTCGTAGTTGCGCAGCCGTGCCTTGTCCACCCCGTACCGGATGATGAACCGGCTGCGCTCGCTCTCACTGCGCTCGCGCAGCTTGGCGGTGGCCTCCTCCAGCGAGGCGTAGCTCTCCGCCGGCCCAGACGGACGGGCCAGCACCCGGCGGGCCGCCTCACCCGGCTCGGTGATCATGTGCACCTTGAGCGCGTCGGTGAAGAAGTGCCAGGCCAGCCGGGAGTCCATGACGAGGCGCTCGCCGGAGGCGGCGATGTCGCGCTGAAGCTGGTCGACGTAGCCGTCGACGGCCTGGTCAAGCTCGGCGTGCAGGTTGAGCTGCAGGGCGGTCATCTGCCGCTGCTGCGCCATCTCGCGGTAGAGGTCACCCACGCTGACCCGGCGCATGCCCAGCCGCTTGGCGATCTCGACCGACACGGTGCTCTTGCCGCTGCCGAGGTCGCCGTTGAAGACGATCGATTGTCCAACGGTCACGACTGGTCCACCCCTGATCACCGGCTCATTGAAGACATCATCGACATCGCGCCCGACTGACGCATTCCCGCCATCCTGCGAGGGCCCCAGCTCGGCGCGTCTGACGCCCCGTCGCGACCTGGAGCCGTCGTACGCCTTGGCATGACGGGCGATGCTACCACTCCGGCGCCACCGCTTTGCCGGACGCGGTGTGCGAGGACCACCGTCCCGGACCAGGTCCGGCGGCCTTCGACGCCGGCCGACACGGTCAGAACATGCTCAACGGATCGACCTGAAGGCGGACCGGATCGGCTGCCTTCCGGGCGGCGCGCACCCCGGCGGCCGAGTGCAGCGCCTCGGCCAGCGCGGCAGCCCGGGCCCGGGGCACCCGTACCAGCATCCGCTCCCGGCCCTCCTCGGCCGGCACCGGCCCGAGCACCTCGGCGTCGTCCGGCAGCCGGGCCGCCGCGAGCAGGTCGGCCACGGCCTCGGCCGGGCCGGTGACGCTGGCCATCCGCACCGCCGGCGGAAAGCCCAGCTCACGGCGCTCGGCCAGCTCACGGCCAGCGAACCAGCCGGCGTCCCAGCGCAGCAGCGCCTGCACCGGGGCGAGCGCGCCGTCGGCGACCACCACCACCCGGCCGGCCGGTGCCGGGCGGGCCAGTGCCGCGGCGGCCAGCCAGCGGCGCAGCGCCTCCTCCCCGGCACGCAGGTCGGCCCGGGTCAGCAGGGCCCACGAGTCGAGCAGCAGCACCGCGCCGTAGCCGCCCTCGGCGACCGGCTCGGCGCCCGGCGTGGCGACCACCAGGGCCGCCCCACCGGGCACGTCGGTCAGCACCTCCTCCCGCCCCGAGGTGCGCACCGGCACACCGGGAAACGCTCGGCCCAGCTCCTCGGCGGTACGCCGGGCGCCGGTCACCGCGGCCCGCAGGCGCCGCCCACCGCACTGCGGGCAGGCGTACGCGGCGGCCACCCGGGCGCACCAGCGGCAGGCCGGGGTGCCGCCGGCCGAGGGCAGCGCGAGCGGTCCGGCGCAGTGCGCGCAGCGGGCCGGGGTGCGACAGTCCGCGCAGGAGATCGAGGGCAGGTAGCCGCGCCGGGGCACCTGCACCAGCACCGGCAGGTCCGCCCGGACGGCGTCGCGGGCGGCCGTCCAGGCCAGGCTGGGCAGCCGGGCGGTAGCCGCCCCGGGATCGCGGGCCAGCTGCGGGTCGTCGCCGGTCGGCGCGATGGCCGGGATCCGGGCCCGCACGGTCGCCCGGTCAGCGACCACCTCCCGGGCCCAACCGGTCTCCAGCAGCAGCTGCGCCTCGGCGGTACGGGCGTACCCGCCGACCAGCGCGCCGGCCTCGGCGAGCTGGGCGCGGGTGAGCAGCACGTCGCGGGCGTGCGGATAAGGCGCCCGGGGCTCGGAGTGCAGGTCGTCCCCGTCGTCCCAGACGGCGACCAGACCGAGCCGGTCCACCGGGGCGAACATCGCCGCCCGGGTACCGATCACCACCGGCACCTCCCCGCGCCGGGCGGCGAGGAACGCCCGGTAGCGGCGGGCCGGACCGAGCGCGGCGGAGAGGCTGACGTGCCGCCCCGGGCCGAGCACGGCAGTGAGCGCGACGTCCAGCCGATCGAGGTCGCGGGCGTCGGCCACCACGACCACCGCGCCGCGTCCGCCGGCGACGGTCGCGGCGACCGCGTCGGCGTAGCGGGCGGCCCAGTCCTCGCCGGGCAGCGCCGACCAGACCGCGCGAGGTGCCCGGCCGTCGGTGAGCGCGCGCAGCAGGGCCGGCCCGGTCGGGTAGTCCCGCCACCCGCGCGGGTCGACCGCTCCCCCGACCCCGGCGGGCTCGACGGTCGCGGGCTCGACGGTCCCGGGCCGCACGGTCGCGGGCTCGACGGTCCCGGGCCGCACGGTCGCGGGCTCGACGGTCCCGGGCTGCACGGCCGCGGGCTCGGCGGCCGCCGGGTCGATGGTCCCGGGCTGCATGGTCGCGGGGTCAACGGTCGCGGGCTGCACGTCCGCGGGGTCGGCGGGCGCGGCGGCGGCCCGGTCGGGGGCGACTTCTGGTGGGGTGGACGCGCCGCCGCCACGGGGCTCCTTCTCGACCCGGGCGTGCCGGGGTGGCACGGCCAGCCGGAGCACGTCGGCGAGGCTGCCCGCGTACCGGTCGGCGACCGCCCGGGCCAGCCGGGCGATCTCGGGCGCCAGCACCGGCTCCGGCGAGACCACCTTCTCCAGGTAGGCGAGCCGACCGGTGTGCCCGGAGTCGTCGGCGCGGGCCAGCAGCCAGCCGTCGACGAGTTGCCCGGCGAAGCGCACCTTCACCCGGGTGCCGGGCACCGCCACGTCGTCCAGCTCGGCGGGCACCAGGTAGTCGAACGGCCGGTCCAGGTGCGCCAGCGGAACATCCACGCAGACGCGAGCGACCGGCGACCCATCCGCGGGTCGCCGGTCGCTGCGCCTGGTGGCGGTCAGGCTCCCGCGGCCGACTTGAGGTCGGCGGCCCGGTCGGTGCTCTCCCAGGTCAGGTCCGGCAGCTCCCGGCCGAAGTGGCCGTACGCGGCGGTCTGCTGGTAGATCGGGCGGAGCAGGTTGAGGTCCCGGATGATCGCGGCCGGGCGCAGGTCGAACACCTCGTTGACGGCCTTCTCGATCGAGGCGACCGGCACGGTCTCGGTGCCGAACGTCTCGATGAACAGGCTCACCGGGTGGGCCTTGCCGATGGCGTACGCGACCTGGGCCTCGCACCGCTCGGCCAGGCCGGCGGCGACCACGTTCTTGGCCACCCAGCGCATCGCGTACGCGGCCGACCGGTCCACCTTGGACGGGTCCTTGCCGGAGAACGCGCCGCCACCGTGCCGGGCGTACCCGCCGTAGGTGTCGACGATGATCTTGCGGCCGGTCAGGCCGGCGTCACCCATCGGCCCGCCGATCTCGAACCGGCCGGTCGGGTTGACCAGCAGCCGGTAGCCGTCGGTGTCCAGACCGAGGCTCTCCAGCTCCGGGGCGATGACGTGGTCGCGCACGTCCGGGGTGAGCAGCGACTCCAGCGAGATGTCCGCGGCGTGCTGGCTGGACACGACCACGGTGTTCAGCCGGACCGGGCGCAGCCCCTCGTACTCGATGGTCACCTGGGTCTTGCCGTCGGGCCGCAGGTACGGGATGGTCCCGTCCTTGCGCACTGCGGCCAGTCGGCGTGCCAGCCGGTGCGCCAGCGCGATCGGCAGCGGCATCAGCTCGGGCGTCTCGGAGCAGGCAAAGCCGAACATCATGCCCTGGTCCCCGGCGCCCTGCGCGTCCAGCGCGCTCTCCGACGCCCCGGTACGCAGCTCGAAGGCGTTGTCCACGCCCTGCGCGATGTCCTCGGACTGCGCGCCGATGGAGACGCTGACCCCGCAGGATGCGCCGTCGAACCCCTTCTTCGAGGAGTCGTAGCCGATGTCGAGGATGGTCCGGCGCACGATGGTGGGGATGTCGGCGTAGGCCTTGGTGGTCACCTCACCGGCGATGTGGACCTGGCCGGTGGTGATCATGGTCTCGACCGCCACCCGGCTGTGCGGGTCTTCGGTGAGTAGCGCGTCGAGGATGCCATCGCTGATCTGGTCGGCGATCTTGTCCGGGTGGCCTTCCGTGACCGATTCGGACGTAAAGAGGCGGCGTGTCACGGCACTCCTAAGCGTGTGAAGTCATTCCGCGGCAGTGTAGTCACCACTGCGGCGGGTGTCGGGGTCGGTCGCGCCTTGTTCCACCCGTCAGGAGCGGCCGGGCAGCCGCGCCACGACGAGATCCCATACGATGTCGGCCACGTCCTCCTTGGCCTGCTCGGGCAGTCGGGTGACCGAGCCGTCCGCGCCGATCACCGTCACCGTGTTGGTGTCGGCGCCGAAGACCTTGTCCGGCCCTACCTCGTTGACCACGATCAGGTCGGCCCGCTTCCGGGCGAGTTTCGCCCGTCCGTTGGCCTCGGCCTCGCCGGTCTCGGCGGCGAACACCACCAGCAGCTGCTCCGGTCGTTTGCGCTGGCCGAGCTCCGCCGCGATGTCCGGGTTCGTGACGAGCTCGATGGTGGGTGCGACGCCATCGTCCGACTTCTTGATTTTGCCAGCCGCGTACGTCGCCGGCCGGAAATCGGCCGGAGCCGCCGCCATCACCACCGCGTCGGCCTCGACGGCGGCCTTCAGCGTGGCCTCCCGCAACTCGGCGGTGGTGCCCACCCGGACCAGGTCGACCCCGGCGGGGTCGGTGAGGGAGACGTTCGCCGCGATCAGGGTGACCCGGGCGCCCCGGGCGACCGCCGCCCGGGCGAAGGCGTAGCCCTGCTTGCCGGAGGAGCGGTTGCCCAGGAAGCGGACCGGGTCCAGCGGCTCGCGGGTGCCCCCCGCGGTGACCACCACCCGGCGGCCGACCAGGTCAGCGGGGGCGTGCCCGCCCCGGGCGAGGACCCGACGGGCGACCGCGAAGATCTCCGCCGGGTCGGGCAGGCGGCCCTTGCCGGTGTCGACGCCGGTGAGTCGGCCGACGGCCGGCTCGATGACCCGGACACCCCGGGCGCGCAGGGTGGCGACGTTGGCCACGGTGGCCGGGTGCTCCCACATCTCGGTGTGCATGGCCGGGGCCAGCACCACCGGGCAGCGCGCGGTCAGCAGCGTGTTGGTCAGCAGGTCGTCGGCGAGCCCGTGGGCGGCCTTGGCGAGCAGGTCGGCGGTGGTCGGTGCGACCACCACCAGGTCGGCCTGCTGGCCGAGCCGGACGTGCGGCACCTCGTGCACGTCGGACCAGACGTCGTCGGCGACCGGTTGGCCGGAGAGCGCCGCCCAGGTCGGCGCTCCGACGAACCGGAGCGCCGACGCGGTCGGCACGACACGAACCCGGTGGCCCGATTCGGTGAAGAGCCGCAGCAGCTCACAGGCCTTGTAGGCGGCGATGCCGCCGCCGACCCCGAGGACGATCCCGGCGGACATCGACGTGTGCGGGCTTACGGCTGGTCGGTCGGCTCGGCGGTGAGCAGGCCCCCGTTGATCTCGCGCATGGCGATGGAGAGGGGCTTCTCCTGCGGGGTGGTCTCGACGAGCGGGCCGACGTACTCCAGGAGGCCCTCACCGAGCTGGCTGTAGTAGGCGTTCACCTGGCGCGCGCGCTTGGCGGCGAAGATGACCAGCGCGTACTTCGACGTCGTCTTCTCGAGGAGCTCGTCGATCGGCGGGTTGGTGATGCCTTCGGGGTTGGCGATGGATCCCACGAATTAACCTCTGCGTCTTTCGAGCCGCGCGGACGCGGTGCTGAGTCTCAACGGCGGTCGGCCGTCAGCCACGCACGCGTGACCAGGCCGGATCCGGATAAGAAGAACCGAGTAAGCCTACCAGCTCCTCGACCGCCCGATCGGTGCGGTCGTGGGCCACGGTGTGGTCGAAGGCCGCCGCCACAGCGGGGTCGGGGCGGTGCCCGGGCGGGCTCAGCAGCACCAGCCGGGCGTTGGGTAGCCGCGCCCGGACCAACTGGGCGCCCGCCAGGTCCAGCGGGAGCAACACCGGCTGCCCGGCGTCGAGCCGGGCGCGCAGCGGCAGGTACGGGGTGCCGCGGCGGTGCGGGCCCATCCGGGACCACTCCAGCAGCTCGCCGACGGCCACCCGGCGGTCGAACTCGGTGGGGGCGAGGAAGACTCGGTCGACCCCGTCCACCTCCGTCTCCCGGCGTGGCCGGGTGGTGGCCGGCACCGGGATCCACACGGACGGAGAACGCGCCCGGACAAGCTCGACGACACTCTCCGTGCCCGAACCCGAAGGTCCAGACAGGACAGTGAGCCGAGCCGCCGGGCGCGCCTCGTCATCCGTGCTCACTGCTTGTTTCTACACGCTGCCAGGTTCAGTTGGCGGCGAACTCTCCAAGCAGTGCCTTGCGCTGCTGCTCGCCGAGGCCGCGCAGGCGACGGCTGTCGGCGATCTTGAGCTTCTCCATGATCTGGGTCGCCCGGATCTTGCCGATGCCCGGCATTGCCTGCAGGACGGCCGAAACCTTGAGCTTGCCCACGACGTCGTCGCCTTCGGCACGCTCGAGGACGGCACCGAGGGTGGTCTTGCCCTGCTTGAGCTGCTCCTTCAGCTCGGCACGGGCCTTGCGGATCTCCGCGGCCTTCTCGAGCGCGGCAGCGCGCTGTTCGGGGGTCAGTGACGGGAGCGGCACCAGTTCTCCTCAGGTCCCTATCGCGGCGGGCGGGGCGCACCGCCGCATCTGTGAAACGTGGTGTCGCTGTGAACCAAGGGGTCCGTGGTTCCCAGCGCGGGGAAAACTAGCGGTCAACGGAGCTTTCGGCAACGTGGACGCGCAGTGATCATCGCAGAGTGACCGAGCCGTCAGTCAGTCACGGGCAGCCAGAACGGCCCGGCACTCGGCCAGCACCCGGTCCGCGGCGGCCCGCAGGGCGACGGCGTCGGGGCCCGCCGAGAGCACCTCACGGGAGTACGAGGGCAGCACGTTGGCCAGGCTCGGACCGAAGACGGTGCGCAGATCCGCCGCGCCGGCACCCTGCGCGCCGAGCCCCGGGGCGAGCAGCGGACCCCCCACGCCGGAGAGGTCGTGACCGGTGTCTCCGATGGTCGCGCCGACCACCAGACCGAAGCTGCCGAGTGGGGTCGCACCCCTGTTGAGCTGGGAAATCTCGTCGATCACGGTCTGCGCGACGGTGCGTCCGTCGGCCGTGCGGGCCTGCTGCACGGCGGCGCCCTCGGGGTTGGAGGTGAGGGCCAGCACGAAGACCCCGCCGCCGTGCTCGGCGGCCAGCTCGAACATCGGCGCCAGCGAACCCACCCCCAGGTAGGGGCTCGCGGTGACCGCGTCGACATACAGCGGGCTGGATGGATCGAGGTACGCGGCGGCGTACGCGCTGACCGTCGAGCCGATGTCGCCGCGCTTGACGTCCAGCAGAACGAGCGAGCCGGCATCCCGTAACTGTCGGATAGTTGACTCAAGAATCGCCACTCCGCGGGATCCGAATCGCTCGAAAAAGGCCGACTGAGGCTTGACCACCGCAACCCGGTCACCGAGCGCGTCCGCGACGGTCCGGGCGAACCGGTCAAGCCCTTGAAGGTCGTCGGCGAGCCCCCAGCGGGCCAGCAGACCGGGATGCGGGTCGATGCCGACACACAGCGGCCCCCGCTCGGTGACGGCACGGTGCAGCCGGGTGCCGAAGCTTTCCATCCGGTACTTCCCCTCTCCTCGTCCGGACGGCTGCCCCGCCCGGCGTACCCCTGAGTCGTTGGTCAGGGTGGCTCAGCCGGCCGCCACGGCCGCCGCCACCCCGGCTGCGATCCGGGCCAGGTCGGCGTCGTCGGTGACGTACGGCGGCATCGTGTAGATCAGGTCGCGGAACGGCCGCAGCCAGACCCCCTGGTCGGCCGCCGCCACGGTGGCCGCGCCGAGGTCGACCTCGTGGTCGAGCTGGACCACCCCGATCGCGCCGAGCACCCGCACGTCGGTCACGCCCGGCGCGCCGCGCAGCGGCTCCAGCCCGGCGCGTAGGCCGCCGCCGACCCTTTCCACCTGCGCCGCCCAGTCCCCGGCCCGCAGCAGCCCGATGGAGGCGTTGGCGACCGCGCAGGCCAACGGGTTGCCCATGAAGGTGGGTCCGTGCGCCAGCACGCCCGCGGCGGAGATGGCCCGGGCGACCCGCGGGGTGCAGAGCGTCGCCGCCAGGGTCAGGTAGCCGCCGGTGAGCGCCTTGCCCACGCACATCACGTCCGGGGTCACCCCGGCGTGCTCGGCGGCGAACATCGTCCCGGTACGGCCGAAGCCGGTGGCGATCTCGTCGAAGATCAGCAGCACTCCGTGCGCGCGGGTCACCTCGCGCAGCACGCGCAGGTACCCCGGATGGTGGAAGCGCATCCCGCCGGCACCTTGCACCACTGGCTCGACGATCACCGCGGCCAGTTCGTCGGCGTGCCGCTCGACCGCGTCCACCAGCTCCGCCACGTACGCCTCGTCGGGCGGGTCGGCGAAGCCGCCCGGCGGGACCGGGGCGAAGACCTGCCGGGGCAGTACGTCGCCCCAGAGGTGGTGCATCCCGCCCTCCGGGTCGCAGACGCTCATGGGGTGGAACGTGTCGCCGTGGTAGCCGCCCCGCCAGGTGGCCAGCCGGCGCCGCTGCGGTTGGCCGACGGCCCGCTGGTACTGCAGGCACATCTTCACCGCCACCTCGACGCTGACCGAGCCGGAGTCGGCCAGGAACACGTGCTCCAGGCCGTCCGGGCTCAGCTCGACCAGGGTCCGGGCGAGCTGGACCGCGGGTTCGTGGGTGAGCCCGCCGAACATCACGTGGCTCATCCGGCCGAGCTGGTCGGTCACCGCCGCGTCCAACGCCGGGTGCCGGTAGCCGTGGATCGCCGCCCACCAGGACGACATCCCGTCCACCAGCTCCCGCCCGTCGGCCAGCCGCAGCCGTACCCCCTCGGCGCTCTGCACCACGTACGGCGGGTTCGCCGACGGCAGCGCGGTGTACGGATGCCAGACGTGCGCCCGGTCGGCGGTCAGGATCTCCTCGGGCGTCACGCGCGTTCCTTCCAGTCCTGGGCGGGCAGGGCCGCCGTACGCCCCACGCCGGGTCCGGTCACCGCCCGGCGACCGCGTCCGGCGCCGGGGACGCGGCCGTCGCGCGGGCGACGGCACGGACCAGGGCGGGGCCCCGGTAGATGAAGCCGGTGTAGAGCTGCACCAGGGCGGCGCCGGCGTCGAACATCCGCGCCGCGTCGTCCGGGTCCAGCACTCCGCCGACCCCGATGATCGGCAGCCGGCCACCGGTCTCCCGGTGCACGAAGGAGACCACCTCCCGGGCCCGGCCGGTGAGCGGCCGGCCGGACAGGCCGCCGGCCTGCGCGCCACGCTCGGCGTCCACCGGGGCGAGCCCGTCCCGGGCCAGGGTGGTGTTGGTGGCGATCACCCCGGCCGCGCCCCGGGCCAGGCAGACCTCCAACAGCTCGGCGATCGCCGCTTCGGTCAGATCAGGGGCGATCTTGACCAACACCGGCTTCTCCCCGACCAGCGCGGCGAGCAGCGCGTCCAGGTGTGCGCGATCCTGCAACGAGCGCAGCCCGGGGGTGTTCGGTGAGGAGACGTTCACCGCGAAGTAGTCGCCGTGCCCGCGCAGCGCCCGGTACGAGGCGAGGTAGTCCTCGACCGCCTCGTCCAGCGGGGTCACCTTGGACTTGCCCAACGAGATGCCCAGCGGCACGCCGATCGGCCGCGGCAGCGCGGTCAGCCGGGCGGCCAGTGCGGCGGCGCCGGCGTTGTTGAAGCCCATCCGGTTGACCACGGCCTCGCTGGCCGGCAGCCGGAACAGCCGCGGCCGGGGGTTGCCCGGCTGTGCCCGCGCGGTGACCGTGCCGACCTCGACGAAGCCGAAGCCGAGCGCCGGCCAGGCCGGCAGCGCGGCCCCGTCCTTGTCCATTCCAGCGGCCAGCCCGACCGGGTTGGGGAACCGCACGCCGAACACCGTGCGCGGTGCCTGGACCGCGTACCGTGCCCGCAGCGCCGCCAACGCCATCGGCCGCCGGGACAGCGCGGCCAGCCGCCGCAACGTCCACTCGTGCGCCGCCTCCGCGTCCCCACCGCCAACCCGGAACAACTGCGGCCGCACCACCCGCTCGAACACGGTCACTGGGCGGCTCGAAGGGTGGCGTGCAGGTCCTGCAGGGGACGGACCTGCATGTCGCCACGGATCCGCGCCTCGATGCCCATCACGGCCGCGGCGGCGCCGGGGACCGTGGTGATGCAGGGGATGTCCGCGGTGACCGCGGCACTGCGAATCTCGTACCCGTCCGAGCGGGCGCTGGCACCCGAGCCCTGCGGCGTGTTGATCACCAGCGCCACGTGGCCGCCGAGGATCAGCGACACCGCGTCGTCGCCCTCGCCGGCCTGGTAGTGCTTGCGGATCTGCTCGCAGGCGATGCCGTGCCGACGCAGCACCTCGGCGGTGCCGGTGGTCGCCACGATCTCGAAGCCCAGATCGGCCAGGCGCTTGATCGGGAAGATCATGCCACGCTTGTCCCGGTTGGCCACCGAGACGAAGATCTTCCCGGCGGTGGGCAGCGAGCCGTACGCGGCCGACTGGCTCTTGGCGAAGGCGTGCCCGAAGTTGGTGTCGATCCCCATCACCTCGCCGGTCGACTTCATCTCCGGCCCGAGCAGCGAGTCGATCCCCTTGCCGGAGCGGGTACGGAAGCGCTTGAACGGCAGCACCGCCTCCTTGACCGCGATCGGCGCGTCGGCGGGCATCGTGCCGCCGTCCCCGGTCGCCGGGAGCAGACCCTCGGCGCGCAACTCGGCGATGCTGGCGCCGAGCGCGATCCGGGCCGCCGCCTTGGCCAGCGGCACCGCGGTCGCCTTGGAGACGAACGGGACGGTCCGCGACGCGCGCGGGTTGGCCTCCAGCACGTAGAGCACGTCGTCCTTGAGCGCGTACTGCACGTTGAGCAGGCCGCGGACGCCGACGCCACGGGCGATCGCCTCGGTGTAGCGGCGAACCTCGGCCAGGTGCGAGCCCGCGAGGGTGATCGGCGGCAGCGCGCAGGACGAGTCGCCGGAGTGGATGCCGGCCTCCTCGATGTGCTCCATCACCCCGCCGATGTAGACCTCGCCGTCGGCGTCGCAGAGCGCGTCCACGTCGATCTCGATGGCGTCGTCCAGGAACCGGTCCACCAGCACGGGGTGGTCCGGGGAGATGTCGGTGGCCCGGCCGATGTAGTCGCGCAGCGTCGGGTCGTCGTAGACAATCTCCATCCCCCGCCCGCCCAGCACATACGACGGCCGGACCAGCACCGGGTAGCCGATCTCGTCGGCGATCGCCTTGGCCTCGTCGTAGGAGGTGGCCATGCCGTGCGCCGGTGCGCGCAGCCCGGCCCGGGCGAGCACGGCGCCGAACGCGCCGCGCTCCTCGGCGAGGTGGATCGACTCCGGGGAGGTGCCGACCACCGGTACTCCGGCGTTCTTGAGCCGCTGCGCCAGCCCCAGCGGCGTCTGCCCGCCCAGCTGCACGACCACCCCGACCACGCCCGGCCCGCCGGCCGCCCGGCCGGAGGACTCCTCGGCGTGCCAGACCTCCAGCACGTCCTCGAAGGTCAGCGGCTCGAAGTAGAGCCGGTCGGCGGTGTCGTAGTCGGTGGAGACGGTCTCCGGGTTGCAGTTGACCATGACGGTCTCGAAGCCGGCCGCCCGCAGCGCCTGCACCGCGTGCACGCACGAGTAGTCGAACTCGATGCCCTGCCCGATCCGGTTCGGGCCGGACCCCAGGATCAGCACCTTCGGCCGGTCCGACGGCACGACCTCGGTCTCCGAGTCGTAGCTGGAGTAGTGGTACGGCGTGGTCGCCTCGAACTCGGCGGCGCAGGTGTCCACGGTCTTGTAGACCGGGCGCACGTCGAGGCGGTGCCGCAGGGTCCGTACGCCGTCCTCGGCGGCTAGTTCCGGCCGCAGCGCGGCGAGCTGCCGGTCGGACAGGCCGGCCCGCTTGGCCCGGCGCAGCAGCTCGGCGTCGAGCACCGGGGCGTCCACGATCTCGGCGCGCAGCTCGACCAGCGCGGCGATCTGGTCCAGGAACCACGGGTCGATCCCGCCGGAGGCGGCGGTGACCTCGGCGATCGACGCGCCCAGGCGCAGCGCCCGCTCGACGGTGTACAGCCGGCCGTCGTGCGGGATCCGCAGCGCGGCGAGGGTGTTCTCCGTCGTCGCGTCGGCCGGGTCCGGCACCGTCCAGAAGCCCGCTTCCTTCGTCTCCATCGAGCGCATCGCCTTGTTCAGCGCCTCGGTGAAGTTGCGCCCGAGGCTCATGGCCTCGCCCACCGACTTCATCGTGGTGGTCAGCTCCGGGTCGGCGCCGGGGAACTTCTCGAACGCGAACCGCGGGATCTTCACCACCACGTAGTCCAGGGTCGGCTCGAAGGCCGCCGGGGTCTTCAACGTGATGTCGTTGGGGATCTCGTCGAGGGTGTAGCCGATGGCCAGCTTGGCGGCGATCTTGGCGATCGGGAAGCCGGTCGCCTTGGAGGCCAGCGCCGAGGAGCGGGACACCCGCGGGTTCATCTCGATCACGACGATCCGGCCGTCGGCCGGGTTGACCGCGAACTGGATGTTGCAGCCGCCGGTGTCCACACCGACCTCGCGCAGCACCGCGATGCCCAGGTCACGCAGGTGCTGGTACTCCCGGTCGGTGAGCGTCATGGCCGGGGCCACGGTGACGCTGTCGCCGGTGTGCACGCCCATCGGGTCGACGTTCTCGATCGAGCAGACCACCACCACGTTGTCGTGCCGGTCGCGCATCAGCTCCAGCTCGTACTCCTTCCAGCCGAGCACGCTCTCCTCGATGAGCACCTCGTGCACCGGGCTGGCGGAGAGACCGTCGCCGGCGATGCGGGCCAGGTCCTCCGGGGTGTGCGCCATGCCGGAGCCCAGGCCACCCATGGTGAACGACGGCCGGATCACCACCGGCAGGCCCAACTCGGCGACGGTCGCCTCGACCTCGTCCATCGAGTGGCAGACCCGCGAGCGGGGCACCAGCGCGGCCGGGTCCTCGATGCCGAGGCGGACCCCGGCCTTGGCCACGATCTCCTTGAACAGCTGGCGGTCCTCGCCCCGGTTGATCGCGTCGATGTTCGCGCCGATCAGCTCCACGCCGTACTTCTCCAGCACGCCGGCCTCGTGCAGGGCGACCGCGGTGTTCAGCGCGGTCTGCCCGCCGAGGGTGGCCAGGATCGCGTCCGGCCGCTCCTTGGCGATGACCAGCTCCACGAACTCCGGGGTGATCGGCTCGACGTAGGTGGCGTCGGCGAACTCCGGGTCGGTCATGATCGTCGCCGGGTTGGAGTTGACCAGGCTGACCCGGATCCCCTCGCTGCGCAGCACCCGGCAGGCCTGGGTGCCGGAGTAGTCGAACTCGCAGGCCTGCCCGATCACGATCGGCCCGGAGCCGATCACCAGGATGTGCTTGAGATCGGTCCGCTTAGGCATTGCTGCGCCCCTCACTGTGCTGCGAGTCGAGGCCGCGGCCTTCGATCAGCTCGGCGAAACGGTCGAAGAGGTAGTCCGCGTCGTGCGGGCCGGCCGCCGCCTCCGGGTGGTACTGAACGGTGAAGGCGGGCACGTCCACGGCTCGCAGCCCCTCGACCACGTTGTCATTGAGGCAGACGTGGCTGACCCGAACGCCGCCGAAATCGGTGTCGATCACCTGGTCGGGGACCACCGCGCCCTGCCCCGCGCCGGGCACCTGGACGGCGAAGCCGTGGTTGTGGCTGGTCACCTCCACCTTGCCGGTGGCCCGGTCGAGCACCGGCTGGTTGATCCCCCGGTGGCCGTAGCCCAGCTTGTAGGTGCCGAAGCCGAGCGCCCGGCCGAGGATCTGGCTGCCGAAGCAGATGCCGAACAGCGGCACCCGCCGGACGAGCGCCTCCCGGGCCAGCGCCACCGGGCCGTCGGCGGTGGCCGGGTCGCCGGGGCCGGGCGACAGGAAGATCGCGTCGGCGCCGGTGGCGAGCAGTTCCTCGATGCTCGACCCGGCCGGCAACACGTGGGTGGTCACCCCACGCGCGGCGAGCCGGCGCGGCACGTTGCGCTTGATGCCCAGGTCCAGCGCCGCCACGGTGAACCGGTGCTCCCCGACCGCCTCGACGACGTACGGCTCGGCGGTGGTCACCTCGGCGGAGAGGTTCGCGCCGACCATCTGCGGCGACTGGCGAACCCGGGCCAGCAGGCCGCGCGGGTCGTCGTCGACGCTGGAGATGCCCACCCGCATGGCGCCCCGCTCCCGCAGGTGCCGGGTCAGCGCCCGGGTGTCCACTCCGCTGATGCCCACCACACCCTCGGTGGCGAGCCGGTCCTCAAGACTGCCGGTGGCCCGCCAGTTCGAACCGATCCGGGCCGGGTCGCGCACCACGTACCCGGCCACCCAGATCCGGCTGGACTCGTCGTCCTCGCCGTTGACGCCGGTGTTGCCGATGTGCGGGGCGGTCTGCACCACCACCTGCCGGTGGTAGGACGGGTCGGTGAGGGTCTCCTGGTAGCCGGTCATGCCGGTGTTGAAGACCGCCTCGCCGAAGGTCTCCCCGACACTGCCGTACGCCTCGCCGTGGAACGTACGCCCGTCCTCGAGTACGAGGATCGCGGAACGTCTGCGGGTCACTTGATTGCCTTTCCGTCCAGGACCGTCGGCTCGCCACGCAGGAAGGTCGCCACGATGCGACCCGGCAGCGTCATGCGGGCGTACGGGGTGTTGCGACTGCGACTGGCCAGCTCCGCCGGGTCGATGGTGCGGCGGGCGGCCGGGTCGACCAGGGTCAGGTTGGCCGGCACGCCGGGTGCCGGGTCGACGCCGTGGCCGGCCAGCCCGGCGATCCGGGCCGGGGTCCGCGACATCCGCTCGGCGATCAGGTCCCACTCGGGGCCGAGCACGTCCAGCGCGATGGAGAGGGCCGTCTCCAGGCCGAGCATCCCCGGCCGGGCGTACGCCCACTCGCACTCCTTGTCCTCCACGGCGTGCGGGGCGTGGTCGGTGGCGATCACGTCGAGCACCCCGTCGGCGAGCGCGGCGCGCAGCGCGGCGATGTCCGCGGCGGTGCGCAGCGGCGGGTTGACCTTGAAGACCGGGTCGTAGCTCTCCGCCCGCTCGTCGGTGAGCAGCAGGTGGTGCGGGGTGACCTCGGCGGTGACCCGTACCCCGCGCGCCTTGGCCTGGCGCAGCACCTCGACGCTGCCGGCGGTGGAGACGTGGCAGACGTGCAGCCGGCTGCCCACGTGCTCGGCGAGCAGCACGTCCCGGGCGATGATCGCCTCCTCGGCGACCGCCGGCCAGCCGATCAGCCCGAGTCGGGTGGAGACCTCACCCTCGTGCATCTGGGCGCCCTCGGTGAGCCTGGGCTCCTCGGCGTGCTGGGCGATGATCCCGTCGAACGCCTTGACGTACTCCAGGGCCCGGCGCATCAGCTTCGGGTCGGCGACGCAGTGCCCGTCGTCGGAGAAGATCCGCACCCGGGCCGCGGAGTCTGCCATCGCGCCCAGCTCGGCCAGGCGCTCGCCGGCCAGCCCGACGGTGACCGCGCCGATCGGCTGCACGTCGACCAGCCCGGCCTCCCGGCCGAGCCGCCAGACCTGCTCGACCACGCCGGCGGTGTCCGCGACCGGGGAGGTGTTGGCCATCGCGCAGACCGCGGTGTAGCCGCCCAGCGCGGCCGCGCGGGAGCCGGACTCGACGGTCTCGGCGTCCTCTCGACCGGGCTCGCGCAGGTGGGTGTGCAGGTCGACCAGGCCGGGCAGGGCGACCAGGCCGGTGCCGTCGAGCACCGTGGCGTCCGGTGCGGACAGCCCCGGGCCGACCTCGGCAACCACGCCGTCGCGGATCAGCAGGTCGGTCGGTGCGGAGCCGACGACACTCACGCTGGTGATCAGGTACGCGGTCACCGGTTGTTCCCTCCGAGCAGCAGGTACAGGACGGCCATCCGCACGGAGACCCCGTTGGTGACCTGTTCGACGATGGTGGAGCGGGGAGAGTCGGCCACCTCGGGAGTGATCTCCATCCCCCGGTTCATCGGGCCGGGGTGCATGACGATCGCGTGCTCGGGCAGCCGGCGCATCCGCGGCCCGTCCAGGCCGTAACGGCGGGCGTACTCGCGGGCGGAGGGGAAGTAGGAGTCGTTCATCCGCTCCCGCTGCACCCGCAGCATCATCACCACGTCGACGTTGGGCAGCACGGAGTCGAGGTCGTAGGAGACGTCGGTGCCGGGGGCGAGCGCCGCGGAGATGTCCACCGGGATGAGGGTGGGCGGGCCGACCAGGGTGACCTTGGCGCCGAGGGTGGAGAGCAGCAGCACGTTCGAGCGGGCCACCCGGGAGTGCAGCACGTCCCCGACGACCGCGACCGACAGGCCGGCCAGCCGGCCCAGCCGGGCCCGCATGGTGTACGCGTCCAGCAGCGCCTGGGTGGGGTGCTCGTGGGTGCCGTCGCCGGCGTTGACCACCGACCCGTCCACCCAGTTGGCCAGCCGGTGCGGCGCGCCGGAGGCGGGGTGCCGGACGACCACGGCGTCGGCGCCCATGGCCTGCAGGGTCAGCGCGGTGTCCTTCAGGCTCTCGCCCTTGGTGACGCTGGACCCCTTCGCGGAAAAGTTGATCACGTCGGCGCTGAGCCGCTTCGCCGCCGCCTCGAAGGAGATCCGGGTGCGGGTGGAGTCCTCGTAGAAGAGGTTCACCACGGTCCGGCCGCGCAGCGCGGGCAGCTTCTTGATCTCCCGGCCGGCGACCGTGGCCATCTCGGCGGCGGTGTCCAGGATCTCGGTGGCGGTGTCGGCGTCCAGGTCCGCGCCGGAGAGCAGGTGCCTGATCATGAGGTGGTCCCCCCGTACAGCTTGACCTCGTCGGCGCCGTCGGTCTCGGCG
Organism: Micromonospora sp. NPDC000668; assembly: GCF_042897975.1. Classification (NCBI taxonomy): domain Bacteria; kingdom Bacillati; phylum Actinomycetota; class Actinomycetes; order Micromonosporales; family Micromonosporaceae; genus Micromonospora; species Micromonospora sp. NPDC000668. The sequence continues at coordinate 114,288 of NZ_JBIAYP010000007.1, forward strand.
AGCGTGACCCTGACGCTCTCGACGAGCGAGGTCGGGATGTTCTTGCCGACGTAGTCGGCCCGGATCGGCAGCTCCCGGTGGCCGCGGTCGACCAGGACGGCGAGCTGCACGGACGCCGGGCGGCCCACGTCGTTGAGCGCGTCGAGCGCGGCCCGGACGGTGCGGCCGGAGAAGAGCACGTCGTCGACGAGGATGACCCGCTTGCCGTCGATGCCACCGGCCGGCAGCTCCGTCGGGCCGACCGCGCGGGTGGCGTGCCGGCGGAGGTCGTCGCGGTAGAGCGTGATGTCGAGCACACCGACCGGGACGGCGACGTCCTCGAAGGTGCTGATCCGGGCGGCGAGCCGCCGAGCGAGCGGGGCACCCCGGGTGGGAATCCCGAGCAGCACCGTGTCGGCGGCGCCCTGGGTCTTCTCCAGGATCTGGTGGGCGATGCGGTCGACCACGCGTTGCACGTCGGCGCTGGCGAGGATCACCTTCACCGAGGGTTGTCGCGGTGGTGACGAGCGGGCAGCCGGTGGGTATGCCACGGCGGGCCTCCTTCCCCGCCTCACTGGACGGGTCGTTAAAGGATGTCGGGCACCTCCGGCCGTCCGCGGACGGACCTGGGCCGGGGCTTCACGCCACGTTACCAGTGGTCACCGGGCCGATGGACGGCGGCCGCTGAGCATCGGATCAGGCCCGGCGAATGGGGATAACTCCCCCGGTGCTCCCCAACGGTAAGGTCACGACCACTTGACCAGGTGTCGCAATCCCCGTACCGTCACGCTCCGTAGCGATCGACGGGAGAACCCCGAGCAGCACTGGGAGTGTCCGAATGCCCTCTGAATACGCCAAGTCGCTGGGCGCCCGCCTGCGCTCCATCCGCCAGCAGCAGGGTCTCTCCCTGCAGGGCGTGGAAGAGAAGTCGAACGGGCGGTGGAAGGCCGTGGTGGTCGGCTCGTACGAGCGCGGCGACCGGGCCGTGACGGTGTCCCGCCTGGCCGAGCTGGCTGAGTTCTACCGCGTCCCCGTCTCGGAGCTGCTGCCCGACGGCAGTGGTGTCCGTCACGAGCCCACCAGCAAGATCGTCCTGGACCTGGAGCGGCTCTACGACGAGGCCTCCGAGGACCTGGCCTACGTCGCCCGCTACGCCCGCGCCATCCAGCAGCAGCGCGGCGACTACAACGGCCGGGTGCTCTCCATCCGCGCCGATGACCTGCGGGCGCTCGCGATCGTCTACGACGCCTCGCCGTCGGGTCTGATCGAGCGGCTCACCGAGCACGGTGTGCTGGTCGCCGACCCGCGGGCGTTCTTCGCGTCCTGATCCGTCGATCCACAAGAAGGGCCCGTGCCATCCGGCACGGGCTCTTCTTGTGGTACGCGTGCTGAGCGGGTGCGCTCAGCGGGTGGCGTACTCGGCGATTCGGCCGAGGATGCCGTTGAGGAAGCGCGGCGAGTCGTCGGTGGACATCTGCCGGGCCAGCTCGACGGCCTCGCTGATCGCCACCGCGTCGTCGATCTCGTCGACGTAGAGCAGCTCGTAGACCGCGATCCGGGCGAGGTTGCGGTCGACCACCGGCATCCGCTCCAGCGTCCAGCCCTCGGCGTAGCTGGCGATCAGCTCGTCGATCCGGTTCAGGTGCTCGGCGACCCCCTCGATCAGGCCCACCGCGTAGCCCAGGTGCTCCGGCCGGGGCTGCTCGATCCGCTGCAGGTAGCCGGCGAGCACCTCGACCGGGGGCCGGTCCCGAAGGTCAGCCTCGTAGAGGACGTCCAGCGCCCGCTTGCGCGCCTTGCGACGCGCGGGCATCTGCTGCTTGGGACCCTCAGCCATCAGGAGCGGCCGAGGTAACGGCCGTCGCGCGTGTCGACCTTGATCTTCTCGCCGGTGGTGATGAAGAGCGGCACCTGCACGGTCGCGCCGGTCTCGACGGTGGCCGGCTTGTTGCCGCCGGTCGACCGGTCGCCCTGCAGACCCGGCTCGGTGTAGGTGACCTCCAGCACGACGCTGGTGGGCAGCTCGATGTAGAGCGGGACGCTCTCGTGCGTGGCGACGGTCGCCTCGGCCTCGGGGAGGAGGTAGTTGGCCGCCTCGCCGACGGTGCCCCCGGGAACGGTGATCTGGTCGAAGGTCTCCAGATCCATGAAGACGTAGTCCTCGCCGTCGGCGTACAGGTACTGCATCGTGCGCTTGTCCACGGTCGCGGTTTCGACCTTGGTGCCCGCGTTGAAGGTCTTGTCGACCACCTTCCCGGACAGCACGTTCTTCAGCGTGGTGCGCACGAACGCACCACCCTTACCGGGCTTGACGTGCTGGAACTCGACGACGGCCCAGAGCTCGCCGTCAAGGTTGAGTACCAGGCCGTTTTTGAGGTCGTTGGTGGAGGCCATTTCCTGCCTTGATCATCAATTGGCGGACAGACCCTACGAGTCTACTAGCTGCGTCGAATCGCCCGGCCCCCGCTCGGGACGGCCCCTCAGCGGGCGGCCAGATGGTGCAGGGCGAGGCGATAACCGTCAATGCCGAGCCCGCAGATCACCCCAGTGGCCACCGCGGACACCACCGAGTGGCGCCGGAATTCCTCGCGGGCATGGATGTTGGAGATGTGCACCTCCACCAACGGCCCCCGCAGCATCGCGCAGGCGTCCCGCACCGCGTACGAATAGTGCGACCAGGCGGCCGGGTTGAGCACCACCGCGGCGCCCTCGTCGGCGGCGGCGTGCAGCCAGCCGAGCAGCTCGTGCTCGGCGTCGGTCTGCCGGACCGTCACGTCGAGCCCCAACTCCTTGCCGGTGTGCTCGCAGAGCGCCACCAGGTCGGCGTAGCTGGCCGCGCCGTACACCTCAGGCTCGCGGGAGCCCAACCGGCGCAGGTTCGGCCCGTTGAGGACGTAGACCTTCACGCCGGGCCACCTTTCGTTCGCGACTGCGGGGCTCGCAAACCCGGCTCACTCCTCGCGCTCACTCGACACCCACCTCCCGGTAGGCGGCCGCGAGCAACTCGTCGTCCGGCCCCTCCAACATCGCCGGGCGGGCCAGCCCGTCCAGCACCACGAAGCGGAGCTGACTGCCCCGGGCCTTCTTGTCCACCCGCATCGCGGCCAGGAGCTGCGGCCAGGCGTCGGCCGGGTAGCTCACCGGCAGGCCGAGCGCGGCCAGGGCGCTCCGGTGCCGCTCGGCGGTCGGCGCGTCCAGCCGGCCGGCGAGCCGGGCCAGCGCGGCGGCGTACACCAGGCCGACGGCGACGGCGTGGCCGTGCCGCCAGCGGTAGCCCTCGACCCGCTCGATCGCGTGGGCCAGCGTGTGCCCGTAGTTGAGCACCTCCCGCAGGCCCGACTCACGCAGGTCGCCGGAGACCACGTCAGCCTTGACCCGGATCGCCCGCTCGATCAGCTCCCGGGCGACCGGCCCGCGCGGGTCGGTGGCCGCCGCCGGCTCACGCTCGACCATGTCCAGAATCGCCGGGTCGGCGATGAAGCCGCATTTGACCACCTCGGCCAACCCGGCCGCCAGGTCGGTGGCGGGCAGGCTGTCCAGGGTGGCCAGGTCGGCCAGGACCCCGACGGGTGGGTGGAATGCGCCCACCAGGTTCTTGCCGGCGGCGGTGTTGATCCCGGTCTTGCCGCCCACCGCGGCGTCCACCATGCCCAGCAACGAGGTGGCCACCGGCACCCAGCGCACGCCGCGCAGCCAGCAGGCCGCGACGAAGCCGGCCAGGTCGGTCACCGCGCCGCCGCCGACCCCGACCACCGCGTCGGTACGGGTGAAACCGGCCGCACCGAGCCGGTCCCAGCACTCGGCGGCCACGTCGATCTGTTTGCCCGCCTCGGCGTCGGGCACCTCGATCGGCAGCGGCTCGACGCCGGCCGCGCGCAGCCGCTCGCCGATCGCGTCGGCCAGCGCCTTCAGCGGGGGCGCGTGCAGCACCGCCGCGCGGGTCGCGCCGGGCAGCAGCCCAGGCAGCGTGTCCAGCAGGTCTCGTCCGACCAGCACGTCGTACGGCCGCTCGCCGCCGACCGGGATCCGGGTCACCTCGTCCATCGCCGGCAGCCTAGTCCAGCGGAGGGCGCGGTGAGGGCAGCTGCCCACCTGCTGGCCGGGCGGCCCAGTCGGCCAGCAGGCGGGCGTGCTCGGCCACCGCGGCGCGCAGCGCGTCCGGGTGCCGCACGGTGAACGGGCAGCCCAGCCCGGCGAGCAGCGCGGCCGCGCCGGGCAGGCTCTCCGCGCGGCCCCGCAGCAGCACCCCGTCGGTGGTGGCAGTCAGCTCGGCCACGCTGGGCGGGACGCGGCGGCGGGCGGCGACCAGGTCGGTCTCCAGCAGCACCTCGATCTCGTGCGTGTACGGCACGCCGGCCAGCGACCGGGTCACCCGGGCCACCGGGTCGAAGCCGTCCGGCACGGTGAACGTCGCCGCGCCGGGCGTCACGGCGCCGATCCGGTCCAGCCGGAACGTGCGGATCTGCCCACGCCGGTGGTCGTGGCCGGTGACGTACCAGCGGCCGGCGTGGAAGACCAGCCCGTATGGGTCGAGCTCACGGTGCGACTGCTCGCCCCGCCAGGAGCGGTAGTCCAGCGCCACCCGCTGCCGGTGTCGGGCGGCCGCGGCCAGGGTGAGCAGGGTGCCCGACGTCGGCCCCCGCTGCGCCTCGGGGCGCCACAGGGTGAAGCCGAGGTGCTCCTGCACGGCGGCCAACCGGTCGGCGAGCGCCGCCGGCAGCACCCGCCGGATCTTCGCCAGCGCGGTGGCGGTGGCCGGCTGCTCGGTGCCCAGCCCGACCCGTTCGGCGACGACCAGGCCGAGCAGCACGGCCACCGCCTCGTCGTCGGTGAGCATCAGCGGCGGCAACTTGAACCCGGGGTGCAGCCGGTAGCCGCCGTGGCGGCCCCGGTCGGCGGTGACCGGGATGCCCATCTCGACCAGGGTGGCCGCATACCGGCGCACGGTGCGCTCGTCCACGCCGAGCCGGCCGGCCAGCTCGGCGGCGGTCGCCCGGTGCCGCGTCTGCAGCAGTTCGAGCAGGGCCAGCACCCGAGCCGCAGGATGTGACACGGACCACTCCTCTAAACCGGGCGGATTCTGTCCGGTTGCAATCGTACGGTCGTGGCCACAACCGAGAGAAGGAGCGACAGATGGCGACGTTCGTGCTGGTACCGGGGTTCTGGTTGGGTGCCTGGGCATGGCGGGACGTGACCGGTGCGCTGCGCGCGCAGGGGCATGAGGTCTACCCGATGACGCTGACCGGGTTGGCCGAGCGGGCCCATCTCGCCGGGCCCGAGGTGAGCCTGGAGACGCACACCGTCGACATCGTCCGGTTGATCGAGGTCGAGGACCTGCGGGAGGTGCTGCTGGTCGGGCACTCCGGCGGTGGCATGCCGGTCGCTCAGGCCGCGGACCGCATCCCGGACCGGATCGCCCGGGTGGTCTACGTGGAGAGCGGGCCGCTGCCGGACGGCACGGCGCAGTTCGACACGGTGCCACCCGAGGAGCAGCAGGCGCTGCGGGACGCCATCGGTGCTGGTCACCTGCTGCCGCCGCCGGCCTGGGATCCGGCGGCCGACCCGGCCAACCTGGCCGGGCTGGACGAGCCGACGCTGGCCCTGCTGCGCGCCCGGGCCACTGGGCAGCCACTGCGGGCGGCGACCGACCCGGTGCGGCGCACCGGTGGTCGCCCGGTGCCGACCGCGCTGGTCGCCAGCACCTTCCCGCTGGCGGTGGTGGAGCAGATGATCGGCCAGGGGCACCCGTTCTTCACCGGGCTGGCCGGTGGTCAGCTGTTCGAGCTGCCCACCGGGCACTGGCCGATGCTCAGCGAGCCCAAGGCCCTGGCCGACGTGCTCGACGCCATCGCCCGCAGCTGAGGCAGTGCCTGCCACCGGCCCGCCACACCCGACCACGACGGGCGAAATAGGCCGGCCGGGGTGAAACGGCGGGCGGTGACAGGCCTGTGGGAGGGTGTGTCGGCGCGGTCGTCGCGTCCATGGTGATGCCCGGCGGACAGTTGCGGGGCAGGGGTGAGGAGTTGGGCATGTCGACGGTGAAATGGGCTACCGGCGCGGCGATGTTGACGTGCGCCGGGGCGCTGGTGGCCTGCCAGGCCGACCCGCCCGCAGACCCCGCCGCCTCCGCCGGGCCCTCCGCCTCGGCACCCGCGACGGCGACGGTGGCTGCACCGTCGCCGTCCACCCCGCCGCCGTCCACCTCGGCAGGTCCGACCGACGCCGTCCTGTCCGGTTCACGGGAGATCGCCATCGTCCGGGTGCAGTCATTCGAGTCCGGAGTGTCGCTCTACGGCCAGCTCGTCGAGGCCGACGACGACAGCGGCCGCCAACGGTTCGTCCCGACGCCGATCGGTGGCGACAAATACCTGATCAAGGCGTACGGCCAGCCCAACAGCCATCCCGCCAACGATGTGCCGTCCTGCTGGCAGGTGCGCAACCCTCGCACCACGGAGTCACTGACCGTCGAGGGGGCGGTCTGCGACACCGCCAACCCGGGTCAGCAGTTCACGATCACCGCCAGCGGCAAGGGTGCGTACGCGATCAGCAACGAGTCGGCGTACCTGCAGCACTCCGCCACCAGCGGCCTGATCCTCGAAGAGCTGGGCGACGCCCCGCTGCGGAGCACCTTCCGGTTCGTCGACAACGGCCCCGCCCGCCGTCCGGCTGGCGGCTGACCGGGTCAGCGGGGCAGCAGCGCGGCGATCTCGGCGACGATGTCCTCCGGGGTCCGACCGTCGGTGCGCACCGTCGCGGTGGCCACCTCGGTGTAGAGCGGCCGGCGCTGATCCATCAGGTGCTTGAGGGTGGCCCGCGGGTTGATCGCCAGCAGCGGCCGACCGGCGCCGAGCCCGACCCGCTTGACCGCGTCGGGCAGCTCGACCGAGAGGTGCACCACCCGGTGTCCGACCAGGGCGGCGCGGTTCTCCTCGGCCAGCACCGCACCCCCGCCGAGGGCGAGCACCCCGGTGCTGGCCGCCAGTGCCGCGGCCACCGCGGCCCGTTCGAGGGTACGGAAGTGCTCCTCGCCCTCGTCGATGAAGATCTCCGGGATGGGCTTGCCAGCCATCCGCTCGATGTCGGTGTCGGTGTCGCGGAACTCCACCCCGAGGGCCTCGGCGAGCACCCGTCCCACGGTGGTCTTGCCGCAGCCGGGCGCGCCGACGAGCACGATGACCGGCGCCATCAGCGGATGACCAGCGCGTCGAGGTAGCCGGTCAGGTTGCGGCGGATCTCGGCGACCGAGTCGCCGCCGAACTTCTCGGTGGCCGCCTCGGCCAGCACCAGCGCGACCATCGCCTCGGCGACCACCGCCGCGGCGGGCACGGCGCAGACGTCCGAGCGCTGGTTGATCGCGGTGGCCGGCTCGCCGGTGGTGACGTCCACGGTGGCCAGCGCCCGGTTCAGGGACGAGATCGGCTTCATCGCGGCACGGACCCGCAGCGGCTCGCCGGTGGTGATGCCGCCCTCGAGCCCGCCGGCCCGGTCGGTGACCCGGCGGACGCCGGTGGCCGACGGGATGATCTCGTCGTGTGCCTCCGAGCCGCGGGACCGGGCCTGTTGCCAGCCGTCGCCGATCTCCACGCCCTTGATCGCCTGGATCGACATCAGCGCGGTGGCCAGCCGGGCGTCGAGCTTGCGGTCCCACTGCACGTGGCTGCCCAGCCCCGGCGGCACCCCGTACGCCAGCACCTCGACCACGCCGCCGAGGGTGTCGGCGTCCTTCTTCGCGGCGTCCACCTCGGCGACCATGAGGGCGCTGGCCTCCGGGTCGAGGCAGCGCAGCGGGTCGGCGTCGATCCGGGCGGCGTCCTCCGGGGTGGGGCGCAGCCCGGGCTTCGCGGCCACCGGGCCCAGCTCGACGACGTGCGAGACGATCTCGATGCCGAGCGCCTGACGGATCAGTGCCTTGGCGACCGTGCCGACGGCGACCCGGGCCGCGGTCTCCCGGGCGCTGGCCCGCTCCAGGATCGGCCGGGCGTCGGTGTGGCCGTACTTCTGCATGCCGGCGAGGTCGGCGTGGCCGGGCCGGGGGCGGGTCAACGGGGCATTGCGGGCCTGCCGGGCGAGCTCGTCGGGGTCCACCGGGTCGGCGGCCATCACCGTGCGCCACTTCGGCCACTCGGAGTTGCCCACCCGGATCGCCACCGGGCTGCCCAGGCTGACGCCGTGCCGCAGGCCGCCGAGCACCTCGACCTCGTCCCGCTCGAACGACATCCGGGCACCACGGCCATAGCCCAGCCGCCGGCGGGCCAGCTCGTCGGCGATCTCGGTGGAGGTCACCTCGATCCCGGCCGGCACCCCCTCCAGCAGCGCGACGAGGGCGGGACCGTGCGATTCACCTGCAGTCAACCAGCGCAACACAGCCGTCAGTCTGTCACGGCTGGCCACCGGCTCGGTGCGCTGCCCGCCGCGTCCCGCCCTGCGGACGCCTCCGGCGACGGGAAACCCTAAGACCAGGTCGGTGGGCCGGGAAGTCTGGTCGGCAGTGACTTCGTCGACCCCTGATTCAGGAGTTCCGGTGCTGCTCTTCGCGTTCGCCGCCGTAATGCTGCTGGCTGTCCTGTTCTCCAGCCTGGCCCACCGGACCATCCTCTCCACTGCGGTGCTCTTCCTGTTCGCCGGGTTCGTGCTGGACCCGGAGACAACCGGGTTGCTGGAGGTCACCGCCCACACGCCGATCGTGTCGACCCCGGCCGAGCTGGCCCTGTTCACCGTGCTCTTCACCGCCGGCATGCGGGTCGGCTGGGCGGACCTGCGGTCGGCGGCCCCTGCCGACTGCCCGGCCCGGCGCTGGGTTGGTGCCTGCCGCTGACCCTGGTCATCACCGCGGTGCTGGCGTACTTCGTGGTGGGGTTGGACTGGCTGAAAGCGCTGCTGCTCGGGGCGATCCTCTCCCCCACAGACCCGGTCTTCGCCGCCGGCCTGGTCGGCAACGACCGGCTGCGCCACCTGCTCAACGTCGAGGCCACCTTCGGCGAGCGGCAGCGGGAGAGCTTCGAACACTTCGGCGAGCTGATCGCCGGGCTGGGTCTTCGCGGTGCTCGCCATCGTGGTGGCCCGCCCGGCGGCACTGGCCGTGTCCTTCCTCGGCTCACACCTGAGCCGCACCGAGCAGTTCGCCGCCATGCGGATCGGCCCGGAGGGCTTCGCCTCGGTGGTCTACGGCCTGCTGGTGCTCCAGGCCGGCACCCCCGCTGGCGACGAGGCCTTCCACCTGGCCGCGTTGACCATTGTGCTGTCTATCTTCGCGCACTCCTCGACCGACACTGTGATCGCCCTAATCTTCAACCCGTCGCCCCCGCCTGGTACGAAAATGGCTGCGGTTATACGGCTCGGCTGTCGCCGGGCCGAACCGAAGGCCCAGGGCCGCGACCGCCGACGCCAGTCCAACCACAGCGTCGAGAAACACAGCGTGACGACGTAACGGGACTGCCAACCGCTCCGCGTCGGCCCAGCCGAATTCGCTGATGGCGCCGTCGAGCAGTTCAGGGTGTCCGAAACGTCGATGACCTGTGCGACTTCCACCGAATGCACACCGCCTCCTGCCGGGTCCTGGGCTTCAGCCCGCAGGCCTACTACGCGTGGCGTAGAGATCCGGCCTCACAGCGGGACTGGGACAACGTCCACCTGATCAACGCCGCGCTGGACATCCACCACGACGACCCGGCGTTCGGCTACCGGTTCATCGCCGACGAACTCGCCGCTCAGGGCATCCACCGCCGGCGCCAACCGGGTGGCCAGGCTCTGCTTCTGGGAAGACGTCGCGCGGGTGCGGGTGGGGAGGGCGGCCTCAGGCGGCGCGTGCCGCAGCCAGCGCGGCGGCCATCTCGGCCCGGGGCGCGGCGACCCCGGTGAACTGCTCGAACTGGCCGACCGCTTGGGCCAGCAGCAGATCCAGCCCGGAGACGAGCCGGCGACCGGCCGCCAGCGGCGTCGGCCACGGGTCGTAGAGCGCGTCGAAGAGCACCGCCTCCGGCCGCCAGGCCACCGTGCCGGCGAGCGGGTCGGCGACCCCCTTCGGCACCGTCGCCGCCGAGGGCGAGCACCCCCGGGCTGGCGGCCAGGCCGGCCCGCGCCAGGTGGCGGCGAAGCCGTTATGAACTCCGGTGCGCAATCAGCGACTTGGTAAGGCCCAGCAGTCGTTCGTTGCGAATGGTGGCATCCGGAAACAGCTGCCGCATCTCCGCCCGGCCGATCAGCTCCGTGGTGAGGACCTGCCGGATAGCTGCCTCGTACGACTTGCCCGGGGTGTATGCCAACGGCCACTTTCGCGCCACGACCACGCGCGCCGGCACCGGCAGGAACTGCATGCCAGGCGCCACCCAGTGCGGCTCGACCGGGAAGTACCGGTACGGCGTCTGCACCCAGTACGCGGGTGCCAGCTCGCGAATCGCCTCTGCCATGCGCCGGCGCCGATCGTGCCCGCCCACGTGCTCCAGCACGCTGTTGCTGAAGACGAGGTCGTACCGGCGGCTGAGGATGCTCTTCGGCAGCTCGCAGGCGTCGGCGTGGTCCGCCTCGGCCCACGCCGGCAACTCCGACGGCAGCGGCTCCAGGTTGACCACGTGGACGCGAGCCGGACGTACCGGCACCCCGGCCCAGCTCTCCACCCGCCCGCCGAGGTCGAGGACGCTCATCTCGGCGAGGTTGGGGAACGTGTCCGACAGCCAGGCCGCGCGCCTCGCCCGGCGCTTCGCGCCGAGCGAGGTCGGCGAGTCGACCAGGCGGAACCTGAGCGAGTGAAGTGCCATGAGCCGGCATCCTTGTCTGCTGTGTCGGGGCGGTTCACGACGCGAACCGGTCGGGCGGTCGGTGGGCGCGAGCTCAGATGCCTCGGCCCCGCTTGTGCAGGGTGCGCAGGACCGCGTCGGCCCGGACCATCCGCCCGGCCACCGCGAGCGCGAGGTACGCGCGCGGCTCCCGCGGGTTGCGCCGGAGGGTCCGCCGGGCCCAGCGCAGCGCGCCCTGCCGGTCGCCGGACGCGGCCCGGGCGAAGGCGATCTGCCCGGCAACGCGCGCCTCGCCGGCCGGCTGGGTGCCGAACTCCGGGTAGCGCTCCAACAACCACTGCAACGCCTCGGAGATGGTGTCCCAGCGCTGCGCGAAGTACGACCGCTGGTGCCAGCGCACCGACACGTAGGGGGTGCGCAGGTTGACCAACGGGGCGCTGCGGGCGGCCCGGAGCAGGAACTCGTAGTCCTCTGCGTAGCTGCCCGGGATCTCCTCGTCGACCAGCCCGAACCCGTCCCGCAGGGCCGCGGCGCGGATCAGGAAGGTGGACGGATGCAGCTCGGTCATCCGGTCCCGGAGCAGGTCGGCCAGGGCGACCCGCTCCTTGTCGAGCACCCGGTCCACGGTGTGCCCGTCGTAACTGACCCGGATGCCGCAGCTGACAAACTCGGCCTCCGGCGCTGCGGCGAGCGCGGCGATCTGGGCGGAGAGCTTGCCCGGCAACCATTCGTCGTCGTCGTCGCAGAACGCGATCAGCTCACCCTCGGCGGCCAGGGTGCCCGAGTTGCGTGCCCCGGCCAGCCCCGGGGTTCGCCCGTTACGGATCACCCGGACGGCGCGGTCAGGCCGGGCCAACTCGATCAGCGACCCGTCCGGGTCGGAGTGGTCCTGGACCACCACGACCTCGATGGCGCCGGGATGCTCCTGGTCGAGGATGGCCCGGACCGCGGCGCGGAGCAACTCCGGCCGATCCCGGGTCGGCACCACGACGCTAACCGTGGGTGCCGTCATCGGTCCCGCCCCTGGCCCCGGCCGGGCCGCTCCCACGGGCGCCACCACGCCCGGCGTCGCCCGGATGCGGAGGCGACCAGCCCGTCCACGATCTGCCCCACCCGGGCCACCGCCGCGTGCCGCGCGTCGTGCGCCTGCGGGTCGGAGGCGACCGCGAAACGGGTCGGGTCGGCCAGCCCGGCGTCCAGTGCGTCGCGCAGGGCCTGACGGGTCTCGCAGAGCGCGACCATGCCGGCCGCGCCGAGCCGGCGGGCGAAGAGCAGTTGGTGGTCGTCGACGTGCTCGCCGTGGGCCGGATCCCGTGGGACCACGATCGGCAGGTGACCGTGCCGGCGGGCCTCCAGGATGGTCGCCGGGCCGCCGTGGCAGACCACCAGGTCGACGTCGGCCATCGCGGCCTGCAACGCGTCGTGGCCGAGGAACGGCACCGCGCCGGGCAGCGCGGGAGCCCGGGTGTGCCCGTGCTGGACGGTGAGCCCGACCTGGTCGGCGGCCTCGACATGCCACTCGTCCAGCCAGCTCACCAGCCGGTCGAACGGGTGCTTGTCGGTGCCGACGGCGACCAGCACTCGTAGCTGGGCGTCGTCGGCGCGATCCCGCTGGCGGGGCACCAGGGCCGAGTCCGGGTGGGCGGCGTGCGGCACCGCCCGGGGCGGGGCGGGCCGGGCGGCGGGCGCTGTGCCGGTGGTCGCCTCCCCGCTCACAGCAGCGTCCCCACGACGGTCGCCTCCGGGTACTGCCGACGTTGCTCATCCCACTGGACGAGCATCGCGGAGAGAAACGGTCGGCAGAGCCGGGCGGTCAACGTGGGGGTGTCGATCCGGTCGTACACCTCGATGTACACGGTCGGGACGTTGCGCAGCCGGGCCAGTACCACGAACGGAACGGCGACCCCGGCGCCGGTGGTGACCACCGCGGCGACCCGTCGGCGACTCAGCACCCGCCAGGCGAGCACCGCGTTACGCAGGAGGTTCGGCACGTTCCGGGTGGTCGGATGGTGTGCCGGCACCAGGTCCTCCCCGGCGAGCAGCGACACCGCCTCCGGCGTGTCGAAGGTGACCCAACATCGGGGCCAGGTCTCGTACCAGGACCGCAGTGCCAGCAGTTGGGCCAGGTGACCGCCGCTGGAACCAACCAGCAGCAGGACCGGGAGCCATCCGTCCTCAATGTTCGTGTCCACGCGACTCCCCACAAGTTCGCTTGGAATTTCGGTCGGCGCCAGGCAGAAGCCGATCACAGGCCGGCCGTTGTACAGGGCGACCGGATAATCGATCGATCTCCCGCCCGGGCCGTCCGGCGCGCCGGTCGCCCGATGGTTCATCGACCACCATCACGACAAGTAATTCTCCCGTCACGCTCAGCCAGTGGTCAACAGCCATCGGCGTGGCGATCCATCCGAATCAGCCCGTATCTCGTTTCTCGATGACGTCCAACAGGGCGGGGTGCAGCGCGGCGTTCCAGCCCGCTCCGCCGTCGGCCAGCCGCCAGGTCCGCAGCCACATCTCCAGCAGGTAGGCGTCGGCCACCAGACGGCGCTGGGCCGGCGCGAGCCCCAACCGGTCCCCGTACCGATCGAGCTGGGCGTCGATGGCGTCCGCAGCCGTGCGAGCCGGTTCCGCGCGTAGCACCACGGCCCGCTGGAACGCGTCGTGCGCCAGGTCGAAGCCGAGCGGGACGTCCTGCCCACTGTGCTCCCAGTCCCACGCGACCAGCCGTCCGTCGTGCAGGCCGAGGTTCCACGGCACCCAGTCGCCGTGCCAGTGTCCGAACTCGACGGTGGTGCGCCCGTACCGGCGTCCCAGTCCGGCCACCGCGGCGACCGCCCGCGCACCGGACGGAGCCGCGCCCGCCGCCCGGGCCGCCTCGGCGGCCAACCGGGCGAGGAACGGTGAGCCGGCCAGCGGTCGGGGCGGGGCCGCCGGGCGGCCCCTGCGGGCGACCGCGAGCAGCGCGGCGATCCGCGGCCGGTCGGTGACCGGCACCCCCTGCACCCGCGACGGCAACGGCTCGACCACCGCCACCACCTGCCCCGCCCAGTCGAGCTGGGCCAGTAACCGGGGCGTCGCCGGGTGGTCGGCCACACCGGTCACCTCGGCCAATGCGCGCAGCGCGGCGGACTCGGCGGCGACCAGCGCCCGGGTGGCGTCGTTCCAACCGATCTTCGCGTACCCGCGGGGCCGGCCGTCGGCCGCGAAGAGCTGAAGGGTGGGCTTGTGGTTCGGGTCCGGTGGGCGCACCCCGCACGCCGCGTGCAGCGGCGCGCCGCCGAGGGCAACGGCGAGCCGCTCGGCCAGCAGCAGCTCGGCGGGCTCCTCGCCGGCCGGCACCGAGACGGTGAGGGTGGGAAAGCCCCGCTGTAACGCCCCGACCCGGGACAGGGTGCCGAGCGCGGCCCGCACGGCGCGCACCTTCGGCGGACGCAACGCGTTGTACGCCAGCAGCGACGCCGTGGTGGCCCGGGGCGCGCCGAGCGGCAGCAGGAACCGGGCCCGGGCCAGCGACGGAACCACCGCGTACCGGGCCAGCGCGCGGTGACCGGCCGGCGGTTCGCCGCCCACGGTCAGCGCGACCCGCTCGTTGCCGAAGACCGCCCGACTCACCCAACCCAGCCCGTCGGTCCGGGTGCGCGGGTCGGTGGACGCGGCGACCTCGACGGTCACGCCGCCCGCTCCGGCCAGTCGAGGTTCAGCCCGAGCCGCTGCCGCAGCGCGTCGTTGTACGGCCGGTAGTACGCGGTCAGCTCCGTGCGCAGCGCCGGCTCCAGCGGAGCGGACCGCCGGTCGTTGTAGACCTTGAAGTTGGGCAGGTCGTACGGGGGCAGCCCGAGGAAGTCCAGCGTCCGACGGTAGGTGAGGCGGGCGTCGCGGTAGAGGGCCTCGCTGGGCAGGAAGAGGATCCGCGCCCGGTCGAACCGGTCCAGCCACGGCTCCAGGTGCTCCAGGTAGCGCCCCCGGGCGCGGTAGGTGTACCAGTCGTAGGGCTCGCTGAAATACTCCGGCTCGGCAATCAGCCGCCCCCGCTCCCCCGCCGTCCGCTCCTCCTCGGCGGCCAGGGCGTCGGCGAAGTCCAGCGGCTCGATGCCGTGCGTCCGCCGTTCGTTCCAGTGCGAGTACGCCCGCTCGACCGGGTCGCGTAGCAGCACGATCAGCCGCACCGACGGGATCAGCATGGCGACGCGTTGCGCTGCCAGCGGGTGGAACATGTAGAGCGGGGCGGCCTCACCGACCCGTACCGGCCCGCCGTGCCGGCTCTCCAGCGCCGCCCGCTGCCGCTCGGTCGGGAAGTGCGAGCGGTACCACGCCTCGCCCCGGTGCCAGTTCTCCTCGAAGTAGTGCGAGGCCTTGGTGTTCCAGGCCGGGAAGAGGCGCGGCACCAGCGGGTGCTGGATGAGGTAGTTCCATAGCGAGGTGGTGCCGCCCCGTTTGGTGCCGATGATGAGGAAGTCCGGCAGTGGCCGGCGGTCGCTGGTGCGCACCGCATAGTCGACCAGAGAGTCCTTCACCCGGTTGGTCACCTGGGTCGGCACGAGTTGCTTCACCCGGTCTCGGATGGACGACACGGAGGACCTCACCTGCCCTTCATCGAGGCCGTGGCGGCACCGACGGCGGCCGGCGCTGCCCCCTCCCCGCCACGGAGCTGTTTCATGGTCACCCGGATGCGCCGTCGCACGCTGGGCACCGTCAACATGCCGACGCAACCGGCGGCCACCACACTCAGCGCCGACACCAGGCCGGCAATCCCCCGACCGCCCGTGAGCACGCCGGCCAGAGCCGCGATCCCCACCCCGGCGACCACCCCGGCCGCCGCGCGCAGCAGCGCCGCGTCGACCAGAGGCTGGCCGACCACCGCGCGGGCGCAGCCGAAGGCGGTGAGGTTCTCGGTGGCGATGCCGGCCGCCCACGCGACAGCGGCACCGGTCACGCCGTGCTCCGGGATCAGCCACAGCCCGAGGGAGACGGTGACCAGCAGCCCGGCCACCGTCGCGGCCAGGTGCAGGCCACTGCGCCCGCCCATCAGCAGCAGGCTCTGCACGTTTCCCACGCCGGTGTTGACCAGCATGGCCAGGGCGAGCACGGTCATCGCGGCGGTGCCAGCGGTGAACTCCGGCCCGAAGAGCTGGAGGAACGCCAGCCCGAACACGGCCAGCAGCAGGTAGACCGGCCAGGACAGCACCAGCGCCCAGGTGGTCAGCTGCCGGTGCACCGCCGCCGCGGCGGCCCGCTCGCCGCGCCCGAGCAGCCGGGACAGTTGCGGCGACACCGCCACCCGCAGCCCCTGCATGGCGAGCTGCCCGGCCAGGATGTAGCGGCCGACCGCACCGAACACGCCGGCGTCGGCCTGCCCGGCGAGCACCGAGGTGAGCAGCACGCCCACCCACACGGCGCTGGCGTCGATCGCCGCGGAGGCGGCGCGGGGCAGGGCGAAACGCCAGAACGTCGACCAGCCGGCCCGCTCGGGACGCAGCGTCGCGCCCCGGCCGACGCCGAGTGGGCCGGCCACCAGCGTCAGGCAGACCAGGACAGCGAACGCCGCCGGGACCAGCCAGCCGGTCATGCCGACCAGCACACCTCCGCTGGCCACGGCGGCCGCGCCGACCAGCACCGGCCGGGCGACCGGCACCAGGACGGACTGCACACCGACGTACGCCCGAATCGGACGGACGCAGCGCAGCACGGCGAGCAGCAGCGTCATCGCCACCACCAGCGGCACCGCTGCGAAGCTGACCGCGATCAGGGCCGTACCGCCGGCGCCCGGCTCGTCCAGCAGGCGGGGTGCGAGCGCGTCCGCAGCGAACACCCCGGCGAGGCCGACGATGACGGCTGCCACCAGCGGCGGCAGGAACGCCACCGGGAGCACGCGGGCGGCGTCGCCTCGCCCGCCGGCGCGCCGCCGGGGCAGCGTCCAGATCAGCCCGGTCTCCGCACCCAGCGTGCACACGGCGGCGGTGACGGTGACGACTCCGATCGCGGCAAAGAACGCGCCCGAACCGACGGTGCCGTAGCCGCGGGTGATGACGACCGCCAGCAGGAAGCCGAACAGACCGTTGGTGGCGGCCCCGGCCAGCCCGGCGAGGCCGGTGCGGGCGCTGCTCCGGGCCTCGGTCGTACCGTCGATCGACGGCTCGTCGGGGTCGGATCCGGCGACGGCCGCAGCCGGTCGCACGTCGTCGCCGGGACCGGAGTCGGCGGCCGGGCGGGTGCTGGCTGTCATACCGGAACGGCCTTGAGGCTGCGCGTGGGGTGGGCCGGGTGAGCCCGCCCGGCCCCCGCCTCCCGCTCGATGAGCACCACCGTGAAGGCGACCGCGAAGAACGCGACGGCCAGGTTCGGGCTGGCCATGCCGTAGAACGGGAACTGCACCAGGCAGACCACCGGGACCACCGCGAGCCACTGCCCGGCCGCCGAGCGGGCCCGCTGGCAGATCACCACGGCGGCCACGAACCAGGCGAGGAAGAGCACCAGCGCGGGTATGCCGTGGCTGAACAACACCATCCACACTTGCCCCTGGGTGCCGACCGGCGCCTGGGCGGAGAGGGTGTCGGCGCTGACCGGCGCACCGTAGCCCAGCCACGGCGAGTCGCCGATGCGGCGGATCACCTCCGCGTACAGGGAGAACCGGTCGGTGTTGGTGTCGCTCGACTCGACGCGGTTGCCGATCAGCTCGGTCACCGGGATGAACAGCGTGGCGAGACCGCCGAGGACCAGCACGCCGACGACCGAGAGGCCCACCCGCATGTTCCCCCGCAGCGCCGCCCGGACGCCGAGCAACACGAGGCCCGCCCCGAGGCTGACGAACATCACCCGGTTGAGGGTGAGGAAGGCCGGCGCCATCGACAGCGGCAGGGACGCCAGCAGCATCCAACGCAGCACGCCGCGCCGGCGCAGCATGGTGTACGCCACCACGCAGGGCAGCGTCATCGCGTACGCGCTGCCGTAGTTGTTGGTGTACGGAAAGGGCGCGGCGGGCCGGAAGACCGGGTCGAGCGACCGGGCGCTGTACTCCGCGGCGGTGACGTGGACCAGGTCCTGGATGTAGGAGTTGCCCGCGACGCCGCCGGGCAGGAGCACCTCCATCGGCGTGGTCAACGCGAACCGTGGCGCCAGCACGCCCAGCCAGCCCAGCGCGACGAGCCCGAGCCAGAACGCGCAGAGCGGCATGAGCACCGCCGTCGGGTCGGCGCGTTCCCGGGCCAGGGCGTAGACGTAGACGCCGACCACCAGGGCGGTGACGTAGAAACCCAGACGCAGGGCGAACGTCGGCAGGGACCCGGCCGACGACAGTCGGGTGGCGCTGAGCACGACCACGGCCAGGAAGAGCAGCCAGATCCCGGTCACCGGCGGCAGCGGCACCCGGCCCCGGACCAGCAGCAGCGCGAACAGCAACGCGCCGAACAGCGACCAGCCAAGGTAGAACGCACCTGCCACCCACCACAGCGGAACCAGGCCGAACATGAGCGCCAGGGGCCAGAGTGGCAGCATGGCGGGCCGGAACGGCGGGGCCGGAGCGGGTGGCTCGGGCGGCGGCGGGTCTTCCCCCGCCGGGTCATTGGTCGCCGGGGCGCGGGTGACGGCCACCGTCAGTCCGAGCCGCTGCGGGTGAGGACGAAGCCCAGCGGCGTGACGCCGGCGGCCCGGAGCCGGCCGACCAGCCGGCGCAGGTCGCTCTCCCGGGTCCGGTCGCGTTCGACCACCACAACGGCCGATCCCTGGCGAGCGATCGCGACACCACGCTCGTCGGACTCCGCCGGAGGGGCGTTGTACAGCACCAGCCCGTGGTCGGCACCCTGCCGCCAGCTGCCGAACCGGACGCTGCCGATGCCCACCGCGACGTCGCCGGCACCGCCGGTCCGGTTGATCTCCACACCGCGCGCGGAGGCGACCCGGGGCAGAGTCAGGGTGGCGTCAGCGTCGGGCGACGGGCGGGCGCCGGGCGGGTGCGGCGACGGCCGTCGGGCGGGTGCGGGCTCCGCGGCCGCACCGCCGTTGGCCGGCGTTCCCGCCGGGCGCGGCTTCGGCACGATCGACCGTGCCTGGTCTGCAACGACCGGCAGCCGGCCCCGGTCGGCCAGCACGGCGGCGCGCAGCTTCTCGACGCGTCCGCTGTCGTCGGCGAGGAACACCTCCCGACCGTCGGCGGCGAGTGCCACCGCGAGGCCGGCGGTGAGGATGCTCGGATCCTCCCGGGCTGCCAGCAGGGACACCCGGGCGGGCTGGCGGACCCGCTCGGCGATCGCCATCGCCACGTAGCGCACGTCGGCGTCGACCGCCCGGCGTCGACCGCGGAACCGCTGGCGCCGTACGGTGCCCAACAGCGGCAGGCCGGTGGCGGCGCGGCCGTCCGCCGCCGAGCGGATCCGGCGGTCCACCGTCTCCCAGGCGTACGCCAGCACCACCCCGATCAGCGCCCCGCCGAGCAGGCCGGCGAACAGGTAGAGCGGGCGGTCCCTGCCAGCGGACACGAGGGCCCGCTCGGCGGTCTGCGTGACCCAACCGGGGTTGACGTCGACCGCGGCGATCTCGGTACGCGCCGAGCTCAGCTGCGTGAGCTGGCTGTTGATCCCGGAAAGCTCGGCGACCGCGGCGTCGAGGGCACCCTCCCGGGCGGTACCGATTCGCCGTTGCAGCGCGGTCTGCTGCGCGGCGACCTTGCCGATGCTCTCGTCGTACGAACGCAGCATCTCCGTGCGCTGTTTCTCGTACATCGCGCGGCGCACGTCGAGATAGGCCTGGGCGGCGATGTTGACGCTCTGCACCGCCTGGTCCGCCGAGCGCGCGGTGTAGGAGAAGCGCAGGATCTGCCCACCGGTGGGCACCTCGACCGCGAGTGCGTTCCGCATGTCGCGTTGGTCCTGGCCGTTCGCGTCGGCGAGCCGCTGCACCACCTCGGTGCCGGTGGCGATGCCGCTCTCCACATTCATGTTCACCGCCCGGTCGGCGGCCGCTCCGCTGGGGGTGAAGGCGTCGGTGACGACCGGGCGGACCGCCACCACCGCGCTCGCGGTCACCACCGGCGGCACCATCAGCACGTACCCGGCCGCCGCGAGCAGCCCGACCGCCGCGACCGCCGCGACCAGGCGGATGCGGTGCAGCGGGACGCGGAGCAGGTCGGCCAGGGTGACGGTACGGGCAGGTCCGCCGCCGGAGGCGTCGACGGGCCAGCTACCGACAGGAGCGTCAGTCATGGAGCGTTCTTCACCGCCTGTTGTGGTGTGCGGCGACCACGACCGGCGGCAGGGTGCGTCCGCATCACCGTCGCGGCGAGGGCGGTAGGTCCACCGCCGACGACGGACGATCCCGGGTAACGCCCTCCCCGTGTCGTGGTGCCGGCGACGGGGACCCGCCGCCGGCCCAACACGAGCAATCTAACGATGTTTCGTCACCAACGGTGAGACCGTCACTGCACAGAGAAGAAGGTCCGTGGCGTGGACCAGCCCAGCTCCGGGGTCGCCGGTGCGATCACTACCGCCGCCGTACCGTCGACCGCCGGTGCGGCTGTCGGGTCGAACGGCACGCTGCGCAGTGTGCCGTCGGTGCCGCCGTAGACGATGCGGCCGCCGACCCAGGCCATGCCCCGTACCGTCGACCAGGTCACCCCTGTGGTGGGCAGGGTGAACTCGGTGGCGCCGAGATAGTCGCCGTCGGTCTCGAAGTAGCGGTAGTAGAGCGCGTTCGCGCCGGTGCGGGTGTAGTAGAGCCTGCCGTTGAGGAAGAACGCGCCGGTCATCGCCGCGGGGTTGGACCAGTCGTTGTAGCCGGACGACTCCCACGGCACCCCGATGGCGCCGCCGTTGAACATCGAGACGTCGAGCCGGCTGCCGGTGGGCATGCCGCCAACGACGTGCGACCAGTAGATCCGGTCACTCACCCGCCAGGTCGCCCCGGCGCCGGTGTAGTTCGGCTGGCTGACCGTGGTCGGGGTGCCGATGGCCGCACCGTCGAACGGCACCTTGGCGAGCTGCCCCTCCCCCGTACCCAGGTAGATGTTGCCGGTGGTCGCGGTCGGCGGGTTCTTCGGGGTGATGGTGCGCCCGCCGGCGAGCGGGAACATGCCGAGCCGGCCGTGGTACTCGCCGCCCATGGCGTCGGAGTTTTGCCCGAAGTAGAGCCCGTCGCTGCCCCGCCAGAGCACCGGCACCTGGGAGCCCCACGTGCTGGTGCCGGCGGGCATCGAGCCGCTGGCTCGACGGCCGGGGTTCCAGTTGACCGGCATCCCGGTGGCCGGGGTGACCGCGGCGACACCGAGCCGGTCGACCGCACCCGCGCCCGCCGCGTCGCTCGCGTTGGGATTGTTGAGCCAGCGGAAGTGCCCGCCCAGGTAGATGACGTTGTCGGCCACCTCCACGGAGGTGATGGTGTCGTTGCCGGTGTAGTCAACCCAGGTGCCGAGCTGGCCGCTGCCCCGGTTCGCGGTCTCGAACCGGACCAGCGCGTCGCAGTACGCGGCCGGCCAGCCGCCTCCGCCGTTGGTGCCGACCACGAACCAACTGCCGTCGGCGCCGAACTCGACGTCCTGGACGTAGTGGACGAACGTCGCCGGCGCCGCGCACGGTGGCACGAACTTGTCGCTGCTCCAGTCCAGCACCGTCGGCGTGCCGGTCAGGTCGACCAACGCCATCTGGTTGCGCGGCAGGTCGTTGACCAACGTGAAGTTGCCGCCGGCGACCAGGGTGCCGCCGTCCGGCGTGACGTCGATGGCCCAGGCGTACGAGCCGGTGCCGTGCCGCCCGACGGTGGCGTTGACGTTGAACGTGGGGTCGATCGCCCCGGTGGTGGCGTTGAGCCGGCCCAGGCCGGAGTGCGCCGCACCGTTGAGCCAGTTGAACGCGCCGGCCACGTAGAGCCAGTTGTCCTGCAGGACCATGTCCCGGATCATGCCGCCGTCCGACCGGCCGACCCAGGAGGCGTCGGTCGCCCCCGTGGCCGGGTCGAGCGCCACCAGGTTCTTCCGCGAGACCCCGTTGACGTTCTTGAAGGCGCCGCCGACGATCAGCGTCCCGCCCGGGCCGGCCATCAGGGAGTTGACCGCCCCGTCCAGCACCGGCAGGAAGCCGGTGGAGATCGTGCCGGTGCTCCGGTCGTACGCGAAGAGGTAGCGCTGGGTGACCCACGCGGAGCTGGCGGTCTGGCGGATCTGGGTGAAGCTGCCGCCGACGTAGACCATGTTGCCGACCTGCGCGAACGCCCGGGTCTCACCGTCCCTGGCGTGCGGGATGGGGTCGGCTGGGTTCGTCGACACCACGGTTGCTGGCGCCGGAGTGGGCACCACGGCCGCGGAGGTGGCGGTCGGCACGGCCAGCACCGCGGCGACGGTGGTCAGGGCCACCGCCCCCGCCCAGATGCGGAGTCTTCCGGAAGGTGGCAGTTCGGGCACGCTGCGCCTCCAAGGTGGACGAGAACCCGCGTAGCGTGCCTCGCCAACCCTGGTGCCCGGCATCCGCCGATTGGCCGGTCCGTGTATCCGCTAGCTGACAGAGCGTCACGTCAGTCGGATGTCCGACTCCGATCAGCGCCTGTCACTCTCGGATCAGTCGTCAACGGCGGCTCCCCCCAGTGGGCTGCCGCAGGTAGCCGTCCTGCCCGGCCCGGGTGAACCCGGCCAGCGCCGACGGGTCGTGATTCATGGTCATGTTGCAGGTGGCCGAGCTGCTGGTCACGCCCGGCGAGTTGAAGTAGATGGCAGCCTTGACCTTCGGGTGCGCCTTCAGCGCCGCCGGGAACTCCTGGAACCAACGCTGCTTGGCACCGGGATCTGCGGAGTTGAAGTTGGTGCCGAACTCGGCGAGCATCCGCGGCTTGCCGGCGCCGATGCCGTGCTCGTCCAGCCAGCGGTAGAAACCGCCCACCGTGGTGCTCGGGCTCTTCCACACCGTGCTGCCGGTGCAGACGTGGAAGTTGTACGGGTCGTAGGCCACCCAGTCGACGTAGCGGTCGCCGGGGTACAGGCCGGCGTACCGGGAGTAGTGCCCGGACCAGCCCATCATCGTCCAGACCCAGACCGCGTTGTCCGCACCGGCCTTGGCGAACCGCTCGTACACGTACCGCCAGGCCCGGACGAAGTCGACGTCGCTGCCCTTGGCCGGGTCGTCCTCCGGCTCATGGTCGAAGCCCAGGAAGACCGGCACGCCGGCGGCACGGATCCGGCCGGCGACCGCGTCGATGGTCGCGTCGTACCGGCCACTGTAGACGTCGGCCCAGGTCAGAGTGGTGCCGGTGGAGAAGTTGCGGGACTCCCAGGCGAAGAACATCAGCCGGCCTTCGCGCATCTGCTGCTGCTCGTACGCGTCCGGGAAGGCGCCGTTGCTGCCGGCGTTGGAGAAGTCGTGGTAGCGGTGCACGATGTCGAACTTGCGCCCGACCTGCGCCTCAACGTCGGTGATCGCCTTGCCGTGGTTCCAGCCGCCGGCCGCGACGGTCGGCGAGTACATGCCCCACCAGGCTCCGCAGGAGGGAACTAGCTTGTCCGACACGGCGCCGCACTCGCCGGGCGGAACGGTGGGGCTCGTCGTCGGGGTCGGCGTCCGGGTCGGGGCGATGGTCGGTGACGGCTTCGGCGCGGCGGTGGTCGGCGACGCGCTCGGCGACGGCGGCGGTGCCGGACGGGTCGTCGTGATCGGCGACGGGCGGGCGCCGATGTCGTAGCTGATCAGCAGGCGCGGGCGCAGCTCCGGGTCGCGGTTCTCGGTCGACGCCCAGTAGATCCGGGTTTCCAGGCCGGCCTGGGCCAGTGAGACGGTCCAGGTGCCGTTGCCGGTGACCAGCTTGGAGACGTCCCACTCGTTGACGCCCTTGGTCACCCCGGTCGCCGTGGCCAGGGCGGCGCCCGCCGGCACCGGGGCCGGCCGCGCCTGGCGGGCACTCAACGGCGAGGCGTGCGCCGTCACCGTGGCGGGGAACTGCTGCCAAGCGTGCACCCGCAGCGTCGCCCGGACGTTGACCGCAGCGGCCGGCACGCTGGTCACCGCGAACTCGATGACCGCCTCCCGACCACCTCGCGGGTTGCCGTCGCAGCGCGCCGGGCAGGTCGCGAGGGTCGCCTTGGCGGCGTTGTCGCCGTCCTGCGTCACCGCGGTCGCGGTGGTGTCCGCCGCCGCCTGGATCGACAGGTCGTCGCTGGCCAGCAGCGGCATCATGGTCGCCACGATGCCGGCCACCACCGAACCACCGACCACGCCGATGGCGATCGCCTTGCGGCGGGGGCCGGGGCGGAACCGGCGGATGCGGTGCAGTCCGTGCCTGGTCAAGGAAAACTCCCTGTGTCTGCTGCGATTACGCTCAGCAGCGTATCGATGACCAGGCCATGCCGTGGGAGGACAGTTTGCCGTAAGCGCGTCTTAACCGTCAGCTAAGGAAGTCGCTCCTGGTCGCGCTCCGCAGGGCGGCCCGCATCGCCTCGACCGGGGCGACCACCCCGGTGAACTGCTCGAACTGGCCGACGGCCTGGGCCAGCAGCAGATCCAACCCGGACACCACCCGCAAGCCGGCCGCGAGGGCGGAGGTGGCCAGTGGCGTCGGCCACGGGTCGTAGAGCGCGTCGAAGAACACGCCTCCCGGCCGCCAGGTCACCGCCTCGGCCAGCGAATCGGCGACGCCTTTCGGCACGGTGGAGACGACCACGTCGGCGACCAGGTGCCGGGGGGCGTCGGCCCAGCCCGCGGCGGTCAGCGCGACGCCGAGCGCGCCCGCCACCGTCCGCAGTTCATCGACCGCCTCGGGCCGACGCGCCACCACCGTCACCGAGGAGCAGGCCAGCCGCGCGGCGGCGGCGAGCGCGGCGCGGGCCGTTCCCCCTGCGCCGAGGACCGTCATGGCGGCACCGGCGCCCACTCCGGCGTCGGTGAGCACCCGCACCATGCCGCCGACGTCGGTGTTGTCCGCGTACCAGGAGCCGTCCGGGCGGCGTACCAGCGTGTTGGCCGCGCCGACGGCGACGGCGACCGGCGAGGCATCCGCGGCCACCTCCAGCGCCGCCTCCTTGCCCGGCATGGTCACCGACAGCCCGGCCCACTCCGGTCCCAGGCCGGCGACCAGGGCCGGCAGCTCCGACGCCGCGCACTCGATCCGGGTGTACGACCATCCGGTCAGCCCGGCGGCGGCGTACCCGGCGGTGTGGATCACCGGGGAGAGGGAGTGCGCGATCGGCTTGCCCAGCACCGCGGCCCTACGGGAGGACACGACCACCGCCGGACACCTCACGAGCCCCCGTGTGGATGCGCATCATTCCCCCGCCCTGCCGCCCATCTCAGCTCGACCCTACCCGGCAGCGCGGCCGGCCTCAGATGATGCCGGCCTCCCTGGCCTTGGCCTCGTTGCGCTGCTGTTCCTCGTAGGTCTCGGCGAAGGCGGAGTGGCCCTGCTTGTCGATCGCCACGAAGTAGAGCCACTTGCCCGTCGGCGGGTTCATGGCCCCTTCCAGGGCCTGCTTGCCCGGGTTGTTGATCGGGGTGGGGATCAGGCCGCGCAGCTTGCGGTTGTACGGGTTCTTCGGGTCGTCCAGCTCGGACTGCGTCATCTGCGCGGAGGTCTTGGTCGGTTTGCCGATCGACTCCAGGTAGTAGTTGACCGTGACGTCCATCTCCAGGCAGTTGCAGGGGAACTCGCCGTACACCCGGTTGTAGGCCACTCGGGCGACCTTGCCCAGGTCGTCCTTGTTGCCTGCCTCGGCCTGGGCCAGCGAGGCCACGATCAGCGCCTCGTACGGGCTGACCTTGCGTTCCTTCTGCACCCGGTCGGCGAACTTCATCTCGCCGCTCACGGAGAGGAAGTTGTCGACCATCAGCTTGAGGATGCTCTCCGCGGTGGCCTTCGGCGGGATCTCGTACGTGTCCGGGAAGAGGAAGCCCTCGACGGACTTGGGGACCTTCTTGCCGTCCTCGCGCGTGAACCACCAGTCCGGGATGCCGAGCTCCAGCGGGTTCTTCGCGGCGGTCTCGAAGTCCTTGACCGGGATCTTGGTCTTCTCGGAGAGCAGCTTGTAGATGTTCTTGCTGGTACGCCCCTCGGGGATGGTCAACCCGTTGACGATCTTGTTCTTCAGGTCGAGCATCGCGGTGACGGCACTCGCGCCGCTCATCTGCTTCCGCAGCTTGTACGTGCCCGGCTGGATGTTCTTGCTGCGCGAGTTGGCCTCGGCGGCCTCGATGAACGCCTTCTGGCTCTTCACCACGTCGGCGGCGACCAGGGCGTCGGCCATGTCGGCGAGCAACGCGCCGTTCTTGATCTCGACGGTGATCTCGCCGGACCCGGTGCCGTTGTAGTCGGGCGTGACGAAGTAGTTCTGAATCCGGTCGAAACCGTAGAACGCGCCGCCGCCGATGCCGCCCAGCAGGACCAGGGCCATCAGCAGTGCCAGGAACGTCTTGCCCCGGCCCCCGGAACCGCCCTTGCGCTTGCGGACGAAGCCGCGGCGGTGCCGGCCCTTCTCCCCCCGCTCCGGCTCGTCGAACCCAAGGTCCAGATCGTCGATCATTACGTCCGCCTCCGCTGCGCGTCCAGCCAGCTCTGCAGAATTTCCACCGCGGCCGCCTGGTCGACAACCGCTCGTTGACGCTTGCCCCGAACGCCACGCTCAGCAAGCCTACGAGAAGCGACCACGGTCGACATCCTCTCGTCAGTGAGCGTTACCGGGACGGGCGCTATCACATCGACCAGTCGGTCAGCGTACGCCTTCACATGGATGGCTGCCGGGCCGTGTTTGCCGGCCAGATTGACCGGAAGGCCGACGACGACCTGCACGGCCTCATGTTCGGCCACCAGCGCGGCCAGCTCGGCGAGGTCACTGGGCACCGCGTCGGGCGCCGTCGTGAGGTCGCGGGCCAGGGTCACCAGCGGCGTGGCCAACACGCCGTCCGGATCCGAACGGGACACCCCCACCCGGACCTGACCGACATCCACCCCGATCCGGACCCCGCGCGTCAGCTCAGTCACCGGCGGTCACCCCCGGGACCCGACGAACCAGGGCGGACCGATCGGCCCGCCCTGGTCGAACATGATGAACCATCACGCCTCGGTGATCGCCTTCTCGACGGTGTGTAGCAGGTTCGGCGCCTCGGCCGCCGGAAGGCCGCCACCCTGGGCCAGGTCGGGGCTGCCCCCGCCGCGCCCGGAGAACGCCGCCTTTACCAGGTCCGAGGCGGCCAGGCCCCGGCTGCGGGCAGCCTGGTTGACCGCCACCACCAGGGAGGCCTTGCCGTTCGAGCGGGCCGCCACCGCGACCACCGCCGGCCGGGCCGGGTCGATCTTGCCGCGGATCTCCTGGGCGAGGGTCCGCACATCGTTACCGGCCGCGCCCTCCGGCGCCTCGGTGCCCACGTACGCCACCCCGCGCACGTCCTTGGCCTGCGCGGCGAGCGCCGCCGCTCCGCCCAGAACCAGCTGGGCGCGCAGCTTCTCCAGCTCCTTCTCCGCATCCCGGAGCTGGGTGACGGTCTGCTCGACCCGGTCGGCGACCTGCTCGTTGGGCACCCGGTACAGCTCGGCCAGCCGGGAGACCAGCAGGTGCTCACGGGCCAGGAAACCGAAAGCGTCCATGCCCACCAGCGCCTCGACCCGACGGACGCCGGAGCCGATCGACGACTCGGAGAGGATCTTCACCAGGCCGAGCTGGGCCGAGCGGGCCACGTGCGTGCCGCCGCAGAGCTCCCGGGCGTAGTCGCCCACCTCGACGACCCGCACCTCTTCGCCGTACTTCTCGCCGAAGAGGGCCATCGCCCCGATCCGCCGCGCCTCGTCCAGCGAGGTGATGAAGGCGTGCACCTCCAGGTCGGCCAGGAGCACCTCGTTGACCTGCTGCTCCACGTCACGCAGCACGGTCGGCGACACTCCCGTCGGAGTGTTGAAGTCGAACCGCAGCCGACCGGGCGCGTTCAGCGAACCAGCCTGGGTGGCCGAGTCGCCGAGGAAGTTGCGCATGGTCTGGTGCACCAGGTGGGTCGCGGTGTGCGATCGGGAGATCGCCCGCCGCCGGGTGGTGTCGATCTCGGCGTAGCCGGTCTCGCCGGCGCGCACCTCACCCCGGATAACCCGGGCCCGGTGCACGATCAGGCCGGGCACCGGCTGCTGCACGTCGAGCACCTCGACCTGACCGCCGCCCACGGTGATCATGCCCTGGTCGGGCTGCTGGCCACCGCCCTCGGCGTAGAACGGGGTCGTGTCGAGCACCAGCTCGATGGTGTCGCCCTCGGTCGCCGCCTGGCGCGGGCCACCCTCGCCGAGCAGCGCCCGTACCGTCGACTCGCGGGCCACCTCGCTGTACCCGGTGAACGTCACCGGGCCACCCGAGTCCAGCACCGACCGGTACGCCGACACGTCGGTGTGCCCGGTCTTGCGGGCCTGCGCGTCCGCCTTCGCCCGCGTCCGCTGGTCGGCCATCAGTCGGCGGAAGCCCTCGTCGTCGACCGTGAGGCCCTGCTCCGCAGCGATCTCCAGGGTCAGGTCGATCGGGAAGCCGTACGTGTCGTGCAGCTGGAACGCCTTCGCCCCGGACAGCGCCGCGCCACCCGCGGTGCGGGTCTCGGCGATCGCGGTGTCCAGGATCGTGGTGCCGGCGCGCAGGGTGGACAGGAAGGCTTCCTCTTCGGCGTACGCGTACTGCGCGATCCGGTCGAAGTCGGTCGCCAGCTCCGGGTACGACGGCGCCATGCAGTCCCGGGCCACCGGCAACAGCTCGGGCAACGCCCGATCCTGCCAGCCCAGCAGCCGAATCGACCGGATCGCCCGGCGCATGATCCGGCGCAGCACGTAGCCACGCCCCTCGTTGCTCGGGGTCACGCCGTCGCCGATCAGCATCAGCGCGGTCCGCACGTGGTCGGCGATCACCCGCAGCCGTACGTCGTCCGGGTGCGACTCGCTGGCCACGTGGCCGGAGTGCGCGCCGTACCGCTTGCCGGTCAGCTCGGCCGCCCGGTCCAGGATCGGCCGGACCTCGTCGATCTCGTAGAGGTTGTCGACGCCCTGCAGGATCGAGGCCATCCGCTCCAGGCCCATGCCGGTGTCGATGTTCTTCGCCGGCAGATCACCCAGGATCGGGTAGTCGTCCTTGGTGGTGCCCGGACCGCGCTCGAACTGCATGAAGACGAGGTTCCAGAACTCCATGTAGCGGTCCTCGTCGACCGCCGGGCCGCCCTCCCGGCCGTACTCCGGGCCCCGGTCGTAGAACAACTCGGAGCACGGGCCGCACGGCCCGGGAATGCCCATCGACCAGAAGTTGTCGGCCTTGCCCCGGCGGACGATCCGAGCGGCCGGCACCCCCACCGACCGCCAGATCTCGAACGCCTCGTCGTCGTCGAGATAGACGGTCGGCCAGACGCGCTCCGGGTCGAGGCCGTAGCCGCCCTGGTCCTGTGGCTTGGTGACCAGGTCCCACGCGAGAGGAATCGCGCCGTCCTTGAAGTAGTCGCCGAAGGAGAAGTTGCCGTTCATCTGGAAGAACGTGCCGTGCCGGCTGGTCTTGCCGACCTCATCGATGTCCGGGGTACGGATGCACTTCTGCACGCTGACCGCCCGCTGGTACGGCGCGCGCTGCTGACCGAGGAAGTAGGGGACGAACTGCACCATGCCGGCGTTGACGAACAGCAGGTTCGGGTCACTGATGGCGGGCAGCGGAGCGGACGGCACCACGGCGTGGCCATTCGCCTCGAAGTGCGCGAGGTACCGCCGCTTGATTTCCGCCGTCTTCATCGCTGGTGTTCCTCCGGAAAGATGTATCGATCGCCGATCCGCGGGTCTTCCCGCAGCTCGGCGAACTGGTCGTCGAACGCCTCGCCCTGGGCGAACGCCTGGTGGATCTCCTGCTCGCGTTCGGCCATCCCGACGCGGACGTCCTCCACGAAGCTACGCAGCGATTCGACCAGCCCGCCAGCGGATTCCGACAACGTGCTCGCGATGCCGGCCGGGGTGTACGCCTGCGCGGTCCGGGTCGCCTTGCGGACCACCACCACGCCGACGGCGAGCCCGATGCCCAACCAGAACAATCGCCTCATGTCTCGCTACCTCCTGGTGCGCCGGCCGGTCAGCGGTTGCCGCGCCGGGTGGCCCGCCGCTGCTGCTTGATGGTGTCGCGCACCTCGCGCTCGGTCTCGGCGTGCCGGCGGCTGGCCGCAGCCTTACGCACGCTGTAGCCGAACGCGGCTACCTTGACCAGCGGGTTCGCGGCCGCGGCAGAGACCACGGTGGCCAGGTTGGCGACGTTGGCGGTGATGTTCTGCGCGTGGCTGGTCATGGTGTCGACCTTCGCCAACTGGAGGTTCACGCCGTCGAGCGAGGTCTGCACCTGCTCCAAGGCGGTGTTGACGTTCCTCACCGTGGTGTTCACGTCGCCGAGCAGCGGTGCGGTCCGATCGTTGAGGTCGTTGATCATCCGGGTGGTGGCGTCCACCGTGTGCCGCAGCCGCAGGATGGGCAGCGTCAGGATGAGCACCAGCACCGCGAACGCGCACGCCGCGATCAGCGCCGCAACCGCTCCAATGTCGCCCACGCCTGTCCTCCTCAAGCAGAGTTCCGGGGACCCGACGTCCCCGGAACGCACAACCGTGGTACCCGTACCGGGCCCACCGAACCGTCACCGATCAACGGCAGCGGACGGGCCTACCAGCCCCAGACCCTACCGTCCGTGATGGAAACCGGCTCACGACGGTGAGGGTGTCAACTCACCCAGCGGGTCCGCGCTGACTGTCGGGAACGGATCCTCTCCGGTCAGTGACGGATCGGTGCTCGGCTGTGGCTTGGTCCGCTCGTCATCGATCGCGTTGCGCACCTTCACCGATACCAACGAGCCGGCGCACTCCGCCGCAGCGGCCGACGGGCCGGGAGACGGCACGATCGCCGGCTCGCCGTCGACCGGCGGCGGCACGCAGGTCGGCTCGCGCACCCACAGGTCGAGAGTCAGCTCGTCGCGACGCCAGCAGGTGTAGCTCCCCTTCGTCTCCTGCTCGGGGCAGCGGGTCACCTTCCACGGTTGCCAGCCGTCCTGTCGCAGCGCGTTCTCGTAGACCCCCGCCGTCTCCTCCGGCGACTTCTCCGAGGTGACGGTGCGCTCGCGCAGTCGACAGTCGAGCAGGCACCAACGACTGCCGCTGACCTCGTCGACCGTCTTCGCCGCGGCCCAGCCGGGCACGTTCAGCTGGTCCAGGTTGTCGAAGACCGGGTCCCGGCTCAGCGTCCGGATGCCGAAGAAGAGCGGCACCGCGCCGAGCAGGACGACGCTGACCAGCGCCAGCACCGCCGCCCGCAGCCGGCGCCGCTCGCGCAACTGCCGGCGCAGCTCGGACCGGGCGCCCGGGGCGGCGCCGTCGTCGTCGGGTACGTCCTGGCCGGCTGGGCGCAGCGCGGGCCCGTCGGCCGGCGCGGGCACCGGCCGGTCCACCGGTCCGCCCGCAGTGGGCACCACGGCGGCGGCCCGGGCCACACCGACGGGCTCGCCGGGGCGGCCGGGCGGCGGCACGGGTGCGACACCGGAGGGCTCGGGACGACCGGGCTCCCGGTTCGGTGGCAGGGCACGGCCGGCGGCGCGATCGGCCGGCGCGGGTCGAACGGCCGGCGCACCGCCGCGGGCCACTGCGGGAGCCCCGGGACCGGTGCCGGGCTCGCCGCTCACGGGCGGGTGCCCGGCGCCGGCGGGGCGGACGGCGGCGCGAGCCGGACCGTCCGGGCGCTGCCGGGGCGGGCCGTCCGGGCCGATGCCCGGTGGGACGGCGGCACGGGCCGGGCCGTCCGGGCGGGCGGCGCCACGGGCAGTGGTCTCGGCACCCGGGCCGGGCCGGGATGGCCCGTCGGGACCACGGTGTCCGGCGCCGGTGGCCGGCGCGTCGCCGGGGGCGGGCCGGGCACGACCGGGCGGGGTGGAGCGGGCGGCGCCGCGGGCCGGTGCGCCCGGACCGGCGGCACTGCCACCGGGCGCGGGTCGCCCGCCGCCGGCGGGACCGGCGTACGGGTCGTCGCCACGGTCGCCCGTCGCGCCGGGCCGGACGGCACGGCGACCGGTGGGGGCGTCCGCGGCCGGGTCGGCCGGCGGCCCGGCGGGCCGGCGACCGGTGCCGCGCTCCGCGGCCGGGTCCGGCACGGCGAGCCGGCCGGGCGAGTGGTCGGTGAGGTCACCCGCACCTACGGGCGGCCCAGGACGGCGGCCGGCCGGCGGCGGGGTGCCACCGCGCCGGTTGACCACCGGCAGGGCGGGGTCGGTGTGCGGCAGGCGGCCTGCCTGGCGCAGCCAGTCGGCCGGCCGCTCCGGGCGGTCGGTCCGGGGCTCGCCGCCGGCCGGAGCGCGGCGCTCCTGCTCGTCCGGGACCGTCCGGCGGCGCCCGGTGCCGTCGGCCGGGCCGATGGTCGGCGCGGCGCCGGTGTGGCCGGACGCGTCGGGCACCGCCGGGGCGTTGCCCGAACGGGGCACTACCGGCTCGTCGGGTTCGGCCGCGCGGCGGTGCCCGCCGGAGGACGAGCGGGCGCGGTCGGCCGGCCCATGGCCGGACGTCTCCGTCGCGCCGGGGTCGACTGTGCCCGGGCGACGCCGGGCGTTCCGCGGATCACGGTCGACGGCGGGGTCGGGTCGCAGTCCACCGGGGACCGGCGGTACGGCACCGGTCGACGCCGCGTCGAAGCGGGTCCCGCCGGGGGCGGTGGGTGAACCGGCGGCCCGCGCCGGATCGGTCGTACGCCGACCGGCGGGCCCGCCGTCGGTGGGCAGTGGACGGCCGGGCTCGGTGGTCTCCGGGCCGGGTCTGCGACCCAACGGCCCGGCGTCGGGCCGGCGTAGCGGCGGCATCGCGTCCGCTCGACCCGATGGGGGGACGGCGGCCGGGCGGCGACCGGTCGGTGCGCCGGTGCCCGGCGGGCCGGCGGGCGGGCCGGCCGGGGCAGCGCCCGGGCGGGGCCGGGCCGGGCCGGCCGGTACGCCCGAGGTCGGGGGTCCGGGTGGGCCTGCCGGCTCGCCACCGGCCGGGCGGGCGGCGGTGGGAGGCGCGAGCGGCGGCCCGGCGGCGCGAGGGCCGCTGCCGGGTGCCGGCTGTGCCCCGCGGCGGGCCGGCTGGCCCGGGGCGGGGACTCCGGGGCCGGCGGCCCGGGGTCGGTCGGCGGGTGGCCGCTCGTCCGGGCGGCGGCCCGGCGGCGGAGCGTCGCCCGGCCATGGTCCGCCGGCCGGCCGGCGCGCGGCGGGACCGTCCGGGTCACCACGGTGCGGGGTGGGTGGCACCGGGCCGTCCGGCGGCACCGGGGCGCCCCCGCGTGGCCCTGCGGGCTCTACCGCGGCCCCGTCGGGGCCCAGCTCGGAACGTTGCTGCTTGGCCGACCGCAGGTCGTCGATCCAGCCGAACTCCTCGCCGGCTACCGGCTCCTCCGGCTCGGCCTCGGCCCGGCCTCGACCCCAGCGGCGGCCCTTGGCGCGGGGATCGCGCCGCTCATCCGGGCCCTCGTCCGGGCGGTCCGCACCACGCGACTTCACTGTTGACCCTCTCCTGCGGCGTTGGTGCCGCTGTCTTGCATCGTGCCGGGACCGCCCGTGCCCGTCGTCGGGCGACCGTTCTCGTCGGCAAGCGCCGGCCCGTTCTGCGCCGTTACGGGCGGCCCGGCCGGCGGGGCCTCCGGGCGGGCGGGCGGGGCCGGCAGCCCTCGCACGATCCCGCGCAGCAGCGGCAGCCGGGTGGCCACCGACCGCTCCGCCCCGTGCGGGCTGGGCCGGTAGTAGTCGGTGCCCACCAGGTCGTCCGGGACGTACTGCTGGGTGACCACGCCACGCTGGTCGTCGTGCGGGTAGCGGTAGCCGGTGCCATGGCCCAGCCCTCGGGCGCCGGCGTAGTGCGCGTCGCGCAGCCCGCGCGGCACCGGGCCGCCCCGGCCGGACCGCACGTCGGCGATCGCGGCGCCGATGGCGGTGGTGGCCGAGTTCGACTTGGGCGCGGTGGCCAGGTGGATCACCGCCTGGGCAAGGTTGAGCTGCGCTTCGGGCAGCCCGACGTACTCGACGGCGTGCGCGGCGGCGGTGGCCACGCTCAACGCGCCGGGGTCGGCCATGCCCACGTCCTCGCTGGCGAAGATGACCAGCCGGCGGGCGATGAACCGGGCGTCCTCCCCGGCGACCAGCATCCGGGCCAGCCAGTGCACCGCGGCGTCCACGTCCGAGCCGCGCATGCTCTTGATGAACGCGCTGACCACGTCGTAGTGGGCGTCGCCGTCACGGTCGTAGCGCACCGCCGCCACGTCGACCGCCTGCTCGGCGGTGGCGAGGTCGATCCGGCCTGCGCCGAGCGCCGTGGCGGAGGCCGCCGCCGCCTCCAGTGCGGTCAGCGCCTTGCGCACGTCGCCGGACGCGAGCCGGACCAGGTGGTCCTCGGCCTCGTCGGCCAGGGTGAGCGCGCCGCCCAGGCCACGCTCGTCGGTGACCGCACGGCGCAGCAGACTCCGCACCGCCTCGTCGTCCAGCGGTTGCAGGGTGAGCAGCACGCAGCGTGACAGCAGTGGGGAGATGACCGAGAAGTACGGGTTTTCGGTGGTCGCCGCCAGCAACGTGACCGTACGGTCCTCGACGGCGGCGAGCAGCGAATCCTGCTGAGTCTTGCTGAACCGGTGCACCTCGTCGATGAAGAGCACGGTCTGCGGGCCGCCCGAGCGGCGCTGCCGGCGGGCCGCCTCGATCACCGCCCGGACGTCCTTGACGCCGGCGGAGAGCGCCGACATGGCCACGAACCGGCGGTCGGTGGCCCCGGCCACCAGGTGCGCGATGGTGGTCTTGCCGCTGCCCGGCGGTCCCCAGAGGATGACCGACATCGGGGCGCCGCCGGAGACCAGTTGCCGCAGCGGCGCGCCGGGGGCGAGCAGGTGGGCCTGCCCGATCAGCTCGTCGAGGGTCGCCGGGCGCATCCGGACGGGCAGGGGCGAATCGGCTGCTACCGGAGTGAAGCCGTCGACACTGGCGGAACCGTCGGGCGCGCTGCGCGACCCGGCGGGTGCACCGAGGGAGAAGAGGGCGTCGGACTCCATCACGAAGACAGTACCGGGCCGTGCCCGCGACGCCGGAATCGCGCCGCGGGCCGGGCCACTGGTGATCGGTTCCGGTCAGCCGCGACCGGGGCGCCGGCCCCGGTACCAGCGGCCGCCGCCACCGCCGCGCGGGCCGTTGCCCACGCCGCCCAGGTAGAGCGAGAGCAGGAACAATCCGAGGAGCACGAGCGTGTTCCAGTTGAACAGGTCCGGCGCTCCGAAGTTGGTGTCGAGCAGGTCGATCAGCAGGGCAAAGCCGAAGACAATGGCGGCCAGAATGGCGAGCATGTCGGTCCTCCGGTGGGGGTTCCCAGTAGGTCGGCCCCGGATGTACCCAATCGGTCGACTCGTCAATCTCCACGATGGATTCGGCCTGGCCGTGGCGGCCCGGCGCAGGCGTTCGACCCCCGGCTCCTAGGCTGGTCGCATGATCATCGACGACCAGGTGGTCCTGGACCGGACCGCCATCCTGGCCGCCGTCGGCCACCACCCGTTCGCCCGGCACGCACTCGGGCGGGGCGCGCCGGCGCGCGGCTACCGGCGCGACGGCACCGTGCTGTGGTTGGTGCCGCCCGAGCACGGGCCGGCCGGCTGCGCGATCGGCCCGCCCGGGCCGGCGATCGAGGTCTGTGTCGCGCTGGTCGCCGACGGGATGCTGCGCCCGGGGCAGCGGCTGCACCTACCCCGGCACGATCCCGCCCTGCTGGCGGGCCGGCTGGCGGTGACCCGGCACGACGACTGGGAATTCCACTGGACCGACACGCCACCACCGGCACAGGCGGACGAGCAGCGGGTGGTACGACTCGCCGAGGCCGACCATCCGGCGCTGGAGGCGCTGATCGACGAGGCGTTCCCGAGCACCACCGCCCGCCCGGGAGACGCAGAGGTGGTGGACTGGTACGGCATCCGGGCCGGCGGCCGGCTGGTGGCGTGCGGCGCGGACCGCAGCCGGGGCGACATCGGGTTCCTCGCCGGCCTGACCGTCGCCCCCGACCAGCGGGGTCGAGGGCTGGGCGCGGCGCTGACCGCCGGGATGACCCGGGCGCTGCTGGCCCGCTACGACACGGTCGGGCTCGGCGTCTACACGGACAACCTCGGGGCGGCACGGCTCTACCGGCGGCTCGGCTTCACCGAAACCCTCCCGCTCAGCTCGCTACGGCTGGGCTGAGCGGGAGGGTTCCGTTGGAATCGCCGCGGGTAGCGGAAGGGCGCCCTTCCTAACGCCCGGCGACCTGCGGCTCGGTGGGTTCGGGTACCGCGGGCGGGTCGGCGGTATCCGCCGCGGGCCGACGGCCGGCCCGCCATGCCGGCAGGTAGAGCGGGGCGGCGATGGCCAGCACGACCGCGCCGACGACCATGGCGGTGCTGATGCTGGTGGCGGCGGCGAGCGCGGTCAGGGCCACCCCGCCGAGCGCGCCGGCCGGCTGCGCCATCATCGAGTTCAGCGAGAGCACGCTGGTCCGGTACGGGCCGTCGACCTGCCGGTGCAGCAGCCCGCTGTGCAGCGGGTTGGACGCGCCGTGCACGGTGTAGCAGGCCAGGTAGGCCACGAGCACCCCGACCGGCCCGGCGAAGAGGCCCATCCCGACCACCGTGACGCCCTGCAGGATGCGCAGCAGAGCCGCGCCGGGCGCTGCGCCGGGCCAGCGCAGCAGCAGCGGGGTCAGCGCCGCGCCGGCCGCCGAGGCGAGCCAGGCGGCCGAGTTGGCCGGGCCGAGCAGCGCGGCGGCCCGTTCCGGGTCGCCGACCACCTCGGCGAGCCGGACCGGCAGCAGCGACTCGAAGGTGATCATGCCGAAGCCCCAGAACAGCTCCA
Source organism: Micromonospora sp. NPDC000668 (assembly GCF_042897975.1). Taxonomy (NCBI): domain Bacteria; kingdom Bacillati; phylum Actinomycetota; class Actinomycetes; order Micromonosporales; family Micromonosporaceae; genus Micromonospora; species Micromonospora sp. NPDC000668. The sequence continues at coordinate 150,792 of NZ_JBIAYP010000007.1, forward strand.
CCGACACCAAGGCAAGCAGCACCCGCGAGCGACGCAGTAGCCCGACGGCCTCGCCGATCATCCGGGGCGCCTGTGACACCGAGGCCCGCAGCGCCGCGACGCCGGTGGCCGGCCGCTGCTCCACCAGCAGGACGACCAGCGCGACCAGTGCCGCCGACTGGGCGACGACGGCGGCCAGCACGGGCACCGTGAGCGCGCTGACCGGTCCGATCGGGCCCAGCGCGACCAGGCCACCGCCGAGCAGCGCGCCGGCGCCGATGGCCACGCCGCTGACGGTGCCGGCGTGCCCGAGGCCCCGTTCGTACTCGGCCTCGGGGTCGGCCGCCAGGGTGGCGTCGACGTACCAGGACTCCAGCGGGCCGCTGTCCAGTGCCCGGTAGACCCCCTGCAATGCCCAGACCAGGAAGAACATCCAGAACGAGTCGGCCACCGCGAAGAGTGACAGCGAGACGAGGTTGAGCGCTCCGGCGGCGAGCAGCACCGGACGGCGGCCGAGGGCGTCGGCGAGCCCGCCGGTGGGCAGCTCCAGCGCAAGCACCAGCAGCCCCTGCGCGGTGAAGACCAGGCCGATCTGCGGCAGCGACAGGCCGCGCTCCTGCATCAGCAGGATCATCACCGGGATCATCAGGCCGGTCGGCAGCCAGCGCAGGCCGTAGAGCGTCAGGTAGCGACGCCGGACCTGGCGTACGGTCAGCGTGCTCATCGGGGCCCTTCCAGCAACGGGTAGGCGGCCAGGAAGACCTGCACGGGGCGGGCCTGCGGATCAGCGGAGTCGACGAGGCCGGCCTCGCGGTTGTACCGCTCCAGCACCTGCCACACCTCCGCCTGGAGCGCCTTCAGCCGGTCTGGCGGGATCGTCATGAAGATGTCGCCCATGCCGATGGCGTCCCGCCAGGCGGGGGACCACTCGTGCTGAATGGCGAACCAGCGTTCGGCGTGCTCGACGAGAAGGCGTACCTGGTCGCCCTGGATCCACTCGATCGCAGCCCGGGCGTCGGGGTCGTCGTCGAAGTCGGTCGGCTCCCAGTTCGTGACGTCGTGTGCGGCCTGCCACCAGCGCTGCCGGCCGCTGCCCCGGTCGGGGTCCTCGGTCACCAGCCCCACCTCGGCGAGCTGGCGCAAGTGGTAACTGGTCGCGCCGGTGTTGGTGCTGAGCAGCTCCGCCAGGGTGGTGGCGGTGGCGGGCCCGTTCACCCGCAGTGCCCCGAGCAGCCGCATCCGAAGCGGGTGCGCCAGCACCCGGACCTGCCGCTTGTCGATCCGTACCTCACGCGGCGCCGGTCTCGGCGTCTCTCCGTCGTTCGCCATGACTGCACAATAGCTCTGCACACTTCCTGTGCACAAGAGTTATGCATAGGAAGTGTGCACCTGCGGGGCGGTGGGCTCAGCGAGCCAGGATCTCGCGCACGCCGCGTAGCCGGGTACGCAGCAGGCCGGCAGCGCGGGTGGAGTCCAGGCGTACGTCGGTGGGGCCGACCACACCGGCGGCGGTGCTGGTGGTGGTCTTGAGCCCGGCCGCGTCCAGGTCGAACCGCTCGGCGACCAGCAGGCCCAGCTCGGCGCGGCTGACCGCGTCCGGACCGGCCACGTTGAGCGGGCCGGCGTACGCGCTGTCGACCAGCTCCAGAACGGCGGCGGCCAGGTCGGTGACGTCGACCGGGCAGCGGATCTGGTCGGTGAACAGGGTGGCCCGGCCGGCGAGCGCGTCCCGGGAGAGCTGGATCTGCTTACTGCCCTCCCCCAGGATCAGCGAGGTACGTACCAGTGCCGCGCCGGGGTCGACCGCTCGCACGGCAGTCTCGGCCGCGGCCTTCGCGGCGCCGTACGCGTTCACCGGCGTCGGCGGGTCGTCGTCGGCGTACGGCTCGGGCCGGCCGGCGTGCAGCGCGTCGCTGGACACGTGCACCAGACGGGCGCCCATCTCGGCTGCCGCGACCGCCACGTACGCGGCCCCGTCGGCGGTCACCGTCCAGTCGTCGTACCGGTAGGGGGTGGAGACCACCGCGTCCGGACGCACCTCGGCGACCAGCGCGCGCACGGCGGCCCGGTCGGTCACGTCCAGCCGGCGCGCCGTGACGCCCGGCGCGCTGATGTCGCCGGAGTGGCACGTCCCCACCACCGACCAGCCGGCGTCCACCGCCCGCCGACACACCTCACGCCCGAGAAACCCACTCGCCCCCACCACGAGCACCCGCATGCCATCACTCCCCCGCCAACGATCAAGAGGTTTGCGTCACCTCGACGGGGCGAGCATGACGCAAACCTCTTGATCAACCAAGCAGGTGGGCGGCGGTCAGACCGGGTCGGCTACCGGGGCGGCCGGGCCTGCGGTGCCGGTGTGGGCGGTGGCTGGGGGCTTCGGCTTGGCGTCGATGCCGGCCTCGGTGCGCTGCTGGGCGGTGATCGGCGTCGGCGCGCCGGTCAGCGGGTCGAAGCCGCCCCGGGTCTTCGGGAAGGCGATCACCTCGCGGATGGAGTCCGCGCCGGCCAGCAGCATGCAGACCCGGTCCCAGCCGAAGGCGATGCCGCCGTGCGGCGGGGCGCCGTACTTGAACGCCTCCAGCAGGAAGCCGAACTTGTCCTGCGCCTCCTCCGGGGTGATGCCGAGCAGATCGAAGACCCGCTTCTGCACGTCACCCCGGTGGATACGGATCGAGCCGCCGCCGATCTCGTTGCCGTTGCAGACGATGTCGTACGCGTACGCCAGAGCCCGGTCCGGTGCCTCCTCGAACCGATCCACCCACTCCGAGTTGGGCGAGGTGAACGGGTGGTGCACGGCCGTCCAGCCGCCCTCGTCGGTGCGCTCGAACATCGGCGCGTCGACCACCCAGCAGAACGCCCAGGCGCTCTCGTCGATCAGCCCGGCCCGCTTGGCGATCTCGATGCGGGCCGCGCCGAGCAGCTCCTGCGCCTCCCGGGTGGTGTTGCTGGCGGCGAAGAAGACCGCGTCGCCCGGCTTGGCGCCGACCGCGTCGGCAAGCCCGCCCAGGTGCTCGGCGGAGAGGTTCTTGGCCACCGGGCCGCGCGCCTCGCCGGTCTCGGCGTCCAGCACCACGTACGCCAGGCCGCGCGCACCACGCGCCTTCGCCCAGTCCTGCCAGCCGTCGAGCTCCTTGCGGCTCTGCGCCGCTCCGCCCGGCATCACCACCGCGCCGACGTAGCCGCCCGCGTCGATCGCCCCGGCGAAGACCCGGAACTCGGTGCCGCGCAGGTAGTCGGTCAGCTCGGTCAGTTCCACGCCGTAGCGCAGGTCCGGCTTGTCGGAGCCGTACCGGGCCATCGCGTCGTGCCACGTGATCCGCGGGATGGGTCGGGTGATCTCGTGCCCGGCCAGGTCCTTCCAGAGCGCCGAGACGATCGCCTCGCCGAGGTCGATCACGTCGTCCTCGGTCACGAAGGACATCTCGATGTCGAGCTGGGTGAACTCCGGCTGCCGGTCGGCGCGGAAGTCCTCGTCCCGGTAGCAGCGGGCGATCTGGTAGTACCGCTCCATGCCGCCGACCATCAGCAGCTGCTTGAACAGCTGCGGCGACTGCGGAAGGGCGTACCAGCTGCCGGGCTGGAGGCGGACCGGCACCAGGAAGTCGCGGGCGCCCTCGGGCGTCGAGCGGGTCAGCGTCGGCGTCTCGATCTCCAGGAAGTCCCGCTCGTGCAGCACGCCCCGGGCAAGGTGGCTGGCGCGCGAGCGCAGCCGCAGCGCGTTCGCCGGACCACTGCGGCGCAGGTCCAGGTAGCGGTACTTGAGCCGGATGTCGTCACCGGCCTCGACCTGGTCGTCCACCGGCAGCGGCAGCGGGGCCGCCTCGGAGAGCACCTCCAACTCGACGGCGGTCACCTCGACGTCACCGGTGGGCAGCTCCGGGTTCTCGTTGCCGGCCGGCCGGCGGGTCACCTCGCCGGTGACCTTCACGCAGAACTCGTTGCGCAGCGCGTGCGCGTCCTCTTCCCGGAACACCACCTGGACCACGCCGGAGCCGTCGCGCAGATCGACGAAGATGACGCCGCCGTGGTCGCGTCGGCGGGCCACCCACCCGGCGAGCGTCACCGTCGCGCCGGCGTCCGTCGCGCGCAGGCTTCCGGCATTGTGGGTACGGATCACGGCTGGCAACTCCTCATCGTGGAACAGTCCTCACCGGCATTCTGTCAGGGGCGGCCGGCCTCCTTTGGGGGCACCCGGCAGGCCGCAGCGATTCGCGGTGGGCAGACGGACGAACCGTGCTCGGCGGGCTGGCGTGTTGGTTAACGTGGCGAAATGCGCGCCGTACCGAACTGGGCCGTCGCCACGGCGGTGGCCGCGCCCCTGCTGCTGGTGGCCGGCTGGACGGTCGCGGAAGGCCGGCAGCCCGCCGGCTACGACCCGGTCCGGGACACCATCAGCGAGCTGGCCGGGCACGACGCCACCGATGCCTGGATCATGATCAGCTGTCTGGTGCTGCTCGGCTGCTGCTACCTGGCGATCGCCGCCGCGCTGCACGCGGCCGGGTTGCCCAGCCGCTTCCTGCTCGCCGTCGGCGGGGTGGCCACCATCGCGCTGGTGGCGTTTCCTCGGCCGACGGTGGGCGGTTCCGTCAGCCACGGCATCGCGGCGACGGTGGCCGTCCTCGCCCTGGCGCTCTGGCCGGCCGGCTCGGCGCTGTGGCTGCCGCGCGGCCGGGACGCCGCGCATCCGGCCGCGCCGGAGCCGCCCTGGGCGTTCCGCCGGGGGGTGGGGTTGAGCGCCACGGTCGTGCTGCTGGCCCTCTTCGGCTGGTTCGCGTTCGAGGTGACCAGCGGGTCCCGGACCGGCCTGGCCGAGCGGGTGACGGCGGTGGCCGTCTCGCTCTGGCCGCTGCTCGCGGTCCTCTCGGCCCGCCGGGCGCACCTCGCGTGGGCCGCCGGCGGCCCCGTACCCGTCGGCCCGGACCTACCGACGGTCGGCGTCGTACCCCCGGATCCGCTGGGACCAACTCACGGGCCCGCTCCTCGACGGCCCGATTGGCTGCCGTGAGTCGTCGCCCGACATAGCCCGGCGGCAGCGACGTCGGCCCATCCGCTCGAGCGCGAGGCGCCGGTCGCACCGCTACGATCGCCCGATGTCGGCCGTTCCCCGCTGGGCCCTGCTGTCAGCCGGTGGCGCACCGCTGTTTCTCATCGGGGGCTGGACGCTGGCGCAGGCCGCCCAACCCGACGAATTCGACCCGGTCCGGCAGACCATCAGCGCGCTTGCCGCCTCGAACGCGGACCATCGCTGGATCATGACGATCGGGCTGGCCGGCCTGGGCCTCTGTCACCTGATAACCGCGCTGGGCCTGGTCACCGCCGCGCCGGCGGGCCGAGGGCTGCTCGCGCTGGGCGGACTGGCCACCCTGGTGCTGGTCGCCTTCCCGCAGCGCCCGGCGGGCGACTCGATGACGCACGTCGTGGCCGCTGGTGTGGCGTTCGGGGCGTTGGCTGTCTGGCCGGCCCTGGCCGTGCCCCGCCGAGTGGCGCCGCCCCTCGACTGGGATCACCGCCATCCGCCGGACGGGTCAGCGCCGAGCGGACCCGCACGCTGGACAGCGTTCGCGGTGGCGGCGGTCCTCCTCGGGCTGCTCGGCTGGTTCGCCGTCGAGCTTTTCGCCGACGGCGCACGGATCGGGCTGACGGAGCGGCTGGTGGCGGCCGCCGAGGCGGCCGTACCGCTGGCCGCCGTGCTCGCCGCGCTGGCCTCGGAGCGGCGGGGGGGACCGTCCAGGCCCCGCTGACCGTCATCGCCGACTCCGGGCCGCGCGAACGGGCCGCCGGAGGGTTCCGGCGGCCCGTGAGCGGTGAGTGGATCAGAAGACGCTGACGCCGTAGCGGCTCAGCGCCTCGGTGACCGGCTGGAAGAAGGTGGTGCCACCGGTGGTGCAGTTGCCGCTACCGCCGGAGGTCAGGCCCAGGGCGGTGCTGCCGCTGAACAGCGAGCCGCCGCTGTCGCCCGGCTGGGCGCAGACGTTGGTCCGGATCAGGCCGGAGACCGAGCCCTCGGCGTAGTTCACCGTGGCGTTGGTCGCGGTCACCGAGCCGCTACGCAGGCCGGTGGTGCTGCCGGAGCGCTGCACCGACTGGCCGACGGACGCGTTGCCGGCGCCGGTGATGTCCCGGTAGCTGCCGTTGTAGAGGTAGACGTTGCCGGCGGCGTTGGCCGAGTTGCTGTGCCGCACGATGCCGTAGTCGTTGCCCGGGAAGCTGGTGCCGGTACGGGTGCCGATCAGCGCGGTCTGGCCGGAGTTCGAGTACCAGCTCGACGAGATGTTGGTGCAGTGCCCGGCGGTCAGGAAGTAGTAGGTGCTGCCGCTGCGCACGTTGAAGCCGAGCGAGCAGCGCCCGCCACCGCCGGCGTAGATGGCCTGTCCACCGGAGATCCGGGTGCTCAGCACGCCGGCCTCGGCCTCGATCCGGACCGCGCCGTTGGCCCGCGCCGCGGCGGCCTTGACCCGCTCCAGCTTCGCGCCGGTGACGGTGCTGTCCACGGAGACGACGACCTGGTTGGTGACCGGGTCGCTCCACCAGGCGGTGCCCGGGATCTTGGCGGAGCCCTCCAGGTCCGCGGTGGCCCGGTTGAGCTCGGCGGCGCCGCGGGTGACGTACCGGACGGTGGCGCCGGCCTTGCTCGCCTTGCGGGCGGCGGCCGCGTCGGTCACGGTGACGACGGACTTGCCGCTGGCGTCGATGTACGAGCCGGCGGAGCTGTCGCCGAGCTGTGCGGAGAGGGCGGCGGCGGCATCCGGAGAGGCGGCGGGGGCGGCCTGGGCGGGCGCGCCGACGAGTGAGCCGACGACCAGGGTTCCGGCGACGGCGACGGTGGCCGCGACGCGGAGTGAGGACCTCGTGGGTCGCATGTAATAAACCTCCTGGGCGGGGGAACGGGTCTCGCCGGGGGCGGCGAACCCGAGGGGGGCAACCCGGCCGATCTGGGAAAACCGTCCGAGCAAACTGAAGTATTCACATACTTAAGATCATTAACAAGACTTGGTTTCGCCCGGATTTGCCGATCTTCGCTGGCCACGTAGCCGCAACACCTCGGACACGCTCGCGAACGCCCACCGTCACACCGCATCCGCAACACCACTGACGCACTCGCGAACCGCCACCGTCACACCGCATCACCGCCGGTCCCTTTCGGACACGACCTGCCATCGGACGCCCGCGGCGCGGCACCGGGAGCCGTCCGGCATGAGGGTGAATGCCCGGCGGTACGACAGTCGGGTTGCCTCGCCACCGTCGGGTGCACGGCCGCCGATACCCGGCGACCCGCGCCAGACGGCGTCAGGAGGTACGGCGGCGGGCGCCGGGACCGGGGCGGGGCAGCACGTCGTGGTGCCCGCTCACCTCGTGCCCGTCCACGCAACGCAGTTCGACGCGCACCTCCGCACCGCAGTCTCGGTGACCCACGCTCAGCGGCGAGCCCTCCGGGTCGGCGAGGTACCGGTCGCCCCACCCGAGCACGGCGACCAGCACCGGCCACAGGTCCAGGCCCTTCTCGGTCAGCCGGTACTCGTGGCGCAGCCGGCTGCCCGGCTCCCGGTACGGCTCGCGGCGCAGCACGCCCTGCTCGACAAGGGTGCTCAGCCGGTTGGCCAGCACCTGACGCGGGATCCCGGTACGCACCCGCATGTCGTCGAAGCGGCGTACGCCGTTGAACACCTCGCGGAGCACCACCAGGGTCCACCGCTCGCCGAGGATCTCCATTGCGCGGGCGATGGTGCAGTTCTCCACCGACCAGTCCAGTGCCGCGGGTCTCATCCGCCCAGGCTAGGTCTGATTGACAGACTCAGCAACGTGCTGCGAGGCTGCGTCCATGACACAGACGCAGGAGCCGACGCGCAGCCGTACCTTCACCTGGTCGGATCCGGCGACCAACGCCGCGCAGCTCGGTCAGCGCGGCGGCCTCGACCTGCTCCGGGCGATGATCGCCGGCGAGCTGGCCGCGCCGCCGGTGATGCACATGATCGACATGGCCCGGATGGAGGCCGACGAGGGACGGGTCGCCGTCGAGCTGGTCCCGCAGGAGTTCCACTACAACCCGCTCGGCACCGTCCACGGTGGTGTCATCTCCACCCTGCTCGACACCGCCGCCGGGTGCGCCGTGCACACCACGCTGCCCGTCGGCATCGGCTACACCTCGCTGGACCTGAACGTGAAGTTCCTCCGACCGGTCACCGTCGACAGCGGCATCCTGCGCTGCGAGGGCACGGTACTCCAGCGCGGCCGCCGCACCGCCCTGGCCGAGGCCCGCCTCACCGACGCCAGCTCCCGCCTCATCGCGCACGCCACCAGCACCTGCCTCCTCTTCCCCATCCCCGCCGACTCCCCCGCCTGACCCAGGTCGATCATGAGGTTGACGGGTGATCGGGAGATCGAACAGCCCGCCAACCTCATGATCAACGAGGTCGGCGCGTGGGTGGGGCAGCGCGGGTGGGGCAGCGCGGGTGGGGCAGCGTGGGGGTTTAGCGGAGGGCCAGGCGGGCGGCTCGGGCGTCGCGCTTCTCCTCGAAGCGGGTGGCGGCGACCTGCAGGGTGTCGAGTTGGGCGGCGAGCTGCTCGCGGGCGGCCTCGCCGTCGGCGTTCAGGCCGGTCACGTTGAACACGTCCCACTGGCGCAGCACCGGCATCAGCACCTCGTCGCGGTGCTGGCGCAGGTCGTAGATGCCGGCCAGGGCGATCGCCACCGACTTGCGCGCGAAGCCGTCGATGCCGTTGCCCGGCATCTGGAAGTCGGCCACCACGTCCGCGACGGCCCGCATGGCCTGGCTCGGGGCCAGCTCGAACGAGGCGGCGAGCAGGTTGCGGTAGAAGACCATGTGCAGGTTCTCGTCGGCGGCAACCCGGGCCAGCAGTGCCTCGCAGGCGGGGTCGCCGGTGGCCTTGCCGGTGTTGCGGTGCGAGATCCGGGTGGCCAGCTCCTGGAACGAGACGTACGCCAGGGAGTGCAGCACCTCGTCGTCGTGCGCGTTGACGTAGCCGGTGGACATGTGCGTCATCCGGGCCCGCTCCAGCGCCACCGGGTCGACCGCCCGGCTGACCGTCAGGTAGTCGCGGATCGCCGTGCCGTGCCGGCCCTCCTCCGCGGTCCACCGGTGCACCCAGGTGCCCCACGCGCCGTCCCGGCCGAACAGGGTGGCGATCTCGTGGTGATACGAGGGCAGGTTGTCCTCGGTCAGCAGGTTGACGATCAGCGCGGTGCGCGCCACGTCGGGGATGGTGGAGTCGGTCGGCGACCACGCCTCACCACCGAGCGGCCCGTCGAAGGTACGCCCTTCGCTCCACGGCACGTACTCGTGCGGGAACCACTCCTTGGCCAGCGAGAGATGGCGGTCGAGGTTGCGCTCAACCACCGGCTCCAACTCGACGAGGAGAGCGGTCTGGCTCAGTGTGGTGCTCATGGTCACGAGAAACTCCCTACGGTGGCGTAACTTACGCTACCGTAGGTCCCCGCGGCCGAACGCGCCAGTGGTGAGATTCAGCTGACCATCGGCTTGAGGTCCTCCCGGGGCGGCATCCACTCCCCCGCGGCAGCCGTGACCTGCTCGCCGGAGCGGATGTCCTTCACCTCGTCCGGCGCGCCGTCGGCCCCCGGGAACCAGACGTACGGGATGCCGCGCCGCTCGGCGTAGCGGATCTGCTTGCCGAACTTCGCCGCGCTCGGCGACACCTCGGTCGGCACCCCGCGCCGCCGCAGCGCCTCGGCCACCCGGTTGCTGGCCGTACGCCGCTCCTCGCTGGTCACCGCCACCAGCACAGCGGTCGGCACCTCTCGGGAGATCGACAGCTCGCCCGCGCCGAAGAGCAGGCCGAGCAGCCGCGTCACCCCGATCGAGATCCCCACCCCGGGGTACGAGGTGGCACCGGAGCTGGCCAGATTGTCGTACCGGCCGCCGGAGCAGATCGAGCCGAACCGCTCGTAGCCGCGCAACTGGGTCTCGTAGACAGTGCCGGTGTAGTAGTCCAGACCCCGGGCGATGCGCAGGTCCGCCACGCAGAGCCCGGGCGAGTGCTCGGCGGCGGTCTCCACCACCCGGACCAGCTCCTCGATGCCCTCGGCCAGCAGGGGGTCGTCGACCCCGAGCGCACGCACCGCGTCGGCGAACGAGGCGTCCGGCGCGGAGATCTCGGCCAGCGCCAGGCACGCCTTGGCCTGCGCCTCGCTCGCCCCGGCGGTCTGGGCCAACAGCTCGGCCACCTTCGCCGGGCCGATCTTGTCGAGCTTGTCGACCGCGCGCAGCGCCGCCTCCGGGTCGGTCAACCCGATGCCCCGGTAGAAGCCCTCGCAGATCTTGCGGTTGTTGACCTGGATCGTCACCGGCGGGATCGGCAGCGCGCGCAGCGCGTCCCCGATCACCAGTGGCATCTCCGCCTCGTGGTGCGGGGCCAGGGTGTCCCGGTCGACGATGTCGATGTCGGCCTGGACGAACTCCCGGTAGCGCCCCTCCTGCGGCCGCTCACCCCGCCACACCTTCTGGATCTGGTAGCGGCGGAACGGGAAGGCCAACTTGCCGGCGTTCTCCAGCACGTACCGGGCGAACGGCACGGTGAGATCGAAGTGCAGGCCGAGCTGGTCGTCGCCGGCCGCACCGTCGGCGTCGGCGTGCAGCCGGCGGATCACGTAGACCTCCTTGGAGGTCTCCCCCTTGCGCAGTAGCTGGTCCAGCGGCTCCACCGCACGGGTCTCCAGCGGGGCGAAGCCGTACAGCTCGAAGGTGGCCCGGATCCGGTCGAGCACGAACTGCTCGGTCATCCGCTGGCCGGGCGTCCACTCGGGGAAGCCGGAGATGGGCGTGGGCTTGTTCATCACGTACTCCTTGCGGTTCCGCGGCAATGCGCGGTGACGCCGTGGGTCCGCACGGCGCAGACGACGGTTTAGAGGCCCCTGGTGGGCGCGGCCGGCGACGTGCCAGCCACCTCGACGAGGTACGGGTTGCTGGCGCGCTCACGGCCGATGGTGGTGCTGGGGCCGTGGCCGGGCAGGACGACGGTGTCGTCGGCCAGCGGGAGGATCTTGTCGCGCAGGCTGGTGAGCATCGCCGGCATGCTGCCGCCGGGCAGGTCGGTGCGGCCGATCGAGCCGGCGAAGAGCACGTCGCCGGAGAGGCAGATCTCGTCGGCCTCCCAGCCCGACCCGGCGCCGGGCAGCCGGAACAGCACCGACCCGCCGGTATGGCCCGGGGCATGGTCGACGGCGATCTCCAGACCGGCCAGCGTGAGGGTCGCGCCGTCGGTCAGCTCGGCCACGTCCTCCGGCTCGGTGTAGCTCAACCGGCCGCCGAAGAGCGAACTCAGGTCGGTCGAGAGACCCTTGGCCGGGTCGGCCAGCATCTCCCGGTCGCCGGGGTGCACGTACGCGGTGATGCCGCGGGCACCACAGACCGGCGCCACCGAGAAGGTGTGATCGAGGTGGCCGTGGGTGAGCAGCACAGCGGCCGGATGCAGGCGGTGCTCGGCGAGCAGCGCGTCGAGCTGGTCGAGCACCCCGATGCCGGGGTCGACCACCACGCACTGCTCCCCCGGCGCGGTGGCCACCACATAGCAGTTGGTGCCGAAGGCGTCCGCGGGAAAGCCGGCCACGAGCACTGGCGCTGTCCTTTCCGTCGAGCTGTCGTCCTGCCCAGCAGCCTAACCGGCGACGCGATCCGGTTTGCCGCGTCCGTCCCTCCCGCCCCGCCGGGCACAGTGACATCGCCCGATAAGAGCTGCTGGCGGCGGGGTGGACCTCGTACACCACATTCCCAGTCGCTAGCCGTACACTCTGGCGGGCGTGTGGCGCGGCACACGTGACGCCTGATGGGCCGGGACGCCCGGCCGCCGGCGACGACCAGGTAGAGGAAGGGGAGCACGGGTGGCTTCCAGCAGGGACCGGCAGCGCAAACTGGCGCGGGCCAAGCTCGACCGGCAGTTGGCCCGCCGAGCCGCCTCCACGCGGCGCCGTCGGCAGATCCAGGCCGGTGTCGGCGCCGCTGTGGTCCTCGTGCTGATCGTGGCCGGCTCGGCCTGGGCGCTCGGGGCCTTCGACTCCGACCCGAAGCAGAACACGGCCGCGGAGGACATCTGCCTCTGGACGCCGCAGGACGCGACGGCCAACACCAACCTCAAGGACGTCGGCACGCCGGAGACCAAGGGCCTGCCCACCGACGGCACCCGGGCGATGACCGTGACCACCAACCAGGGCGCGCCGATCACCGCGGAGTTGGATCTGACCAGCTCCCCGTGTGCTGCGGCGAGCATCACCCACCTGGCGAGCCGGTCGTTCTACGACAACACCAAGTGCCACGAGATCACCGCCGACGGCGCGCTGCGCTGCGGTGACCCCAGCGGCACCGGCCTCGGCGGGCCGACCTACTCGTTCTACGACGAGGACGTGCCGACCGTGCCGTCGGCGTCGCCGTCGGCCAGCCCGGCGCCCGGCCAGCCGCCCACGTACCCGAAGGGGACCGTGGCGATGATCTCCAACCCGCCGGGCAGCAACGGCAGTCAGTTCCTGATCTTCTTCAAGGACTTCACCACCACCGACCCCAAGTTCCCGGTGATCGGCCGGGTGACCGGCGGGCTGGACGTGGTGGAGAAGATCGGTGCCCTGCCGACCGTGGACAATGGGACCGGGGCCCAGGTCAAACCCAAGACCGACGTGGTGATCCAGAGCCTCACCGTTGGTGAGCCGGTCACCGCCGCGGCACCGTCGCCGTCGGCCTCCGGCGCCCCGGCCAGCAGCCCGAGTGCCGGCTGACCGGTCGCCCCACCCCACCCGAGCGGCACCCAGCAGCAGACAGCCAGGAGGATCCAGGCGTGACGTCCACCAGAGATCGGCAGCGCGCCGCGGCACGCGCCCGGCTCGAGAAGGAGATGGCCGAGCGCTCGGCCAAGGCCCGCAAGCGCCGGCAGACGCAGGCGATCATCGGCGCGGGCGCTGCGCTGGTGCTCGTGGTCGCCGGCACCGTCTGGCTGACGATGAGCCTCGGCGGTGACGACGACAAGACCGACACCGCCGCCCAGGCGCCCGGCGCGTCCGAGTGCGTGTACAACCAACTGCCCGCGGACCAGCGGAGCCCGCAGATCAAGGACGTGGGGCTGCCGAGCAACCAGCAGTCCGGCACCGGCGTGCAGACCATGACGATCGACACCAACCTGGGCCCGATCACCGCCAAGGTCGACCGGTCGCTGGTGCCGTGCACGGCGGGCAGCTTCAGCTACCTCGCGGAGAAGAACTTCTTCGACAACACCAAGTGCCACCGTCTGGTGACCGAGGGCATCAAGGTGCTGCAGTGCGGTGACCCGAGCGCCACCGGCAACGGCTGGCGGGAGACCGACGGCATGGGTGGCCCGAGCTACAAGCTGCCCGAGGAGAACCTGCCCACCGACAAGCGTCCGCCGTACCCGGAGGGCGTCATCGCGATGGCCAACTCGGGCCAGCCGGGCAGCACCGGCAGCCAGTTCTTCATCGTGTACGGCGACTCGCCGCTGGACCCGGCGTACACCGTGCTCGGCACCGTCACCGGTGGCCTGGACATCGTCAAGGACGTGGCCAAGACCGGCGACGACGGGGCGTTCGCCCAGCAGGCTGGCGGTGGCCACCCGAAGAAGGAGGTCATCATCAAGGACCTCGCCATGAGCGCGCCGCAGGGCTGACGCCCGAGAAGACGACGAAGCGCCCGCCGGCTGAGCCGGCGGGCGCTGTCGTGTCCGGTAACTCTGTCGTGTCCGGGGATCGGCGCCGCCCGGGGAGGGCGGCACGCGGTCAGGCGCCGGAGGTGACCCGGTACGCGTCGAAGACGCCGTCGACCTTGCGGACCGTGGCCAGCAGGTGGCCCAGGTGCTTCGGGTCGGCCATCTCGAAGCTGAACCGGCTCACCGCCACCCGGTCGCGGGTGGTGGTGACGGTGGCGGAAAGGATGTTGACCCGCTCGTCGGAGAGCACCCGGGTGACGTCGGCCAGCAGCTTGTGCCGGTCCAGAGCCTCCACCTGGATGGCCACCAGGAACGTCGAGGCGGAGGTGAGCTTCCAGCTGACCTCGACCACCCGCTCGCTCTGGGCCCGCAGGTCCTCGGCGTTGGCGCAGTCGTCGCGGTGCACGCTCACCCCGCCGGAGCGGGTGACGAAGCCGAACACCGAATCCGGGGGGACCGGGGTGCAGCAGCGGGCTAGCTTGATCCAGACGTCGCTGACGCCCCGGACCACCACGCCCGGGTCGTTGCTGCTCTGCCGGCTGCGCGGCGGCCGGGTGGCGACGGCGGTCTCGGCGATGTCCTCCGCCGCGCCCTCCTCGCCGCCGTACGCGGCCATCAACTTCTGCACCACCGACTGCGCGGAGACCTGGCTGTCGCCGACCGCCGCGTAGAGCGAGGCCACGTCGGCGAGGTGCAGGTCCCGGGCGATCGACATCAGCGCGTCAGAGGTGAGCATCCGCTGCAACGGCATGCCCTGCTTGCGCATCGCCTTGACGATCGCGTCCTTGCCGGCCTCGATCGCCTCCTCGCGGCGCTCCTTGTTGAAGTACTGGCGGATCTTCGTCCGCGCGCGAGGGCTCTTGACGAAGCCCAGCCAGTCCTGAGTCGGGCCGGCGGTCTCGGACTTCGAGGTGAAGATCTCGATCACGTCGCCGTTGGACAGCGTCGACTCCAGCGGCACCAACTTGCCGTTGACCCGCGCCCCGATGCACTTGTGCCCGACCTCGGTGTGCACCGCGTACGCGAAGTCCACCGGCGTCGAACCCGTCGGCAGCGGGATGACGTCACCCTTCGGGGTGAAGACGTACACCTCCTGGCTGGACAGGTCGAAGCGCAACGCGTCCAGGAACTCGCTCGGGTCGGCCGCCTCCCGCTGCCAGTCCAGCAACTGCCGCAGCCAGGTCATCTCGTCGATGTGCGCCGGCGGGCCGACGATCTGCGTGCCCTTGTGCTCCTTGTACTTCCAGTGCGCGGCGATGCCGAACTCGGCGGTGCGGTGCATCGCGTACGTGCGGATCTGCATCTCCACCGGCTTGCCGGTGGGCCCGATGACCGTCGTGTGCAACGACTGGTACATGTTGAACTTGGGCATCGCGATGTAGTCCTTGAACCGACCCGGCACCGGCTGCCAGTTGGCGTGGATCACACCCAGCGCCGCGTAGCAGTCCCGCACTGTGTCGACCAGGATCCGCACCCCGACCAGGTCGTAGATGTCGTTGAAGTCGCGACCCCGCACGATCATCTTCTGGTAGATCGAGTAGAGGTGCTTCGGCCGACCGGTCGTCTCCGCCTTGATCTTCGCGGCCTTGAGGTCGGTCTGCACCTTCTGGGTCACCTGCCGCAGCAGTGCCTCACGCTGCGGCTGGTGCTCCCCGATCAGCCGGTTGATCTCCTCGTACCGCTTCGGGAACAGCGTGCCGAAGGCGAGATCCTCCAGCTCCCACTTGATGGTGTTCATACCCAGCCGGTGGGCCAGCGGGGCCAGGATCTCCAGCGTCTCCTTGGCCTTCTGCTCCTGCTTGGGCCGGGGCAGGAAGGTCAGGGTGCGCATGTTGTGCAGCCGGTCGGCCAGCTTGATCACCAGCACCCGCGGGTCCTTGGCCATCGCCACGACCATCTTGCGGATCGTCTCGGCCTTGGCCGCGTCGCCCAGCTTGACCTTGTCCAGCTTGGTGACACCGTCGACCAGCAGGGCGACCTCGCCGCCGAAGTCGGCGCGCATCTGGTCGAGGGTGTACTCGGTGTCCTCGATCGTGTCGTGCAGCAGCGCGGCGACCAGCGTGGTGGTGTCCATCCCCAGGTTGCCCAGGATGGTGGCCACCGCGAGCGGGTGCGTGATGTACGGGTCGCCGGACTTGCGGTACTGCCCGGAGTGCCACCGCGCGGCCGTGTCGAAGGCGCGCTGGAGCAACCGGGCGTCGGCCTTGGGGTGGTTTACCCGGTGGCTCGCGATGAGCGGCTCCAGCACCTCGCTGACCTGCGAGGTCTGCCACGGCGCGTTGAACCGGGCCAGCCGGGCCCGGACCCGGCGGCCGGTGGGCGCGTTGGACAGCCCGAAACCACCGCTCGGCGACGGGTCGATGCCGACATCGGTCGGGAACGGGACCACGACACCGTCGGCACCGGGGGACGCCTCGACAGCACCCGATGCGGCACCGATCGGAAGCACCGTGCCCTCGGCCGGAGCCCTGCCTGAGCCGTTACCGGTGCCCGTCACCCGGGCCGGCGCGTCACCGTTCCGGTCGGTCACCGAGCCGTCAGCGTCGCCTGTCGGGTGCACCGTGCCCTCCACCGGAGGGACGACATCGTGGGACACCGGCCTCCTCACCGCTCGCCGGAAACACACCGGCCGTACGTCGGCCGGCCTGGTCTCGCGCCGCCGGACGGCGTACCGCCGGCGTCAGCAAAGGGCAATGCTACCCGCACGGACGGTCCCCTGCCGCTCCGCCGGACGGTCGGCGCCCGGTCCGCCCGACGGGTCGCTGTTCAAACGGTCAGCAGGGCATGGACGGGACGCGGGGCCAGCCGCTCGCGGGCGCCCAGGAAAGCGAGCTCCAGCAGAACAGTGAAGCCGGTGACCGTCCCCCCGGCCCGCTCGACCAGGTCCAGCGTCGCCTCGGCGGTGCCGCCGGTGGCCAGCACGTCGTCGACCACCAGCACCCGGTGACCAGCGGTGAAGGCGTCCTCGTGCACTTCCAGGGTGGCCTCGCCGTACTCCAGCGCGTAGGAGACCGAGTGCGCCGGACGGGGCAGCTTGCCGGCCTTGCGCACCGGCACCACGCCCACCCCGGCCGCGTACGCGACGGCCGCCGCGACGACGAACCCGCGCGCCTCGATGCCGACCACCACGTCGAAGCCGTCCCGCCCGTGGTACGCGACGATCCCGTCGACCACCTCGCGGAACACCTTGCCGTCGGCGAACAGCGGCATCAGGTCCTTGAACATGACACCGGGCTGGGGAAAGTCGGGCACATCCAGCACCCGGCTGGCGATCAGCTGGGCGGCCTCCGGGCCGCTGTCCCCGCGCGCCGCGGTGCTGTGGGTCTCCGTCACGGCTGTTCCGCTTCCTCTCCAACGACGACGGCGTCCGGCAATGCTGCTCGCACAGCATGCCGGACGCCGTTCGGGCGTTTCCTCCCGGGTCTGCCCCGGGGGCCGTCAGCGCCGCTTGGCGCCACCCGGCCGGTTGCCGCCGCCACCCGGGCGACCGCCCCGGGCACCGGTCGGCCGCTTGCCGGCCGGCCGAGCGCCCACCTTGGGGGCGGCACCGGCCAGCGCGGCGGAATCCGAGTCGAGCTGGGCGTCGGTCGCGTCGGCCTGGGCCGGGTTCGGGGCGCCCTTCGGGGTGACCTCGCCACGGGCCAGCGCGCCCCGGCGGGCCAGCACCCGCTTGTTGTGCGCCTGGATCCGCGGGTCGTAGTTCTTCAGCAGCGCCAGCAGCGGCGTGGCCACCAGGATGGAGGTCACGAACGCCACCGCCATACCGACGAACAGCACCAGGCCGAGGTCCTTCAGCGTGCCGGCGCCGAGCAGGCCGGCACCGATGAAGAGCAGACCACCGACCGGCAGCAGGGCGACGACCGAGGTGTTCAACGACCGCATCAGGCTCTGGTTGACGGCCAGGTTGGCCGCCTCGGAGTACGTCTGGTTGTTGTTGGCCGTGATGCCCCGGGTGTTCTCCTGGACCTTGTCGAAGACCACCACCACGTCGTAGAGCGCGAAGCCCAGGATCGTGAGGAAACCGATGATCGTCGACGGGGTGACCTCGAAGCCGACCAGCGAGTAGATGCCGGCGGTGAGGATCAGGTTCATGAACAGCGAGGAGACGGCGGCGACCGCCATCCGCCACTCGAAGCGCAGGATCAGGTAGACCATCACCAGCGCGATGAAGATGACCAGGCCGAGGACGGCCCGCTCGGTGACCTGGCTGCCCCACGCCTCGCTGACCTGGTTGCCGCTGACCTGGTTGACGTTGATGCCGAAGTCCTGCGCGATGCGCGTCTGCACCGCGTTGGCCTGCTCGGCGCTGAGCTGCCCGGTGCGCAGCTCGTAGGAGTCGCCGCCGGGGCCGCCGACCTTCTGCGCGGTGGCCACCTCGATACCGGTGTTCTCGGCGGCGAGAGCCGAGTTGACCTCCTCCTCGGCCTGTTCCAGGGTGCCGACGCTGGCCGGCACCTGGAACGAGTTACCACCGGCGAACTCGATGCCGAGGCTGAACCCACGGATCGAGAAGCTGAGGATCGCGATCAGGATCAGGATCCCGGCGACGCCGAACCAGAGCTTGCGCCGGCCGACGACGTTGAGACCGGCCTCGCCGTTGTAGAGGCGGCTCGCCAGACCATTCTGAGCCATCTCAGGCCTCCTTGGCGCGCGGGTTGCGGGGCTGAGTCTGCTGGCTGCGGGCCGGAAGTGCCCGGCCCAGACCGCTGACCCGCGGGGACAGGAACGCCCGGGTCCGGGCGAACATCGTCATGATCGGGTGCCGGAAGAGGAAGACCACGACCAGGTCCAGCACGGTGGCCAGGCCGAGGGCGAACGCGAAGCCCTTGACCGTGCCGACCGAGACCACGTAGAGCACCACCGCGGAGAGCAGGGTGATCGCGTTGGCCGAGATGATCGTCTTACGGGCCCGGATCCAGGCCCGGGGCACCGCGCTGCGCGGACTGCGCCCCTCCCGGATCTCGTCCTTCAGTCGCTCGAAGTAGATGACGAACGAGTCCGCCGCCACACCGAGCGAGACGATCATGCCGGCGATGCCGGCGAGGGTGAGCGTGAAGCCGATCTGCCGGCCGAGCACCACCAGCGCACCGAAGACGAGCAGCGCCGAGAGGATCAGGCTCAGGAAGATGACCGAGCCGAGCAGCCGGTAGTAGAAGAACGCGTAGATGATGACCAGCAGCATGCCGATGCCGGCCGCGAGCAGACCCGCCCGCAGGTGGCTGGCACCCAGGGTGGCGGTGACGTTCTGCCGCTCCTGCTGCTCGAAGGTCACCGGCAGCGCGCCGTAGCGCAGCTGGCCGGCGAGCGCGCTGGCGTCCTTCTGGGTGAAGTTGCCGGTGATCTGGGAGTTGCCGGTCAGTACGCCCTGGATCTCCGGGGAGGAGACGATCTCGTTGTCCAGCACGACGGCCACCCGGCACTTGCCGTCCTGACCCAGCGCGGTCGCGTCGCAGGCCTGGCCCTCGTTGTTGAACGCCTCACGGGTGAGAGCGGTCCACTTGCCCTGGCCGTTGCCGGTGAAGTCCAGGCTGACCACCCAGGCGTTGGTCTGGTCGAGCACCGCGTCGGCGTCGTCCACGTCGGTGCCGAGCACCTTGGCCTGGTCGAGCAGGTACTTCGAAGCGCCGTCCTCGCAGGAGACGGCCTGCTGCTTCGGGTCGGAGATCGACGCTGGCGGGCGCTTGTCGAGCTGCGCGCAGCCGATCGTCGGCACGTTGAACTGCATCTGCGCCGGCAGCACGGCCACCTCTTGCGGCGACAGCGTGCCGAACGGCTTGAGCTTGTCGGCCAACGACGGGTCGGCGGTCAGGTCGGCCGGGGCCTGCAAGCCGTTGGCGGCCTGCCACGACGCGGCGCCGACCTTCTGCTCGACGGCCTTGCGCTGCTCCTCGATGCTGGCCGGCACCGGCTCCTCGCTGGCGCTCGGCGACGGCGCGGCGGCACTCGGCGAGGCCGAGGCGGAGGGGGACGGCGTGGCGCTGGGCGCCGGGGCCATCCCACCCTGCCCACCGCTGGGTGACGTGGTCACCTTCGGCGCGGCGCTGCCGGACGGGGTCGGCAACGCGCTGCCGGACGGGGCGGGGCTGACGCTGCCCGACGGGGCGGGCGTGGCGGCCGGCGGCGGCACGGCGGCCGTCCCGCTGCCGTCGGCGGCCTTGAGCACCTTGCGGAAGCGCAGCTCGGCGGCGCTGCCCACGTCGGTGAGGTCCCGGTTCTCACCGGGCAGGGAGATGACGATGTTCCGGTTGCCCTCGGTGACCACCTCGGCCTCGGCCACGCCGAACGCGTTGACCCGGCTCTCGATGATCTGGCGGGCCTCCTCGAGGTTTTCTGCCGTCGGGGGCTTGCCATCGACGCTGTTGGTCGCCTCCAGCGTCATCCGGGTGCCGCCGATCAGGTCCAGGCCGAGCCGAGGCTCGAGCCGGTCCTTGAAGCTGCCGCTGGCGCCGCCCGCGAAGAACACCAAAAGGTAGAGGACGACGAAGATGAACCCGAGCACGGCGAGCTGCCTGCCGGGCCGCATCTGTCCCTGAGGTGGTGCCACGGTTGTCCTGTCTCCCTGTACGGTCGCGCCGCTGCGCGCGGCGGCGGCGGGTGTCGGGCCGGGGGTCCCGGTCGACGGTCTGACCTGGGCCGGCGAGGTGCCGACACGATGGCCGGACGCGCCGACGCGAGACGCCGACGGTCACGGGGACGTGCCGATGCCCGGCGTCGACCCAACTATCCAGTTTTCACGTCGCGTCCGCTGCCCCATCGGGCGCGGTGGCCCCGGGGGACTGGTCGACCGGCCGTACGCCGGACCCGCCCCCGGGAGGAAGGATCACTCCTTGGCGGAGTCCGCGTCCTCGGTGACCGGCTCGCTCGGCAGCTCCGCGCGGGTGATCACCCGGGCGATGGCCGGCCGGGCGTACCGGGTCTGCACGCCCGGAGCAACCTCGAGCAGGACGCTGTCGTCCTCGATGCCGGTGACGGTGCCGTAGAGCCCGCCGATGGTCACGACCTCGTCGCCAGGCCCGAGGTTGGACTGCATCGCCTCCGCCTCGCGGCGGCGCTTCTGCTGGGGTCGGATCATCATGAAGTACATGACACCGAAGAGCAGGGCGATCATCAGGATCGGCGTAAAGCTGCCGGCCCCGCCGCCCGCTGCTGCGTAATACACGGTTACTGAACCTTCCCATTAGCCACCTGCCCGGCACGTGGGGTGCCGGAGCGGAGGCGGATTCTCACGTCCTGTACAGACCGCGGCGAAGTCTAATCCCTGCACCTGAGAACACCGAATGCGGCACAGATCACGTTCACATCACGCCTGATCGGCATCCGACGAGAACAGATCGGGTGCCGATGGGACATCCACCCCAAATGTACCATTCGGCGGTGTACGCCCCAGATGCCGCCAGGCGGCCTCGGTGGCCACCCGACCCCGCGGGGTACGGGCCAGCAGACCGGCGCGGACCAGGAAGGGCTCACAGACCTCCTCGACCGTGTCCGGCTGCTCCCCCACCGCCACGGCGAGGGTGGACAACCCCACCGGACCACCCCGGAACGAGTCGACCAGCGCGGTCACCACCGCCCGGTCGAGCCGGTCCAGGCCCAGCGCGTCCACGTCGTACACGGTCAGGGCGGCACGGGCGGTGGCCAGGTTGACCACCCCTTCGGCCCGCACCTCGGCGTAGTCCCGGACCCGGCGCAGCAAACGGTTGGCGATCCGCGGTGTCCCCCGGGACCGGCCGGCGATCTCGGCCGCACCGTCGGCGGTGATCGGCACTCCGAGAATCCGCGCCGAGCGGTGCAGCAGCGTCTCCAGGTCAGCCGGGGCGTAGAAATCCAGGTGTGCCACGAAGCCGAAACGATCCCGCATCGGCCCGGTCAACAGACCCGACCGGGTGGTCGCGCCGACCAGGGTGAACGGCTCGACGTCCAGCGGGATGGCGGTGGCGCCCGGCCCCTTGCCGACCACCACGTCGACCCGGAAATCCTCCATGGCGCTGTAGAGCAGCTCCTCGGCCGGCCGGGCGATCCGGTGGATCTCGTCGATGAACAGCACGTCGCCCTCGGCGAGGCTGGTCAGGATGGCCGCCAGGTCACCGGAGCGCTCGATTGCCGGGCCGCTGGTCACCCGGATGCCCGCGCCCAGCTCGGCGGCGACGATGTTGGCCAGGCTGGTCTTACCCAGGCCGGGCGGGCCGGAGAGCAGGATGTGGTCCGGCGGCGAGCCCCGCCGCATGGCGCCCTGCAACAACAGGTCGAGCTGGTCGCGGACCCGGTCCTGAGCGATGAACTCGGCCAGCCTCCGGGGCCGGACGGTGGCCTCGGCGTCCCGGTCCGCGTCGCTGACGTACGCCGAGACAAGCCCTTCGGTCTCACTCACCGGGTGCGACCCAGCAGGCGGATGGCCTGCCTGAGCAGGACCGGCACGGGCGGGGTCTCGCCGTCGACGGTCTCCGCCACCGCGGCCACCGCCTGGTCGGCCTGCCCGGCCGTCCAGCCCAGCCCGACCAGCGCCTGGCGGACCTGCTCGGGCCAACTGCCCCCGGTCACGCCGCCCACGCCGTCGGCGCCGATCGCCACCGGGCCGATCCGGTCGCGCAGCTCCAGCACCAGGCGCTCGGCGCCCTTCTTGCCGATCCCGGGCACCCGGGTCAGCGCGGCGGTGTCGGCGTTGGCGATCGCCTTGCGGACCGCGTCCGGGGTGTGCACGGCCAGCACCGCCTGGGCCAGCCGCGGGCCGACCCCGCTGGCGGTCTGGAGCAGCTCGAACAGCGCCTTGGCGTCGTCGTCGGCGAAGCCGTAGAGGGTCAGCGAATCCTCCCGGACCACCAGGCTGGTGGCCAGCCGGGCGGTCTGGCCGACCCGCAGGTCGGCCAGTGTCCCCGGGGCGCAGTGCACGGCCAGGCCGACCCCGCCGACCTCGATCACGGCCTGGTCCGGACCTGTCGCGGTCACCGTGCCGCGCACGCTGGCGATCATCGTGCCCCTCCTCGTCGTGCCCGGTCGGCCGCCGCGGCCAGTTTGGAACGGGTGCCGCCCCGCCACACGTGGCAGATGGCCAGGGCGAGCGCGTCGGCGGCGTCGGCCGGCTTGGGCGGCTCGGCCAGCCGCAGCAGCCGGGTCACCATCGCGGTCATCTGCGCCTTGTCGGCCTGACCGGAACCGGTCACCGCCGCCTTCACCTCGCTGGGGGTGTACGTCTGCACCGGCAACCCGGCGCGCGCCCCGGCCAGCACGGCGATGCCGCTGGCCTGCGCGGTGCCCATCACCGTGCGCACGTTGTGCTGGCTGAACACCCGCTCGACGGCGACGCTCTCCGGCTGGTGCTCGGCGACCAACTCGCTCAGCGACCGGTCCAGGTGCAGCAGCCGCAGCGACAGGTCGTCAGCCGGGTCGGTGTAGATCACGTAGTAGGCGACCAGGGTGCAGGGCCGACCGGGCACGCCCTCAACCACGCCCACCCCGCACCGGGTCAGCCCCGGGTCGACACCGAGCACCCGCACGCCGCCCCTCCCCAACCATCACCAGTACGTGTGTTCGACACCCTACTGCCCGCCCTCCCACCGGCCTCAACAGACACGCCCGCACCAGTCGATCATGGATTTGTGGTGGGTGACAGAGGCCGCAAATCTGGATCGATCGGGCACCACAACACCATGATCGACGGGAGCGGGGGTAGCCACACAGCTTTGGTGCGGAGTATGTGTCGCTGCCCCATGTGCCCAGGGCCACACAGCTCGTAACTTCTTGCGCCATGACGGCAGAACCCGTGGCGGTCCCCCACGTCGTACAGGTCGACCTCGCCGGTCGTACCGCCCTGGTCACCGGGGGCGGCAGCGGCATCGGGCGGGCCTGCGCCCTGCGACTGGGCGCGGCCGGCGCCAAGGTGCTCGTGGTGGATCGCAACCTGGAGGCGGCCGAGGCGGTGGCCGCAGAGGCCGGCGGCCACGCCGAGGGGATGGACCTGGCCGACACCGCGGCGGTGGACCGGCTCGACGTGGACGTGGACATCGTCGTCAACAACGCCGGGCTCCAGCATGTGGCGCCGCTGCAGGACTTTCCCGTCGAGCGTTTCGAGTACATCCAGCGGGTGATGGTCGAGGCGCCGTTCCTGATCATCCGCCGCGCCCTGCCGCACATGTACGCCCGGGGCTGGGGCCGGATCATCAACATCTCCTCGGTGCACGGGCTGCGCGCCTCGCCGTTCAAGGCGGCCTACGTCTCCGCCAAGCACGCCCTGGAAGGGCTGTCGAAGGTGGTCGCGCTGGAAGGCGCCGCGCACGGGGTGACCGCCAACTGCATCAACCCGGCGTACGTGCGCACCGCGCTGGTGGAGAGCCAGATCGCCGACCAGGCGGCCAGCCACGGCCTGGCGGAGACTGAGGTGATCGAGAAGATCATGCTGGCCCGGGCCGCCATCAAGCGGCTGATCGAACCGGAGGAGGTGGCCGAGCTGATGGCGTACCTCTGCTCCGCGCCGGCGGCCTTCATCACGGGCGCGTCGATCGCGCTCGACGGGGGCTGGACGGCCAACTAGTGGGCCCGAGCACAATGTCGACCATGTCGTCGCCGGTGGAGTTCCTGGAACTGCTCGCCCGCGAGGCCGCGCCGGTCGAGTTCGAGGGACCGCTGGTGGCCGCGCGGGCCGCCGGGCTGCCCGCCGACCGACTGGCCGAGCTGGAACAGGCCAGGACGGTGGCGTTGCGGGTCCGCGCGCTGCTGGAGCGCCGGCGCCGCCGGGAGACCGAGCTGTCCGGCCTGTACGACACGGTCAGCGACCTCGCCGGGCTGCGCGACCTGGACGACGTGCTGCGGGCGATCGTGCACCGGGCCCGCAACCTGCTCGGCGCCGACGTGGCCTACATGACGCTCGACGACGAGGAGCGCGGCGACACCTACATGCGGGTCACCGACGGGTCGGTCTCGGCCCGCTTCCAGCGGCTGCGGCTGCCGATGGGCGCTGGCCTCGGCGGCCTGGTGGCCCAGTCCGGAGCTCCGTACGTCACCGCCAACTACGGCGAGGACGAGCGCTTCCACCACACCGGGGAGATCGACGCCGGGGTCGGCGAGGAGGGTCTGGTGGCGATCCTCGGGGTGCCGCTGCGGCTCGGCTCCACCTCGATCGGGGTCCTCTACTCGGCCAACCGCTCGGCCCGCCCGTTCGCCCGCGAGGAGGTGGCGCTGCTGGTCTCCCTGGCCGCGCACGCCGCCGTGGCGATCGACACCGCCCGACTGCTGGCCGAGACCCGCTCGGCGCTGGCCGAGCTGTCGGCGGCGAACACCACCATCCGCGCGCACAGCAGCTCGGTGGAGCGGGCGGCGGCCGCACACGACCGGATGACGGGGCTGGTGCTGCGGGGTGGCGGGGTGGAGGACGTGGCAGCCGCGGTGACCGAGGTGCTGGACGGGGCGCTGCTGGCGCTGGACGCCGAGGGCCGGCTGTTGGCCCGGGTCGGCGAGATCGACGAGCCGGACCGGGCGGACATCGTCGAGGCGGTGGCCGCGTCTCGGACCGAGGGGCGCAGCGTGCGCCGAGGCCCGCTCTGGTACGCGGCGGTGGTGGCTGGCACGGAGAACCTGGGCGCCCTGGTACTGCGACCGGACGACGAGCTGGTCGACGCCGACCAGCGAATCCTGGAACGGGCCGCGCTGGTCACCGCACTGCTGCTGCTGTTCCGACGCACCGTGGCCGAGGCCGAGGGGCGGGTACGCGGCGAGCTGCTGGACGACCTGATCGCCCGGCCGCTGCGCGACACCGACGCCCTGCACGACCGCGCCCGCCGGCTCGGGGTGGACCTGGACGCGCCGCACGTGCTGGTGGCGGTGGGCGACGACGCGATCGCCGCCACCGGCTCTGCCCGGCAGCGGGTGTTCTCCTGGGCCACCACGTACGCCTCGGCCCGGGGCGGCCTGGCCGCGGCCCGCGACGGCCGGGTGGTGCTGATGCTGCCCGGGCGGGACGCGGGTGCCAGCGCCCGTGCGGTGGCCCGGGACCTGTCCCGGGTGACCGGCCGGCCGGTGACCGCCGGGGCGAGCGGCCCGTCGACCGGGCCGGCGTCGCTGGCCGGCACGTTCCACGAGGCGGACCGCTGCCTCACCGCACTCGGCGCGCTGGGCCGCTCCGGCCAGGGAGCGAGCACCGCGGAGCTGGGCTTCGTCGGGCTGCTGCTGGGCACGGTCGGTGACCGGGGCGAGAAGGACGTGGCGCAGTTCCTCACCGCCACCGTCGGGCCGGTGGTCGACTACGACGCCCGGCGGGGCACGGCGCTGGTGCGGACGCTGGAGGCGTACTTCGGGGTGGGCGGCAGCCTGGCCCGGGCCGCCGAGCAGTTGCACGTGCACGTCAACACGGTGACCCAGCGGTTGGAACGGGTGGGGCAGTTGCTCGGCGCCGACTGGCAGAAGCCCGAGCGGGCGTTGGAGGTGCAGCTTGCGCTGCGCCTGCACCGGCTCCGCGCCCCCGCCAGCTGACCCCCGGCCGGCAGGCCGGACCGGTCAGCCAGCGGGCCGGGTCAGCGGGCCTGGATGCCCTCCAACACGGTGTCGACGACCTGCTCTGGCAGGGTCCGCTCGTCCAGCTCCGGGTTCCACTGCAGCACGCGCTGGATCAGCATCGGCCCGGTGAGCAGCGCCATGGTCACCTCCAGGTCGAGGTCGGGCCGGAGCACCCCCTCGCTGACGCCCCGTCGCAGCACCTCGCGCATCAGCTGCCGGCGCGGGGCGATGATGTTCTGGTAGAGCTGGAACTGGTCCGGGCTGCGGTTCACCGCGGGCACCAGGCAGGGCATGATCTTCGCCGCGCGCGGGTCGACGTTCTTCCCGATCGCGCCGACCAGCAGGATCAGGTCGTCCCGGACGGTGTGCCCCTCGGGCTGCGGCAGGACGCCCTTGAGCCGGCGCAGCGCGTCCAGCAACAGGGCGTCCTTGCCGGCCCAGCGGCGGTAGATGGTGGCCTTACCGACCCCGGCGCGGGCAGCGATCGCCTCGATCGAGAGCGCTTCGATGGTGCTGCCCTCGGCGAGCAGGTCGAGGGTGGCCTCGATGATCGCCTCATCGGCGCGGAGGCTCCGCGGTCGCCCGGGCGACCGCGGAGCATCAGCTGTGGACGTCATGTCGGACATTGTCCCCGAACCTAGGCCGTCCCGGCCAACTCGGGCTCGGCGGCCGGCGCCGCCGGTACGGCAGCCGCGGCCTCCCGGCCCGGCATCCAGCGCAGCACCACGAGGATCCCGAGCGCGGCGACCACCGCGGACAGCGCTGCCGCCCAGTGCATGGCGGTGACGAAGGCGTCGTTGGCCGCCGAGATCAGCGTCGGCGCCGCCGGGCCGAGTTGCCCGGCCGCCGCGTACGCCCCGGAGATCGACTCGTTGGCCGCCTCGCGGGCCTGCGCGGGCAGGCCGGTGAGCGCACCGTCCACGTCGGCCCGGTAGACCGCGGAGAGCACCGAACCGAGGACCGCCACGCCGAGCGCGCCGGCCACCTGGCGGACGGTGTTGCTCACCGCGGAGCCCACGCCGGCCTTCTCGCGAGGCAGAGCCGACATGATCGACTCGGTAGCCGGCGGCATGATGTTGGCCATTCCGACGCCCTGGAAGAAGAACACGACCAGCACGATCCAGATCGGGGTGGTCGCGTCGACGAAGGCGAACGCGGCCAGTGCCACCGTGGTCAGCGCCAGGCCGACGGTGGCGACCGCCCGGCCGCCGTAGCGGCGGACCATCGCGGCGCTGCGCGGCGCGAAGATCAGCTGGGCGCCGGCGAACGGCAGGAAGAGCAGGCCGGTCTGCAGCGGGCTGTAGTCGCGCACCAGCTGCAGGTAGAACGAGCTGAAGAACATCACGCCCATCGCGGCGAAGAACACCAGACCGACGATGGCCACCGGTGCGGCGAACCGGGGCAGCGTGAACAGCCGGACGTCCAGCGACGGGTGGTCGCTGCGCCGCTCGTGCTGCACGAACCAGGCCAGCACCGCCAGGCCGACCAGGATCGAGCCCCAGGCCACCGGCCGGCCGAAGCCGTGCTCGCCGCCGTCGATGATGCCGTAGGAGAGGGCGACCAGGCCGATCACGGAGAGCAGGACGCCGGGCACGTCGACGCGGCCCGGGCGCGGGTCGCGCGACTCGGGGACCAGCAGCGCGACCAGGATCACGCCGGCGGCCACCACCGGCACGTTGATCAGGAAGACCGAGCCCCACCAGAAGTGCTCCAGCAGGGCGCCGCCGAGGATCGGGCCGATCGCCACGGCCAGCCCGACCGCACCGGCCCAGACGCCGATCGCCCGGCCGCGCTCACGTGGGTCGAAGACGTTGGAGATGATCGACAGCGTCACCGGCATGATGGCCGCGCCGCCGACCCCCATCAGGGCGCGGGCCGCGATCAGCTGGGCCGGGCTCTGGGCGTACGCGGAGAGCAACGACGCCAGCCCGAACAGCGCCAGGCCGATCATCAGGAAGCGCTTGCGGCCGGCGCGGTCGCCGAGCACCCCGAAGGTGAACAGCAGCCCGGCGAAGACCAGAGTGTAGGAGTTGATGGACCACTCCAGCTCGCCCTGGCTGGCGCCGAGGCCGTGCACCGGGTCGGCCAGGGTGCGCAGGGCGACGTTGAGGATCGTGTTGTCGAGGACGACCACGAGGAGGCTGATCACCAGCACCCCCAGGATCGCCCACCTCCTCGGGTGTCCGGTGTTGTCGTGCAGCTCCATGCCCGGTTCTCCCCCCGGTTTCACCCGCCGCGCAATACGATACGGGCCAGACTCGTAACTGCGGACAGCGTAAGGCCGGCATTAACGATACGGAACGGATCCGTATCGTATGTGGTGGGCGTCACGCTCGGCCCACGCCCGCTCGATGCGGTCGGGAGGTCGCCGGGCAGGCTGCGGCCCGGCTCCGGCGGTACACGTCCAGCCCGACCCGGACGCCCTCGCACGGCATCCGCCAGCATCGGATCGGTCAGCACCAGACGCACCCCCGGGTAGGTGTTCCCTACTACCCGGGGGTGCGCTGAGACAGCGCGCGGTGGACGCGCCGTCGCGGGATTTACCGGCGGCGCGCCGCCAGTCGGCGGGCCAGCGCGGCGGCGCTGCCCCAGATGCCGCGCCGGAACAGCACCACGACGAGGACGAAGATGCCGCCGGTGACCAGGCCGATCGCCTCGAACCCGGAGAACGACAACCAGTCCTCCAGCCGGACCACGATCCCGGCGCCGAGCACCCCGCCCCAGAGCGTGCCGATCCCGCCGAGCACGACCACGATGACCGCCTTGCCGGAGGTGGTCCAGTGCAGCACGTCCAGTGAGACGAAGCGGTGGCCGACCGCGAACAGCCCGCCGCCGAGCCCGGCGATGAACCCGGAGAGCACGAACGCGGTGAGCTTGTAGCGGTGCACCGGATAGCCCAGTGCCCGCGCCCGGGCCGGATTGTCCCGGATGCCGACCAGCACCCGACCGAACGGCGAGTGCACGATCCGCCAGGCGGCGGCCAGCCCGAGCAGCACGATCGGCAGGATGGCGTAGTAGAAGTAGTAGTCGTCGGTGAGGTCCCAGCCGAACAACTCCCGGGGCACCCCCTGCAGGCCGTTCTCGCCCTGGGTCACCGAGCGCCACTCGTTGGCGACGTAGTAGACCATCTGCGCGAAGGCCAGGGTCACCATGGCGAAGTAGATGCCGGTCCGCTTGACCGCCAGGTAACCGATCGGCACCGCCAGCACGGCCGCGGCGAGCGCCCCGGCCAGCACCGCCAGCGGGAACGGCAGGCCGGCGTGGATGGCCACCAACCCGGTGACGTACGCCGAGGTGCCCCAGAACGCGGCGTGCCCGAAGGACATCAGCCCGGTGAAGCCGAGCAGCAGGTCC
This sequence comes from Micromonospora sp. NPDC000668, assembly GCF_042897975.1. NCBI lineage: Bacteria > Bacillati > Actinomycetota > Actinomycetes > Micromonosporales > Micromonosporaceae > Micromonospora > Micromonospora sp. NPDC000668. The sequence continues at coordinate 180,288 of NZ_JBIAYP010000007.1, forward strand.
ACGGCGACCGCGAACAGCGCCCAGCAGAGGATGTCCACCGCCACCGCCGGGTAGAGGCCGTTGGGCAGCCAGGCGGCGGCGGCCAGCCCGACGGCGAGCAGCGCGTACCGCACCCAGCCAGGGGCGCGGGCCACGGCGACCAGTCCGGACGGTGGCGCCGCTCGGGGCGCGTCCGCCGGGGTGTCCACAGTGCTGGTCATGCCGGCGCCTCCTCACGACCGAACAGGCCGGCCGGCCGCCAGAGCAGCACGACGGCCATCACGATGAAGACGATCGTCTGCGACACGATCGGAAAGTTGGACAGGTACGCCTCGCCCCACGCCTGGACCAGGCCGATGCCGAAACCGGCGGCGACCGAGCCGAAGATCGAGCCCAGCCCACCGATCACCACCACCGCGAAGACCACGATGATCAGATCGGCGCCCATCAGCGGGTTGACCGCGCGCATCGGCGCGGCCAGCACGCCGGCCAGCCCGGCCAACCCGATGCCGAAGCCGAAGACCGGCGTCACCCAGCGTCCGACGTCGATACCGAACGCCCGGGTCAGGTCGGGCCGCTCGGTGGCCGCGCGGACCACCATGCCGATCCGGGTCCGGGTGAGCACCCACCACACCGCGACGCAGAGCAGCACCGCGAAGCCGAGGATGAACACCCGGTAGGTCGGGAAGTCGAAGAGCCCGAAGTTCACCGTCCCGCTCAACAGCGACGGGGTGGCGTACGGGCTGGACTGCACGCCGTAGCGCAGCTTCACCAGATCCTGCAGGATCAGCGTCAGGCCGAAGGTGAGCAGGAAGTTGTAGAGCGGGTCGAGTCTGGTCAGTCGGTGGATCACCGCCCGCTCCAGCGCCATGCCGAGCAGGCCCAACCCCACCGGCATGATCACCAGGGCCGCCCAGAACGGCACGCCCGCCTCGGTGAGCAGCACGTACGCGCCGAACGCGCCGAGCATGTAGAACGCGCCGTGGGCGAAGTTGACCACCCGCAGCATGCCGAAGATGACCGCGAGCCCGAGGGCGAGCAGGGCGTAGAACGCCCCGCTCACCAACCCGTTGAACGTGTTCTGTGCGAATCCGGACACAGCGTCACACGCTCACAGCTTGCAGTCCGCTGACGGCGCGCGGAACGCCTCCGCGGCGGGGATCGTCTTGAGCACCTTGACGTAGTCCCACGGCTCGGTGACCTCGGACTGCGGCTTCACCTGGGCCAGGTACGCGTCGTGCACCACCCGGTGGTCCTCGGCGCGGATCTTGCCGTTGCGCAGGAAGACGTCCTCGATCGTCTTGCCTTCCAGGCCCTTGACGACGGCGTCCGCGTCGTCGGTGCCGGCGGCCTGCACCGCCTCCAGGTACTGCAACGCCGCCGAGTAGTTGGCTGCGTGCGCGAAGGTCGGTCGGGTGCCGGCCTTCTGCTGGAACCGGTCGGCGAACTCCCGGTTCTTCGCGTCGAAGTTCCAGTACCAGGCGTCGGTGTACGTGGTGCCGGCCAGCGCCGCCGGGGTGAGCGAGTGGATGTCGGTGAGGAACATCAGCCCCACCGCGAGGCCGACGCCCTTGTCCCGCAGCTTGAACTCGTTGTACTGCTTCACCACGTTGACCAGCTCCGCACCGGCCTGCATGGTGCCCAGCACGTCCGGCTTCGGGTTCAGGTTCGGCGCCTTGAGCAGGAACGTGGAGAAGTCGCCGCTGGTGTTCGGGAACGGCGCGCCGTCCTTGCCGACGACCTTGCCGCCGGCCGCCGTGATGGCGGTGGAGAAGCTCTTCTCCATGTCCTGACCGAAGGCGTAGTTCGGGTACAGGATGTACCAGTTCTTGCCGATCTGCTCGGTGGTGGTCTTCCCCGTGCCGTTGGCCAGCATGTACGTGTCGTAGGCGTAGTGGAAGGTGTACTTGTTGCAGCTCTTGCCGGTCAGGTCGGTCGTCGCGGCGCCGATGTTGAAGTAGAGCTTCTTCTTCTCCTTGGCCACGTCGGCGACCTTCAACGCGGCCGACGAGGTGGGCACGTCCAGGATCAGGTCGACGCCCTTGCGGTCGTACATCTCCTGGGCCTTGGAGTTGGCCACGTCCGGCTTGTTCTGGTGGTCGGCGGTCTCCACGGTGATGTCCTTGGTCACCGCCTTGTCGCCGTACTTGGCGGTGAAGTCGGCGATGGCCATCTCCACCGCCGTCACCGAGTTCTTCCCGGACAACTCCGAGTACGCCCCCGACTGGTCGTTGAGCACGCCCAGCACGATCTTGTCGCCGGTCAGCTTCTGGTCGCCGCCCGCCTGGGGTCCACCGCCGCCACAACCGGCGACCAGCACCACCGCGGCCGACGCCGCGGCCACACCCACCGTCCTGCGCATGCCCACTCCATCCATTCCGCGCTTCGTCGCGCGGATCGTTGTTGAGAGAAAAATCAGATCCCGAGGTACGCCAGCAGCTCGCGTTCCCGCGAGCGCACCTCGGAGTTGTCCATCGCCTCGGCGACGCGTCCCTCGGCCAGCAGGTAGTGCCGGTCGGCGACACCGGTGGCGAAGTGCAGGTTCTGTTCGACCAGCAGCACGGTCACCCCGTGCCGCTTGGCCTCCCGCAGCAGGTCACCGACCTGCTGCACGAGCAGTGGGGAGAGCCCTTCGGTGGGCTCGTCGCAGAGCAGCAGCCGGGCACCCATCCGCAGCACCCGGGCCAGCGCGAGCATCTGCTGCTCGCCGCCGGAGAGCATGGTGGCCGCGGAGTCGCGCCGGGTGTAGAGGGCGGGGAACGCCTCGTACACGCGCTCCAGCGACCACGGGTCGGGACCAACCCGGGGCGGCAGCGTCAGGTTCTCGGTGACGGTCAGCGTGGCGTACGCCCCGCGGTCGTCGGGTACCCAGCCCAGCCCGAGCCGGGCCCGCCGGTGCGCCGGCAGCTTCCCGACGTCGCGCCCGTCCAGTTCCACCGTGCCGCGCTGGCCGGAGTGCAGGCCCATCACGCAGCGCAGCAGGGTGGACTTGCCGGCGCCGTTGCGCCCGACCAGGGTGACCACCTCACCGGCGGCGACCTCCAGGCTGGCGTCCCGCAGCACCTGCGCCTCGCCGTACCAGGCGGAGAGGTTCTCAATGCGCAGCATCAGCGGCTCCCAAGTAGGCGGTGATCACGCGTTCGTCCGCGCGGACCTGCTCGTACGGGCCCTCGACCAGGACCTTGCCGGCCTGCAGCACGGTGACCGTGTCGGCGAGCCGGCCGACCACGCTCATGTTGTGCTCGACCATCACCACGGTCCGGCCCTGGCGGACCCGGCCGATCAGCTCGACGGTGCGGTCGACGTCTTCGAGGCCCATCCCGGCGGTCGGCTCGTCGAGCAGCAGCACCTTCGGGTCCAGCGCCAGGGCGATCGCCAGCTCCAGTGCGCGCTTGCGCCCATACGCCAACGACTCGGACGGGGCGTCCGCCAGGTCGGCCAGCCCCACCATGGCCAGCAGTTCGTCGGCACGCTCGGTGTAGCGGCCCATCAGCTTCGCCGAGCGCCAGAACCGCCAGCCCAGCCCGCTCGACGACTGGAGGGCCAGCGCCACGTGCTCCCGGGCGGAGAGCTGCGGGAAGAGGCTGGTGATCTGGAACGAGCGGGCCACGCCGAGCCGGGCGACCTGCTCCGGGGGCAGCCCGGTGACGTCCCGCCCGGCCAGCTCGATCCGCCCGCCGCTGGGTCGCAGGAAGCCGGTGAGCAGGTTGAACAGGGTGGTCTTGCCGGCGCCGTTGGGGCCGACCAGCGCGTGCACACTCTCCGGCGCGACGTCGAGGTCGACGTCGTCGACCGCCCGGAAGCCCCGGAAGTCTCTGGTCAGCCCTCGGGCCGACAGGAGCGCTTGCCCGGTCATCGCCTCATCCTCCGCATGGTCGCGGCGACGGTCGATTCGGTGACCGTGGTCACAGGGCCGTCGCGTGGAGGAAACGTACGGCCGCCCCCGCGAGTCGAGCCATGTCGATGGCATCCATATTCGGCCGGCAGGAGACGTGCGCAAACGCCACTCCCCGGCGTCGCCGCCTTGACCGAGCCACCTAGGTTGATGATCCGCACAGCCCAGCGAAAGGCCCCCAACCCATGCCCGTCGGCTTCACCATGGCGATCGTCTTCGCCGTCGCCCTGGCGATCAGCGCCGTCCTGGCGCTCGTCGCCCCCAGAAGCGCGGTGAAACGAACGGCCGCCCTCGCGGCGCTCGGCCTCCTCGCCGTCACCGTGCTGATCGGCGTCGCCTCCAGCGCCCACTCGGTGCCCATCCGCTCGGTCGGCATCGTCACCAGCTTCGGCAAGCCCACCGGCGAGGTGACCGGATCCGGCCTGAAGTGGGTGGCCCCCTGGCAGAAGGTCGGCGAGTGGGACGCGGGCCGGCAGAAGTACGACCACATCGGCGGCAACAACTGTGTCCGGGTCCGCACCGGCACGCTCGCCGACGCCTGCGTCGAGGTGCTCATCGAGTGGCAGGTCAAGCCGGAGAACGCGCCGAAGCAGTTCATGGACTACAAGGGAGACTTCACCAGCTTCCGGGGCCAGCGGGTGGGCGTGCAGCTCGACAGCGCGGTCAACGACGCGTTCGCCGCGTACAACCCGCTGGAGAAGATCGACGCACAGACCGGTGACCTCAACGTCGACCTGAAGCCGTTCGCGGCGAACATCAAGGCCAGCGCGGACACCCGGCTCGCCACCGACGTGGACATCCTCTCGGTGACCATCACCCGGGTGAACCACGACGAAAAGACCGAGAGCAACATCAAGGCGTTCCAGGACAAGCTGGCACAGACCCGCAACCTGGAGCAGGACCGCAAAAACGCCGAGATCTCCAAGCAGATCACCGAGACCAACGCGAAGGTCGACAAGGTGACCCGCTGCCTGGAGATCGCCGAGAAGAACGGCGCCAACCCGGGTCTCTGCATCAACCCGGGCATCGTCACCGGCAAGTGACCGGGACCGGCCCCACCCGCACCGGGTGGGCCGGGTCACCCGACGAACCTGGAGATGCGGGCGCAGGCGGAGCAGGACAGCGGCCTCACCGACGAGCAGTGGGTGGACCGCCAGGTGACCACGTTCCAGCACGTGATCGCGAGCGGCGGCTACTCCACGATGGCCGCGCTCATTGACGAGGGCGACCTGGACCTCGACCTGGAGAGCGTCTTCGAGTTCGGCCTGCGGCGGCTCCTCGACGGCTACGCCGCGCTGATCGAGCAGCGGCCGCCGGCCGAACCTCAGCTCAGCCCGGGAAGCTGACCACCCAGCGGGCGCCCTCGCCCCGGGCCAGCCGATCGAACGCGGCCGGCGCCTCGTCGAGGGTGACCACCCCACTGACCAACGGCGCGAGGTCCAGGGTGCCGTCGAGCGCGGCCCGGGCCAGCTCGGGCACCTCGCGGTCGGGGTCGGACGAGCCGTACACCGAGGAGCGCAGCGTACGGGCGGAGTGGAAGATGTCCAGCGCGCCGAGGCTGACCATGTCGTCCTTGGCGCCCATGCCGACCACGGTCACCACTCCCCCGCGCCGGGTGAGCCGCCAGGCCGCTCGGATGGTGGCGGCGCGACCGACGCACTCGAAGGCGTGGTCGACGCCCCGACCCTCGGTGCGCGCCCGCACGTCCTTGGAGAGCCCGTCGTCGGAGAGCAGGAAGTCGGTCGCGCCGGCGGCGAGCGCCAGGTCGCGCTTCGCCTCGGCGACGTCGACGGCGAGGATCGGCGTGGCGCCGGCCCGGCGGGCCGCGGTGAGCACGGCGAGCCCGACCCCGCCGAGCCCGATCACCGCCACCGACTCGCCGGGAGCCACTCGGGCGGTGCTGCGGACCGCGCCGGCGCCGGTGAGCACCGCGCAGCCGAGCAGGGCGGCCCGCTCGGGGGGCAGCCCGGCGGGGATCGGGATGACGGCGCTCTCGGGCACCACCACCGCCTCGGCGAGCGCGCCGAGGCCGAGGGTGAGGTGCAGCGGGGTGCCGTCGTCGGTCTCGCCGCGCGCCACGGTCGGCGCGGTGTTGGCGGCGCAGAGCCACGGCTCGTCGTGCTGACACCACCAGCAGGCCCGGCAGGCGGGCGCCCAGTTGAGCACCACCGGCGTGCCGACCGCCAGCCGGCTGCCCGGCCCGGCCTCGGCCACCACCCCGGTCGCCTCGTGCCCGAGCACCAGCGGGAACTTCGCGGCGAGGGTGCCGTTCACCATGGACAGGTCGGAGTGGCAGACGCCGGCGGCGTGGATCGTCACCCGCAGCTCACCGGGGCCGGGCGCAGGCAGGCGTACCTGCTCGACCCGCAGCTCGGCGCCGGACCCGCGCGCGACCAGCGCCCGCACGGTGACCGGGCCGCTCATCGCTGGATCGCCTTCAGCTCGCAGAACTCGGCGAGGCCGTGCACGCCCAACTCCCGGCCGAGGCCGGACTGCTTGTAACCGCCGAACGGGGCGAGCGGGTTGAACTGCGCGCCGTTGATGTCGACGGCGCCGGTGCGCAGCCGCCGGGCCACCGCCAGCGCGGCGTCCGTGTCGGCCGACCAGACCGCCCCGGCCAGCCCGTACTTCGAGTTGTTGGCGATGGCCACCGCCTCGTCGGTGTTGTCGAACGGGATGACGGCGAGCACCGGGCCGAAGACCTCTTCCTGGGCGAGCGCGCTGTCCGGATGGACGTCGGCGAAGACGGTCGGGGCGACGAAATGCCCCCGGGCGGGCACCGGGGCGTCCGGGCCGCCGACGACCAGTCGGGCGCCGTCGGCGAGGGCCCGGTCGACGTGGCCGCGGACCCGCTCGGCCTGGGCGGCGGAGACCAGTGGGCCGAGCCGGGTGGCCGGGTCGAACGGGTCGCCGAGGCGGTAGCCGGCCACCGCCGCGGCGATCAGGTCGAGTGCCTCGGCGTACCGGTCGCGGTGCACCAGCATCCGGGTCCACGCGGTGCAGGTCTGGCCGGAGTTGATCAGGGCGTTGCCGACGCCCACCTTGACGGCGGTGGCCAGGTCGGCGTCGGGAAGGATCACGTTGGCGGACTTGCCGCCCAGCTCCAGCGCGACCCGGGCGATCCGGTCGGCGGCGAGCCGCATGATCCGCGCGCCGGTGGCGGTGGAGCCGGTGAACGAGACCAGGTCGACGTCGGGGTGCCCGGCGAGCGCCTCGCCGACCACCGGGCCGGTGCCGGGGACCAGGTTGAGCACACCCGGCGGCAGCCCGGCCTCGGTGACGGCGTCGAAGAGCAGGTACGCGGTCAACGGGGTCAGCTCGCTGGGCTTGAGCACCACCGTGCAGCCGGCCGCCAACGCGGGCGCCAGCTTCGCCATCACCTGGTGCAGTGGGTAGTTCCACGGGGTGATCGCGCCGACCACCCCGATCGGTTCGCGGACGACGAGGGAGTTGCCGATGCTCTCCTCGACCGGGGGGCGGGCGGCGAGCGCGACGTGGTCGCGCAGCACGGTCAGCGGCAACCCGACCTGCACCCGGGTGGCGAGCTTGAGCGGCGCGCCCATCTCCACGGCGATCGTGCGGGCGAGGTCGTCGGCACGCGCGGCGAGCGCGGTGTGCAGCAGGTCGAGGTGAGCGGACCGCTCGGCGGGGGCGGCGGCCGACCAGCCGGGGAAGGCGGCGCGGGCCGCGGCGACGGCGCGGGCCACGTCGGCCGGGGTGCCGGCCGGCACCTGCCCGATCAGCTCACCGGTGCTCGGGTTCTCCACTCCGATCACGTCGCTGGCGGTGGACTCGGTCCACTCGCCGGCGATGTGCAGGTGGCGCCGGAGGCGCAGGGCGTCGGGCAGCACCTGCGACGGCGGGGCGGCGAGGTCCATGTCGTCCCTTCGGGGTGGGCGATGGGCGAGGAAACTAGCGCTGGGAGTTTGGACGCTACCCGCTGGGCCGGGCGGACTCCACCGGGTCGAGTGGGCCGACGGTGCGGGCGTACTCGGCGGCCAGGCCGTGCAGCAGGGCGTCCAGGCCGAGGGCGAAGGCGCCCTCGTCCACGCTCTGCTGGTGCTCGGCGAGCCGGTGCGCCTGGCGCAGGTGCGGATAGTGCGCGGCGTACAGCTCGGGGTCCTCGACGAAGCCCCGAGCGAACGAGCCAAGCGCCGACCCGGCCACGAAGTAGCGCAGCGCCGCCCCGATGTGGGTGGCCCGGGCCGGCGGCCAGCCGGCACGCACCAGCCCGCCGTAGACCGCGTCGGCCATGGCCAGCGCGGCGGGCCGACGCCCGGGCCCCTGAGCCAGGAACGGCACGATGTTCGGGTGCGCGGTGAGCGCCCGTCGGTACGACCAGGCCCAGTCGCGCAGCGCGGCGGCCCAGTCCCGGCTGGCGAAGCCGCTGGTGTCGACGGCGGCGGCGACCGTGTCGGCCACCGCGTCCAGGATCTCGTCCTTGGTGGCGAAGTGGTTGTAGAGCGAGGGACCGCGCACGCCCAGCTCGGCGGCGAGCCGGCGGGTGGAGAACGCCGACAGGCCCTCAGCGTCGATCACCGCCGCGGCGGTCTCGACGATGAGCTGCCGGGTGAGCCGGGGCTGACGTGGTCGGGGCACTGCGCTCCTCGCGGTCTCGGCAGTAGGGTCTGGACGCAGCAAAACTTACACCGCTAGTTTAAGGGTGACCAGCTGCGCCAACGCCAGGAGGACCACCGTGGACTTTTCGCTGACCGACGAGGAGCGGGCGGTACGGGACACCGTCCGGTCGTTCATCCGCCGCGAGGTGATGCCGCTGGAGGCGGAGGTGCTCCGCCGGGAGCGCGCGCACCAGCCGGGCCTGGACCACTCCGAGGTGCGCGAGCTGCAACTCAAGGCCCGCAAGTTCGGGTTCTGGGGCCTGGCCACGCCGGAGGAGTACGGCGGGATGGACCTGCCGGCCGTACTCCAGTCACTGATCTGGACGGAGCTGGGCCACACCTTCGTGCCGTTCCGCTTCGGCGGCGAGGCGGACAACATTCTGTTCCACGCCACCGAGGAGCAGAAGCGGGAGTTCCTCATCCCGACCATCGAGGGCGAACGGCGCTCCTGCTTCGCGATCACCGAGCCGGGCGCCGGGTCGGACGCGGCGAACATCCGGCTGTCCGCCCGCCGCGACGGCGACGACTGGATCCTCGACGGCGAGAAGACCTTCATCACCGGCGGCAACGACGCCGACTTCGCCATCGTGGTGGCGGTGACCGACCGGGAGAAGGGCGCCCGCAACGGCGGGGCCACCGCGTTCCTGGTGGACCGGTCAATGGGCTGGCGCTCGGAGTTCATCCAGACCATGGGCGAGGGCGGCCCGGCGTCGCTGATCTTCGACGGCGTCCGCGTGCCGCACCGCAATATCCTCGGCGAGATCGGGCAGGGCTTTACCCTCGGCATGGAGTGGATCGGCAAGGGCCGCTACACCATCCCGTCGCACGCCATCGGCATCGCCGAACGGGTCCTGCAGATGGCGATCGACCACGCCAACACCCGGGAGACCTTCGGCGCGAAGATCGGCACCAACCAGGCCATCCAGTGGATGATCGCCGACTCGGAGACCGAGCTGGAGGCCGCCCGCTGGCTGGTGCTGAAGTCGGCGTGGACGGTCGACCAGGGCATGGACCCCCGACACGCCTCGTCGATGGGCAAGCTCTACGGCGCCGGCATGGTCAACCGGGTGGTCGACCGGGTGCTCCAGATCCACGGCGGCATGGGCTACACCCGGGAGCTGCCCATCGAGCGCTGGTACCGGCAGGTCCGGCTGTACCGGATCTTCGAGGGCACCGACGAGATGCAGCGGCTGATCATCTCGCGGGACCTGCTGCGCGGGTACACGAAGATCGGCGGTCACCTGGCCTGAGCGGGCGTGGCGCTGACCGGCTCAGCCGGTCAGCGCCGTCAGCGCGGCGTCCACATCGGCCTCGGTGGAGTAGAGGTGGAACGACGCCCGGACCCGCCCGGCCCGTACCGCCGCGCGGATTCCGGCCGCCGCCAGCCGCCGCTCCGCGTCGGGCACGTCGACGGTGACGATCGCGCTCTCCCCCGGCGCCCGGCCCAGCCCGGTCAGGAACCGGTTGGCCAGCGCCACGTCGTGCGCCTGGATCGCCGGCACGCCGATCTCGGCGATCAACTCCAGGGCGGGCGCGGCCCCGACCCAGCTGAACCAGGCCGGTGAGATGTCGAACCGGCGAGCGTCGTCGGCCAACCGCAGCGGCGGGCCGTAGTAGGAGGCGTGCGGGTCGCGGCCCGCGTACCAGCCGGCGGCGTCCGGGCGCAGCCGGTCACGCAACGCCGGGGCCAGATAGGCGTACGCGCAGCCACGCGGGCCCATCACCCACTTGTAACCGCTCACCACCACCACGTCGGCCAGGCTCCCGTCGAACGGCAGCCAGCCGCACGCCTGGCTCGCGTCCACCACGACCAGCGCACCGTGCGCGCGGGCCGCCACCACAATCTCGTCGTACGCCACGACAGCGCCGTCGGCCGACTGCACCAGGCTGAACGCGACCAGGTCGGTGTCGGCGTCGATCGCGTCGACCAGCCCTCCCGGCGGCACGGTGCGGACGTTGACGCCGCGCTCCTCCTGCACCAGCCAGGGGAAGAGGTTCGAGGTGAACTCGACCTCGGGAACCAGCACCGTCGTACCGGCCGGCAGCGACGCCGCGACCGGAGCCAGCATCTGCGAGGCGGTCGCGCCGACCGCCACGTCCTCGCCCGGCACCCCGATCAGGCCGGCGAACGCGGTCCGGGCCCGGTTCACCGAGTCCCCCCAGCCCTCCCAGGACGTCCGGCCGACCCGCCAGTCGGCCAGAGCCTCCTGCATCGCCGTCCAGGCCGGCTCGGGCGGCAACCCGTAGGAGGCGGTGTTCAACCAGCCGGGCTCCGGCTGCCAGAGCTTCTGTGCCTGCTCAATGTCCACGCGACCGACGCTAGGCGGAGCGCCCTGGCATGGGCACGGCCAATTGGCGACCGGCGGCCTGCGGCACACCGATGAGCTACCCGTCGGCGGCGGGCGGGCATCGCCGTAACAAGCGTGATGACTCTGAGGTATAGAAATGCCGCTGAGGTATCACGCTCGCCGCCGACACCCTGCCGGTCCAGCAGCCTTGTTGAGCTGCTCGGATCCGGCGTCATCCAAGCGCATCCCACCCTCGGGCTCACGCCTTCCCGTCTCGGTCGGCCGAATCAGGGGCGGGCGGGTGGATCCGGGCGAGGCCGTCGGCGAGACTGGCGAGCCACCGATCGGCCTCCACCAGATGCCGGACCGAGGACCGCGAGTCGACCTCGCCGAGCAACGGGCGGATCCGGTCGAGTTCGTCGACGCAGCCGGGCGGGGTGGGCACCGGCCCCGAAGGCCGGCCGTGCTCGACATGGTCGGCGAGGTCGTCGTACGCCGAGCGCAGCTCGCCGGCGGACTCCCGCAGCAATGCCGTGGCCGGCGGCCAGCCGGCGAGGCAGCCGGGCGGGTTGCGCCGCAGCAGCGACTCAGCGCCGGACATCACGTGGTGCCCGGCGCCCAGGACCGCGTCCCAGTCCACTCGCCGGCTCGACGGATCGTGCCGCTCCGAGTGGTACTGGCAGTGCGACGAGTCGACCAGGATCATCCGTTGACCGACCCGGTGGAAGGCACGGTCGGGCGGAGGACCGCCGAGCAGCGCCTGGACGGTCTGCTCGACCGCGTCTCCGCTGGCCGCCAGGTAGCGGGCGGCGTTGGGCCGAAGGTCGTGGCTTGCGCCGCGCGGCCACATCGCCACGCCGACCAGCACGCCGATCACCGCGCCGAGCACAACGTCGACCAGGCGGGCCTCGGCGAGCCGCCATCCTTTGGGGCCGAGCTGGGCGAAGACGAACGTCAGCAGCAGGGTGAACAGCGCCTGTTGCCAGACCGGACCCAGCAGGCGACCGACGCCGAAGGCCAGCATCAGCGCGAACGGCAACGCGACGGCGTAGACGATCGGCTCGTCGATGACGAACATCAGCAGTCCGCTGACGACGGCGCCGGCGATCGTGCCCAGCACCGCGGGCCGCAGCGCGGTGCGGGTGTCAGCGGCCGAGGTGCGCAGGACGGTGAGGGTGGCCAGCAGCACCCAGAAGCCGTGGGTGAGCTGCAACACCCCGGCGGCCACCCGGGCGATGGCCAGCGCCACGGCCAGCCGCAGCGAGCTGTGCAGGTGTTCGGAGCGGGGCGCCAGGTGGGCGCGGAACTGCCGCCAGTACAACGTCCATGGACTGCGCCTCGCGTACTCGAAGAGCCCTGAGTAGGTATCCCCGTCGTCGAGTCGCGATCCGCTGGCCACCCGGGTCCCGACCGCGAAGACCCGCACCTGGTCGGCGAGGGCCAGCGCGGTGGCGTCCCGGCACAACCGGAACACGTCCGGCACGTCGCGGCCGCCGTCCTGCCCAGCGGGGTACGCCACCTCGGCCCGCCCGATCGCGGCGTCCAGGTCGCCGAGGTCAACCGGCGGCCCACCCGGCGACAGGCTCCGGCCGGCGACACGGGTCGTGTCGGCGCACGACCGCAGCAGCCGCGCCGCCGCCAGGTCCGGAGACAGCACCGGTGGGCCGTCCGTCGCCAGCCGGTCCGCCTCTGCGAGGACCTCCCGCAGCGCCGACGCGCAGATCCGCAGCGCCCGATCACGAGCGCCGGCGGCGATCGGTGCCCAGGCCGCGGGAGTACGGCTCAGCGCGAGCCCCGCCACCGCGCCGTACGCCCGCTCGCGGTGCGTCTCCCGACCGCCGTGACCGCCGTGCGGGTCGGCCAGCGCGTCCGACGTGGCATTGAGGAACGCCGCGACGCCATCCGCCGCGTCGGTAAGTCGTTGCCGGTAGGAGACCGGAACCGGATCGGGCCAGAGGACCACCTCGGCCACAGCGAGCAGCACGATGGCGAGCGTGACCCCACCCAGCCGCTGCGGCAGGGTGCCCGGTTGGTACGGCGGGAACGACGCCAGGATGTAGAAGAGCTGGAACGCGCTGCCCAGCCCGACGAGGCGCGGGTTGCCGACCCCGGCGAACGCCACGACGAACCCGATGACCAGCATCCCGCCGGCCGCCGCCCAGGTGCTCCACGCCAGCAGCGTGCCCACGGTGATCAGCGCCCAGACCACCGGCAGCGACGTGATCAGGATCCGCGCCCGCTGGCGCGCCGGGCCGGGCAACTGCGCGAACGACCCGGCGGCGACCGTGCCGAACAGCCCGTACGTCGCGAGCACCGGGTTCCCCGCGCCGTAGCGGCAGGCGTAGAAGACGAGGGAGGCGACGAGTGTCAGGCGTGCAGCACGCCGCAGGACGGCATCCCCTGGGTCACGACGACGAAGCCGGCCCAGGAGGCTGGTTCCGAGCACGCCTGGTCCCCCGGGTTCGTCGCCACGCCCCTATCCCCGTTTGACCATCTTCCCCGGTGGCGGCGGCTTTCGCTGCGAATCGTCAGCTATGCCGCCCACTCGGCCCGGGGGCTCAGCTGGCCCGCCTTTCTGATTGGCGTTCCCGTTGCATTGGGGCCGGGTCGTCGTCGGAGCGGACGTGACCGTCGGCAATGGACGTGGCGACACTGACTGTGTCGGTCCGGTACCGCGATGGCGGGCATCATCGCCGCTGACAGCAGCCTATTTCTGGTTGAACGTCTGCTTCGCGTTGAACACGCAGGTCCAGATCATCATCGGCGCGCCCGCCGCGTGGCCGTCGACGTCCAGACACCTGCCGGTCAGGCGGTTGAAAAGTGAGCGGCGCCCGTCCTTCTCGATCCACTCCCACTTCTGGGCATGCACGGTGGTGCAGTTGGCGGACTGCACGGCAACGCCGTCGCGCTTCTCACCCCAGGCGACGTCCAGGCAGAGGCTGCCTACCCGGATGGTGCCGTCGGACGAGAAGGACCACCACTGGTTCCGCACCTCCTGGCACTTGCGCAGCGTAACCCGCACGCCGTCGCGTTCGCCGCTGTTGAGGCAGAGCCCGGTCTCCTTGCCGACGATCTGCTTGGCGCCGGCCGGCCGGACCGGCGCAGCGGGTGGTGGAGCCGCCGTCGCCGAGGGCTGCTGCCCTGGGATCCCCGCAGCGGCCGTCGAACCACTGCCCGACCCGGTCGACGGGCGCCCCGCACCTCCTGCCGGTGGGGCACTCGCCGATCCGGACGGCGGACCGGCGGCTAGCGGCAGCCCCTGGAAGCCATCCGTGATCAGCTCGAAGATCCCCCGGCTGACCGACCATTCGGCGTCCGAGGTGGTCCAGCCGATCGTGTACGCGTGCCCATTGCGATCGACGAAGGCGCGGCTCGTCGCCCGCATCGGCGTGCCGTTGGCATCGGTGTACGTCCACTCCCACTCAGCCGCCCGCACCTGGTAGTTCAGCGCGGCGAGCCGGACCCGCCGGTAGTTGCCGTACCGTTGACGCTCCGACTTTTCCCGCGTTCGTAGCCCGGCGACCAGATCCGCGGGGATCGGCCGGAGTTCGTCGAGGACGAACTGTCGGCTGCCGCCCGACTCGCGGAATTCGACCCCCTCGCCAACGCGTTGCGACCGCCAGCCGTCCGGCACCGGCACGAGGAAGCGGGGGTCGTCCCGGTGGTAGCGCCAGCCGGCCGACGGCGGCGGCAGCACCTGGGACACCGCCTCTTCGGCGATTGGAGAGGGATTGGCGGTCGGCGCCGCTCTGCCCGCTTCGCCGAATGGCCGGCCGCTCAGCAGCGACGCGCTCACCACCAGCACGACCAGTACGGCAGCGGCGATCGAGCCGACCAGCCAACCCCGACGCCGCCGGGCCGGGCCGCTGGTCGGACCGGCCGCGGGGTCCGGCGGCGCGGCCGACTCGGGAATTGACGAGCTCGGGTCGGACCCGGACGATGTCGCGGAGACCGCCGGCAACGAGTCCGTCGTCACGGCAGGAGGCGGCGACGTGGCGTTCGCCGGTGGGTCGGTCGACGGATCGACCGGCCCGCCGGACCCGGCGGTGACGAACTCGGGCACGATCGATCGGGGCGTACCGTCGCCGGTGTTGATCCGCGTGGACGGCACGGCCGGTCCCGACGCGGCGGGCGTCGGGCCGACCGGGTTGCCCTGGTCGGCGGCGTGCCGCAGGAGGCGATCCGCCTCCTCGGCGCTGATCCGTTGATCCGGCTCTCGACGCAGCAGTCCTTCAAGGAGCGGGGTCAGTTGGCCGGCTCGCTGGGCCGATGGTGGCGCCTCGGTGGCGAGCGCTGCCAGCGTCGCCATCGGAGACGAGCGGTGATACGGGGTGCGGCCCTCGACCGCCGCGTAGAGGGTGGCGCCGAGCGACCAGAGGTCGGCGGCCGGGCCGACGTCGCCGTCGGTGACCCGCTCCGGTGCGAGGTACGCCGGTGAGCCGAGCACCATCCCGGTCTGGGTCATCCGCGGATCGCCGGGGAGGGTGGCCAGCCCGAAATCGGTCAGCACCACCCGGCCGTCGTCGGCGAGCAGCACGTTGGCCGGCTTCACGTCCCGGTGCAGTACGCCGGCCCGGTGTGCGGCCCGCAGCGCACTCAGCACGCCCAGCCCGATCCGCGCGGCGCGGGCCGCCGACATCGGCCCCTCGGCTTCGAGCACCTCATGCAGGGATCGGGACGGGACGAGCTCCATCACGATCCACGGGTCGTCGCCCGAGTGCAGCACGTCGAAGACGCGTACCACGTTGATGTGGCCCAGGCGGGCGACGGCCCGCGCCTCGCGCATGGACCGTTCGCGCATCTCGCGGCGTTCGTCGTCGCGCAGGCCGGGCGGCGCCACCAACTCCTTGATGGCCACGTCTCGCTGGAGCATCTCGTCCCGGGCCTGCCACACGCGGCCCATCCCGCCCTGGCCGAGCGGACGGACCAATCGGTAACGATCGGCAATCATTTGTCGAGAAGCGTCGGGCACGACAGGAAATGTACCCGGCAATGATTACATGCCCAATTTCTGCGGCAGGCGAGAACCCGACAGTTACGTATGTCACACGTCGGATCGGCGGTTCCCACCCCACCATTTCGACCAACTCCACCATGGACACCAGGCATTGTTGCCCAGCGCGATGTTACCAACACGTAGATCGACTACGCGGCCATGAACACCGAATGCATCGAATCCACAGTAACCAAACATGCGTGGCTCCCGGCCCCTCCGGAATCAACCCAGGGCAGCGTGAACAGCCCGTCTACGGGCTGAAGGCTCCGGTGCCTGCTGGTGTTGCTCGCCCGCCAGTCTCCCCAACTGATTCACGCCACCGCACCGCGTCGCCTGTGGACGGCGAAGCTCAATGCAGACGCGGGAGCAATGGCGAGTGGTTTATCGACTAGCGGGATAAGACGTAGCGGTGTCTGACGACACGGTGTTGTCCACGGAGAAATCAAAAAGGGCCGATCCAGCGAATCGGCTATGGTGCAGAAGATGACCGGGCTGATCATCATCTTGATCAGGTTGACGAAGCCGGTGCCGATCGGCGTGAGTTCCTTGCCCTCGGCTTCCGCAACTTCACCAACTACATCGCCCGATCCCTACTCGAGACAGGCGGATTCAGACCCCGACTACACCCTGCATTGGTGAAAAGCCGCTCTTCCCGGGGGTCCGCCAAAGACACGACGGAAACCGGCAACCAGTGATCTTGAGTTGAACTTGCCGTAGGTGAGGTGCTGGGGCGGATCGGCGTCGGCTGCCCGACCACGGACAGCGATGCGCAAACGCAGCCGGAGGCCCGATCTTGTGTCACCGTTCGCAGTGGACTTCTTCGCGTACCCGCTCAGATCGGTCAACGGCGCACCCGATAGCGCAGGTGAAGCACCCGGTTGCTCTGAATCACCACGTCAGGATCCTCCAACAGGTGCTGCGCGTGGACCGACCCGAAGTAGCGCTTGCCGGACCCGAACACGACGGGTACGACGTCCATGCGCACCTCGTCGATCAGGCCCGCGGCAAGCACCTGGCCACCGACGTCGCCGGCGGCGACCTCGACCATGCGGTCACCCGCAAGCTCCTGCGCCTTGGCCACGGCTGCCTCGACGCTGTCGACGAAGTGAAACGGCGCCTCGGGGTCCCAGCCCTCGGGCTTCGGCCGGTGCGTCACGACGACCACGTGGTCGATCCCGCCCGGAGGCTTCCCGTCCCAGCCGTCCGTCATGTCGAAGACGTGGCGGCCGGCGATTGTCACCCCGATCTGGTCCCAGTACGGCCGGGTGTAGTCGTAGGACGTCTGCGACACCTTTAGCACGCCGCTCTCGTCCAACGGAACGTCACCGCTGGACAACCAGTCGAACAGCGGTCCGGGCTGGTCATTCTCGTCCGCGATGAAGCCGTCCACCGACACCGAGCTGTACATGACCACCTTGCCCACGGGGCTCTCCTTTGCTTTGGGGTGCCCCCAAATTAGCGTGTCGTGAGCTGTCGCTCTTGTAAGAAATCAATCGGCCGGCAGCGGCCAGCCGTCCAGCGCGTGGCCGGGATGTTCGCGCAGGAACCGCCGCCGGACTTCGACGTACCGGGTCGGCGTGAGCCCGGTGAACGCCCGGAACTCGTGGCCGAAGTGGGCCTGGTCGAAGTAGCCTGCGCCACCGGCGAGGTCGCCCCAGTCGATCGGTCCGGCGGGGTTGATCGCGAACACGGTGGCGGTGAAGCGGTAGGTGCGGGCCAGCCGCTTCGGCGTCACGCCGATGAGCTCCTTGAACCGCTGTGCCAGATGAGTGCTGCTGACACCGGCTGCCACCCTCAGGTCGCCGATCGCCACCGCCCCGCTGGTCGCCGCGATGACGCTGCTCGTATGGCGGACCAGCCCCAGGCCGGCGGTCTCGCACAGCCGTCGCATCAGCTCCTCCTCGAGCAGCGTCAGCATCTCGTGCGGTCCGTCCGCCGTGGCCAGCCGGTCTCGCAGCTCAGCAATGGCGGGCCGGCCCCAAACCTGCTCTACCGTCACCGGCCGGTCACACAGCTCGGCCGCGGGCATCGGCAGGAACGGCGCCGGCCCCCACGGCTTGAAGTGCACGCCGACGGACCGGGTCGGGGATGGGTAGCCGAACTCCCACGCGCGGGTGGGCATGGTGACCACGCAGCCGTCGGCGTACTCGGCCGTCTCGATGTCGGTGCCGGCGCGGATGCGGAACGGCGCCCCGAGGTTGACGATGAGCAACGCCGCCGGACTTGCCGGCAGCGTCAGCCGGGCGTACGGCGGCGCACCCTCCAGGTAGTAAAGGTCGTCGATCAGCCCGTCCAGCGGCGGTCGCGGCACTCTGGACACGTACTCCACGCCCACAGCATCGCCGCCACCGTGTTCGCGATCAACCCCGCCGGCATCGCGCGCCGAAATGGTCCAGCCGCGCTGCCGCCAGCATCGAGCCGGCGCCGATCCCGGACGAGCGCCGGGCCGCGGACATTTGTGTGGGATACGCGTGCTGCGTGAGCGATGGAGGATTCTCGGCCCTCCAGTGTCGCCCCGCATGGGGGAGGCGCTAAACCACCTCTGCTGCGTTACCGTGCCCTGCTACGCGGCCGCGGGCTGTTCGCCGCCAAAGTCGACCTCGTCCAGCGCGGGGTCGAACACGCCCGGCGGGATGTGGAGTTCGTCGGTTGCGTAGGCGCCGAACCGGAGGATGTGGGAGGTCAGGTAGGGCGAGAGCTGGGCCAGATCCTCAGCCGTCACCTGCCACCCCTCGGCAACCAGCTGCCGGATGACCTCCATCATGTCGATCGCGGTGTGGAACACGATCAGGTTGCACAGCAGCGAGTTCCATTTGACCGACTTTCCCGCTCGGCCGGGTCGTTCTCGGCGATCACGCCCTGGTTGCCGAACCGGGGTCCAGGCGGAGAACCCGTTGTAGGCCTCGGCCTTGTTGGTGGCCGCGGTCACCCGTGCCCGCAGCCCCGAGTCGGCGAGGAACCGCAGCAGCGCCACGGTCCGCATCACGCGCCCGACCTCCCGGAACGCCTTGTAGATCTGGTTTTTGCGGGAGTTCGACGAGAATCGGCACATCAGCGTCACCGAAGACACTTTGCATTGTGAAGAGCCCGATTGCCTGACCGGGTCAAGGGTTCGGCGGCGAGAGAGCACCGATACAGCCGAACTCGGATCGTTACGCCACCGGAGCCTTCGATCCACCTACGACGGCCAGGGTGGGTTCATGGGGTTAGAAGCGCACACGACATTGGCGCAGCGTGGCCGGCGGGCGCTCGCGGGCGTCCTGATTCTGCTGTGCTGCCTACTCACGGCCGGATGCTCGCCTGCCCAGATTTCGGTTACTGCCGTTTTCCTTGACGATGGCCACCCGACGGCCCTCTTTCACCCTTGTGGCCGTTCCGACGTTGTTGTGGTTTCGACAGTTGAGAAAATGACCGGGTCCGCGCCGGCCACCGGTCTTCCGCTCGGGTGGAGTGTTGCCGACGCCAAGGGCGACGACCCGGTCACACAGATTCGACTCCTGGAGACTCCGCCCGGCTGGAAACTGCGCATCACCGAGCCGGGCGGCGAGGTGCGCTTCAAGAACGTCGAGCCGGGAGCTCGCCTGCTGACCGCCTTCGCAGAGGATCAGCACTATGGGGTCTGGGCAGACACCGACGGGGCAGAGAGTCGAGATGCCGTGGTTCGGTTCACACTCGGCGACCTGCGCTCGCTCGCCGACGGAGAGGTATGGGCAGTACCGGATCCGTTCGGAGAGCCCCTGGCCATGACCGGCGAGGAGTTCCGCCAGTACGCGGCTGCCAGCTGCTGACAGCGCACGTGGCACCATCTGCGGATGTCGACGAAGGAACGGCCTGTAGTGGTTGCGGTTTGCGGGTCCCCGGGAGCCGGAAAGACGACCGTTGCCTCCGCGACAGCGCGCCGCCTCGGTGTGCCGTTTCTGACCCGCGACGAGATCAAGACCGGAATCGGGCTGTCCTCCGCTGCGGTCCAGGACGGCGGCCTTCGCCTCGATCCGGATTTTCACATCGCCGGCGGTCCCTTCAGCCGCCGCGCCGCGGCCGTAATGGTCGACGCAGCCCGGCTGCTCGCGACCGCAGAGGTGAGTTTCGTGGTGGAGTCCTCGGTGTTGTCCCACGAGCTGCTAAATGCCCTGCTCGCCGCTGACGCTCGGGTGCTCGCTGTTCACGTCGTTGCCGACGAGTCGGTCATCGGCGAGCGTCTGAGGGCTCGGGCGGCCGGAGGCGGGGCCGTCGCCCAACAGCTCGCGTCTCTGTTTGAGCGAGGCGACATGACGCGGTCGATCTTCGCGCCACCCGACCGAGTCGACGCCGTCATCGATGTCGACACCTCACACGATCGGGCTCCGGACATCGACACCATCGAGGCGGCAGTCATCGCCCTGCTTCGGTGACCACGTCGTCGTCCGTACCGCTCAGATTCGAGCAACGGCTGTACGGTCGCCAGGTGGAGCGCGCGGAACTGATCTCCCTTCTTGTCGACGACAGTCCGGTGCACGAGGCGTGCCGCAGGGCTCTCGAAGAGGGAAGTCCTTTCCACATCGACGACGACCTTGTCCCTGCGGACAACCTGGCGCGCACGTACCGAAGGCGGCAGGCCCACACCAGGGAGCGGGGAATCCCCACCCGCGGCCTCGTAGGGGCCGTCGAGACGCTTCACGCACTCGGGGAGCAACCGTTGCGGCTCGGCCGCGTCAACCAGTCGGATCCTCCCTACCACTTCCAACTGTTCCTGGCGGTTGACGGCACCTCGGTCCTCGCATGCATCGGCGTGGACCAACAACATCAAGCTCGCCGGCTTCTCGGTAAGAGCCTTTAGGACGGCGATGAGCGGCTGGACGATCGCGGTGGAGCAACCCGCCAGGGGTTGACGTCTATCGTTTAGAGCCTGCGCACCGAAGGAATCACCGGCACAGGGACGGGCACATGAGCGACGACCACGACGCCGCCGGCGCGATGAACTTCATCTTCGAATCAGGCGTACTCAAGCGCGCAGCCCGCACTGGCTGGTGGTTCGCTGGCGTCAAGCAGCCCGAGTCCATCGCCGAGCACTCGTTCCGCACCGCCCTCATCGGCATGATGCTCGCCGCTATGGAAGGCGCCGACCCCGCGCGGGTTTCATGATGTGCGTCCTGCACGACACCCAGGAGACCCGGATCACCGACATCCCTCATATCGCCAAGCGGTACCTCACCGCCGTACCCAACACCGCCGTCACCGCTGACCAGGTCGCCGACTGCCCACCACCCGTCGCCGACGCCATCACCGCCGCCGTCAACGAGTACGAGGCCGGAGAGACCCTCGAAGCCGTCGTCGCCCGCGACGCCGACAAACTCGAATGCCTCGTCCAAGCCGTCGAGTACCGCCACCAGGGCATCGACAACGTCCAACGCTGGATCGACAGCTCACGCGCAGCCCTCAAGACCGCCTCCGCTCACCGCCTCGCTGACGCGCCCTCGCAGGGCAGCAACTCGCCTGGCTCACCCCGCCCCTCAACTGAGGTAGGGAAACGGCCATAGTTGCCCCGGCCTGCGACCGATTAGCAGTTCTAGATGAGGCGCTTGATGCACGCCTTCGGGCGCTCGTTCCTCAGGTGGCCATGCTTGTGCTGGCGGACCTGCTCGTCCCAGATCTCCTGGTCGTAGTCCGGATTTGGTGGGATCCACTTGTGGGAGCCGTCGCTGTAGTGGAACTTCTCGTCCCCTACGCGCAGGATGCTCACCGCACCCACCCAAGAAAGCGCCGGTGCAGCGTGCCGGCGGGTGCCCAGGTCATGTCCGCCGAGGCCCGGACCAGTTGCGCACCCATGTAGAGAGCCAGTGACACCGGAGCTCCATCGAACTCCACCCGCAACTCGCGCTGCCGGGCAAGGTCATCGCGACTGCGAGCAGGTATTCGTCGTACGAGACGCGGCGCGCCGGCTCTCCCCGGCTGGCTCTCATGGGGTCGTCCCGGCAGGCACGGGACAAGAGACAGTCCCCGTACAGGCAGGAGCTCGGGCAGTCGAGAGCATGCGGCGACTTTCCCGCCCGTCGTCGGCCGCCGGCCATGTCGTCCGGTCATGTCACGGTGACATGACCGGCCTCGACCTGCGCACATTCGGACCATAGGCTGCGGAGCGAGCACCTTGAGTAGTCAGTCCGCGACGCTGGGAGCTGCTGTGCTGCTCGATCCGCTTCGCATTCCGAACACGGTGTGGTCCGATCCGGCCGTAGGCGACGCCCTGACCCGGCGTGATGTCGGCGCACTCTTCCGACGCATCGGCCAACTGACCGGCGCGAGCCAGACCCGGATCGGTGCGGCAGTCGGCCTGGAGCAGGGGTACGTCAGCCGTGTGATGGCGGGCCGGAAGGTGACCTCCATCGAGGTGCTGGAGCGCATCGCCGACGGCTGCCGGATGCCGGATCAGGCACGGATGGCGCTTGGCCTGGCACCACAGGATCGTCCATGTCACCTGGACATGGCTTCGCCGCCGAAGCAACGAGAGAGTGACCTGCCCGTCAACCGATCCTGGCGTGACGACGTCCGCGCCGCCGCGCAGTTGTGGGAAGGCGATGTGAACCGTCGAGATGTGATCCGGCAAATGGCGTTCAGCTCGGCCGGCTACACCCTGACGGCCCTGCGCTGGTTCACCGCACCTGCCGCGCCACCAGTTGTGCACGCCGGCACTCGAACCGTCGGGCAACCCGATATCGAGACCATCCGAGAGATGACCACGACCTACCGCCGACTCGACAACCAGTACGGGGGCGGCCACGCCCGCGCTACGGTCGCCCGCTACCTCCACCAGGAGGTGACGCCACTGCTGGATAACGGACGCTACGAGACTTCGACGGGAAGAAAGCTCCTCAGCGCCGTCGCCGAGCTGACCCAGCTCGCCGGCTGGCAGGCGTACGACGTCGCCGATCACGGGATCGCCCAGCTCTACCTGACCCGCGCCCTCGACCTGGCCCGCGCTGCCGGCGATGCGAGTCTGGGCGCGGAGATCCTGGCCGCCATGAGCCACCAGGCCACCTACCTTGGACACGGCGCTACCGGCATCGACCTCGCCCGCGCCGCCGGGCAGACAGCGCAACGGGCTGGGCTCACCGTCCTGACGGCAGAGGCGTCCGTCATGGAGGCTCATGGGCATGCCATGGTCAGGGACGAACGCGCGTGCACTGCCGCTCTGCATCAGGCGGAGAAGACCCTTGACCGGGCCGACCGCAGCAGCGCTCCCCAATGGCTCGGGTACTTCGACGAGGCCTACCTGTCGGCCAAGTTCGGCCACTGCTTCCGAGCGCTCGGCAAGCCTGCCCAGGCCGAACGCTTCGCCGCCCGGTCCCTCCGGATGGACGAGCGGTACATCCGCGGCAAGGCTTTCAACCTCGCGCTTCTCGCCACCGCGCAGGCGCAGCAGGGCGAACTGGAGCGGGCTTGCGTCGTCGGGGCGGAAGCACTGACCCTGACCTCACGGCTCCAATCGGCCAGAGCCGCGCGCTACGTACGCGAACTGCAAGCCGAACTCGTGCCGTACCGTCGGCGACCCACCGTCCAACAGTTCATCCGCCGGGTCGACGCGGTCCTCGGCACCCGACGCTGACGCCTACAGCTCCCCGCGCGCCTGTCGGGCGACCAACTCCAGCACCGCGATCACCGTGCCGGCCCCGACGATCTCGCCTTGCGCCACGAGTTCGCGCGCCTCGACCAGCGGGATCCACGCCACCCGCTCGGCCTCGTTCACATCCACCGGACCGCCTGTGTGCTCCGCCGCCCGCGAGAGGAAGAGCAGGTTCTCGGCATCCGCCATGCCCACCCATGGTTGGAACGACAGCAGCGGCTCGACCTGATGCGGACGCCAGCCGGTCTCTTCCTCCACCTCGCGTGCCGCGCACACCTCGGGCTGCTCGTGACCGTCGACGTAGCCGCCGGGCAGCTCCCACACCCACCGGTCGAACACGAACCGGTGCCGCCGCATCAGCAGCAGCCGCTCCCGATCGTCGACGACCGCGACCATGGCCGAACGGGGCGCCCGGATCACGTACTGCTCGAACCGCACCCCGTCGGGCAACTCCACCTCGGCGATGCTCAACCGCGCTCGCCGGGTGTCGTCGACGACCCGCTCACCGTGGATGGTCCACCGGGTCAGCTCCGTCGACTGCTCCTCCGCCATCGGCTCAGTATCGACTCCCCGCTCCAGACTCAACCGGCCGCCTGGGCAACCAGGGGCCGCGCCGCCTCTCGGCCGACGCGACCCCCGGGTGGCTCCTAGCCGTGGAATCAGGCCGGCACCCCAACCGGCGTGGCCGGCTCATCGTCGGACCGCCGCGTCGCCGACTCGTCCTCGTCGTCATGCTCGTCCAGCATCGTGGCCTCGTCGAACGGGTCGTCGCCGCGCAGCACCCCAGCCGCCCGATCCCGATCGAACTCCCCGGTCCAGGTCCCGACCAGCACGGTCGCAACCGCGTTACCGGCGAAGTTCGTCAACGCCCGAGCCTCCGACATGAACCGGTCGATGCCCACGATCAGCCCAACCCCGTCAACCAGGTCCGGCCGGTGCGACTGAAGGCCACCGGCCAGCGTGGCCAGCCCAGCGCCGGTCACCCCCGCAGCACCCTTCGACGCGATGATCATGAACAGCAGCAGCGACACCTGCTCGCCGATCGACAGCGGCTTGCCCAGCGCGTCGGCGATGAACAGCGACGCCATCGTCAGGTAGATCGCCGTGCCGTCCAGGTTGAACGAGTATCCGGTCGGCACCGTGATGCCCACGACCGGCTTGCTCACCCCGAAGTGCTCCATCTTCGCGATGAGCCGCGGCAGCGCCGACTCCGACGACGAGGTCGACAGGATCAGCAGGAACTCCCGGCCCAGGTAGCGCAGCAGCGAGAAGATCGAGATCCGGGCCACGAACCACAGCAGCGAGCCCAGGAAGACCAGCACGAAGATCAGACAGGTCGCGTAGAAGCCCACCATGATCTGCGCGAGGCTCTTGAGCGCGTCGACACCAGTCGCGCCGACCACGGCGGCCATGGCACCGAACGCGCCGATCGGCGCCAGCCACATGATCATGGCGAGCACCTTGAAGACCACCCGCTGGATCACCCCGATGGCGTTCAGCACCGGCTCACCGCGCCGGCCCATGGCCTGGACGGCGAAGCCGACCAGCAGGGCGACCAGCAGCGTCTGGAGCACCTCTCCCTCGGTGAGCGCGGAGAGCAGCGTGGTCGGGATGACCCCGAGCAGGAAGTCCACCGTCCCGCCGGCCTCGTCACCAGCGGCGGCCTTGCCCGCACCGGCGAGGTCCTGACCCAGATTCAGGCCGGAGCCCGGGTGAATGAGGTTGCCGACCACCAGGCCGATGGCGAGCGCGACGGTCGACATGGTCAGGAAGTAGCCGAGGGCGAGGCCGCCGACCTTGCCGACCTTCGCGGCCTGCCGGACGGAGCCGACGCCCAGCACGATGGTGCAGAAGATGACCGGGCTGATCATCATCTTGATCAGGTTGACGAAGCCGGTGCCGATCGGCTTGAGTTCCTTGCCGAAATCGGGGGCGACGAGGCCGACCACGATGCCGGCCAGCACGGCCACGATGACGGCCAGGTAAAGATACCGGGTACGGTCCCGGCGGACCGGCGGTGCCGGTGTGGTGGTGGATGCGGTGGTGTCCATGTCGACAATGTGAAGCGCGTCTCACACGTTGACAGCCTTGCGGTCATTCTGTTCACCGCGACATCACCGGTGACGCCGTCCAGCGACACAGGCGCAACGAGGAGGTGGTGGAGGTGGCCCGACGGCAGTGGAGCATCGCAGGGCAACTGTTCGCCCTCCAGGCCGTGGTGGTGACGCTGCTGGTGCTGGCCGGCGCGGCAGGGGCGTTCTGGCTGGCCCGCAGCGACTCCCAGCAGGCCGCACAGGAGGAGGTGCTCGCGGTGGCACAGACCGTGGCCCGCTCTCCCGACGTCCGCGAGGCCCTCACGACCGCCGACCCGGCCGGCACCCTCCAGCCGTACGCCGAGTCGACCCGGCTCGCGACGGGCACCGACTTCGTGGTGGTGATGGCCCCCGACCGGACCCGCTTCTCGCACCCGACCCGGGAGCTGATCGGCCAGCCGTTCGTCGGGGAGATCGAGCCCGCCCTGGCGGGCCACCCATTCACCATCACCAACGTCGGCACGCTCGGCGAGTCGGTGCGCGCGGTCGTTCCGGTGTACGACGACCAGCGGCGGATCGTCGGGCTGGTCTCGGTGGGTATCACCACCCGGGCCATCAACCGGAAGCTGCTCGGTCAACTGCCGGTGCTGCTGGGTGTCGCCGCACCGGCGCTCGCCCTCGCCGCGTCCGGCTCCTGGCTGCTCAGCCGCCGGCTGCGCCGCCAGACGCACGGTCTCGGGCCGGCCCAGATGACCCGGATGTATGAGTACTACGACGCGGTCCTGCACTCGGTGCGGGAGGGCCTCGTCGTGTTGACCACCGACCGCCGGGTGGCACTGATCAACGACGAGGGGCGCCGGCTGCTGGGCCTCGACGGGGATGCGCCCGTGACCGACCAGCCGGTGGCCGGGATCGACCTGCCGCCCGCGGTGGCCGAGCTGCTCACCTCCCAGCGGGACGCCCTCGACGAGCCCATCCTGGCCGGCGACCGGGTGCTGGTGGCCAACCAACGGACCACCCGCTTCGAGGGCGCGGTGCTCGGCACCGTGCTGACCCTGCGCGACCAGACCGAGCTGCGCGCCCTGGCCAGCGAGCTGGACTCGGTCCGCGCGCTGACCGAGGCGTTGCAGGCGCAGACCCACGAGTCGGCCAACCGGCTGCACACCGTGCTGACCCTGGTGGAGCTGGGCCGCGCCGACGAGGCGGTCCGGCTCGGCACCCGGGACCTGGCGCTGGCCCAGCAACTGACCGACCGGGTGGTCGGCGCGGTGACCGAGCCGGCGTTGGCCGCGTTGCTGCTCGGCAAGTCGGCGCAGGCCAGCGAGCGCGGGGTGGACCTGGTGATCGAGCCGGACTGCCGCCTCGACGACAGCCCCCTGCCGACCGGCGACCTCCTCACCGTGGTCGGCAACCTGGTCGACAACGCCCTCGAAGCGGTGGCCGGTACGCCAGCCCCCCGCCGGGTACGCGTCTTCGTCGGCGCGGTCGACGACGAGCTGGTGGTACGGGTCGCCGACAGCGGCCCCGGGCTGGCCCCGGACCGGGTGGCGGACGCGTTCCGGCGCGGCTGGTCCACCAAGAGCACCGGCCGGGGCCTCGGGCTGGCGCTGGTCGGGCAGGTGGTCCGCCGGCACGGCGGCCGGGCCGAGGTGGGCCGCTCGGACGACGGCGGCAGCCTGTTCACCGTCCGACTGCCGGTCGTCGGGGCCCGCCGATGACCGACATTCGGGTGCTGGTCGTCGAGGACGAGCCGCTGCTCGCGGAGGCGCACGCGGCGTACACCGAGCGGGTTCCCGGTTTTGTGGTGGTCGGGGTGGCGCACACCGCGCGGGCGGCGATGGCGGCGCTGCGCGCCAACGACGGCGGCGACGTCGACCTGGTGCTGCTCGACTTCCGGCTGCCCGACCTGCACGGCCTGGACGTCTGCCGGGCGCTGCGCGCGGCGGGCAGCAGCGTCGACGTGCTCGCGGTGACCTCGGCCCGGGACCTCGCGGTGGTGCGCACGGCGGTCTCTCTTGGAGTGACCCACTACCTGCTCAAGCCGTTCACCTTCGCCGCGTTTCGCGACAAGCTGGAGCGGTACGCCGACTACCGCGCCCAGGCGCTCGCCGACGGTGAGGTGGCCGCGCAGCACGAGGTGGACCGGATGTTCGCCACCCTGCGCGGCACGGCCGGGCACAGCCTGCCCAAGGGGCTGGACGCGCAGACCCTGAACCGGGTGCGCGCCGCCCTCACCGACGGAACCCGCGCGGACGTGGGGCTGTCGGCGACCGAGGTGAGCGCGCGGACCGGCATCTCCCGGGTGACCGCCCGCCGCTACCTGGAGTACCTGGTGACCGTCGACCGGGCGGCGCGCCGACCCCGCTACGGCACGCCTGGTCGACCGGAGGTCGAGTACCGGCCTCGGTGAACGGCCCAGGCGGACAATCGGGCTGGCCAGCGCTGGTCGCCGGTATTAGCAGTGGACCTTCGTGTTCAGGCAATCTGGCGGAGGTCGTCGCCATAGTCGAAGATGATCCGCATCCGGGCGCCGAGTGCTCGTGCGTAACGGCTCAGCGTCGCGACCTCGTTGGCCTCCAGATCGCCATTTTCAATCTGGCTGACTCGGCCGGGCGTGACACCCATCAGCTCGGCCACCTGCCGCTGCGTCAGACCCAGCCGCTTCCGCTCTTCAGCAAGGTGGAACGCGCTGATCCACGCTTCGGTTCGGGCACGTTCTGCGTCGAGCGCTTCATCGTCTCCGTCGTGCAGCTCAGCCCGGATGTCGTCCCAGTCATGGAACCCGCTCATCAGCCCTCCCTCCGTTTCCTCTCGAAGGCTAGCCAGCCCTCGTACGCGATCTCAGCGACCGGAATCGCTTTCTCGTACCATCGAATCCAGTCCCCTGCCTTGTTGCCGGCCACCAACAGCACTGCCTGGGACCACGATCGAAGACGAACAGCACTCGAACAGCGACGTCCCGTCCGGACCTCGGTCGTAGTTCCTTGAGGTTGCTGATGCTCGAACCTCTGAGGGTGTCGACCAGGGGACGCCCGAGGCCCGGCCCGGTCTCCGCGAGCATGTCGATCGCTACGTTGACCGACCGGTACGTCGCCGGGTCAGCCTGCCGCAGAGACCGCAACCAGTCCCGGACATCGGTTGTCGTCCTGATCGCCCAGCGACGTGGCGGCTCATGAGACATAGGAAAACTATAGCCTTACCTATACACGATGTCCCAGCGGAGCCGGGTCTGTTGCCCAGGGCGGCGGTCGACGAGCCGCCATAGCTTGACCGCTCGCCACAAGATCGAAGCGGGCCGCCCTATTGCCGTGGCGGGGGGAAGATCCGTTGCTAGACTCGGCGGAGTTGGGTGTCAGCGGTTGACGAGGGAGACCAGACATGGCGGGTGACGACGACATCTCCGGGTGATACCGGATGTCTCAGGCCACCGTTCGGCGCGCGTCAGCGCAGCCGCCGTGGCCATGCCGTCGTTCCACCGGTCCCCGTTTCGTCTCGGGCAGCTCCGGCGCGCCCACCCCACCCTTTGAGGTCACTCGCATGTCCGATGCGTTCATCGTCTGCTCGAACCTGTCTTTCTCCTGGCCGGACGACACTCCGGTCTTCTCGGAGCTGTCCTTCACCGTCCCCGGCGGCCGCACCGGCCTGGTCGCGCCCAACGGCGCCGGCAAGAGCACGCTGCTGCGGTTGATCGCCGGGGAGCTGCGCCCCAGCGGCGGCAGCGTCACCGTCGACGGTGTGCTCGGCTACCTCCCGCAGACCCTGCCCCTGGCCGGCGACCTGACCGTGGCCGAGGTGCTGGGCGTCGCCGAGCGGATCGCGGCGCTGCACGCCATCGAGGCCGGCGACGCCAGCGAGGAGCACTTCGCCACGATCGGCGACGACTGGGACATCGAGGAGCGCACCCGCGCCGAGCTGGACCGGCTCGGCCTGGGTGAGCTGTCGCTCGACCGACGTCTGCACACCCTCAGCGGCGGCCAGGTGGTCTCCCTCGGCCTGGCCGCACAACTGCTCCGGCGCCCCGACGTGCTGCTGCTCGACGAGCCCACCAACAACCTGGACCTGGAGGCCCGGCACAAGCTCTACGACGTGCTGTCGGAATGGACCGGCTGTCTGCTGCTGGTCAGCCACGACCGGGAACTGCTGGACCGGATGGATCGCATCGCCGAGCTGGACCGTGGCGAGATCCGCTGGTACGGCGGCAACTTCACCGCGTACACGGAGGCGGTGCGGGCGGCACGGGAGGTGGCCGAGAGCAACATCCGCAACGCGGAGCAGGAGGTCAAGCGGGAGAAGCGGGAGATGCAGCAGGCCCGCGAGCGTGCCGACCGGCGAGCCAGCAACGCCAGCCGCAACCTGAAGAACGCCGGCCTGCCGAAGATCTTCGCCGGGACCATGAAGCGCGGCGCGCAGGAATCCGCGGGGCGGTCCCAGGAAACGCACTCCAACCGGGTCGGCCAGGCCCAGGCGCGGCTCGACGAGGCCGGCCGGGCGCTTCGCGAGGAGGACCGGATCGTCGTGGACCTGCCGGACACCACCGTCCCGGCCGGCCGCACGGTCTTCTCCGGGCTCGGCATGCGGGTCCG
This sequence comes from Micromonospora sp. NPDC000668, assembly GCF_042897975.1. NCBI lineage: Bacteria > Bacillati > Actinomycetota > Actinomycetes > Micromonosporales > Micromonosporaceae > Micromonospora > Micromonospora sp. NPDC000668. Next base: position 210,278 of record NZ_JBIAYP010000007.1, read on the forward strand.
CTTCGACGACCGGGAGCTGTTCGCCGGCGACGGCGCCGACCTGGTGATCCGGGGGCCGGAGCGGATCGCGCTCACCGGCCCCAACGGCGCCGGCAAGTCGACGCTGCTGCGCCTGCTCGACGGCGACCTTGAACCGGCGGACGGCGAGATCCGGCGAGCCGACGGCCGGATCGCGTACCTGTCGCAGCGGCTGGACCTGCTGGACCTCGATCGCACGGTGGCGGAGAACTTCGCCGCGTACGCGCCGAGCCTGCCGGACGCGAAGCGGATGAACCTGCTCGCCCGGTTCCTGTTCCGGGGCGCCCGGGTGAACCTGCCGGTCGGGGTGCTCTCCGGCGGCGAGCGGCTACGCGCCACCCTCGCCTGCGTGCTCTGCGCCGAGCCGGCGCCGCAACTGCTGCTGCTCGACGAGCCGACCAACAACCTGGACCTGGTCAGCGTCGCGCAACTGGAGAGCGCGCTGACGGCGTACCAGGGCGCGTTCGTGGTGGTCAGCCACGACGAACGGTTCCTGGCCGAGATCGGCGTGCAGCGCTGGCTGCGGCTGGCCGACGGCCAGCTGCGGGAGATCGCGGCCCCCGACCGGGGCTGAGCCCGGCGGCGTCCGCGGCCCGGTCAGCTCACGTTGGCCGGGCCGAGGACGCTCTTCAGGTCCCCCATCAGCGCGGTGGTGGCCGCCACCCGGAACGGACCCAGCCGCAGGGTGGTGGTGCGCCCGCCGTTGAGCAGCTTGATGTGCACCTCGGTGTCGCCGGGGTGCAGCACCAGGGTCTCCTTGAGCTTCTCCACCAGCGGTGGCGTGCAGCGGTGCACCGGGATGGTGAGGGTGACCGGCTTGTTGGTGGCACTGGTGCTGACGTCCGGCATGGACATGTCCATCGCCATGATCCGCGGGGTGTCATCGCGGCGGTCCACCCGCCCCTTGACCACGACGATGGCGTCCTCGGCGATGTACTGCCCGATCACCTCGTACGTGTTGGGGAAGAACAGCGTCTCCACGCCGCCGGCCAGGTCCTCCAGCGTGGCCGAGGCCCAGGCCCGGCCCTGCTTGGTGACCCGGCGCTGCACCCCGGACAGGATGCCGGCGAGGGTGACCACCGCGCCGTCGGGCACCGCGCCGTCCTCTGCGAGGGAGGCGATGGTGGTGTCGGCCGCCGCGCCGAGGATGTGCTCCAGGCCGAACAGCGGGTGGTCGGAGACGTACAGGCCGAGCATCTCGCGCTCGAAGGCCAGCTTGTCCCGCTTGTCCCACTCGCTGTCGCCGATGGTGGGCATCACCGTCGTGCTGCCGGTGTCGGCATCGCCGAAGCCGGCGCCGAAGAGGTCGTACTGGCCGACCGCCTCCTTGCGCTTGACGTCGGCGTACGCGTCGATGGCGTCGGCGTGCACCGCGAGCAGGCCCTTGCGCGGGTGCTCCAGCGAGTCGAAGGCGCCCGCCTTGATCAGCGATTCGATCGTCTTCTTGTTGCAGACCACCGCGTCCACCTTGGACAGGAAGTCGTAGAAGTCGGCGTAGTCGCCCTTCTCCTCCCGGCAGCGCATGATCGAGGCGACCACGTTCGCGCCGACGTTGCGCACGGCGGCCAGGCCGAAGCGGATGTCCTTGCCGACCGGGGTGAACGGCCCGGCCGAGGTGTTCACGTCCGGTGGCAGCACCTGGATGCGCATCCGGCGACACTCGGACAGATAGAGCGCCATCTTGTCCTTGTCGTCGCCGACGCTGGTCAGCAGCCCCGCCATGTACTCGGCCGGGTAGTGCGCCTTCAGGTACGCGGTCCAGTAGGAGACCAGCCCGTACGCGGCGGAGTGCGCCTTGTTGAAGGCGTACCCGGCGAACGGCACCAGGACGTCCCAGACCGCCTGGATCGCCTCGTCGGAGTAGCCGCGCTCGCGGCAGCCGTCCCGGAACGGGATGAACTCCTTGTCGAGGATCTCCTTCTTCTTCTTACCCATCGCCCGGCGCAGCAGGTCGGCCTGACCGAGGGTGTAGCCGGCGAGGATCTGCGCCGCGCGCTGGACCTGCTCCTGGTAGACGATCAGGCCGTGGGTGGGCGACAGGATCTCCCGCAGCGGCTCCTCCAGCTCCGGGTGGATCGGCGTGATCTCCTGGAGGCCGTTCTTGCGCAGCGCGTAGTTGGTGTGCGAGTCGACGCCCATCGGGCCCGGCCGGTACAGCGCCAGGACGGCGGAGATGTCCTCGAAGTTGTCCGGCTTCATCAACCGCAGCAGCGAGCGCATCGGCCCACCGTCGAGCTGGAACACGCCGAGGGTGTCACCGCGGGCCAGCAGCTCGTAGGCGGCCTTGTCGTCCAACGGCAGGGCCAGCAGGTCGAGCTGCTTGCCGTGGTTGAGCTTGATGTTCTTGACCGCGTCATCGATGATCGTCAGGTTTCGCAGGCCGAGGAAGTCCATCTTCAACAGCCCGAGCGACTCGCAGGTCGGGTAGTCGAACTGCGTGATGATCGCCCCGTCGGCGTCGCGGCGCGTCAACGGGATGTGCTCGATGATCGGCTCGGCGGACATGATGACACCGGCCGCGTGCACACCGGTCTGCCGGATCAGCCCCTCGATGCCCTTCGCGGTGTCGATCACCTTGCGCACGTCCGGGTCGGACTCGTACAGGCCGCGGATCTCGCCGGCCTCGGCGTAGCGGGCGTGCTTCGGGTCGAAGATGCCGGTGAGCGGGATGTCCTTGCCCATCACGGCCGGCGGCATCGCCTTGGTGATCCGGTCGCCGACCGCGTACGGGAACCCGAGCACCCGGGCCGAGTCCTTGATCGCGGCCTTCGCCTTGATCGTGCCGAAGGTGGCGATCTGGGCGACCTTGTCCTCGCCCCACTTGTCGGTGACGTACTTGATCACCTCGCCGCGCCGACGCTCGTCGAAGTCGATGTCGACATCCGGCATCGAGACCCGCTCGGGGTTGAGGAACCGCTCGAAGATCAGGCCGTGCAGGATCGGGTCCAGGTCGGTGATGCCCAGCGCGTACGCGACGAGGGAGCCGGCGGCCGAACCACGGCCCGGCCCCACCGCGATGCCCTGGTTCTTCGCCCACTGGATGAAGTCGGCGACCACGAGGAAGTACGACGGGAAGCCCATCTGGTTGATGACGCCCAACTCGTACTCGGCCTGGACGACGTGCCCCTCCGGGATGCCGCCCGGGTAGCGGCGGGCCAGGCCGGCGAAGGTCTCCTTGCGGAACCAGGACTCCTCGGTCTCCCCCTCCGGGACCGGGAAGCGCGGCATCAGGTTGTGGAACTCGAACATGCCGGTCGGGTCGACCTTCTCGGCGACCAGCAGGGTGTTGCGGCAGCCCTGCTGCCACAGCTCCGAGGAGTCGACCCCGCGCATCTGCTCGGCGCTCTTGATGAAGTAGCCGCCGCCCTCGAACCGGAACCTGTTCGGGTCGTCGATGTTGCTGCCGGTCTGCACGCAGAGCAGCACGTCGTGCGCGGTGGCCTGCGCCTCGTGGGTGTAGTGCGAGTCGTTGGTGACCACCGGCGGGATGTCGAGCTTGCGGGCGATCTCGGTGAGACCCTCGCGGACCCGGCTCTCGATGGAGAGGCCGTGGTCCATGATCTCCAGGAAGTAGTTGTCCTTGCCGAAGATGTCCTGGTAGCTCGCGGCGACCTTGAGCGCCTCGTCGAACTGACCCAGCCGCAGCCGGGTCTGCACCGCACCGGAGGGGCAGCCGGTGGTGGCCATGATGCCCTCGGCGTGCTCGGCGATCAGCTCCATGTCCATCCGGGGCCACTTGACGTAGTGCCCCTCCATGGACGCGCGCGAGTTGAGGGTGAAGAGGTTCTTCAGGCCCTGCGCGTTCTTCGCCCACATGGTCTTGTGGGTGATCGCGCCGTTACCGGAGATGTCATCGCTCTTCTGCTCCGGCCGGCCCCACTTGACCCGCGCCTTGTGGTAGCGCGACTCCGGCGCCACGTACGCCTCGACGCCCAGGATCGGGGTGATCCCGGCGGCCATCGCCTGGTTGTAGAAGTCGTTCGCGCCGTGCATGTTGCCGTGGTCGGTGATCGCCACCGCCGACATGCCGAGCCGATTGGCCTCGGTGAACAGGTCCTTGAGCCGGGCCGCCCCGTCGAGCATCGAGTACTCGGTGTGCACGTGCAGATGCGCGAACGAATCGGCCATGCGTGGCGCCCCCCGGCGGTGTGGATCTTGATGGTCGGAACCGACCGGGACCTACCCTACCGAGGTGATCTCGGCGGCTCCACCGTCCGCGCCGAGGGTGGCCCGCGTCTCCTCGCAGCGCCTAGTCTCAGAGGATGGCGAGGTACTACGACGTGCACCCGGAGAACCCGCAACCCCGGGTCATCCGCCAGGTGACCGACCTGATCCGCGACGGCGGGCTGGTCGCCTACCCGACCGACTCCTGCTACGCGCTCGGCACCCAACTGGGCAACCGCGAAGGGCTGGACCGGATCCGCGAGATCCGCCACCTCGACGATCGGCACCACTTCACCCTGGTCTGCAGCGACTTCGCGCAGCTCGGCCAGTTCGTCCAGATCAGCAACTCGGTCTTCCGCCTCGTGAAGGCGTCCACCCCGGGCAGTTACACCTTCATCCTGCCGGCCACCCGCGAGGTCCCGCGCCGGATGTTGCACCCCCGCAAGCGCACGGTCGGTGTCCGTGTACCCCGGCACACCGTCACCCAGGCGCTGCTGGCCGAGTTGGGCGAGCCGCTGGTGTCGAGCACCCTGGCCCTGCCCGGCGAGGAGGAGCCGATGACCCAGGGATGGGAGATCAAGGAACGGCTCGACCACCTTCTCGACGCGGTGCTCGACGCCGGCGACTGCGGCAAGGACCCGACGACGGTGGTCGACCTGTCGGGCCCTGAGCCGGAGATTCTGCGCCAGGGTGCGGGCGACCCGTCGCGCTTCGAGTAGCGCCGCTCAGGTCGTCGCCGGCGCCTGGGCCGGATGCCGCCGGGCTCTCAGGAGTTCGCCGACGGCGACGCCCAGCAGCACGAGGCCGGCGGCAACGCTCACCGCCAGACCGGTCAGGTGCACGGCGAGCGGCCCGAGGGCGATCGCCGCGACGAGACCGACGACGTGGGACAGCGGCACGCGCTGGTAGACCTCGTGCTCCAACACCGCCCGGCCGCAGAGGAAGAGCCCGGCGCCGCCCAGGATGAGCGCGGTCATGGGGGTGCCCGGCTGCTCCCCCGGCCACGCGATGACGCGTTCGACGCCGGCGGCTGTGCCGACCACCCCGGCCACCATCAACCAGTGGGCGTACGGATTGGTCTGCACGAGCCGGCCTCGGTGAGGTGACGACTCGATGGCGGCGCGGAGCGTCGCGCCCGCTCCTCGTGCGTAACTCCACCACAGCACCACGGCCGTCAGGAACGCCGTGCCGAAGGCGCCGATCCGGCCCGCGGTGAACGGCTGGTGGCTCAGGCTGAGGACGCTCACCAGGATGAGTTCGCCCAGGGTGAGGATGTAGATCTGCTGGTACCGCTCGGCGAGGTGCTCGGGCGCCACCTGGTACTGCGGCAGGGGTGGCCGGCCGGGGATCGGGAAGCGGAACCCGAACGCGATGTAGTCGACGGCCAGCGCGGCCAGCCACACGACCAGCCGCCACCCGGGGTCGGACACCAGGCCGCCGACCACCCAGAGGATCCCCGAGCCGAGGCTCCAGACCAGGGCGCGCACGGAACGCTCCTGCTCCGACCGGCCGCGCAGGGACCGGATGAGCGTCAGCCCGCGGCCCAGGTTGATCGCGGCCCAGGTCCCGCCGAAGATCAGCCCGTGGTCGCCGAACGCGGCCGGCAGCGCGGCCGACATCAGCATGAGGCCGAACATGACACCCAGGATCAGGTACGGGATCGGTCGCTTCCGCGGACTGTAGGTGTCGGTGATCAACGTGGTGGTCACCCATACCGCCCAGAGCGTCGACAGGACGAGTAGGCCCTGGCTGATGCCGGTCCAGGTCTGGTCGGCGGCCATTTTCGCCGACGTCAACGCCAGGCCGGCGACGACGGCGAGGTCGAAGAACAGCTCCAGCAGATCCGCCCGCTGCGAGCCGCTCGGGATGCGGGTCAACGGCAGACGTGGCTCCTTCGTCACCGGCTCACCGCCATGGGGACAGCTTCACATCCAGGGCCGGACCGCCAGCCACATTCGCCGGACCCGATCGGGCACGATGTTATCGGTCTAGACAACACTGTGTGCCACACAGTATGGTGTGACACATGGTTAGCGAGGACGTTCTGAGGACGCACCTACAGGAGTTGCGTCGAGGCACCGTCGTGGTAGCCAGCCTGGTCGCGCTGCGCCGACCGGACTACGGCTACGCACTGCTGCAACGGCTCACCGACCACGGCTTTCCGGTGGACGCCAACACGCTCTACCCGCTGCTGCGCCGCCTGGAGGACCAGGGCCTGCTGACCAGCGAGTGGAACACCGAGGAAAGCCGGCCGCGCAAGTTCTACCGGACCAGCGACGAGGGCGAGTCGATGCTGAGCCGGCTCCTCGACGACCTCGCCGCCGTACAGACCTCTATCACCGGGCTGATCCAAGGAGTAGACCGATGAACACCCTGACCGACCGCTATCTCGCCGCCACCCTGCGCTCGGTGCCCACCCAGCGCCGGGACGAGATCGCCACCGAGCTGCGCGCCTCGATCGAGGACATGATCGAGGACCGGGCCGGCGGCGGCCAGGACACCACCACCGCCGAGCGGGAGGTGCTCACCGAGCTGGGCAACCCGGACCTGCTGGCCGCCCGGTACACCGACCGACGGCTGCAGCTCATCGGCCCGACCTACTACCTCGTCTGGCTGCGGCTGCTGAAGGTGCTGCTCAGCCTCGTCCCGGCGATCGTCGGCACGGTGGTCGCGGTCATCGACGTGGCGGACGGCAAGGGCTTCGGGGCCATCGGCTCCGGCATCGGCACCGCCATCGAGGTGGCCGTGCAGATCGCCTTCTGGCTCACCCTGACCTTCGCCCTCATCGAGCGCTTCCAACCCGTCTCCGGCCTGCCCGACTGGACCGTCGACCAGCTGCCCGACGTCCCCGCGCACCGGGACATCTCTCTCGCCGACACCATCGCCTCGGTGGCCATGCTGGCGCTGGCCATCGGCTACCTGCCCTTCCAGCACTACCAGTCCTGGGTGCACGAGACCGACGGTGGCAACATCCCGATCCTCGACCCGGCGCTGTGGTCGTTCTGGTTGCCGGCGCTGATCGCGGTGCTGTTGGCCACCATGGTGTTCGAGATCGTCAAGTACCGGATCGGGCGCTGGACCTGGACCCTGTTCGGGGTGAAGGCCCTGCTCAACCTGGCGTTCACGGTGCCGGTGGTGTGGTTGGCGCTCTCCGACCGGCTGCTCAACCCGGCCCTGGGCGATCGGCTGAGCTGGCTGGCGGAAGGGGACAACCGGAACACCCTCGGAGCTGCCATCGCGGTGGGCGCGGCCGTGGTGCTGGTCTGGGACCTGATCGACACCGCCACCAAGAGCCGCCGCCAGTCGGCGCGGGCGTGAGCAGCAGCCGACCAGGCGGCCCGGCGCGGACTCCGCGCCGGGCCGCCGCCTGTCCACCGGACCAGGCCACCGTCGTACGGACCGGCGAGCGGCCGTGGCGGTTGGCGTGGCCGGCGTGGCATCGTTCCCGGATGACCGTGGCACAGCGTGACGAATGGCGTCGCCCGGCTCCGACACCGGAGCAGCGCCGGATCGATCTCTGGATCGGGCTGGCGGTGACCCTGCTGGCACTGGTGAGCCTGACCCTGGCGCGCAGCACCGGGGCGTTCCTGCTGGGCCCGCCGCCGTCCGGGCCGGAGCAGGTGCTCTGGACCGTCGCGGTCACCCTGCCGCTGATCTGGCGGCGGCGCTGGCCGGCCGCCACCCTGCTGGTCGTCTCGGTGGCGTTCATCGCCGCGCAGGCACGGTCGGCTCCGGAAACCCAGCTCTCCTCGTGGGCGCTGTTCAGCGCCCTCTACACCGTCGGCGCCTGGGGACGGGACCGCCGGCTCGCCCGCCAGCTGCGGATCGGCGTGATCGCCGCCATGTTCGCCTGGCTGGGTCTCTACTACGCGGTGAGCATCGGCCACATCCCGCCCGGCGCCTTCTCCGACGCGGTCGGGCCAGTGCCACCGGTGCTCGCCGCGATGGTGAGCGGCGTCCTGATCAACGGGCTGTACTTCGGCTTCGCGTACTTCTTCGGTGAGACCTCCTGGGTGGCCGCGCGCCGCGAGCACGAGCTGCGCGCCCAGGCCGAGGAGCTGCGCCGGTCGCAGGCCGAGGCCCGCGAACGGGCGGTGCTCGGCGAACGGGTGCGCATCGCCCGGGAGCTGCACGACGTGGTCGCCCACCACGTGTCGGTGATGGGGGTGCAGGCGTCCGCGTGCCGCCGGGTGTGGGACCGCGACCCGGGCAAGGCCCGGACGGCGCTGAGCGCCATCGAGCAGAGCGCCCGCACCGCCGTCGACGAGCTGCGCCGGATGCTGGGCGTGCTGCGCGCCCCCGACGGCGACACCGCGCCACCGCCGCCGTCGACCGGGACGGTCGACCGGATCGACGAGCTGGTCGAGCGGGCCCGCGCCGCCGGGCTCACGGCCACCGTCGGGGTGTACGGCGAACCGGTCCCGCTACCCGCGTCCGTCTCCCAGACGGCGTACCGGGTGGTGCAGGAGGCGGTGACCAACACGCTGAAGCACGCCGGGGCCGGTCTGCTCGACGTGCGGATCCGCTACCTGGCACGAGAGGTGGAGCTGGACGTGAGCGACGACGGACGGACCGGTACTCCGCCCCACGCGGACGGGCTCGGCCTCATCGGCATGCGGGAGCGGGTCGCCGCCCAGGACGGCGTCCTGGAAGCCGGCCCGCGCCCCGGCGGCGGCTGGCGGGTCCGCGCCCGACTACCGCTGCCCGCCGAGACGTCGAGGCTGGGCGAAACCGCCGCGGCCGGCGCGGGGTGGTCGGCGTGACCGCCCCGCCGGCCGACGCCACGCTGCCGGGCGCGGACGACCCGATCCGGGTGCTGCTCGCCGACGACCAGCACCTCGTCCGCACCGGCTTCCGGGTCATCCTCGAGGTGGAGGACGACATCGAGGTGGTTGGCGAGGCGGCGGACGGCGCGCGCGCCGTCACCATGACCCGGGCCACCCAACCGGACGTGGTGCTGATGGACGTGGAGATGCCCGGGATGGACGGGCTGGAGGCCACCCGGCGGATCACCGGGGACGGGCCTGACGCGCCAGCGGTGCTGATCCTCACCACCTTCGACCGCGACGACTACCTGTTCGCCGCGCTGCGGGCCGGGGCCAGTGGCTTCCTGCTCAAGAACGGCACACCGGAGGAGCTGATCGAGGCGATCCGGGTACTGGCCAGGGGCGACGGTCTACTCGCCCCGGAGATCACCCGTCGGGTGATCTCCACCTTCGCCCGCCCCGGCGACCCGACGGGCACCGCCCACCAGGGGCCGGCCGCCGAGGCCGCACTGCGCGAGCTGACCCCGCGCGAACGGGAGGTGCTGGTGCTGCTCGCCGCCGGATCCAGCAACGCGGAGATCGCCACGACCATGCACCTGGGCGAGGCGACGGTGAAGACACACGTGAGCCGGGTGCTGGCCAAGCTCGGCCTACGCGACCGGGTGCAGGCGGTGGTCTTCGCGTACGAGAACGGGGTGGTCCGTCCCGGCGGCTGACCGGCATCCGCCGCGAGGTGGACCCGCCGGCTCACCCGCCGGGCGGACGGCGGACCGACGTGTTCTCTCTACCGTGGGTGCGTGACCAGAACGCTCCGCCTCGACGGCGTCGACCGCAGCTTCGGCGACCGGCAGGTACTCAAGAACGTCTCCTTCGAGGTGGCCGCCGGCCGGATGACCGGCTTCGTAGGCGCCAACGGCGCCGGCAAGACCACCACCATGCGGATCGTCCTGGGCGTGCTCGCCCCGGACGCCGGCGAGGTCACCTGGCAGGGTGCCCAACTGACCCGGGAGGACCGGCAGCGGTTCGGCTACATGCCGGAGGAACGCGGCCTCTATCCGAAGATGAGCGTCCGGGAACAGGTGACCTACCTGGGCCGCCTGCACGGGCTGAACGCGGTTGCGGCCCGGCGCAGCACCGACACGCTACTGGAACGGGTCGGGCTCGACGAACGCGGCGACGACCTCCTGGAGACGCTGTCACTGGGCAACCAGCAGCGCGCCCAGATCGCCGCCGCGCTGGTGCACGACCCCGAGGTGCTGGTGCTCGACGAGCCGTTCTCCGGCCTGGACCCGCTGGCCGTCGACACGGTCGTGACGGTGCTGCGGGAGCGGGCCAAGGCGGGCGTGCCGGTGCTCTTCTCCAGTCACCAGCTCGACGTGGTCGAGCGACTCTGCGACGACTTGGTGATCATCGCGGACGGCACGATCCGGGCCGCCGGCAGCCGGGAGCAACTGCGCGCGACGTACACGGTGCCCCGGTTCGAGTTGGTGGTCGACACCGACGCGGGTTGGCTGCGCGACCAGCCCGACGTGACGCTGGTGGACCTGGACGGCGCCCGCGCGGTCTTCGACCTCGCGCCGGGCGCCGACGAGCAGGCCGTGCTGCGGGCGGCCCTGGCCCGGGGCCCGGTGCGCGCCTTCCGCCCGGTCACCCCCTCGCTCACCGAGATCTTCCGAGAGGTCACCCAGTGAACACCTACCAGGCCACCCGGCTGGTCGCCGCCCGCGAGATCCGGGTCAAGCTGCGCGACCGTACCTTCCTGTTCGGCACGCTCTTCTTCCTGCTGATCGCCGCAGCCGGCACGATCCTGCCGCCGTTGCTCTCCGGCGGGCCGGCGAGTGTCGCGGTCACCCAGGACGCCGCCGGCCCGCTGCGGGCCGCCGGCCTCGACGTCCGCGTGGTGCCCGACGACCGCGCCGCCGAACAGGCCGTCCGCGACGGCGACGTGGACGCCGCGGTGGTCTCCGGCCCGGCGGTGCTCGCCATGGACGAGGCCCCCGACGACGTGGTGCAGGCGTTGAGCAGCGCTCCGCCGCTACGGCTGCTGGACCCGGACGCGGTCGACCCGGTGGTGGCGTTCCTGGTGCCGTTCGTCTTCGCGTTCGTCTTCTTCCTCACCTCGCAGACCTTCGGCCTGCAGATCGCGCAGAGCGTCACCGAGGAGAAGCAGACCCGGATCGTGGAGATCCTGGTCGCGGCCATACCGGTACGGGCGTTGTTGGCCGGCAAGGTGATCGCCGGCGGCATCCTGGCGCTCGGGCAGATCGCGCTGATCGCCCTTGTCGCCGTCGTCGGCATGCAGATCGGGGACAGCGGCGACCTGCTCACCCTGCTCGCCCCGGCGATCGGCTGGTTCGTGCCGTTCTTCCTGCTCGGCTTCGTGCTGCTGGCCGCGATGTGGGCGGCGGCCGGAGCACTGGTCAACCGGCAGGAGGACATCGCCGGTGTGTCGACGCCGGTGCAGCTCGCCGTCATGCTGCCGTTCTTCGCGGTGATCTTCTTCAACGACAACCCCGCCGCCATGAAGGTGCTGTCGTACCTGCCGATCTCGTCGCCGACGGCGATGCCGCTGCGGCTCTTCACCGGGGACGCGGCCGGCTGGGAGCCGATCGTCTCGCTGGCCATCCTGCTGGTCGGCGCCTGCGCCTTCGTGGTCGCCGGGGCCCGCATCTACGAGGGGTCGCTACTGCGGACCAACGGCCGGACCTCCCTGCGCGCCGCCTGGCGCGAGCGGGAGACCATCGGCTGACCGGTGACCGGCCCGGGCGGGCGTCGGTGTCCTGATCGGACACCGGCGCCCGTTCGCGCTCAACGGGCGGGCGGCACCCGGTCCCAGCCGGCGGGCAACCGAGGCACCGGCCAGGACGGGTCGGGCCGCCAGCACGCCCACGCCGGGTCCCACCAGCATTGGCCCGCGTCGAGCAGCGCGGCTATCCGGTCGCCCTCGCCACGGATGGCTTCCGCCATCCCCGGGTAGCGCCCCTCGACGAGGCGCTGCGCGAACATCTCCACGTCCTTCCAGACGTACCGGTCGGCGTCCGCGCCCCACCACAGGTCCAGCTCGTGGTCCAGGGTGTCCACCCCGATCGGGGTACGCCGCAGCGGATCCTGGAGGTTGAAGTACCAGCCGGCGAAGTCGCGCTCCGGGCCCGTCCAGAAGACGTCCACCGAGTGCGCCTCGCCGGGGCGTTGCAGCATCAGCTTGCCGTGCCCCTGCCAGGCGCGGTGCCCGGCGGTCTGCCAGGGGTGCCGCCCGCACGGAAAGGTGCCGGACTCCGGGAAGCCGAACTCGGCACCCGGTGGGAGGTAGAGAGCGAGCAGATCGGGCGAGTCCTCGACGCAGATCGTCGGGCAGCCGAACCAGACCTCGCCGAGCAGAACCTCGCGCCGGACGACCACCTCGCCCGGCGCGAACCGCACGGTCAGGCGTCCACCGCGGCCATCACGTCGTCGCTGACGTCGAAGTTCGCGTAGACGTTCTGCACGTCGTCGCAGTCCTCCAGAACGTCGATCAGCTTGAAGATCTTGCGCGCGCCCTCCTCGTCCAGCGGAATGTTCATGCTGGGGATGAGGGAGGACTCCGCCGACTCGTACTCGATGCCAGCGTCCTGAAGCGCGGTGCGGACCGCGATCAGGTCGGTCGGCTCGGAGACCACCTCGTACGCCTCACCGAGGTCGTTGACCTCCTCGGCGCCGGCGTCGAGGACGGCCATCATCACGTCGTCCTCGCTCGTGCTCTCCTTGGGGACGATCACCACGCCCTTGCGGGAGAACATGTACGACACCGAGCCGGCGTCGGCGAGCGAGCCGCCGTTGCGAGTCAGCGCGGTGCGCACCTCGGTCGCCGCCCGGTTGCGGTTGTCCGTGAGGCACTCGATCAGCATCGCCACGCCGTTCGGGCCGTAGCCCTCGTACATGATGGTCTGCCAGTCGGCGCCGCCGGCCTCCAGCCCGGAGCCGCGCTTGACCGCGCGGTCGATGTTGTCGTTCGGCACCGAGCTCTTCTTCGCCTTCTGGATGGCGTCGTAGAGCGTCGGGTTGCCGGACGGGTCACCACCGCCGGTCCGCGCGGCCACCTCGACGTTCTTGATCAGCTTGGCGAACATCTTGCCGCGCTTGGCGTCGATGACGGCCTTCTTGTGCTTGGTCGTCGCCCACTTTGAGTGGCCGGACATCTGTTACCTCCGTTGCTACCCGCCGTCTGCATCGAGGGCACCGCGCACGCCCCGCTTCCGCCGGCGCACGCGGAGGTGCCGGTCAGCTCTGGTGGAAGCCGTGGCGGGCAGATGGCGCTGCCGAATCTCGGCAATCCTACCGACGTCCCCGGGGTCGCTGTCATGCACCGCGCGTGGCGGCTCCGCCCCGTCCGCTCCAATCGGAGCAGACGGGACGAAAATCCCGGACGGCTACGACGACCCCAGCAGGGCCCGGTCCGCCGGGCGCAGCGCCCGCGACCAGGTCACGACCTCGGCGAGCATGGTCGACAGCTCCGCCTCCCGGCCGTCGCCCGGCGCGAAACGGCCGGCGGTCCGGTCACCAGGGTCGGCCCCGGTGAAGTCGAAGTCGGTGAAGATCGACAGTGCCACACCCGTCGGCACCACCACGGTCCGCACCTCGGTGAGGATCGCCCGCAGGTGGTCGGCGGCCCGATTGCCGCCCTGCACGCCGTAGCTCAGCACTCCGGCCACCTTGCCGGTCCACTCCGCGTACAGGTAGTCGATGCCGTTCTTGAGCGCGGCCGGTATCGAGCGGTTGTAGTCCGGGGTGACGAAGACGAAGGCGTCGCAGCCGTCCACCACAGCCGCCCAACGCCGAGTGTGCGGGCGCCGGTAGTCGCCGAACAGCGCCGGCACCGGCTCGTCGAGCAGTGGCAATGCCTGCTCCGCGAGGTCGACCAGCGTGAAGACGGCGTCCCCGGCGCGTACCGCCTCGTGCCGCTCAGCCACCTCCATGACCCAACGGGCGACCGCCGCGCCGCGCCGGCCGGGCCGGGTGCTGCCCACGATCAGACCGACCCGCAGCGGTCCTGTGCTCTGTGCGTCTCTCATGACCACGATCCTGCGGGCGACGGGACGGGGCGGGGAGACCGCCGCGAGGATGGCCTTGCCAGGGCCACCCTCCGACCGGCGCCGGCTGCCAGACTGGTTCGGTGATTGACGGAGAGCTGGGTGCGTTCCTGCGCAGTCGCCGCGAGGCGCGGCGGCCAGCCGAGGTCGGCCTCGCCGAGGGTCCCCGCCGACGCACCCCCGGGCTGCGCCGGGCCGAACTGGCAACGCTGGCGCAGGTCAGCGTGGAGTACCTGACCCGGCTGGAGCAGGGCCGCGACACCCGGCCGTCGCCGGAGATCCTCGCCGCGCTCGCCGACGCCCTACGCCTGGACAGCGCCGACCGGGAACACCTGCGGCAGCTCGCCTCGGCCCAGCACGCCCGACAGCTGTGCTCGGGCGACCGGCCGACGGTTTCCCGCACCGTCCGGCCAACGGTCCGCGCGATGCTCGACGCGCTGCGCGACACCCCGGCGTACGTGCTCAACCGGCTCGGCGACGTGCTCGCCTGGAACGAGCCATTCGACCTGCTGGCCCGCCCGCTCGGCCTGCTGGACGGGACGCGACCGAACCTCACCTGGTGGGTGCTGACCGACGAGCGGGCCCGTGCGTACTACCCGCAGTGGTCGGCGCTGGCCGACCAGCAGGTCGCGGAGCTGCACCTGCTGCGCCGGGGCGACCCGGCCAGCGACGCCTTCGCCGAGCGGCTGGCCCGTACGGTGGGCGCGCCGTTCACCGACCGCTGGCGGCGGCGGCCGGTCACCGCCGCGCGTACCGGCCTGCTGACGGTGCGCCATCCGGAGGCGGGGCTGTTGCGCCTCAACGTCGAGACGCTGGAGCTGACCGAGGCCGACCCGCAGCGACTGGTGGTGCAGTTGCCCGCCGACGCCGCCACGGCGACCGCGCTCGACCAGTTGGCGGGTCGCCGCCCGGGGCAGCTACGCGCGGTCGCCGGCTGAGGCGACGGGTCACGCCGTCAGGAGGCGGTGCGGATCATGTCCACGAAGTACGCGTGCACGCGCAGGTCACCGGTCAGCTCCGGGTGGAACGAGGTGGCCAGCAGATTGCCCTGCCGGACCGCCACGATCCGGTCCGCGGCCGGGCCACCGGTCACCTTCCCGATCACCTCGACGCCGTCACCGACCCGCTCGACCCACGGGGCGCGGATGAACACCGCGTGGAACGGCTCGCCCTCGACTCCGGCGATCTCCACCGGCGCCTCGAACGAGTCGACCTGCCGGCCGAACGCGTTCCGTCGGACGGTCATCTCGATGCCGGCGAAGCCACGCTGGTCCGGCCGGCCGTCGAGCACCTCGGTGGCCAGCATGATCATGCCGGCGCAGGACCCGTAGACCGGCATACCGTCGGCGATCCGCTTGTCGATCGGCTCGCGCAGCTCGAAGATGTCGGCGAGCTTGCTCATGGTGGTGGACTCGCCCCCGGGGATGACCAGCCCGTCGACCGCGTCCAGCTCGGTTGGACGGCGGACCGGGCGGGCGTCCGCGCCCACCGCGGCCAGTGCCGCCACGTGCTCGCGGACGTCCCCCTGGAGTGCGAGCACACCGATGGTGGGGGCGCTCAGGGCGCTCACCAGCCCCGCTCGGCCAGACGGTGCGGCTGCGGGATCTCGTCCACGTTGATGCCGACCATCGCCTCGCCGAGACCGCGGGAGACCTTGGCCAGCACGTCCGGGTCATCGTGGAAGGTGGTGGCCTTGACGATCGCGGCGGCCCGCTGAGCCGGGTTGCCGGCCTTGAAGATGCCGGAGCCGACGAAAACGCCCTCCGCGCCGAGCTGCATCATCATCGCGGCGTCGGCCGGGGTGGCGATCCCACCGGCGGTGAACAGCACCACCGGTAGCTTGCCGTTCTCGGCGACCTCCTTGACCAGCTCGTACGGGGCCTGAAGCTCCTTGGCCGCGACGTACAGCTCGTCGGTCGGCAGGTTGGAGAGCCGGCGGATCTCCTGGCGGATCTTGCGCATGTGGGTGGTGGCGTTGGAGACGTCACCGGTGCCCGCCTCGCCCTTGGAGCGGATCATGGCCGCGCCCTCGGTGATCCGGCGCAGCGCCTCGCCCAGGTTGGTCGCACCACAGACGAAGGGGACCGTGAAGGCCCACTTGTCGATGTGGTTGGCATAGTCAGCCGGGGTCAGGACCTCGGACTCGTCGACGTAGTCCACGCCGAGCGACTGGAGGATCTGCGCCTCCACGAAGTGGCCGATGCGGGCCTTGGCCATCACCGGGATGGAGACCGCCGCGATGATCCCGTCGATCATGTCCGGGTCGCTCATCCGGGACACCCCGCCCTGCGCGCGGATGTCGGCGGGCACCCGCTCCAGGGCCATCACCGCGACGGCGCCGGCGTCCTCAGCGATCTTGGCCTGCTCGGCGTTGACCACATCCATGATCACGCCACCCTTGAGCATCTCGGCCATGCCCCGCTTGACGCGGGCGGTGCCGACGACGGGGGTGGTTCCGGTGTTCGGCGCGGTGGTTTCGGACACGGGTCAGCGCTCCTCGGGACGTGCTCTGGGGGTGGCAGGAAAAATGCTACGCGGAGGTCAACGCCGTTCCGACAGCCAATCAGACCCCCGGTGGCCTGCGTAGTGGCAACGGTCACCGGCCCGCCGAGCAGCTCCCGATCAGTTCGCCGGCACGTCCGTGGGAACGGCCAGGGTCGGGTCGTCGATGTCGAAGTAGCGCGGCCACTCCCGGCCCCGCCCCATCCGCAACAACCGCACCAGCGGCCGGCTGCGCGCCGACCGGGCGTCACGGACCAGGTCGGTGTGCACCTGCCGGGACAGCGCGAGCCGGCGACTGGCGGCGATAACCGCCCCGCAGTCCGGATCGGCCGGATCGAGCTGCACCGCGCGGAGCTGCCGGGTCAGGTCGTTCTCGGCGGCCTCCCGCTCGTCCGGGTGGGCGTCCAGGGCGATCCGGGCCGCCGCGTACAACTCGACGCCGAAGTGCCGCTCAGCCAACACGGCGGCGGCCGCCGCCCGGCGCAGCAGGTGGGCGTCGAGGGCCCGCGCCGCCAGCTCCGCGCGGCCCTGCAGCCGCTCGACCCGCCCGGCGGTCCAGATCAGGTACGCCGCGACCAGCCCCACGACCAGGCTCGCGGCCACCACCCACCACATGTGCGGCATCGTAGTGCTGCTCCGTTTCCGTCCGTCCGGGCGCGGTCGCGCCGAAAACCCCGGTCACCACCCGCACCATGCGTCACACCGGCTCAGCCCAGCCCCACCCATTCCTGGTCGATGACCCGCCCGTCGGTTGCCTCGATCGCCGCTGCGTATACCTCCAGAACGCGGCGAGCAACCACCGGCCAGTCGAAATTCGCCACGACCTGATCACCGCAGGCGCTCAGCACGGCCCGGCCGGCCGGATCGTCGAGCAGATCGGCCAGCGCGTCGCGCAACCCCGCCGGGTCGCCGGTGGGGAAGAGCCGCCCGGCCCGGCCGCCGTCGAGGACCCGCCGGAACGCGTCCAGATCGCTGGCGACCACCGTGGTACCGGCGGCCAGGGCCTCGGTGAGGATCATGCCGAACGACTCGCCGCCGGTGTTCGGCGCCACGTAGAGGTGCACGCTGCGCAGCATCCGCGCCTTGTCCGGCTCGGACACCAGGCCGAGGAAGGTCACCCGGTCACGCAACTCGGCCGGAAACCGGTCATACAGGTCGTCGGGGTCGCCCGGGCCGGCGACCAGCAGCCGCAGCTCGGGGCGGGTGGCGGCCAGCTCCACGAACGCGTCACGCAGCACCGGGAAGCCCTTGCGCGCCTCAGTGAACCGGCCCAGGAAACCCAGCGTGCCGCCGGTGCCCGGGGTGCACTCCCCCGGCCAGCCGGGCAACGGCTCAGCGTCGGCGAACTTGGCCACCGCCACCCCGTTGGGAATCTCCACGGCGCCGCCGTCCATGTGCTCGACCTGCACCTTGCGGGCCAGCGCGCTGACCGCGATCCGGGCGGTGATCCGCTCCAGCACGATCTGCAGCACCCCCTGCGCGGCGGCCAGCACCCGCGAACGGGTCATCGCGGTGTGGAAGGTGGCCACCACCGGGCCCCGGGCGGAGAGCACCGCCAGCAGCGACAGGCTCAGCGTGAGCGGCTCGTGCACGTGCAGCACGTCGAAGTCGCCATTGGTGATCCAACGCCGGACCCGGGCGGTGGAGACCGGGCCGAACGCGATCCGGGCCACCGAGCCGTTGTACGGCAGCGGCACGGCCCGGCCGGCGGAGACCACGTACTCCGGCAGCGGGGAGTCCTCGTCGGCCGGGGCGAGCACGCTGACCTGGTGGCCGAGCGTGATCAGCGCCTCGGCGAGGTCCATCACGTGGTTCTGCACCCCGCCGGGGACGTCGAAGGAGTACGGGCAGACGATGCCGATCCGCATACGTCAGCGCCCCTCGCCCGCGACTGCGGGGCTCCGCTGCGGTGCACTCCTCGCGCTCACCGTGCCCACCCCCTCAGGCCTGACCGGCGGCCGGCGAGGGCAGCGCGGTGCCGCCCCCCGTCCCCCGCTGGTCCAGCCACATCCGCTGCAACATGTGCCAGTCTTCCGGATGCCGGGCGATACCCGCCGCCAGACGGTCGGCGATCAGCTGGGTCAGCGACCGGACCCGCTGGTCCAGCGGCCCCTCCTCCGGCCCGGGTACCGGCAGCGGGCCGGCGAGAGATGCGCACGCCCTGTCCGGTTCGTACCACATCGATGCCACGTAGAGCGGGGCGCCGGTGTGCAGCGCGAGCAGCGCCGGCCCGGCGGGCATCCGGGTCTTTCCGCCGAAGAAGTCCACCTCCACCCCTCGGGCGGAGAGGTCCCGGTCGGCCAGCAGCGGCACCACCGCGCCGGCGCGTACCCGGTCCAGCAGCACGTCGAACGCCGGACGCGACCCGCCGTGGGTCGGCAGGATCTCCATTCCCAGGCGCTCTCGGAAGGCATAGAAACGCTCGTACATACCCTCCGGCTTGAGCCGCTCCATGACCGTGGTGATCGGCCAACCGGTGGCCGCCACCCAGGCACCCGCGGCGTCCCAGTTACCGGCATGGGGTAGCGCCACCACGGCGCCCCGGCCGGCGGCCACGTCGGCGGCAAGCAGCTCGGCGCCGTCGAGCCGGAAATTGGCCAGGATCTGCGCCCGGCTCATCGAGGGCAGCCGGAACGCCTCCATCCAGTACCGGGCGTACGAGCGGAGCCCGCGCTTGACGAGATCGTCCAGCTCGGCCTCGGGCAGCTCCGGGCCGACCACCCGGCGCAGGTTCGCGCGCAGTCGAGCCGTACCCCCACCGGCGCGGCGGTGGGCGCGGTCCGCGCCCGCCTGGAACGCCGCGGCCACCAGCGGCCGGGGCAGCGCACGGATCACCCGCCAGCCCGCGACGTAGCCCAGCTCGGTGAGGTTCACGCGGCCCGGCCGCCGGTCGTCCGACGCCGGGTCGCCGGCGCTCCGCTCACGCCTGGCCGTCCGGCTGGAGCTGCTGGGCCTGGCGGTAGACGTGTGCCATCCGCTGCCCCACCGTGAAGATCGACACGGCGGCGAGCAGCCAGAGCGCGATCTCCAGCGCCGGGTCGACACCGACGCCGGTGAGGATCCCACCGACCCCGACGATCAGCAGCCGCTCGGTTCGCTCGGCGATGCCCACGTTGCAGGTCATGCCCAGTCCCTCGGCGCGGGCCTTGACATAGGAGACCAACCCGCCGGCGGCCAGGCAGAGCAGCGCGGCGGCCACCCCGGAATGGTCGTTCTGGGTGGCCAGCCAGTACGCGACCGCGCCGAAGACAGCGCTGTCGGCGACCCTGTCCATGCTCGAGTCGAGGAACGCGCCGAACCGGGTGGAGCCGCCACTCATCCGGGCCATCGTCCCGTCGAGCAGGTCGGTGAGCGCGAAGAAGGTGACGATTAACGCGCCCGCGACCAGGTGGCCGCGGGCACCGAAGCCGAGCGCTCCGACGAGCACACCGACGGTGCCCGTAACGGTGACGGCATTGGGGGTGACGCCTGCGCGGAGCAGTGCGCGTGCGATCGGCTCGACGACGCGGGTCATCCCCGCGCGGGCCGACACTTGGAAGATCTTCGCCATGGCGGTCCCCACGATAACGGTCCGCCCAGCTCCGGCGATACGGACGGTCCGGTCGACCCGCGCGGGGCAGGCTTGTGCCTACCCGGCAACGGGTGTGAGATCGAGCCTGGAGGTGAGCCAGCTCACCTGCCCGCCCGTCCCGTTCCCGCTGTGCAGCAGACCACCGGAGGATATCGCCGCGCACTTGCCTCGGGCCGCTTCCCGTCGCGCGGCGGTCGCCACCAACCACCGGCTGAGGGAGGTGCGCCCCATGGCGCAGAAGAGTCAGGAGAAGGGTCCCACCGGCGGCACGCCGGTGGTGACGGAACCCGGCACGGTTCGCAACGTGGTGCTCGTCGGGCACTCCGGAGCGGGCAAGACGACCCTGGTCGAGGCGTTGCTCGCGGCGACCGGCACGATCAGCCGGGCCGGCAACGTGGTGGATGGCACCACGGTCGGCGACCACGACCCGGCAGCCGTCCGACAGCAGCGCTCGGTGAGCCTGTCCTGTGCGCCCCTGCTGCACGACGACATCAAGGTCAACCTGCTCGACACCCCCGGGTACGCCGACTTCGTCGGTGAGTTGCGCGCCGGCCTGCGGGCCGCTGACGCCGCGCTCTTCGTCGTCTCCGCCGTCGACGGGATGGACGCGGCCACCGCGGCGCTCTGGGAGGAGTGCGCGGCGGTCGACATGCCCCGGGCCGTCGCGGTGACGCGGCTGGACCACCCACGCGCCGACTTCGACAACGCGGTGGCGCTCTGCCAGCGGGTCTTCGGCGACAACGTGATGCCGCTCTACCTGCCGATGCTCGGCGACGACGGAGTCTCCACCGTCGGCCTGCTCGGCCTGATCACCCGCCGGGTCTTCGACTACACCGCCGGGCTTCCCGCGGACGTACGCGATCCGGACCCGGAGCACCAGCCGGCCATCGACGAGTCCCGCAACGAGCTGATCGAGGGGATCATCGCCGAGAGCGAAGACGAGACCCTGATGGACCGCTACCTCGACGGCGAGGAGATCGGCACCCAGGTGCTCATCGAGGACCTGGAGAAGGCGGTCGCCAGGGGCCACTTCTACCCGGTGATGCCGGTCTGCGCGGAGACCGGCGTCGGGCTGGACGCGCTGCTGGAGGTGCTGACCGCCGCGTTCCCGTCGCCGCTGGAGCACGAACTGCCGGCGGTGACCGGCGTGGACGGCTCACCGCGCCCGCCGCTGACCTGTGACCCGGACGGGCCGCTGGTCGCCGAGGTGGTCAAGACCACCGTCGACCGGCACGTCGGGCGGGTCTCGCTGGTCCGGGTCTTCTCCGGCACCCTGCGCCCCGACCAGACCGTGCACGTCTCCGGGCACGGCATGGCTGAGCGCGGGCACCCCGACCACGACGCCGACGAGCGGGTCGGCCACATCTACACCCCGCTGGGCGCCACCCTGCGCGAGGTGTCGCTCTGCGTGGCCGGCGACATCTGCGCGATCACCAAGTCGGGCAGCGCCGAGACCGGCGACACCATCTCGGCCAAGGACGACCCGCTGCTGATCGCGCCGTGGGAGATGCCGGAGCCGCTGCTGCCGGTGGCGATCGTCGCCCGGAGCCGCGCCGACGAGGACGCGTTGGCCCGCAACCTGGCCCGGCTGGTCGCCGGTGACCCCACGCTGCGGCTGGAGCGCAACCCGGAGACCCACCAGCTGGTGCTCTGGTGCATGGGCGAGGCGCACGCGGACGTGGTGCTGGACCGGCTGCGTGCTGGCGGCGTGGAGCTGGACACCGAGCCGGTCCGGGTGTCACTGCGCGAGACGCTGACCGTGCCGGCGAAGGGGCACGGCCGGCACGTCAAGCAGTCCGGCGGCCACGGCCAGTACGCGGTCTGCGACATCGAGGTGGAGCCGCTACCCCGGGGCGGCGGCTTCGAGTTCGTCGACCGGGTGGTCGGCGGCGCCGTGCCCCACAACTACATCCCGTCGGTGGAGAAGGGCGTCCGCGCCCAACTGGAGCGCGGCCTGGTCGCCGGCCACCCGGTGGTGGACCTGCGGGTGACCCTGGTCGACGGAAAGGCGCACAGCGTCGACTCCTCCGACGCGGCCTTTCAGACCGCCGGCGCCATGGCGCTGCGCGACGCCGCCGAGCGGGGCCAGCCGGCGCTGCTGGAGCCGATCGACGAGGTGACTATCCGGGTGCCGGACGGCTCGGTGGGCGCCGTGATGGGTGACCTGTCCGGCCGGCGCGCCCGGGTGCTCGGCACCGAGCCGGACCAGGACGTCGAGGGCCGCACCCTGGTCCGCGCCGAGGTGCCGGCCAGCGAGCTGCTCCGCTACGCCGTCGAGCTGCGCTCGATGACCGCCGGCACCGGCACCTTCCGCCGCCACTTCGTCCGCCACGACCCCATGCCCGCCCACCTGGCCGACCAAGCCCGCAAGGAACAAACCCCCTAACCCCGCGCCCGCCCCGCCCCGCCCACCGCAACTCCATGATTGGGTGGAGCGGCCGGCAGGGGCGGGTGGGCTTCACCATGCTTAGGCCCTGTCGAGCTGCCCCAGATTTGGGGCAGAGCCGCCTACGCGCACGGAGACGCGGACGGAAGCACCACCCCGGACTTCGGGGCAGAGCTCCCGGCGCGCACAAAGACCCTGCCGGAGGCGCTGCCCCAGATCTGGGGCAGCTCGACACGGAAGCACCACCCCAGACTTCGGGGTAGAGCTCCTGGCGCTCACAAAGACCCTGACGGAGGCGCTGCCCCACATATGGGGCAGCTCGACAGCGAACAGCACCGGCAACAGTGCGAGCGCAGGCCCGGGTCAAGGGTCCGTGATGGGGTCAGTAGGACGAACCGACAACGAACAGCAACAGCGCGTGCCCGGGTCAGAGGTGCACGGTGGGGTCGGTAGGGCGAGCCGACGGCGGACAGCACCGGCAACGGTGGGGGCGGGTGCCCGGGTCAGGGGTGCGTGGTGGGGTGGGTGGGGCGGGGCCAGTGGGGGCGGTCGGCGTCCCGAAGGGCGGCGGTACGTAGGGCGGCCAGCTGGCGCTCCACCTCGGCGAACTGGTCCGGCGGCAGTGGACCCAGGTGCAGCGCGGCGGCGTTCTCCTCGACCTGAGCGACGGTACGGCAGCCGGGGATCGGGATGGTGCGCCCACTGCGCGCCCAGATCCAGCCCAGCGCTCCCTGCGTCAGGGTGCGCCCGTCGGCGGTGAGCGCGGCGCGTACCGCCCCGACCCGGCGCAGCCACTCCGGTGCCGGCCGGCCACCGCGGAACCACTCCAGCCAGCCCGGGGTCAGCCCGCGCACGTCGTCGCGGGGCAGCGTCGAGGCGGCCGAGTACTTGCCCGTGAGCAGCCCCATCCCCAGCGGCCCCCGGTTGACGCTGGCCAGGTCGTACTTGTCGCAGACGGCGAGCAGCTCGGGGGCGTCGCGCAGCACCGACAGGGTGTGCTGCACGGCGGTGGCACCGGCGGCGGCGTGCCCGAACGCGGTGGCCCGGTCGGGGCGGTCGGTGCTCCACCCGTACGCCCGGATGAGGCCTTCGGTCACCAGGTCCTCGCAGGTGCCGATCAGGGCCTCCGCCCGGGGCACCGGCAGGTCGGCCAGGTGCAGTTGGTAGAGGTCGATCCGGTCGGTGCCCAGCCGGCGCAGCGAGTCGGTCACCGCCCGCCGCAGGTACGCCGGCGACGCGTCCTCCCCGGTTGCCTGCCGGCTCGCCTCGTCGAAGGTGTAGCCCCATTTGGTGGCGATCACGGCCTCGTCGCGGCGGCCGGCGAGCGCCCGGCCGAGCACCCGCTCCCCGTGCCCGGCGCCGTAGGTGTCGGCGGTGTCAAAGAGGGTCACGCCCAGGTCGAGCGCCCGGCGTACCGCTCGGGCCGACTCGTCGTCGTCGACCGCGCCCCAGCCCAGCGGCTGGGTCCCCTCCGCCCAGGGGCCGCCGATCGCCCAGCACCCCATGCCGAGGGCGCTGACCTCGATGCCGCTGCGCCCCAACGTCCGTGTCGTGACTGCCATCGAACGATCGTGCCACCTCCACCAGCGCGGGGCGTAGCACTTCCCGAGCCGGGGACGCCGGGGCGCGGCGTCCGCTGCGGTGCGGCATGATCAGCCCCATGCGGCGGTTGGGTGTGGACATCGGCGGCGTGATCATCGAGCCGGCCGACGAGGACGCCGACACGTCCTTCTTCGGCGAGCACTACCTGCGTACCCCCAGCGTCGACGGGGCTTTCGACGCGCTCGGCGCGCTCGGTCCGGTGTTCGACGAGGTGCACCTGGTCTCCAAGTGCGGCGAGTCCACCGAGCGGCGGACCCGGGAGTGGCTGGCCCACCACGACTTCCCGGCCCGCACCGGCATCCCCGTCGAGCGGGTGCACTTCTGCCGGACCCGGCCGGCCAAGGCGCCGATCGCCCAACGGCTCGGGCTGACCCACTTCGTGGACGACAAGCTGGAGGTGCTCGGCTACCTCGACTCGGTGCCGCACCGCTACCTGTTCCGACCCCGCCCGGCGGAGGTGGCCGCGCACGCCGCGCTGCTGCCCGGCGTACACCGGGTGCAGAGCTGGCCGGAGCTGACCGCCGTGCTGCGCGCCGGCTGACCGCGCCGGCGCGCAGGCCGCGCGGCGGCCCGGCGGGTCAGGACGGCCAGGCGCGGGCGATCAGGTCGCGGGTGTCGCCGAGCAGTTGCGGCAGGACCTTGGTGCGGCCGATCACCGGCATGAAGTTAGCGTCGCCGCCCCAGCGCGGCACGACGTGCTGGTGCAGGTGCGCGGCGATGCCAGCGCCGGCCACCCCGCCCTGGTTCATCCCCAGGTTGAAGCCGTGCGCGTTGCTCACCTTGCGGATCACCCGCATCGCGGTCTGGGTGTACGACGCCAGCTCGATGGTCTCCGCGACGTCGAGCTCGGTGTAGTCGGCGACGTGCCGGTACGGGCAGACCAGCAGGTGCCCCGGGTTGTACGGGTAGAGGTTGAGCACCGCGAACACGTGCTCGCCGCGGGCCACCACGAGGCTCTCCTCGGGCGGCAGCCCGGGGCCCCGGCAGAACGGGCAGCCGGTGGGCTTCTCGTAGCCCTCGGCCGGGCGGTCCTCGCCGGAGATGTAGGTCATCCGGTGCGGCGTCCAGAGCCGCTCCAGGCCGTCCGCCATGCCGCCGATGTCCGTGTGCCGTTCCGCCCCTGTCACGAGCCGATCCTACGGAGCAGCCCGGGACGGCTGCGACACCCGCCGCTGGGAAACTCCATTGCTGGAAGTTATTGACGGATCGAGACCTAGATCTGAAGATTCCATGCATCCAGATATTTCCATGCACTGATGGAGGGTTTCATGATCCGACGGCTCGGCAGATTCCTCGCGGCACTTGCGCTGACCGCCGCCACCACAGTGGCCGGCATCACCGTCTCCGCCGGCCCGGCGCTTGCCGACGGCTGCTACACCTGGGGTCGCGCCCTGTCCCAGGGGATGACCGGCGAGGACGTCCGGCAACTCCAGATCCGGGTCGCCGGCTACCCCGGCTACGGCGCCGTGCTCACCCTCGACGGCTCGTACGGTCCGGCCACCCGGTCCGCGGTGATCCGCTTCCAGCAGGCGTACGGGCTGAGCGCGGACGGCGTCGCCGGCCCGCAGACCTTCAACCGGCTGTACGCGCTGCAGGACGACGACTGCACCCCGGTCAACTTCAGCTATGCCGAGCTGAACAACTGCAACAGCACCTGGGCCGGCGGCGCGGTCTCGGCGAGCACCGCGCGGTTCAACGCGCTCGTCTCGATGTGGAAGCTCCAGGCCCTGCGGCACGCCCTCGGGGACGTGTCCATCGCGATCAGCAGCAGCTTCCGCAGCTATGCCTGCAACAGCGCGGTCGGCGGGGCGTCAAACAGCCGACACCTGTATGGCGACGGGGTGGACCTGGTCGGGTCCCCGTCGTTCTGCCGGCTGGCCCAGCAGGCCCGCTACCACGGCTTCGGGCAGATCCTCGGCCCCGGCTACCCGGACCACAACGACCACACCCACGTGGCGGCGGTCGGCGGCTGGTCGGCGCCGAACTGCGGCATCTGACACCCGGGCGTCTGCCCGAGATCGCGCTCGCACACGGAAGTAGTGGCCTCCCCGACGCGGGGAGGCCACTACTTCATAGATCGCGCACGATCATGGGCGATCGCGACCGGCCCGCTACTCCGCGGCGGCGGAGGGGCCGATGTTCGTACGGGACGTCACCACGTCGAGGACGTGCGACACCGCCTCGGCGATCGGCACCCCGTTGCGCTGGGAGCCGTCGCGGTAACGGAAGGAGACCGTGCCGGCGGCCACGTCATCGTCGCCGGCGATCACCATGAACGGGATCTTCTGCTGCTGGGCGGTACGGATCTTCTTCTGCATCCGGTCGTCACCCGCATCGACCTGCGCCCGGATCCCCTCGGCCCGCAGCGCCGCGACGAAGCCGTGCAGGTAGTCGGTGTGGTCCTCGCGGATCGGGATGCCGACCACCTGCACCGGGGCCAGCCAGGCCGGGAACGCCCCCGCGTAGTGCTCGGTCAGCACCCCGAAGAACCGCTCGATCGAGCCGAACAGTGCCCGGTGGATCATGACGGGTCGCTGCCGGGTTCCGTCGGCGGCCTGGTACTCCAGCTCGAACCGCTCCGGCTGGTTGAGGTCGACCTGGATGGTGGACATCTGCCAGGTCCGGCCGATCGCGTCCCGGGCCTGCACCGAGATCTTCGGACCGTAGAACGCCGCACCGCCCGGGTCGGGCACCAGCTCCAGGCCGGAGGTGGCGGCGGTGCTGCGCAGCGCCTCGGTCGCCTCCGCCCAGTCCTCGTCGCTGCCGATGAACTTGGGCGAGTCATCCCGGGTGGACAGCTCCAGGTAGAAGTCGTCCAGCCCGTAGTCGCGCAGCAGGTCCAGCACGAAGCTGAGCAGCGTGGACAGCTCGCCGGCCATCTGCTCGCGGGTGCAGTAGATGTGCGAGTCGTCCTGGGTCAGGCCCCGAACCCGGGTCAGGCCGTGCACGACGCCGGACTTCTCGTACCGGTAGACCGTGCCGAACTCGAACAGCCGCAGCGGCAGCTCCCGGTACGACCGCCCGCGCGACCTGAAGATCAGGTTGTGCATCGGGCAGTTCATCGCCTTGAGGTAGTAGTCCGCGCCCTCCAGCTGCATGGGAGGGAACATCGTATCCGCGTAGTACGGCAGGTGCCCGGAGGTGTGGAAGAGCTGCGCCTTGGTGATGTGCGGGGTGTTGACGAACTCGTACCCCGCCTCCTCGTGCCGCCGCCGCGAGTAGTGCTCCATCTCCCGGCGGATGATGCCGCCCTTGGGGTGGAAGACCGCCAGGCCGGAGCCGATCTCGTCGGGGAAGCTGAACAGGTCCAGGTCGGCACCGAGCTTGCGGTGGTCGCGCCGGGCGGCCTCCTCCAGCAGCTTCAGGTACGCCTTCAACTCGTCGCGGGTCGGCCACGCGGTGCCGTACACCCGCTGGAGCTGCGGGTTCTTCTCCGACCCGCGCCAGTACGCGGCGGCCGAGCGCATCAGCTTGAACGCGCCGATCAGCCGGGTGTTCGGCAGGTGCGGGCCCCGGCACAGGTCCGACCAGCAGACCTTGTCCTCCTTGGCGTCGAGGTTGTCGTAGATCGTCAGCTCGCCGCCGCCGACCTCCATCACCTCGTCGGTGTCCAGGCCCTCGCCCTTGACCTCGATCAACTCCAGCTTGAAGGGCTCGTCGGCCAACTCGGCGCGGGCCTCGTCCAGGCTGCCGAAGCGGCGGCGGCGGAACCGCTGCCCGGACTTGACGATCTCCTGCATCCGCTTCTCGACCTTGCCGAGGTCGTCAGGCTGGAACGGCTTGTCGACGTCGAAGTCGTAGTAGAAGCCGTTCTCGATCGGCGGCCCGATGCCCAGCTTGGCCTCGGGGAAGATGTCCTGCACGGCCTGGGCGAGCACGTGCGCGGTGGAGTGGCGCAGCACGGTGAGCCCGTCGGGCGAATCCAGGCTGACCGGCTCGACGACGGTCTCCTCGGCCGGCGACCAGTCCAGGTCGCGCAGTCGACCCTCCGGGTCGCGGACCACGACGATCGCCTTGGGGCCGTTCGCGGGCAGTCCGGCCGCGGCCACCGCGTCGGCCGCCGTGGTCCCGGCGGCGACGACGACGGGGTCGGCCACGGCGGGGGTACGGGGTGCGGACACGGTGACTCCTCCAAGTGGTACGAAACGGTGCCGATCCTCGGCCCCTGCCGATGTTATCGGTCCACCCACCCGGGCCAAGGAAGGGCACCTTCTTAACGCCTGCGGTAGCCGAAGGCCCCTTCCGCTGCCGCAGGCGTTGAACCTTTTGGCGCTCGGAGCCGAACTAGGAGGTGTGGCCGGAAACCGGTGCCGGTCGCGTCGACACGGATGGGGGCACGAGATGGCGAGCACGCACGGCGGTGGCCGTCGGCAGCGGATCGCGGCGGTGACCGCGCTGACCGCCGCCGGGCTGCTGCTCGGATGGCCCGGCACGGCGCACGCGGCGGACGTGACGACCACTCCGACCGAGGCCCGGCAGGGCGACGCGGTGCGGCTGGAGTTCACCGTGCCGGAGGAGCGCGCCGGCACCACGACCCGCCAGATCGAGGTCCGGTTGCCGGCCGACGCGCCGGTGGCCGAGGTCTACCCGATGTCGGTGACCGGCTGGGCTCCCCGGATCAGCTCCCGCACCCTGGACAAGCCGGTGGCCGGCATTCACTCCACCGGGGTGAGCACGGTGACCACCGGGGTGACCTGGATCCGGGTCGGCAAGGGCGAGCCCGGCCCGGCCCGGCTCGCGCTGTCCATGGGTCCGCTGCCGCAGGCCGAGCGGCTCACCTTCGAGGTGGTCCAGACGTACGCCGACGGCACGGTGGTCCGCTGGGCGGACGCCAGCGGCGCCCACCGGGCCCCGGTGCTCACCCTGCTGCCAGCGGCGGACGGCGCGGCCGGCCCCGTCGGGCACGGTGGGCACGGCGCCCCGGCGGCCGGCGCGGGGGCCAACCCCGGCGTCGACGCGGAGCCGGCGGCGGACGGCGCGGGCGAGGAGTCGGGCAGCGCCGACGGGATGCTGGCCGCCGGGCTGCTGGCCGGACTCGGCGGCGGCGCGGCGATCGGCTGGCTGGTCAGCCGGTGGCGCCGGCGCGACCCGGCCGAGCGCGCGGCGCTGGCCGAGGTGACCGGTGGAGCAGACGACACGGCCGCACCGGCCGACCCGACGCCGGCGGCACCGGGTACGGCGGGGCCCGATGCCACAGCACCCGCCGACACCGAGCCCGCCACGACGGCGCCCGATGCCACGGCACCCGCCAACGCGGAGCCCGCCACGGCCGGCACCCCGGTCCGCGCCGGCTGACCCGCCACCGCGTCCGGAGCCGCTCGGCTGAGTGTCAGGGCGCCCAGGTGGGTAGCGGCTCGCGAGCGGCCAGCCACGGCTCGGGCACACCGCCGGGCGTTCCGACGCCGGTGTACGCGGCCACCACCGCCCCGACGATGGCGGATGTGGTGTCCACATCCCCGCCGGCCTGCACGCAGACCCGGATCGCCGTCGGGTAGTCGTCCAGGTGGGTGGCGGCCACCCAGAGCGTGAACCCGACGGTGTCCTGGGCGGTGACCCGGGAGCCGTTGCCGAGCGCCGCGACCACCCGGGGCAGTGGGCGGCCGAGCAGCCCAGCCGCCCGATTCACACTCCGGTGCACCTCGGTGCCCGAGTCGATCTGGGCGGCGATCCCGGCGAGCAGCCGCTCCGGGGCCGGTCGGTGCCCGTCGAGGCGGGCCCGCGCGGCCAGTGCGGCGGCGACCGCCACCGCGACCGCACCAGCGATCCCCTCCGGGTGCGCGTGGGTCACCTCGGCCGAGGCGCGGGCCTGCGCGGCGGCGCGGGTGGTCGAGTCGGCGAAGTATGCGCCCAGCGGGCCGACCCGCATCGCCGCGCCGTTGCCGCAGGAGCCCTGGCCGTCGAAGGCGGACGCGGCGGCCACCGGCCACGGGGTGCCGGTGCGGATCAGCCGCAGGATCAGCATCGCGCCTGAGCCGTAGCCCCGCCGTGTCGCGCAGCGCTCGGCGAACGCCAGCGCCAGTCGGTCCCGGTCGATGCCGCCGGACTCGGCCAGCTCGGCGAGGACCGAGCACGCCATCTCGGTGTCGTCGGTCCACTCCCAGGGCGCCGGCGGCAAGGGGCCGGCGGCGAGATCCGCCGGTTGCGACCCCGGCAGGAAGTACTGCGCGCCGAGCGCGTCGCCGGTCGAGAGGCCGGCGAGGCTGTCCCGGGCGAGCGCCAGGCGGGCGTCGGCGAACAGAGTGAAGGACATCGTCGTACCAGCTTGCCCCCTTGCCAGGTACGTGGCAACGCGATCAACTTGCCACGCCAAGTACGGTCTTGGGGTGGCCTCCGTGCTCCTGGTCGAAGATGATCACGTCGTACGCGGCGCGATGCTCCGTTCCCTCGCCGACCGGGGGCACGCCGTGCACGCCGTGGGCACAGCACTGGACGCCCTGCGCCGGGTCGCCGCGGAGACACCCGACCTGGTGGTGCTGGACCTCGGCCTGCCCGACCTGGACGGCTCGGACGCGCTGCGGATGCTGCGCGGCATCACCGACGTCCCGATCATCATCGCCACCGCCCGGGACGACGAGCAGTCGGTGGTCAAGCTGCTGCGCGCCGGCGCCGACGACTACATGGTCAAGCCGTTCACCGGCGCGCACCTGGACGCCCGGATCACCACCGTGCTGCGCCGCGCCGGGCGGGCCAGCCGGACCGTGCAGCCCGCGGTACACACCGTCAGTGGGCTGCGGGTGGACGTCGGCGAGCGCAGCGCGCTGCTCGACGGGGAGCCGCTGGCGCTGACCCGCAAGGAATTCGACCTGCTGGCGTATCTCGCCGCACGACCCGGGCGGGTAGTGTCCCGCCGGGAGCTCTTGGAGGAGGTATGGCGGCAGCCATCGGTCGGCGAGGATCAGACCATCGACGTTCACCTGTACTGGCTCCGCCGAAAGATGGGCGAGTCCGCGGCGAAGCCGCGCTACCTGCGCACCGTGCGGGGGGTCGGGTTCCGGTTGGTGGCTCCGGACTGAGGACCGCGCTGGCCATGCTCACGGCCGGCATGTGCAGCCTCGTCGCGCTCGCCTTCCTGATCCCGCTCGGGCTGAGCCTGCGCGAGCAGACCCGGGACGAGGCGATCGCCGACGCGGCCCGGCGCAGTGCGCTGGTGACCGGGGCGCTGGCGGTGAGCACCGATCCGGCGGTGGTCGAGCGGGCCGTGGT
Organism: Micromonospora sp. NPDC000668; assembly: GCF_042897975.1. Taxonomy (NCBI): domain Bacteria; kingdom Bacillati; phylum Actinomycetota; class Actinomycetes; order Micromonosporales; family Micromonosporaceae; genus Micromonospora; species Micromonospora sp. NPDC000668. The sequence goes on from NZ_JBIAYP010000007.1 coordinate 241,556, forward strand.
GGCCAGCGCCGAGGGCGCACCCACCCGGCCGGTCGTGCACGGGCTGGGGCTCGACGAGTCCGCCGGCCGTGCCAGCGACGCCGACCTGGACCGGGCGCGTACCGACCGACGCTCGCTGGACGTCGACGTCGACGGCGGGGTGGTCCGACTGGACCCGGTGGTCCTCGGCGACCGGACCGCCGTGGTCGAGGTGTTCGTGCCCGACTCGGAGCTGGGCGAGGGCGCCCGCGGCACCTGGCTGCTGCTGCTCGCGGTCGGCGCGGCGATGGCCGTTGCGGCGGTGCTGGTGGTCGACCGGGTCGCCGCCCGCGCGGTGGACTCGACCCGGGGTCTGGTGAAGGCCGCACTCTCGATCGGTGACGGCGACCTGGGGGTACGCGTGGAGCCGACCGGCCCCCGCGAGCTGGCTGAGGCCGGGTACGCCTTCAACCGGATGGCCGACCGGCTGGACGCGGCCCGCACCGACGAGCGGGAGCTGGTGGCCGACCTGTCGCACCGGCTGCGCACCCCGCTGACCGTGCTGCGGCTGGACGCGGAGGCATTGGAGTCCGACGACACCAGCGTGGGTTCGTTCTCCGAGGCGGAGCTGGACCGGCGGCGCGGCATCCGGCGGATCCGCCAGGCGATCGTCACCCTGGAGGGTGAGATCGACGTGCTGATCAAGACCACCCGCAAGTCGGTGGCGCACGAGGCCGGGCCGGCGATGTGTGACGTCAGCGAGGTCGTCCGGGACCGGATGGTGTTCTGGGCGGCGTTGGCCGGCGACCAGAACCGGCCGCAACGGGTGAACGGCGCGCAGCTGCGCATCCCGGCGCCGGTGCCCCGCGCCGAGTTGGCCGCCGCGCTGGACGCGGTGATCGGCAACGTCTTCCGCTACACCCCGCAGGGCACGGCGTTCGAGGTGGCGGTGTCCCGCCGGGACGGCTATGTGGCGATCCGGATCGACGACGCCGGCCCCGGCATCGCCGACCCGGACCGGGCGCTGCGCCGGGGGACCAGCGACCAGGGCTCGACCGGGCTCGGCCTGGACATCGCCAAGCGGGTGGCGTTGCAGGCCAACGGGTCGGTGAGCATCGACCGGGCCCGGCTGGGCGGAGCCAGCGTGGTGATGCTGCTGGCCGACCCGGAGGCCACACCCCGGCAGGTCAGCCGGTTCGGCCTGGTCGGCCGGATGGCTCGGGACGCCCGGGACCAGAAAACCGGCCGTCGCTGGCCCCGGCAGCGCCCCACCGACAGCTGACCGGGCCGCCGGCCGGCCGGCCGGCGCGAACCGGCTGTCCGGGGCCGACTGTGCGCTGGCGCAAGTCTTCCTTAGATCGCGGTTAACGACCGTGGTCCAACGGCTGCGGGCTGTCAGGATCGAGGCACGAACCCACCAGTTCCACCGGCTGGCGCACCGTGTGCACCCACCGGCCGGTGGAGCCGCGCGCGCGGCGGGAGTCAGGTCCCCCCACACCCAAGCTCCCGCCGCGCGCCCTGCTCCCCGACCGGCTCAGCCGGCGGCGGTGGCGAGGTGGGCGTCGATCTCGGCCATGATCCGCTGCTTGCCGACCGGGTCCAGGAAGGACGCGGTCACCGCGTTGCGGGCCAGCCCTGCCAGCCCCTGCGGACCCGCCCCGAGCAGTCGGGCCGCCACCGCGTACTCGTCGTTGAGGGTGGTGCCGAACATCGGCGGGTCGTCGGAGTTGATGGTGACCAGCAGCCCGGCTTCGACCAGCCGGGGCAGCGGGTGCTCGTCGAGGTTGGCCACCGCCCGGGTCCGCACGTTGGACGTCGGGCAGATCTCCAGCCCGATCTGCCGCTCGGCCAGGTACGCGAGCAACTCCGGGTCCTGCGCGGCGGAGATGCCGTGCCCGATCCGCTCGGCGCCCAGCTCGTTCAGCGCGTCCCAGATCGTCTGCGGGCCGGTGGTCTCCCCGGCGTGTGGCACCGAGCGCAGCCCGGCCGCCCGGGCCCGGTCGAAGTAGGGCCGGAACTGCGGCCGGGGTACGCCGATCTCCGGGCCGCCCAGGCCGAAGCTGATCAGCCCCTCCGGGCGCTCCTCCAACGCGATGCGCAGCGTCTCCTCGGCCGCCGGCAGGCCGGCCTCACCCGGGATGTCGAAGCACCAGCGCAGGTCGAGGCCGAAGTCGACCGAGGCGCGCTTGCGGGCGTCCTCGATCGCCTCGCAGAACGCCGGCGCGGGGATGCCCCGGCGCACGTGCGAGTACGGGGTGATGGTCAGCTCCGCGTACCAGACCTGCTGGCGGGCCAGCTCCCGGGCCACCTCGTGGGTGAGGATCCAGACGTCCTCCGGATCGCGGATGAGGTCCACGACGCTCAGGTAGACCTCGATGAAGTGCGCGAAGTCGCGGAACTCGAAGTAGTCGGCGAGCGCCGCCGGGTCGGCCGGGACCGGGGTGCGTCCCTCGTGCCGGGCGGCCAGCTCGGCGACGATCCGGGGGGAGGCGGAGCCGACGTGGTGTACGTGCAGCTCCACCTTGGGCAGGCCGGCGATGAAGGTGGACAGGTCGGTCACGGATTCTCCTCGGCAGGGTCGCCGGTACGGGCAACGACGAAGACGCGGCGGAACGGGAAGTACACCTGACCCTGCCGCGGCGGGTAGACGGCGGCGAGGCGTACCCCCAGCTCGGCCCGGAAGGCGGACCAGCCGGCGGCGTCGAGGGCCGCCCGGACCGGGCGCAACGCGGTGCCCTCCATCCAGGCCAGCACCGGGTGGTCGGCGTCGGGCCGGGCCGGTAGCAGGTGCACGTAGGTAGTCTCCCAGGCGTCCACCGCGCAGCCGGCACCGGTCAGCAGCGCCGCGTAGTCGGCCGGGTCGTCGACCGGGTCGGCGCGCAGCAGCGGGGCCAGCTCGGCGCGCCAGGCCGGCCGGTCGGCGACCTCGCGCAGCGCACGGTGTGATCCGGCGGCGAAGTTGCCCGGGACCTGCATGGCGAGCCAGGCGCCGGCGGGTAGCTCGGTGGCCCAGCGCCGCAGCAGCTCCTGGTGGCCGGGGACCCACTGGAGCACGGCGTTGGTCACCACCACGTCCTCGTCGCCGGCCGGCCGCCAGTCCCGCACGTCGGCGACGGCGAAGTCGACCGGGGCGTCCAGGGCGGCGGCGCGGTCGATCATCTCCGGCGAGGAGTCGAGACCGATCACCCGGCTCGCCGGCCAGCGCTCGGCGAGGGTGGCGGTGAGGTGGCCGGGGCCGCAGCCGAGGTCGACCACCGTCCGGGGCCGCTCGGCCGGGATCCGGGCGACCAGGTCGTGGAACGGCCGGGACCGCTCGTCGCCGTAGCGCAGGTACGTCGCCGGATCCCACATCGTCGCCTCCCAAACCGTACGTCCGTCTTATTTACCGTACGGCTCGCCTGGCAGGTCGGCAACCCGATCACTAGGCTCGGGGAATGGAACAGCGCAGCTTCAACCGGCTCGGCCGGACCGTCGGGGTGGTCGGCCTGGGTGCCTGGCAGCTCGGCGCCGACTGGGGCACCGTCAGCGAGGACGACGCGATGGCGGTGCTGGCCGCCGCCGTGGACGCCGGGGTCACCTTCCTCGACACCGCCGACGTGTACGGCGACGGCCGCAGCGAGCAGCTGATCGGTCGCTTCCTGCGCTCCCGTCCCGACGCCGGGCTGACCGTGGCCACCAAGATGGGCCGCCGGGTCGAGCAGCGTCCGGAGGCGTACACCCTGGCCAACTTCCGGCAGTGGACCGACCGGTCCCGGGCCAACCTGGGGATGGACACCCTGGACCTGGTCCAGCTGCACTGCCCGCCCACCGCCGTCTTCGCCGACGACGCGGTCTTCGACGCCCTGGACACCCTCGTCGCCGAAAAGGCGATCGCCGGGTACGGGGTCAGCGTGGAGACCTGCGACCAGGCGCTCACCGCGATCGTCCGGCCCGGGGTGGCCAGCGTCCAGATCATCCTCAACGCGGTGCGGCACAAGCCGCTGGAGCGGGTGCTGCCGGCCGCCGCGGCGGCCGGGGTCGGCATCATCGCCCGCGTGCCTCTGGCCAGCGGCCTGCTCTCCGGCCGGTACGACGAGCACACCGAGTTCCCGGCCGACGACCACCGCAACTTCAACCGACACGGCGCGGCGTTCGACGTCGGCGAGACGTTCTCCGGGGTCGACTTCGAGCGCGGGTTGGCCGCCGTACGCCGAATGGCGCCGCTGGTCGACGCGGACCGCACGATGGCGCAGTTCGCGCTGCGCTGGGTGCTGGACCAGGCCGGCGTCACCGTGGTCATCCCCGGCGCACGCGACGCCGATCAGGCCCGGCGCAACGCGGCCGCGGCCGACCTGTCGCCGCTCTCGGCCGACCAACTGGCCGGGGTGCGCGAGGTCTACGACGAGCTGATCCGCCCACAGGTGCACGACCGGTGGTGACCCGCGCACCCGGGGTGCTCGCGCCGCACCGCCCGGCGGGTAATGCTGGGAGCCCGGGGCGGCCCGCCGCCCGGCCCTGCGGAGAGGGGACGCGATGAGGGGTTGGCTTGCGCTCACCCTCGGCCTGCTGGCGATCGTGGTCGGTGCGGTGTGGACGGTGCAGGGCCTCGGCTACGTCAACGGCAGCGTGATGACCGACGAGCGGATCTGGGTGGTGATCGGCCCGCTCGTGGCGCTGGCCGGGCTGGTGGTGCTCTGGCTCGGCCTGCGGTCCCGCCGCCGACGCTGACCAGCGACGCCCCCGGTCCACAGTGGCGCCGGGGCGGGCCGACCGGTCCCGGGCACGTGGAAAGCCCCGCATTCCGAAAGGAATACGGGGCTACACAACGACCCCTGGCCGGATCGTCCCCACTGGCCGGCGGGGGCCGGCCACACTACTCAGAGGGGACGGACCTGCTCAGCCTGCGGGCCCTTCTGACCCTGAGCGATCTCGAACTCCACCCGCTGGTTCTCCTCCAGCGAACGGTAGCCGCTGGTCTGGATGGCCGAGAAGTGGACGAACACGTCAGCACCCCCGCCGTCGACGGTGATGAAGCCGAAGCCCTTGTCAGCGTTGAACCACTTCACGGTTCCCTGCGCCATGTGTATCTCCTTCTAAAAACTGGTGGCCGTGCACGCCGTACGGCCGATTGGCCGTTTCGAGCAGCGGCGCCTGAGGCGGCCCCCACGAAGGAGACTTCTCTCAACCCACGCCATCTCGCAGCAGCGTGGACCAGCAAATCACGGACCCAAAAAGTCTGTCACGACCTCTCCGACGAATTTCTCCGACATGTGACCTGACGGATGTCTGAGATCGCTGGGCGGCGTGCGATGCCGTGCGAAAGGCCCCCTACCCGCCGATGCAGGTAGGGGGCCGAAGTCGCTGCGCTGGTCAGTCCGGCCAGCGGCCGGTCATCCGGCGGACGCCGACCGCTCCGCCCCGGTCCACGGCGGCCCGGACCACCGCGAAGATGGCCCCCTGCAACGCCGCGGCGGCCAGGATCTCGCCCCAGCCGCGATCCTCGTCGGTCGCGACGGGCGCCTCACCGTCGCCCGCAGTGACCTTCCAGACCTGCCGGAAGATCGCGCCCGCCGCCGCACCGGCGGCGATACCCAACAGCACGCCGACCGGCCGGTACGCGGCCCTGCCGATGCCCTTGCTCACCTACGCCTCCCCCGCACGATCATCAGCACCACCACGGTGGCCACCGCACCGGCGGCGATGGCCGCCCACGGCACCGGGTTGCGTCGTACCAACTCGCCCTTTTCGTGCGCCTGGGCGCGCACCAGCTCGCCCTTTTCGTGTGCCTGCGCCCGCGCGTCCTCCGCGCGGCGCACGGCCTGCCCGCGGACCCGGGCCACGGTCTGCGCCGCCTGCTCGCGGAGCCGTTCCCGCGCCTGCTCGGCGGACTCCTTCAGGCGCGCCTTGACGTCGGCCTTGGCGGCCAATGCCTCCATCGTCTCGCCCAACTCCACCCGGGTGCGACGGATCTCCTCGCGGAGCGCCTCTGTGTCGCCGGTCCCGTTGCCCGTCATGACCGTCCCCTGTCCTTCACCGCGGCGGTGACGGTGTCCATGTCGGCCCGGAGGCTGCGGACCGTGGCCGCGGGAACCGGCGGGACCGCACGGCTCACCTGCTTCTTGCCCACCAGGGCAAGGATGCCGGCCAGCAGGAAGGCAGCCACCGCCACGATCAGCGCGGCGGCCCAGGCGGGCAGCACCAGGTCGAGCAGCAGGATCGCCGTGGCGACCAGCGCGCCCAGGCCGAAGAACGCCAGCGCTCCGCCGCCGCCGAACAGGCCGATCCCGATGCCGGCGTGCTTGCCCTTCTGGGTCAACTCCGCCCGGGCCAGCGCCAGTTCGTCCCGCACCAGACGGGAGACCTGCTCGGTGGCCCGCTGCACCAATTCGGCGGTGGAGGGCTCGCTCCCGTTGTGGGATGTGCGGGCTTTCGCCACGTCAGCCATGCTGTCCTCCTTTCCTCATCACCGCGCTGTATGCCCGGAGTCGCCGCCCGTCAATCCTAAAGCGCGCCGACCCGGTCGCCGTTCCTGTTGTCCGGTTGCCACGCCGCCGACCTGGCGTCCGGCCGGCCCCGATCGCAGCAGAGACGTCCGGCAGCAGGTCCCCCACCTAAGCCCGACCAAACCTCCCGGACCGGACCACCCCCACCCCCACCTCTCCCCCACCCAGCCCCCGGCCCTCCGGCCCTCTGGCTCGCCGGCCCGTGATCATGAAGTTAGCGACGCGACACGCCGTCACGGCCGTCGACAACCTCATGATCAACGCGGACAAGGGGTTAGGGGCGGGGGGCGGGGGTTTCTTCGGGGCCGACGAAGGCTTCGCTGCGGGCGGCGCCGTCGTCGCTGCCGCCGAAGACGCGGGCGTCGTCGGGTACGTCGGTGTCGCCGGCCCGGCGCGCCGGGCGCCGTGGCTGCACCCACTGCCAGGGCAGGTTGCTGCTGGCGTCGCCCAACTCGGTGCGCATCCGGGGCATCGCGGTGGGCCGGTTGTCCCGGATCCAGGCCACCAGGTGTTCACGAACCAGGCAGCGCAGATCCCACAGGCTGCCCGCGTCGGCGGCGCTGACCAGCGCGCGCACCCGGACCGTCCCACCGGTGGCGTCGGTCACCTGCAGGACGCAGACCCGCCCGTCCCACAGGTCGGTGCCCTCCACCAGCCGGCGCAGTTCCTCCCGCATGGCCTGCACCGGCACCGCCCAGTCCACGTCGAACTCGGCGGTGCCGAGCACTGCGGCCTCGGTCCGGGTCCAGTTCTGGAAGGGCTTGCTGGTGAAGTACGAGGTGGGCAGGATCAGTCGCCGGTCGTCCCAGATCTGCACCACCACGTAGCTGAGGGTCAACTCCTCGATCCGGCCCCACTCCCCCTCGACGACCACCACGTCGTCCAGCCGGACCGCGTCGCTGAAGGCGAGTTGCAGGCCGGCGAAGACGTTGCCGAGCAGGCTCTGGGCGGCCAGCGCTGCCACCACACCGACCACACCGGCGGAGGTCAGCACGCCGGCGCCGATGCCGCGCACGCTCGGGAACGTCATCAGCATCACGCCGACGGCCAGGACGACGATCACCGCGATGGTCAACCGGCGCAGCATCACCACCTGGGTCCGTACCCGCCGGGCGTGCCGATTGTCCGGTACGTCGACCCGGAACCGGGCCAGCGCGGTGTCCTCCACGACCACCAGCAGCGAGGCGACCAGCCAGGCCGTGGCGGCGATGACGCCGAGGATGAGCAGGTGCAGCAGCAGTTGACGCCAGCCCTCACCGACCGCGTACCCGGTGCTGAGGTGGACGGCGAACTGCACCGCGAGCACCGTGGCCGCGACCTGGAAGGGGCGGTGTGAATGGTCGGTCAGTTCGGTCATCAGCAGCGACCGGCGGCCGAACCGCCGGGTGGCCCGATGGACGACCTCGACCAGCAGCAGGGCGGCCGCCGCTGCGGCGAGCGCGGCGACGGCCGTTCCGAGGTAACTCTGCACGGGTGTGGTGCTCCCCTCCGGGCGCGCGACGGCGCTTCAGGCAAAAGCCCAATAGTGCCTGCGGTCTCCCGAATCGGCCAGTTCAGACCTTGCGGTACCGGGACTGGAGGAAGCAGTAGAGGCCGAAGGCGGCGATGCCGAGGGCGACCAGGCTGAGCAGGAAGGTGCCGTAGGACTGCTCGCGCAGCGTGTGCAGCGCGGCGTCCAGGCCACGGGCCTTCTCCGGGTCGTAGTTCACCGCGGCCACGATCACCAGCAGGCCGGCGATGCCGTACGCGGTGCCCTTGGCGACGTACCCGGCGATGCCCAGCCGGCGGGCCAGCTTGCGGGTCTTCGGGCTCATCTCGCCGGTCTTCAGGTGCTTCTCGAACCGCTTGACGATTCCGTAGATCACCAGGCCGACACCGATCGTGGCGAGCACCAGCCCGGCCAGGCCGACCAGCCAGCGACCGCCACTGGAGGTCATCAGCTTGCCGGTCAACGCCTCCTGCTGGTCGGCGCTGTTCGACTCGGCGTCCTTGAAGACCTTGAACGCGGTCCAGGCGAAGTAGAGGTAGACGATGGCCCGACCGGTCGAGGCGAGCCGCTCCACGACGCGTTCCCTGCCCCGCTCGGCGCGGTGCCCGACCGCCGCCTCCAGCGCCTGCCAGATCGCCATCGCGAGCAGGCCCACCGCGGTGGCGATGACCAGGACCTTGCCCAGCGGCTGTGCGGAGAGCGTGCGCAGCGCGCCGGACTGGTCGCCGTCGTCGCTCGACGTGCCGAACGCGATCTGCAACGCCAGCCAGGCGAAGAGCAGGTGCACGATGCCGTAGCCGATGAAACCGGCCCGGGCGAGGAGTTCCAGCCACCGGCTGTCCGCCGTACGGGAGGCGGTGGCTTCGGCGCTACGGGTAAGTGACATGGCGCCACAATCTCCGATTCCGGAGATCCCCAAACGTCGGCCACCGCCGCCCGGCCGGATCAGTTGCCCGGGTTGCGCGAAACGCGAATCTTGACCTGCTGGTCGGTGACGCTGTCCAGGGTGACCGCGAAGCCCCCGGCCTCGGTGGCCTGCTGTCCGGTGGTGAGGGTGAGCTGCTCGCCGGCGACCTCGACGGTCACCTGGTCGTTCTCTGCGCCGACCAGCTTGGCCTCGACGCCCAGGATGTTGGCGCTCGCGTCGACACCCCGCTCGAAGGTGACCGTGCAGGCGTCCAGCCCGCAGTCTGTGGAGGCGCCCTGCGAGCTGCAGCCGGCGAGCACGGCGAGGCCGAGCGCGAGTCCGGCGAACAGGCCGGCGGCGCGGCGGGTGGGGGTCAACGGGATGGTGGCGGGTGGGTTCGTCACCCGGTCAAGGGTACGAGACGCCCGCGAGGCGGGTCTCCGACGTCGAGCCCGGACGTGCGGGCCTGGTCGGGGCACCGGCTAGTGCGGTGGCCGCTAACGTGCGCCGGGTTGGTGAGTGGTTGGGAAGTTGTCGTACCGGTGGTGTTGGGTTCGGTTTGTGCCTCGCCGTCGGGATTCCGTTGCGCCGCGGGTCGTGTATCGCACGGCTCGGGTTGGGTTGCGGGTGACGCCAGGGCAGCGGCGGCGGTGTTTCGGCTTGCTGCGTTCGGGTGGTGATGTGTGGGCGTGTGTGTTGGAGGTCAATGCGTGGCGGCGTCGCCGCGGGGATGCGCCGGTGGCTGGCTATCAGGAGTTGTGTCGGGAGTTGGCGGCGTCGGGGCCGGGCACGTTCGGTGAGCTGGACAGTACGGGTGCCCGGTCGGTGTTGCGCCGGTTCTCCGATGCCTGGTTCGCGGCGGCGAAGCGCCGTAAGGCCGGTGACGACTCGGCGCGGTTTCCGCGTCGCCGGCGGGGGTTGGTGCCGGTGCGCTGGTATCACGGCACATTCACGGTTGACGGGCGGCGGGTACGCATCCCCAGCGCGAGAGGCACCTGCCCGTTGTGGGTTCGCCTGGCCCGGGATCTGCCGTACCCGGTGGAGCAGGTCCGCTCGATCACTCTGCTGTCTGAGGGCGGGCGGCTGTTCCTCGACGTGACCGCCGAGATTCCGGTCGCGACCTACCCACCGGGGGTGGGGCCGGAACCGGGTCGGGTGGCCGGGGTGGACCTCGGCATCATCCACCCCTACGCGGTGGCCGAGCCCGACGGTGCCGGGCTGTTGGTGTCCGGGCGGGCGGTCCGCGCGGAGCACCGGATGCACCTCGCCGACACCAAAGCCCGCCGCCGGGCGGTGGCGCGGCGGGCACCGAAACCGGGCCAGCGGGGGTCACGGCGGTGGCGTCAGTATCGCCGCCGGGCCCGTCTGGTGCAGGGACGGCATCGACGGCGGGTCCGCCAGGCCCAGCATGAGGCCGCCCGCACTGTCGTGTCCTGGGCGGTGGGTCAGCGGGTTGGGGTGCTGCACGTCGGCGACCCCCGCGGGGTGCTCGACATTGCGGCGGGGCGGCGGCACAACCTGCGGCTGCGGCAGTGGCAGATCGGCCGGTTGATTCAGGTCCTCACCGACAAGGCCACCCTCGCCGGGATCACTGTGCGGCTCGTCGACGAACGCGGCACCTCCTCGACCTGCCCCGCCTGCCGGCGGCGGGTACCGAAACCGCGTGGGCGCACCTTGTCCTGCCCCCACTGCCGATTCTCCGGGCACCGCGATCTCGTCGCGGCCGCCATGATCGCCACCCGCACCCCGGGCGGCGGACCCACCACCCCCACGACGGCCGTTCCTGTGCTGCCTGGGGTGGTCACGCACCGTCGAGCCGGCCGGAACCTCCCCGGCGCCGGCCGGTCCCGGCGTGACCCCCGCCGCCCAGCCCGGGCGGCGAGAGGATCAGTTGGCCTGCGGAGGCCCGCCCCACCACCCAGTGGGGAGTCGCTCGCCCTCCAAGGCGAGGATCCACAACATCCCACCGGAACACCCGGTGAACGTTAGTGGACACCGCACTAGGGTTCCCGGCATGCCCTTCGACATCGCCCGCACCCGGGCCGCCTACCCCGCCCTGACCGAGGGCTTCGTCCACTTCGACGGGGCCGGGGGCACCCAGACCGCAGCCGGTGTGATCGACGCGGTCGCCGACGCCATGCGCACTGCGGTCGGCAACCGCAGCGCCGCCTTCACGCCGGGTCGCCGGTCGCTGGAGCTGGTGGCAGCGGCCCGGTCGGCGGTAGCCGACCTGCTCGGTGCCGACCCGGCCGGGGTGGTGCTGGGTCCGAGTGCCACCGCACTGATGTACACCCTGGCCCGTACGCTCGGCGCGGGGTGGCGCCCCGGCGACGAGGTGGTGGTGTCCCGGCTCGACCACGACGCCAACGTGCGGCCGTGGGTGCAGGCCGCCGAGGCTGCCGGCGCGACGGTGCGGTGGGCCGAGATCGACCGGCACACCGGTGAGCTGCCCGCCGGCCAGTACGCCGAGCTGGTCAATGAGCGCACCAAACTGGTCGCGGTGACCGCCGGCAGCAACGCCATCGGCACGGTGCCGGACGTGCCGGCGATCGCCAAGGCCGCGCACGCGGTCGGCGCACTGGTCTGCGTCGACGGCGTGCACTCGGTGCCGCACGGGCCGACCGACCTGGCCTCGGTCGGCGCCGACGTGCTGGTCACCAGCGCCTACAAGTGGTCCGGGCCGCACCTGGCGGCGATGGTGGCCGACCCGGCCCGGTGGGCGGCGCTGCGCCCGGCGAAGCTGGTCCCGTCCTCCGACGCGGTGCCGGACCGGTTCGAGTACGGCACCCCGAGCTTTCCCCTGCTGGCCGGCGTGGCCGCCGCGGTGGACCACCTGGCCGGGCTAGACCCGGACGCCGTCGGGGACCGGCGTGCGCGGGTGCGGGCCGGGCTGGCCGCCGCCCAGGCGCACGAGGAGGCGCTGCTCGACCGGCTGCTCGCCGGGCTGACCGAGCAGCCCGCGATCACCGTCTACGGCTCGCCGGCGCGGCGCTGCCCGACGGTCTCCTTCCGGGTCGCCGGGATGTCGCCGGCCGCCACCCAGGAGGCGCTGGGGACAGCCGGGTTCTGCCTCTCCGCCGGCGACTATTACGCCTACGAGTACTTCCAGACGATGGGGCTGCGGGACAGCGGGGGCGCGGTCCGGGCCAGCATCTACCACTACAACACGGCCGACGAGGTCGACCGGTTGCTCGCCGAACTGGACGCGCTGGCGGGGAGAATGGCCCGATGAGCACCCTGGTCGAGGACAACCCTGCCAAGCGCCGGTTCGAGATCCTGGTCGACGACGCGTTGGCCGGCTTCACCGCGTACCTGACCCGCGGGGAGGTGCTGGTCTTCACCCACACCGAGGTGGACCCGGGCTTCCAGGGCAAGGGCGTGGGCGGCGCGCTGATCCGGGGCACGCTGGACCAGGTACGCGCCCGCGGCGGCACGCTGGTGCCGCAGTGCCCGTTCATGGCCGCGTTCATCGAGAAGCACCCGGAGTACGCCGACCTGGTCGCCGTTCAGCCGTAGCGCCGGGCGCCTCAGCCCGGTGCGGGCGTCGGGTCAGCGGGCGCCGGTCAGCACCTCGGCGGCAGCCCGTCCGCTGGCCCGGGTGGCGCCGTGGGTGGCCAGGTGCACCGCGCCGGTGACCAGCTCGGGCACGCCCAGCTCGACCACGACCGCGTCCGGCCGGGTGGCCAGCGCCCGCTGCACCGCGGCACGCATCCACTCGTGCCGGTGCAGGTCGCGGACCACCAGCACCAGCGGGCGGTTGCCCGCCCCGGCGCCCGGGTCGGTCGGCACGTCGTGCTGGGCGTAGCGCACCGCGCTCGTGCCGGGCAGCAGCTCGCCCATCGGTACGCCGAGGCCCCACGGCGTCTCGGCGCCGATGGCGATGTTGCGCGGTGGCTCGAACTCGACCACGTGCGCCGCGCGGGTCAGCGGCAACGCGGTCGTCCCGCCCGCCGCGACGGTGACCCGAACGGCGCGGCGGGCGGCGACCAGCCCGACGGCGGTGCTGCCGCGCGCTCCGGTCGACCGCTCGGAGCGGGCCGCCACCGTCCAGGCCGCGAGTTGACCGACCCGCTTGGCCGCCTCGGCGAGGCGCTCCTCGGGCAGCTCACCGGAGACGACCGCGGCCACGATGGCGTCGGCCAGTTCCCGGGCCGACTGCTCGTCGGCCCGTTCGCCGCCCACGCAGATCGCGTCGGCCCCGGCGGCGAGCGCGCGGACCGCCGCCCCGGCGAAGCCGTACCGGTCGGCGACCGCGCGCATCTCCACCGCGTCGGTCACCACCACGCCGGAGAAGCCCATCTCGTCGCGGAGCAGGCCACCCAGGATGCGTTGGCTCAACGTCGCCGGCAGCTGCGGGTCCAGCGCGGGCACCAGCAGGTGGCCGGTCATCACCGCCTGCACCCCGGCGGCCACGGCGGCCCGGAACGGGGCCAGCTCGACGGCGTCCAGGCGGTCCCGGTCGGCGGTGATCCGGGGCAGGTCGTGGTGCGAGTCGACCCGGGTGTCGCCGTGCCCGGGGAAGTGCTTGGCGCAGGCGGCGACGCCGCCGGCCTGCAGCCCGCGTACCCAGGCGGCGGTGTGCCGCGCGACCAGCGCCGGGTCCGCCCCGAACGAGCGGACGCCGATCACCGGGTTGGCCGGGTTGGAGTTGACGTCGGCGTCCGGGGCGTAGTCGAGGGTGACCCCGGCCCCGGCCAGCTCGACGCCGAGGTCCCGGGCGACCGCCTCGGTCAGCTCCGGGTCGTCGACCGCGCCGAGGGCGAAGTTGCCGGGCCGGGAGCTGCCCCGGACCGACTCGATCCGGGTGACGTCGCCGGCCTCCTCGTCGATCGCCACGATGACGTCCGGCCGCTCGGCGCGCAGCGTGGCGGTCAGCGCGGCCACCTGGGCGGTGTCGACGACGTTACGGGCGAAGAGGACCACCGAGCCGAGCCCCTCGCCGAGCCAGCGGCACACCCACGGTGGTGGGGTGGTGCCGACGAACCCGGGTTGCAGGACGGCGGCGGCCAGCGCCGGAAGGTGCCCGCTGGGCGCCGTCACGCCGCCCGCCCCTGGCGGTCGGCGTTGGTCCCCGGCGCTGGCGCGCCCGCGCCGACCCGCTGGTTGCGCTCGCTCATGCGGCCCCCGTACCCCATCTCTCGCGCGCCCTCGGCGCACCGCCACCGGCAGGCGGTGCTGCCATGGTCACACCGAGCGATTCAATAGTCAATAAACCTTACAGTTGCCTGGAGGCACGGTCCCCGGGAGAGTGCGGGGATGGATCCCGCCCTGCTGGCCGACGCGACGAGCCCGGCCGATATCCCCGGCGTACGCCTGCTCGGCCTGGTGGTCGGCGCCCTGCTGCTCCTGGCCGCGATCCGGGCGATGTTCGGCCGACGCTGAGCGCGACCCCGCCGGCGCGATCGGGTGAGAGCCGGCGGACCGGGTGTGGCCGGCGACGGCCGGGGTACCGCTAATCCACCCAGCAGGTCCGTGCCGAGGGGGGACGATGAAGGTCGGCTACATCCTGTCCAGTGAGGAGTTCACGCCGGCCGAGCTGGTAGCGCAGGCGCGCGGCGCCGAACAGGCCGGCTTCGAGGCGCTCTGGATCTCCGACCACTACCACCCGTGGGTGGACGCACAGGGGCAGAGCCCGTTCGTCTGGTCGATGATCGGCGCGCTCAGCCAGGTCTGTTCGCTGCCGGTGACCACCGCGGTGACCTGCCCGACGGTGCGGATCCACCCGGCCGTGATCGCGCAGGCGGCGGCGACCAGCGCGGTGCTGCACGGCGGGCGGTTCGCACTCGGCGTCGGCAGCGGCGAGGCGCTCAACGAGCACATCTTCGGCGACGCCTGGCCGCAGGCCGACGTCCGGCTGGAGATGCTGGAGGAGGCCGTCGAGGTGCTGCGGAAGCTCTGGACCGGCGACTTCGTCAACCACCACGGCAAGCACTACACCGTCGAGCACGCCCGGATCTACACGCTGCCCGACACTCCCCCGCCGATCTACGTCTCCGGCTTCGGCCCGAAGTCCATCGACCTCGCCGCCCGGATCGGCGACGGCTACGTGAGCACCAGGCCCGACAGCGAGATGGTCCGGCGCTTCCGGGAGAACGGCGGCGGCGACAAGCCGTGCCAGGCCGGATTCAAGGCGGCGTACGCGGACAGCGAGGACGAGGGCATGCGGATCGCGTACCAGCGCTGGCCCAACGCCGGGGTCCCGGGCGAGCTGTCCCAGGTGCTGCCCTCGCCGCGCCACTTCGAGCAGGCCGCCCAGCTGGTCCGGCCGGAGATGCTGAAGGAGGCGTTCGTGTGCGGCAACAGCGCCGACGCGAACGTCGAGATGATCGGGAAGTTCGCCAAGGCGGGCTTCGACGAGGTGTACGTGGCCAACGTCGGCCCGCACTACCAGGGCCTGTTCGACCTCTACCAGCGCGAGGTCCTGCCCCGGGTGCGCTGAGTCCGTGGTGCCTCGGCGAGACCCTGGACAGTTGCCGTCGGGCGCGTTTCGGCGGTGATCGGCTCGGGTACCTCCGGCCCTCGATGAAGCTGTCCACGCACTCGATGACGTTGCGCCGCGCGGCACGGAGCCTCTTCGGCTGGACCGCGTTGCGGCCCAACCAACTGGCGGCCATGCGCGCGGTGATGAAGCGACGCGACGCCCTGGTCGTGCTGCCCACGGGCGCCGGCAAGTCCGCCATCTACCAGATCCCGGCCAGCCTGATCCCCGGCCCCACCGTGGTGATCTCCCCGCTGCTGGCTCTCCAGCAGGACCAGATCGCGGCCCTCAACGAGCGCCAGCGTCCGGAGCTGCGGGCGGTGCGGATCAGCTCGAACGAGTCGGCCGCCCAGCAGGCCGAGGCGATCAACGAGATCCGCGAGGGCCGGGCGGAGTTCCTGTTCATCACCCCGGAGCAGCTGAGCAACCCCGATCGGATGGCCGAGGTGGCCGCACTCAAGCCGGCGCTGGTGGCGATCGACGAGGCGCACTGCATCTCGGCCTGGGGGCACGACTTCCGTCCCGACTACCTGGCGCTCGGGCACCTCATCGAGGGCATCGGACGGCCACCGGTGGTCGCGCTGACCGCCACCGCGTCCCCGCCGGTACGCGACGACATCATCGCCCGGCTGCGGCTGCACAAGCCGGAGGTGGTGGTCTCCGGGCTGGACCGGCCCAACCTGTTCCTGGAGGTGGCGCACTGCCCCACCGAGGACTACCGGTGGCGGCGCCTGGTCGCGCTGCTGCGTGACGATGAACGGCCGGGAATCATCTACGTGCCGACCCGCCGCGCCGCCGAGGAGCTGGCCACCCGGTTGACCGACGCCGGCTTCCCGGCGCAGTGCTACCACGGCGGAATGGCCGCCGGGGCGCGCTCCGAGCTGCACGAGGCGTTCCTCGCCGACCAGGTGCCGATCATGGTGGCCACCTCGGCGTTCGGGATGGGCATCGACAAGCCCAACATCGCCTGGGTGGTGCACATGGCGCTGCCCGACTCGCCGGACAGCTACTTCCAGGAGATCGGCCGGTCCGGGCGCGACGGGCAGCCGGCCCGGGTGCTGCTGCTCTGGCAGGCCGAGGACGTGGGCCTGCAACGGTTCTTCAGCGGTGGCCTGCCCGACGAGAACGAGCTGCGCGACCTGGCCGCGCTGCTGCGCCGTGAGCCGGCCACCAAGACCGAGCTGCGCGAGGCCACCGGCCTCGGGCCGCGCAAGCTGGGCCAGTACATCTCCCTGCTGGAGCAGGCCGGGGCGGCCGAGCCGCGGGCCCGGCAACGCATCGGTGCCCCTCGCTACTCCCCCACCCCGGTCGACGCCGCCGCGGCGGCGCTGGCCGAGGCGGAGCGGCAGCAGACCGTGACGCGGTCCCGCACCGACATGATGCGGGCCTTCGCCGAGACCAGCGCCTGCCGGGGGCAGACCCTGCTGGCGTACTTCGGCGAGCAGATGACCCAGGTCTGCGGGCACTGCGACAACTGCCACGCCGGCACCAGCGTCGCCGACCAGGGGGCGGTCGGGCCGTTCGCGGTGCACAGTCAGGTGCGCCACCCGGAGTGGGGGCACGGCATGGTGCTCGGGTACGAGGAGGACAAGATGACGGTTCTCTTCGACGAGGTCGGGTACAAGACGCTGTCGGTGCGCGTGGTGTCCGAACAGGGCCTGCTGACCCTGGACTAGCCTGACCGGGCACCGGGCCAACCGATTGACCAAGCAGAGCAGGGTGGAAGGGGCGTTGCCGTGATCGAGCAGCCGGCGTACACCGGTTTCGGTTTCTCCGACGAGGAGTGGGGGCTGCTGGTCGGCCTACCGCAGTCGGTGCTGACCGCGGCGAGCGCCGCCGAGTCCGACGGCACCCGCCGGACCATGGCGGAGAACGCGGCCGGACTGGAGACCATCGCCGCTGGCCGGGAGTCTGCCAGCCCGCTGGTCGCCGCTGTGGCCGGCGAGATCGTGACCCGGGTCGGCGACCCGGAGACCGGCGAGGAGTTGCCGGTCATCGCGCCCGCCGACCCGCGGGCGATGATCGACGACGTGCTGCTGCGGGCCGGCCAGGCCGCCGCGTTGCTGGCCGCGCGGGTCGACGAGGGTGCGGCCGGGGCGTACAAGCACTGGCTGGTGAAGATCGCCGAGCAGGTGGTGGGCGCCGCTTCCAGCGGCGGGCTGCTCGGCCTCGGCGGCGAGTCGGTCAGCGACTCCGAGCGGCGCTTCCGCGACCGGCTCGCGCACGTACTCACCGACTGACCGACGACCCACCCGACAACAGCCAACCGGGCGGCCGCCCGGTGGTCCCCCGCACGGGCGGACCACCGGGCGGCCGCTCTGCTCCGCCGGTCACGACGCCGTCGGACCACCCGGACCGGTCGGGGTCGGCGTCCGCTGCACCGCCGTCCCGGCCGCAAGCGGTGGGACCGGGACCGGGTCGGCGGCCAGCACGGCGGGGTCGCCCGGCCGGGCTCCGCGCAGCGCGACCAGCGCGGTCACCGCGCCCAGCAGCATCGCCACCATGGCGGCGATCGCGGCGAGGTGCAGCCCGTCGGTGAACGCCAGCCGGGCGGCGTGCAGCACCGCGTCGCCAAGCTCGGCCGGCAACCCGTCGGCCACCGCCAGCGCACCACCCAGCGTTTCCCGGGCCGCGTCGCGGGCATCCCCCGGCAGCCCGGCGGGCAGGCCGTCGACGACCTCGCGCCGGTAGACCGCGGCACCCACGCTGCCCAGGATCGCCATCCCCAGCGCGCCGCCCAACTCGCTGCTGGACTCGGTCAGCGCCGAGGCGACACCGGCCTGCTCCGGCGGCGCCGCGCCGAGCACCAGTTCGGTGACCAGCGACATCACCATGACCAGCCCGGCGGCGTAGATGCTGGCGCCGACCAGCAGCAGCCAGAGCGGCGACTCCGGCGTGACCCGGGTGAGCACCACGAAGCCGACCACGGCGATCCCGAAACCCGTCCCGATCAGGTACGCCCGCTCGACGCGCTGGGCGAGCGCGGCGGCGGCCGGGGCGATTCCGCCCACCGCCAGCGACGGCACCAGGCTCCACAGTGCCGCCCGCAGCGGGCTCAGGCCGAGCACCGACTGGAGGTGCTGGGTGGTGAAGATGGCGAAGCCGACCAGGGCGAACATCGCCAGCAGGTTGACCGCGAGCGACCCGGCGAAGCCCCGACGGCGAAACAGCGCCAGGTCGATCATCGGGTACGCCCGGGTCCGCTGCCGGTGCAGGAACAGCGCCCCGACCAGCAGGCCGGCGACGATGGCCAGCACCCGAGCGGCACTGACGCCGTCCCGGGCCATCTCCTTGATGCCGTAGATCACCGGCAGCAGCGCGCCGAGCGACAGCACCGCGCTGACCAGGTCGAACCGCCCGGCCGTCGAGTTGCGGAACTCGGGCACCAGGACCGGGGCGAGCAGGAGCAGCAGCAGCATCGCCGGAATGTTGATCAGGAAGATCGAGCCCCACCAGAAGTGCTCCAGCAGGATGCCGCTGAGCACCGGACCGATCGCGATGCCGCCGGTAAGCGTGGCGGTCCAGATGCCGATCGCGGTGCCACGCTGCTTGGCGTCGTGGAACATGTTGCGCACCAGGGCGAGCGTGGAGGGCATCAGGGTGGCCCCGCCCACGCCCAGCACGGCGCGCGCGGCGATCAGGGTGGCGGCGCTGTCGGCGTACGCGGCCAGCAGCGACGCCGCCCCGAACGCGGCGGCGCCGATCAGCAGCAGTCGGCGCCGGCCGATCCGGTCGCCCAGGGCGCCCATGGTGATCAGTAGCCCGGCCAGCACGAAGCCGTAGATGTCGAAGATCCAGAGCTGCTGGGTGCCGGTGGGGCGCAGTTCCTCGCTGATGAACGGGACGGCGAAGTAGAGCACCGACACGTCCATCGAGACCAGGAGCAGCGGCAGCATCAGCACCGTGAACCCGATCCACTCCCGCCGGCCCGCGCGCGGTGCCGGTGCGGTCGTCGCTGTCATGGGAAGACTCCTTCTGCGTATGGCGTACGCTGTTATGCGTAGACCATACGCAGAACTAGGATGGCGAGGCAAGGAGGAAATGTGGCGGCAAAGACAGACGACAGCGGCCCGGTGATCCCGCCGGCCATCGAGAGCGCCTGGGGGCTGCGCGAGCGGCCTCCCAAAGGGCCCCGACCCGGGCTGACCGTGAGCGGCATCGTGGACGCCGCCGTACGGGTGGCCGACGCCGACGGGCTGGCGGCCGTCTCGATGAGCCGGGTGGCCAAGGAGTTGGGCGCCGCCACCATGACCCTCTACCGGTACGTCGGCTCGAAGGACGAGCTGCTGATGCTCATGGTGGACGCCGGGTACGGCCCGCCGCCCGGTCCCGCCGCACCGGACGCCGACTGGCGCGCCGGCCTCACCCGCTGGGCCTGGGCCGAGCACGACGTGCTGCGGCGGCGGCCCTGGCTGCTGCACGTGCCGATCACCGGCCCGCCGATCACCCCCCAGACGCTCGGCTGGATGGAGGACGGGCTGCGCTGCCTCGACGGCACTTCGCTGGCCGAGGGCGAGCAGATGTCGACACTGCTGCTGATCACCGGGTACGTCCGTAACGAGGCCACCCTCACCACGCAGATCGCCGAGGGTAGCCGGGCCGCCGGCATGAAGCCGGGCGAGATGATGCCGGCGTACGGCCGGATGCTCAGTCGACTCATCGACCCGGCCCGCTTCCCGGCGCTGCACCGGGTGCTGACCTCCGGCGTGCTGCATCAGGACGACGACCTGGACGAGGAGTTCACCTTCGGCCTCGACCGGATCCTCGACGGCATCGAGGCCCTGATCCGGCGGCGAGCGGTCTGAGGGGCGCCGGATGCTGCACCGGGACACCGTCGACACCACCGTCCTGCCGCCGGGTGAGCGGTTCGGGATGTGGCTCGACCTGGTCGCGCGCACCTCGGCGCCGCTGCGGATCCAGTCCGCGCACACCGACGACTTCGCCGCCCGCGCCGACTTCATCGACCTCGGCCCGATCCAGTTGGTCGAGTACCAGTACCCGTCGCTGGACGCCACCCGCACCCGCAAGCTGGTCCGTCGCTCCGACCCGGAGTTGTACGTGCTGGCCCTCACCACCGGCGGCGTCGGCACGTCCAGCCAGGACGGTCGCCACAGCGAGATCCAGGCCGGCGAGTTCACCTTCTACGACGCCTCCCGCCCGCACGACGTCTGTCACCACGCGACCGAGCCGGAACGGGACCAGGCCACCTCGATCATCACGCTGATTCCGCACGCCGCGCTGCCGCTGCCGCCGCAGCGGATGGCCGCGCTCTACGGCGGCCGGATGTCCGGCAGCGAGGGGATCGGGGCGCTGCTGGCGCAGTTCCTGCTCCAGGTCACCGGGCACCCCGAGCAGTACCACGCCGCCGACGCCAGCCGGCTCGGCGCGGTGGGGCTGGACCTGGCCACCACCATGCTCGGACGGCACCTGCTCGCCGAGGACGAGGTGCCCACCGAGGTACGCCGCCGCGCGCTGGTCACCCAGGTGCAGGCGTACGTCCACCGCCACCTCGGCGACGCGGCACTCAGCCCGCAGGCCGTCGCGGACGCCCACCACATCTCGCTGCGCTCGCTGCACCGACTGTTCGAGGGCGAGGAGTCCACCGTGGCGTCGTACATCCGGGACCTGCGGCTGGCGCGGTGCCGGCGCGACCTCGCCGACCCGGCGCTGCGTACCCAGTCCGTGCAGACCATCGCCGCGCGCTGGGGGTTTCCCGACAAGGCCCACTTCAGCCGGGTGTTCCGGGGCGCCTACGGGCTGAGCCCGCAGGCGTACCGCGAGGGCCATCCGGATCCGGCGCGGATCGTCAACCGCCCGGCGTCCACGGTCAACTCGTCGCGGGCAGACTGAGAGGCAGTGTGGCCGACCCGAGCTCCTGGTCGGCCGCCAACGGGGGCCGTGGCGAGGCGCCCGCCGCCATGCCGCGGCGGGCGGCCGCCCGGTGTCACCTCCGCTCGCCAAGCCGAGACCCCGGTCCCGTCGCTCTCTCCCCAGGAATGTCGGCGGGGCCGGTCAGGCCTTCTCCAGCAGCTCCAACACGACCCGTTCGGCCTCCTCCCGCGGCGCCCGCGGATCCACCGGCGCCACCATCCCGTCGTGGTAGAGGTCGACCACCCGGGGGTCCACATAGGATGCACGCGCCACCGTGGGGGTGTTCCCCAACAAGTCGGCCACCGCGCGCATCACCGCGACCACGGCCTTGCGCCGGGCGGTCATCGAGCGCGCAGGGCCGACGGTGGCCAGCTCGGTGGCGGCGAGCACGGTGGCGTGCCAGGTGCGGAAATCCTTGGCCGTCATCTCCCCGCCGCTGGCATCGCGCAGGTAGCCGTTGACCTCGTCGCTGCGCACGTCGCGCCACTCCCGACCGTCCCAGTAGCCGAACAGCCGGTCCGCCTCCCGTCGGCGACGGCGCAGGTTGGTCAGCACCTGGCACAGCTCCGGGTCCTCGATCCGGCGTACCTGCTCGATGCCGCCCTTCGCGGGGAACTCGAAGACCACACAGCCGCCTCGGGTCCGG
Organism: Micromonospora sp. NPDC000668; assembly: GCF_042897975.1. Taxonomy (NCBI): domain Bacteria; kingdom Bacillati; phylum Actinomycetota; class Actinomycetes; order Micromonosporales; family Micromonosporaceae; genus Micromonospora; species Micromonospora sp. NPDC000668. The sequence continues at coordinate 263,387 of NZ_JBIAYP010000007.1, forward strand.
GCGTGCTCCGGGCGCAGGGTGGACACGCCGAACGTCGGCTCGTCGCCGGCCGCGTACTGGTCGCTGCCGACCCGGAACATTCCCATGTCCAACAGCCGGGCCACGGTGGCCAGCACCCGGTCCCGACCCAGCCCCCGGCCGTCCAGGTCGCGCCCCACGCGCTCGCGCAACACCGGCAGCCGGCGGGCCACCTCCAGCATGTGGTCGAACTTCGCCTCGTCCTGCTTCTCCCGCCACAGCGGGTGGTACACGTACTGCTTGCGCCCGGCCGCGTCGACGCCGGTCGCCTGGATGTGCCCGTTCGGGTACGGCGAGATCCAGACGCCCTGCCAGGCCGGCGGGATGACCAGCTCGCGCAGTCGGGCCAGGACGTCGGGGTCCTTGACCGGGGCGCCGGCCGGGTCGACGAAGAGCCACCCCTTGCCGCGCCGTCGACGGCCGTATCCGGGCCGACCCGGATCACTACGCCGCAACCGCACCGGAGACCCGCACCACCCGTTCCACCTCAGCCACGGCGGCCAACACCTCGTCGAGGTGCAGGGCCGCCAAGGTCGGATGGCTTCCCACCCCGTCCCACCTGGGCCGGTCCTCCTCGCCGGCCCACAGCACCCGGTGCCGGGGCCGGTCCGGCGGCGGCCCCCAGTGGGCCGGCGGCACCGGCCCGAAGAGCACCACCGAGGCCGTGCCGTAGCCGGTGGCCAGGTGGGCCACACCGGTGTCCCCACTGACCACCAGTCGGGCGCCGGCTACCAGCGCGGCCAGCGCGCCGAGGTCGGTCCGGCCGGCCAGCACGGCGGTGGGCGGCAGGCCGGCCGCGTCGGCCACCCGGGCGGCCAGCGGTCGCTCGTCGGCCGATCCGGTGAGCAGCACCCGGTGCCCCCGGTCGGTGAGCGCCCGGGCCAGCGCGGCGAACCGCTCGGCGGGCCAGCGCTTGGCGGGAATCTTGCTGCCAGGATGCAGCACGGTGGCGCCGGTGGGCAGCCCGGCCGGCACGGGCCGGCGCAGCGCGAGGTCCCCGGGGTCGGCCGGAATCCCGTACCAGGACAGCAGCCGGCACCACCGATCCACCTCGTGCTCGTCGGCGACCCACCGCGGGCCGGCGACGAAACCGGCGTCCCGGTTGGCGAAGGCGAGCAGCCGCCCGGGTCGGGCGGCGGCGAGCAGCCGGTGCGACTGCGGGCCGCGCCCGTGCAGGTTCACCGCGACCTCCGGAGCCGGGCCGGGCCACGCCGGCCGATCCAACCCGGCGGTGTCGACCAGGCGGTCGACGCCGCCGACCAGGTCGACCAGCGGGGCCAGCCAGGCGGGCGCGGCGAGCGCCAGCTCCCGATCGGGGTACGCGGCGCGCAGCGCCCGCAGTGCGGGCACCGCCGTGACGAGGTCGCCGACGCCGAGGGCGCGCAGGACGAGGATCACGGGTACGAGGTCTCCTGCTCGGCGCAGACCACCAGTTCGCGTACCGCGCAGCCGGAGGGCTGGCTGAGGGCGAACATGATGGCGGCGGCGGTGTCGGCGGGATCGTTGAGGATGGCGTCCGCCCCTGGCTTGTACTGCGGGTCGCGCTCGTCGAAGAAGGCAGTCCGCATTCCGCCCGGGATGAGCAGGGTGACGCCGACCTGCCCGGCGAGTTCGGCGGCGAGTGCGCGGGTGAAGCCGACCACGCCGAACTTCGCCGCGCAGTACGCGGTGGCGTCACTGACCGCCTTCACGCCCAGCGTCGAGGCGACGGTGACGATGCGGCCCCGGGAGATCTGTAGGAACGGCAGGGCGGCCCGGATCACCGCGGCGGTGGCCAGCAGGTCCACGGCGATGATCCGGTCCCAGGTCTCCCCCGGCACGTCGGCGAGCCGGCCCGGCACGTCGATGCCAGCGGCGGTGACCACCGCGTCCACGCCACCGGCCTGCTCGGCGATGTGCCGGGTGGCCACCTCGGCGGCCCGGGTGTCGGCCAGGTCGCACTCGGTCCAGGACACCCCGTCGTCGGCCGGCGGCCGCCGGTCCAGCACGAGTGGCCGGCCACCGGAGGCGGCCACCGCGGCGACCACCGCTGCACCGAGCCCGCTGGAGCCGCCGGTGACCAGCACCGTGGGCCCGGCACCGGGTGACGTGGCGGTCATCGCGTCCGCTCCCCGCCGGGCGTGGCCGACGACGGCGCGGAGAACCGGTCCTGCTCCGCCGGTTGGCCGACGGTGCAGCACGCGCCGGTGGCGTGCCCGGAGCGGGCGATCATGTCGGTGGTGGACCGGCCGTCCAGGTACGGCACCACCACCGTGTGACCGCCCCACCGACGCAGGACCTCCGCCTCGGGCAGCGTCGCGGCGTCTCCACCGCCGGTGGCGTAGTCCCCGCCCTTGACCCAGATGTCCGGGCGCAGCCAGGACAGCGCCGCGTCCGGGGTCGACTCGTCGAAGATCATGACCGCGTCCACACAGCTCAGCGCGGCCAGCAACCGGCTGCGGTCGCCCTCGGACATCACCGGCCGCTCCGGCCCCTTCAACCCGGCCACGCTGGCGTCGGAGTTGACGCAGACGATCAGACAGTCGCCGAGCTGCCGGGCGGCCTGCAGGGTGGCAACGTGCCCGGCGTGCAGCAGGTCGAAGCAGCCGCCGGTGGCCACCACCGTGCCGCCGGAGGCGCGCACGTCGGCGAGCAGCGTGGCGACCGCCCCGACACCCACCCGGTCACCACCCGAGCCGACCACGCCGGTGCTCACCGGGCCGCCTCTCGCTCCCGACTGCGGCAGGGCCGCGGCCACTCCCCCACCGGCCACGTACGCGGACGCCTCGGCGACCGCGGCCTGCACCGCCTCGGAGACCAGCGCGCCCTGAGCCAACGCGAGACTGGCGGCGGCCGCGAACCGGTCGCCGGCCCCGCAGGTGTCCCCCTCGGCGCTGCCCGGGGTGGGCACCACCAGCGGCGTCGATCCGGCGTGACAGAGCAGCGCGCCGTCCCCGCCCAGGGTCACCGCGACCGCGCCGGCCCGCCAGCGCCGGCGCAGCCCCTGCGCGCCCCGGGAGGCGGTCGCCAACCGGGACGCCCCGGGCAGGGTGGGAACCAGCTCGCGTACCTCCGACTCGTTCGGTGTGGCCAGGTGCACGCCGGGCACCGCGGCCGGTCCGCGCGGGTGCGGGTCCCACACCAACGGCGCGCGGGTGGCGGCCAGCGCGGCGCGCAGCGCGGGCTGCCGCGCCACCCCCCGGCCGTAGTCGCTGACCAGCACCGCCGATGCCGCGCCGATCACCCGCAGCACCTCGTCGGAGGGCTGGCCCGGTTCGCCGGGCGCGACGCCGCGGTCGTGGCGCAGCAGCACCCGGCCTCGGGCCCGCAGCCGGATCTTCTCCGGCGTCGCGCCGGCCAGGGCCAGCGGATACACCTGCACCCCGGCGGCGGCGAGCAGCGAGCTCAGCCGGGCGCCGCCAGCGTCGTCGGCGAGCGCGGTCACCAGCACCACCTCGGCGCCCTGTGCGGCCGCGAAGACCGCCGCCAGGCCGGCGCCACCGGGCCGGTCGATGGCCGAGGTCTCGTCGAGCACCGGCACCGGGGAGTCCGGGCAGAGGCGGTTCACCACCCCTTCCACGTCCCGGTCGAGCAGGGTGTCCCCGATTACCACCACGGGTCCCCTCACGCTTGCCTCCTCATCCTCACGCGTCGACCTGCTGTCCGGTCCCGCCGTCGAGCACCACCTCGACCCCGGTACGCACCGGCCCGGATGGGAGCCGACCGGCCGGGGCGGGCTCGGCCGGCGCGGGCTGGGTGGACGCGGCCAGCGCGGCGGGCAGTTCCTGTTCGACGTACTCGCAGAGCAGGTGGCTGGTGACCAGGTGCAGTTCCTGGACGACCTGGGTGTCGGGGGACCCGACGGCGAGCACGTCGTCGCAGGCGCCGGCGAGGGGGTTGGGGGCGGGCCCGGTGAGCGCCCAGGTGACCAGGCCGGCATCGCGGCCGGCATGGGCGGCGGTGAGGAGGTTGGCACTGGTGCCGCTGGTGCTGAGGAGCAGGAGGATGTCGCCGGGTCGGCCGTGGGCGCGGACCTGGCGGGCGTAGACGTCGGTGTAGCCGTAGTCGTTGGCGATGGCGGTGAGGGCGCTGGTTTCTGCGTGCAGGGCGATGGCGGAGAGCGGTTGGCGGTCGTGGTGGAGTTTGCCGACGAGTTCGGCGGTGAGGTGCTGGGCCTCGGCGGCGCTGCCGCCGTTGCCGGCGACCAGCAACCGCCCGCCGGCGGCCAGCCGGCGCGCCAACTGCGCACCCCAACGCGCGAGCTGTGGCTCGCACCCCCGATAGGGCGCCAGCGCCGCGGCGAGATTCGTCAGGTGGGTGTCGAGCAGGGTGCCCGCCGGCATCAGGCCACCACCCGGGTCGGCCGACGCACCGCGGCCACCTCGCCGTAGACCTCCGCCAGCCGCTCGGCGGTGACCGCCCACGAGTACCGCGACCGGACCCGCTCGCGGGCCGCGGTGGCGTACGCGAAACGCCGAATCCGGTCGTTTAGCAGCCGCTGGATCGCGGCGGCCAGGGCGCGCGGGTCCCGGGCCGGTACGAGAAGACCGGTCGTCCCGTCGACCACGGTGTCGCGGATCCCGCCCACGGCGGTGCCGACGACCGGCACCCCGCAGGCCATCGCCTCCAGTGGGGTCAACCCGAACGGCTCGTACCAGGGGGCGGCGACCAGCAGGTCCGCGGAGCGGTACCAGCGGCCCATCTCCTCCCGGGGAACCGCGCCGACCAGCCGTACCCGGTCGGCCACCCCGCACGACTCGGCCAGCGCCCGCAACCGCCGGGCGTACGGGTCGGTCTCCAGCAGCCCCTCGGGTGGGCCGCCGACCACCACGCACTCGGCGTTCGGGACCAGCTCCATCGCGCGGACCACCGTCTGGAAGCCCTTGCGCTCGACCAGCCGACCCACGGTCAGGATCCGGGCCTGACCGGGCTCGCGGTCCGCCGCCGGCCCGAACGGCGAGAACGTGGTGAGGTTGACCCCGGAGGGAACGACGGTCATCCGAGAGCGGGGCACCCCCATCCGGACCAGCTCGCCGACCTCGTCGCGGCACTGCGCGACCACCCGGTCGACCGAGCGGCCCAACTCCCGCTCGTAGGACACCCGCCGGGCCGGGCTGGTGTCCTGCACGCCCTGGTAGCGGCGCTTCACGGTGCCCAGCGCGTGGTACGTCTGCACCACCGGCACCCCGGTCTGCCGACCGGCGGTCAGCGCGGCCAGGCCACTCATCCAGAAGTGCGCGTGGATCACCTCGGGCACCCAGTCCCCGCCCCGCCACCGCTCGATGAGCCAACGGCTGAACTCCCGCATGTGCGGCAACAGCGCGTCCTTGGCCACCGGCTCGGCCGGGCCGGCCGGTACGTGCACCACGTCGTACCCGTCCGGGCTGCGGACGGTCACCGGCAGGTCGAGCGCGTCACGGCGGGTGTAGACCTTCACCTCGTGCCCGGCGGCGGCGAGTGCGGCGGACAGCTCCGCGACGTGTGTGTTCTGGCCGCCGGCGTCCTCCCCTCCGAGGATGGCGAGCGGGCTGGCGTGCTCCGAGATCATCGCGATCCGCATACTTCCTCCTCCAGCAGCCGGTCCCAGTCAGCGAGGAAACGGTCGAGGCCGTACCTGTCACGCGCGGCGGTCCGTGCCGCCGCGCCGGCCTGACGCGCTGCCGCCGGCTCGGCGATGAACCGGCGGGCGGCGTCGAGCAGGGTGTCCATCCGGGTGGCGAGAGCCCCCGCCTCCGGGGGCACGGCCGTCACGGCCTCGGTAGTGGCGAGGGCGACGACGGGCATGCCGATGGACATCGCCTCGATGAGGCTGAGTCCGAGGGAGGTCCAGCGGCACAGGTGCAGGTAGGCGCGGCGTCGGGCCAGTTCGGCGTGCATCTGGTCCTGGGGTACGTCGTCGTGGCTGACGACCCGGTCGGGGCTCAGACCGAGGTGGTCGGCGAGGCCGGTGACGCCCATGCCGTAGACGTCCAGCGGAGCGATCTGGGCGAACTGGGGCAGCAGGTCGGTGCCGGTGACGCGGCCTCGCCGGATGGGTTCGTTGATGACCACGGCGAGTCGGTCCAGCTCGCCGGTGTAGGACACGGTGGGTGCCACGATGCCGTGGTCGACCACTGTGGTGGGGGTGGTGCCGGTGTCCCAGAAGATCTGGTTGAAGCCGGTGACGTGGGCGATGAGCAGGTCGTCGCGGTCGGCCATCGGGTGCCGGGTGTTGGGGACGTCGCCCTTGGGGGTGTTGTGTTCGACGTAGATGGCGGGGACGTCCTGTCCGGGACGGCGGTGCAGCCACTTCTCGGCGAGGTCGACCTCCTCCGGGCGTTGCAGGATGACCAGGTCGACGTCGGTGCCGGGCAGGTCGTCGGGGCTGACCTCGATGGCGGTATCGGGCCAGGGATAGGTGCGGGCCCGGCCGAGGCCGTAGGGGCCGCGGTCGGGTGTGGTGGGGATCAGGTAGCGGTGGTTGCCGTGCACGAACGTCGTGGTCCAGGAGCCGTGCACGTGCCAGAGCAGGACGTTCATCGGCCGCCACCACCGCTGACGGCGAGCACCCGCAGCGCCTCGACCACCTCAGCCGGGTCGACGCCGCTCAGGCACGGGTGCCCGGGGATCGGGCAGCTGGCCGCCCGGGTGTCCCGGCAGGGCGCTCCGGCGTCGCCGAGCCGGACGGTGGGCACCCGGTACGGCCCCCACTGTCCGAACGGGACGGTCGGTGCGAAGAGACTCACCACCGGCACCCCGGCTGCGGCGGCCAGGTGCGCGGGCCCGGTGTTGCCGACCACCACCGCACCGGCGTCGGCGACGATCCCGGCAAGCCCGGCCAGGTCGGTACGGCCACCCAGGTCGGTGCCGCCGGCCGCCGCGACCTGGGCGGTGACCGCACGCTCGTCCGGGCCGCCGGTGACCAGCACCCGGTGCCCCGCGGCGGTCAGCGCCTCGGCGATCTGGGCCGCCAACGCGGGCGGGCAGGCCCGGCTCGACGCGGCCGAGCCGGGGTGCAGCACCACGTAACCGGGGTCGCCGAGGCCGGTCGGCCGGGGGACCACGGCGTCCGGCCGGAGCCGGAGCACGGGTTCGTCGTCGGGGGGCAGCCGGTGGCCGGCGGCGGCGGCGAGGGACAGGGCGCGTTCGGGTTCGGGAACGCCGACGGGCACCCGGTGGCGAATGTCCAGTAGCGAGCCCGGATAGTCGTCGCTGATCGCGGCGATCCGGCCGATGCCCGCCATCCGCAGCAGCAACGCCAGCGGCAGTGCGGACTGGTGGAACGAGGTGAACACCACCGCCTGGTCCGCGCCGACCCCCGCGAGACGCGCGGTCAGGCTCCGCATCGCCTCCGGGTCCACCGGCTCCGGCATCGGGTCGATCCACGGCAGCGGAAACTCGATGATCTCGTCAACTCCGGGCAGCAGGTCCGCCGCGGCGCGTCCCCGTGGCCCGCACAGCAGCACCACCCGCTCCGCGCCGGCCGCCACGGCGCGGATCGCCGGCCCGGTGACCAGCACGTCCCCGGCGGAGTCCGACCGCACCACCAGCGCCGTGCCCACCCGCCCGCCCACTCGATCGGGCACCGAGTGGACCGCCTGCTGGCGGCGCAGGATCTCCGCCACGGCCGACGGCAGATCGGAGGCCACCCAGCCGGTGGCGGCGATCTCCTCCGGTCGGGTCACCGGGGTGGGCACCAGCACACCCGCCGCTCCGGCGGCAAGCGCCGCGGCAATGTCCCGGCCGATGTCGCCCACCATGACGCACCGCGACGCGCTCGTCCCCAACTCCCGGGCGGCGGCGTGCACGAGCCCGGGAGCCGGCTTACGGCAGTCACAATCGTCGGCGTCGTCGTGCGGACAGATCAACCAGGCGTCGAAGCGACCCAGCAGCTCCTCGACCCGGGCGTGCACCGCGCGCATCTGCTCACCGGTGAAGTAGCCCCGGGCCAGGCCCGACTGGTTCGTCACCACGGCCAACCTCAACCCGGCTGCCCGCAACCGGTCCAACGCCGCCCGCGCGCCCGGCACCGGCCGCACCTTCTCCGGATCACCGTTGTACGGCACATCCTCGATCAGAGTGCCGTCCCGATCCAGCAACACCGCGTCGTACAGGACGGGCCGAGGGCCCCCGAGCGGCCCGGAACCGGCCCGGTCAGCACCGGCGTAAACCCGGGCTGACCTGCGCTGATCCGGATCCTCCTGGTCCTGTCGCACAGCCGGCGGGTTCCCTGCGCCCCGAGGAGTAAACGTCACCGTCGAGGCGTCGGCAGGGTGGGGCCAGCGCCGCCGACGGCTGCCCCGACCCGGCCTTACCCGCCGCCCCGGAGAAGCTAACCCGGCGGCTCGTTAGCCTCGGCAGAGGTGCGGGTATGGGATCACGGTGGCGATTGTGGAGAAAGTGATCGAAGCTCCCGCGCAGCAGGTGTTCGATGTGTTGGCCGACGGGTGGACGTACAGCGACTGGGTGGTCGGGACGACACACGTGCGGGACGTGGACGAGGCCTGGCCCCGGGTGGGCAGCCAGCTGCATCACCGGGCGGGGCCGTGGCCGTTCTCGTTGCAGGACGCCTCGACCGTGCTGGCCTGCGAGCCACCGCACCGGCTCGTGCTGCGGGCCGGTCTCTGGCCGGCCGGCGAGGCGATCGTGACCTTCATCCTGGAACCCGTTGGCGAGGGCGCCACCCGGGTCCGCATCGGCGAGGACTTCGCCGCCGGCCCGCTGCGCTGGGTCCAAAACAAGCTCAACGACCTGGTGCTGCACCTGCGTAACCGCGAGACGCTCAGGCGACTGTCCGACATCGCGACCCGGCAGAAGGGGTCGCAGTGACGCCAGAGCGGCGCGAGCGCCGGCGTGGCGCTGGCCCGCACCGCAGTGGCCCGCCGCCGGCGCTGAACGGCAGCGCCCGCACCCTGCGACACAATGCCCGTACGCAGCGGAGCAACGCCGTCCGCAACGCCCGGAAGGGGAGCCTTTTGAACCTCGATGTGGCAACTGGCTACCCTCTCAGGTAGCCCTGTCCGCAAACCGAGGATGTCCGACATGATCGAGCCCGTGCAGCTCCCGTCACCGTGGCGGGACGCGCGCCTGACCGTCGTGGTGCCCACCTACAACGAGGCGGGCAACCTCCCGGCGTTGGTCGAGCGGCTGCTCGCGCTGCCGCTGCCGGGGCTACGCATCCTCGTCGCCGACGACAACTCCCCCGACGGCACCGGTGAGGTGGCCGACAAGTTGGCCATCGAGCACCCGGATCGGATCGAGGTGGTGCACCGGGCCGGCAAGGAGGGCCTGGGCCGGGCGTACGTCGACGGGATGGGGCGGGCGCTGGAGAGCGGCGCCGAGTACGTGGCGCAGATGGACGCCGACCTGTCCCACCCGCCGGAGGCGCTGCCGGGGATGTTGGGCGCGCTGCTCTCCACCCAGGCCGGCGTGGTGATCGGCTCCCGCTACGTGCCCGGTGGCGAGCTGGACGAGAACTGGCCGCTGTACCGCCGGGCCCTCAGCGGCTGGGCGAACCTCTACGTGCACACCCTGCTGCGGGTGCGGATCCGGGACCTGACCGCCGGCTTCAAGATCTGGCAGGCCGACGCGCTGCGGGACATCGGCCTGGAGCGGGTGCAGTCCAACGGCTACAGCTTCCAGGTGGAGATGCACTACCTGGCCACCAAGCTGGGGCACACCATCCTGGAGGTGCCGATCCGTTTCGAGGAGCGGCGCGACGGTGAGTCCAAGATGACCACCGCGACCAAGGTGGAGAGCGCGCTGATGCCGTTCCGCCTGCGCAGCAAGCACCGCAACATCACCCGCTGACCCGCTGACCCGCTGACCCGCGCATCCCGCCTGCGCGTCTGACGGAGGCGGGATGCCGGGTCGGGCGGGCGCTCACTCCGGGTAGACGGCGCGGTGCGCGGCACCGATGGCGGCGGCGTAGGCGCGGCCGGTGAGCGCGCGGTCCCGGGCCAACGCCGCGCGGGCCGCGTTCGCGCCGGGCGCGCCGTGCACCCCGCCACCGGGATGCGCCGACGCGCTGGCCAGGAAGAGCCGGTCCACCGGGGTGTCCGCCCGGCCCAGGCCGGGGATCGGGCGCAGGAACAGCTGCTGGTACGCGGCGGCGGTGCCACCGCCGAGCGTGCCACCGACCAGGCTCGGGTTGCCCTTCTCCAGGTCGGCCGGCCCGGCCACGTGCCGGCCGACGATGAGCTGCCGGAAACCCGGGGCCGCCGCCTCCAGCACGTCCTCCATCCGCTGGACGTGCCCGGCGACGTCCTCGGCCCGCCAGTCCCGGCGGAACGGCAGGTGGGTGTACGACCAGAGCGACTCGGTGCCCGGTGGGGAGTGGCTCGGGTCGGCCACTGACATCTGCCCGAGCAGCAGGAACGGGTCGCGCGGCAGCTCACCGCGGGCCAGTTCACCGGCGTAGCGGGTCAGCCCGTTGAGGTCGGCGCCGAGGTGCACGGTGCCGGCGCCAACGAGCTGCCGGTTCGTCCACGGCACCGGCGCGGAGAGCGCCCAGTCCACCTTCAGCGTCGAGCCGTCCCACCGGAAGTGCGCCAGGTCCTCCACCAGCCGCGACGGCAGCACCGCCGCGCCGACCAGGTCAAGGTAGAGCGCTGGCGCCGGCACGTCGGCGAGTACGGCCCGACGGGCCCGCCACAGCGCGCCACCCGCGGTACGCACTCCCATCGCCCTGCCCCGGGCGGTGAGCACCCGGTCGACCCGGGCACCGTAGAGGATCCGCCCGCCGCGCTCCTGTAGCCGGGCCACCAGCGTGTTGGTGATCTGCTGTGCGCCGCCGTCGGGCACCGGCCAGCCGACCTGCTGGCCGAGCATGGCCAGCAGCCACCCGTACACCCCGGAGCCGGCGTCCTCCGGGGACAGGTCGGTGTGCAGGGCGCAGCCGGCCAACAGCGCCGGCCCGCCGGCGCCGTCGAAGAGTTCGTCGCCGAGCTTGCGGACCGGCACCACCAGCCGCCGGGCCAGCCGCAGCGCGCCGGCGATCCGCAGCTGGCGCAGCAGGCCGAGCCCACCCCGCACGGGCGGGAACGGCGTGGTGATGGTCTCCAGCATCGGCTCGGCCACCTGAAGCCAGTCGGTGTACGCGTTGAGCCAGCGCTTGCCGTCGCCGGGGGCGAACTGCTCCAGGGAGGCGGCGGTGACGTCCGCGTCCCGGTTGATCACCGCGGCCCGGCCGTCCGGCAGCAGGTGCGCAAGGACGTCCGGCGAGTGCCGCCAGGACAGCCCGTACCGGTCCAGGTCGAGCCCGCGCAGCACCGGCGAGGCGTACCCGAGGGGGTAGAACGAGCTGTAGAGGTCGCTGAGGTAGCCGGGCGCGGTCACCTCGGCGGAGCGGACCGCCCCGCCGGGCACCGCGGTCGCCTCGAGCACCACCACGTCCCACCCGGCGTCCGCCAGCAGGTTGGCCGCGACCAGGCCGTTGTGGCCGGCCCCGACGACGACGGCGTCCGCGCTCTCCGCGCCGGTGGTGGTCATCCGATCCGCCTACCCGACGTGCAACCGGGCGAAACGCGTTTGTCCCGTCGAGGCCGGGGCATCCAGCGCCGCATGTACACGGTTACGCAGCTGGTGGGCGGGGTGTGGGGCGCGGGTGGTGCGGGCGGCGAACTGGTCGTCCATGATCCGGCGGATGGTTCGCCGGTCAGCAAGGCGCCGGTGGCCACGGCCGACGAGGTCGGCAAAGCGGTGGGGGCGGCGCGCGACGCGGCCGCGGAGTGGGCGGCGACCGGGCCGGCCGCACGGGCGGCGGCGCTGCACCGGGCCGCCGACGCGGTGGCAGCGGTCACCGAGGAGCTGGCGGCGGCGGTCACCGCGGAGATGGGCAAGCCGCTGGCGGATGCCCGTGGCGGCGTCGAGGCGGGCGTCAGCACCCTGCGACAGTACGCGGAGCTGGCCCCACTGCGGGGCGGGCGGACGTTGCACGGCGAATCGGACGCGCTGGACTTCATGACCCCGCAGCCGCGCGGGGTGGTAGCCGCGATCACCCCCTGGAACGACCCGGTGGCGGTCTCCTGCGGGCTGCTCGGCGCGGCCCTGGTCACCGGCAACGTGGTGCTCTTCAAGCCCAGCGAACGCACCCCGGCGACGGGCTGGCTGCTGGCCCGCGCGCTGGACCAGGCGCTGCCGGCCGGGGTGCTGTCGTTGCTCACCGGCGGGCCGGAGGTCGGTGCGGAGCTGGCCGGCCAGGAGGTGGACGTGGTCGCGCACGTCGGCTCCACCGCGACCGGGCGGGCGATCGCCGCCGCCACGGCCCGCACCGGCGCGAAGGTGCTGCTGGAGAACGGCGGCAGTGATCCGCTGGTCGTCGACGCGGGTGTCGACGCCGACTGGGCGGCCGGGCAGGCCGCGCTGGGCGCGTTCGCCAACGCGGGGCAGATCTGCGTCGCCGTCGAGCGGATCTACGTGCATCGGGAGGTGGCCGACGACTTCGTGGCGGCGCTGGTGCGGCGGGCCGACGCGCTGCGGGTCGGGCCGGGCCGGGACCCGGGCACCGAGCTGGGCCCGCTGGTCGACCGGCGGCACCGCGACCACGTGCACGGGCAGGTGACGGCGGCGGTGGCGGCCGGCGCGCGCGTGTGTGCCGGCGGGGAGCTGCCGGACGGGCCGGGGTCGTTCTACCCGGCCACCGTGGTCACCGACTGCCGGCACGACATGCCGCTGGTGCGGGAGGAGACGTTCGGGCCGGTCGCCCCGGTGGTGGTGGTCGACTCGTTCGACGAGGCGCTGCGCTGCGCGGCGGATTCCCCGTACGGGCTGGCCGCCACGGTGTTGACCGCGTCGATGAGCCACGCGCAGCGGGCCTGGCGTGAGCTACCGGTGGGCACCGTGAAGATCAATTCAGTGTTCGGCGGCGCACCGGGCGGCGCCGCGCACCCGCGCCGGGCCAGCGGACAGGGCTTCGGGTACGGCCCGGAGCTGCTGGACGAGTTCACCGCCACGAAGGCGGTGCACATCGAGGCCCCCGGCGGCGGGCACTGGTGAGCGGTACGGGCGGGCGCGGGGATGCCGCGTCCGCCCGTACCGCCTCGCTGTGCCGCCGTCGCGGGCCTGCCGCCGGCGTCGCGGCGGTCAGTCGCCGCGCGCCTTGCGGGTGGCCCGGTCGTTGGCCTTCTCGATCGCCGTGACCAGCTCCGGCTTCGTCATGCTGGACCGGCCGGGTACGTCCAGCTTGCGGGCCACCGACATCAGGTGGTCCTTGCTGGCGTTGGCGTCCACCCCACCCGCGGTGGGTGCCCGCCGTTCCGGCCCGCCGCCGGCGGCCTGGCGGTCGCTCGGGCCCTTGCGGCCCTTTGGCTCCCAGTGGTCGCCGACCTTCTCGAACTCGTGCTTCACCGCGGCGAAGGCGGTGCGGTGCGACCGCTCCCCCTCGCCGTAGGTCTCCACCGCCGAGTCGTGCGTCTTCTCCCAGGTGCGCTGCGCCTTATCCGGGGAGCGTCGCAGCGTGCTGGGCAAGTCCTCGCGCCCGGGCATCTCGTCCTCCTCCGTGTCGACAGGGTCACTGTGACCGTTCCCCGGTGACCGGGCGGCAAACCCTGCGCGGCGGGCGCCGCGTTTGTCGATTTCCCGGTGTGGGTACCGGCCGGGCCAGGCCCGACCGGATGACCGGTCATCCGACGGCTGGGGCACAGGGAGCGGGCATGACGACCATGGAGCCCGGTACGGCACTCGGCGGCGCACAGGGCACGCCGCTGCCCCGACGGATGCGGCAGCTCAACTGGCGGACCTGGCGTGGGGTGCTGGTCCGCAGCGTCCGCAACTTCGTCACCGACAACTGCTCGGACTGGGCCGCCGCGCTGACCTACTACGGGGTGCTGGCGCTCTTTCCGTCCACCATCATGGTGGTCGCGCTGGTCGGCCTGGTCTCCAACGGCGAGCAGACCGTGGACACGGTGGTCGAGTTGGCCACCCAGATGGGCGCCGGGTCGGTGGTGGCCGACGACAGCATGGTCGAGGTCATCCGGGCGGTGGTGGTCCAGGAGAGCTCGGCGAAGGCGCTGCTCAGCTTCGGTCTGCTCGGCGCGCTCTGGTCGGCGTCGGGCTTCATCGGCGCGTTCACCCGGGCCTCCAACGCCGTCTACGGGGTGCAGGAGGGGCGGCCGGTGTGGCAGCTGCGCCCGTTGCAGATCGGCCTGGCCGCCGTCTCGCTGGTGCTGCTGGCTGTCGTCGCCCTCGGGCTGATCGTCAGCGGTCCGGTGACCGACGCGGTCGGCGACCTGATCAACGCGGGCGGGCTGGCCCGCACGGTGTGGAGCGTGGCCAAGTGGCCGGTGCTCGCCCTGATCATGATGGTGTTGCTGTCACTGCTGTTCTGGATCGCGCCGAACGTTCAGCAGCCCCGGTTCCGCTGGCTCACGCCGGGTGGCGCGGTGGCTCTGGTCGCCTGGGCGGTGGCCTCCTTCGGCTTCGGCCTGTACGTGGCCAACTTCGGCTCGTACGACGCCACCTACGGCAGCCTCGGGGCGATCATCGCGTTCCTGGTCTGGCTCTACCTGTCCAACTCGGCGCTGATGCTGGGGGTGCAGATCAACGCCGAGGTGCAGCGTGGCCGGCAGTTGCAGGCCGGCGACCCCGACCCGGAGGAGCCGGTGCTCCCTCCCCGCCAGCCGGCGGACTCCTGACCACCGGTTCGGGGCCGGGTGTCCGTTCCTGGGCCGGTCCGAGGGCCGGTTCGTGACCCGGTGCCGGTTTACCTGGCGGGGTGCCGGGTAGCGCAGAAGGCATGGAGCGTGGCAACAGCAAGCACGGACCGAGGATCGACGATCAGATGAGCCAGGAGGTCAGCGGCCTCGTACAGGGGCCGGGGACCGGTGGCTCTCGCGTCGACGAGTCGCGGGTGCCGGAGCCGGCCGGCGAGGACCAGCCGGAGACGACCACCGCCCCGGCCGGTGATCTGCGCACCGGCGCGCCCAACGGCATGAGCTCGCAGGACGTCGAGCAGCGCAGTCGGCTCGGACGGTTCATCACGATGAGCGCCCTGCCCGGCGACCGCGCGGCGCTGGTCGCCAACGCGCGGGACAACGATGCGCCGGACGACATCGTGGCGGCGCTGGAACGGCTGCCCGAGGGCACCCGGTACCAGACGATCTCCGAGGTGTGGGCCGCGCTCGGCAACAAGAACGAGACAACCCGCTGGTGACCGGATCGTCCCCCGATCCGGACGACAACCGGCGACTGAAGGAGGTTTCCTGATGAGTGGCGTGACCGAACATGTCGATGTTTCCGTGCCCGTGCGCACCGCGTACGACCAGTGGACGCAGTTCGAGGAATTCCCCGAGTTCATGGAGGGCGTCCGGGAGGTCCGGCAGCTCTCCGAGACGATGACCCACTGGACGGTGGACATCGCCGGGGTGAAGCGCGAGTTCGACGCCGAGATCACCGAGCAGCTCCCCGACGAGCGGGTCGCCTGGCGCTCCACCGGCGGCACCGAGCAGGCGGGCGTGGTGACCTTCCACCGGCTGGACCAGGACAAGACCCGGATCACCCTCCAGCTCGAGTTCGAGCCGCACGGGGTGATCGAGCAGGCCGGTGACAAGCTCGGCATCGTGGACCGGCGTGCCAAGGGTGACCTGGAGCGGTTCAAGACCTTCATCGAGCGGCGCGGTCAGGAGACCGGCGCCTGGCGCGGCACGGTGGACCGGCCGCAGCCCTGATCCTGAGCACCGATCCGCGATGGCCGCCGGAGTCCCCGGCGGCCATCGCCGTGTCTCGGGCCGGCCCCGGCCGGGCGGTGACCGTTTGCGATCATCGCGCCCGGGTACCGCTGTAGGCATGACCGACGACAACAGGGTGTGGCGGGACGAGGAACGACTTCCGCTGGAGGAGTTGGAACGCGCCGTGTCGGGCTCCAGCCTCGACGGGCAGGCCGACGACGTGACCGGCAACGACGCCGGCGAGGAGGCCGCGTTCGGGCATGGACCGGCGGCGGCGGACCGCGGCGGGCAGGCCGAGGGCGCCGGCCGGGAGCCCACCGACCCGGAGCGCGCCTACCGCCCGTCGACCACCGGCCGTACCGGACCGGACGTCTGACCGTCCCCGCCGACCTGACCGGTCCCGGACCGAACGGGCGTCCCGGGCTGATCCGGCCCGGGCTCGACGGGCGCGGGCCCATCGGGTCCGGGCTGTTCCGGGCCGCGCCGGCCGGCGGACCGGTGGGCGCCCAGCTCGTACAGCGCGATCAGCGCCAGCGCGAGCACCAACAGGGCCGAACCGAGCACCTGCACAGACGTGTTGCCGATCAGCATGCCAAGCCCGGCCGGCACCAGCGCGGCACCGACACCGGCGGCGCCGATCTGGAGCCCGATGGCCCGGTCCGCGTGCGCCGCGCCGACCCGGTCGCCGGTGGTCAGGGTGAGCAGCGGGAACACCGGCGCGGCGGCGAATCCGACCACGACCAGACCGAGCACGGCCAGCGCGGCCGGCCCGGGTACGGCGATCAGCGCCGCGCCGACGGCCATCCCGGCCAGGCTGGCGCGCAGCACCAACGTGGCCCCCAGCCGCTCGGCCACCACGCCCTGCACCACCCGACCGACGAAGAGGCTGCCCCAGTACGCGGAGACGCAGCCGCCGGCCACCACGGCGCTCAGCCCGCGCCCGTCGGTCAGCAGCAGGAACGCCCACAGCCCGGCGGCCACCTCGATGGCCACGTACAGCGCGAAGGCCAGCGCCCCCGACCAGACCGCCGGCAGCCGCAGAGTCGCCAGGATCGGGACCCGGACCGCCGGCGGGGCGGACGAAGCGGGTGATGTCCCGACCGACTCGGCGGGGCCCGGGATGCCGCGCCGCCAGGCCCGCACGGTGAGCGCGAACGCGGTGGCGAGGGCGATCTGGGCGGCGGCCACGGTGCCGTACCCCCACCGCCAGGACAGCCCCGCGCTCAACGCCGCAGTCATGATCAGCGGACCGATCGCCACGCCCAGGCCGAAGAAGGCGTGCATCCAGTTCATGTGTCGCGGGCCGAAGGCCCCGGCGGCGTACGCGTTGAGCCCGGAATCGATCGCGCCAGAGCCCAGCCCGAGCACCAGCGCGCAGCCCGCCAGCACGGCCAGCCCGGGGCTCAGGGAGTACCCGGTCAGCGCCAGGCTGGCCAGCAGGGTGCTGCCGGCGAGCAACGCGCCCACGCCGACGCGGGCCAGCGTGAACCCGGCCAGCACGCTGGAGGTGAGGTAGCCGACGGTGCCCGC
Organism: Micromonospora sp. NPDC000668; assembly: GCF_042897975.1. NCBI lineage: Bacteria > Bacillati > Actinomycetota > Actinomycetes > Micromonosporales > Micromonosporaceae > Micromonospora > Micromonospora sp. NPDC000668. Next base: position 280,558 of record NZ_JBIAYP010000007.1, read on the forward strand.
GGTGAGCAACAGCCCGACCGCCTCGGTCGGTACGCCGAAGTCGGACCGGATCGAGGGCCAGCCGACGCCGAGCAGCCCGTCGGGCAGGCCGAGACTGACGAAGGCGAGGTAGGCCAGCAGGAGCAACGAGGCGCGGGGTGGCGCGGGCGCGGTGGACACGGGACCCCATCCTGCCGCAGCCGCACCCTAGCGCCACCTCCGGACGACCGCTCGTCGCGAGAAGAAGTGATGTCCGGACGGTCGAGAAAACGGACAGCTCATCCAGAATCGGCCGATCGGAGGACGGCAATCCAGCCGATGCGCGTAAGAATTTCGGGATGCATCAGGGCTCCGGAATCCTCTCCCCGCGTCAGCGCCGGCTCGCCTGGCTCGGCTTCATGCTCGCCGCGCTCCAGGCGCCCGTGTCCGCCTGGCTCGTCGCCGACGAGTCGTGGCTGTTCAGCCTCTGCGTCGCGCTCATGGTGGCCACCGTGATCATCGCCGACGACGCCGCGCGGCGGCGCCCGGCCGACGCGACCGGCGACTAGCCCTAGCCCTCGGTGCCCGGTCGGGCCTCATGCCCCGGCCGGCCCGGGCTACGGCGGCGCTCCTTCATCTCCGCCTCGTAGAGGTGCCGCCGCCCGCCCACCAGCTCGTCACGGGCCCGCTGGTCCAACTCCTGGAACAGCGCGTGGTAGCCGTCGTCGAAGTCCTCGACGATCTGGAACGTCCACCGACCGGCGATGACGTTGCGGCCCAGCAGCTCGGTGTCGATCCGGTCGGCGATCTGTGGGTGCCCGGCGGCGCGGAACAGCTCCACCGCGTCGTCGAGCATCAGGTCGGCGTGCCCGATCAGCTGGTGCAGTGAGTAGAGGTGCCCACGGGCCCGCTCCACGCACTCCAGCGCCTCGCTGAGCTTGCCGAGCGCGGCGACGGTCTCGTCGCTCACCCCGGCCGGCCGGCGGTGCTGCTCGTCCGGCCGGTCCGCCTGCTGTCCCATCCGTACCTCCGTGCCCTGTGCCGTCGTGTGCGGGTGGTTCTCCTGCTGCCCCGTCTGTGCCGGATCAACCCCCACGGCCAGCCCGAATCGGCCAGTGGCGTACCCGACACCCGCCGAGCGGCCGAGGTCGACCCGGTGACCGGTCGGTTAGCCTCGGTCACCATGCGTGTGCCGTTCACCCGGGTCGCCGCCCGTTCCGCCGTCGACTCGGCGCGGTCCAGCCTGGCCGCCCTCACCGTCTCCGTGGGCACCGTCGGGCTCGCCGCCGCCGCCGCGCGGCCCGGGCTGCTGGCCCTCGTCGACCAGCACGCGGCCGCCGTGCGGGACAGCCTCGACGGGGACCGCCGCCCGCTGACCGCCGCGGCCCTCGCCGGCTACGCCGAGGGGGTCCGCACGGCCGCACTGGAGCACGGGTGGACGCTGCCGAGCGGCCCGGTGGACTGGAGTGAGCCGGAGTGGCTGCTCACCCGGCTGCTCGCGGTCTGCGAGCTGGCCCGCTCGCTCGACCGGGCCTGACACGCGGAGAGGGCGCCCGCGCGACACGCGGACACCCTCCCCACCGGCCGTGCCGTCCCGCTACGGGCGGTACTGCTGGGTCTCGTCGGCCGCACCGGACTGGTACGTGCCGCGCCCACCGGCCATCGTCGACTGCTCGTCGACCCGCGGCATGGCCTGGGTGCGGTCGCCCCCACGGTCGGCCATCTGCCGCTCCACGTCGCCGCGCCCGGCCGTCGTGGCCTGACGCTGCTGCTGCACCGCCCGGGCCTCCTCGGCAGCGCGGTCCAGCCAGCCGTCCCAGCGCCTCTGCATGGGCTTCACCAGGCCACCACCGACACCGACGATCAGGATGCCGGCCACCGTGGCGAGCACCGCGATCAGCACCGGCGTGGTCACCGTGGTGGCGATACCCACCTGGTTCAGCGCGGCGATCACGCCGAGCGCGATGATGAAGATCGCCGTCAGATCGGCCAGGACCTTGCCGTACGAGAGCCCGCCCAGCGCCCCGGTGACCAGATCGCGGACGGCGCTCGCGATCGCGGCCGCCACCACCACGACGATGATCGCCACGAAAGCGCGCGGCAGCCAGGCCACCACGCCGGCGATCAGGTCACTGATCGCGTTGGGTCCCCAGACCCCGAACGCGAACTGCAGCGTGAACAGCAGTACCGCGTAGTACGCCAGTCTGGCCAGAATGTCACTGGCGTCGTACTTGGTCCTTTCCAGCGCTCGTTTGATGCCGCCGCGTTCGACCGCCCGGTCGAAGTTCACCCGTTCCAGGGCCGCGTCCACGATTTTCAGGACCGCTCTGGCGATGAGCCAGCCGACCACGAGGATCACGATGAAGGCGACGGCCTTCGGGATGAAGAGCAGCACCGACCTCCAGGTGTCGGCGATGGCGTCACCGATGTCGGCCTGCCCGACCGCGAGGGTTTTCAGCATGATGTCCCTCCTGTCGCATGGACTCCGCCGGGCGCATACCCGGCCACCGGTGCGGCAGTCCGCGCAACTCGCCGCGTTTTTTCCGACAAGTCGCCGGACAGCGACCCTGAACTGCCCGAACAGACACCGCGACGGGGCACGCCACGGCCCACGGGCATGATCGGATGCGGTCGCCGGACGGCCGGCTAGGCTGCGGACATGCCAGGAACGGTCGGGCGAGTCCCCACGCCAGCAACTCCGGTCCCGGGGGCGTCCACCGGGCACAGCGCTGCTGGCGCCGTACTCGCCCACGACTGGGCTGGCACCTCGCTCGGCCCGCCCGAGCGGTGGGACCCGGCGATCCGGGCCGTGGTCGAGCTGGTCCTCGCCTCGCCGATGCCGATGGCGCTGGCGTACGGCGACGACCTTGTCCTGCTCTACAACGACGGCTACGCCGAGCTGCTGGGCAGCAAGCACCCGACCGCCCTCGGCCGCCCGTCCGCCGAGGTGCACGCCGAGATCTGGGCGCTGCCCGGTGTCGGTGAGGTGATCGAGCGCGCCTACCGGCAGGGCGTGCCGTTCCTGGAGAAGGAGGCCACGCTCCCCATGGGCCGGGGCCGCTCCGGCGTGACCGAGCAGGCGGTCTTCACCCGGAGCTACTCACCGGTGCACGACAGCACCGGGCAGATCGTCGGGATGCTGACGGTCGCCGCCGAGACCACCCACGTCACCGAGCAGTTGCAGAGCCTCAGCGAGGTCGCCGCCGCGCTCGCCGGCACCCTCACCCTCGATGACGTGGCCCGGGTGGCGCTGCGGTACGCGATCACCACGTTCGACGCCGACTCGGTCGCGTTCGCCGTCGACGAGGGCGGCGGCGGTTGGCGGATGGTGCGCCGGGTACGCGGCGAGCTGATGGACGAGGCCGACGAGCGGCTGCCGCCGCTCTGGCGACGTACCCCGGTGGACTGGTCGGCTCCGGTGGTGCAGGCGGCCCGCTCCGGCGCGTCGTCGTTCACCCACGACGGGCACCCGCTGCTGGAGACCGCGGTCGACCGCCACGATCAGAAGATCCGCGCGATGGCCGCGCTGCCACTGGGCACCTCGGTGGTCCGCGGCGGGCTGGCGGTCGGCTACGGGGTGCCGCACACCTGGTCGGCCGCCGAGCGGGCATTGCTGGCCGCCTCGGCCGAGCTGATCGGCCAGGCGGCCGAACGGGCCCGCCGGTTCGAGACTCAGCACGGCACCGCACAGCTGCTGCAACGCAGCATGCTGCCGGAACACCTGCCGGCCCTTCCCCGGCTGCGGATCGCGGCCCGCTACGACCCGGGGGTGGACGGCAACGCGGCCGGCGGGGACTTCTACGACGCTTTCCTGCTGCCCACCGGTGGGCTCGGCGTCGTGCTGGGCGACGTGGCCGGGCACGACGTCCAGGCCGCGGCGCGGATGGGTCAGGTTCGTGCGGCGCTGCGCGCGCTGGCCCTGGCCGACCCGGCCCCGGACGCGGTGCTGACCGGGCTGGACCGGCTGGTGACCAGCCTGGGCGCGGAGGCCGGCACGCACGAACTGTTCGTCACCGTGGTGTTCGGGGTGGTCGACGCGGAGCGGCAGGAACTGACCCTGGCCAGCGCCGGCCACCCCGCGCCGCTGATCCGCCGCTGCGACCCGGACGGCCGCTCCCACGCCGAGTACGTGGACGTGCCGACCGGTCCCCCTCTGGGGCTGGGTGGCCAGCCGGCCACCACCACCGTCGCGTTCCGCCCCGGCGACACCCTGCTGCTGTTCAGTGACGGGGTGGTGGAGCGCCGTCGGCAGAGCCTCACCGCCGGCCTGGACGCCCTCGTTGATGCGATCGCCAAGGCCGGCAGCGGCGACCCTCGCGCGCTCTGCGCGGTGGCCACCGCCGCGGTGTCGGGCGGAACCGAGGACGACGTGGCGGTGTTGGCGGTCGAGCACGCGCTCAAACCGAGCCGGTCGGCGAGCATCGAGGTGCCGGCGGAACCGACCGCGCCCAGCCGGGTCCGGCACTGGATGACCGGCCAGCTCGCCGAGTGGCAGGTGCCCGAGTCGGTGATCGGCGCGGCGGTGCTGTGCACCAGCGAGTTGACCACCAACGCGCTGCTGCACGCCGGCACCGCCGCCCGGGTGGCGGTCGACCTCAGTCCTGAGCGGCTGCTGGTCTCGGTCGCCGATTCCGGCACCCGGGGCACCGTGACCCGGACCCGGACCGACACGTTGAGCAGTCGCGGGCGCGGGCTCGGCCTGATCGAGGAGCTCAGCGACGCCTGGGGCACCGACCCGACGGTCCGCGGCTCCACGGTCTGGTTCGAGATCCTCGTCCCGCCGGCCGAGGGCCGCTGAAACCGGCTGGGCGTTCCCGGGGCCTGGCTGGATCAGCCGGGCACTGAGCGGGTAGGAGGACGCCCATGCGCACCGACCGACCCGCCGGGGTCCTCTTCGACGTCGACGGCACCCTGGTCGATACCACCTTCCTGCACACCGTGAGCTGGTGGGAGGCGCTCCGCCAGACCGACCAGCCGGTGCCGATGGCGACGGTGCACCGCTCGATCGGGATGGGTTCGGACAAGCTCCTGGACCACCTGCTCGGCCCGGAGCGGGACCGCGACGCCGACGGGAAGCTGCGCGACGCGCACGACACCCTGTACGCCGAGTACTGGGAGCGGCTCACGCCGCTGCCCGGGTCGGCGGACCTGCTGCGCGCATGCGCCGAGCGGGGGCTGCGGGTGGTGCTCGCCACCTCCGCCTCGGAACACGAGGTCGGCGCGCTGCGCCGGGCGTTGGCCGCCGACGACGTGATCGACACGGTCACCTCGTCGGCGGACGCCCAGCAGAGCAAGCCGGCCCCGGACATCCTGGTCGCCGCGCTGGACCAGTCCGGGCTGGCCGCCGAGCGGGTGGTCTTCGTCGGCGACTCGGTCTGGGACGTCGCGGCGGCCGGCAAGCTGGACATCCCGTGCGTCGGGCTCACCTGCGGCGGGACCAGCCGGGGTGAGCTGGCCGGTGCCGGCGCGGTGGCGGTGTACGACGATCCGGCCGCGCTGCTGGCCACACTGGACGATTCGCCCGTCATCCGGCCGCGCTGAGGCTCACACCGGTTCCGGTCGCTGAGAAGGCTTACACGTACGGCCTCCGGGGCATGGTGTGTCACCACCTGCCCGCAACTCGTGGGCGCGGTCGGAGGGTGGCACGGTGGAGCCGGTAGACGTTGCTTTCGCGCTGGTGGGCGTGGGCGCCCTGCTCGCAGGCATCCTGCCCCGGGTGCTGGAGCAACGCCCGCTGTCCATGCCGATCGCGTTCCTCGCCCTCGGCATGCTGGTCTTCGTCCTGCCGGTGGGGCTGCCGACCCCGGATCCGCTGGCCCATCCGGTGCTGACCACCCACCTGACCGAGATCGGGGTGATCGTCGCCCTGATGGGCGCCGGGCTCAAGATCGACCGGCCGTTGAGCTGGGCTCGGTGGTCGTCCACCTGGCGGTTGCTGGTCATCGCGATGCCGTTGTGCATCGCGGCGGTGGCGCTGCTGGGCTGGTGGTGGGCGGGGCTGGTGCCGGCCGCCGCGCTGCTGCTGGGCGCCGCCCTGGCACCGACCGATCCGGTGCTCGCCGCCGACGTGCAGGTCGGCGAACCGACCGACGTGGAGGATTCCGAGGACGAGGTCCGCTTCGCGTTGACCTCCGAGGCCGGCCTCAACGACGGGTTGGCGTTCCCCTTCGTCTACGCGGCCATCGCGATCGCCTCGACCAGCCTCGCCCCGAGCGACTGGCTGGTCGACTGGTTGACCGTCGACGTGCTCTGGAAGGTGGGCGTCGGGGTCGGTGGCGGGCTGCTCATCGGCTGGCTGCTCGGCAAGCTGTTCTTCCGGGCGCCCAGCCAGCTCCGGCTGGCCCGGCACGCCGAGGGCTTCCTGGCGCTGGCCGCCACGTTCCTGGCGTACGGGCTGGTGGAGGTGGTCGGCGGGTACGGCTTCCTGGCGGTCTTCGTGGCCGCCCGCGCGATCCGGGCCGCCGAGCGGACCCACGAGTTCCACTCCGTGCTGCACGACTTCGCCGAGCAGATCGAGCGGCTGCTCACCCTGGTGCTCCTGCTGCTGCTCGGTGGCGCGATCGTGGGCGGCCTGCTCGGCCCGCTGACCTGGCCGGCGGCGGCCGTCGGGCTGGCGCTGGTGTTCCTGGTACGGCCACTGGTCGGCTGGTTGTCGCTGCGGGGCGCACCGGGCCGACCGGCCGAGCACTGGGTGATCTCGTTGTTCGGCATCCGCGGGGTGGGGTCGTTCTACTACCTCGCGTACGCCACCACGAAGGCCGACTTCCCGCAGGCGGAGCTGCTCTGGGCCACCGTCGGGCTGGTGGTGCTCGTGTCCGTGGTGGTGCACGGCATCGCGGCGACCCCGGTCATGCAGTTGCTGGACCGCGAGGGCGAGCGGACCTCCGACCCGACCGAACGGGACACATCCACCCAGCCCGTCGCCGCCGGGCACGCCTGAACGCCAGCCCCGCCGGCCGGGACCTGCGGTCAGGCGAGGCGAACTGCCAGGGCGCGACCGAGGTCCCGGCCGGAGCGCCAGGCACTCTGCACCCGGGGCTTGCCGAACGCGTCGCCGGCCAGGCCGATTCCGTCGGCGTCCAGGTGGTGCGTGTTGCCGTCGGCACCGGCGGTCGGCTGCGCGTACGTCCAGCGGTGCACGTGCACGTCGGCGGCCGCCTCGGGTAGTCCCAACAGGTCCCGGACCGCCTGCTCGATCGCCGGACCGGCCCCGATCGGCTGGGCCAGGTGTCCGGCGGCGAACTCCGGCACGGTGTGCGCGACCAGCACCGGCCCCCCGTCGCCCCGCCGGTCGCCGTCGTCGCAGACCAGCTTGAGCACCGGGTGGTCGTTGACGAACGCGCCACGGAAGTCCGGCCAGCGTCGGCTCGGGAAGCGCAGCACCGCGGCCAGCGACGGCGACCACCGCTGCGCCTGGACGGCCCGGGTGGCGTCGGCCAGGTCCGGGTCGAGCAGCAGGGCGGCCTGCGGGCCCGGCATGGCCAGGGCGACCGCCGCGCACGGGTGGCCGTCCACGACAGGCCCGGGCTCCACGGTGAGCACCAACCGGTCGACGGTCACCGGCACCGCGCCGGCCAGGTGTTCGACCAGCGACCGCAGCCCGCGCGGCGCGGCGAAGCGCATCGGTCCGGGCACGTCGTGGCGCCCGTTCCGGTCGTACGCCTGGAAGGTGTCGGTCCATTCGCGGACCAGGCCGGCAGCGCGCCACCGCTCGACCACGGCGGCGAAGTCCGGGTCGTCGGCGGTGAAGTAGGCGGCGCCGATATCGGCGGGACGGCCCTCGAAGCGTTTGCTGGCCATCCGGCCGCCGCAGACGTGCCCCCGCTCCCGGACCTGCACGGGCACTCCGGCTGCGGCCAACTCCACCGCGCAGGCCACTCCGGCGATGCCCGCGCCGACCACCACCACGCCCGACCGGTCCACGCTCATCCGGTGATCGTAGGTGCCGGTGGGGCAGCCGGCGGGCATGAACCGGCGGTGGAGGGGTCGCGGGTCAGCGGCGGGGGAGGCTGTGCAGGGTGACCTTGGTCAGGCCGGTGGCGTGGATTTCCGCGGTTTGAAAGGTGGCATGGGGCTGGGAGCGGCGGTCGGTGGGTGAGCCGGGGTTGAGCAGGCGGAGACCACCGGGGGCCTCGGTGTCCCAGGGGATGTGCGAGTGACCGAAGACGAGCAGATCGACGTCGGGGAAACGGGCCGCGCACCGCTGCTCGCGACCGGTCCGCGGGCCGGTCTCGTGCACCACGGCCATCCGCAGGCCATCGAGGTCCGCCCGCGCCACTTCCGGCAGCCGGGCGCGCAACGCCGGGCCGTCGTTGTTGCCGTACACGCCGATCAGCCGGCGCGAGCGCGCGAGCATCTCGTCGAGCAGCGACTCGTCCACCCAGTCACCGGCGTGCACCACCACGTCCGCCGCCTCGATCGCCGCCCAGAGCGGCCCGGGCAGGTCCCGGGCGCGCTTCGGTAGGTGGGTGTCCGCCGTGAGCACCAGCCGCATCCGAGCATTCTCCCCCGGGCCTCGGCCGTTCGCCCGAGGGCCTTGATCTCCGGTCTCAGTGCTTCATCGGGGTGAAGTGCGGCGGAGCCATGCCGCGATGGCGTAGCGCCGGGTCCTGCTCGACGTCGGTGAGCTGACCCGCGGCGTTGATCAGGCCGATGTGCGAGAACGCCTGGGGGAAGTTGCCCAACTGCTCCCCGGTCAGCGGGTCGATCTGCTCGGCGAACAGGCCGAGGTCGTTGACCCGACCGGCCAACGTGCCGAACAGCTCGTGCGCGCGGTCCCGCTCGCCGCCCAGCGCCAGACAACCCACCAGCCAGAACGAGCAGATGACGAAGCCCGCCGGGTCGCCGTCCCAGCGCCGCAGCAGGCCGTCGTGGGACAGCCGCCGCTCCACCGCGCGGACCGTCGAACGCATCCGCGAGTCGTCCGCCGGCAGGAACCCCACCAGCGGCATCACCAGCACCGAGGCGTCCAGGTCGTCGGAATCGAAACTTCCGGTGTACGCCCCGAGCCGGTCGTTCCACCCCCGTTCCAGCACCGTCGCGCGCACCTCGTCGCGGGCGGCCGCCCAGCGTGCCACGTCCTGCGACCCGCCGAGCCGTTCGCCGAAGCGGACCGCCCGGTCCAGCGCGACCCAGCACTGCACCTTCGAGGAGACGTGGTGGTGTTCGATCCCGCGCTCCTCCCACATGCCCGCGTCCGGCCGCCGCCAGTCCAGTACGGCCTGGTCGGCGAGCACCCGCAGCACGTGCTGCACCTCCGGTTCCATCGGTTCCAACTTGTCGCGCATCAGCCAGGCGGCGTCCAGCGCCTCGCCGAAGATGTCGGTCTGCCGCTGCCGCCACGCGTCGTTGCCGATCAGCACTGGCGGGCTGTGGCGGTAACCGGCGAGCTGGTCCAGGCGGTGCTCGGTGAGGTCCCGCTCCCCCTGCACCCCGTACATGATCGGCACCGGCTCCTCGCCGATCCGGCCCATCGCCCGACTCACCCAGGAGAACTGCCGCTGCACCTCGTCGAAGCAGGCTGACCGCCACAGCGCCCGCAGGGTGAGGCTGAAGTCGCGCACCCAGACGTAGCGGTAGTCGTAGTTCCGGGTTCCGCCCAGCTTCTCCGGCAGCGAGGTGGTCGCCGCGGCCACCACCGCACCGCTCGGCCGGTACGTCATGCCCTGCACTACCAGCGCGCTGCGCCGCACCTGCTCGGGGTAACACCCCTGGTAGGGGTGCTCCCGGGTCCAGGACCGCCACCCGGCGACGGTGTCGGCGATCGTCCGATCGGCGTCCGGCACCTCCGGCGGCGGGGCGTCGTAGGTCGGGGCGTACCCGAGGGTGAAGTTGTGCACCGAGCCGGCACGGGCGGTGAACGTCGTCGTGGCCTCGCCCTCGCCACAGTCGAGCCGCATGGTGCCGCGCAGGGTGAGCCGGGCGGCCCCGGCGGTGGCCTCCAGCGTGCCGTCCCGCTCGATGAGGAACGCGGTGGTCCGCCCGTACTCGAAGCGGGGCCGGTAGTGCATCCGCATCGGGACCTCGCCGGAGAGGCTCTGCACGCTGCGGACCAGCACCTGCGGCGAGCGCAGCCCGATGTCGTGGCCCCGGGCGCCGGGCTCGAAGGCGAGCGCGTCGGTCAGCGCCACCTCCCCCTGCCCGGTACGGAAGACGGTCCGCAGCACCAGGGTGTCGTCGAGGTAGCAGCGGTCGACGGTGTAGTCGCCCTCCGGTCGGATCGACCAGTGCCCGGCGCCGTCGTCGAGCAGCCGTCCGAACACCGACGGCGCGTCGAACCGGCCCGGGCACCACCAGTTCACCGATCCGGAGCGGTCCACCAGCGCCGCGCTGCGGCCGTCGGCGAGGAAGCCGTGGTCGCTGATCTGTCCGCTCTGCACCTGGCTACCTACCCGGGGCGTCCGGGCGCATTCCTGCCAGGTGCGACGGCATCAACGGCGGTAGCTGGCGTTATCGGGCTGCGCAGGCGGGAACCCGGAGGGTTGACGAGGGAGGATGCTCATGACGTCAGCTTCAGGGCCGGCCGCCGCCTGGCGGTCCGCCAACCGGGGCGACCTGCTCCCGTCCGGGCCGGCAGGCCGTCTGTCGGCGCCGGCCGGTGACGGGCACGGGCCGGAGACCGGCCCGCCCACGGTGACTATCGGCTCATACCCGGACTATCCGTCCGCCCAGCGCGTGGTCGACTATCTCGCCGACAACCGCTTCCCGGTGGAGAACACTGCCATCGTCGGCACCAACCTCACTCTGGTGGAGACGGTGCTCGGCCGGATGACCACCGGACGCGCCGCCCTGCTCGGGGCCGGCACCGGCGCCTGGTTCGGGCTCTTCATCGGCCTGTTGTTCGGCATCTTCACCGTCGGAAACTGGCTGGCGGTGATTCTCGTCGGGCTGGTCATCGGCGCGATCTGGGGTGCCGTGTTCGGCGCGGTCGCGCACGCGATGACCGGCGGGCAGCGGGACTTCACCTCGGCCAGCTCGCTACGCGCCGGCCAGTACGCGGTGACCGTCGACGCGCAGCTCGCCGACCAGGCACGGCAGTTGCTGGGCCGGCTGAACATGCCAAGCTCGGCCACGAAAGCCGGCTGAGCCACCGGTCGACCGGCCGTCCCGGCAGCACGCCGGGGCGGCCGTCAGCCGTGGTACGCCAGCTCGCCGGCCCGCAGGGGCACGTCGACCCGGTTCTCCGGCGGGGCGAGCGGGCAGGCCCAGCGCTCGTCGTACGCGCAGCTCGGGTTGTAGAGGTAGTTGGCGTCGAGCCGCACCCGGTCGCCGGGCAGCAGCTCGACGCCCCGGCCGAAGGTGCCCTTCACCGTGTCGGTGAGGTACCGGCCACCGCCGTAGGTCTCCTGCCCGCAGGTGCCGTCGCGCAGCGGCACGAACAGCCCTCCCCCGTACGCCTCGATCCACCACAGGGTCAGCGGCCCCCAGGGCGTCTCGGCCACCGCCACCCGTCGGTACGCGACGACCCCGTCCGGGCCGCCGGTGTCCACCCGCAGCTCGCCGCTGGCCGGCCGCAGCGGCGCCTCCACCACGGCTTCGGGGTTGGCCGGGAAGTAGCGCACCCCGGTGAAGCCGGGCCGCTCCGCAGGTGGGATCGGGCTCTGCGGGTGGGTGGCGAAGAGGTTGTCGCGGCCGGCGCGGAAGCCGGTCAGGTCGACGTCGGACAGGTACAGCCGGGCTACCCGCTCCCGCCAGTCGGCCAGCTCCAGATCATCCACACGTCGAGCCTAGGCGGTTGCCGTCCGTCACCGAGCGGTCTCCGGATCGGCGCTCTGGGCGGGCGGCCAGTTGCTGAGGACGGCGTCGAGGGCGTCCAGGGTGCGGGACCACGAGTCGTCCGTCGTACGCGGCGTGTGGCGGAAACCGCCGGTCCTCTCCAGGCTCACGAAGCCGTGGAACGTGCTGTGCATCATCCGTACCGCGTCGGTCTGGTCGGGCTCGGGCAGCCGGTAGCCGCGCAGGATCGCCCGCGTCATCTCCGCGTGCCGGACGCCGGCGCTCGCGGCCGCCGTCTCCGGGTCGAGGTCGATCTGCATCGCGGCGTACCGACCCGGGTGCTGCTTCGCGTAGCCCCGGTAGGCGTTGGCGAAGGCCACCAGCGCGTCCTTGCCCGCGCGACCGGCCAGCGCGGCGCCGACCCGGTCGGCGAGCTCCGCGAGCGCCAGCAGCGCCACCCTGACCCGCAGGTCCTGTCCGTTCCTGATGTGGAAGTACAGGCTCGCGTCCTTGACGCCGAAGTGGCGGGCGAGCGCCGCGACGGTCACGTTCTCCATGCCCGCCTCGTCGGCCAACTCCGCCGCGGCCAGGGTCAGGCGTTCGGCGGTCACCCCCGCACGTGCCATGCAGCACACCCCAAACCTAGTCGCCTTAATCGTTTGCCTAGGATGGCTAGGCTACTACCTATGCTAGCGATAACCGAGCCCGCCATCCGCTCGTCTTTCGTCAACTGCACCCAGGGCGAGACGAAGCGGCTGGCCGTACCGAACGATCTCGCTCTGCGCCCCTGGCACGATCTTGACTTCCTCGGGTGGCGGGATCCCGCCGCGGCCCAGCGGGCCTACCTGGTCGCCGAGTCCGACAGCGGGCTGGTCGGGGTGGCGTTGCGGGTGGCCGCGCAGACCACCCGTGTCCGGCGCAGCATGTGCTCGCTGTGCCTGACCACCCACACCGGCGACGGCGTCTCGCTGATGACGGCCCGCAAGGCCGGGCGGGACGGGCGCCAGGGCAACTCCGTGGGCGTCTACATCTGCTCCGACCTGGCCTGCTCGCTCTACCTGCGCGGGAAGAAGGCCGGCGGGCGACGCCTGCACGAGACCATCACCCTGGACGAGAAGATCGAGCGAACGACGACCACCCTCGCCGCCTTCCTGCGCAAGGTGGTCGAGTGACGGCCGGCCCGCGAGTCGCTCAGCGGTCGGTGGCCAGCCGGGCGTGCAGGTGCTCGTCGTGGCGGCGGCCATCGCCGTACCGGTACGACTCGCGCAGGGTCCCCTCGGCGGGATAGCCGGCCCGGTCGGCGACCCGGCAGGAGGCCGCGTTGGCCACCGCGTGGCACAGCTCCACCCGGTGCAGTCCGACCTCGGTGAACGCCCAGTCGGTGAGCCGGACGACGGCGCGTACCGCCACCCCGCGCCCGCGCGCCGCCGGCACCGTCCAGTACCCGATGGACGCGTCGCCGTGGTGGATGTGGTGCAGCGACACCGAGCCCAGCAGCACGCCACCGGCCGCGGCGGTCACCGCCATCGAGGCGTGGTCGCCGGCGGACCAGTCGGCCCGGCGGCGCACCCAGAGCAGGGCGCTCTCGTCGTCGATCGGTCCGCCACCGTGCGGGTTCCACTGGGCGATGGCCGGGTCGCGTAGGGCGTCGCGTACCGCCGGGGCGTCCGTCTCCCGCCAGGGACGTAGCAACAGGTCGGCGGCGGTGAGTTCCACGTGTTCCACGACGCCGGAGTCTGGCACATCGCGGCGCGGCTCCGCCGCGGGATTCCCGCCGGCTTCCTTCAAAGCTGCACGAACCGCTCCGATAGACCGCCAGGACGTGACCCACACGACTATTCAAGGCACTAGTTAAATTTTTAAAGAGTGCTATCGTCATGGACGTGACCGAGAACCTGGACAGTGCCCGATCGGCCGCCTGGCGCGCCTACATCGAGGCCAGCCAGCGCCTCTACACCCAGCTGGAAGAGGACCTGCGCGCCGACAGCGACCTCAGCTTCGCCGACTACCACGTGCTGGTCCTGCTCTCCGAGGTGCCGGGGCAGCGGCTGCGGATGGGCGAGCTGGCTGGCCGACTGGTCTTCTCGCCCAGCCGACTGACGTACCAGATCTCCTCGATGCAACGCCGCGGCCTGGTCAGCAAGGAGTCCTGCCCGGACGACCGACGGGGCAGCGAGGCGGTGCTCACCGCCGCCGGGCTGCTCGCCCTGCGGGAAGCCGCACCCCACCATCTGGCGTCGGTGCGTACCCACCTGATGGACGACCTCGACGACGCCGAGGTCGCCTGCCTCACCCGGGTCTTCGACCGGCTCGGCGCCCGCCTACGGGCGGCCCGGGCGACCTCGACCACCCACGCCACGAACTAGGAGCCTTCGATGCCCGCGATCACCGTTGACAACGTTCTCGTCCTGCCGCGCCTGCCCCAGCTCGACGAGTCCACCAAGATCCGCCCGGTCCGCAAGGTGACCACCGCGCCCAGCGGCTTCGAGGGTGAGGGCTTCCCGGTCCGCCGGGCCTTCGCCGGGGTGCCGACCAGCGACCTCGACCCGTTCATCCACCTCGACCAGATGGGTGAGGTGGACTACGCGCCGGGCGAGCCCAAGGGCACCCCGTGGCACCCGCACCGCGGCTTCGAGACCGTCACGTACATCATCGACGGCGTCTTCGACCACCAGGACTCGCAGGGTGGCGGCGGCACCATCACCGACGGGGACACCCAGTGGATGACGGCCGGCAGCGGCCTGCTGCACATCGAGGCCCCGCCGGAGCACCTGGTGATGAGCGGTGGGCTCTTCCACGGCACCCAGCTCTGGGTCAACCTGCCCCGCTCCGCCAAGATGAACCCGCCCCGCTACCAGGACATCCGGGGGCGGGAGTCGGCGCTGCTCACCACGCCGGACGGCGGCGCGCTGATCCGGGTCATCGCCGGTGAGGTGGCCGGGCACCGCGGCCCGGGTTCCACCTTCACCCCGATCACCATCACCCACGTGACCGTGCAGCCGGGGGCGCAGGTCGACCTGCCCTGGCAGCCGGAGTTCAACGCCCTGGTGTACGTCCTCGGCGGGCGCGGCACCGTCGGCACCGACCGACGGCCGGTGCGTACCGGCCAGCTCGCGGTGCACGGTCCGGGCGACGCGCTGCGCTTCAGCGCGGACACCACGCAGGACAGCAACACCCCGGCGCTGGACCTCTACATCATGGGTGGTCAGCCGATCCGGGAGCCGGTGGCACAGTACGGCCCGTTCGTGATGAACACCCGGGACGAGCTGATCCAGGCGTTCGAGGACTTCCAGGCCGGCCGGCTCGGCGTGATTCCCACCGAGCGGCTGCCGCACACCGGTGGTCAGGGCGCTCGGCCCTGACCACGGTCGACCTCTGAGATCGGCGCCGGCGCCCCCGCTTCAACCCGGGGCCCGGCGCCACCTCAGGAGACCGCAAATATCCCAGCGACCCCCAGAATCACCATCACCAACACCGCTACCAGCGCCCCCCGTTCGCTCTCCACCGCCGGCTCGCGGTACTCGGTCACGGGGTTCGTCGTCTCGCGGGGCATGGTGTGGCCTCCTCGGTTGTCGCGCGTCGAACATGGCGGCGGTCAGGTCGACTGGTCCGTCGACCTGGCGTGCGGTTGCACGGCCGGGGTCCTACCGTGAGGACGTTGTCGACCTCGGGGAGGGCTGGACGTTGCCATTGCAGGACTGGTTCCTCACCGCGCAGGAACGCGCCAACCCGGTCTCTGATTTACCCGTTTGGACCACCGGAAACCTCGCCGAGCCGTTGATTCACGGTGCGGCGTACTTCGACCGGCTGGTCGACGAGGTGGAATCACTCACCGAGGGCGACCACCTGTTCTTCACCGACTGGCGGGGTGACCCGGACCAGCGGCTGCGCCCGGACGGCCCGACCGTGGCCCAACTCTTCGCCCAGGCCGCCCAGCGCGGGGTGGTGGTGAAGGGGCTGATCTGGCGCTCACACCTCGACGCGCTGTCCTACAGCGAGGCGGAGAACCGCGACCTCAGCGAGACGATCTCCGCGGCCGGCGGCGAGGTGCTGCTCGACCAGCGGGTCCGGCGCGGCGGCTCGCACCACCAGAAGCTGGTGGTGCTGCGGCACCCGGGCGCCCCGGAGCGGGACATCGCGTTCGCTGGCGGGATCGACCTGTGCCACAGCCGCCGTGATGACGCCGCGCACCGCGGCGACCCGCAGCCGGTGCAGATGTCTCCCCGGTACGGCCCGAACCCGCCCTGGCACGACGTGCAGCTCGCGGTGCGTGGCCCGGTGGTCGACGCACTGGACACGGTGTTCCGGGAGCGCTGGACCGACCCGATGCCGCTGGACTCGGAGAACCCGATGGCCTACCTGCGGGACCGGCTACGCGGCGCCGACCTGCGCCCCGACCCGCTGCCCGAGCAGCCGGCCGAGCCGCCGCCCTGCGGGCCGCACCAGATCCAGGTGCTGCGCACCTACCCCGCCGTCCGGCCGCGCTACTCCTTCGCACCGGACGGCGAGCGGACCGTTGCCCGGGGCTACACCAAGGCGGTACACCGCGCGCGCCGCCTCATCTACCTGGAGGACCAGTACCTCTGGTCGACCGAGGTGGCGGACCTGTTCGCACACGCCCTGCGCGACAATCCGGAGCTGCACCTGATCGCCGTGGTGCCCCGGCACCCGGATGTGGACGGCAGGCTCGCGCTGCCACCGAACATGGTCGGCCGCGAGCAGGCGCTGTCGCTGTGCGAGCGGGCCGCGCCGGAGCGGGTGCACGTGTTCGACGTGGAGAACCACGCCGGTGACCCGGTCTACGTGCACGCGAAGGTCTGCGTGGTCGACGATGTCTGGGCCAGTGTGGGCAGCGACAACTTCAACCGCCGTTCCTGGACGCACGACAGCGAGTTGTCCTGTGCGGTGCTCGACGACACCCGTGACCCGCGGGAGCCCACCGATCCCGCCGGGCAGGGCGACGGGGCACGGGCCTTCGCCCGGGAGTTGCGGCTGCGGCTCTGGCGCGAGCACCTGGACCGCGACCCGGCCGGCGCGGACGACGCCGACCTGCTCGACCCGGCAGACGCCGTCGCGACCGTCACGGCCGCCGCCGACGCGCTGCAACAGTGGTACGACGACGGCCAGGTGGGCGACCGTCCGCCCGGCCGGCTGCGCCCGCACCGCCCCGAGCGGCTGCCCTGGTACACGCGCCTGTGGGCGTTGCCGCTGTACCGGCTGGTCTACGACCCGGACGGCAGGCCGCTGCGGGCCAGGTTGGCCGGCACCTGGTGAACCTGCCTGGTCGGCTCGGGTAGGACGGCGGCGCCGTGCACGGTCAGCCCGCCCGGGTAGGCGAACGAGGAGCGCGGCGAGTAATAGCCGAAGCCGATGGTCAGCGGGTTGGCGGGGCGGAGCGCGTACATCGGGTGCCCGGGCTGCAGGAACTCCACCGACTCGATCTCGAACGGCGCGACCGGCTCCGCCACGAACGGGTAGACCGAGCTGAGCAGTTGCCCGTCGCGGCGGGTGAAGTAGCGGTGGTGGCCGCTGCTGATCACGTGGCCGGTCTCCCCCACCCGACATCGGGCCCGGATGAGCGGCGCTCCGTCGACCTCGGTCTCGGAGAGCAGGTCCTCACCGCCCACCTCGATACGCGTCCGTCCGGCGACCGTCGGGGCGCCGCGGGCGGCGGCGTACTCCCGGACCAGCCGGCTGGAGGCCACGTAGTGGGTCCACCAGCCGCCCGGGCTGAGCCCGCCGGGGGCGTCCACACCGACCAGCGAGACACCGAGGTAGGTCAGCGAGTAGGCGCCGAAGCCGGAGGTCTGCGTCTCGTCGTCGACGACGTACTGGTTGAGGAAGACCTGCCGGTCCGGGCGGGGGCGCAGCCCGGGCGGGACCAGGGCGGCGACCGCGTCCGGATCCGCCGGCAGCCAGCTGAAATAGAGCGTGCGACTGTTCACGACGAGCTGGGGAGCGGCTGGATCGAGCACGGTGCCTCCGAACCGGGTCTGTACGGGCAACGCTACGGCCGGTCCCGCCAGCGGGACAAGGACGGATAGTCGACACATCGGCCCTGATGTCGGATTTCCTGTTGACCGCTCAGGCGATCGGGGTGGCCGATCGGCCGGCTCGGGTGGGACGACCGGGGGTGCCACCTACCAGGTAAGGATCCTCACAGGCATCCGGAGATCCGCCCTATTTGCTCCCTTCGTTACTGAACACACCTTAAGTACATCAGCCTTTCGGCTAGATTTCGGGGAGACGATCAGGCTAAGGTGAGTCCCGAACGGCCCATACGAAGCTAAACCAAAGCGTCACGTCTTTTATCCGCGGACGAGGTGCAGGGAGGACCACCCATGACCGCGCCAACGATTAGCGAGCAGCCGACCACCACGGCCCGGAGCACCACGAAGCTGGACCCGCGGGCGCTCACCGACAGCGCCGCCGACCTGCTCAACGCCATGGCCGCACTGCCCGCCAACCACCCGTCGCGCCCCGCGCTGCGAGACCGGGCCATCGAGGCCTGGCTGCCGCTGGCCAACCACCTCGCCCACCGCTACAGCGGGCGGGGCGAGCCGACCGACGACCTGGCGCAGACCGCCGCGATCGGCCTGATCAAGGCGATCGACAAGTTCGACCCGTCCCGCGGCGTCGACTTCGCCGGGTACGCCATCCCCACCATCATCGGCGAGCTCAAGCGGCACTTCCGCGACCGCACCTGGGACATCCGGGTGCCCCGCCGGCTCCAGGAGCTGCGGCTGGCCATCTCCGACGCCAACAGCTCGCTGCTGCAGACCCTCGGCCGGTCGCCGACGGTCGCCGACATCGCCGCCCACCTCAAGCTCACCGAGGAAGAGGTCCTGGAGGGCCTGGAGGGCGCCCGCGCGTACAACGCGGTGTCGCTGTCCACCCCGACCGGCGACGGCGAACGGGCCACCGAGCTGGGCGACATGCTCGGCGGCGAGGACTCCCAGTTCGAGCTGGCCGAGCTGCGGGTCGCCCTCGGCCCAGCGCTGGCCACGCTCGACGAGCGGGAGCAGAAGATCCTCACCCTGCGGTTCTACGGCAACCTGACCCAGTCGCAGATCGCCGACCAGATCGGCGTTTCGCAGATGCACGTCTCCCGGCTGCTGACCCGGGCTCTGACCAAGCTGCGCGGCCAGCTCGACGGCGCGTACTAGGCGGTTCGGCGGTTGAGGGCCGGGTCGGCGGACCCGGCCCTCAACCGTCCGCACCGGTTGTCACGCGAACGTGACAACGGGTCCGCTCGGCGTCCGGCCGGGTCGCTCCCCTCGGGGCAGCGACCCGGCCGGTCCCGTCAGCGGCCGACCGGCTCCCGCCACATCGGCCAGAACGGCGTGCCGTCGGGCACCCGGAACGGCTCGCCGGCCCGGTAGCCGTGCCGCGCGTACAGGTCGCGGCTGCGAGCGCTGCTCGCCTCCAGGTAACCCGGCATCCCGTTCTCGTCCAGCCACCCGTGGTGGTGCGCCAGCAGCGCGGTCCCCAGCCCCTGCCCCTGCCGGCCCGGCTGGGTCGCCAGAAAGGCCAGGTGGTGGTGGTCAGGATGCGGGTGATTGGCCGCGAACAACTCGTCGAGATGCTGGAACCGGTCGGTCCACTCGCCGCAGGCGGCGGCGAGCCGGGCGTCGTAGTCCGTCGGCGGCGGCGCCGGCTCACCGACCGACGGGAACCAGACGGCGACCGCACACCGGTCCGCGGTGGCGTGGACGAGGCCGTGCCGCATCGCGTGCTCGACCAGGATCTCGAAGTTCCCCGCCAGCACGGCCTCGCGCTTGCTCGCGTCGGGCACCAGCCAGTGCGTCACCTCCAAGGCGGTGAACGCCTCGGCGATCCGGCCGGCCACCAGCGCGGTGTCCTCCGGCCCGAGCCGGTCGATGGCCACGCTCACCGGGATACCTCCGCGCCGGCCGGTGCCGGCGGCTGCTCCACCGGCGGCACCGCGGCAGCGGCGCTCGCGCCGAGGCCGATCCGGGCGTACGTGTCCGGACGCCTCTTGCGCAGCACCAGCGCCCAGTTGACGCCCAGGGCGGCCGCCACCGGGTAGACGGCGGGCAGCGCCCAGCGCAGCGGGGAGTCCGGCGCGACGCCGAGCAGGTTGGCGAAGTTCGACACGGCCAGCCAGATGATCACGACGAGCGCGACGGTGGCCAGGCCGGGTGCGATGAGCCGCCGCCACAGCGTCTCGCCGCCGCCCGACCGGACGAAGTAGGCGATCACCGCCACCGAGGTGGTGGCGATCAGCAGCAGCACGCCGAAGCCACCAGTGGTGCCGACCCAGAAGAACAGCTTGATCACCGGATCCCAGCCGTTGACCGCGTACAGCAGGATGACCAGCAGGCCGAACACGCTCTGCGCCAGCGAGGCGGCCCGCGGCGCGCCGCTGCGCGGTGAGGTCTGCCCGAACACCGCCGGCAGCACCCGCTCCCGGCCGAGCGCGAACGCGTAGCGGGCCGTGGTGTTGTGGAAGGAGATCATCGCGGCCAGCACCGAGGTCAGGAAGAGTGCCTGGCCGATGGTGACCGCGGTGTCGCCGAGGTGCTCCCCGGCCAGGTTGAAGATCAGCCCGACGCTCTGCTCGCCAGCCGCGGCGACGATCTGGTCCGGTCCGACGGCGACCGTCATGGTCCAGGCGGAGAGCGCGTACAGCACGGCGATGATCCCCACCGAGAGGTACGTGGCCACCGGCACCGTCCGCTTCGGATCCTTGCTCTCCTCGCTGAAGACCACCGCGGACTCGAAGCCGACGAACCCGAGGATGGCCAGCACCAGCACCGCGCCGACCCCGGGCACGAAGAGGTTGTCCGGCGAGAACGCGGCGAAGCTGACCTCGCCGCCGGCCGGATTGCCGAGCTGTCCCAGGTCGAAGATCAGGATCACCACGATCTCGGCGACCAGCAGCGCCGCCAGCACCATGCCGTTGATGTCCACCCGGAGCAGGCCGAGCAGGCCGACCAGTGCCCACGCCACCAGGGCGACGATCGACCAGTGCGGGTGCCCGCCGAAGATCCGGTCGAGCACCGGCTCGGCGGCTACGCCGATGGTGCCGTAGAGCCCGACCTGCAGCGCGTTGTACGCGGTCAGCGCCACCCAGGCGGCGGCCACGCCGGCCGGTCGGCCCAGGCCACGGGAGACGTAGGCGTAGAAGGCGCCGGCGTTCTCCACCCGGCGGGACATCGCCACGTAGCCCACCGAGAATAGGGCGAGCACCGCGGCGACCACCAGGAAGGCCAGCGGGATGCCGGTCACCCCGACCACGCCGTATCCGGTGGTGACGACACCCGCCACCACGGTCAGCGGCGCGGCGGCGGAGAGCACGAAGAAGATCACCGAGGGGATGCCGAGGCGGCCTCGGGCAAGAGATTCGGAGACGTTGCTGGGTCGCTGGACTGTCGATGTCGGGGGCATACCACTACTCCGGTTGTCGAGGAGGGGGTTACCGGGGAATCAGGGGGCGCCGCGCAGCACCGCGGCGCCAACGGCGGCCTCGGTGTACCCGACGAGTTCCTTCAGGGGCGCCGGCAGCGCCGGGATGAGGACGTTCAACCGGTGGTGGGCGCGGGGTCCGGCGCTCCAGAGCACCTCTCGGGTCAGGCCGGCGGCCACGACCAGGCCGAGCAGCAGGGCGTCCGGCACGCTCGGCGGGTCCGGACGGTCCAGCAGTGCCCGCAGCCGGGTGGCCGGCCAGGCCACCGCGTTGAGGTCGATCGGCAGGTAGCTGACCGAGGTGCGCAGCAGCCGGCGGCTCTCCTGGCGGCGCAGCACACCGGCCCGGGCCAGGCGCTCCCCCACCGAGGTCGTCGCGCTCTGCGCCAGGAAGCTGAGCCAGGTGCCGACCGCCTGATGCTGGGACTCGCCGATCATCTGGTCGAGCACGGTGTGCGCCAGCGCGTCGGCCGGTGGGCGTCGGTCGACGAGGGTGATCCGTCCGCTCGAGACGGTGATGTGTCCATACAGGATCAGCTCACCGAGCAGCCCGCCGGCCAGCCCGAGCCCGGTCGCGGCCGGATGCAGTTTGGCCTTGCCACGGCTGTCGTTGTGAGCGATCAGGAAGAACTCGTCGGCGATGAGCAACGGTCCTCCCGCACGGATGTGTCCACAGTGATCGCGACCGGGAAAGGATGCACCGACAGCTACTGCAATGCAACTCCCAGATTTGAAAGTTGCACTCCGTGCATGTGCGACCTGCGGATCTTGTCGTGACAGACTCGGACGGTGACCCCCACCCCCGCCATCCGACCCGCCGCCAGCCCGACCGTGCGCCGTCGACGAATCGCTCGGGAGCTCCGCCAGCTCCGGGAACGCGCGGGCATGACTCTCGATGTCGCCGCGCGCCAGCTCGACATGTCCAAGAGCAACCTCTCCCGGATCGAAACCGCGCAGATCGGCATCAAGCCGCGCGACGTCCGGGCGGCGCTCGCGCTCTACGAGGTGACCGGGGCGGACGCCGAGGCGCTGATCGAGATCGCCCGGGGTGCACAGCAGCGCGGCTGGTGGCAGAACTACAGCGACGTACTGCCCGAGTGGTTCGAGTTCTACGTCGGGCTGGAGGCCGAGGCGGCGGCGCTGCGCACGTACGAGGCCGAGTCGGTGCCGGGGCTGTTGCAGACCCAGGCGTACGCCCGGGAGATCTATCGGCGCACCGCCGGCGAGGACGGTGTGGAGCGCAAGGTGGCGGCTCGGCTGCAGCGGCAGGAGGTGCTGCGCCGCGACAACCCGGTTCAGTTGTCGGCGGTGGTCAACGAGGCGGTGCTGTTGCGCCCGGTCGGCGGCGCCGCCGTGATGGCCGAACAGCTGGTCCACATGAGCCGGATCGCGCAGTTACCCAACGTTACAATCCAGGTACTGCCGTTCGCGGCCGGCGGTCACCCCGCGATGAGCACACCGTACGTGATCCTCAACTTCGCCGAGGCCGCCGACGCGTCCGTGGTTTACCTGGATAACCTCACGATGGGACTGGCGCTGGAGGATGCCGATCAAGTGCTCGGGTATAGCCTTCTGCACGAGGAGCTGTGTCGGATGGCGCTCGATCCGGCGGCGTCGTTGACCCGTATCGAGCATGCTTCTCGTAACTTTGCGTGACCGCTTCTGCGGCACGCCGACGCAGACGAGAGGTATCGCGGATGACGGCAATCGACCTGACCCGGGCGGACTGGCGCACCAGCACGCGCAGCAGTGGCAACGGCAACTGCGTGGAGGTCGCGACAGCCGACGGTCAGGTCGCCGTCCGGGACAGCAAGGACCGCTCCGGCCCGGTGCTCGCCTTCGGCCCGTCGGCCTGGCGTACCTTCCTGCGCGGCGTCGGCGAGGTGCGCCACAACTGACCCACCCGGGCCGGTGCGAGACTGGGCCGTGCTCTCTGACGAAACCCTGGACCTGCCGGTACGCCCGGTGCTGCCGGCGCTGATCGCGGCGCTCGACGCGGCCGGCGCCGGGGTCCTGGTGGCTCCGCCGGGCACCGGCAAGACCACCCTCGCGCCGCTGGCCGTAGCCGACCGGGTGACCGGCCGGGTGGTGATCGCGCAACCCCGCCGGGTGGCCGCGCGCGCCGCCGCCCGGCGGATGGCCGAACTGCTCGGCGAGCGGGTCGGTGACCGTGTCGGCTACGCGGTACGCGGCGAGCGCCGGGTCAGCCCGGCAACGCGGGTGGAGGTGGTCACCACCGGCCTGCTGGTCCGCCGGCTGCACCACGACCCTGAGCTGCCCGGCACGGGCGCGGTGCTGCTCGACGAGTGCCACGAGCGGCAGCTCGACGCCGACCTCGCGCTGGCCTTCACGGTGGAGGCGCGGGCCACCCTCCGGCCGGACCTGTGGCTGCTGGCGATGTCCGCCACCCCGGACACCGACCGCTTCGCCGCTCTGCTCGGCGGGCCCAGCCCGGCCCCGGTCGTACGGGCCGAGTCCGCGCTGCACCCCGTGCAGCGAATCTGGGCGCCGCCACCCCGGCCGATCGCCCCGCCCGGAGCCGGTCCGGTGGACCGGTCCCTGCTCGACCATGTGGCGGCCACCGTCCGGCGGGCGCTGCGCGAGCACGACGGCGACGTGCTGGTCTTCCTGCCCGGAGCCGGCGAGATCGCGGCGGTCACCGGCCGACTGGCCGACCTGCGGGACACTGTCGCGCTGCTCCCGCTGCACGGCCGGCAACGCGGCGCCGAGCAGGACGCCGCCCTGCGTCCGGCAGATCGACGCCGCGTGGTGCTGGCCACCGCGCTGGCCGAGACCAGCCTGACCGTGCCAGGCGTCCGGGTGGTGGTGGACGCCGGACTGTCCCGGGTGCCCCGCATCGACCTGGCCCGCGGGCTCGGCGCGCTGATCACCGTGCCGGTCTCCCGAGCCGCCGCCACCCAGCGGGCCGGCCGGGCCGGCCGCGAGGCCCCCGGGTCCGTCTACCGCTGCTGGTCCGCGGCGACCCACGAGCGACTGCCCGCCCGGCCGGAGCCGGAGATCGCCACCGCCGACCTGACCGGCTTCGCGCTGGAGCTGGCCGCCTGGGGCCGGCCGGACGGCGTCGGGCTCGCCCTGCCCGACCCGCCACCGGCTGCGGCGATGGCGGTGGCCCGGGACACGCTGACCACCCTGGGCGCGGTCGACGCGGACGGCCGGATCACCGGGCGGGGGCGGGCCATCGCCGCCGCCGGCGCGCACCCGCGGCTGGCCCGGGCTCTGCTCGACGGCGCCGGACGGGTCGGCGCCGACCGGACGGCCGAGGTGGTGGCCCTGCTCTCCGAGGAGAGCGCGGCCGGCCCGGGCGACGACCTGACCGCCGGCTGGCGCCGGCTGCGGACCGGGGTCGACCCGGCCGCGACCGCCCGCTGGCGAGGCGAGGTACGCCGGCTGCGCGCCGCGCTGCCCGCCGGCTCCACCCCCGAGGGCCGTGGCGACGCCGACCGCGCCGCCCGAGCGAGCGGTCCGGGAGCCGGCGGACGTGCCGGCTCCGCTGGGCTGACCGACGACCTGGCCGCCGGGCTGCTGGTCGGGCTGGCGTACCCGGAACGGCTGGCCCGGGTCCGGCGGCCGGGCGGGTCCGCGTACCTGATGACCGGTGGGACCGCCGCGGAGCTGGCGGCCGGGTCGGGGCTGACCGGGTCCGACTGGCTGGCGGTGGCCGTCGCGGACCGCACCCCCGGCGCGCCGTCGGCGCGGATCCGCCGGGCCACGCCGCTGGACGAGGCGACGGCCCGCGAGGCCGCCGGGCCGCTGCTGTCCACGCGCCGGGAGGTCGGCTGGTCCGACGGAGACGTGGTGGCCCGGGAGGTGACCCGACTGGGCGCGATCGAGCTGCAGGAGCGCCGGCTGGACCGCCCGGACCGGGCGCAGGTGGCGGAGGCGCTGCTGACCGGTCTGCGCCAGGAAGGGCTGGGACTGCTGCCCTGGACGCCAGCGGCCCGGGCCTTGCGCGAGCGGCTCGCCTTCGGCCGGCACCACCTCGGTGCCGAGTGGCCGGACGTGGGCGACGAGGCGCTGCTCGCCACCGCGCCGACCTGGCTCGGCCCGGAGTTTGCCGCCGCCCGGCGCCGCGCCGACCTGGCCCGGGTGGACGTCGCCTCGGCGCTGCGCCGGCTGCTGCCGTGGAAGCAGGCCGCCCAACTGGACGAGTTGGCACCGGAGCGGATCGATGTGCCCAGTGGTTCACGGATCCGGCTGGACTACAGCGACCCGGCAGCGCCGGTGCTGGCGGTGAAGCTCCAGGAGACGTTCGGCTGGCCCGCGGCCCCCCGCATCGGCGACGGGCGGGTGCCGGTGCTGCTGCACCTGCTCTCCCCCGCCGGGCGGCCGGTGGCGGTCACCGCCGACCTGGCGTCGTTCTGGCGCACCGGCTATCCGCAGGTCCGCGCCGAGCTGCGCGGTCGCTACCCCCGGCACCCGTGGCCGGAGGACCCGGCTACCGCGACGCCCACCCGGCGGGCCACGCCACGCCGGCGCTGAACGCCGGTTACTCCTCCTCCACGTCGGCCACCACCACGGTGACGTTGTCCGGCCCACCGGCGTGCAGCGCCAGGTCGATCAGCTTGCCGGCACAGGCGGCGCGGTCCGGGTAGCCGGTGAGCACCTCGGCGAGGGTGTCCGGACGGACCACGTTGGAGAGCCCGTCGCTGCACAGCAGCCACCGGTCGCCGACCCGGGGCACCATCGTCGCGTAGGACGGGGAGACGTCGTCGCCCTGGAGCGCCTGGGTGACCACCGCCCGGCGCGGATGGCTGCTGGCCTGGTCCGCGGTGATCACGCCCTGGTCCACCAGCATCTGTACGAAGGTGTCGTCCCTGGTGACCTGCTTGAGCACGCCCTCGCGGAACAGGTAGGCCCGGGAGTCGCCGACGTGCGCGAGGGCCAGGCAGCTGCCGGTACGGGCGAAGAGCAGGGCGGTCAACGTGGTGCCCATGCCCTGGCGCTCCGGATCCTCGGCAACCGCCTGCCGGATCCGCGCGGTGGCCACCGCGATGCCGCCCTGGAGCGCGGCCACCAGGGCGTCCTCGGGGGTCTCCACGTCGAGTGGGGCGACCGCGTCGATGGTGAGCGCGCTGGCCAGGTCACCGGCCGCCATCCCGCCCATGCCGTCGGCGACGGCGACGAGCCAGGTCCCGGCGTGCAGGGCGTCCTGGTTTCCACTGCGGATCAGCCCACGGTCGCTCGTTCCCACGGAACGCAGCTTCAGGGTCATGGGAGGCAGCCTGCCAGGCGAAGGGCGCAGTTGTCTCTAGGAGATCAGGACGACGGGGCGTGGCGCGGCCAATCTCACGTGTCCGCAACGGCGAGTCGCGGCACCCCGGCCCGGCGTCGTGCTGGCCGGCCGCCCTAGTCGGGCACCGAAAGCCATCCAGTCAGATCGATTGACATGCCCCTGACCCGCTGGAAACATCGAGCCGACACCTGGGAGCGCTCCCAGCTTCCGCCGCCACCGTTTCACTTCCCGTCCCGGAAGGACTCCCCCGTGACGCCATCCCGACGCCGCCTCCTGCTGGCCGCGGCGACCACCCTGGCCCTCACCGCCGCGGGCGCCGGCCCGGCCCACGCCGACCCGCCACCGGACGCCCCCGAGCAGATCGACAACGGCGACTTCAGCGGCGGCGTGAGCCCCTGGTTCTCCTTCGGCACCGGCGCGCTCGCGGTGACCGACGGCCGGCTCTGCACCACCGTCCCCGGCGGGCTGGCCAACCCGTGGGACGCCGGCATCGGCCAGGACGGCGTGCCCCTGATCGCCGGAGCCGAATACACCCTCGGCTTCGCCGTCTCCGCCACTCCCGGCACCGCGGTCAAGGCCGTCCTGCAGCTCGGCAGCGCCCCGTACACGACGTACGCCGCCGTGGACGCCACCGCCACCGGCACCGCCCAGCGGGTCGAGCAGACCTTCACCGTCCCGGACGACAACCCCGCCGCCCAGCTGATCTTCCAGGTCGGTGGCGCCGCCGAGACGCAGACCGTCTGCCTGGACGACGTCTCGCTGCGCGGCGGCGAGCCGCCCGAGCCGTACGAGCCGGACACCGGGCCACGGGTGCGGGTCAACCAGGTCGGCTACCTGCCCGGCGGCCCGAAGAACGCCACCGTGGTCACCACGGCCACCGACCCTCTGCCGTGGCAGTTGCGCTCGGCCGGCGGCGCGGTCCTGGCCAGCGGCACCACCACCGCCCGCGGCGTGGACGACGCCTCCGGGCAGAACGTGCAGACGGCCGACTTCTCCAGCTACCGCACCCCCGGCAGCGGGCTGACGCTGACCGTGGACGGCGAGACGAGTCACCCGTTCGACATCTCCGGCACCCTGTACGACCGGCTGCGCGCCGACTCGCTCCAGTTCTTCTACGCCCAGCGCAGCGGCACCGCCATCGACGGCGATCTGATCGGCGACGAGTACGCCCGACCCGCCGGCCACCTCGGCGTGGCACCCAACCAGGGCGACACCAGCGTGCCCTGCCAACCGGGCGTCTGCGACTACTCCCTGGACGTGCGCGGCGGCTGGTACGACGCCGGCGACCACGGCAAGTACGTGGTCAACGGCGGCATCGCCACCTACCAACTGCTGAACACCTTCGAGCGGACCAGGACGGCGGCCACCGCGGCCGGCGGCACCGGGTTGGCCGACGGCACGCTGCGGGTACCCGAGCGCGCCAACGGCGTACCGGACATCCTCGACGAGGCCCGCTGGGAGCTGGAGTTCCTGCTGCGCATGCAGGTGCCGGCCGGCCAGCCGCTCGCCGGAATGGCGCACCACAAGATCCACGACCGGAACTGGACCGGGCTGCCGCTGGCCCCCCACGACGACCCGCAGCCCCGCGAACTGCACCCGCCGTCGACCGCGGCCACCCTCAACCTGGCCGCCACCGCCGCCCAGTGCGCACGGCTCTACGCCCCCTACGACGCGGCGTTCGCGGGCCGCTGCGCCACCGCCGCGACGACGGCCTACGCCGCGGCCAAGGCCCATCCAGCGGTGTACGCCAGCCCCACCGACGGCACCGGCGGCGGCGCGTACGACGACTCGACCGTCACCGACGAGTTCTACTGGGCGGCGGTCGGGCTGTACCTGAGCACCGGCACGCAGACCTACCTGAGCGACCTGACCGCCTCGCCGCACCACACCGGCGACGTGTTCGGCCCGCAGGGCTTCGGCTGGCAGAGCACCGCCGCGCTCGGCCGCCTCGACCTGGCCACCGTGCCGAACGGGCTACCCGCCGCCGAGCTGACCCGGGTCCGCGCCTCGGTCACCGCCGCCGCCGACACGTACCTCGCCGAGCTGCGCCGGCAGGCGTACGGGCTGCCGATGCCCGGGGACGCCGGCAGCTACTTCTGGGGCGCCAACAGCAACATCATCAACAACGCCGTCGTGCTGGCCACCGCCTTCGACCTGACCGGCGACGCCGACTACCGCGACGGCGCCGTGCAGGCGATGGACTACCTGCTCGGCCGCAACGCGCTGAACATCTCCTACGTCACCGGGTGGGGCGAGCACGCGGCGGAGAACCAGCACAGCCGGATCTTCGGCCACCAGCTCGACCCGAACCTGCCGAACCCACCCGCCGGCTCCCTCGCCGGTGGCGCGAACGCCGCCCTCCAGGACCCGTTCGCGGCGCAACTGCTCGCCGGCTGCGAGCCGATGTTCTGCTATGTCGACGACATCAACTCGTACGCGACCAACGAGGTGGCGATCAACTGGAACTCGGCGCTGGCCTGGATCGCCTCGTTCCTGGCCGACCAGGGTGACGCCAGCTCGGTGCCGGCCACCACCTGCGCGGTCCGCTACACCAACTACGGCACCTGGCACGGCGGGACCGGGTTCACCGCACAGCTGACCGTGCGCAACACCGGCGCCACGGCCGTCAACGGCTGGAGCGTGCGGTTCGCGTTCACCGGGGACCAGCGGATACGCGAGGCGTGGCTGGCGAAGGTCACCCAGTCCGGCGCGACGGTGACCGCGCGCAACGAGTCGTACAACGCCCGGATCGTGCCCGGCGGCACCGTGACGTTCGGCTTCAACGCGACCACCGGCGGCGGCGCCAACCCCAACCCGGGCCTGGTCACCGTCAACGGCTCGGCCTGCTCGCTGACCTGACCGGTACGGCTGGTGGCCGCTCCCTCTCGGGCCGGCCACCAGCCCCTCAAATCACGTGGACCCGGCCGGCCGCGTGGGCCATGGTGGGCGCCATGGACGGCGGCGAACTGACCGACTCGGAGCGTCGAGTGTGGGCGGCGATGCCGGCGGGGACACGGGCCACGTTGGCCGGCTTACCTGCCACGGATCTGCGTACCCTGTTGCTGACAGTGGCCCGCGACCGTGCGACGACCGTGCGCCCGCCCGACCTGGTTCGCCGCTGGCGCGAGGACCGCTTGGTCCGCCCGGCCCG
This sequence comes from Micromonospora sp. NPDC000668, assembly GCF_042897975.1. Lineage (NCBI taxonomy): Bacteria > Bacillati > Actinomycetota > Actinomycetes > Micromonosporales > Micromonosporaceae > Micromonospora > Micromonospora sp. NPDC000668. Next base: position 310,065 of record NZ_JBIAYP010000007.1, read on the forward strand.
CGCCGACCCCCGCGCGCTCGCCTAGGTCGAGGCACGAATGTGGCAACTGTTGCCGGCCGACATCTCGGGAGTGGAGCTGTCGCCGGTCGTACCGATGGGCACCTGCTCGACGGCCGCACCGGTCAACCAGAACAAGATCGTCAGCACGATGCGCGCCAGCGAGGTCTGACCGAGCTACACGTCACGGTCTTCGACGACCCGGTCGTCCGGGAGCGACTGGCCGACACCGTCCGACCAGCACTCGACGGTGGCGCGGTGCCGCTCGTGGACGAGCCGGAGCGGAGGCGCGGTCAGGGCTACTACACGGCTTGCTCTATACGGATCACCGTCCTCGGCGGGAGCCTGGAGGTCGGCGATGGCGGCTTCACCGATTGGACCGCCCGGCTGAGCGGCGACGCCAAGGAACGCTGCCTCGTCTCCTGCCTCGCCACCGAACGCCTCGTCGACTGCGCGGGCCGCTGAGCCCTGGCAACGACCCCGAAATCCAACACCTTCAGCCTCCCGGACCAGCATCCCATCGCCGCCGCTGAGAGCAGCCGAACCGTCCACCGACCGAGCACCAAACTGTCGTACACGTGTTCTAAGTTCGATCTGTGATGGAGGAGTTGGCGCAGGCGGAGGCGGCAGTCGCCGCCTGCGGCGACGCGGCGACGTGGGCCCTTAGGGAGCACGATCTCGTCGCGGCGCTGGATGCCGCGCACCGGCTCGAGCAGCGCCTGGCGGCCGTCAAGCTGGCCCTGGTGCGGGCCGTCGACAGTCGCGGCACGGCTGCGGCGCAGAGTGCGTCGTCGACGACGGTGTGGCTGCGCGATCGGCTGCGACTCACCGTTCCCGCCGCGCGCCGGTTGGTCGACCTCGCCGCTGCGCTGGACGCCGGAGCGCCGGGGGTCCGGGCTGCTCTGGCCAATGGGGACATCAGCGTGGAGCAGGCCCGGGTCATCGGCGACACCGTCAACACGGTGCACACCGCCGCCGGCGCCGAGGCTGCCGACAAGGCCGTCGGCGTGCTGGTCGAATGGGCCGGGCAGTTCGATCCCACGCTACTCCGCAGGCTGGGCACGCGGATCCTCGACCACGTCGCCCCGGAGGTCGCCGACGCCGCCAACCGGGCGGCGTTGGAGACCGAGGCCCGCCGTTCCGCCCGGGATCGTCATGTCACTCTGTCCGAGCTGCCAGATGGCCGCCTGCGGCTGACCGGCAGCCTCGACGCCGAAGCAGCCGGCCTGCTACGCGCCGCGATCGAGCCGTTGACCGCACCCACCGGCCCGGACGACCCACGTACCCCCGGGCAACGCCGACACGACGCACTCGCCGACCTCTGCCGACTCACCCTACGCACCGGCGAGCTACCCGAGCACGGCGCCGAACCGGCCCAGATCGTGGTTACCACCAGCTTCGACGCGCTGACCCGGCAACTCGACTCCGGCACACTCGACACCGGCCTCCGGCTCACCCCAGAAACGGTCCGCCGCCTCGCCTGCGACGCGGCCATCCTCCCCGCCGTCCTCGGCAGCACCGGCCAGCTACTCGACGTCGGCCGGCAACGCCGTCTCATCACCGGCCCACTACGACGCGCCCTGGTCCTGCGCGACCGCGGCTGCGCCTTCCCAGGCTGCGACCGCCCACCCCGCTGGTGCGACGCCCACCACATCCAACACTGGGCAGCCGGCGGCAACACCAGCCTGACCAACGCCGTGCTTCTCTGCGCCCACCACCACCGACACATCCATCACGGCGACTGGACCGTCCGACTGGGCGACGACGGCCACCCCGAATTCGTCCCACCAGCCTGGCTCGATCCCGACCAACTCCCCCGCCGCAACCACTACCACCGGCGGCCGTGACCACCACAGCCCATCCAGCAGCCATGACTGCGGCACCGCATTCCAGCGTGACCCTGCGCCGCGTCCACCTCCGGAACTCACAGCGGGCCGGAACCCAGTGCGGGCCGAAACCCAGTGCGGGCCGGAACTCACGGCGGGGCGGAACTGCGCGGCGGGCATGGCGCCGTTCTCCGGAGCACGCTCCGGAACGGGGCTTGGGGATCGGTGTGACCGGCCTCGCGTCGTTCGGGGCCGCCAAGTCGCCCGGCCTGCCTAACGTCGGCATCATGGCTGTCAACGGGGACGCGGTCGATCAGGACACCGAGGGTGAGCGGCTCGTCGACGTCTCCGCGGCCGTGCCCACCGCGCGCTGATGCGGGGCGTGTCGCCGCTGCCGCCGCCGGGGCGATTGGGCACCCTCTCCCTCGCCACACTGGCGAACACCGTCGGCTCGGGACTGTGGCTGACCGGCGCGGCTCTCTACCTCACCCGAGACGTGGGGCTTTCCGCCGTCCAGGTGGGCACCGGGCTCAGCGTCGCAGGGCTGGTCGGGCTGACCGCCAGCGTGCCGCTCGGCGGGCTCGCGGACCGGCGCGACCCGCGTACCTTGCGAGCCGTCCTGCAGGTGCTCCAGGCGGTGGTTGCCGCAACGTACCTGCTGGTCGGCTCGTTCCCGATGTTCCTGGTCGTCGCGGTGCTCGAGCTGCTGTTGACCTCTGGCAACCTCGCTGTCCGCGCCGCGCTGGTCGCCGCCGTTGCCGGCCCGCAGGGGCGGGTGCACGCCTTCGCCACGCTGCGGGCGGTGGCGAACCTGGGCATCGCGCTCGGGGCGGGGCTGGCCGGGTTCGCGCTGGCCGCCGACACGCATCTGGCGTACCAGATCCTGGTGGCAGGCAACGCGGCCAGCTATCTGGTGTCGGCGGCGCTGCTGTTGCGGCTGCCGGCCTTCCCGCCGCCCCCGCATCCCGCGACGGCCGCTGCTCTCCGCCGGGGTCGTCCGCTGCACGACGGCCGCTTCCTCGCGGTGAGCGGTGCGTCGGCGGTGCTCGCCCTCCACCAGACGGTACTCACGCTGGTGGTGCCGCTCTGGGCGGTGACCCTGCTCGGGGCGCCCCCGCCCGTCGTGTCGGCTGTGCTGCTGACCAACACGCTGCTCACAGTCCTGCTGGCGGTGCGGTTGAGCCGGGGCGCGGACGCTGCGGCCCCGGCGGCCCGGAAGATGCGCCGGGCTGGCCTGGTGCTGGCCGCCGCGATGCTGCTGTACGCGGCCACCGCCACCCTGCACACCGCTTCGGCGGTCACGCTGTTGCTGGTCGCCACCGTCGTCTACACCGTTGGCGATCTGTGGCACAGCACCGCCGGGGCCGGTCTCGCCTACGATCTCGCTCCGCCGGACGCGGTCGGCGCGTACCAGGGTGCCGATGGGATGCTCGCCGGTCTGGCCCGCGCCGTCGCCCCGGCCCTGCTGACGCTGGTGGTGCTCGACGGCGGCGTGCCCGGCTGGCTGGCCGTCGGCGGGCTCTTCGCCGTCGTGGGCCTGGTCATCCCGGCGCTGACCCGGTGGGCGTTGGCCACCCGCCCGGGGTGTAGCAGCATGGTGGGCGTGACGGATCAGCAGAGCATCACCATTCGCCCCGGTGGTCCCGACGACGCCGCGACCGTGCTGCGGCTGCTCGACGGCGCTACCGCCTGGCTGGCGGCGCGCGGCCGGACCGGTCAGTGGGGCACCGAGCCGGCGTCGACGGATCCACGCCGGATCGCCCAGGCCGACGGCTGGGCCTCGGGCGGCGGCATGCACCTGGCGATGCGCGACGACCGCCCGGTCGGCACCCTGGTGGTCGGCGCCGCCAGCGACTACGTGCCGCCGGCCACCGAGCCGGAACTCTACGTGCGGCTGCTGGTCACCGACCGGGAGCACGCCGGCCTGGGGATCGGGGCGCGGCTGCTGGAGCACGCCGCGGAACTGGCCCGGTCGCGGGGGCTGGGGCTGCTCCGGGTGGACTGCTACGGCGGCGACGATCGGGTGCTGGTCCGCTTCTATGAGCGCTGCGGCTTCACCGCCACCGACTCGTTCACTGTCGCGCGACCGGGACGCGACCCGTGGCCCGGGCAGCTCCTCGTCCGTCGGCTCGGCTGAGCAATCGTCCCGACGCTGACGGCCGGGCCGCCTCCAGTCGTCGGCCCGTCAGCCGATCTCTTCGTCGACGTAGCACCAGCGCCAGGTCTCGCCGGGCTGCACCGACTGGATCACCGGGTGGCCGGTGGACTCGAAGTGCTTCGTCGCGTGCTGGTTCGGTGACGAGTCGCAGCAGCCGACGTGCCCGCAGGTCAGGCAGGCTCGCAGGTGCACCCAGTCGGCGTCTCCGATGGCGACGCAGTCCGGGCATTCCTCGGTGGTGCCCGACTCCACGGCGCCGGCCTCGGTCAGGTGCTGACAGCTCACTTCTCGACCTCCTGCCGCAGCAACGACTCTTCCAGGTCCAGGTCACGATAGGCCCGCACCAGCACCTCCTCGGGGATCCGACCGGCGTCCCGGGCAGCCCGGAAGACGTCCCGCTCGGCGTCGATCATCTCTTGTCGAAGCCGACCGTACGCCTGGGACGGGGTCTCCCGCTCGGCGCCACCGAGCCGTTCCCAGGCCAGGTTCGTGCGGTCGTCCAGCGCCCGGCGCAGCCGGTCCACCACCGCCGCCGGTGCGTCGGCGGCCAGCGCGTCGAGGCGGTCCCGGGCGGCCCGGCTGGCCTGCTGCTGCACCCCGGCGGCCGACAGCGCGTCCTGCACCGGGTCGTCCTGCGGCAGCTTCAGCCGGCGGGCGACCAGCGGCAGCGTGGCCCCCTGGCCGACCAGGGTGACCACGATCACCGCGAAGGCCAACCAGATGAACAGCGCCCGGGGGTAGGGCGCGTCGTCGGCCAGGGTCAGCGGCAGGGCCAGCGCGGCGGCCAGGGTCACCACGCCACGCATCCCGGCCCAGCCGATGATGATCGGGAACTTCGGCGACGGGGTCTCGTCCCGGCGGCGGATCCGGGGCACCAGCCGGGCCAGGTAGGTGGCCGGGAAGAGCCAGACGAACCGGGTGAGGAAGACCGTGGCGAGCACCGCGAGGGTGATCGTGATGAGCGAGCCGATCGGCTCGTCGAGGTCCCGCAGCACCTCCCGCAGTTGGAGGCCGACCAGGAGGAACACCAGCCCTTCCAGCAGGAACCGGGCCAGTCGCCAGAACGCCCCGACCTGCAACCGGGAGGCCGCCGACAGCAACTGGGGCAGCTTGTGGCCGAGTGCCAGCCCGGTGACCACCACCGCGACCACGCCGGAGGAGTGCACCGCCTCGGCGGCGAACACCACCGCGAACGGGATGATCAACGACAGCGCGTTGTCCAGCAGTGGGTCGTTGATCCGCCGGTGTAGGAAGCCGAAGATCACCGCACCGAGGGCGCCGATCAGGATGCCACCGCCGGTGGCCCGCAGCACCTCGATGGCGACCTCGGCGGTGCCGACCGCCGAGCCGATGGTGGCCAGCGTCGCGACCCGCAGCAGCACCAGCGCGGTGGCGTCGTTGACCAGGCTCTCCCCCTCCAGGATGGTGACCACCCGACGGGGTAGGCCGACCCGCCGGGCGACCGCCGTGGCGGCCACCGCGTCCGGCGGGGCGACCACCGCGCCGAGGGCCAGGCAGATCGCGAACGGCACCTGCGGCAGCAGCAGGTGCAGCACGAGCCCGACCACGAACGCGGTGAACAGCACCAGGCCGACGGCGAGCAGCAGGATCGGCCGGATGTTGTTCTTGAACGCCGGCACCGAGGTTTCCAGCGCGGCGACGTAGAGCAGCGGCGGCAGGATGCCGACCAGCACCAGCTCCGGGTCGAGCCGGACCTGCGGGAAGCCCGGCACGAAGGAGAGCGCCAGACCGAGTACGACCAGCAGGATCGGCGCGAGCAGGCCGAGCCGGCGGGCCAGCGCCGCGCCCAGGGTGGCGATCGCCAGGAAGACGACGACCGGAAACAGGCTCTCCATGGGTACGAGCCTAGGGGTCCGAGGGTCGGACCCCGGTCAGCCGCCCGGGCGCAGCTTCGGCAGCACCTCGGCGCCGAACGCGTCGATGAACCCTCGCTGCTCCTGCCCGACGTGGTGCAGGGCGATCTGGTCGAAGCCGAGCTCCAGGTACTCCTCCAGCCAGCCGACGTGCCGGCCGAGGTCGGCCGAGACGTTCACCACCTCGGCGACCCGCTGAGCCGGCACGTCGGCCGAGACCATGTCGAAGTGCTCGGCGGTCTCCAGATCCCAGCAGACCGGCGGGGCGAAGACGTTGCTGCGCCACTGGTCGTACGCGATTGCTTCGGCCTGTGCCTGCTCCGGCGCCCAGCTGACGTGCACCTGCAGGTGCAGTGGCCCGCGCCCGCCAGCGTCCCGGTACGCGTCGATCATCTCGCGGAGGTGCGCCACCGGCGCGTTCACCGTGATCAGCCCGTCCGCCCACTCGGCGCACCAGCGGGCGGTGGCCACGCTGACCGCGGCACCGACCAGCGCCGGTGGCTCCTCGGGGCGGGTCCACAGCCGGGCCCGGTCCACCCGGACCAGGCCGTCGTGGCTGACCTCCTCGCCGGCCAGCAGCGCCCGGATCACGTCCACGCACTCGCGCAGCCGCGCCGCGCGGACGTCCTTGCGTGGCCATGGATCACCGGTGATGTGCTCGTTGCTGGCCTCACCGGTACCCAGCGCGGCCCAGAACCGGCCCGGGTACATCGCGCCGAGCGTGCCGATGGCCTGCGCGATGATCGCCGGGTGGTAGCGCTGGCCAGGGGCGTTGACCACGCCGAACGACATGCCGGTGGCCTGCAACGCGGCACCCAGCCAGGACCAGGCGAAGCCCGATTCGCCCTGCCGGACGCTCCACGGGGAGAAGTGATCCGAGCACATGGCGGCGTCGAAGCCGGCCCGCTCGGCGTGCATCACCGCCTCCAGCAGGGCACGGGGGTGGATCTGCTCATGGGACGCGTGAAACCCGAACACCGTCATGGGCGCACTTCCTACCCACGACGGCGTCCGGTTGAACCGCCCCGCCCCGCCCCGCCCCGGCCGCCCGGTCCGCGCCGGTTACTCAGCGTGCGCGCCGGCGCCGGCCGACGCGGCGCCCTCGCCCACCCAGACCGTCTTGGTGTTGCAGAACTCCCGCATGCCCAACGCGGACAACTCCCGGCCATAACCGGAGTTCTTCACGCCGCCGAACGGCAGCTCCGGGAAGGAGGTGGTCATCCCGTTGATGAAGACGTTGCCGGCGTCCAGGTCGGTGGCGAAGCGCTCCTGCTCGGCCGGGTCCCGGGTCCAGGCGTTCGAGCCGAGCCCGAACGCGGTGCCGTTGGCCACCTCGATCGCCTCCTCGTACGACGACACCCGGTACAGGCCGGCGACCGGGCCGAAGACCTCCTCGCTCCACATCCGCATCTGCGGCGTGAGGTCGGTGACCACCGTCGGTGGGTAGAACCAGCCGTCACCGGGCGGCAGCTCGCCGCCGCAGAGCACGGTCGCGCCGTTGTCCACGGCGTCGCGCACCTGGGCGTGCACCTCGTCGCGACCGCCCTGGCTGGCCAACGGCCCCACGTCGGTGTCCGGGTCCATCGGGTCGCCGACCCGCAGCGCCGCCATGTTCGCGGCGAACTTCTCCGCGAAGGCGTCGAACACGTCGGTGTGCACGATGAACCGCTTGGCGGCGATGCAGGACTGACCGTTGTTCTGGCAGCGGGCGGTGGTGGCCACCTCGGCGGCCCGGTCCACGTCGGCCGAGGGCATCACCACGAACGGGTCGCTGCCACCCAGCTCCAGCACGGTCTTCTTCAGCTCCCGGCCGGCGACCTGGGCGATGGAACGGCCGGCGCGCTCGCTGCCGGTGAGCGTGGCGGCGCGTACCCGGGGGTCGCTGAGGATCCGGTCGACGGCGTCCGAACCGACCAGCACGGCGGTGAACGCCCCCTCCGGGAAGCCGGCCCGACGGAACACGTCCTCCAACAGCATCGCGGTCTGCGGCACGTTCGAGGCGTGCTTGAGCAGGCCGGTGTTGCCGGCCATCAGCGCCGGTGCGGCGAAGCGGATCACCTGCCAGAGCGGGAAGTTCCACGGCATCACCGCGAGCACCGCACCGATCGGCTGGTAACGGATGAACGCCCGGGTCGCCTTGACCGCCGTGGCGTCGGCCGGCTCGTCGGCGAGGAACGACGGCGCCTGGTCGGCGTAGAACCGGCAGGCGGAGGCGCACTTGGTCACCTCGGCCTGCGCCGCGATGTACGTCTTGCCCATCTCCGTGGTCATGATCCGGGCGATCTCGTCCCGGTCGGCCTCCAGCAGGTCGGCCGCGGCGTTCATCCACCGGGCGCGCTGGCCGACGGTGGTCTCGCGAAGCTGCTGGTGCGCGAGGTCGGTGCGCTCGATGGCGGCGTCGAGCTGCTCGGTGGACATCGCCTCGTAGGTCTTGAGCACCTGTCCGGTGGCGGGGTTGGTGGTGGCGATGGGCATCTCGTCCTCCTGTCACTCGAACAGCGAGTGCTTGACGCCCGGCTCCTCGCGGTGGCGGGCGGCGCGGCGGCGCTGGATCACGACCAGGTCGACCACGGCGACCACGGCGAAGATCGCGCAGACCACGCCGAGCCAGGCGATGCCGGCCCAGAACGCCAACACCGCGAAGAGCGCCATGATCACCAACCCGAAGCCGGCGAGGGTGAGCCGGAGGTTGAGCGCGCTGTTCGCGTGGCCGACCGTGCCGCGGGCACGCCGGGGCTGCGATCTCGTCATACCCTCCGACCTACCCCAGATCGCCAGCGTTAACCGGCCCCGGGCACCCCGGTCGGTCGCGCCACCGGGGTGCGCCGGTGTGCTCGGTTACACCCGTTCGCCCCACGGCCCCGCCGACCGCAGGATGGACGCATGCCCATGACCCAGACCGTGCCGGTGACCGTCGCCATCGCCCGGCGCGCCGATCCGGCCCGGGCCAGCGAGATGGTGGCCTGGATGCGGGCCGGCACGGCGCTGGCCGAGGCGTTTCCCGGGTTCCTCGGCGCCGGCTGGGTGCAGAGCGGTCCGGGCTCGGCGGATTGGCACATGCTCTACCGCTTCGCCGACGCCGAGACGCTGCACCAGTGGGAGGAGTCGCCGCAACGGCGCTGGTGGCTCAGCTCGGCGCAGGGCATCGTCGAGCACACCCGGGTCGAGCGGCGCACCGGGATCGAGGGCTGGTTCGACCCGCCGCTGGAGCACTGGGTGGACCCGGTCGAGCCGATCCCGCCGGCGTCGCCGCCGAGATGGAAGCAGGCGGTGACCATCTGGCTGGCGTTCTTCCCACTGAGTCTCACCGCCACCCTGCTGACCACCCGGTTTCTCGCCGACGTGCCGCTGGCGGCCCGGGTGCTGCTGATGACGCTCTGCCTAACCCCGCTGATGACCTACCTGGTGCTGCCCCAGATCACCCGGGCGCTGCACTGGTGGCTGCACGGCCAGCCATGGCCCGCGCCGACGTGGCGGCGATCATCCAGCCGTCCCGCCAGGCGCCCGGGCGGCATGCACAAAGGAGCGTGATACCTGTGACGCATATTGATGACTCACAGGTATCACGCTAGTTGGGACAGATGGTCAGACGCGCTGTAGCACGCCCGAGGCGGCCCTACCGACGCTCTGCCGCATACCCGACAGCAACTTCCCGACAAACCACGTCCTGCGCATAGAGTTACCGCGCTGTCGCTCTGTGCTGCGAAGACGGGGGATGTCATGCCTCGACGCTGGGTCGCCGCCCTGGCCTGTCTCGCGGCGCTGGTCGCGCTGGCCTGCGAGGGCGGCACCTCGGCGACACCCCGCCCGACCAAGGGCACCCCGCAGCCCGGCGGGCCGGGTGGCATCGCCGCGCTGGGCGACTCGATCAGCACCGGCTTCGCCTCCTGCCTGGTGCTCACCTCCTGCGAGCGCAACTCCTGGTCCACCGGGGACGGCCTGCGGGTGCGGAGCCACTACCGGCGGCTACTCGACCAGGACTCCGCGATCCGCGGCCGGACGTACAACCACGCCCGGCCGGGTGCCCGCGCCGACGCGCTGGAGGGCCAGGCGAAGGCAGCGGTACGCGACCGCGCCGACTACGTCACCGTGCTGATCGGCGCCAACGACGTCTGCCGGGGCGGGGTGGACTCGATGACACCGGTGGCGCAGTTCCGGGCCGACGTCGACCGGGGCCTGCGGGTGCTGCGGACCGGCCGGCCGAAGGCCCGGGTGCTGGTGGTGAGCATCCCCGACCTGAACCGGCTCTGGGAGGTCGGGCACGGCGACTCCCGGGCGGTACGCGCCTGGCGGCGGGGCGTCTGCCCGGCCCTGCTGGCCGAGGCGACCTCGACGGCGCCCGCCGACCGGGCCCGCCGGGCCGCCGTCCGGGACCGGATCGACGCGTACAACGCCCAGTTGGTGGCCGCGTGCCGGGCGTACGGCTCGCGCTGCCGGCACGACGGCGGCGCGGTGCACAAGGTCCGGTTCACGCTCGACATGTTGAACCCGCTGGACTGGTTCCATCCCAACGTCACCGGGCAGGGCCGGCTCGCCGACGTCACCTGGCGCTCCTCCGGCCTGGCCGACTGACCGGCCCCACGCCCTCGGACGATCGCGGGGGTGCCGGTCAGGGGTGGCGGGGTTCCGGCACGGTGCTGCGCGGGCGGTAGAGAGCCCGGGAGCGCGCCGCCAACTCCTTGGTGGCCGACGAGTTGGCCCAGGTGCCGAGCACGATCGCGGCACCGGGCACGATCTTGGCGACCATCCGCTTGGCCGCCCGGACGCCGGCCATCTGGGCCAGCCGGACGCCCAGCTTCAGCATGACGTGGCCGAGCGGGCGCTGTCGCCCGCCCAGGCCGAAGAGCGCGTCGGCGCGTTCCCGGCCGGCGGCTACCCCGAGCGCCAGCCGGGCGCTCTCGGCGACCTTGTGCACCCGCTGGAGCACCAGCAGGTCGGTGGCCCGGTCGGTGTGCAGCGGGTCGACGTCGTAGGCGGCGGCGATGTGCAGCACCATCCGCGCCTGGGTCCAGGCCAGCACGCCCACGTCGAGCACGGCGCCGGGCAGCCCGGCCGCGCCGGAGACCGCACCGGAGAGGCGGGCCAGGTTGACGAACTTGCGGGCCGCCTGGTCGGCCAGGGCATCGGCCGAGACACCGGGCTGATCGGCCCGGGCCCGGCTGGCCCACTGCGCGGCCTCCGGGGCGAGCCGGCGGACCGCCTCCAGGGCGAGGTGCTCCGGGGCGTACTGCGGATCGTCACGCATCCGGTCCCAGAGCCGGGCCGGCGGGCCCTCGGGAGCGTCCGCCGGCCCGGCCGGCAGGCCGGCGGACGGTTGGGGGGTGGGTGCGGCGGGCGGGCCGCCGACGGGTGGGGTGTCGGTCACCGGGTCTCCCCAGGGGGTCGGTACGGCGGGCAGGACGGCCGGTGGAAGGGTCAGCGCCGGCGGTTGGACAGCCGGGCCGCCAACCCCTTGAGCTTCTGCTGGTTGCCGGGCTTGGCCATCTCGCGCCGGCCCCGGTCGACCAACTGCTGCCCCTTCGGCGATCTCAGAAATGCGCTGATCCGCTGCATTAGTGACATAACGTCCTCCTGTCGGTGATCCCTCTGTCATGTGTACCCCGAACCCGCAACGGATGTACCCGGGACGCGACAGGCTCAACCGCGACAGTCCACAGTGGCCGACAGGTTACCGCCCGGACGGCACGATGGCTTCGACGACCCTGGTGGCCCGCCACTCGTGCTGCTGGTAGTGCTCGGGGTACGCGGAGACCTGCACCGCCTGGGCGGCGTCGGTGAGCCGCATCTGCTGCCAGCCGGGCACCTGCTCCAGCGCGGTGAGGAACTGCCGGGTGGCGAACTCGGGGTCCATCAGCCGGCTGACCGGGCCCCAGCCGCTGCTGGAGCGCTGCTGGAAGAGCCCGACTGAGTCGTGGTCCCAGCCGATCGCCTGGTGCGGGTAGTCCTGCGACTCGGGCAGCACGCCACTGGCGTAGTTGTAGAGGTTGCTCTCCTGCATGGCGGTGGCCACCGCGATCACCAGGCCACGGCGGGCGACACCCATCTTGCGGCCGGTACGGACGATCGCCTCGGCGTTCTCCATCTGGTCCTCGTCCAGCCCGGCGACGGGCGCCGGGTCGGTCGGTAGCGCCGGCGCGGTCTTGCGGGCCTTCGGGGTGGTGTCCGGGTCGGCGGAGGTCGCGGCGGCGGAGGGGGTGCCGGAGGGGGTAGCGGAGGGGGTGCTCGAGGAGGCGACGCGCTCGAGGTCACGGGAGGCGCGCTGCTGGTCGGCGCGCTGGAGCAGCTCCGAGCTGTTGGCGAGCGAATCGACCCGGGGCGCCCCGTCGGCGGTCTCGTGGCGGACCTGCGCGACAGCGGCCAGGCCGAGGCAGCAGACCACGCCGGTGGCGAGAGCCACCTGAGCCCGGCGTCGACCGGTCAGGTCCCGGGCGTAACCCCGGAGCCGACTCGCGGCGGTTGTCCGTTCGGATGAGGTGCCATCCTCCGTACCGGTAGTGGGGCTGCTCGGGGCGTACGGGTCGTCGAGGGTTCCGTCGTCACGCATCAGCCGAGGCTAGGCAGGGGGAAACCCCGATCACGCACGGTGATCATGTGGCGCTCGCCACAGAATGGGGGTGCCCTGGTGGACGAGCGGGACGGCTCGACCCGCCCGGGGAACGAACCTCGCGTACCGGGTGAAGCTGGCGCGGCACGCAGGCCGGCACGGTCGGCGACAGGAGCGGACATCCGGCCCCGCCCAACGACATGATCGACAAACTCGGCCTTTGGGCCGAACCGCCCTCAGCCGATCGGCCCACGAGGGCCGACCTGGCGGGGTAATCAGGTGATTAGTCCAGTCCTGCCCATCAGACGGGCGACGAATTGCCCGCCGCAGGAATGCACCAGGATGGCGGGTACGTTGCCCGAACCGGGTGCCGTCCGTTGCGTCGGTATCCCGTAGGCACATTCCAGGGAGGTCCGCACCGGTGCTCGACCCACACGAGCTCTACGAGCTCACCGACGATCTGCCCGACCTCGGGCAACCGGTCCTGATCCAGGCCCTCACCGGGTTCGTGGACGCCGGCAACGCCAGCCGGCTGGCCCGCGAGCAGTTGCTCACCTCGTTGGAGAGCCGGCCGATCGCCACCTTCGACGTGGACCAACTCTTCGACTACCGCTCGCGGCGGCCGGTGATGACCTTCGTCGAGGACCACTGGGAGAGCATCGACGCGCCCAAGCTGGAGCTGCACCTGCTGCACGACGACGACGAGACCCCGTTCCTGCTGCTCACCGGCCCCGAGCCGGACCTGCAGTGGGAGCGCTTCGTGGCCGCCGTCGCCGGGCTCGCCGCCCGGCTGGACGTCCGCCTCACCGTGGGGCTCAACTCGATTCCGATGGCGGTGCCGCACACCCGACCGACCGGGGTCACCGCGCACGCCACCCGGCCCGAGCTGATCGGCGGGTACGAGCCCTGGCTGCAACGGGTCCAGGTGCCCGGCAGCGTCGGTCACCTGCTCGAGTTCCGCCTCGGCGAGCAGGGCCGCGACGCGCTCGGCTTCTCCGCCCACGTGCCGCACTATGTCGCACAGACCGAGTACCCGGCCGCCGCCGAGGTGCTGCTCACCTCGGTGTCGCGCAGCACCGGGCTGCTGCTGCCCGGCGACGGGCTGCGCTCGGCCGCCGAGGTGGTCCGGGTGGAGATCGACCGGCAGGTCGCCCAGACCGAGGACGCAGCCGCCCTGGTCCAGGCCCTGGAGGAGCAGTACGACGCGTTCTCCCGGGGACGCGGCGAGAAGAGCCTGCTCGCCCCGGACGCCGGCCCGCTGCCCACCGCCGACGAACTCGGCGCGGAGTTGGAACGGTTCCTGGCCGAACAGACCCGTCCCGGCGACACCCCGGGCAGCTGACCGGGCGTCACGGGGGCGGATGCGGCAGGCTGGGGACATGCGCCTGGCGACCTGGAACGTGAACTCGGTGAAGGCCCGGCTGCCCCGGCTGCTGGAGTGGCTGGCCGGCACCGGGCCGGACGTGGTCTGCCTGCAGGAGACCAAGTGCCCGGACGGCGCCTTCCCGGTGGCCGAGGTGGGCGAGCTTGGTTACACCGTGGCCAGCCACAGCGACGGCCGGTGGAACGGCGTGGCCATCCTGTCCCGGGTCGGCCTGGCCGACGTCCGGGTCGGGTTCGCCGGTGAGCCCGGCTTTCCCGAGCCCGAGGCCCGGGCCATCTCCGCCACCTGCGACGGCGTGCGGGTCTGGTCGGTGTACGTGCCCAACGGCCGGACGCCGGACGACCCGCACTACGCGTACAAACTGGCCTGGTTCGCGGCTCTGCGCGACGCGCTGGACGCGGAGCTGGCCGGCGGGCTGCCGCTGGCCGTCTGCGGCGACTTCAACGTCGCCCCGACCGACGCCGACGTCTGGGACCCGGCGGTCTTCACCCACTCCACGCACGTCACCCCGGCCGAGCGGGCGGCCCTCGCGGCCCTGCGCGACCTGGGGCTCAGCGACGTGGTGCCGACCCCGATGAAGGGCCCCCACCCCTTCACCTACTGGGACTACCGGGCCGGAATGTTCCACCAGAACAAGGGCATGAGAATCGACCTGGTGTACGCCTCCGCGCCGTTCACCCGCGGGGTCCGCTCGGCGTACGTGGACCGGGAGGCCCGCAAGGGCAAGGGCCCCTCCGACCACGCCCCGATCGTGGTCGACGCCGATCTGGTACCCGTGGTCGAGGCGTTCTGAGCCCACCCCGGACGGCGGCTAGGGTGGGCAGATGGCAGTCGTGAAGATCAACGCAATCGACGTCCCGGAAGGCGCGGGCGCGGAGCTGGAGAAGCGGTTCGCCGCCCGAGCCGGAACGGTGGAGAACTCCCCCGGCTTCCTCGGCTTCGAGCTGCTCCGGCCGGTGGCCGGCGAGACCCGCTACTTCGTCTACACCCGCTGGGAGACCGAAGAGGCGTACCAGGCCTGGGCCGCCGGCCCGTCCCGCGCCGCCCACGCCGCCGCCCCCGGCGAAAAGCCCCGCCCCCCGGTCGCCTCCGGCGCGACGCTGCTGGAGTTCGAGGTGGCCCTCCACGTCCCGCAGCCGTAGCTATCCCAGCCCTCTCGGGTCCGGGTCGGGATATCGGGTGTCCAGGCCGGCGCGATACCCCAACATCGCCGATCTCGTGTCGATCACCTCGGCGAACGGGGTGAGGTCAGGGGTTGCGGGAGCTCTGCAGGGTGGCGAAGGCGATCACGTTGTCGGCGTAGCCGGTACGGCCGCCGATGAACTGGCCTCCGCAGGTGATCAGCCGTAACACCGGCGGGCCGTCGTGGCCGTAGATCCGCTCGGCGGGCAGTTGGTCCTTCGGGAAGTGCTCGACGGTGTCGACCTTGAACACCACCACCGATTTGTCCGCCCGGGACACCTCGATCAGGTCGCCGGGCTTGAGCATGCCCAGGTCGTAGAAGACCGACGGGCCGCTCTTGGTGTCCACATGCCCGACGATCACCGCCGGGCCGGGCTCGCCGGGCGTGGGCCCGCGGTCGTACCAGCCGGTCTCGTTGTGCCGCTCCAGCGGCGGTACGGCGATCGAGCCGTCCCGGGCCTGCCCGACCGGCGCCACCGGCGCGGCGACCTTGATCGCCGGTACCGAGAGGCGCACCGGGCGGCTGGCCGACAACCCGACCGACTCGCTGCGGGGCGGCCGGTCACCGCCGGCCGGGGCCCAGTCGAGCGGGCCGACCGAGCGGCCGAGCCCCGCCCCGGTGGCGAAGACGCCGGCCAGCACCAGCACCACGGCCACCGGCAGGGACCAGGGGCTGCGGCCGGGTGCCCGGCTGCGCCGGGGCGCGACGGCGGTCGGCGGTCGGGCGGCCACCGGCGGGCGCTCGGTCACCGACGGGCGATCAGCGGGCGGGCGTGCGTCACCGGGCGGCTGCGAGGGGCGGAAGATCTCCATGGCGGGCTCAGTGGCGGGCGGCGCCGCGGACGGTACGCGGCCGACGCAGGGCCACCACGGCGAGGATCAGCCCGGCGATGGTCAGCGCCGCGCCTCCGGGCACCAGCAGCTTGCCGGTCATCCCGCCCTCGTCGGCGCCGAAGCCGGTGGCCGGCCCTCGACTGGGCTGGACCTTCTTGACCACCTGCAGCATCGTCGAGGCGGTCTCGCCGTCGCGGCACTCCAGCTTGACCCGGTAGTTGCCCGGGCGGGTGCGCTCGCGGACCATCGGGGCGGCGGTGAGCACCCCACGCTGCGGCTGCACGCCGACCGCGCCGAAGGCGTCGGAGACCACGGTGGCGCCGACCGAGTTGTCCCGGCAACTGGCCCGGATGCCGACCAGGTAGCCGGGCTGCACCGTGCTGGGGCTCACCTCGACGAAGACGTCCACCACTGGCCCCGGCTGCGGCGCACCACCCGGCGGGCCGGGCTGGGGCGTGCCGGGGGCGGGCGCGGCGAACGCGAGGGCGACAGGGCCGGCCGCGGCGGACCGGGGCACCGCGTGCGTGAGGGCGGCAGGCGCAAGGGAAGCGGACACGGCGGGCGCAAGAGGTGCGGCGTGCGCGGGAGCGGCGGCCAGCAGGGGGCCGGCGAGCACGGTCACCACCGACAGGGTCACGCCGCCGCGGGTCACTGTCACGATGCCCCCTCTCGACGCCGTGCGGCCGAGCCGAGCAGCGGACCGCCCGGTCTGCCGTACCAGATGGATCCTCTCATTCCCGGTCGCACATCACATCCGATCCGCCGACAGCGTCGCGTACGCTCGGGTCGCTGTGACCACCACCGACCATGACCCCGCCGCCCCGCCCGCGAGCCGGCCGATCCGCACCTTCCACCCCCGACGGGGCCGGATGAGCGGGCGGCAGACCGACGCGCTGGACCGTCTCTGGCCCGCCTACGGCCTGGACGTCCCGGACGGACCCGTCGATCTGGCCGACCTGTTCGGCCGCCGGGCGCCGGTGGTGTTGGAGATCGGCTCGGGCATGGGGGACAGCACCGCCGCGATGGCCGCCGCTGACCCGGATCGAGATTATCTGGCGGTCGAGGTGCACACGCCGGGAATTGCGAACCTGCTCGACCTGGTGGAGCGCGGCGGCCTGAGCAACGTGCGGGTGGCCCAGGGCGACGCGTTGGACCTGGTCAGCGGCCTGCCCGAGGGTGTCCTGGACGCCGTGCACATCTTCTTCCCGGACCCGTGGCCGAAGTCCCGCCACCACAAGCGGCGGATCATCCAGCCGTCGCACGTGGCGCTGCTGCGCTCCCGGCTGACGCCGGGCGGCACGCTGCACTGCGCCACCGACTGGGCCGAGTACGCCGAGGCGATGCGGCACACCCTGGACGCGGACCCGGGGCTGGTGGACGCGTACGGCGGGTTCGCGCCACGTCCGGCGCACCGCCCGGTGACCAAGTTCGAACGGCGGGCGCTCACAGCCGGCCGGCCGGTGGCCGACCTGATCTACCGCCGACGGTGACCATCCGGGCGTCCACCGCGCCCGGACGGCGATCCAAAGGACTGCGGGTTGGCGCCCGGGGGCATGATCCAGGCACCATGGACACGCTATGACGCTCACCGCCGCGCTGCCGACAAGCGCCGACCCCGACACCCTCTTCGACGCGTTCGCCAGCTGGGCGAAGGAGCGCGGCCTCGACCTCTACCCCCATCAGGAGGAGGCGGTCATCGAGATCGTCTCCGGCGCCAACCTGATCATGAACACGCCCACCGGCTCGGGCAAGAGCCTGGTGGCGGTCGCCGCGCACTTCGCGGCGCTCGCAGACAGCCGGACGACCTTCTACACCGCCCCGATCAAGGCGCTGGTGTCGGAGAAGTTCTTCGCCCTCTGCGAAGTCTTCGGCGCCGAGAACGTCGGCATGCTGACCGGCGACGCCAGCGTCAACGCCGACGCCCCGATCATCTGCTGCACCGCGGAGATCCTGGCCAACCTGGCGCTGCGCGAGGGTGACCAGGCCGACGTCGGCCAGGTGATCATGGACGAGTTCCACTTCTACGCCGAGCCCGACCGGGGCTGGGCCTGGCAGGTGCCGATCATCGAGCTGCCGCAGGCCCAGTTCATCCTGATGTCCGCCACCCTGGGGGACACCACCCGGTTCGTCGACGACCTGACCCGGCGCACCGGCCGGCCGACCGCCGTCGTCCGCTCGGCCGAGCGGCCGGTCCCGCTGATCTTCTCGTACGCGATGACGCCGCTGCACGAGACGCTTGAAGAGCTGCTGGAGACCAAGCAGGCCCCGGTGTACGTGGTGCACTTCACCCAGGCCGCCGCGCTGGAGCGCGCCCAGGCGCTGATGAGCGTCAACGTCTGCACCCGTGCCGAGAAGGACATGATCGCGGAGGCGATCGGCGGCTTCCGGTTCACCGCCGGCTTCGGCAAGACGCTGTCCCGGCTGGTCCGGCACGGCATCGGCGTCCACCATGCCGGCATGCTGCCCAAGTACCGCCGGCTCGTCGAGACCCTCGCGCAAGCCGGCCTACTCAAGGTCATCTGCGGCACCGACACCCTCGGCGTGGGCATCAACGTGCCGATCCGCACCGTGCTGTTCACCGGCCTGTCCAAGTACGACGGGGTCCGCACCCGGCTGCTCAAGAACCGGGAGTTCCACCAGATCGCCGGGCGGGCCGGCCGGGCCGGCTACGACACCATCGGCCGGGTCGTGGTGCAGGCCCCCGAGCACGTCATCGACAACGAGAAGGCCCTCGCCAAGGCCGGCGACGACCCGAAGAAGCGGCGCAAGGTGGTCCGCAAGAAGCCGCCGGAGGGCTCGATCGGATGGGGTCAGCCCACCTTCGACCGGCTTGTCGACGCCGAGCCCGAGCCGCTGACCTCCAGCTTCCAGGTCAGCCACTCGATGCTGCTCAACGTGATCGGCCGGCCCGGGGACGCGTTCCTCGCGATGCGGCACCTGCTCACCGACAACCACGAGGACGCCGCCGCCCGGCGCCGGCACATCCGCCGGGCGATCGCCATCTACCGCGCGCTGCGCGCCGGCGGCGTGGTCGAGGAACTGCGCGAGCCGGACGAGACCGGCCGGCGGATCCGGCTCACCGTCGACCTCCAGCTCGACTTCGCGCTCAACCAGCCGCTCTCCCCGCTGGCACTGGCCACCATCGAGCTGCTCGACGCCGAGTCCCCGTCGTACGCCCTGGACGTCCTCTCGGTGATCGAGTCGATCCTCGACGACCCCCGACAGATCCTCTCCGCCCAGCAGTTCAAGGCCCGCGGCGAGGCGGTCGCCGCGATGAAGGCCGAGGGCATCGAGTACGAGGCCCGCCTGGAGCTGCTCGACGAGGTGACCCACCCGAAGCCGCTCGCGGAGCTGCTGGAGGCCGCGTACGAGATGTACCGGCAGGGGCACCCCTGGGTCGCCGACCACCAGCTCTCCCCCAAGGCCGTGGTCCGCGACATGTACGAGCGGGCCATGACCTTCACCGAGTACGTGCAGTTCTACGGGCTGACCCGCTCGGAAGGGCTGGTGCTGCGCTACCTGGCCGACGCGTACAAGACGCTGCGGCAGACCGTGCCCGAGGACGCCAAGACCGAGGAGCTGATCGACCTCATCGAGTGGCTGGGCGAGCTGGTCCGCCAGGTCGACTCCAGCCTGATCGACGAGTGGGAGCGACTGCGCAACCCGTCCGACGTGGCCGAGGTGGCCCAGGCGCACGCCTCGCTGACCGACCGGCCACCGGCGGTGACCCGCAACGCGCGGGCGTTCCGGGTGCTGGTGCGCAACGCGCTGTTCCGCCGGGTCGAGCTGGCCGCGCTGCGCCGCTGGGACCTGCTCGCCGAGCTGGACGCCGGCGACGGCTGGGACTACGACGCGTGGGCCGACGCGCTGCGGCCGTACTTCGAGGCGTACGACTCGATCGGCGTCGGGCCGGACGCGCGCGGCCCGGCGCTGCTCATGATCGAGCAGGGCCGGGAGCGGTGGACCGTCCGACAGATCTTCGACGACCCCGACGGCGACCACGACTGGGGCATCAGCGCCGAGATCGACCTGGCTGCCTCGGACGAGATCGGCGCCGCGGCCATCCGGATCACCGACGTCGGCCAGCTCTGACGCGTCTTTTCATGGGGGGTCGCCCGGCTCGGGCGGCCCCCTTTCGCATCCTCCGACCTGGATTCTGTTCCTCGATGTCACCGATCCGGTGTCCCAGCAGACCGCCCGGCAGGCGGAGTTCACCGCGTTCGTCGAGGCCACGAACGCCGTCTTCGACCAGAAGAGGCGGCGTAGCGACTCCGAACTCGTGCTCGCCGAGCTACCCGAGGCTCCGCACCCATCAGCCGACGACACCGTGGAGCTGCACGTCGCCCTGTTGCGGGCCCTGGCCACCCTGCCCATCCGCGACCAGGCCATCGTGGTGCTCCGCCACTGGGAGGATCAGAGCGTCGAAGCCGTGGCCAGCACCCTCGACGTGTCCGTGTCGGTGGTCAAGACACAGAATGCCCGTGCCCTGAGTCGGCTGCGGGCGGTGCTGGGCGAGGGCTTCGTACGGATCTGACCGGGGGCTCGCCCGGGCACCCGGCGGCCCCCTTTGTCGCGTCTTCCGGACCCCCGTTTTCGCTGGGCGATGTCAGACCCGTCGATTAGAATGTATGTACTAATCGAGTTCCTGACCTGGGAGGACGCCCGTGACCGCGCCCGCCTCCACGCCCCTCACCCCCTACGCCACCCTGCTCGGCTTCACCCGCTACGTCGACCGCACCGGCCCGACCAAGGCGACCTTCGTTGGCGGCCTGCGCAAGCAGCGAGCCAGCCGCTCCGGCTTCAACCCGCACGGCCAGTTCGTCAAGGCACTCAAGGCCGACATCGCCTTCCACACCGGCGGCACCCACCTCACCGGCGTGGTCGACGTGGTCAAGCCGCGCTGGCGCCCGCTCTACCAGGCGCTGGTGCCCGGCGCGACCGCCTGGCTGCACTCCCTCGGCGATCCGGCCGCCGTCGACCTGGCCCAGACCCGCGACGCCCTGGCCATGCTGGGCGACCTACCCGTCAAGATCAACCCCCATTTCGGGGTACGCCACGCCGACGGCCGGGCCGAGGCCGTCCGCCTGCACTTCGACGAGACCCCGCCGAGTGAGGAGTCGGTGCTCGCCACCCTGCATCTGATGGCCCGACACATGGACGCGGTGCTGCCGCACGCCGAGCCGGTCCTGGTCGACGTCCGGCGCGGCCAGGCCCACCGCATGCCCACCGACGCCAAGCCCGACCAGATCGAACGCTGGCTGGCCGGCGAAGCCGCCGCCTTCCGCGCCATCTGGTCCACCGCCGCCTAACCCGCCCACCCCCGCCCGCCGCCTAACCCACCCGACGCCCGACGCCCGCCGCCCGCCGCCCGCCGCCCGCCGCCCGCCGCCCGCCGCCCGCCGCCCGCCGCCCGCCGCCCGCCGCCAAGATCGTGCTCGATCCAGGATGTAGTGGTCTCCTCTCCCCGGGAGGCCACTACATCCATGTTCGGGCGCGATCATGGCGGCGGCGTGTGCCCGGCGCCGAGGCGTGGGCGGGTTATCCACAGGGACTGCGTGGTCCGGTGGTGATCGGTCAGCCTGAATGTCATGCCGAAAGCTCCCCGCCGGCCGCCACAACTGCGCGGTCGGATCTTCCGTGGCTCCGTGGCCGTCTCGCGCGGCCTGCTGACCCGCAACGACCTGCGCAGCGCCGCGTGGCGGCCACTCTTCCGGGACGTCTACGCCGAGTCGCGGCTGAGGGTCACCCACCAGGCCAGGTGTGCCGCCGTCGAACGCTGGCTGATCCCGCCGGGTGCGGCCATCGCCGGGCGGGCCGCAGCGGCCCTGTACGGCTGCCCAACACCGTCCCGGGCCGCGCCCGTCGACGTGCTGGTGCCCAAGGACAGCCGGATCGGGCCGACCGCCGGCCTCCAGGTCCACCATGGGGAGGTCGACCTCGGCGACGTGGTGGAACGGGCGGGGGTCAGGGTGACCGGCCCGGAGCGGACCTGCTGGGACCTCGCCCGCTGGCTCGACCTGGTGGAAGCGGTGGTCGTCATCGACGCCCTGCTGGATCGCCGGCTCACCGACGTGTCGACGTTGCGGGAATATGCGCTGGCCCGGGCCGGTCAGCGGGGCTGGCGGTCCCTGCTGCGCGCGGTTGACCTGGCCGACGCGGGCGCCGAATCGCCCCAGGAGTCCCGCACCCGGGTGCGGCTGGTGCTCGCCGGGCTGCCCAGGCCGCAGACACAGTGGGTCGTCGCCGACCAGGGCCGGTTCGTGGCCCGGCTCGACCTGGCCTGGCCGGCGTTCAAGGTCGCGGTGGAGTACGACGGGCTCTGGCACGACGATCCCGAGCAGTTCCACCGGGACCGTCGACGGCTCAACCGGCTGCTCGGCGGCGAGTGGATCGTGCTGCACGTGACCGGCAAGCGCCTCCGGGAGGACTTCGACGGCTTCCTCGCCGAGGTCCGGGCCGCCCTGCGGGCGCGCTCCCGCTCCCCCTGGCACCCCATGATCGTGCTTGAACATGGATGTAGTGGCCTCCCAGAAGAGGGAGACCACTACATCCTGGATCGAGCACGATCATGGGGTGCCAGGCACCGACAGCCCGCACGCGCGGAGCGGGTGCGGGCTGTCGGCGGGGCGCGGCATGGAGCGCGCGGCGCGATTAGGCGGCGGGGAGGTACTTGGTCAGGTCGTCGAGGATCTTGTTGGCGGCGCCGACGCCGATGCCGGTCATCCAGACCTCGTCGGCGACCGGGTACGCCTTGCCGGCCTTGACGGCGCCGAGGCCCTTCCAGAGGGTGCCGGCGGTCGTCTTGGCCTGCTCGGCGGCGGCCTTGTCGCCGTACGCGGTCACGAAGATGACGTCACCGTCGACCTCGTTGATCCGCTCGGGGCTGACCAGGTCGAAGCGCTTGTCCTCCTTGTTGGCGAGCAACTGCCGCTCGGGACGGCCCAGGCCGGTGTCGCCGATGACGATGCCGGAGAACGACTGCGGGCCGTACACCCGGATGTTGCCGGGGAGGAACCGCACGATCGACACCTTGCGGGTGGCGGCGTCGCCGAGCGTCGCGCCGAAGTCCTTGGCCCGCTTCTCGTACGTGGCGAGCAGATCCTTGGCCTGCCGCTCGTGGCCGAGCGCCTTGCCATCGAGGAGGAAGTTCTCCTTCCAGGTGATGCCGACCTTGTCGGTGAACACGGTCGGCGCGATGGCGGCCAGCTCGTCGTAGAACTTCTCCTGGCGGAACTTGCTGCCGAGGATGAGGTCCGGCTTCAGCGCGTTGATCGCCTCCAGGTCGGGCTCGGTGAGCACCCCGACCTCCTTGATGCTGGCGAGCTTGTCCGCGCTGAAGTAGGTCGGCCAGCCCTTGGCCTCACCGGCGGTGGCGGCACCGACCGGCGTGATGCCCAGTGTGAGCGCCGTGTCGATCTTGTCTGTGTCGAGCACGACGACGCGCTTGGGCTCCGCCGGGACCTTGGTGGTGCCCATGACGTGGGTGATCTCCCGGGTCTCCCCGGCGGTGGAGCCGGCGACCGGGTCGCTCTCACCGCAGGCGGTGAGTCCGACGCCGAGGGCGGCGGCCGCGGTGAGGGCGGCGACGAGACGACGCATCAGAGTCCTTTCGAGGGGTACGAGCCGGCGAGCGGGATGCTCGCGTCGTCGGTGGATGTGGCAGAGGGGGTGACCGGGCGGGCGGTGGTGCCGCCGGTCTGGGCGGGCACCACCAGCGGTGCTCCGGTCACCGGGCAGGGCACGACCACGCAGGCCAGCCCGAAGACGTCGCGGACCAGGTCCGCGGTGAGGATCTCCCGGGGCGGTCCGGCGGCCACCACCGTGCCGGCGCGCATCGCGACCAGGTGGTCGGCGTAGCGGGCGGCCTGGTTCAGGTCGTGCAGCACGGCCACCACGGTGCGGCCCCGCTCGACGCGCAGCCGGTGCAGCAGGTCCAGCACCTCCACCTGGTGGGCCAGGTCGAGGAAGGTGGTCGGCTCGTCCAGCAGCAGGGCGTCGGTGTCCTGGGCCAGCGTCATGGCGATCCACACCCGCTGTCGCTGGCCGCCGGAGAGGCTGTCCACCGGCCGGTCGGCCAGGCTGGTCACGTCGGCCAGGGCCATCGCCTGGTCGACCGCCGCGCCGTCCTCCGCCGACCACTGCTGCCACCACCGCTGGTAGGGCTGCCGACCGCGCCCGACCAGGTCGGCCACGGTGACGCCCTCGGGCACCAGCGGGCTCTGCGGCAGTACACCGAGACGGCGGGCCACCTCCCGGGTCGGCAGGTCGCGGATGGCGCTGCCGTCGAGCAGCACCGTGCCGCGGCGGGGGGTGAGCAGTCGGGCCATGGTCCGCAGCAGGGTGGACTTGCCGCACGCGTTCGGACCGACGATCACGGTGAACGCGTCCGTCGGCAGGTCGAGGTCGAGCCCGTCGAGCACGGTCCGCTCGTCGTAGCCGACGACCAGGTCGCGGGTGGAGAGCATCACGACTCCTTCAAGGGGCCGGGGCGGGTGACGGTCACGAGGACCGCCGCCGTCCACGCAGCAGCAGGAAGATCAGGTACGGCCCGCCGATCGCGGCGGTCAGCACGCCGGCCGGGAGTTGGGTGGGCGCGATCAGTCGCCGGCCGGCCAGGTCGGCAAGCACCAGCAGCAGCGCGCCGAGCAGCGCGGCGCAGACCAGCGGCGGTCGTTCGGCCCGGACCAGCCGCCGGGCCACCTGCGGGGCGACCAGGGCCACGAAGTCGACGGCGCCGACCTGGGCGGTGACCATCGCGGCGACGAGCACGCCGGTGCCGGCGAGCCCGATCCGGCGCGCGACCGGGCGCAGCCCGACCCCGCGTGCGGTGTCGTCGTCCAGCGCGGTGCTGTTCAGTGCCCAACCGGCCCAGGCGAGCACCGGCAGCAGCACCAGCAGCGTGCCGCCGATCCAGGCGGCCTCGGTCCAGCCCTTGCCGGCCAGGGTGCCGATCAGCCAGATCTGCGCGCGCAGCCCGTCGATCGGGTCGGCGGTGAGCATGACCACCTCGGTCAGCGCCCGGAAGGCGAAGGCGACCGCCACCCCGGCGAGCACGAACCGCTGCGCGGCCAGCCCGTGCCGGGCACCGAGGGCGAACAGCAGCACCGCGGCGAGCAGCCCGCCCACCAGCGCGGTGGGGGCCACCAGCACGGCGGACGCCCCGCTGGTCAACGCCACGGTCGCGGCGAGCCCGGCACCCTGGGTGATGCCGATGACGTCCGGGCTCGCCAGCGGGTTGCGCGCCACGCTCTGGATCAGCGTGCCGGCCACACCGAAGGCCGCGCCGGCCACCGCGGCCAGCATGATCCGGGGCAACCGCAGATCAAAGACGACCAGGTCGTACGGGGTGCCGGCGCCGGAGAGCGCGCGCAGCACGTCGGCCGGGGCGACGTACGGGGTGCCCAGGGAGAGGCTGAGCACCACGGCCACCAGGAGCAGCACGGTCAGCGTGGCGGCCACCAGCACCGCACGGCGGCGGATCTGCAGACTGACCGGGCCGATCCGCAGCAGCGACCGCCCGGGCAGTCGCGCGCCGGGCGACGTGTCGGAGCCGATGGTCGAGAGGTCGGACGGGCGGTCGACGGTGGTCATGCGGTCACCACCCGGGCGCGGCGGACCAGCACGGCCAGCAGCGGCGCGCCGATCAGGGCGGTGATGATCCCGGCCGGTATCTCGCCGGGCGGGGCGACGAGCCGGCCGACGACGTCGGCGCCGAGCAGCAGCGCCGGCCCGAGCAGGGCGGAGACGGCAAGGGTCCAGCGGTGGTCCGCGCCGACCAGGGCGCGCGCCAGGTGCGGCACGGCCAGCCCGACGAAGGCGATCGGCCCGGCCGCGGCCACCGCGGCTCCGGTCAGCAGCACGGCGGCGAGGCCACCGCCGAGGCGGACCAGGCCGACCCGGTTGCCGAGACCGCGGGCCACGTCGTCGCCGAGGGCCAGCGCGTCGAGGCCTCGGGCCACCAGGACGGCCAGCACCAGCCCGGCGAGGACGAACGGCAACACCTGCGCGGTGACCCCCAGGTCCCGGCCGGCGAGACCACCGACCACCCAGAACCGGTACTCCTCGAACGTGCGGGTGTCGATGCTGAGCAGCGCGTACACCCCGGAGGCGAGGCTGGCGTCGAGGGCCGCGCCGACCAGCGCGAGGGTGACCGGGCTGGCGCCCTCGCGGGCCCGGGCGGCGATGGCGAAGACCAGCACCCCGGCGAGCAGCGCCCCGGCGATGCCGAACCAGACGTACCCGGCGAGGGTGCCGACGCCGAAGACGGAGATGGCCAGCACCACGCCGAACGACGCACCGGCGCTGATGCCGAGGATGCGCGGTTCGGCGAGGGGGTTGCGGGTGAGCGCCTGGAACAGCACACCGGCCACGGCGAGGGCGAGCCCGACGGCGAGGCCGAGCGCGGTGCGCGGCATCCGCATCTCACGGACGATGGTGCTGGCGTCGCCGCCGTCCGGCGCGAAGAGGGCGTTCCAGACCTGGTCCACGCCGAGTTGCCGGCTGCCCAGAGCGAAGCTGGCCAGCACGGTGAGCAGCAGTACCAGCGCGGCGCCGACGGTGACGGCCACCCGGCGGCCGGTGCGGGTGCCGGTCCGTTTGCCGGCCGGGGCCGGCCGGATGGCGAGGGTGGTCACGAGTCTCCTGCATGTTCGCGCTTAGGTTCGCCTTACCTTAGCCGACGTGCTGAGGGTCGCCTAACTCGTAGTCATCGATCCGGGAGCCGCTGACCAGGACGGACGCCCACGCCGAGGGGCCACCCGCGCCTAGGGTGGGGGCATGCGATTCGACCAGCACACGGTCGTACTCCTAGTGCGGCCGGCGGACGCCCCGGAGCTGCCGCTGGACGCGGTCGACCGGTTGCAGAACGCCCACCTGGCCCATCAGGCAGGGCTGGTGGAGCAGGGCCTCGTACTCGCGGCCGGTCCGCTCCTGGACACCGACGACGAGCGGCTGCGCGGCTTCGTCGTGCTCTCGGTGGACCCGGACGCGGCCCGCGAGCTGTACCACAACGATCCGGCGGTGCGGGCCGGGCGCCTGGCCGTGCAGGTGATGAGCTGGATGGTGCCGGAGGGCAACGTACGGTTCGAGAGCGTGCCGATGCCCCGGTCGATGCTGGAGGCGGCGGCCGGCGACTGATCCGACGCCGGCGGGCTCAGCCGGCCGCGCCGGTGCGCGCCACGGGCACGACGCCCCCGGTCGCCCCCGGGTCGACCTGGTGGTCGGCCCAGACGTACGTCTCCGGCAGCAGCTCGTCGATCTCGACGACCCGCAGGGCGTCCGCCGGACCGACGATCACCCGCAGGGCCGGGAAGTAGTCGCGCAGCACCTGCCGGCACCGTCCGCACGGCGGAATGACCCCGCGCCCCCGGTCCCCCACCGCGACGATGGTCTCCAGCTCGGTCACGCCCTGGGTGGCGGCGGCGCCGACCGCGACGATCTCCGCGCACGGGCCTCCGGTGAAGTGGTAGACGTTCACCCCGGTGAAGACCCGCCCGTCGGCGGTCCGGACGGCCGCCGCCACGCTGTGGTTCTCGCTGCGGCAGCGCAGCTTCGCGACCGCCGTGGCGGCCTGCACCAGCGCCCGGTCGGTGTCCCGCAGCTCCATACCGGCCCCCCAGCGCTCGACGTCGGCCGCCAACTCTAGACCGCCGTCCAGCGGTCGAGAGACGCCGTCCGACCGTCGAAGGACCGGCCGCGCGATAACCCGGCGGCGATACGTCGTCGGGCTGCCTATCCTTGGGCACGACATGCAGAATCCAGCCGCCTCCGCCGCGACCGACCCGGTTCGCGAGCTGCACCGCCGCCTCTCCCCTCTGATGTTCCGCGACCAGCGCCGGCTCCAGCGGCGCCTGGACGGTGCCCGCAAGCTGCGCGACCCGCAGCGCCGGGAGGCCGCGCTGGCCGAGATCACCACCGACCTGGCCCGTGCCGAGCAGCGGATCGCCGCCCGGCGGGCAGCCGTACCTGTGATCACGTACCCGGCGGGGTTGCCGGTCAGCGAGCGCAAGGACGACATCGCCGCCGCCATCCGTGATCACCAGGTGGTGATCGTGGCCGGCGAGACCGGCTCCGGCAAGACCACCCAGATCCCCAAGATCTGCCTGGAGCTGGGGCGTGGGGTGCACGGGCTGATCGGGCACACCCAGCCCCGGCGGCTGGCCGCCCGTACGGTGGCCGACCGGATCGCCGACGAGCTGGGCACCGAGCTGGGCGACGTGGTCGGCTACAAGGTGCGCTTCACCGACCAGGTCAGCGAGCGCAGCCTGGTCAAGCTGATGACCGACGGCATCCTGCTGGCCGAGCTGCAGACCGACCGGATGCTGCGCCAGTACGACACGTTGATCATCGACGAGGCGCACGAGCGCAGCCTCAACATCGACTTCATCCTCGGGTACCTGCGCGAGCTGCTGCCCCGGCGACCCGACCTCAAGGTGATCATCACCTCGGCGACCATCGAGACCGACCGCTTCGCCCGGCACTTCGCCGGGCCGCCGACCGCCGACGAGCCGCAGGGCGTACCGGCGCCGGTGGTGGAGGTCTCGGGGCGAACCTATCCGGTGGAGGTGCGCTACCGGCCGCTGGTCGAGGTCGCCGAGGGCGAGGAGGACGGCGACGGCGACGAGGAGACCGTCCGCGACCAGATCCAGGCGATCGGTGACGCCGTCGAGGAGTTGGCCGCCGAAGGGCCCGGCGACATCCTGGTCTTCCTCAGCGGGGAACGGGAGATCCGGGACACCGCCGACGCGCTGGGCAAGCTGGTGCAGACGAAACGTCCGCTGCTCGGCACCGAGATCCTCCCGCTGTACGCCCGGCTCTCCAGCGCCGAGCAGCACCGGGTCTTCGCCGCGCACACCTCGCGCCGGGTGGTGCTCGCCACCAACGTCGCGGAGACCTCGCTGACCGTGCCCGGCATCAAGTACGTGGTGGACCCGGGCACCGCCCGGATCTCCCGCTACTCCAGTCGCCTCAAGGTGCAGCGGCTGCCGATCGAGCCGATCTCCCAGGCGTCGGCCAACCAGCGCAAGGGGCGCTGCGGCCGCACCTCGGACGGCATCTGCATCCGGCTCTACGACGAGCAGGACTTCCTCTCCCGGCCGGAGTTCACCGACCCGGAGATCCTGCGCACCAACCTGGCGTCGGTCATTCTCCAGATGACCGCGATCGGGCTCGGCGACCTCACCGCGTTCCCCTTCATCGACCCGCCGGACCGACGCAACATCACCGACGGCGTCAACCTGCTGCACGAGTTGGGCGCGCTGGACCCAGCCGAGACAGACCCGGCGAAGCGGCTCACCGCGCTGGGCCGGCGGCTGGCCCAACTGCCGGTCGACCCGCGGCTGGCCCGGATGGTGGTCGAGGGCGAGCGCAACGGCTGCGCCACCGAGGTGTTGGTGATCACCGCCGCGCTGTCCATCCAGGACCCCCGGGAGCGGCCGGCGGAGAAGCAGGCCCAGGCCGACCAGGCGCACGCCCGGTTCGCCGACAAGGAGTCGGACTTCGTCGCCTTCCTCAACCTCTGGCGCTACCTGCGGGAGCAGCAGCGGGAACTCTCCTCCAGCGCGTTCCGCCGGATGTGCAAGGCGGAGTACCTGAACTACCTGCGGGTCCGCGAGTGGCAGGACATCGTCGCCCAGCTGCGTCAGGTGCTGCGTACCCCCGAGGACGGCGACCGGCGCGGCGGGCGACCGGCGCGCGACACGGCGGACAGCGCGGACGCCGGCCGGGGTGCGAGCCGCCGCGGCGGCGCCGACCTGCCGGAGGAGATCGACACCCCGAAGGTCCACCAGTCGCTGCTGCCCGGCCTGCTGTCGCACATCGGCCTGAAGGACGCCCAGAAGCACGAGTACCTGGGTGCCCGAGGCGCCAAGTTCGCGCTCTTTCCCGGCTCGGCGTTGTTCAAGAAGCCGCCGCGCTGGGTGATGGCCGCCGAGTTGGTGGAGACCTCCCGGCTCTGGGGCCGGATCGCCGGCCGGGTCGAGCCGGAGTGGGTCGAACCGCTCGCGCAGCACCTGGTCAAGCGCAGCTACAGCGAGCCGCACTGGGAGAAGAAGCAGGCCGCGGTGATGGCCTACGAGAAGGTCACGCTGTACGGCATTCCGCTGGTCACCTCCCGCAAGGTCAATTTCGGGCGGATCGACCCGGCGCTGAGCCGGGAGCTGTTCATCCGGCACGCCCTCGTCGAGGGCGACTGGCAGACCCACCACCAGTTCTGGGGTGACAACCAGCGGCTGCTGTCCGAGATCGAGGAGTTGGAGAGCCGGGCCCGGCGCCGGGACATCCTGGTCGACGACGAGACCATCTTCGGCTTCTACGACCAGCGGATCCCGGCCGACGTGGTCTCCGGCCGGCACTTCGACACCTGGTGGAAGAAGACCCGCCGGGACCAGCCCGACCTGCTCACCTTCACCCGCGACCTGCTGGTCAACGACGGCCGGCTGGGTGTCGACGAGGGTGACTACCCGGACGAGTGGCAGACCCAGGGGGTGGCTCTGCCGCTGACCTACCGGTTCGAGCCGGGTACGCCGACCGACGGCGTCACCGTGGACATCCCGCTGCCGCTGCTCAACCAGGTGCCGGCGGAGAGCTTCGACTGGCAGGTGCCGGGGCTGCGCGAGGAGACGGTGATCGCGCTGATCCGCTCGCTGCCCAAGCCGGTGCGCCGCAACTTCGTTCCGGTGCCGGACTACGCCCGGGCCGCCCTGGCGGCGATCACCCCGGGCGAGGAGCCGCTGCTGGACGCGCTCACCCGGCAGCTGCGCCGGATGACCGGGGTGACCGTGCCCCGCGACGCCTGGGAACCAGCCAAGCTCCCGGCCCACCTGCGGGTCACCTTCCGGGTGCTCGACGCCGACGACAAGCCGGTCGCCGAGGGCAAGGACCTGACGGCCCTGCAACGCCAGCTCCGCCAGGAGGTACGCCAGGTGGTGGCGGCCGCCGCGCCGGAGGTGGTCCGCACCGGGCTGCGCGAGTGGAGCATCGGCGATCTTCCTCGCACCATCGAGCAGGTCCGGGCCGGCTACGCGGTGACCGCGTACCCGGCGCTGGTCGACGAGGGCGCCACGGTCGGGGTGAAGGTCTTCGACTCCCCGGCCGAGGCGGAGGCGGCGCACTGGGCCGGCACCCGCCGGCTGCTGCGGCTCACCGTGCCGTCCCCGGCGCGGTTCCTGCAGGGCCGGCTGAACAACGAGGCGAAGCTGGCGCTGAGCCGCAACCCGCACGGCGGCGTACAGGAGCTGATCGAGGACGCGGCGGGCGCGGCCATCGACCGGCTGATCGGTGCCGCCGGTGGGCCCGCCTGGGACGCCGAGGGGTTCGCGGCGCTGCGCGAAAAGGTCCGCGCCGACCTGGTCGACACCGTGGTCGAGGTGATGGACCGGGTACGCAAGGTGCTCGCCGCCGCGTACGCCGTCGAGCAGCGGCTCGGCGCCACCCGGAACCTGGCCGTGGTGGCCGCGCTGGCCGACATCCGCAACCAGCTCGCCGGGCTGGTGCACGCCGGTTTCATCACCGAGACCGGGTACGCCCGGCTGCCCGACCTGCTGCGGTACCTCACCGCCATCGAGCGCCGGCTGGAACGGCTGGGTGGCAACCCGCAGCGGGACCGCCAGCAGCAGGACCGGGTCGCGGCGGTGCAGAAGGAGTACGCCGACCTGCTCGCCGCGCTGCCACCGGCGCGTCGGCAGGAGACGGCCGTCCGGCAGATCCGCTGGATGATCGAGGAGTTGCGGGTGAACGTCTTCGCCCAGGCGCTGGGCACCCCGTACCCCGTCTCGGAGCAGCGGATCTACCGGGCGATGGACGACGCCGAGGGCCGCTGACGGCGGTCAGAGCGGATCCACCCCGGGCGGGAGCTCGTCACGATCGATCGCCGACTGTATGTAGTCGAGCAGGATCCGGCGAAGCTCCCGGCCGGCGTGGGTCGGCACGACGTCCCGCCGACGGGCCACCGCGATGGTCCGCCGCACCCCGGGTGCCGCCAGCGGCGTGATTCGCACCCCCGGCCGGCGGGCCAGCACGATGCCGGGCACCAGCGCGATACCGAGCCCGGCCTCGACGAAGCTGAGCACCGCGTCCATCTCGCCGCCGTCCACCGCGAAGGTCGGCTCGAAGCCCGCCTCCCGGCACGCCTGGATGGTGGCATCGCGCAGGTCGTAGCCCTCGCGGAACATCACCATCGGCTGGCCGCGCAGGTCGGTGATGCGTAGTTCCCCGGCTGCCGAGGCGGTCG
This sequence comes from Micromonospora sp. NPDC000668, assembly GCF_042897975.1. Classification (NCBI taxonomy): domain Bacteria; kingdom Bacillati; phylum Actinomycetota; class Actinomycetes; order Micromonosporales; family Micromonosporaceae; genus Micromonospora; species Micromonospora sp. NPDC000668. The sequence goes on from NZ_JBIAYP010000007.1 coordinate 342,092, forward strand.
GCACCTCCTCCACCGACGCCACCACCAGGCTCTCGCGCAGGATCGGGTCGACGCGCAGCCCGGGGTCGGCGCCCTGGGCCGGCATGATGATCAAAGCCAGGTCGAGGTCGCCGCGGAGCAGGTCGCGCACCAGGTCCTGGGACCCACCCTCCTCGACCTTGAGGTCGACGGTGGGGTGCGCGTCGCGGAACCGGCGCAGCACCGGTGGGGCGAGCGAGGTGGCCAGGCTCGGGGTGGCGCCGAGCCGGACCCGACCGCGGCGCAGCCCGACCAACTCCTGCACCTCGCGGGTCGCGGTGTCCACGTCGGCGAGGATCCGGGTGGCCAACGGCAGTAGCACCTCACCGGCCGCGGTGAGGGTGATGTTGCCCCGTACCCGCTCGAACAGGGGCGCCCCGAGGTCGGTCTCCAGAGCGTGAATTTGCTTACTGAGAGATGGCTGAGTGATGCCGACGATGTCGGCGGCTTGGGTGAAATGTCGTACTTCCGCCACCGCAACGAAGTACCGGAGCTGATGGAGCTGCATCTACATAGCTTACGGCTATCAAGACTGCGAGTTTGATGCATTGGACGACTGATCCGAGTGCTCCTAGCGTCGGTTGCGTGGTAATGACGAAAACTCGGTCGCCCATCCGCTCGAACGTCGGCCTCAAGGCCGTCATGGCGGTGACGGGCATCCTGCTGGCGCTGTTCCTGATCGCGCACATGCTCGGAAACCTGAAGGTGTTCACGGGCGAGACCTCGTTCGACCACTACGCGCACTGGCTGCGCGACATCGGCAAGCCGCTGCTGCCGGGCGTGTGGTTCCTGTGGATCCTGCGCATCGGGCTGGTGGTGGCCGTCGTCGCGCACATCGTGGCCGCGACCGTGCTGGCCCGGCGGGCCCGCGCGGCCCGCCCGGTCAAGTACGCCCACCGCAAGAAGGTCAACGGCAGCTACGCGGCCCGCACGATGCGCTGGGGCGGGGTGATCATCCTGCTGTTCGTGATCTACCACCTCCTGGACCTGACCACCGGCACGCTGAACCCGGTCGGCGACCCCAGCAAGCCGTACGGCAACGTCGTCGCCGACTTCGCGCCGGAGCGCTGGTACGTCACGCTCTTCTACACCCTCGCCATCGTCACGGTGGGCTTCCACGTGCGGCACGGTGCCTTCAGCGCGTTCCGCAGCCTCGGCCAGCAGACGCCGCGGGGTGAGCGCCGGGCGCGCACCGCCGCGCTGATCTTCGCCGTCCTGCTCTGCGCCGGGTACCTGGTGGTCCCGTTCGCCGTACTCACCGGATTGGTGTCCTGACATGGAACTCTTCACCGAGGGCGACCCGATCGCCGACACGAAGGCTCCCGACGGCCCCATCGAGAAGCGCTGGGAAACCCGGCGCTTCGAGGCCAAGCTGGTCAACCCCGCCAACCGCCGCAAGATGACGGTGATCGTGGTCGGCACCGGCCTGGCCGGCGGCTCGGCCGCGGCCACGCTGGCCGAGCAGGGCTACCACGTCAAGTCCTACTGCTACCAGGACAGCCCGCGCCGCGCACACTCGATCGCGGCGCAGGGTGGCATCAACGCCGCGAAGAACTACCGCAACGACGGCGACTCGGTGCACCGGCTGTTCTACGACACCGTCAAGGGCGGCGACTTCCGCTCCCGGGAGTCGAACGTGCACCGGCTGGCCGAGGTTTCGGTCAACATCATCGACCAGTGTGTCGCCCAGGGCGTGCCGTTCGCCCGCGAGTACGGCGGCCTGCTGGACACCCGCTCCTTCGGCGGCGCCCAGGTGCAGCGCACCTTCTACGCCCGGGGCCAGACGGGTCAGCAGCTGCTGCTCGGCGCGTACCAGGCGTTGGAGCGGCAGATCGGCCTCGGCAACGTCGAGATGAACACCCGGCACGAAATGCTGGAGCTGGTCATCGTGGACGGCAAGGCTCGGGGCATCGTCGTCCGGGACATGGTCACCGGCGAGATCAGCACCGAGATGGCCGACGCCGTGGTGCTCGCCTCCGGCGGCTACGGCAACGTCTTCTACCTCTCCACCAACGCCAAGGGCTGCAACGTCACCGCCACCTGGCGGGCGCACCGCAAGGGCGCGTACTTCGCCAACCCGTGCTACACCCAGATCCACCCGACCTGCATCCCCGTCTCCGGCGACCACCAGTCGAAGCTGACCCTGATGAGCGAGTCGCTGCGGAACGACGGCCGGGTCTGGGTGCCGAAGACCAAGGGCGACGACCGCAACCCCCGGGACATTCCCGAGGACGAGCGGGACTACTACCTGGAGCGGATCTACCCCTCCTTCGGCAACCTGGTCCCCCGGGACATCGCCTCCCGTGCCGCGAAGAACGTCTGCGACGAGGGCCGGGGCGTCGGGCCGACCAAGCTCGGTGTCTACCTGGACTTCGCCGACGCGATCGGTCGGCTGGGCCGCAAGGCCATCGAGGCCAAGTACGGCAACCTCTTCGAGATGTACGAGCGGATCACCGGCGAGGACCCGTACGAGGTGCCGATGCGGATCTACCCCGCCGTGCACTACACGATGGGCGGCCTCTGGGTCGACTACGACCTCCAGTCGAGCATCCCGGGCCTGTTCGTGATCGGCGAGGCGAACTTCTCCGACCACGGCGCGAACCGGCTCGGCGCCTCGGCGCTGATGCAGGGCCTGGCCGACGGCTACTTCGTGCTGCCCACCACCATCGCCAACTACCTGGCCTCGGGCTCGCTGGACAAGGTCGACGCCACCCACCCGGCGGCGATCGAGGCGCGCACCGACGTCGAGGACCGGATCCAGCGGCTGCTGGCGGTCAACGGCGACCGGACCGTGGACTCGTTCCACCGGGAGCTGGGCCAGGTCATGTGGGAGCACTGCGGCATGGAGCGCAGCGAGGCCGGGCTGCGCAAGGCGATCGACGAGATCCGCGCCCTGCGCGACCAGTTCTGGCAGCGGGTCAAGGTGTCCGGCGAGGGCGAAGGGCTCAACCAGTCGCTGGAGAAGGCCGGCCGGGTGGCCGACTTCTTCGAGCTGGCCGAGCTGATGTGCATCGACGCCCTGCACCGCGAGGAGTCCTGCGGCGGCCACTTCCGGGCCGAGCACCAGACCCCGGACGGTGAGGCGCAGCGCGACGACGACCGGTTCGCGTACGTGGCGGCCTGGGAGTTCACCGCCACCGGTGAGCCCTCGGTGCTGCACAAGGAAGACCTGAAGTTCGAATACGTCCACCCCACGCAGCGGAGCTACAAGTGAACCTGACCCTGCGCATCTGGCGCCAGAAGGGCCCTGAGGACAAGGGTCGGATGGTGACCTATCCGGTCAACGACGTGTCCCCGGACATGTCGTTCCTGGAGATGCTCGACGTGCTCAACGAGCGGCTGATCCTCGACGGCGAGGACCCGGTGGCGTTCGACCACGACTGCCGCGAGGGCATCTGCGGCATGTGCGGTCTGATGATCAACGGTGACGCGCACGGGCCACAGCGCGGCACCACCGCCTGCCAGCTGCACATGCGGCAGTTCAAGGACGGCGAGACGATCGACATCGAGCCGTGGCGGGCCAGCGCCTTCCCGGTCATCAAGGACCTGGTGGTCAACCGGGGCGCCTTCGACAAGATCATCGCCGCCGGTGGCTACATCACCGCGCCAACCGGCAGCGCGCCCGAGGCGCACTCCACGCCGGTGGCCAAGGCCAACGCGGACGCCGCCTTCGAGTCGGCGGCCTGCATCGGCTGCGGCGCGTGCGTGGCTGCCTGCCCGAATGGCTCCGGCATGCTCTTCACCGCCGCCAAGCTCACCCAACTCTCGCTGCTACCGCAGGGCCAGCCCGAGCGGTACACGCGGGTGATCGGCATGGTCGACGCACACGACGAGGCCGGCTTCGGCGGCTGCACCAACGCTGGCGAGTGCACCCCGGCCTGCCCGAAGGGCATCCCGCTGAACACCATCGGTCGGCTCAACCGCGACTACCTCAGGGCGACCGCCACCCGCGGAGACACCCCCGGCTCCTGAGCTGGCCGGCGGGTCCGCCCGCCACGGCCCGCACCGACCGCCGTACCTCCTGCCGGAGGTGCGGCGGTCGGCATTTGCGCGGATCCCACCGACGCTGAGCTGTACGAGCACCTGATCCGGCTGCTGAGCCTCGCTGTTCCGACGGTGCGCACGGCCGCCAGGTCGTGGGAGTGTATGACCCCGTCGACGTCCTGTAGAGCTGCCCCAAATATGGGGCAGCGCGGCCCGGGGGCACACGTCCGACCACGGACACACGCCCGGCGGCGAGGGCCACCCAGCCACACGCACGTCCGACCACGGACGCACGGCCGACGGCGAACGCTCACCAAGCCACACGCACGCCCGACCACGAACGCACGCCCGACGGCGAACGCCCACCCACTCACGGAGGCAAGCGGGGCCGCGGAGGCACGCGGCCACGGGCACACGCCCGACCACGAACGCACGCCCACCCACGGGCACACACGCACGGCCCGACCGCCCCAAATATGAGGCAGCTCTACAGGGACCGGGCACACCCCTCGACCGCGTCGGGGCGGACGGTCGAAGTCGGTTCAACTCCCCTTCCCCGGGTAGCAGTCAGGCAGGAAGCGAGGGAGGCAACCAGAATTGAAGGCGTTGACCTGGCAGGGCAAGCGGGACGTACGGGTCGAAGAGATCCCGGACCCCCGGATCGAGGAGCCGACCGACGCGATCGTGAAAATCACGTCGACCGCGATCTGCGGCTCCGACCTGCACCTGTACGAGGTGCTGGGGCCGTACCTGAAGCCCGGCGACGTACTCGGCCACGAGCCGATGGGCATCGTCGAGGAGGTCGGGCCGGGGGTGAGCCAGCTCAAGCCCGGCGACCGGGTGGTGGTGCCGTTCAACATCTCCTGCGGCAGCTGCTGGATGTGCCAGCGCCAGCTCTACGCCCAGTGCGAGACCACCCAGGTCAGCAGCGAGGGCAAGGGCGCTGCGCTGCTCGGCTACACCTCGCTCTACGGATCGGTCCCCGGCGGGCAGGCCGAGTACCTGCGCGTCCCGCAGGCCCACTTCGGACCGATCACCATCCCGCAGAGCGGCGCCGACGAGCGCTACCTCTATCTCTCCGACATCCTGCCCACCGCGTGGCAGGCCGTGAAGTACGCGGACACCCCGCCCGGCGGCACCCTGGCCGTGTTCGGGCTGGGCCCGGTGGGCCAATTCTGCGCCCGGATCGGCCGCCACCTCGGCGCGGGCCGGGTGATCGGGCTGGACCTGGTGCCCGAGCGGCTGGAGCTGGCACGCCGGCACGGCATCGAGGTACTCGACGTCCGCGAGCTGGACGACGTACCGGGCGCGCTGATCGATCTGGTCGACGGACGCGGCCCCGACGCGGTGATCGACGCCGTCGGCATGGAGGCGCACGGCGCACCGGCGGGCAAGCTGGCTCAGACCGCCGCGGGACTGCTGCCGGACAAGCTCGCCCGGACGATGACCGATCGGGTGGGCGTGGACCGACTCTCCGTGCTGCACGCCGCGCTCAAGGCGGTCCGCCGCGGCGGCACCGTCTCGATCTCCGGCGTCTACGGCGGCGAGGCCGACCCGATGCCGATGATGGAGATGTTCGACCGGGGCATCCAGCTGCGGATGGGGCAGTGCCACGTGCGCCGGTGGACCGACGAGATCCTGCCGCTGCTCGCCGGCGACGACGACCCGCTGGGCGTGGAGGACCTGCGGACTCACCGGATGCCGCTGGCCCGGGCGCCGGAGGCGTACGAGATGTTCCAGAAGAAGGACGACGGCTGCATCAAGGTGGTACTCGCACCGTGAGCCGGGTGGTTGTGATCGCTGGCGCGACCAGCGGGATCGGCCGGGCGACGGCCCAGGCCATTGTGGACCGCCTCGACCGCGGTCGATGCCGCGCTGCGCACCTGAGCGGTTGGAGGGCATCGTGAATCGATCAACTCGCCTAGGGTGGTGGGCCGGTAAGCGCTTCGGCGCACCACGACGGGAGAGACGATTGACTATCCGGCTGAACCGCAGGACGGCGCTCGGGCTGGGCACGGTGGCCACCGCCGGTACGGTGCTCGGCGCGGCCGCGCCGGCGAGCGCCGCCGAGGGCACCGAAGCCGTCCCGACCACCCCCGCCAAGGCCGCCAACCGGGTCGCCGCCGCCTACACCCGGCACAGCACAGAGGCCGGGGGCAACTGGCAGGCGTACGTCAGCGTGGCCGACCCGGCCGGCCCGCCCGTGGTCGCGGTGACAGCCGATGCGGACCGGCGGATCGAGGCGTACAGCGTCAACAAGATCGCGGTGGCCACGGCGGTCCTGGACAAGGTCGACCGAGGGCTGCTGACCCTGGACCAGCGGGTCGAGGTGACCGCGGCGATCGTCGTGCCGGGCGGCGACGGCATCTTCAGCCTGGATGGCGCGTACCCGAGCAGCGTGACCCTCGGGCACGTGCTGGCCGCCCTGCTGACCGTCTCCGACGACACGGCGGTGCGGCTGTGCGGGTCGGTCTGCCCAGCCGCCGAGCTGAACGCCATCCTGGTCGGCAAGGGCTTCCCGAACACCCAGGTCGAGCCGGTGGCCAACCCGAACCGGTTCTTCCTCGGCACCAGCACCCCCCGGGAGACGCACGACCTGCTGCGCGCCCTGGTCGCCGGCACCCTGCTCTCCCCCGCCTCGACGGCGTTCCTGCTGGGGCTGCTGCGCTCCCCGGTGGCCTTCACCGACGGCATCCGGCGCACCATGTCCTCCGACGAACGGGCGCGTATCGCCACCAAGGCCGGCTGGTTCGCCGACGCCCGGCACGAGGCCGGGGTGATCTTCGACCGGTCCGGCGCCGCGGTGCTCACCTACGCGCTCTTCGCCGACGGGCAGGCCGACCCGGACGACTTCGGCGCCACCCACCCGGCGGTGCAGGCCCGGGCCGCCATGGGCCCCCGGTTCCTGAAGGCGGTGGACCGGCTCACCGGCGCCGGAACGGCGTACCGGACGGCGGCACGGCGGCCCAGCAACGGCGGCTGAGCCCGGCACCGGATCGGTCGCCGAAGCGGCGACCGATCCGGTGCGGCGACCGCCGACACGCGAGCCGACCCGGGTGACTACCGTGTAGTGCGGGACACTGCGGAGGGACGGCGATGGCACCAGCTGAGCGCACGGACGTCGAACGGTCACTCGGGCGACGGATGCGGGGTGCGGCCGGACTGGCCGCGCTGGCCGGACTGGCCTGGGCGGCCCGGGACGTGCCGGCGGCACTCGGCGGCCGACTCACCGGGGCCCGGGCTGAACGGGCGGCCCGCTCGCCGCAGTTTCGCGACGGCACCTTCCACAATCAGGCCGGAACCCGCACGATGATCGCCGACCCGGGCCGCAACCTGCTCCGCGAGCTGATCTTCGGCAAGCAGAAGCGGCGCCCGAGCACCGCGGTGCCGCTGCTGCGCCCGAGCGCACCACAGGCGACCGACACGACCGACGAGCTCACCATCGTCTGGTACGGCCACGCCTCGGCGCTGATCGAGATCGAGGGTCGGCGGGTGCTCCTCGACCCGGTCTGGAGCGAGCGCTGCTCGCCGTCGGGCCTGGTCGGCCCCCGCCGGCTGCACGAGCCGCCGGTACGCCTGGATGAGCTGCCCCCGCTGGACGCCATCCTGATCTCCCACGACCACTACGACCACCTGGACATGGCCACCGTACGGGCGCTGCTGGCCGGGCAGTCCGCACCGTTCCTGGTGCCGCTCGGGGTGGGCGCGCACCTGGACCGGTGGGGCGTACCCGCCGACCGGATCATCGAGCTGGACTGGGCCGAGTCACACCGGGTCGCCGGGCTGGAGATCACCGCCACCGCCGCGCAGCACTTCTCCGGCCGGGGGCTGCGCCGCGACGGCACGCTCTGGAGCTCCTGGGTGGTCGCCGGCGCCCGACGCAAGGTCTTCTACACCGGCGACTCCGGCTACTTCGACGGGTACGCGGCGATCGGCGCGGAGCACGGACCGTTCGACGTCACGCTGATGCAGATCGGCGCGTACGACCGCGCCTGGCCGACCATCCACATGTTTCCCGAGGAGGCGGTCAACGCCCACCTCGACCTGCGCGGCGGGCTGTTCATCCCGGTGCACTGGGCGACGTTCAACCTGGCCCTGCACGACTGGTCCGAGCCGGTGAACCGGCTGTGGGCCGAGGCGAAAGCCCGCGACGTCCGGCTGGCCGTGCCCCGCCCGGGTGAGCGGGTGGTGGTCGACGACCCGCCCGCCGTGGACGGCTGGTGGCAGGCCGTCGCCTGACGGGGTAGGCCGGTCAGAGCACGAAGGCGTCGGTCCAGAGCGCTCCGGAGCGGCCGGAGAGCGCGTCCAGCATGGCCACCGCCTGGCCGTCGGTGAGCTGCGCGACGAAGTCCACGATGGCCCGCCCCCGGGCCCGGCCGATCCGGTCCGGGGTGCGCGGGTGCAGCTCCGCCTCGGCCAACTCGACCAGGTCGTGCAGCCGACGGGGTAGCCGGGACTCCTCCTCCGGGTCGAGCAGCCACTCCCACAGCGCCTCGACCAGGGTGCCCAGCAGCCGGGCCTGACCGCGCTGGTGCAGGGCGAGGTCCGGGCGGGCCAGCACGAACCGGTGGTGGACGAACTTGAGCACCTGCACCTCGTGCCACTGGGCGCAGCCGAGCAGGACGTACCCGGAGCGCACCGACGGGTGATCGGTCACCGTGATCGCCTCGACGAAGCGGGTGGACCAGCGGGCGGAGAACCGGGCCACGTACTGCTCGGCCTCGATCGAGCCGTCGAACGGCATCGCCAGCAACCCGTCGACCAACTCCTCCCGGACGTGCTCGACGGCGGCGGCGAACGCCTCGTCGTCGGCGATCCAGGCGTCCTTGCCGTGCAACTGCCGGCGCAGCCGCTCGATGGCCGCACCGGGCCGCCGGGCCGCGATGGCCAGTGCCGCGTCGGTGATCGCCCGGAAGTGCCCGCTCTCCCGCTGCCAGGCCATCAACTCGGCGGAGACCGAGCCCTGCTGGAGCACCCCGACCCGGTAGAAGTCCTCCACGTCGTGGATGGCGTACGCGATGTCGTCGGCGGTGTCCATCACGGACGCCTCCACGGTCTGCTGCCAGTCCGGGATGCGGCCGGCGAACGGCTCCCGGGCCTGCCGCAGGTCGTCGAGTTCGGTCCGGTACGCGCCGAACTTCGACGAGCCGCTCTCCGGGTCGTCCGGCGGCGGGGTGGCCCCGCGCGGCGGCGGGTCCATCGTGCGGGGGTGTGGGTCGGGATGGTCCAGCCGGGTCCACGGGTACTTCAGCATCGCCGCGCGGACCGCGGCGGTCAGGTCCAGCCCGGTGGTGGCCGCGCCCCGGATCTCGGTGCTGGTGACGATCCGGTACGACTGGGCGTTGCCCTCGAAGCCGTCGGTGAGGCCGAGACGCTGCCGGGCCAGCCGGTCCAGCACCCGCTCCCCCAGGTGCCCGAACGGTGGGTGACCGAGGTCGTGGGCGAGCGCCGCGGCCTCCACCACGTCCGGGTCGCAGCCGCCGAGCTTGTCCAGCAAGGCGCGCCACCGCTCGTCGGCCGTCAGCCGCTCGGCGATCGCCCGGGCCACCTGGGCGACCTTGAGGCTGTGGGTGAGTCGGTTGTGCACCAGCAGGCCCGAGCCGACCGGGCTGATCACCTGGGTGACACCGCCCAGGCGGGCGAAGAACGGCGAGCCGACGATCCGGTCCCGGTCGGCACGGAACGGGTTGCCGGTGAGGTCGCCGAGGGCCCGGGCGCTGCCGCCGAAGAGCCGCCGGGCGCGGGGCTCCGCAGCTGTTTCCATGATCGCCACGCTAGCGCAGGCCCGGCGGGGCCGCCGCCGGGTCGTCCCGGCCGGGCGCGGCGGTTCAGCCCCGGCCGGGCGCAGCGACAGCGCCCAGGGCCGCCCGGCACAATGCAGGGCGGTACCCACTTCCGAAGGCGGATCGAGATCGTGACCCAGTCTGTTCATCAGCGGATCGCCGACGAGCTCGGCGTGGCCGAGCGTCAGGTGCGGGCGGCCGTGGAGCTGCTCGACGGCGGCGCCACCGTGCCGTTCATCGCCCGCTACCGCAAGGAGGCCACCGGCCTGCTCGACGACACCCAGCTGCGCACCCTGGAGGAGCGGCTGCGCTACCTGAGGGAGCTGGACGAGCGGCGGGCCGCGGTGCTGGAGTCGATCCGCGGCCAGGGCAAGCTGGACGAGGCCCTGGAAGCGCAGATCATGGCCGCCGACTCGAAGTCCCGCCTGGAGGACATCTACCTGCCGTACAAGCCGAAGCGGCGGACCCGGGCGCAGATCGCCCGCGAGGCCGGGCTGGCGCCGCTGGCCGAGACGCTGCTGGCCGACCCGACCCAGGACCCGAGGGCCACCGCCGCCGGGTTCGTCGACCCGGAGAAGGGCGTCGCCGACGCCGCCGCGGCGCTGGAGGGCGCCCGGGCGATCCTGATCGAGACCTTCGCCGAGGACGCCGACCTGATCGGCACGCTGCGCGAGCAGATGTGGTCGCGAGGCCGGCTGGTCTCCCGGGTACGCGAGGGCCAGGAGACCGCCGGCGCCAAGTTCGCCGACTACTTCGACTTCTCCGAGCCGTACCCGAAGCTGCCCTCGCACCGGATCCTGGCCATGTTCCGGGGCGAGAAGGAGGGCGTGCTCGACCTGACGATGGAACCGGAGGAGGCGGGCGAGGCGGATGCCGCGCCGACCGGCCCGAGCCGGTACGAGGCAGCCATCGCCGGGCGGTTCGGCGTGTCCGACGCCGCCCGCCCGGCCGACCGCTGGCTGGCCGACACGGTCCGCTGGGCCTGGCGTACCCGGATCCTCATCCACCTCGGCGCGGACCTGCGGATGCGGCTGTGGCAGGCGGCCGAGGAGGAGGCGGTGCGGGTCTTCGCCATGAACCTGCGTGACCTGCTGCTCGCCGCGCCGGCCGGCTCCCGGTCCACGATGGGGCTGGACCCAGGCCTGCGGACCGGAGTCAAGGTGGCCGTGGTGGACGCCACCGGCAAGGTCGTCGCCACCGACACCATCTATCCACACGAGCCGCGCCGGCAGTGGGACGCCTCGATCGAGACCCTCGCGCGGCTGGCCGGCGCGCACGGGGTGGAGCTGGTGGCGATCGGCAACGGCACCGCCTCCCGGGAGACCGACAAGCTGGCCGGCGACCTGATCAAGCGGTTCCCGCAGCTCAACCTGACCAAGGTGGTGGTCTCCGAGGCCGGCGCGTCGGTCTACTCCGCCTCCGCGTACGCCTCACAGGAGCTGCCCGGGATGGACGTGTCGCTGCGCGGCGCGGTCTCCATCGCCCGTCGGCTCCAGGACCCGCTCGCCGAGCTGGTCAAGATCGACCCACGGTCGATCGGGGTCGGCCAGTACCAGCACGACCTGTCCGAGGTGAAGCTGTCCCGGTCGCTGGATGCGGTGGTGGAGGACTGCGTCAACGCCGTCGGGGTGGACGTCAACACCGCCTCGGCGCCGCTGCTGACCAGGGTCTCCGGGATCGGCGCCGGGCTGGCCGAGAACATCGTGCTGCACCGGGACGCCAACGGGCCGTTCCGGTCGCGTACCGAGCTGAAGAAGGTGGCCCGGCTCGGGCCCAAGGCGTTCGAGCAGTGCGCCGGCTTCCTGCGCATCCCCGGCGGCGACGACCCGCTGGATTCCTCCAGCGTGCACCCCGAGGCGTACCCGGTGGTGCGCCGGATCCTCTCCAGCACCGGCCAGGACCTACGCTCCGTGATCGGCAAGAGCAGCATCCTGCGCGGGCTGCGGGCGACCGACTTCGTCGACGACCGGTTCGGCCTGCCGACCGTCACCGACATCCTGGCCGAGCTGGAGAAGCCGGGCCGCGACCCGCGACCCGAGTTCCGCACAGCCACCTTCGTCGAGGGGGTGGAGAAGATCGGTGACCTGACGCCCGGCATGGTGCTGGAGGGCGTGGTCACCAACGTGGCCGCGTTCGGCGCGTTCGTGGATGTCGGGGTGCACCAGGACGGTCTGGTGCACGTCTCGGCGATGTCCCGGACCTTTGTCAAGGACCCCCGCGAGGTGGTGAAGTCCGGTGACGTCGTCCGGGTCAGGGTGCTGGACGTCGACGTACCCCGCAAGCGGATCTCGCTGACCCTGCGCCTGGAGGACGAGCCGGGGGCACCCTCCGGTACGCGGGACGGACAGGGCGCCCGCGGCGACCGGACCGGCCAGGACGGGCGCGGCGGACCGACGCAGCGCGGGTCGCAGAGCGGACGCGGCGGGCCCGACCAGCGCGGCGGTCAAGGTGGTCGCGGCGGGCAGGGTGGAAGCGGCGGGCAAGGCGGAAGCGGCGGGCAGCAGCGGGGCGGTCAAGGCGGCCGTGGCGGTCAGGGTGGTCAGGGTGGCCGTGGCGGTCAGGGCGGTCAGGGTGGCCGTGGCGGGCAGGGTGATCGCTCGGCGGCGCCGGCCAACGACGCGATGGCGGACGCCCTGCGCCGCGCTGGCCTGGCCTGACCGACCAGCGGGGCCGCACGCCTCGCCAGACCTGGCTCGGGATGTCGCCCCGCACGGACGGCATCCCGGGCGCCCCCGGCGCTCTGCTCACCTCAATGGCCGGCCCGTCCAGTCCCCCACGGCAACCTGTCGAGCTGCCCCATTTCTGGGGCAGAGGCCATGGGGCGGTCCAGATCTGAGGCAGAGGCCATGGGGCGGTCCAGATCTGGGGCGGAGGCCGGGTGGTGGTCCAGATCTGGGGCAGCTCGACAGGAGACTCAAGGCGTCGGAGGGGAAAGGGTGGGCCCATGGGGGGAAGGGGCGGGACTCGAGAAAAAATGGGGTCGCCTGGCCCCGGAGTGGTGAGTGATGATCTCGCGGTGAAAATGCATGCCGACCAGGTCGACGTCACCGCGGATGTCGTCGCCGCGCTGGTGGCCGAGCAGTTTCCCGAATGGCGGGCCCTCCCCGTCCGTCCGCTCCCCACGACCGGCACGGTGAATGCCCTCTTCCGGCTCGGTGCGGAGATCGTCCTGCGGTTCCCCCTGCAACCAACGGCCGAACCCGAACTGCGCGCCGAGCTGCGGCGGGAGCAGGAGTACGCCCGGCTGCTCGGCCCGCACCTGCCGATCGCGGTGCCCGAACCGCTCGGCCTCGGCGAGCCGGGTGAGGGGTATCTCGGGCCGTGGACGGCGTACCGCTGGATCCCCGGCGAGCCGACCCAGCCGAGCCGGGTCGACGACCTGGGCGCCTTCGCCCGTGACCTGGCCGGCGTTGTCATCGCCCTGCACGGCATCGACACCGCCGGTCGGGCCTGGCCGGGGTTCGGCCGGGGCGGACCGCTGGCCGCCCAGGATGCCGGTGTGCGGTCAGCCCTCGCCAGCAGTGGCCAGCTCACCGACACCGCCCGGCTCGCCGAGGTGTGGGACCGCTGCCGGGACGCTCCCCGGCACGACGCCGGTGACGTGTGGATCCACGCCGACCTGATGCCGGGCAACCTGCTGGTCCGCGACGGGCGGCTGGCCGCGGTCATCGACCTCGGCACGGTCAACGTGGGCGATCCGGCGGTGGACCTGATGCCGGCGTGGAACCTGTTCGACGCCGGGTCGCGAGAGACGTACCGGCGGGCGCTCGGCGTGGACGATGCGACCTGGGAACGCGGGCGCGGCTGGGCGCTGGTACAGGCGATCAACGCGCTGCCGTACTACGTCGAGACCAACCCGGTGATGGCCGCCATCGCCCGGCGCACCCTGCTCGCCGTACTCGACTGAGCTGGGCCACACGTGCGGGCGTACCGTCGGCGTCGTGACTGAGCAGGACGGCCGGGAGTGGCGGGAGCGCCAGCGGCAGGCGGTGCGGGCGCACGCCGACGCGGACGCGCGGCGGCGGGCCGCCGAGCAGGCCGAGGCGGCGGAGTTGGTGGCCTGGTTCGTGGCCGAGGCGACCCGGCGGGGGCTGCCCACCACCCGGCTGATGGCCCGGGGCTACGACGGGCGCGGGCGCTACCGGACCCGGCTGACCGGCTGGTACGTCGACCGGGCCGGGACCCGGGCGGTGGACGTGGCAGGCCGGTTCCACCTGCTGACCGTGCAGGGCGGTCTGCGGGCCCGGCTGTTCGGCGTTGACCCGCAGCCCAGCCCGGCGCCGCTGGTCGTCGGCGCGGGCGGCCGCGACGGCGAGTCGATCCCGTTGCGGACCCTGCTCACCCGGCTGCTGGGCGGCGGGACCGACGGGCCACGTTCCACCACGAGACCTGCTGCACCACGAGGGTGAGCAGCCCGGCCAGGACGATGGCGCACAGGTTGATCACCAGTTGGAGGGCCGACCCGGCCGCCTCGTGCCAGACCCCGTAGGCGGCGGCCACCGCCACGTTCGCCGCGGCCGGCACCGTGGTCACCGAGATCAGCACCCCGACCAGGCTGCCCGACTTCTTCGAGGTCAACGAGAGCATGCCGGCCACCCCGGCGAGCAGGCCGACCACCCAGGACAGCGCGTCCGGTCGCCAGATGAAGTCGGTGAGCGGGCGGTCGGCGAGCAGCATCTCCCGGTTGACCAGGCCGACGGCGGTCAGCGCCCAGGTGCTCAACATGGTCGCCACCATGGCGGTCAGGAAGCCGACAGAGAGGGCCTGCACCGAGCGGCCGATCACCCCGAGCCGGCGGCGCAGCAGCGCCACGCAGAGCGCGGCGAGCGGGCCGAACTCCGGACCGACCACCATCGCACCGACGATGAGGATCGGCTGGTCCAGTAGCACGCCGATACCGGCGATCATGGTGGCGACGATGAGCAGCACCAGGTAGGTGCCGGACAGCTCGGTCTGCTCACCGGTCTTCGCCGCGATCTCGTCCCACACCACGGCGTCAGCGCCACTGCCGGGCGCCTTCTCCGCCGCCCGGTCGGCCGCTGCGGAGATGGTCAGCTCGACGTCGTCAGCGGCGATCCCGCCGCGCGCCTCCACACCGAGTTGCTGCAAGCCGTGCAGGACGCTGTCGGCGCTCTCCCGGACCACGTCGCACTGGATGAGGTCGCCCCGGGGCTGCCGGGCGACGCCGGGCAGCACCACCAGGTGGGTCACCCCCGGCTCGGCGGCCAGCAGGTCGGCCACCGCCACCGACTGGTCCGGCGGAGCAATCACCCTCAGGTGCAGCACAGTCTTCCCCCCCTCGCCCGACCGGCCAGTTCTCCACTCGCCCGACCGGACGGTCGCGACCCTACCGCTCGACCGCTGACGGCACGGACCGCAGGAGGGCGTACAGCGAGGCCGTGTCCATGCGCGCCGTTTCGGGGTTGATCGGGGCGAAGCAGCCTGAGTGTCGGCATTCGGAGTTGCCGACCAGCTTGTGCTGGTAAAACCCTTAATTAGTCGTTACGTCGCTTTCTCGCGGAGGTCGGATCGGTGCCAGTGCCTGGTGGTCTCGCGAACACCCCCGAACACCCCCTGCTGCTGCCCCGACCCGCGCCGGGCAAGCGCGTCTTTGACGCGATCCTCGCGGCCGTACTGCTGGTGCTGGTCACGCCGCTGCTGGTGGTGGCGGCGGTCCTGGTCATGGTGGGCCTCGGCCGCCCGGTGCTGTTCCGCCAGTGCCGCGCCGGCCTGCACGGCCAGCCCTTCGAGGTGATCAAGTTCCGCACCATGCGGCCGCCCAACCACGGCCGCGGCCTGGTCGGCGACGGCGACCGGCTCACCCCGCTGGGGCGCTGGCTGCGCGCCACCAGCCTGGACGAGCTGCCCACGCTCTGGAACGTGCTGCGCGGCGACATGAGCCTGGTGGGCCCGCGCCCGCTGCTGCCGGAGTACCTCGATCGCTACTCCGCCAGCCAGGCCCGCCGGCATGAGGTACGGCCCGGCGTCACCGGCCTGGCCCAGGTGAGCGGGCGCAACAGCCTGAGCTGGGAGGAGAAGCTGGACCTCGACGTGCAGTACGTGGACAGCCGGAACCTCCGACTTGACCTGTCGATCCTGGTCGCGACCGCGCGCACCGTGCTGCGCCGCGACGGCATCAACGCGGCCGGGTCCGCGACCGCGCCGGAATTCCTCGGTACGCACCGGCGGCCGGTGCCTCCGCAGCGGGACCGGACACCGGCATGACGATTCCCCAGGGAGCCGGCCGATGAGCCAGACGATCCACCTGTCCGCGCCCGACGTCGGGCCGCTCGAGGAGTCGTACCTGGTCGCGGCCCTGCGTTCGGGCTGGGTGGCACCGGCCGGCCCGGACCTTCAGGCGTTCGAGCGCGACATCGCCGAGCGGGTCGGCACCGGCGGAGCCGTCGCGGTCAGCTCCGGCACCGCCGCCCTGCACCTGGCCCTGCTCGGCGTCGGGGTCGGCCCCGACGACGTGGTCATCGTGCCCACGCTCACCTTCGTGGCCACCGCGAACGCGGTCCGGTACATCGGCGCGCGTCCGGTCTTCGTCGACTGCGACCCCCGGACCGGAAACGTTGACGTCGGCCTCGCCGCCCACCTGCTGCGCCGGCTGCGATCGCGCGGCGAACGGGTCGGCGCGATCGTCCCGGTGGACATGTTCGGCAGCTGCGCCGACTACCGCGCCCTCGTCCCGATCTGCGACGAGGCCGAGGTGCCCCTGGTGGAGGACGCCGCGGAGGCCCTCGGGGCCAGCCACCGGGGACAGCCCGCCGGCTCCTTCGGGCATGTCGGTGTGCTCTCGTTCAACGGCAACAAGATCATGACCACCTCCGGTGGCGGAATGCTGGTGTCCGACGACGCCGCGCTTCTCGACCGGGCCCGCCACCTGTCCACGCAGGCCCGCGAGCCGGCGCGGCACTACGAGCACCGCGAGACGGGCTACAACTACCGGCTCAGCAACCTCCTCGCGGCGCTCGGCCGGGCCCAGTTGCTCCGGCTGGACGGGATGATCGCGCGACGCCGCCAACTGCGCGACCACTACGCCAAGCTCTTCGCCCCGGTGCCCGGCGTCCAGCTGCTCGGCGTGGAGGACACCGAGTCGAACTGCTGGCTCACCGTCATCACCGTCGAGCGGGAGCGGTGCGGTTGGCGGGCCGACGACCTGGCGGCCCACCTGGCCGAGCGGGACATCGAGACCCGACCGGTGTGGAAACCGATGCACCTGCAGCCCATGCACGCCGGCGCGGAGAGCCTGCTGACCGGCGCGGCGGAGCGGCTCTTCGCCGACGGGCTCACCCTGCCCAGCGGGAGTGCCTTGACCGAGCCGCAGATCGCCCGGGTGTTCACCGCGATCGACGAGTTCCTGACCGTCCGGACGGGAGGGTCCACGGCGTGACGTGGGGACTGGTGGTGGTCGGCTGCGGCGGGCACGGCCGGGAGCTGCTCACCATCGCCCGAGCGGTGAACGAGGCCGCCGACCGGCCGATCTGGCAGCTGCTGGGCGTCGTCGACGACCGACCCACCGAGGAGAACCTGAAGCGGTTGCAGCGACTCGACGTGCCGTACCTCGGTGACGTGGCCTGGTTGCGCGACGCTCCCCCGGGCACCCGACACCTCATCGGCGTCGGGGACCCCCGAGTCCGTCGCGCCATCGGGAAGCGGATCGACGGGTACGGGATCTCCACGGCGAGCCTCGTCCACCCGGACGCCACCATCGGGCCGGACACCGAGCAGGGACCGGGATTCGTCGCCTTTGCGGGGGCCCGGGTCACCACGAACGTCACCATCGGCCGGCACGTACATCTCAACCAGAACGCCACCGTCGGCCATGACAGCAGCCTTGCCGACTACGTCTCGGTCAACCCGCTCGCCGCGGTGTCCGGTGACTGCCACCTGGCCGAGGGCGTGCTGATCGGGACCACCGCCGCAGTGCTGCAGGGCCTGCGGATCGGGCGGGACAGCACGGTCGGGGCCGGCGCCTGCGTCGTCCGGGACGTACCCGATCAGGTGACGGTCAAGGGCGTTCCGGCTCGCTGAGGGCCACCGGGACAGACAGCATATTCAACTCGTCAAACCCGAAAACGCCCAACAATGCTGTTTTGGCATGTAACAAGGACAAAGAACCTAGAGGCTCCTTCTGCCGGTGCGGGCGGAAGCAGTCGTGCGACGGGACAGGGAGCCAGCACATGCCGCAGGACACCGAGAACACGCGAGACGCGGACCGGCAGACGCGACGGGCCAAGGCCCGCCAGCGCACCGCCGGATTCCTCGCCACCGACACCACTGCCTGGGTCGGCGGGTTCGTCGCGGCCGCGTGGACCCGGTTCGAGCTCCAGCTCCCCCCGGGCCAACTGGGCCGGGCGGCCGCGATCGGCGTCGCCGCGGCGGTCATGCACGTGGCGGTGGCGGCGTTGCGCCGGCTCTACTCCGGACGACACCCGCTGGGCAGCCTGCAGGAGGTCCAGGGCGTCGCCGGCACCACCATCACGACGGCCTGCATCGTGCTGCTCGGCCTGCTGCCGTCCGGCGAACGGCCGGTTCCGGCGAGCACCCCGCTGGTCGGCGGCGCGCTCGCCCTGCTGTTCATGCTCGGCGCCCGGTTCCTGTACCGGCACCGGCGCGACCTCGCCATGCGGCCGGATGTCCGGTCGTCGACGCCGGTGCTGCTCTTCGGAATGGGTGACGCCGGCCAGGGGCTGCTCCGCGCCATGCTCGGCGACCCGCGCGGTCGGTACCTACCGGTCGGCGCGCTGGACGACGACCCGGACAAGCGCGACCTGCGCATCGGCGGGGTACGCGTGCTGGGCGGACGGCACGATGTCGCCGCCTCGGTCCGGCGTACCGGCGCCACCGCCGTCATCTTCTCGGTGGCCAACGCGGACGCCGCGCTGATCCGCCAGATCCGCGAGGCCACCCTTGAGGCCGGCGCGGTGTTCAAGGTGCTGCCCCCGGTGCGGGACCTGGTCGACCACCGGATCACCGTCACCGACGTCCGGGACGTACAGATCAGCGACCTGCTTGGCCGCCGGCAGGTGATCGGTGACCTGCCGCTGAGCACCAACAGTCTGACCGGGCGGCGCATCCTGGTCACCGGCGCCGGCGGGTCGATCGGCTCCGAGCTCTGCCGTCAGGTGATGAAGGCCAACCCGGGTGAGCTGATGATGCTGGACCGGGACGAGTCGGCCCTGCACAGCCTTCAGATGTCGCTCGCCGGGCGGGCCATGCTGGACGGTCCCGAGCTGATCCTCGCCGACCTGCGGGACGACGAGGGAATCCGGCGGATCATCCGGGAGCGCCGCCCGGAGATCATCTTCCACGCCGCGGCACTCAAGCACCTGACGCTGCTGCAGCGGCATCCGGGCGAGGCGATCAAGACCAACGTCTGGGGCACCCTGTCCGTGCTGGACGCCTGCCAGGACGTGGCGAAGTTCGTCAACATCTCCACGGACAAGGCGGCCGGCCCGATCAGCGTCCTCGGCTACTCGAAGCGGATCACCGAGCGGTTGACCGCGCACGCCGCGTCTCGGTTCCCGGGTACGTTCCTCAGCGTCCGGTTCGGCAACGTGCTGAGCAGCCGCGGCTCGGTGGTGACGGCCTTCCAGCGACAGATCGAGGCCGGGAAGCCGTTGACCGTCACCCACCCGGACGTCACCCGCTACCTGATGACCGTTCAGGAGGCTGTCCACCTGGTGCTTCAGGCCGCCGAGATCGGCCGGGACGGGGAGGCGCTGGTGCTCGACATGGGTGCCCCGGTCCGGATCGTCGACCTGGCCCGCCAGATGGCCGACCAGGCGTCCAGCTCCGTGCCCATCGTCTACACCGGCCTGCGGCCCGGCGAGAAGCTGCACGAGGACCTGCTCGGGACCGGCGAGGTCGACGCCCGGCCGTTCCATCCCCTGGTGTCCCACGTGGCCGTGCCGGCGCTCGACCCGATGGAGGTGAGCGGGCTCGACCCGTACGAGGACGCGGTGAAGGTCGTCGAGCATCTCGCGCTGCTCTGCACCCAGCCGACCGATCCCATGGTCGACGGTCCGCTGGGCGTACCACTGCAATCGCGCTGATCGACCCGTCCGCCAACGGGGTGACGCCGGGGGGCGTCACCCCGTTGGCGGTACGGGAGTGGACCTCGTCGCGGTCAGGGTGCCCACGGGGGCGCGAATCAGACGCAGGTACACACCAGGGCCGGCGACCGCAGGTGCGCGGTCGCCGGCCCTGGTACTAGCCCGTTCAGCGACGAATGCCCGCCCAGTCGTGATGCCGGCGGACGGTGGAGAGGATGAAGTCGACCACCCGCCGGGAGGTGTCCGGCACCTGGTAGTCGACCGGGCAGGGCACCCCCTGCGCGGCGACCTGGGCCACGGTCACCTCTACCGCCTCGACCACGCCCTGCGGGTCGAGGCCGGTCATGATGATGCCGCCGGCGTCGAGCGCCTCCGGGCGTTCGATCGACTCGCGCAACGTCACCGCGGGGAAGCCGAGGATGGCGGCCTCCTCGCTGATCGTCCCGCTGTCCGACAGCGTGCAGTACGCCTTCGTCTGCAGGTGCACGTAGTCGAGCAGGCCGAACGGCTCGTGGAAGGCGATGCCGTCCAACGCGGTGGCGTCCGGAGCCAACGCCTCCAGCCGTTTGCGGGTCCGCGGGTGGGTGGAGACCAGCACCGGGAAGCCCCACCGGTCGCGCACCGCGACCAGGCAGTCCAGCAGCCGGCGGAGCCGGTCGGGGCGGTCCACGTTCTCCTCCCGGTGCGCACTGACCAGGAAGTATCCGCCCCGGTCGAGCTCCAGCTGACGCAGGATGCCCGAGCTGGCGATCGGCGCCCGGTAGTGCTCCAGCACCTCCCGCATCGGCGAGCCCGTGTGCAGGATCCGGCGCGGATGCAGGCCCTCGGCGAGCAGGTTGCGCCGGGCGTGTTCGGTGTAGACCAGGTTGAAGTCGGCCACGTGGTCGACCAGCCGCCGGTTGGTCTCCTCCGGCACGTTCAGGTCGAAGCAGCGGTTCCCGGCCTCCATGTGGTAGACCGGCACCCGCATGCGCCGCGCCATCAACGCGGCGATACAGCTGTTGGTGTCACCCAGCACCAGCAGCGCGTCCGGCCGCAGCTCGGCGATCGCCTGCTCCATGCCGACCAGCACGCCGCCGAGGACCCGACCGAGCGAACTGGTGTCGACCTCCAGGAACCGGTCCGGCTGACGCAGCCGCAGCTCGGTGAAGAACACGTCGGACAGGGTCGGATCCCAGTTCTGTCCGGTGTGCACCAGCACGTGGTCGACCGTACTGTCCAGCCTGGCCAGCACCCGGGACAGCCGAATGATCTCCGGCCGGGTACCGACCACCGTCATCACCCTGGTCATCGTCCACTCCGTCCGACCGTCAGCTTGAGCATCATGTCCTCGATCCGGTAAACGCCCAGCCGAATCGTCACGCCGCCGACTCCGGCTCGCGCAGCGCGCTCTCGACCGGCTCGGCGTACGTGTCCGGCCGCTGCGGGTCGAACAGCTCGTTGGTCCAGAAAAGGGTCAGCAGCTCGCCAGAGCCGGTGTTTTCGATCTTGTGGGCCCACATCGTCGGCATGTCCACCACCACCGGCGAGTCGCCGTCGACCGGGAAACGGACCACGTCATGGTGGCCGACCCGGCGAAGGCTGATCTCGGCGCTGCCCCGGACGACCGCGAAGCGTTCCACCTTGGCCAGGTGGAAGTGCTCGCCCCGGGTGATGCCCGGGTGGGACGTGGAGCAGAAGGTCTGCCCCTGCCCGCCGTACGACTTGACCACCTCGGTCAGCTCACCGCGGGCGTCGGCGTGCCGCGGCAGCGGCAACGGGTAGTGCGCGGGGAAGCAGTGTGAACGGTAGGTGTTGAACAGCCGTACCGCGTGCCGGTCGGGCAGCGCCGGGATCTCGCCAGCGCGGTAGAGCGCGGCGTACCCGGCGAGCCGGTCGGCCATCTCGCGTACCCCGGTATGCAGCTCGGGCATCGCAGCGTCCCAACTGCCCGCGGTGGGAGCCCCCAGCAGATGGGCGGCGGCGTCGGTGGCGTGCACCAGGCGCAGCTTCCGGTCCTCGTGCACCTCCGGCTGGCCGCCGTCGGCGAGCAGCCGGCAGAACGTCGCCACCACCGAGTTGTAGAACGGCCGTCCGTGCTCGCCGTAGAGGTTGGGCAGCCGGACGTCGACGACGTCAAGGCCGGTGTTGGCGAGGGTCTCCGCGGCGACGGCCTTGGCGTCGCCGTACGGGGTGCCGTTGCCGGCCTGGACCGAGTTGGCGAAGACGACGGTTCGGGGCGGCACGGCACACCGGTTCAAGCCGCGGGCAAGAGCGGCAGCGAGCTCGACGTTGCCGGTCGCCACCTCGACCGGGTCGCCGCGGTTGACGCCGGCGAGGTGCAGTACCCGGTCGACGCCGGCCACCTTCGCGGCCACCGCCGCCGGATCGGCCAGGTCTGCTCGGGTGAGAAGCGTGGGTTCCGGCCAGCCGAGCGCCCGGGCCAGTACTCGTGTGTGCCAGCCGAGGAAGCCGTGGGCGCCGGTGATCGCGAGGTTCAGCATGTGAGGAGCGGGTCTTGGTGGGCCAGTTCCGCACGAACCTCAGGCAGGGTCAGCAGCAACTCGACGATCTGCGGCAGATCAAGCTGCGGGGCGTTGGCCGAGTTGAAGTCATCCTCAGGCCCCACACCGATCTCACCCTCAGTCACATACAGGGCGTAGTTCAAATCCCGATCATCCACCGGCACCCGGAAGAAACCACCGAAATCCTCAGCCCGCCCGAGTTCCTCACGACTGGCCAACGTCTCATGCAACTTCTCACCATGCCGCACCCCGATCGGATCCACCTTCGCCGGCACATCAAAAAGCTGACACAACGCCGCCGCCAAATCCCCCACCGTGCACGCACTCGCCTTACGAATGAAAATGTCACCCGGACGAGCATGCCGAAACGCATGCTCCACCAGATCCACCGAATCCTGCAACGACATCAAAAACCGCGTCATCAACGGATTCGTCACCGTCGGCGCCCGACCCGCCTTGATCTGCTCGATGAACAACGGAATCACCGAACCCCGAGAAAACATCACATTGCCGTACCGCACACTCGACACCGTCGTCGGACTACCCGGATTATTCCGCGAATGAGCCTGAGCCACCTT
>NZ_JBIAYP010000008.1:0-344501 GCF_042897975.1 Micromonospora sp. NPDC000668
ATGGGGGTAGCTCCTTCACGGGGGTAAACACCCAACCGACCGGGGGATCGGCGTTACCGGGTGCGAGCACCTCGTCCGGCGCTAACAACAAAGTCCTTTCGGCGGCCAACGGGCGGGGGGCTCGTGGCGCCGGGTCTGTGTGTAACGACCGCCGGGCCGACATCATTCCGGGCCTGGCCCATCCGCCGGCACCCTGTCGAGCGGGGCGCGGGTGCGGTCGTTCAGGGGATCTGTAACGACCGGGCTTGGCCTGGCATTCCAACCCCGGGGGGTGGGGCGGCGGGCCGTGGTACTGCGATCGTCAGGGTATGTAACGACCCCGGGCCGGCCCCCATTCCACCGGACGAGTGCAGCCGGTCACACCCCACGGCCCCCGATAAGGGACATTCGGCGCCCGGACCACCCACCGCTCCCGGCGTCAACCGGACATTCGACGCGCGCCCGGCCACCGTCCCGGCGTCAGACCGGGCCGGCTGGCCATGGTCAACTCCAGATCGCCGAGATGGGGGCATCGTCGCGCCGGGATACCGCGACATCGCCGACACCGAGTCGATCACACCCACGCCACACCAGTGGTGCGAGGGCGCGCCAGATGCCCAGGAGGTGCGGCGCCGCGAGGACCCGATGCCGGTAAGCGGGCACCGAGCGCCACAGAGGGAATCGTGGCCATCAGGACCCGAAAACCACACCACCCGAAACGGGTGCTTGGCGGTGATCGACTCCAGATCGCCGACATGGGGCCATCACCGCGGCGGGATGCCGCGACATCGCCGATACCGAGTCGATCACCCACGGCGCACCGGTAGGCGGACGCGTCAGGTGCCCAGGTAACGCAACACGGCGAGGATCCGGCGGCTGTAACCGGTCACGTGGGCGAGGTCGAGTTTGTCGAAGATGGCGTTGACGTGCTTCTCCACCGCGCTCTGCGACACGTGCAGCCGCTGGGCGATGGCGGCGTTCGTGTGCCCCTGGGCCATCTCGTGCAGCACGTCCCGTTCGCGCGGGGTCAGCCGACCGAACGGGTCCGGCCGGTCGGAGCCGGCGACCACCTGCCGGACCACCTCGGGGTCGAGCGCGGTGCCCCCGGCGGCGACGCGGTCCAGTGCGTCGAGGAAGTCGTCCACCTGGGCGACCCGGTCCTTGAGCAGGTACCCGACTCCCTCAGGGCGGTCCGCGAGCAGCCGGCCGGCGTACCGCCGCTCCACGTACTGGGAGAGCACCAGGACGGCGGTGCTGGGCCAGCGTCGGCGGATTTCCAGCGCGGCGCGTAGCCCGTCGTCGGTGTGCGTGGGCGGCATCCGGACGTCGGTGACGACCACGTCGGGACGGGACCGTTCGACCGCCTCGACCAGCTCGTCGGCGGTGCCGACCGCCGCGACCACCTCGTGGTCCTCCTCGGCGAGTAGCCGCGCCAGGCCCTCCCTGAGCAGCGTCGAGTCTTCGGCGAGGACTACCCGCACGGCAGCTCCGCGAGCACGGTGGTCGGACCGCCGACCGGGCTGGTCACCCGCAGCCGGCCGTCCAGCGCGGCGACCCGTCGGGCCAGCCCGGACAACCCGCGCCCGGCCGGGTCCGCGCCACCCACGCCATCGTCGTGTACGCGCATCCGTACCATCCCTTCCCGTACCCCGATCTCGACCGTGACCACGGTAGCGGCGGCGTGCTTCGCGGCGTTGGTGAGCGCCTCGCAGGCCACGAAGTACAGCACCGTCTCGGTCTGCCGCTCGGGGCGGACCGGCAGCTCGCAGCGGATTCGCACCGGCACCTCGGAGCGGCGGGCGACCATGGCGAGCACCTCGCCGAGGTCGCTGCCGTCCAGCGCCGACGGGTAGACCCGCCACGCCACCTCGCGCAACTCCTCGACGGCCCGCTGTACGTCCTCGTGTGCCTGGGCGAGTAGCGCGCGGGAGCGGTCGGCGTCCCGGGTGCGTCGGGCCCGGCCGAGCAGCATGCCGAGCGCGACGAGCCGTTGTTGGAGGCCATCGTGCAGGTCGCGCTCGATGCGCTGCCGCTCGGCGTCGACGGCGTCGATGACCCCGGCCCGGCTGGTGGTGAGCTCGCGGACCCGCGCCGCCAGCTCCGCCCGGCTTCCCGGGCCGAGCAGCCGCCGGGCCAGCCGAATGTCCAGCGCGGCGACGCTGACGATGGCCTGGACGTTGAGCAGCAGCAGCACCGCTCCGACGGCGACCTGGGCCAGCGCGTCGAGGGGGGTCAGCTCGCCGCGCACCGCCGCACGCAGCACGATCGCGGCCAGTACCACGCCGACGCCCAGCACGGCGTACGCCAACAGGCCGAGCACGCCGGGCAGCAGCCGGGCGGCGAGGTAGCCGACCTGCCGCCGGGTCGCCGCGCCGACCGGTGCGGGCAGCTCACCCGCGGCGAGCAGCCCCGTCAGCCGGCGGCGTTCCACGCGCACCAGCAGTGCGGCGTACCGCTTCGTCAGGCCAGCGGCCCGGCGGCCGGCCGGGGGCGCGAGCGCGGACCCCGCGAGCGCGACGGCCGCGACGGCCAGGAAGACCAGCCCGACGGCGGCGGTCGCGGTCCCGGCGGCGACGCCGACCGGCAGCCGAAGGCGGTGCCACCACCGGCCGGTCCGACGCTCTCCCGCCATTACCTGCTGCCCGCCCGACTGCTGGAGCCGACGCCACCACCGGCCGGACCGACGCTCCCCCACGACCACCTGACGCCCGCCCGACTGCCGGTCTAGCGCTCGTCCGAGGCCCACGAGCCGCTGCGGTAGAGAGTGCCGCGACCGCCCGGGTCGGGTACGCCGTGCCCCGCCCCCTGGTGGTCGAGGGGGGCCGGCTCGGGGTTGCGGGCGGCGCGACGGGCCCGCAGCACGCGAGACCCGACGAACCAGGCGACGGCCGCCACGACGGCCACGATCACCACGTTCTGGAACACGCCGACATACCCCTCGACGAGGTGCCAGTTGTCGCCGAGCAGGTAGCCGGCGAGCACGAAGGTGGTGTTCCAGATCAGGCTGCCCAGCGTGGTGTAGAGCAGGAATGTGCCGACGGGCATCCGCTCGACCCCGGCCGGGATGGAGATCAGGCTCCGGAAGATCGGGATCATCCGGCCGAAGAAGACCGCCTTCACGCCGTGCCGGAGGAACCACGCCTCGGTCCGGTCCACGTCGCTGAGCTTCAGCAGCGGCAGCCGGGCCGCGATGGCGCGCATCCGGTCCCGGCCCAGCGACGCACCGATCAGATAGAGCGCCAGCGCACCCACCACCGAGCCCAGGGTGGTCCAGAAGATCGCACCGATCAGGCTGATCCGGCCCTGCGCGGCGACGAACCCGGCCAGCGGCAGAATCACCTCGCTGGGGATCGGCGGGAACAGGTTCTCCAGCGCCACCGCCAAGCCGGCGCCCGGCCCGCCGAGTCGTTCCACCAGGTCACTGACGTAGCCGACCAAGCCATCCTGGGGCGGTCCGGCCTCAGCGATGGGGGTTCCGGTGGCGAGCACGGCGTGGGACGTTCGAATCATGCCCCCACGCTACGAAGTGATCCTGAGAGCCGACCATGGGGTCGACCACCCGGCCGCGCGGCCCGACCACAGCCCCGGGGGTGTGGAAAACCGCACCCCGCTACGGTTCGCTGTGGCGCAGCCACTGTGCGTACCCCGGGACGTCGCGGCGAACGCGCGGACGCACGCCGCCGCAGTCCGCGCGGCGCGCGCCCGGGTGGTGCTCTTTCCGGAGCTGTCCCTGACCGGGTACGAGTTGAACGCCCCGGTCGTGCCAGTCGACGACCCCGGACTGACGCCGCTGGTCGAGGCGTGCGCCGAGACGGGCGCGCTGGCCCTGGCCGGAGCGCCGGTCGCCGGTGACCACATCGCCATGCTGGCGGTGACCGGCGCTGGCGTGACGGTGGCGTACCGGAAGATGTGGCTGGGCGACGTGGAGGCCCGCCGGTTCCGGCCGGGCGACGCGCCGGCCGTGCTCGACGTGGACGGATGGCGGGTGGGGCTGGCGATCTGCAAGGACACCGGAGTCGCCGCGCACGCGGCGCGGACCGCCGCGCTCGGGATCGACGTGTACGCGGCGGGCGTGCTGGAGTCGGCGAGCGACGCCGACGTGTCGGACCAGCGGGCGCACCGGATCGCCACCGCGCACCGGGTCTGGGTGGCGATGGCGAGCTTCGCCGGGTCGACCGGTGGCGGCTACAGCGAAGCAGCCGGTCGGTCCGCCATCTGGTCGCCGAAGGCCGAGGTGTACGGCCGGACGGGCACGGAGCCGGGCGAGCTGCTCCGCGCCAGCCTCGACTGAACGCGGTTAGGGTGGGCCGGTGATCTCTGGGCGGCTGGTGCAGTTGCGGCGCTATCCGGTGAAGTCGTTGCTGGGCGAGCGATTGCCGGCCGCCGACGTGGGCGAGACCGGCGTCGCGGGTGACCGCGCGCTGGCCCTGCTGGATCGGGCCACCGGTCGGGTTGCCAGCGCCAAGCAACCGCACCGGTGGCGCACCCTGCTCACCCTGCGGGCGGCCGGCACGGCACCCGACGCGGTGCGGATCACCCTGCCCGACGGCCGGCACCTGTCGACCGCGGAGCCCGACATCGACGTGGTGCTATCCGCGACGGCGGGCCGTTCGGTGACGCTGGTCGACGCCGTACCGGCCGGCGCCACGCTGCTGCGTTCCCACCCGGACGCGGTGCTGGCCGCCGGATTGGCGGACGAGGTCCCGGCGGACGAGAGCCGGCTCGGGTCAGCCGCGCCCGGCACCTTCTTCGACTTCGCCCCGATCCATCTGGTCACCACCGCAACCCTGGACCGGATCGCCGCCGACCTGCCGCCCGAGGCTGGGACGGTGGAACGCTACCGACCCAACCTGGTGCTCGACACGTCCGGGGACGCGTTCGCCGAGAACGGCTGGGTGGGCCGGGAGCTGCGGATCGGCCCGGCCCTGGTGCTCGCCGTGCTCGCCCTGACGCCGCGCTGCGCGGTGCCGACGCTGGCGCACGGCCCGCTGCCACGGGAGACCGAGGCGCTGCGGGTGCCGGCCCGGCTGAACCGGATCGAGCCGTTGCCGGGCCTGGGCCCGCAGCCGTGCGTCGGCGCGTACGCCCGGGTGTTCCGTCCCGGCCGGGTGGCGGAGGGCGATCCCGTCACGATCGGCTGATTCTCGCCCGCCAACTCATGACGCTCGGCGCGGCTCCGGCCGATGTCGTACGGGCCGGGCATCATCGCCACATGAGCACGCTCCCTTCTCGACTGTCCGTCGTCACGCTGGGCACGCGCGACATCGGCACGTTGCGCTCGTTCTACCGTTCGTTGGGCTGGCCCGAGCTGCCGTCCAGTGACGACGGTTGGTCGGCGTTCCTGCTCGGCGGCGTTCTGCTCGCGCTCTATCCGCTGCCCGAGCTGGCGGCCGAGGCGGCGCCCGGCGTGGCAGATCCGGCGGGCGGCTGGTCCGGCGTCACGCTGGCCTGCAACGTCGACAGCCGCGAGGCCGTCGACACGGCCTTCGCCACGGCCGTCGCGGCGGGCGCCACCGTGGTCGCGGAGCCGACCGACCGGGCCTGGGGTGGGCGCTCGGGCTACTTCGCAGATCCGGAGGGCAACCGCTGGGAGCTCGCGTGGGCGGGCACGGCCCGTTTTGACGAACGGGGCGCCCTCATCTCCTTTGGCTGAGTTCGGCGGCCATCTGCGCTGAGCTGTGGTTGGGCTCCACTCCGTCCACCAGGATGGCCTCGCCGGCGAGGTGCCTTGTCCGCAAGGGCTTGATCTCCTGATAGTTGCTGGAGTGATACCAGGAGCGAGCCGTGGGCAAGTCGGGAAATTCGATGATCACCACATCGCCCGGCCAGGTGCCTTCCATCACGTCAACGGTGCCGCCGTGGACGATGAACCGGCCACCGAAGGGGGCGAGGGTGGCGTCGATACGCTCCAGATACTCCAACACGTCGGCGTGGATGGGTGCTCTGCGCAGGTGCGCAAGCGCGTACGCGGTCATGGGTTCTCCGTTCGTTACGGGCGGTCGGCCCTGGGAGTCAATTACGCCGTCGGGACGCGGTCCAGGAAACCCAGGACCTGGGTCAGCCGTCCGTCCTCGTCGGTCGTTGCGACGTCGAAGCCCACGATCGGCGCCTCGACGTCTTCCGGCCCGAGCTCCCAGGTGAAGCGGACCTGGTTGTGGTGGCCGTCGACCGGTCCGGCCAACCGGAACGTCATGCCGGGGAACTGGTTCTGCACCGCGGCGATCGTCGCGTCGATCGCCTCCCGGCCCTCGGCGACGGCCAGTGGGTCGACGTAGCGGCCCTCGGGGGCCCACAGGTCGTTGATGTCCCGGCGCCGCCTCGCCGGATCGCTCTCGTTCCACATCGCGATATACCGCTCGGCCAGCTCATCGAAGGTGGTAGCCACGGATCTCTCCTTGCCCGCTAGGGATGGGGCGGGTTGTCGCCTCTGGAAGAAATGATCTCGGCGCCCTGGCACCTTGTCGATTACGTCGCAGGTAATGGCCGGTGCGCCGATGCGGTCACTAGGGTCGGGGCGTGAGGACCATGACCAGGCCCGGGCGACCAGTCGGGGAGTTGCTGCGCGACTGGCGCCGAACTCGCGGAATGAGTCAGCTCGACCTGTCGATCGAGGCGGGAGTGTCCGCCCGGCATCTGAGCTTCGTGGAGACCGGGCGATCTCGTCCGAGCCCGGAGCTGATCCTGCGGCTGGCGGAGCAGCTCGACATGCCGCTGGCTGAGCGCAACACGATGCTGCTCGCCGGCGGCTACGCGCCCGCCTACTCCAGCCACGAGCTGAGCGATCCGGAACTGGATCCGGTACGCGCCGCCATACGACAGATCCTCGACGGACACAGCCCGTACCCGGCGCTGCTCGTCGACCAGCACTGGCAACTCGTCGAAGCCAACCCTGCCGTCGCCCTGTTCACCGCCGGCGCCGAGCCCCGCCTTCTGACTCCACCGATCAACGTGCTGCGGCTCAGCCTGCACCCCGACGGCATGGCCCCGCGAATCCTCAACCTGCCCGAGTGGCGCGCCCACCTGCTCAACCGGCTGCGGCAGCAGGCCGTGACAACCAACGACCCGGTCCTGTACGACCTGCACGAGGAGCTTCGCGGCTACCCCGGCGGCAACGGCCACGGCGCACCGATCAGCGAGGCGGTTTCGCGCATCGTCATCCCGCTCCGGTACCGCCACAACGACCAGGAGATGTCCTTCTTCAGCACCACCACCCTCTTCGGCACGCCGCTGGATGTCACCGTCTCCGGGCTGGCCGTCGAGGCCTTCTTCCCTGCCGACTCGGCGACCACCGAAACGCTCCAGGCCCTCGCCATGTCGGGGGTCGGCACGGGCACGTGACACTTCACCACCGGCTCCGGTGTCGGTACGCCGCCCGGGCGGATACCGTCGCCCCATGCCCGAGCTGATCGCTCCCACCGTCCGCCTGCACGCCGCCTGGCTCAAGGCGCATGCCGAGTGGGGTCCCGGCCTCCACGAGGATGGTTTCGGGCTGCGGCCGTCCGACGAGGTGCGCTCGCCTGACGAGTTCGCAGCCTGGGTGGGCCGGCTCGCGGACGAGTCGGACCCGGCGAAGCCGCTGGCCGCTGGACAGGTGCGGTGCACGTACCGATGGATCGTCGAAGGTGACGAGGTGCTCGGTGGGATTGCGCTGCGGCACGGGCTCGACGACTACCTGTTGCGGGTCGCCGGCCACATCGGTTACGGCATCCGGCCGTCCGCGCGCCGGCGTGGGTTGGCCACCTGGGCGCTGGGCCGGATGCTCGATGAGGCACGGGCCCTCGGCCTGGATCAGGTGCTGGTCACCTGTGCGGTGGACAACGTCGCCTCAGCGAGGACGATCGAGCACCACGGCGGTGCCCTCGAGGACATCCGGGACACCGAACACGGCGCGGTGCGGCGGTACTGGATCAAGCTCTAGCCCGCCGTCGGCTGTCACACGCCCCCGGTGTCGCTGAAGCGTCGCAGGGTCCAGCGGGCCGGCGGCCAGCTGGCGGTGTCGTCGTCCGTGGTCCATTCGGTGATCGAGGCTGCGGCCACCCCCAGGTCGAACGCCCGGTAGAGCGGCTGAGCGCCGAGCGCGTGGAACGCGCCTTCGACGGTCTCGGTGTGTCCGACCAGCAGCACCGTGGCACCCCGGTGTCGTTGTGTGATCTCCATGATCGCGCGGCTGACGCGGACGACCAACTCGGCCCAGCTCTCGTTGCCCTTCTCGAACGGCCGGAACACGCCCCCACCCTCCGCCGCGTAGTCGGCCTGGAACCGGCTGATCGGCAGACCGTCGGCGTACGGCGGCGTGTGCCAGGTGCACAGACCACAGTCCGCGACCGGATTGACGCCCAGCGCCGCGGCGATCGGCTGAGCGGTCTGGACGGCCCGGCGCAGCACGGACGAGTACACGGCGGCTGGTCTGTCGGCGGCAAGGTCCACGGCGAGCCGCCGGGCCAACTGACGTGCCTGATCGTGGCCCAGGTCGGTCAGGCCCCGGCAACCGTGCGGGCCGCCCACGATCCCCTCGACGTGGTGGATCGACTCGCCATGTCGTACGAAGATCAGCCGCGTCCGCATCGGACCATCATGCCAGCGGTGCTGGTAGATGTATCAGTCGTCCGTACGGCCGGTGGAAAAGCCGGTGGCCTGACTGAGCAGGGCATCGAGTTGTGCGCCCGTCCGCGCCGACAGCCGGTCCCGGTCCACCAACTCGGCGATGCGTTCCCGCAGCTCGGTGACGTGCTTGGCGCGGTCCTTCGAACGGCGGCTGAGGTCCTCCAGATCGTCGCGCAGATCCTCGGCGGTCCTCCGGTCGATCTCGTCGCGGGCCTGCGCCTCAGCGAGCACCGCGGCGAACGCGGTGGTTACCTGCCGCAGGCTGACCGGCACCTGCTGACCGATGGTCGGAGGCGCGGAGCTGCTGGCCGGCGGCGAGGATGGTGCCGCCGGCGTCGGCGACTGGCTGGTGGTCGACGGTGCCGGGGCGGTGGCCGACGGTGAGTCGGCGACCTGTGACGAGTCGGGCGAGCCGACGCTCTGGGCGAGCAGCGCGCCGAGACCGACCAGCGCCGCGAGACCGGCCGTGGCCAGCACAGCGAGGGGTCGTCGTGACCGGCGGCGGGGCGGGGCGTCAGCCGGTGTGGGGTGGGGGCGGGCCGCCGAGCGGTCGATCAGGGTGGGCGGGTGGGCCGAGTGCGCTGACGGCAGGACGCGCAGCATCTCGGTGGGCGGCTCGACCGGCTGGCCGGCACCGAACCGGGTGGCGAGCTGTGCGGCGGTCGGCCGGCGGGCCGGGTCGGCGGCCAGGCAGGCGATGGTCAGCTCGGCGATGTCGGCTGGCAGGCCGGGCACCCGCAGCGGCGGGACCGGAGTGCCCCGCCGGTGCACCTCCAGCGCGTCCTCCCAGCTCTGCACGGGCAGCGGTGCCCACCCGGTGAGCGTGCGGTAGAGCAGCGCGCCGAGGGCGTACACGTCGCTGGCCGGGTCCGGAGGGCCGGCGGCCAGTCGCTCCGGTGCGAAGTAGGCAGGCGTGCCCATCAGCGGCTCGCCGGTCTGGCCGCCGAGCGGGTGGTGCGGCCCGCCGAGCGCGGCGATGCCGAAGTCGAGCACCTTGGCGCCGGTGTCGGTGAGCATGACGTTGCCCGGCTTGACGTCGCGGTGCACCACGCCGATGCGGTGCGCGGCGGCCAGCGCCGCGGCGATCTGCCCGGCCACCCGGACCGCCTCCGGCCAGGGCAGCGGGCCGGTCCGCAGCCGGTCGGCCAGGTTGTGCCCGTCGACCAGCTCCATCACCAGGTACGGCACCACCGCGCCGCCGGCCAGGGTCGCCTCGCCGTAGTCGTACACCTGGGTCACGTGCGGGTGGGTCAGCCGGGCGGCCGCGCGGGCCTCGCGCTGGATGGTGGCCCGCAGTTGCGGGTCGGCGGCGAGCTGCCCGGCGAGCACCTTGACGGCGACCGGCCGGCCGAGGACCTCGTCGTCGGCCCGCCAGACCTCGGACATGCCACCAAGGCCGATCCGCTCGTGCAGTACGTAGCGGTCGTGGAGACGGAGAGTGGGCGTGAACGGCGACATGGCCTCACCAGTCTGCCTGGCCGCGTCCCCCTCGACCACCCAGAGCGCCCGGTACCGGCCCATTCCTCACCTACGTACCGAAATGGGCCGGTCCGCGGGTGACGGCGGACCGGCCCCGGGCCGGCGGGTCGGCTAGGAGCAGGGGGTTGCGGCGGGCAGCGGTCGCGGCTGGATCCGGTCGGCGAGCCGGCGCAGGACGACGGCGGTGGCCCGCCGGGACGGCGCGAGCAACGGCGGCCGGACTCGCTCGACCTGGACCGGAGCATCCGGGCGGGCCGAGTTGACGTGTCGGTTCATCGCGTCGAGGGCGGTGATGTAGCCGGTCGAGTGTTCCATGGTCAACTCCTCGGGACAGGTCCGGTTGAGGCCCGGACGACGAGTGCGGTGGGCAGCAGCACGTGGCCGGCCGCGGTGTCCGCGGGCGGGTCGAGCAGTAGTTCGGCGGCGATCCGGCCCTTCTCCTCGGCCGGCTGCCGAACGGTGGTGAGGCCAGCAGCCGCGGCCTCGGGGATGTCATCGAAGCCGGTCACCGACACCGGCGGGCGCTCGCCAGCCGGCCGCTGGGCCAGGGCGTCCAGCACGCCGAGGGCGAGCACGTCGGAGCCGGCCAGCACGGCGGTCGGCGGTGTGGGCCCGTCGAACAGCCCGGCGACGGCCGCGGACGCCGCCTGGCGACTGTTGCCCGGAGCGTTGACCACGGTCAGCTCCGCCCAGTCGACGCCGACCTCGGCGAACGCGTCGGCGAACCCGGCGAGCCGGCCTCGGGTGGTCGGGTGTACCGCCTCGTTCACCCCGGACAGGGTGAGTCGGCCGGCCGGCGCGTCGGGCAACACGCCATCGGCGAGCAGGGCCACCCGGCGGTGGCCGAGGCCGGCCACGTGCGCGGCGACGCTGCGGGCCGCGGCCCGCTCGTCGATGCCGACGAACCGCTCGTCGGGGCCGGCGTCGTCGCGGGAGGCCGTGCTGACGTACGGCAGCCCGCGATCCCGGATCACGTCCAACGCCCACTCCTCGTCGGCGACGCAGTAGACGCAGAACCCGTCGACCGCAGCGTTTTCCACCGCCCGCCGGGCGTCGGTCTGCGCCGGCGGCAGCGGCACCAGCAACATGCTGGTGCCGTGCCGCTCTGCCGCGCTGCCGACCCCGGCGAGGAAGCGGACCGCGAACGGGTCGGTGAAGGCGTACGACAACTGCGAGGTGAACAGCACGCCGATCGATCCGACGAAGCCGCGGCGCAGGGAGCGGGCGGTGGGGTTGGGGCCCGGGTAGCCGAGCTGCCGGGCGGCGTCCAGGATCCGTTCGCGCAGCGCGGCGGAGAGCTGGTCGGGGCGGCTGTAGGCGTTGGAAACGGTGCTGCGCGAGACGCCAACGGCGTCTGCCACGGCTTGCAGGGTTGGCTTCACCGGCACCTCTCTGTATCGATCCAGTCTGTATCGATTCAGAGATTAGCCGGACCGGTCGGCGTCGGTCAATACCGTGCGCCGACCAATCCCGTCGTCGAGCCGTCAGGGCACCAGCACCAGACGACCCCGCACGCCCCCGGCGGCCAGCCGCTCGTGCGCCACCGCCACCTCGGCCAGTGGCAGCCGTCCGGCCAACCGCAGGCCGAACTGCCCGTTGTCGACCAGCGCGGACAGCTCGGTCAGCCGGGCGCCGTCGGCGTACACCTCCTGGACCACCACCCGGCTCCTGAACCGGGGACCGACGAGCGCGCCGCCCGACGGGGTCAGGGCAGGCGGGCCACCGCGCCGTACATGCTCACCTCGGTCGCTGAGGGGCGCGGCTGCGGCTCGCTCTCGGCCCGCCACTCGGCGACCGAGGTGATGCCCGGCTCGACCACGTCGAGGTCGGTGAAGAAGCCGGTGAACTCGGCCCGGGTGCGCAGGTTGATCAGGCCGTGCGGGCCGCCGCCCTGGCCTCCTCGGCGACCTGCGGGGGCAGGTACTCGTGGGTGGCGTGAGAGGCGGCCAGGTAGCTGCCGGCCGGCAGCGCGTCGAGCAGCCGCCGCACCAGCGCGTACGGGTCGTCGCCATCCGGCACGAAGTGCAGGACGGCCACCAGCATGAGCCCGACCGGCCGCGACAGGTCGATGGTGCGCAGCAGCTCCGGATGGGTGAGGATCCGCTCGGGGTCGCGCAGGTCGGCGTCGATGTAGGCGGTGGCGCCGTCGGCTGAGCTGGTCAGCAGCGCGCGGGCGTGGGCGAGCACGATCGGGTCGTTGTCCACATAGACCACCCGGGACTCCGGCGCGATGCCCTGGGCGACCTCGTGGGTGTTGTCGGCGGTCGGAATGCCGGTGCCGATGTCGAGGAACTGCCGGATGCCGGCCTCGCGGGCCAGGTAGCCCACCGCCCGCCCGAGAAAGCGGCGATTCTCCAGTGCGGAGATGCGGATGGTCGGGAACGAGGCCGCCATGGCGTCGCCGGACTCCCGGTCGGCCTCGAAGTTGTCCTTGCCGCCCAGCCAGTAGTTGTAGCGGCGGGCCGGGTGGGGCACCGAGGTGTCGATCCGGTCGCTCGGTACGCCGGCCGTCGCGCCGGGAGCATCGGTGGTCAAGGCTGCCTCCACGAGTCGGCGCGCATCGACCGGCATCATCTGTCCACCGTCACCGGTCGCCGACCATGTTAGGGCCACCCAGGCCGGGGCACCGCCCCGGTCGCCGGTCACGCTGGATAGAGATCCTCCAGCAGCCGTCCGAGGATCTCCGGGGTGCGCTCCGGCGGCTCGGCCTCGACGCACAGCCGCTCCATCGCCACCGCGTAGTAGTCCAGGTCGTCTCGCTTGTCCAGGTAGATGGCACTGGTGAGCTGTTCGATGTAGACGATGTCGGGCAGCTCCGGGTCACCGAAGCGCAGGATGGTGAACGCTCCCCCGGCGGCGGCGTGGCCACCGGCGGCGAACGGGATGACCTGGAGGCGGATGTTCGGCGACTTGGTCGCCTCGATCAGCGCGGTCAACTGGTCGCGCATCACCTCGGCGCCGCCGATCGGGCGGCGCAGCGCCGCCTCGTCCACCACGGCCCAGAGCTGTGGCGGGTGCTCCCGGTGGAGCAACTGCTGGCGCTGCAGTCGCAGGGCGACCCGCCGGTCGATCTCGGCCGAGCCGGCCGCGCCGTGCCCGAGCAGCACCACCGCGCGGGCGTACTCCCGGGTCTGCAGCAGGCCGGGCACGAACTGCACCTCGTAGCTGCGGATCAGCGCGGCTGCCGCCTCCAGCCCCAGGTACGACTGGAACCAGGTGGGCAGGACGTCGCCGTAGCGGTGCCACCAGCCGGGGCTGTTGGCGTCCCGGGCGAGTTTGAGCAGCGCCTCCCGCTCCTGCTCGTCGGTGACCCCGTAGAGGGTGAGCAGGTCCGACACGTCGCGTTCCTTGAACCCGACCCGGCCCAGCTCCATCCGACTGATCTTGGATTCGGAGGCCCGGATCTCCCAGCCGGCGCCCTCCCGCGTCACCCCGCTGGACTCCCGCAGCCGGCGCAGCTGGGCACCGAGCAGGATGCGCAGCACGGTTGGCCCGGTTGTCGGGCCGCCCTCGGCGGGAACCATCGTCACGTGCGGACCTCCGGATACCGATCCACGCGGTCGGGCACCCCGGCCCGACCGACGTGTAAGCATGCCATGGACCGACAGTGAGATGAACTCCTCCGGACCGGTGAATCAGTCCCGTCGCCGGGATGGTCCATCGGCAACGCTCAGTTGATCAGATGGTCGAAGTCGCCATCCCGAGCGCCGAGCACGAAGGCCGCGATCTCATCCACCGTGTAGATCAGCGCCGGCCCCTCCGGATGTCGCGAGTTGCGGACCGCGATGCCCGCTCCGCCGGGCAGTTCGGCGAGTTCGACACAGTTCCCGCTGGGGTTGCTGCGGCGACTCTTCTTCCAGCTCAGCGGAGGCAACTGATGGATCGGAACGCCATTCGGAGGCTGCTGCATGAGGGCGTCTTTCTGCTCACGAGCCCGCCGATGCCCGTGGGAGGAGCGGTGACGGCGAGGGGTGCGGTATCGACATTGGACGGTGCTGCACGTGCATCTGCTATTGCATCTGCACCGGACGGCGAGCATGATAACGCACGTGAACGGTGCCCATCCGTTTACGTTGAGTTACCCGAATGGGGCAACCATCAGGAGAAACTGGGCCCGACGCGGCGTGCGCGCCGCGCCGGCCGAGGGCTGGAGGCGGTCGCGGCGATGGGAGTGTTCGTGCCGGATCCGATGAGTGTCGCCTCCGGCATCTGCGCCGCGGGCGCGCTGCTCTCCTCCTGGCAGCTCCGCCGACGGGCGCTGCGCGCCGAGGCCGAGATCGAGCACCTCCAGGCCGAGCTCGCCGCCGAGCGGCACGCCGCCAGCCACGACCCGCTCACCGGGCTGCCCAACCGGCGCGCCTTCTACCGGCTCGCGGCCACCCTGCTCACCGACGCGGCCGGGCAGCCGTTGATCGCCATCGTGCTCGACCTGGACGACTTCAAGCAGATCAACGACCAGTACGGGCACGCCGCCGGCGACCAGGTGCTGATCTGCGTGGCCGAGCGGCTGGCCGGGTTCGCTGGCGACAACCTCGTCGCCCGCCTCGGCGGGGACGAGTTCGCCGGGCTGCTCGCCAGCCCGACCGTCGATCGGCGCTGGATCGAGCACGCCACCCGGCGGCTCAGCGAGACCCTCGCCGCCCCGATCCGACTGACCGGATGCAGCGTCCAGGTGACCGCCTCGGTTGGTCTCGCCCCGGTGACCGGCCCGGCCCAGCTCACCGATGCGCTCAGCCGCGCCGACGCGGCCATGTACCAGGCGAAGAGTCTCGGCGGCAGCAGGTCACCCCGGCAGCTCGTCGACATCGCACGTGTGGCCGAGTGCTGACCGTTCGGGGATCCGCGGGTGGGGTCAACGCACCTGGTCGAGGTCGCGCAGTGCCGCGTCGGCGAGGGTGACCAGGCCGACCGGCGACACCAACCCCCGCACGATCCCCGCTGACCGTGCCCGATCGGCCGCGCTGGCGCCGGTGTCCAACGCCTGGCGGGTCCAGTCGCTCAGGTCGTCGAGCGCGCGGACCGCGAGGAACCAGGCCAGGCGGGCCGGGTCGACGTCGACCCGGCCGTAGCCGGCGAGGACGGCCATCTCCTGCTCGGCGGTGATCGGTGCGAAGGCGAGCACCCCGCCGATGACGAACATCAGGTCACACTCGGGCGGGGCGAGCACCGCGTCGTCCCAGTCGATCAGCCAGACTTGCCCGTCCGGGCCGAGCAGCAGATTGCCCAGGTGCGGGTCACCGTGGCAGACCACGACCGGCCCGGCCGGGTCGGCGGCGCGGCGCTCGACCTCGCGGGTCAGGGCCGACACCCGGTCGGCCACCGCGGACCAGACGCCCGCCAGCTCGGCCAGCAGCGGGCCGGCGGGGTCGGCCGGGTCCGGGGCGCGCAACCGCTCGGCCATCGCGCGGGTCCCGGCCACGATCGCCGGGTACGCCGCGCCGCCGGCCGGCAGCAGCCGCATCAGCTCGTCGGTCACCGGCACCGCGTGCACCGCGGCCAGCAGCTCGCCGTACGTGCGCCAGTGCGCCTCGGTCATCGGGCCGTCGAGCGCCCGATGGTCCGAGACCCAGGGCACCACCGAGAGGCGGCGGCCGTCGCGGTCACCGCACAGCCGCCCGTCGCGGGTACGCAACGGCGCGGGAATGCCCGGCACCCCCTGCCCGGCCAGGTGCGCCGTCACGACCAGGCCGGCCGGGGTGCCGCCACCGCTCAGCTTGACCGCGTACCGGGCGCCGTCGGCGGCTCGCGCCAGCCACAGCCGGGCGTGCTGGTCGGCACCGTGGGTCACCTCGTCCATCGTGGTCAGGTCGAGGCCGAAGTCCGCGCGGACCCAGCCGACCACCTGCCGCGACGCGTCCTCGATCATGCGGACACCCTGCCATCGGCCGGGCCGCCGGCCCATCGAATTTAGACCGGCGCCGGCCCGGGCGTCGCCGCGCGCGGCACCCGGGCCCTACCGGCTCAGCGCAGCGTGGCGAGGTGCCGGTCCAGTGCGGCGTACGACTCGGCGGCGCCCTGCGCCATGCCGGAATCGGCCATGCCGTCGCGCTGCTCCTTGGTGTCGAACCGGGTCGTGCTGGTGATCACGGTGCCGCCGTCGCCCTCGGTGAAGATGATCGTCTCCACCGCCACCTGGCCCGGCATGCCCTCGAACTCGAAGGTCTGCACGATCCGCTCCGGTGCGGCGATCTCCCGGAACTCGCCGCGGAACGCGTAGTCGTTGCCGTCCTCGGCGTGTTCGACGAAGCGGTAGCTGCCGCCTTCCCGGAAGTCGATCTCGATGTCCAGCGGGTTGCCCCGCCCCCACCACTGCCTCAGGTGCTCGGCCTGGGTGTGCG
Organism: Micromonospora sp. NPDC000668; assembly: GCF_042897975.1. Taxonomy (NCBI): domain Bacteria; kingdom Bacillati; phylum Actinomycetota; class Actinomycetes; order Micromonosporales; family Micromonosporaceae; genus Micromonospora; species Micromonospora sp. NPDC000668. The sequence goes on from NZ_JBIAYP010000008.1 coordinate 16,401, forward strand.
CGGCGAAGACCAGCTCGCGCGGGGCGTCGAAAGAACGCGTGAGGGTGATCTCCCGGTCAGACGGGAGGTCGATCACGAGGTCACGGAGCTCGCTCATCACTGTTCTCCTTCAGATCGCGTAGGTAGTCGTCCAACCTGTCGTAACGGTCGTCCCAGAGCCGGCGGTACTGCTCGACCCATTCGGCGAGCGTGCGCAGCGGGGCCGGGTCGAGCCGGCATCGACGCCACTGCGCCTCACGGGTCCGCACGATCAACCCGGCGCGTTCCAGCACGTTGAGGTGCTTGGAGATCGCCTGCACGCTGATCGGGAACGGCTCCGCCAACTCGTTGACCGTCGCCTCGCCAGCCGCCAGCCGGGCCAGGATGGCCCGCCGGGTCGGATCGGCGAGAGCGGCGAACACCGCGCTGACCGGATCTGTTGTCATTAGTCGCTCTCAACCATCTGGGTTATCAACCGTTGGGTTGAATATACCGCTCACCGGGGTTCCGTCAACCCCGTCAGGAGAAGCGGTCCGGCACCGGTGTGATTCGGACCGGCGCCGGGGTATGAGTGGCGATCACCGATCGACGGCCGAGAGGAACCGACGTGGCGAGCATCCGCGCCCTCGTTCTCAACTGCACCCTCAAGCCGTCGCCGGTCTCGTCCAGCTCCGAACAGCTCGGTCGGGAGGTGCTGGCCGAACTCGCCATGCAGGGTGTGGACGGCGAGATGCTCCGGGTGGTCGACCACGACGTGCGGTTCGGGGTGTCGACGGGGGTTCACCTGCGCCGGAGCCGGCGCCACCTACTGGGTCGGCGAGGCGCTGCACACACTGGACTACCAGGATGCCGGCCCCAAGCCCGACACCACCGGCCGCACCACGAAGACGCTGGCACTCAACAGCGCACACCTGGCCCGGCTGCTTGCCGAACAGCCGTACCCGCCGCCGGACGCGAAGGGCGCCGGCCGCGAGCCGGCCTGACGTCCGGCCGCGGGCGGGGCGGTCAGCGCCAGCCGTAGCCGGCGCGCAGGGCCTGCCCGACCCGGTCGAACCGGGGCCGGTCCAGCACGGCCCCCTCGCGGCGGATGCTGTCCTCGCGCATGGTGAGCACCCGGTCCAGCCGGACCCAGCTCGGCCGGTTGTCCCGGTCCCATTCACCGGGCCCGAGCGCGAACCAGTGCCGCTGCCCGTGCCGCTCGCTCTGGCTGGACAGCATCAGCCCGAACAGCGTCCGGCTGTGCCGGCCGACAACCAGCACCGGCCGGTCCTTGCCCTGCCGGGGGTCATCCTCGTACGGCACCCAGGTCCACACGATCTCCCCGGGGTCGGCTTGGCCGTCCCGCTCGGGGGCGTAGGTCAGCTCCCGCCGCTGCAACGCGCTCACCTGGCGCTGCCGGGCCACCTTCGCTGGGGCCGGACCGGACCGCCGGGGCGACGGGATCGCGGCGCCCACCCGTGAGATGCGCGCTGCCACATTCCTCAACAGACCAGCCACGGCGGGCAGCCTACCGGTCCCGCAGCGTCCGTCGAAGCGGGCGGTACTACGGCAGACTGGTGCGCGGCATAGCGACGACGCGGAGGTGCGCGCAGTGACCATCGAGGTACGTACCAGCAGTCTGCCCGGGGCGGTTACGGCACTCGGTTCCGCCGGGGCGTACACCCTGGTGGTGGACCGGCCGGTGGACGGCGGCGGTGGCGGGCTCGGATTCAACGGGGGCCAACTGCTCTACCTCGCGGTCGCCGGCTGCGTCTCCAACGACCTGTTCCGGGAGGCGCGGGCGGCCGGCCTCGACCTGCACCGGGTCGAGGTGACGGTGCGGGGCGACTTCACCGGCGAACCGGCCGTGTCCACGGAGGTCCGCTACGACGTACGGGTCGAGGGCGACGCCCCGCCGGAGGTGCTCCGGGCACTGGTCGAGCGGGTGGACGCGATCGCCGAGATCCCCAACTCGCTGCGCGGTGGCACCCCCGTACGGCTGGGTCGCACCGAGATCGCCGGCGCCGGGCGTACCGATGACTGAGCTGCCAAACGACCTGCCGATCCTGGAGCGGAGCGCGGTGCGGGTGGTGGTCCGCGACGACGCCGACCGGGTGCTGCTGTTCCACACCCGCGACCCGGACCACCCGCGGCTGGGCACCTGGTGGGAGCTGCCCGGCGGCGGCATGGACCCCGGGGAGACCTATCGCGACACGGCGGTGCGGGAACTGCGGGAGGAGACCGGCATCGCCGTCACCGCCGACCAGGTGGGCCCGCCGACCTGGCGGCGGCGCGCGAGCTTCCTGCACCGCCAACTACGCCACGTCCAGGACGAGGTGGTCGTCGCGGTACGGCTGGACGGCCCCGGTCCGGACGTGGACGAGGCGCAGCGACTCGACTACGAGCTGGAGGACTACTTCGGCTTCCGCTGGTGGCCGCTGCCCGAGGTGGTGGCCAGCTCGGCCCGCTTCTACCCGGGACGGCTCCCCCGGCTGATCACGCCCTTCCTGGCCGGCGAGGAGATCGACGAACCGTTCGAGCTGTTCTCGTGAACCGGGTCAGCGAGGATGCCGGACCGAGCGGCGGCGGGCAGAGTGGGGGCATGACGAGCGACCTGCACGGCCCGCTGTCCCGGTACGCCGAGAACCTGCACGCTCAGATCGGCGCCGAGCACCACGTCGCCTCCCCGCTCGGCGCCTGGCTGCTGCTCGCGCTCTCCGCCACGGCGGCGACCGACCCCCGTGCGGTCGACCGCAGAGCGTCCGACGGGTTGGCGGAGGCCCTCGGCACCGACCTGGCCAGCGCGGCCGAGGTCGCCCGCGCGCTGCTGGACGCGCCGCATCCGCTGGTCGCGTCCGCCACCGCGCTCTGGCACCGGCCGGGGCAGGGCGACGGCGGACCGTCCGACTGGCGGGCCGCGCTGCCGGCGGCGACCGAGGTCGGCGCGCTACCCGACCAGGCCGGGCTGGACGCCTGGGCGCGTGAGAACACCCTCGGCCTGATCGAGACGTTCCCGCTGCGGGTCGGGCCGGACGTGGTGCTGGCCCTGGCCAGCGCGCTGGCCACCCGGATCTCCTGGGCCGACCCGTTCGAGGTCGCCGACGCTGACGCGCTCGGCGTCGACAGCGCCTGGGCGACCAAGCTGCGCCGGGCGCTGCGCAGCCCGGGCCACGGCCACCGGGCCGCCATCGCGACGACCCCGGGGGCCGGTGACGTGATCGTGCACGCCGCGACAGCCCAGGCGACCGACGGCGCGGGGCTGGTCGTCGTCTCGGTAGCCGCCGCGCCGCACGTCCCGCCGGCCGAGGTGCTGGCCGCCGCGTACCAGCTCAGCGCCGGCGCGGCCGGCGGCGCCGAGCCGGCCGGTCGCCGCTCGCTGTTCGACCTGCCGCTCGGCGACACTTCGCTGTGGACGCTGCGCGAGGAGCGGGTACGGACCCGGGCCCGCGACGGCCGAGAGGAGCGCCACCGCGCGGTACTCCCCTGCTGGTCGGCCCGGAGCGAGCATGACCTGACGGCTCCGAAACTGGGCTTCCCGGCCGCGTCGGCGACGTTGGCGACCGCGCTGGCCCTGCCGGTGGAGACCTTCGAGGCGCGTCAGGCGGCGATGGCCCGGTTCGGCCGGTACGGCTTCGAGGCGGCGGCAGTGACCGGGATGTTCGGCCTGACCAGCCTGCCGCCGGAGGGCGTCGCGCGCACTGCCGAGCTGCGCTTCGGCCACCCGTACGCGGTGGTCGCGGTCGCCACCGATACCCGGCCGGACGGCACCACCGGGCCCTGGCACGGGGTGCCGGTCTTCTCCGGCTGGGTCGCCGACCCGGAGGAGCTGCCCGAGGCCGACGCCTGAGCCAGGGCGTTCCGTGCGCAGTGACGAAGCGCCGGCGGCCCGCACGCTTTGTCAGCGGCAGATGAGTTCACCGAAACTACAGCAGCCCGCGTTTGGCCATATGGGCTCGCAACGTCTCGGCGTCCTCGGCGGACATCAAGCGGCGTGGGATGACGGTCGCCGGCATCTGGCCGACGTACACGATCCAGAACTCCGGGGTATCCCTTACCTGGGCGACCCCGTCCCAGGCGATGCCGCCGGACTCCGAGCCGCTGCGCATCATGATGTTGTCATCGGTGATGTCGTAGCTGCCCTCGACAGCGTAACGACTGGAGCGGCGCCGGGCGCGCAACCGCACCCACGGCGAGTACAGCATCGACAGCAGGCCACCCACGACCATCGCAATCCACAGCGGTGAGATCTGCTCGCCCCACGCGAACCCCCGCGAGACGGCCAAACCGATCGCCCCGACCACCGTCAGCACCGCGCCGATATAGCCGAACCTGCGCAGCCGCACGCTGCTCAGCGCAGCGGCCACGCGGCCTGGGTAGGCGGGATCGGCTGGGACGTCAAAACGGATGTGCACGCCAGAACGATAGTGCCCCCACCCCTCCCCCGGGCAGCGCCTGAGTTCCGCCCCGCTGGCCGGCCGCTTCGGCCTGAAGATGCTGACCGCTGCAGCCGGGCGCTGATCTTGTAGACGACACCTCGCACGATGGCTCGGCGCATAAGGAAAACTGGCGGGCATGGCTGACTTGGGCGATGCGAAGGCCGCGCTGCACCACTACCTCCAGGCGACTCGCGAAGACCTGATCTGGAAGGTCGACGGGCTGAGCGAACGCGAAGCCAGAATGCCCCGGACCGCGACCGGCAACAACCTACTGGGAGTCCTCAAGCACTGCCTCAATGTCGAAGCCGGCTACTTCGGGCCTACCTTCGGGCGCGAATTCCCGACGCCTGAGGAACTGGTCCCCATGCAGGCGTTCGAGGAGGACCCGCAGGCAGACTGGTACGCGACGGAGGAGGAGACGAAGGATGGACTGATCGACCTGTATCGCCGTGTCGGGGTGTTCGCGGATCAGACGATCCAACAGCTACCGCTCGACGCGCCGGGGCGGGTGCCGTGGTGGCGGCCAGGCAAACAGGCCGTGACGCTGCACAGGATCATCGTCCACGTGACCTGCGACCTCGCTCGTCACGCCGGTCACGCCGACATCATGCGCGAGCAACACGACACGGCGATCGGCCTGCGGCGGGAGAACACCAGCATCCCCGACGACTATGACTGGCCGGCGTACGTCACCAAGCTGACGAAGCTCGCTGACCGATTCGGATAGCCGTCCGGGTCCGTCGACACCGGCGGTGAGGTCAGCATCCACCGGCAACGTTGCGAGCGGCTGGCGATGTGCCGGAGATCCGGGTGAGCGTCGCCGCCCTGCCGAGCTGCGACAATGAGCTTCCTGGTCAGCCAGGCGTCCGCGTTGGCCAACGCTCAGGGGCCGGCCTGACGGGCGGGGCGCGGGTGGGAAGATTTTTCCGGGGCCGTGTCGATCCGCGGGCCGCTCGTTCGACGTGTGGGGGCGAGGGCCGACGGGCGGCCCCGCCGGACGAGGAGAACGCGATGTCGAAGTACCTGCTGATCATGCGGGGCACCGATGAGACGAACGCGGCCATGATGGCTGATCTCGACGAGATGATGGCCACGACCCGCCAGTTCATCGAGGACATGATGAAGGCCGACGTTCTCGTCGCGGCGGAAGGGCTGGACGATCCGGGCCAGGGCGTCGTGGTCGACTTCAGCGGCGAGGCGCCGGTGGTCACGGACGGGCCGTACGGCGAGACCAAGGAACTGTTCGGTGGCTACTTCCTGCTCGATGTCGCCACGAAACAGGAGGCGGTCGAGTGGGCCAAGCGGGTCCCGGCGGTCCGCGGGTCCAAGATCGAGGTCCGGCGGGTTGCCGAGGCCGACGAGGTCCCGCAGGGCAGCGAGAGCAACGGCCAGATCTGATGGGTACGGCCGACGTCGAGGCCGTCTGGCGGATCGAGTCGGCCCGGATCGTCGCCGCGCTGACCCGGTTCACCGGCGATTTCGGGCTGGCCGAGGACGCGGCCCAGGAGGCGGTGGCTGAGGCGCTGGTGTCGTGGCCGCGTGCCGCTCCGGCCAATCCGGCCGGCTGGCTGATGGCCACGGCCCGGCGGCGGGCGATCGACGCGATCCGCCGCCGGGCCGCCCTTCAGCACCGATACGCCCTGCTGGCGGCCGACCCCGCGGTCGACGAAGAAGTCGACCCCGACAAGATCGACGACGACGTCCTGGCGCTGATGTTCGTCAGCTGCCACCCGGTGCTCTCCCCGGAGGCCCGGGTGGCGCTGACCCTGCGCGTGGTCGGCGGCCTGTCCAGCGAGGAGATCGCCCGCGCGTTCCTCGTACCCGTGCCGACCGTGCAGGCCCGCATCACCCGGGGCAAGAGGACGATCGCGGCGGCCGGGGTGCCGTTCGAACTGCCGGCGGCCGGCGAGCGCCGGGAACGGCTGGGCGGCGTGCTCAGCGTCCTCTACGTGATCTTCACCGAGGGGTCGACGGCCACGTCGGGCGGCCGGCTGCTGCGTCCCGACCTCGCGTACGAGGCGATCCGGCTGGCCCGCACGCTGGCCGCGCTGCAGCCGGACGAGCCGGAGGTGCACGGCCTGCTCGCGCTGTGCGAGCTGACGGCCGCGCGCTTCCCGGCCCGGACCGGCCCGGACGGCTCGCCGGTCCTACTCGAGGACCAGGACCGGCGGCTGTGGGACTTCTCGGCGATCCGCCGTGGGCTGGCCGCGCTGGCCAAGGCATCGACTCGCGGCCTCGGCCCCTACGGTCTGCAGGCCGCGATCGCCGCCACCCACGCGTCGGCACCCTCGGTCGAGGAGACCAACTGGGACCGGATCGTGGTGCTCTACGAGGCGCTCGGCCGGGTCGCGCCCTCCCCGGTGGTCGAACTCAACCGGGCTGTCGCCGTGGCCATGGCCTCGGGTCCAGCGCAGGCCCTGGCCATCGTGGACGAGCTGATCGCCTCGGACCGGCTCCCCGGTTCGCATCTGGTTCCCACCGTGCGCGGTGAGCTGCTGACCCGCCTCGGCCGGCGACCGGAGGCACGCGCCGAGCTGGAGTTGGCGGCCCGGCTGTGCGCCAACCAGCGCGAACGCTCGGTGCTGCTGCGTAAGGCAGCCGCGCTGGGCTGACTTCCCCAGCTCGGTCAGCCAGGATCCGAGCAGATGCGTTGTCTCCCTCCCCGCTTCGGCCGCTGGCCTCGGAGCAGTTGGTCACGCGCGGGGATGGCTGGTGATGCCGTCCAAGACGGTGGTCAGGTTGTGGTTGAAGGTTTCCTCGGCGTTGAGGTGGGCGCCGTCGATGACGAGCCGGGCGACGGTGGGGTACCGGCCGGTCTTCAACATGCGGGTGAGGTAGGGGCCGAGGCTGGCCTGCCAGGCGGCTTCATCGGTGCCGGTGGAACGGGCGGTACGTCGCTCGGTGACCTCTCTACGGACCGCTCCGATGATGAAGGCGTTGAGGGCGCTCAAAGCCCGCTGGAGATCGTCGATGCCGCGCACGCTGGGGGCCTGGCTCAGCGCCGCCGCGGTCGCTTCGCCCACGGCGAGCGCGTGAGGTCCCAAGTGTGGCCTCCCGCCGAGCAGATCGGAAAACCACTCATGATCAAGGGCGGCGTCGCGGGTCGCGTGGGCGACGGCCAGTACCGTGGCGCGCCATTCGGAGTGCCGGCCGACCTCGGCGATCCGGGCATAGACGACGTCGACCATCAGATCGAGCAGTTCGGATCTGTTGGTCACGTAGTCGTAGAGCCGCATCGGGCCGACCCCCAGCTCCTTGGCGATCTTGCGAAGCGACAGTCCGTCGAGGCCGTGCACGTCGGCTAGCCGGATCGCCGTAGCGGCGATTTTCTCGCGGCTCAACGGCACCGGCGCCGCTCGCGGCTGGGGCTCGGGCCGTTCCCAAACGGGCATCGGCGCGCTACCGTACGGCGTATCCATGAATACAGCGTACGCTAAGGGGACGAAGATGAGAATCGCGATTGCCGGTGGCGGCCTTGGCGGGCTGACGCTGGCACGGATCCTGCATCGGCACGGCATTGATGCGGTGGTGTACGAGCGCGAGGCAAGCCGATCCGCGCGATCGCAAGGCGGCACGCTCGACCTGCACCCGGAGTCCGGGCAACGGGCCCTGGCCGAGGCGGGCCTCACCGGCCGGTTCCGGTCGGAGGCGCGGCCCGAGGGCGAGGAACATCGCATCGTCGACCCGACCGGACGGACCCTGGTACACCATGAGCCGCAACCTGGCTCATTCTCCGGACGTCCCGAGATTGACCGGAGCGTACTGCGTGATCTTCTGCTCGATTCGCTCCCCAGCGGCGCGGTTGCGTGGCGACACCGGCTTGTCGCAGCGACGCCACGACCTGACGGAGGCTGGGGACTCACGTTCGACGGCGGCCACAAAATCGACTGCGACATCCTCATCGGTGCCGACGGCGCGCGCTCGGTCGTCCGGTCGCTGCTGACCGACGCGGAAACATCCTATGTGGCCACCTTTGCGGAGCTGAACATCTGCGACGTCGACCGGCGCCATCCCGATCTCGCCGAGCTGGTCGGCCCCGGGAACCTGTGGTGCGTCGGCGTGAATCAGATCCTGGCAGCGCAACGCATCGGCGATGGCAGCCTCCGCGTCGGGATCTCGCTGCGCGCAGAGGATCGCCCGATCGACACATATCGCAGCAAGCGTGCTCTGCTGGACATGTTCGGTGGCTGGCACCCCCGCCTCACCGCACTCATCGAGGCCGGCGACAGCGCGCCGACGCCGCGCAGGATCGAAGCGATGCCCATTGGTACGCGCTGGTCCAGCCGGCCGGGTATCACCCTCATCGGCGACGCCGCGCACCTCATGCCGCCGGTCGGTGAGGGCGCCAACCAGGCCATGCTCGACGCCGCCGAACTCGCCAGCCGACTCGCCGCCAACCCCGCCGACCCGGACTCGGCAATTCAGGCGTACGAGGAGGCGATGTTCAGCAGGATCCACCCGATCGCCGAAATGTCCGCACGAGTCCAGGCGATGATGCTGTCCCCCACCGCAGCGGAAGACATCATCCGCTTCTTCACGCCCCGGCCCGCCGAACCGGCACCCGCAGACTGAGAACGCGCTGCGCCTGGCCATCGCACGGGGTGGTCCCGCTTGACCTTGACACAGTGACAAGCTCTTCACTGTGTCAGGGAGGTGGTCCCGATGACCATGCCGAACGAGGACACGGACACGATGCGAGCTCTCCAGGGGCTGGCGAACAGCAGCTCGTCGGTGCGGCTGCGGGCAGCGCTGGCGGTCGGCACGACCCCTGACCCCCGATTCATCGACAAGCTCATCGAACGCTGCGCGATCGAGCCCGACTTTCACGTCCGCGAGATGCTGACGTGGGCACTCATCCGACACTCGTCAGCAGTGACGGTCCCAAGGCTCATGGACGAACTTCGCTCGGAGCGTGCGCAGGCACGAAGCCAGGCGTTGCACACGCTGTCCAAGATCGGGGATCGGCAGGCGTGGCCAGCGATAACACGGGCGCTGCTGACCGACGCCGACGACGAGGTGGCGCGGAGCGCCTGGCGAGCAGCGGTCGTACTCGTGCCGGAAGGTGAAGAACCCGAGTTGACCGGAGTGCTGTCGACACAGCTCGGGCGCGGCGAGCGTGAGACGCAGTTGAGCCTCAGCCGGGCGCTGATCGGGCTCGGTGAGGTGATCATGCCGACCCTGCGCGCCGCGATGACGGATCTAGACCCTCGCGTGCGCGCGCACGCGATCGCCACGGAAGGGCTGTTGCGCGACCCGGATGCCGGATTCGAGTTCGCGATCGAGGAGGCGAAGCGCGTCGTAGCCCTCGGCAGGGCCGGCCAGGAGGGGTGACAGGCAGTGTTGATCGGTGAGGTGGCACGACGGTCCGGGGTCAGCGCCCGGATGCTCAGGCACTACGACTCGCTCGGTCTGGTGCGGCCGACAGGTCGTACCAACGCCGGCTATCGGGAGTACTCCAGCGAGGACATCCGGCGGATCTTCCATATCGAGAGCCTGCGGTCATTGGGGCTGTCGCTGCGTGAGGTCGGGCGCGCGCTCGATGATCCCGGCTTCACGCCGTCCGAGCTCGTCGATGACCTCATCCGCCAGACGCGAAAGCGCATCGCAGCTGAGACGGAGCTGCTCACCCGACTCGGTCGGATCGGTGCCGCGGAACCCACCGGCTGGGAGGACGTCCTCCAGGTCGTTGCCCTCCTCCAGGCACTGGGGTCGGAGAGTGCCGGGAAGCGCCAGCGCGCGGCCTTGTCCGCAGTCGAGGAGGTTCCGGTACCAGTGGAGGCACTGGTCGAGGCAGCACTGAGCGAGACGGACCCGAACGTCGCCGGAGCCCTTCGATGGGCTCTGGCGCAATCGGGGGGTGGCGGATTGGCACTGCTGGCGGAGGGCCTCGGCTCACCCGTGGCCGAGGTGCGGAAGCGTGCCGTCCAGTCCATCGCCGAGATCCCGAACGGTGACGCGACCGCACTGCTGCGGGACGCCCTCGCGAACTCCGACATCGTGGTCCGCAGGTATGTAGCTCTGGCGCTCGGGGCACGTGGAGTAGCCGACGCGGTCCCGACGCTCATCGACATGGTCGTCGAGGAGACGAATGACGTCGATGCAGCCGACGCATTGAGCGCGCTGGCGAGTGACCCCGCGTTGGCGGATCAGATCGCTACCAGGCTCGTTGACCGCCTCGCCCCCGGCACCGGTGAATCGTCTGCCCGTCGACGGCTGACACAGGCGCTCGCGGACATCCCGGGGATCACGACCGCACGGGCCCTCGCAGATCTGTCACATGACGAAGACCGTGCCGTTGCGCTTACTGCGACATACATTCTGAAGCTGCGCGACGCGCGGTAACGGACCGTCACGGTGTACGGAAGGCAGAAGCACCTACGGCCGCTCGGCGACCTGGGTGACGAACGTGCGCCACGCCGTCGGGCTGAAGGCCAGGGTGCCGCCGTCGCGGTTCTTCGTGTCGCGGACCAGGACGACGCCGGGAAGGTTGTCGGCGACCTCCACGCAGTCGCCGCCGTTGCTGCCGCTCTTCGTGCTCTTGCGCCACCGCGCGCCGGTCATGTCCATGAGGCTGCCGCTTCTTTCAGGAGGTCCAGGGACCGCCCGCGGGGAAGGGCCTCGCCCCGTATGCGTTCCCACCGTCGCTCCAGCGTAGCAATCTCCGACGCCTGGTCGACGATCTGCGCGTGCGCCTGACTGTCCACATGCGCCACTCGCGTTCCGCCGGGCAGTTCGGCGAGTGTGAACGGCCCATTGAGCCCCGGGTAGGCCGCCGCCTCGCTCGGCACGATGTGAAGTTGAACGCTCGGCAGGTCGGCACAGACCAAGAGGTGAGCGAGCTGGGCAGCCATGAGCGCCCGGCCCCCGGCGACCGGGCGGCGGATGATCCCTTCGTCCAGCACCGCGATGAACAGGGGTCCGCGCTCACGGGTCAGGATCGCTTGCCGGTCGATGCGTGCCGCGACCAACTCGTCTATCTCGGCTGGGATCAGCGCCTCCCAAGCAAGCGTGGCGCGTGCGTACGCCTCGGTCTGGAGCAGGCCCGGAACCCAGGCGAGCTGGAACGCCCGCAGCGCGACCGCTTCACGCTCGATGTCGACCCACGGTCGGAACCACACCGGCTCACGGCGGTTGAGCACGTCCGGCCAAAGTTCCAGCACGTCCTTCCGGAGGATCTGTGCTACCTCGGCGCGGTGCCGGGTCTGCGGGATGCGCCCCGGGTTTGCCCACCGGGCGACGGTCTTCGGGTGCAGACCGATGCGACCGGCCAGGCTTTCGGCCGTCTCGCACGCCTCGGCGAGCGCCGCGACGAATGCATGGTTCATGCCCGCGTCCCTTCGGGAGCAAATGGTACGTACCGAAGAAATCATCTAACGCTGTGTGATTGTCACGCAACCCTCGGCAGGGTGCTGTGTAGACGGCGCGAGTGGTGGAGGCGACAGAAGCCCGCCGCCCGCGTTCGTGCGGGGGCCCGGCCGATCCGACGGCGAGCACCGAGGCCGGGCCCCCTTCCCATCACCGGATGCGAGGGGAAGCCGTGCCCGACACACCGAAGATGCCCGACGCGAGGCCGAATGCCGAGGTGGCAGAGCGGACGATCCAGTCCGGTGACCTGCTGCGCCTGACCCGGGATGCGAGCCCGCAGTTCGTCCGGGCGGTCACCGTCCGCGTGATCCGCGTACTGGCCGACCGGCACACCTACCACGGTTGGCTGTGGATCGAGTGCTACGAGCTGGCCCCGCACGGCGACGCGGTAGCCCGCCGCGAGCTGTACCTGATGCCCGAGGGTGTGCGCTGGCTGACGGCTCCACCCGCCCCGGTCCGTCGGCGCCGGTCGGTCGTACCCCGGCGGGTGACGCTGTGACCCGCCGCCGATCCCTCGCGGCCCACCTGGCGCTGTCAGGCGTGTGGGATCGCCTGGCCGGGCCTCGGCCCGATGACCAGGCCGCTAATCATCGCCCGCGTGAACAGAATTCTCGCCGTCCTGCACTGCCTTCCGTACCTCGTCGTTCGCCGTTGTCGGGTCGTAGCCGGTGGCGCGAAGGAGGTCGCTGGCGGCGGTACGCAGTTGGGTCACCACCGCGTCGCCAAACTCGTCGACCCCCTGGGCTCGGGCTCGGCCAGCCTGATGGAGGGCAGCGCGCACCGTGTGGCGGGTCCTCTCGGTGGGGCGCCCGGCGCGATGCTCACGGCGCAGCAGGTCGACCGCGTCGGCGAGTTGTCCGACGCTGGCGGGCAGGTCGGGCGGAATCGGCTCGTTGTACTGCAACGCCATCGCCGAGCGGCGGGCCACTCCCCGGCTGTGCTCGATGACTCGTTCCAGCAACTGGCTCGCGCGCGCGAACCGCTCCACATCCTGACGGCGCAGCCAACGGGCCGGCGCGAGGCTGACCACCTCCTCGGCGCCGCTGAGTGCCTGGTGCATCCGATCGAGGTCCGGCCCCATGCCGCGGAGGGCGTCCAACGCGCGAACCGCCCGCTGCTGATCGCTCGTCGTCAGCGCTGCGGAAACCTCTCGCAACTGACGTGCGAGGCAGTGGAAGATCGGGGCCGCGTCACGGTCGAGGATCCGCATCGGGTTCAACGGCACCAGCAACGCGACGACCACGATGCCCACCACGCCGCCGACCATCGCCTCCACGATTCGCGGCCACTCCAGGTCCTTCTGAGCCGGAGCGAGGGCCGCGAGCAGCACCGCCGTGCCGCCGGCCTGGCCGACGGCAGCCCCACTACGCCCGAACAGCACAAGCGTGGCGAGGATGGCGCATCCGACGATGAATCCGGTCTGCCAGAACCCGGTGCCCAGAAAGCTCAGCAGGAAGTCGGTGGTGGCGATGCCGAGCCCGACGCCGAGCAGCAGTTCGACCGTGCGGTGTGCGCGCTGCCCGAGTGAGGCGACGATCGTGCCGACCGCGGCGGAAGGGGCGAAGATCGGCGCGGGGTTGCCCAGCAGGTCGTGGCCGATCGACCAGGCCAGAGCCGCAGCGAGGCCCGCCTGCACCGAGATCACCAGGGCGGCTTCCAGTTGGCTCAGCCGCAGTCGTCCCGCCCGGCCACCTCGACCCCGAGCCCGAACAGCAGTTGCCTTCGCACGTGCCGCCAGCCGGTCGCGCCGTGTCGGGCTGGCGCCCGGCTGACGGCGGCCATCAGGATTCACCGAGCACTCGTACCACGGCGCAGCTCGGCAGGTCCGGCCAATCCCCAACATGATCTCTTACGCGATGGGTGCCACCGCAGTGCCGTGCGGCACCGCGGTGGCACCCGCACCCGTCACACCCCGACCGGTACCCGCTCCTCCTCGCGCTGCGCGGCGCGGGCCGCCAGCCGACGTTCCCGCTCCTGCGCGCCGATCAGGTCGTCGGGCAGCGAGTCCGGCACCTCCAGGTCGAAGCGGCGCAGCAGCCGGATCGCGAAGCCGCCGAGGGTGATGAGGAACAGCGCCGCGCCGAAGCAGACGTACGCGAAGCCGATGCCCCGGCCCGGGCCGGTGCCGATCACGGCGCCCACCGACCCGGCGAGCGCCCCGCCCGGGGCGAGCAGCGGCTCGAACAGGCTGGTCGCCGCCGGGGCGAGCAGCGCGAAGCCGATCGGCAGCGTCGACCAGGAGATGGTCTGGTTGAGGCTGAACACCCGGCCGTGGAAACGCTGCGGCACCTTGACCTGGACGATGGTGGCGTAGATGGACTGCGCGGTGGTCATCGACATGGCCAGCCAGAACGCCCCGACGCAGATCATCGCGACCGAGGCGTCCAGGCCGACCAGGACGCAGCCGAGCGCGGTGCCGAGGTTGCCGATCAGTACGCCGATCATGCGCCGGTGTCGGGGCCCGCCCCAGAGCGACATGAGCACACCACCGGCGACCGCGCCGACCGCCTCGGCGAGAGCCACCTGGGCCACCTGCGTGGCGCTGCCGAAGGAGAGCACCAGCGGGGTGGTGAGCACCAGCGCGGGGGCCAGGAAGATGTTGCCCAGCGCGAAGTAGCCCAGCATCAGCCGGAAGCCGCGGTGCCGCCACGAGTAGCGCAGGCCGTTGGCGATTGCCACCAGCAGCCGCTCCTTGGGCCGCCAACCGAGCAGGTCGGGGAAGCGGACCAACGACAGGGTCACCACCGCGACCAGGTAGCTGACCACGTCCAGCAGCAGGATGCCCTTGAGGTCGATGGCGGCCAGCAGACCCGCGGCGAAGACCGGCATCAGCAGCATGCCGAAGCCGTTGGAGAGCTGGGTGATGCCCATCGCGTGCCCCAGGTAGCGCTTGGGCACCAGTTGCGGCACGGCCGACTGGAACGCGATCCGCTGGAACGACCCGGCCACCTGACTCAGCGCCACCAGGGCGTAGATGTGCCAGAGCGCCAGGTTGTCGGTCCAGAGCAGCGCGGCGAGCACGAGTTGGATCGAGCCGGCGCTGCAACTGGCGATCATCATGATCTTCCGCCGGCTGACCCGGTCGGTGATCGCGCCGGCCACTGGCAGCATCAGCACCCCGCAGACCAGCGCGAGTGCCCAGAGCAGACCCAGGTTGGCCACCGAGCCGGTGCGGGTGAACAGCCAGATCGGCAGGGCGAACGCGGTCAGCGCGGAGCCGGTGGTGGAGACCAACTGCCCGGCGGTGACCGCCACGAACCGGGCCATGCTCGGGCGGACCACCGGCTGCTCCGGACCGGTGATGTCGTCGACCCCGCGGGTGTCGGCCACCGCCCAGCCGGCGTCCTCACCGCGCGCCGCCGGGGTCAGGGCGGAGACGTCGCCGGCGGCGAGCGCCGGGTGCACCCGGGTGACGATCTCGGCCAACTCCTGCGCCCGGTACTTGAGGAAGAAGTGCCCGGCCTGGTCGAGCACGACCAGCGCCAATCGGTCGCTGAGGAACTGCCACTCGGCGTACCGCTCGGTGTGGTAGTCCGTGACCGGGTCCTCCGAGCCGACCACCGAGATGATCGGGGCGCGCAGCTTCACCGCGCGCCGGTCGAGCAGGTCGGTGAAGTACTCCTCCGAGGCTCGGGAGTCGGCCCGCATGTTGCTGATGATCCGGTCAGCCTGCTCCGGGTCCAGTTCGTCGGTGTCCACCCCCATCGACTTGAGCCAGCTCGCGTAGTGCTTGTTGCTGCGCAGCTTCTCCAGTCGGGTGCGGACCGCCGCGAACAGTCCCTTCGGGCGGGCGAACGGGAACATCGCGCCGATGTAGAGCGCGGTCAACTCCCGACCGGCGGCCTCCACCTTGCGCGCCACCTCGGCGACGATCGCGCTGCCGACGCCGCAGTGCCCGTACAGGGCGAGCGGACCCTCGACGCGCTCCAGGATCTCCTCGGCGACCCGGGTGGTCAGCTCGTCGAAGGGCAGCGCGTCCTCGGTGAGCCCCACGTCGTGGCCGGGGATGGCCAGTGACCACAGCGCGTGCCCGGCCGGCAGCGCGTCCGCGAGAGGCTGGTAGACGATCGCGCTGCCGCCGCCGTACGGCACGCAGACGTAGGTGATCACCCGCTGCGCCGCCGGAGTCGGCTTGGTCAGCTCGTAGAGCAGCCGGCGCGGCCCGTCGCCCTCGCCGCCGCCGGACATGAAGGTGGCCAGGTCGCGGATGGTCCGCTGCTGGAACAGGTCCATCACGCCGACCGGCCGCCCGCCGTGCTCGGCCTTGCGGATCCGGGCCACCACCTGGGTGGCGAGCATCGAGTGCCCACCCAGGTCGAAGAAGTCGTCGTCGATGCCGAGGGTGTCCACCCCGAGCACGTCGGACCAGATGCCGGCGAGCAGCCGCTCGGTGTCGTCACGCGGCTCGACCAGCGCCACCGACGCGGCGCGGGTGACCACCGGCGCGGGCAGCGCCTTGCGGTCCAGCTTGCCGTTCGGGGTCAGCGGCAGCACGTCCAGGGTGACGAACGCGGCCGGCACCATGTACTCGGGCAGGGTCTCCTTCAGCGCCGCCTTGACGGTGTCGTGCTCGGCCGCGCCGACCAGGTAGCCGGTGAGCCGCTTGTCGCCGGGGGCGTCCTCGCGGACCAGCACCACCGCCTCGGTCACCCCCGGCTGGGCACGCAGCGCGCTCTCGATCTCGCCCAGCTCGATGCGTAGCCCGCGCAGCTTGACCTGGTGGTCGATCCGGCCGAGGAACTCCAGCACCCCGCCGGGCGGGCCGCCAGCGTCGCCGCCGGTCGGGGTCACGTCGGCCGGCGCGGCACCGGCCCGGTCGTCCGCCTCGCCGGGTACGCCGGGCGCGACCCGCCAGCGGGCCAGGTCGCCGGTGCGGTAGAGCCGGGCGCCCGGCTCGGCGGCGAACGGGTCGGGGACGAACCGCTCGGCGGTCAGTGCCGGCCGGCGGTGGTAGCCACGGGCCAGTCCGATGCCCGCGATGTGCAGCTCACCGGCGACGCCGACCGGGCACGGGTTGCCCCGGGCGTCCAGCACGTGCAGCCGCAGGTTGTTGATCGGCGCGCCGATCGGCACGCTGGTCAGCTCGGCCAGCAGCGCTGGGTCGCACGCCCACGCGCTGACGTCGATCGCCGCCTCGGTCGGGCCGTACAGGTTGTGCAGACCGCAGCCGGGCAGCCGGGCGGTGAAGTCCCGGGCCGCGGCGACCGGCAACTCCTCGCCGCTGCAGATCACCCGGCGCAGTGCGGTGGCCGCCTCGACGCCGTCCTCGGCGAGGAAGACGGTGAGCATCGACGGTACGAAGTGGGCGGTGGTGACCCGCTCGGAGATCAGCAGGTCGCGCAGGTAGCCGGCGTCCTTGTGACCGCCCGGCTCGGCCAGTACCAGCCGGGCGCCCTCCCGCAGCGGCCAGAAGAACTCCCACACCGAGACGTCGAAGCTGGCCGGGGTCTTCTGCAGGACCGCGTCGTCGGCGCCGAGACGGTAGGTGCGCTGCATCCAGTCGAGCCGGTTGACGATGCCCCGGTGGGTGTTCGGCACGCCCTTGGGCCGGCCGGTGGAGCCGGAGGTGTAGATGACGTACGCCAGGTGGGCCGGGCCGGCTGTCGGCGCTGGGTCGGTGGCCGGCTGGTCGGCCCAGACCGACTCGTCGTCCAGGGCGAGCACGCTGGCGTCGGTCGCCGGCAGCACGTCGCGCAGGTGCTCCTGGACGAGCACCACCGGCGCGGCGGCGTCGGTGACCATGAAGGCCAGCCGGTCGGCCGGGTACTCCGGGTCCAGTGGCAGGTACGCGCCACCGGCCTTGAGTACGCCGAGCAGGCCGGCGACCAGCTCCACGGAGCGTTCCGCGCAGACCCCGACCAGGGTCTCCGGGCCTACTCCGCAGGCGCGCAGCCGGTGTGCGATCCGGTTCGCCGCCGCGTTCAGCTCGGCGTACGTCACCGAGCGGCCGGCGAACGTCAGCGCCACCGCGTCCGGCGTACGGGCGGCCCGCTCCTCGATCGGGGCGTGCAGGGTCTGCTGCCGGGGGAAGTCGCCGGTGGTGTCGTTCCACCCGGCGAGCAGTTCCCGCTCGGCGGGGGCGAGCAGATCCAGCGTGGAGACCGGCCGGTCCGGGACGGCGACCACGGCGCGCAGCAGGGTGGTCAGCCGGTGCGTCATCCGCTCGACGGTGGCCCGGGTGAACAGGTCGGTGTTGAAGACCAGCTTGCCCCAGAGCCCGTCGCCGGTCTCGACGGCGTGCAGCTCGAAGTCGAAGCGGGTGGCGCGCAGCTCCATCGGATGCCACTCGAAGCCGACCCCGGCGTCCTCGGCGACCCCGTCGAACCGGCCCATCTCGTAGTTCTGCAGGACGAACATCGCCTGGAACACCGGTGAGCGGCTGACGTCGCGGGGCAGCCCCAGCTCGTGCACCACCCGCGCGAACGGCACCTCGGCGTGCTCCAGCCCGTCCAGCACCGCGCGCCGGGTCCGCTCCAGCAGCTCGGTGAAGGTCGGGTCGCCGGCCAGTTCGGCGCGCATCGGCAGCATGTTGACGAACATGCCGACCACGTTCTCCAGCTCCGGTGCGGACCGGCCGGCCACCGACGCGCCGACCGCGAAGTCGTCCTGCCCGGAGTGCCGGGCCAGGAACACCTGGTACGCGGCGAGCAGCGTCATGAACAGCGTGCCGCCGTAGGAGCGGGTCAGCGCCCGCAGCCCATCGGTGGCGGCCCGGTCCACAGTGAACTCGACGAAGTCGCCCCGGTAGGTCTGGGTGGCCGGACGGGGCAGGTCCAGCGGCAGCTCCAGCGGGGTGACCCCGGCCAGCCGCCCCTTCCACCAGTCCAGGTGCCGACGGGCGCCCGGACCGGCCAGCTCCCGCGCCTCCCAGACCGCGAAGTCGCCGTACTGCACCGGCAGGGCGGGCAGTTCCCCGTCGCGGTAGCCGGTGATCAGGTCGCGCAGCAGCACGTCCACCGACCAGCCGTCGCCGACGATGTGGTGCTGGCCGAGGAAGAGCACGTGCTCGGTCGGCGCCAGCCGGATCAGCAGAGCGCGCAGCAGTGGCCCGTTGGCCAGGTCGAACGGTTCCGCGGCGGCGTGGTCGACCAGCGCCTGAGCGGCGGCCTCGTCGACGGCGTCCAGCACGGTCAGCGGCACCTCGACCGCGTCGTCGAGCACCACGGTCGGCCGACCGTCTGAGTCGGCCGGGAACCGGGTGCGCAGGGACTCGTGCCGCCGGGTCAGGTCGGCCAGCGCGCGGCGCAGCGCCGCGACATCGAGCGGGCCGCGCACCCGCAGCGGCACCGCGATGTGGTACGCGGCCTCGCCAGGAGCGAGCTGGTCCATGAACCAGACCCGCTCCTGCGCGTACGACAGTGGCACCTCGGCGTCCGGCGGGCGGGGCGTGATCCGTTGCGCGGCGGGTGTGCCGCCCGACCGGCGGCGCAGCCGTTGGGAGATCAGCGCCTGTCGGGCGGCGTCGCGGGCCGGATCCTTCACGTCGGTCATGACGGGGTGTCCTTCTCCGCCGCGAGCAGCGCGGCGACCTCGGTTTCGGAGAGCTCGTCCAGTTCGGCGGCGATCCGCTGCTCGATCTGGGCGGCCAGGTCGGCCACCACTGGGCTGCTGAACAGCGCCCGCATCGGCAACTCCACGTCCACCTCGGCGCGGATGCGGGCCATCGCCCGCATGCCGCGCAGCGAGTTGCCGCCGAGGGCGAAGAAGTCGTCGAGCGCGCCGACCTTCTCCAGTTGGAGGATCTCGGCGTAGACCTCGGCGACCAGCGCCTCGGCGTCGGTGCGCGGGGCGAGGAAACCGTCGGCGGTGGCGGCGGCCGGTGCCGGCAGCGCGGCGGTGTCCAGCTTGCCGTTCGGGGTCAGCGGCAGCGCGTCCAACCGGACGAACGCGTCGGGCACCAGGTGCGCGGGCAGCTCAAGGGCCAACTCGGCGGCGAGCGCCGTCTCGTCGACCGGGCCGACCAGGTAGCCGACCAGCGTCGGCTCGCCGGCGTCAGCGCGGACCACCACGGCCGCCGCGTCCACGTCCGGGCGGGCCCGCAGCACCGACTCGATCTCGCCCAGCTCGATCCGCATCCCCCGGATCTTGACCTGGTCGTCCCGGCGGCCCAGGTAGTCCAGCGTGCCGTCGGCCCGCCAGCGGGCCAGGTCACCGGTGCGGTACATCCGCTCCCCCGGCGGCCCGTACGGGCAGGGCAGGAATCGCTCGGCGGTGAGCGCCGGGCGGCGCAGGTAGCCCCGGGCCAGTTGCGCCCCGGCGACGTACAGCTCGCCGACCACGCCCGGCGGCACCGGGTTCAGCGCCGCGTCGAGCAGGTGGACCCGGGTGTTCCAGGTGGGCTGGCCGATCGGCACCGGGCCGGCGGGTACCGGGCTCCCGGGCGCGATCCGGGCCGCGACGCAGCCGACGGTGGCCTCGGTCGGGCCGTACTCGTTGATCACGGCCACCTCGGGGTGCGCCGCCCGCCAGCCGGCCAACTGCTCACCGGTCAGCGCCTCCCCACCGATCACCAGGTCGGTGGTGGGCGACAGCGCGCCGTCGAGCAGCGGCAGATGGCTGGGGGTGACCTTGAGGAAGGTCGGCGGCCCGCCGGCCCGGGCGGCCGGCGTGTCGATGCCGGCCAGCCGGACCGTGCCGCCGGCGGTGAGCGGGCCCAGCAGCCCGGTCACCGTCAGGTCGAACGAGACCGGCGAGTGCAGCAACGCGGTGCCGGCCAGGCCCGGGTAGGTGTCCCGGGCCCAGGCCAGGTACGCGGTGACCGCGCGGTGCTCGACCAGCACGCCCTTGGGTCGGCCGGTGGAACCGGAGGTGTAGAGCAGGTATGCCGGGTGCTCCGGGCGCAGCGGCGCCCGGCGGTCGTCGTCGGTGAGGTCGGCGTCGTCCAGGTCGGCGGCGGTCGCCGGGTCCAGCACCAGTGCGTCGGCCGGGGCCAGCGCAGCCGTCTGCGCGGTGACCAGCACCAGCGTCGGCTCCGCGTCGGTCAGCAGATAGTTGATCCGGTTCGCCGGATAGCCGGTGTCCACCGGCAGGTACGCCGCGCCGGCCTTCAGCACCGCGAGGATGGCCACCAGCAGCTCCACCGAGCGGGGCAGCAGCAGCGCGACCCGGGTCTCCGGGCCGGCGCCACGGCCGACCAGCAGCCGGGCCAACCGGTTGGCCCGGGCGGCCAGCTCGGCGTAGCTCAGCTCCGTTCCGTCGCAGATCAGGGCGACCGCGGCCGGGGTGGCGGCGGCCTGCCGCTCCACCTCGGCGACCAGGGTGCTCGGGGCCACCTCGCGGCCGGTGCCGGTCCAGGTGCGCAGCAGGTCGCGTTCGGCGTCGTCGAGCAGGGGCAACGCGGACAGCCGCGTCCCCGGGTCGGCGACAGCGGCGGTGAGCAGCCGCAGGTAGCGGGCGACGACCGTCTCGGCGGTGGCCCGGTCGAACAGGTCGGTGCGGTAGACCAGCCGGCTGGTGCCGCCGGTGATGTCGAAGGCCAGGTCGTCCTTGGTGGTGCCCAGCGGCACCGGGTCCAGGCCCGAGTCCGGGATGAGGTTCAGCGCGGTCTGGAACACCGGCTGCACCGACGGGTCGCGCTGCGGGGCGACCGCCTCGACGATCCGCTGGAACGGGACCTGCCCGTGCTCCATCGCGTCCACCAGGCCGGTACGCACCCGGCCGAGCAACTCGGTGACGGTCGGGTCTCCGGTCAGGTCGCAGCGCAGCGCCACCGGGTTGACGAACATGCCGATCAGCGGGGTCAGCTCGGCGGTGTCCCGGCCAGCGGTGGAGACGCCCACCACCACCTCGGGGTCGCCGGAGATTCGGGACAGCAGCGCGGCGAAGGCGGCCAGCAGCACCATGTACGGGGTGGCCGAGGTGCCGGAGGCGAGCTGCCCGACCCGGTCCAGCAGCCCGTCGGGGAGGTCGAAGCGCACCTCGTCGCCGGCGAAGCCGAGCTGGGCGGGGCGCGGCCGGTCCAGTGGCAGGCCGGTCAGCGCCGGCGCGCCGGCCAGGTGGTCGCGCCAGAAGGCGAGCTGCCGGTCCAGCTCGTCGCCGGTGAGTTGGCCGCGCTGCCAGACGGCGAAGTCGGCGTACTGGATGGGCAGTTCCGGCACGTCGGCGGGCGCGCCGGTCAGCGCGGCCCGGGCGAACGCGGCCACCTCGGCGTCGAACAGCACGGCGGAGTGGCTGTCGAAGACCGCGTGGTGCATCACGAACTGCAACCCGAGCTGTTCGCGGGAGAAGCGGACCAGCCGGGCCCGCCACAGTGGCGGGGAGTCCAGCGGGATCGGGGTCCGGGCCAGCTCGGTCATGGTCTCAGCGTGGCGCCGCTCCTGCTCGTCGGCGGGCAGGCCGGTCAGGTCCAGCACCGGCAGCTCCAGCGGCCCGGCGGCCCGGACGACCTGCACCAGCGCGCCGTCGACCATCCGCAGGTGGGTACGAAGCGACTCGTGCCGCTCGACGACCTGGGAGAACACCTCGACGGCCTGGGCCACGGTGACGCCGGCCGGGAACCGCCACGGCGCCGAGACGTTGTAGACCGGCGAACCGGCGTCGAGCTGGTTGGCCGTCCACACCCGCTCCTGGGCGAAGGAGGCCGGGAAGGTCCACTCGCTGGTCATCGTTGCTGCCTTCCGTTCGCGACTGCGGGGCTCCGCTTCGCTGCACTCCTCGCGCTCACTGGCTCGCCTCGCGTACCGAGCGCGGACGCATGTCGGTCCAGACGGTGTCGATGTGCGCCAGGCACTCCTCGCGGGTGCCGGCGAACCCAGCGTCGTGCCACCCCGCCGGGAGGTCCCGGTCGGCCGACCAGATCGAGTACTGCTCCTCGTCGTTGCGCACGACCAGGAATCGGGGTTCGGCCATCACTGTGCTCCATCGGTGTCGGGGGTGTGCGGTTCGGCCATCGCGACGGCGATCTTGCGGGGGCCGGTGAACGGCTCCCGGCCGTGCGCGGCGGTCATGTTGTCGACCACCAGCACGTCGTCGCGCTGGTAGTCGAAGCGGACGCTGGCGGCCCGGTAGGCGGCGCGCAGGTGGTCCAGGACGTCGGCGGGGATCTCGCCGCCGTCGCCGTAGTAGGTGTTCGATGGCAGCCCGTCGGCGCCGAACATGGCCAGCAGCCCTTCCTGAAGGTCCTTGGCGAGGCTGCTCACGTGGAAGAAGGTGGCGTGGTTGAACCAGCGGGGAACGTCCGAGCCGGGCCGGTGGTGCACGGCGTCGCGGACCGCCCGGGTACGCAGCCCGTCGCGACCCACCCACTCCAGCGTGATCCGGTTGGCCGCCGCGTACGCCTCCACCTCGGCCCGGTCGTCGGTGCCGAACACGTGCTGCCAGTTGGCGCCGAAGTCCTCGTGGAAGTTGCGCATCAGCATCCAGCGGCGGCGGACGAACTCCTCCCGTACCGCCGGGTCGATCTCCCGGTAGACCCGGCGGATGTCGGCCAGCGGGGTGGCGCCCAGCGTCTGCGGCGCCGTGATGCAGTAGAAGAACAGCGTCAACGGCCAACGGGCCTGGTACGAGTTCTCGTTGTGCAGGAAGATCTCCTCGTCCGGCGGGTAGTCGGTCGAGGTGTACACCCGGCCCTTGATGGCGTGCCGTGGTGAGGACCGCTCGGTGTAGGTCAGCGGCTCACCGGACAGTGCCCGGACCGCCCGGTCGAAGCCGTCGACTCCGCCCACGTCGAAGCCGCGGAACAACAACCCACCCTGCTCGGCCAGGGTGGCCCGCAGCTCGGCGCGGCGCTCGGTGATCAGCTCGGTCAGCGCCCGGCCGTCGGATTCGACGACGACGGGCAGCGTGGCGATCGTGTCGCTCATTGCTCTCTACTCCTGATTTCTCGTCACGCGCGGGGCAGTCGCGGAATGGCGGGGATCGGCGCCGGGCTGGCCGGCTCGTCGGTGGTGGTGGCGCGCAGTTCCTCGATCCGGGCGGCCAGCCCGGCCACGGTGGGGGTCTCGAAGAGGCTGCGCATCGGCAGTCGTACCCCGGTCGCCCTGCGCATCGCCGCGATCAGCTGCACCGCGACCAGGGAGTTGCCGCCCAGGGCGAAGAAGTCGTCGTCGATGCCGACCTCGGCAACCCCGAGCCCGTCCTGCCACACGCGGGCGATGGTCATCTCCAGCTCGGTGCCCGGTGCGGCGCTGCCGTCGCCGGACGGGGTCGGGGCGGCGACCGCGTCGTCCCCGGCAAGGTTGTCGGCGGTGACCCGGCCGGCACGGCGGCGGATGTCGTCGACCGTCCGGGTGGCGATGACCACCTGGGCGCCGAGGCCGGCGGTGAGGCTGCGGCGGAACGCCTCCGCACCGTCCACCGGGCGGATGTCCTCGGTCGAGATCGGCGCACCCGCCCCGGAATCCGCGGCGGACGGTCCGGCCAGGCCACCGGTGACCGCGCCCTGGTCCACCCGGCGCAGCACGAAGTCGCTGATCGCGACCAGTTCCCGGCCGTCCGGGTCGCGCAGCGACAGATCGGCGGCGACCACCTCGTCGGTGCCGCCGGACCGGTGCCGCAGCTCGCTGGTGAACCGCGCCGGCAGCGTGTCGCGCACCACGATCCGGCCGTACGACAGCGGCAGGTAGGTGCCGCTGCCCTGACCCCGGCCGAACGCGGTCGCCACGTCCAGCAGCGCCGGGTGCAGCCCCCAGGCGGGCAGGTCACCGACGGCCGCGGCGGGCGCCTTGACCACCGCGAGTTCGGTGCCGTCGGCCAGGTGGTGCTCGCCCAGCGCCGCCCAGCGCGGCCCGAAGGTGAGCATGCTGGTCCGCCCCCGACCGAACGACGCGTCGTCGTCCACCCGTCGTCCGGCCGGGGTCGCCGGGTGGGCCGGCGGGGCCGGCTCGTCCGTCCAGCCGGCCGAGCCGCGCACGTGGGTACGCAGTCGACCGCCGGCGAGACTCCGCACCGCGAAGTCGGTGCCGCCGTCGTCGGCCGGCGTCAGCTCCACCCGGTACTGGGCGATGGTGCCGTCGGGCACCGCGAACGGCTCCAGGAAGACCACATCGCGCAGCTCCACGGCGGCGCCCGGGCCGGGCGCGGGCAGCGCGGCGGCCACCGCGGCCCGCACCGACTCCAGGTGGGCGGTGCCCGGTATCACCGGCACGCCGCCGATCCGGTGCTCGTCGAGCAGCCAGTGGGTGTTGGCGGAGACCAGGCCGTGCAGCACGGTCTCCGCCGGCCCGGTGACCTTCGTGGTGAGCACCGGGTGGTCGACGGCGCTGGTGACCGTGTCGCGGCCGGCCGCCCGGAACCCGGTCGGCACGGCGGTCTCCACCGCCATGCCCACCTCGGCCCAGCCGCCCCAGTTCTGCGACAGCACCGGGGCCCGCCAGCCCGCGCCGGAGCGGGCGTGCGCGTCCAGGAACGCGTTCGCGGCGCAGTAGTCGACCTGCCCGAAGCCGCCGACCAACCCGGTGATGGACGAGCAGAGCACCACGAAGTCCAGCGGCAGGTCGCCGAAGACCTGGGCGAGGGCGAGGGTGCCGGCGAGCTTCGGCGCGAGCACCCGCTCGGCCTCGGCCCGTTCCTTCACCTCGGCCATCCCGCCGCCGGGCAGGCCGGCCGCGTGCACGATGCCGTCGATGCCGCCGTACGCGGCCGTCGCGGCGTCGCGGACCCGGCTCAGGTCGGCCGGGTCGGTGACGTCGGCGGCGAGCACCAGCACCTCGGCGCCGGCGGCCTCCATCCGGCGGATCGCCGCGATGGCCCGACCGGCCCGGTCGTCGCCGTGCACGGCGAGGTGATCGTCCCAGCGCTCCCGCTCCGGCAGCCCGGATCGGGCCAGCAGCACCAGCTTCGCCCGGGCCCGGGTAGCGAAGTCCTCGGCCAGGGTGATGCCGATGCCGCCGAGACCACCGGTGATCACGTACCGGCCGCCGTCGCGCAGTGCGCCCGGATCCCCCTCGGCGTCGATCGTCACCTGCTCGACGCCGGCCACCCAGCGACGGCCGCCGCGCAGGGCCACCTCCGGTTCCCGGGGACGGCGCAGCTCGGCGACCACCGCCGTGGCGTCGTCGTCGGTCGGGTCGGCGTCGACCAGCCGGACGGCCAGACCGGGCAGCTCGGCGGGGAGCACCCGGACCAGCCCAGCCAGCGTGGCGTGCTCGGGGCGGCGCAGGTCGTCGCCGCGTACGTCGCCCGTGCCGGCGGTGACCAGGTCCAGCGCGAGCCCGCTGTCGTCGCCGGTCAGGCCGGCGCCAGCGAGCGCCTGGACCAGGTGCAGGGCGCTGAAGAAGCCCAGCTCCTGGGCGGCCCAGGTGGCCGCGATGTCGGTGCCGGTCGGCGCGCCGTCCAGGGTGAACGCGTGCACCAGCCGCGTTGGCGATCCACCGTCGGCGATGAGCGCGGCGACCAGCGCGTCGTGATCGGCGCGCACGCCGGGGCGCAACCGGTAGCCGCCGTCGGCGGCGGCGAAGGAGTCGCCAGGGCGTACCGGCACCGGGTCGGCGCCGGCTGCCCGCAGGCCGGCGAGCAGCGCGTCGCCGCGCGGACCCGCGGTCAGCACCAGGCAGCGGCCCAACGGCCCGGCCGGCGGCAGCGGCGCGGCCTGCCGCCAGACCGGCACCGCGAACCACTCGGGCAGCGGGCGCGGCCCGGACTCCACCGGGGCTGCCGCGACCGGCTCCTCCGGGTCCGGGTCGATCCAGTACCGGCGGCGTTCGAACGGGTAGCTGGGCAGCGGCACCCGGCGGGCCGTCGGGTCGGCGTCGACGCGTACCGGCAGGCCGGCGCACCAGAGCGTGGCGGCAGCGCCGAGCAGGGTCGCGAGGTCGCCGGTGCTCTCCCCGGCGCCGGGCAGGCTGCCCAGCGGGGTGAGCGCGCGCTGCTCCGGCGCTCCCTTGGCGACCTGCATCCGGGCCAGGTTGGCCAACTGCCGGCCGGGACCGCACTCGACCAGCTGCCAGGTGCCGGCCGCCAGCAGGGTGGCCACGCAGTCGCCGAAGCGGACCGGCCGGCGCAGGTGCGTCGCCCAGTACGCCGGGTCGGTGGCCTGCTCGGCGGTGATCCAGGTGCCGGTGACGTTCGACAGGAACGGCATCGTTGGCGGGCGCAGCGGCACCGCGGCCATCAGCGCGGTGAACTCGGCGAGGATCGGCTCCATCATCGGGGAGTGGAACGCGTGCGAGGTGCGCAGCATCTTGGACTTGCCCTTGAGTGTCGCGGCGAACGCCTCGACGGCGGCGGTCTCGCCGGCCACCACGCAGGTGCCCGGGCCGTTGACCGTGGCCACCGAGAGCCCTTCGGGCAGCAGTCCTGCGACGACCGACTCGTCCAGCGCGACGGCGAGCATCGACCCGGCCGGCAGCGACTGCATCAGCCGGCCCCGGGCGGCGACCACCCGCAGCGCGTCCGGCAGGCTCAGCACCCCGGCCACGGTGGCGGCGACGTACTCGCCGATGGAGTGGCCGATCATCGCGGCCGGGCGGATCCCGGCGGCCTGCCAGAGTGTGGCCAGGGCGTACTCGACGGTGAACAGCGCCGGCTGGGTGTAGCGGGTCTCGGTGAGTTTCTCCCCCGCCGCGGGGTCCCGGCCGAGGATCAGGTCGCGCAGGTCCAGGCCCAGGTCGGGGCGGAGCAGTTCGGCGCACTCGTCGACCACGGCGGCGAAGCGGGGCTGCTCGGCGTAGAGCTGCCCGCCCATCCCGGCGTACTGGGCGCCCTGGCCGGAGAACAGGAACGCCACCTTCGGGGCTGGACTGTTGGTCAATGATTTCGGACCGCGGACCGGGGCGCGGAGGGCGGCGACCGCACCCGGGAGGTCGGTGGCTACCACGGCACGGCGGTGCGGGTACGGGTGGCGGCCGACGAGCAGGGTGTGCGCGACGTCGGCGAGGTACGCCGGTCCGGCGTCGGCGGCGCCGTCCAGGTGGGCGGCGAGGCGCTGCACCGCGGCGTCCAGGGCGCTCGGGGTGGCTGCGCTGACCTGGAGCAGGTACGCCGGGCGCACCCGCCGCTCGGTGCGGTACGCCGCTGGCGCCTCCTCCAGCACCACGTGCGCGTTGGTGCCGCCGATGCCGAACGAGCTCACGCCGGCCCGGCGCGGCCCACCGTCGGTGTCCCACTTGGTGAGGGTGTTCGCCACGTAGAACGGGGTGTCGGCGAACTCGACGGCCGGATTCGGCGTCTCGTAGTTGATCGTCGGCGGGATCAGCCCGTGCTCCATCGCGAGCACCGTCTTGATCACGCTGACGATGCCGGAGGGCTGGCTGAGGTGGCCGATGTTCGACTTCACCGAGCCGATGCCGCACCAGCCCCGCTCGTCGGTGTCCCGGCTGTACACGGCCGAGAGCGCAGCCACCTCGATCGGGTCGCCCATCGCGGTGCCGGTGCCGTGCGCCTCGACGTAGCTGATGCTGCGCGGGTCGACGTCGGCCATCGCCACGGCCTGGGCGATCGCCGCCACCTGCCCGTCGACGCTGGGCGCGGTGAAACCGACCTTGCCGGCACCGTCGTTGTTGATCGCGTTGCCGAGCACCACGGCGCGGATCGTGTCCCCGTCGGCGATCGCGTCGGAGAGCCGCTTGAGCAGGGTCACCCCGACGCCGCTGCCCCACACCGTGCCGTTGGCGGCGGCGTCGAACGGGCGGCACCGGCCATCGGGGGACGTGAAGCCGTCCATGCCGAGGTAGCCGACGTGCGGCAGCTCGATGTTCACGCCACCGGCGAGCGCCATGTCGCACTCGCCGTTGCGCAGCGCCTCGCAGGCCAGGTGGAACGCCACCAGCGAGGTGGAACAGGCGGTGTGCACGGTCAGGCTCGGCCCGCGCAGGTCCAGCCGGTACGACACGTTGGTGGCCACGTAGTTCGGCGAGTTCCCGGTGGCGATGGAGACCGCGCCGTGCGGGTTGCCGCCGACCCGCCGGTTGCGCAGCACGTTGCGGTTCAGGTACACGTTGCCGCCGGTGCCGGCGTACACCCCGATGGCGCCGTCGTAGCGGGCTGGGTCGTAGCCGGCGTCCTCCAGCGCGGTGTGGCAGGACTCCAGGAACAGCCGGTGCTGCGGGTCGGTCAGCTCCGCCTCCCGGGCGGTCATCCCGAACAGCGTGGCGTCGAACTCGTCGTAGCCGTCGACCAGCGGGGCACGGTTGACCCAGCCCGGGTCGTCGACCTCCTCGACGGTCGAACCCCGGGCGAGCTGCTCCTCCCGGGTCAGCTCGGTGACCGACTCCACCCCGTCGACGAGGTTGCGCCAGAACTCGTGGACGTCGGCCGCGCCGGGTAGGCGCGCGGCCAGGCCGACGATCGCGATCGGTTCGATGCCCTCGTGGGGCAGCTCGGTGACGTCGTCGGGTAGGTCGACTGCGATCGGGTTGCTCATCAGACTGTCCTTCGTCACGCGGTGCCGCCGGGGCGGCGGGGAGGGATACGGCGGGTACGGCTGCGGCGGGCGGCGGCGCGCAGGGCAGCCCGGGCCAGCTCCGGCCGGTCGGCGGCACCGTCGAGGCTGGCGGCGAGCGCCCGGACGGTGGGGTGGCGGAACAGGTCGAGCATCTTGATGGACCGGCCGGTGGCGGCGATCAGCCGGGCGTGCACGGCGGCGAGCGCGAGGGAGTGCCCGCCGATGTCGAAGAAGTTGTCGGTCACCCCGACCCGGTCGCGCTCCAACACCTCCCGCCAGATCCCGGCGATCAGCTCCTCGGTCTCGGTGAGCCCGTCCGGGCCAGCGGGCATCAGGGCCGGCGGAGGGCCGGCCGCGTCGCCACCGGCGACGGTCATCGCGCCGAGCTGCGGCACCCGCACGGTGGGTCGGGGCAGCGCGGCGGCCACCTCGCGGGCCGGCGTGTCCGGCGCGGCGGCCAGCGCGCTCACCAGGTCCGCCAGGTCGGCGAGCAGGTCGTCGATGCGGGCGGGGTCGAACAGGTCCGGGTTGTAGACCACCTCGACGCCGGTACGGCCGCCTGTCTGCACCACGTAGACGGTGATGTCGAACGGTGAGCCCGGTTTGGGCACCGGCACCGGCTCGGCGGTCAGCCCGGTCAGCGTCAACCGGGGCGGCGCGAAGTTGAGCACGTTGAACAGCACCTGCACCAGCGGCGCGCGGGCGGTGTCCCGGCCGACGCCGAGGGCCTCGACGATGCGTTCCAGCGGCGCCCCGGGGTGAGCGGTGGCCTCGTGCAGCTCCCCGGCACACCGGTCGACCAGCTCGGCGAAGCTCGCCCCGCCGGTGCGAACCCGCACCGGCACCGTGTCGATGAAGAAGCCGATCACGTCGTCGAAGGCGGCCAGCCGCCGGTCGGCGACGATCGCGCCGAGCACGTGGTCGTCGCCGCCGGTGAGCCGCGCGATCAGCTCACCGAAGGCGGCCAGCAGCACCGCGGCGACCGTGGTGCCACGCCGCTCGGCCAGCTCGCGGACCGCGCGGTCGGTGTCGGCGGACAGCCGGACGGCCGCCTCCACCCCGGCGTAGGTCTGCACGGCCGGTCGGGGCCGGTCCCGGGGCAGGTCCAGCACCGTCGGTACGCCGTCCAGGTGCGCGGTCCACCAGGCCAGGTCGGTCGCGCCGCGCAGCC
This sequence comes from Micromonospora sp. NPDC000668, assembly GCF_042897975.1. Classification (NCBI taxonomy): domain Bacteria; kingdom Bacillati; phylum Actinomycetota; class Actinomycetes; order Micromonosporales; family Micromonosporaceae; genus Micromonospora; species Micromonospora sp. NPDC000668. The sequence goes on from NZ_JBIAYP010000008.1 coordinate 46,651, forward strand.
GGTCCCGCTCGGCCCGCCACACCGCGTAGTCGGCGTACCGGGCGGGCAGCTCCGGCAGCGCCGGCGGCTGGCCGGCCACCGCCTGGGCGTACCCGGCGGCCAGGTCGTCGTAGCAGACCCGCTCGGACCAGCCGTCGAAGACGGCGTGGTGCCAGGTGGCGGCCAGCACGTGCTCGGCCGGGCCGAGCCGGTAGACGGTCACCTGCCAGGGCGGCCCGGTGGCCAGGTCGAAGGGGTGCGCGGCGCCAGCGGCGAGCATCCGGGCCAGCTCCGCCTCCGGCTCGGCGCTGCCGGTCAGGTCGACCACCGGCACCGCCACGTCGGTCGGCTCGGCGCAGACCGCGTACGGCACGCCGGCGGTCTGCGGGATCCGCCAGCGCAGCACGTCGTGCCGCTCGGCGACGGCCCGCAGCGCCGCGCTGAGCGCGGCCGTGTCCAGCGGGCCGTGCAGCCGGTGCGCCACCGCGATGTTGTACGGCGCGCTGGACGGCGCGAGCTGGTCGACGAACCAGAGTCGGCGCTGCGGCGGGGAGAGGGTGGGCGGGTTGCCGGTGCTCAGACCGTCGGCGCCGACCGGCGCGGCGGCCACCCGCTCGGCCAGTCGGCCGAAGGTGCGCTGGGTGAACACCTCGCGGGTGTCGAGCTGCCGGCCCAGCTCGGCGCGGAGCGCGGCGACCAGGCGCATCGCCGCGATGGAGTTGCCGCCAGCGGCGAGGAAGTCGGTCGCCGGCTCGGGTGCCGAGCCGAGCAGCCGGGTCCAGATGCCGGCCACCGCCGCCACCACGGACCCACCCGTGGCATCAGGCGTGCGGCCGTCCACAGTCGACGTGGTACGGGCGGCGGCGGCCAGCGCGCGCAGCGCCGGACGGTCCAGCTTGCCGCTGACCGGGCTGACCGGCAGCGTGGCGTGACGCAGCACCCGGGCAGGCAGCATCGCCGTGGTCAGCCGACTGCCGGCGTACGCCCGCAGCCGGCCGTCGTCGGGCGCGTCCGCCGGGCTGAGGAACGCGACCAGCTCGACGCCGGCCGGGCCGGGCACCGCCTCGACCGCCACCCCGGTCACGCCGGGCAGGTCGGCCAGCACGGCCTCCACCTCGCCCAGCTCGATGCGCTGCCCCCGGATCTTGACCTGCCGGTCGACCCGGCCGAGGTAGACGATCCGGCCGTCCGGGTCGTGGCGCACCAGGTCGCCGGTGCGGTACAGCCGCTCGCCGGGCAGCCCGGAGAACGGGTCCGGGACGAACCGCTCGGCGGTCAGCGCCGGCTGGCCCAGATAGCCGTCGGCCAGCCCGGGCCCGCCGATCAGCAGCTCACCTGTCTCGCCCGGCGGCACCGGGTCCAGCGCGGCGTCCACCACGTACGCCCGGTGGTTGGGCAGTGGCCGCCCGATCGGCATCGGATCGGTCTCGGTGGCGCTCAACGGGCCGCTGACCGCCAGCACCGTCGTCTCGGTGGGGCCGTAGCCGTTGAGGAAGCGCCGCCCGGGTGCCCACCGGGCGACCAGCGCGGCCGGCACCGCCTCGCCGCCGCAGAGCACGGTACGCCAGTCGGGCAGCGCGGCCGGGTCCAGCATGGACAGCACGGTGGGCGTGATGAAGCCCCAGTTGACCTCGTGCGCGGCGATGAACCGGGCCAGCCGGACCGGATCGGCGCGGTCCTCGGCGCCGAGCAGCTGCACCGAGCCGCCGAGCAGCAGCGGCACGAACAGGTCCATGGTGGCCGCGTCGAAGCCGAGCGAGGCGATGCCGAGGCTGCGTACGTCGGCGCCGGCGCCGGTGAGCGCGACCACGCCGGTGACGAACTCGACCACGTTGCGGTGGCTGGTGAGCACGCCCTTCGGGCGGCCCGTCGAGCCCGAGGTGAACAGCACGTACGCCGGGTCGCCCGGGCGGGCCGGGCAGGGCGTGAGTGGGGCCGGGCCGGGCAGCCCGACCGCCTCGATGCCGGGCGCGTCGCCGAACTCCGCCTCGGCGGCGTCGCCGACCACCAGGGACACGCCCGCGTCGGCGGCGATCCCGCGCAGCCGCCGACGCGGGCCTCCCGGCTCCAGCGGCACGTAGCAGCCGCCGGCCAGCAACACCCCCAGTACGGTGGCGACCAGCTCGGGCCGGCGGGCGCCACACACCCCCACCCGGGTCTGCCGGCCGACGCCCCGGGCACGCAGCGCGGCGGCCACCCCGGCGGCCAGGGACAGCAGCTCGGCGTAGCTGAGCCGGCTGTCCCACTGGCGCACCGCCACCGCGTCCGGTGTCCGGGCGGCCTGTGCGACCACCAGCTCGGCGATCGTCGCGTCCGGCCAGGGCAGCGGCTCGCCCCGTATCGCGCTGATGGACAGGATGTCGGTCACCGGTTCCCCCCGGGGTAGCTGCTCGGATCGGTGATCTGCAGGCGCAGCTCGCTGACGTAGGCGCGGCCCGCCGCGTCGGTCACCCAGCTGTCGGTCGGCGTCGGCAACAGCTCGCTGACCACGAGCGTCACGTCCGGCCCGCTGCGGGCGGCGGCGTCGACCATCGCGCACAGCGACTGGGCGTAGAGCGGGCCGGTCAGGTCGACGTAGCAGGGTTTGACCTCGGTGCCGACCTTCACGAACACCTGCTCGGGCAGGCCGAGCCGACCCCGCCAGCGGCGTGCCGCGAGGAACCGCGCCGCCTCCCCGGTCACCCCGGCCAGGCCGCTCTCCTCGACCGTGGTCCGCCAGGTGCGTCTGGCCACGACCAGCCGGTCGATGGTGATCCTGGGCGTGTGCGGTGCCGGGTCCAGCAGCTTGAAGGCGTCCACCAGCAGCGAACCGAGCAGGTTGGCGAAGACCTCCATGAGCGGCCACCGGCTGCCGTCGGGCAGCACCACGGCCAGCCGGTCGCCGTCCGGCACCACCCGCACCTCGGTCGCCGGGACCAACCGGTCGACCTCGCCGCCCCGGGCGGTGTCGATGCCGAGCTGCCGGTCGGCCGGGCTGGTCAGCCCGTACGTGGTGCGGGTGGTGACGCGGGGGAAGCCCTCCGGGTAGAGCACCCGGACCCGGGCGGAGCCGAGGTCGGCGTCCAACCCGGCGCGCAGCGCCGCCGGATCGGGGTGGAACGGCACGAACACCGCGCTGTCGAAGGTGGCGTTGGCCGGGTGCAGCTCGCCGAGTACGAGCAGGAACTCGCCCCGGTTCAGCGCGGCCAGGTCGGTGGCGCTGATCTGCACGTCCGGGCTGTGGATCCGGGCCGACGGCCAGCCGGGCGCGCTCGCCGGGAACACCCGCCGGGCCCGGTCGGCCAGCTCCACGCCGCGCAGCCGCAACTCGGGCTGCCCGGGTGGCAGCGCGGCCAGGTCGAACAGGTCCGCCCAGCGGGCGGTGAAGCCGGCGGTGGTGGCGGCCAGCGGACCGTCCTGGGCCATCAGCAGCCCCTGGGCCAGGGACCAGACGTCGGCCAACCGCACCGGCCCGTCGGCGCGCAGCTCGTCGTACAGCTCGGCGAAGATCCGCTCGCAGGCGGCGCCGATCTCGGCGGTCAGCCAGCGGGCCGCCTGGAGCACCACGGCCAGCGGCGTGGCGAGCGCGGCGAGCACCTCGGCGCCCACGCTGACGGTGAGGTCCCGAGCGCTCTCCTCGTAGGCGACCGTGCGGCCGACGTACATCTGACCGGCCTGCCGGGTGGCGGGTCGTCCGGTGACGGCGGTGAACTCCGCGTTCAGCACGGCCAGCGCGGCACCGAGCCGGTCCGGGTCTCCGGCGCTCGCGGCGACTTCGTCGCAGGCCACGCAGAGCCGTTCGAAGCCGGCGCTCACCTCGGCGCGCAACGCGAGATCGCCGATCGCGGCCAGCCTTTCGCGCAGCACCTGCTCGGCCCGGGGGCTGATCGGCAGGCCGGCGTCCCAGGTCAGCAGGCCACGCTCGACCAGCCGGTCGAGCAGCAGGAAGCCGTCGGCATCGGTGCGCAGCCCGGCGTCGCCGTCCGCGCGGACCCGCTCGACCAGGCGTACGGCCGGGGTGCGCCCGTCACAGGAGGCCAGCAACCGTGCGTCGAGGGCGGACAGCTCGACCGGCGGGTGCAGCGGCCGGTGCAGCCACCGGCCCGTCACGCTCAGGTGCGGCGGCAGCGCCGGCGCCCACCAGCGGCGCACGGCCGGGTCGTCGGCGAGCCGGTCGGCGTACGCGATCAGCGCCCACGCCTCGAAGTGGACCTCGCGCCGGGACACCAGCCCAGGTCCCGGCCACAGCCGGGTCGCCGGGTCAGTGGGGTCGAACGTGCCCCAGCAGACCGGGCCGAAGAACCCGATCGTCTCGGCCTTTCCGCAGTAGCGCTGCCAGTAGCGCAGCAGGCTCAGCTCGCGCTTGCGCCGCCGGACGTTGCGCACCATCGGGTCGGTCCGCAGCAGCCCGTCCAGGGCGATCAGCATCTCCGGGTTCTGCCAGGTGACCGCCTCACGCAGCAGCGGGTCGGCGGCGATCCGGCCGGCGGCCGCCGAGGAGTCGGCCAGCGCCACGGCGAACGCCTTGTCGAACATCTCGGCGGCACCGCTGCCGGCACTCGCCCGCCCGTCGGCGGTCTCCTCGGCGGCCAGCAGCGCATCGGCGGCACCGGCAGCGTCCGGGGCGGCGAAGGCGGCCAGCCCGTCGGCCGGGAAGCCGGCGGTGCGCAGCACCACGTGGCGCCACACCGACCAACCCGTGTCGCCCAGGGGCAGCAGGTGGTTCATCGGGCCGACTCCGACTCGTCGGTGTCCACGATGTGCAGCCGCAACTCGCTGAAGTAGCGCCGGCCGGCCGCGTCGGGCACCCAGGCGTCCTGCGCGGTGGGCAGCATCTCGCTGACCACCAGGGTCGTGTCGTCGCCGCCGTCCCGATCGGCCGCCCGGACCATCGCGCAGAACATGTTGGCGAAGGCGGGGCTGCTCAGGTCGACGAAGCACGGCTTGGTCTCGGTGCCGAGCTTGATGTACACCTGCTCCGGCAGGCCCAGCCGACGCCGCCAGTCCCGCACGGCCAGGAAGCGGGCCTGCTCCCCCGTCACCGCGCCGAGCCCACTCGCGCCGACGGTGGTCCGCCAGGTCTGCCGGGCCACCACCAGACGATCCAACGTGATCCGCGGGGTGTACGGCGCGGCGGCGACGAGCTTGAACCCGTCCACGGCGTGCGTGCTGAGCAGGCCGGCGCAGACCTCGGTCAGCGGCCAGCGCTGCCCGTCGGCGCCGGTGACCACCAGCCGGCCGTCCTCATCCCGCACGGTCAGCGCCACGGTGGGCAGCACCCGCTCCGGCTCGGGGTTGGGCGCGGGCGCGAACGCCAACTGTCGGTCGGTCGGGCCGATCAGCGCCTCGGCGACCCGGCTGGTGCGCCGCGGCCAGTCGGTGGGAAAGAGCAGCCGGATCCGGTCCGGGCCGAGATCAGCCTCCAGCGCGGCGCGCAGCCGCTCGACGTCCGGATGTGCGGCGGTGAAGACGTGACAGTCGAACGACGACCAGGCGGCGTGCATCTCGCCGAGCACGACAGTGTAGTCACCGCGGGCCAGCGCGTCCGCGTCCGCCGCACAGATCTGCAGGTCGGGGCTGTGCAGCCGGGCGTTGGACCAGCCCGGCCGGACGGTCGGGAAGACCTCGTCGACCCGGGCGGCGAGGTCCGCCACGTCCAGCCGCACGTCGGTGCTGCCCGGTGGCAGGTCGGCCAGCCCGAACAGCCCGGCCCAGCGGGCGGCGAACTCGCTGGCCACCCCGTCGACCGGGCGCGGCCCGCTGCCCCAGAAGAGGCCCTGCACCAGGAACCACAGGTCGGACAGGGCCACCGGGGCCTCGCCGGCCTCGGCGCGCAGCTCGTCGTACAGCTCCCGGAACACCGCCCCGTACGCCTCATCCAGCGCACCGGCCAGCCAGCGGGCGGCCCGCAGCAGCACGGCCAGCGGCGCGGCGATGTCGTCCAGCAGTGGCGCGCCGAAGACCACGTCCAGGTCCCGACTGGTGTCCTCGTAGCAGAGCGTCCGGCCGGCGTACATCTGCCCGGCCCTGCGCTGCGCCGGCTGCCCGGTGAGGTCGGTGAACGTCTCGTCGAGCGCGTCCAGGGCGGCGCGCAGCCGGTCCGGGTCGCCGGCCGCGACGGCGACCGCGTCCCGCGCGGCGCACAGCCGGTCGAAGCCGGCCTGGGCGGCGGCCCGGGCCGGGGCGTCGCCAACCTCCGTGATCCGCTGCCGCAGCACCTCCTCGGCGGCGGGGCTCACCGGCAGCGCGGCGTCCCAGGTGGCCAGCTCCCGCTCCACCAACCGGTCGAGCAGCGCGTACCCGTCCTCCGGTCGGCGCAACCCGATGGCCGGGTCGGTGACCAGGTCGCGCGCCGGGCGTCGGCCGTCGGCGGCGGCGAGCAGCGCCGCCTCGACCGGGGTCAGCGGTACGGGCGGCCGGCCCGGACGGCGCACCTCCCGGCCGGCGAGGCTCAGCTGCGGGGCCAGCCGTGGCGCCCACCAGCGGCGAAGCGCCAGGTCGCCACCGATCCGCCGCGCGTACTCGGTCAGCGCCCAGGACTCGAACCACACCCAGCGGCGGCGGGTCAGTGCCGCGCCCGCGCGCACCTCGGCGGCGACCGGCAACTCCGGGTCGACGGTGACCCAGCAGCTCGGGCCGAAGAACCCGACGGTCTCATTCTTGCCGCAGTAGCGCTGCCAGTACTTCAGCAGGGCGCGTTCCCGGTCCCGTCGGCGGACGTTGCGGGGCGCGTCCGGGCCGCTCCGGACCAGCCCGTCCAGGGCGACCAGCGCGCCCCGGTTCTGCCAGGTGACCGCCTCGCGCAGCAGCGGGTCGGCAGCCAGCTCGGTGATCCGCCGTCCGGTGGTGGACACCGCCTCGGCGAACTCCTTGTCGAACAGTTCGGCGCCGACGCCGGTGGCCAGCAGCTCGTCCGCGGCGGCGGCGGCCTGCGGGGCGGCCAGCAGGGTCAGCCCGTCGGCCGGAAAGCCGGTGCTGCGCAGGATGGCGTCACGCCACACCGACCAGCCGGTGTCACCGAGCGGCACCCGGTGCCCGTCAGCCGTGCCGCTGGCGGCGGCGAGCGTCCCGACCCGGCCCCGGTCGCCACCGACGGTGGCCCGGTCGGCTGCTCGGTCGGCGGTGAGCGTGGCGGCGGTCAGGTCGGCGCGGATCGCGGTGGCCAGCTCGGGCAGCGCGTCGTGGAGGAAGAAGTGCCCGCCGTCCAGCTCGTGCAGGGTGAATTCGGCGGTGGTGTGCTCCCGCCAGGCGGCGCTCTGCTCGCGAGTCACCGCCCGGTCGTTGCGACCGCTGAACGCGACGATCGGCACCGGCAGCGGCTCCTCAGGCTGGTACCGGTAGCCGTCCACCCGTTCGAAGTCGGCGCGCAGCAGCGGCAGGAGCAACTCGACCAGCTCGGGATGCTCCAGCACCCCGGCGGGCAGCCCGCCGCCGGCCCGCAGCCGGCGCAGCAGCTCCTCATCGTCCACCCGGGACAGCCCGTCGAAGGCGCTGGGCTCGGTGACGTGTGGCGCGCGGGCGCCGCCGACGTAGAGCCGCAGCGGCAACGGGAGCCCGGCGCGGCGCAGCTCGCGGACCACCTCGAAGCCGAGCCGACCGCCCATCGAGTGGCCGTAGAGGGCGTACGGGCCCACGGCCCGCCCGGCGATGGCGGTCGCCACGTCGACCACCCGGAAGCGGGGGTCCTCGCTGATCCGGTTCTCCCGGCCGGGTAGCTGCACCGGCAGCACCTCGATGTCGGGGCCGAACCGGTCCGGGAATGCGCGGAACGCGCTGGCGCCGGCGCCAGCGTAGGGCAGGCAGAACAACTGCACCGGCGCCGGATCGCGGCTGCCGGCGGAGAGGAACCAGTTCACCGCACACCTTTCTGAGGGGGGTCGATCCAGTACCGCTGCCGCTGGAAGGGGTAGGTGGGCAGCGAGGTGCGTCGGATGCCGCCGGCCGGGTGCAGGGCCGTCCAGTCGAGGTCCCGGCCGGCCACCCAGTCGGCGGCGAGCTCGCGCAGCGCACCGGCCGGGCCGGCCACCCGGGCGTCGGTGCTCAGCAGCTCGTCCAGCTCGGCGACCGCCGCGGCCGGGCCGGTGGCGATCACGGCGGCCCGGCAGCCGAACTCGCGCCGGCCCAACGCCAGCGTCGCGGCGACCTCGGCCAGGGTGGGGGCGGTGCCGGCCAGGTGCCGCCGCAGCCGGGTCAGCGCCGCGCGCAGCGCCACCGGGGTACGCGCCGAGACCGGCAGCAGCTGCGCGCCGGCCGACCCGGCGTCGACCGGCTCGACCGGGGGCGGTTGCTCCACCACGACGTGCGCGTTGGTGCCGCCCAGGCCGAACGAGCTGACTCCGGCGACCCGGCGCGGCGCGTCCGGCCAGTCGCGCACCTTGGTCGGTACGTAGAACGGGCCGGCGGCCAGGTCGATCTCCGGGTGCGGACGGGTGAAGTGCAGGTTCGGCGGGATGACGCCGTGCTGCACGGCGAGCACCGTCTTGATCAGCCCGGCGATGCCGGCGGCAGCGTCGAGGTGGCCGATGGTGGTCTTCACCGAGCCGAGCGCGCAGGTCTCGGCGGGCGCGGCGCCCTGGTACACCTCGTGCAACGCGGCCACCTCGATGGCGTCGCCGAGCGGGGTGCCGCTGCCGTGCGCCTCGATGAAGCGGACCTCGCCGGGTGCGACCTCGGCGGCGGCGAGCGCGCCGGCCACCGCGGCGGCCTGCCCGGCCGGCCCGGGCACGGCGTAGCCGGCCCGGTCGGCGCCGTCGTTGGTGACCGCCCAACCGGGCAGGATCGCGAGGACCCGGTCACCGTCGGCCTGCGCGTCGGCGAGCCGGCGCAGCGCCACCACGCCGACACCGGAGCCGAAGCCGGCGCCCTGGGCGGCCTCGTCGAAGGCCCGGCAGCGGCCGTCCGGTGAGGCCAGGCCGCCGGGGGTGTGCCGGTGCCGGGGCCAGGTCACGCTCACACCGCCGGCCAGGGCGATGTCGCACTGGTAGTCGGCCAGGCTCTGCGCGGCGAGGCACACCGCGACCAGCGAGCTGGAGCAGGCGCTCTGCACCGCCACCGCCGGCCCGGTCAGACCCAGCCGGTACGCGACCTGGCCGGGCAGGTGGTCGGTGAGCTGCCGGCCGACCAGCCGGGCCTCCCAGTCGTCCGGGTCGACGTCGCCGACCACGGCCGGGTTGTCCATGAGGTGGAACAGGAAGTAGCGGTTGACGGAGGTGGCGCCGTACACGCCGACCAGGCCGGGGAACCGGGCCGGATCGTGCCCGGCATCCTCCAACGCCTCCCACGCGGTCTCCAGGAACAGCCGGTGCTGCGGGTCGGTACGGGCGGCCTCCCGCTCGCCGAAGGCGAAGAACTCCGCGTCGAAGTCGGCGACCCCGTCGAGCCGGCCGGTGGCCTTGACGTGCCGGGGGTCGGCGCGCAGCCCCGGGCCGACGCCCAGCGCGGCCAACTCCTCGTCGCTGTGATCGTGGATGGCGTCCATGCCGGCGCACAGGTTCCACCAGAAGGTGGCCGCGTCCGGCGCGCCGGGGAACCGGCCGGCGAGACCGACCACCGCGATCTCATCACCGGTGTACTCACGCACACCGACCGGCGCGGCGGACGGGCCGGCGGCGCTCGGCGGCGCGGTGGGCGGGGCCTGTGCCGTGACAACCGCCGGTGCCGGCAGGGCGGCCGGGGTCGGCATGCTCGCCGGTGCTGGCGGGTCGACCAGCCGGGCCTGGGCGGCGACCGTCGGGTGGTCGAAGAGCCGCAGCAGGGGCAGCCGGACGCCGAACCGTTCGGCCAGCCGCTGCTGCACCTGGCCCAGCAACAGGGACTGCCCGCCGACGTCGAAGAAGCTGTCGGTGCGGCCGACCGCGTCCCGGTCGAGCACGGCGCACCAGATGTCGTGCACGATCCGCTCGGTGGGGGTGGCCGGTAGGTCCCCGGCGGGCACGGCCCGGGCCGGGTCCGGCAGTGCCCGCTCGTCGACCTTCCCGCTGACGGTCAGCGGGAACTCCGCGACCGGCACGACGGCGCGGGGCAGCGCGTACTCGGGTAGTTGCCGGGCCAGGGCGGCCCGTAGCGCCGCCGGGTCGACCGGTGTCCCGGCCGGACGGACGTACGCCAGCAGCTCGCCGTCGCGCGCGATGGCCCGCACCTCGGCGATGCCCGGCTCGGCGGCGAGCACCGCCTCGATCTCGGTCAGTTCGACCCGGAACCCACGCACCTTGACCTGACGGTCGAGCCGGCCGAGACAGCGCAGCTCGCCGGTGGGCAGCAGCTCACCCAGGTCGCCTGTGCGGTACACCGGCACACCATCGGGGTCGTGGCCGAACCGGTCGCTGTGCTGGTCGAGGTAGCCGGGTGCGAGGTGTCCACTGCGCACCACGATCTCGCCGTCCGGAGCCAGCCGCAGCGCGTACCCGGGCAGGGCGGTGCCGATCGGCAACGGACCGGTGGCCGTGCGGTCGACGTCGGCCAGCGGCAGCGCGTACCGGGCGGCGAAGGTGAATTCGGTGGCCCCGTAGCCGTTGACCAGCACGCAGCCCGGTGCGAAGCGGCCCCGGGCGCGGGCGGCGTCGGTGTAGCTGGCCTGTTCGCCGCCGAGCAGCACCACCCGGACCCGGTCCAGCCGCTCGACGCCCGGGGTGTCCAGCAGGTACCGGTAGACGGTCGGGGTGGAGTGGTAGATCGTGACGCCGTGCCGGGCCAACTGCTCGGCGGCGTACGCCAGGCCGTGCCGGCGCAGGTCGACCGGCACGACGGCGGCACCGGTGAGGAGCGCTGGGTACAGGTCGGGGATGGCGGCGTCGAAGCTGAACGAGGCGAGCAGGCTGAGCCGGTCATCTGGCCGCAGGTCGAGGGTGGCGATCTGGTTGTCCACCACGTGCGTCAGGTTGCGGTGGCTCTGCCCGACCGCCTTGGGTCGCCCGGTGGAGCCGGAGGTGAACAGCACGTACGCGAGCGCGTCCGGGTCCACCGGCACCGGTCGCAGCGGCGCGGCTCGCACGTCGACGGCCGGGACGACCCGCAGGCCGGACCGGTCGGCGGCGAGGCGCCGGGCCAGTTCGGTGTGCTCGCCACCGCAGAGCAGGACGGTCACCTCGGCACCGTCGAGCAGGTGCCGCAGCCGCTGCTCCGGGAACCCGGGGTCGAGTGGCACGTAGGTGGCCCCGGCGGCGAGCGTGCCGAGGATGGCGGCGATGGTGCTGGCACCGTGCCCGGTCAGCAGGCCGACCCGGACACCGGGCCGGACACCGGCCGCGGCCAGCAGCTCGGCGTGCCCACCGGCCAGGCCGGCGAGGCCGGCGTAGTGGAGCGGGCCGGTGTCGCCGAGCACGGCGGGATGGTCGGGGCAGGCGGCAGCGGCATCGCCGAAGCGATGGATCAGCGTCGAGGTGCCCATCTCAGGAGGCGCACACCGTCGCTCCACAACAGACGGACGCGCAGCAATCGACAGCCAAGATCATGATCCCCCCCAGGACGTCACAATGGAAGGAGCATATGGCTCGATGCATGTCGCGAAAGGTCATCGACTAGAGTCGACCCGAAGGGGCTATCGACGGCTCCGACGAGGGACGGCGAATATCGTCCGATCATCCCCCTGGCGCGGCGCGCAATTTTCGCCTAAAGCGTCAACCGGCAACCATTTTTCCGGTTGCATTTCATTTGCGCAGTGGAATTTCCCGGTCAATAGCACCTCGTCCGAATAGCGACATCAAAACGTTCAATCCCCGACAGATGGCGGCGCAACGGGCGCGACTCCGCCGTCCGGATCGCGCGGCAACCCCGCCACCATCTCCCGGAACTCCCGCACCGTGACCGCCTCGCGCAGCGTCGCGAAGACCGCACCCGTGCCGGCCCGGGCGGTCGCCTCGTCGACCCCGGCCCGCTCCCCCACCAGACGCAGAAACTCCGCCGGTCCGGCGGCCACCGGCGGCCCGGCCGCGGCTCGATCCGTTCCGCCCACATAGCCGTTCAGCTCGTCCGGGAGCTGTCCGGCCAGGTCGGCCGTCGGACAGCCGGTCACCCGTTCGGCCATCGTCTGGAGCACGGCACGAGCCACCACGGCGGCCTGCTCGGTCGGCAGCCCGGAGCGCCGGGACACTGCGTCGATGAAGCGGGGGAACCGCACGCCGCCCTCCTGTCCGCCACGGGACCCGCGCTTACCCGGGCGCGGTCGCGGCAAACGGCGACGCGGTCAGCGCAGCAGGCCCACGGCCCGCAGGTGGTCGAAGATGAGGTGGTCGACCGGCGAGGTGCGGTGCCGGTCGGCGTACCCGAGCCAGGCGGTCTCGGCAATCTCGTTGGCCGGCCGCAACTGCCCCTCGTATCCCGCCCGATAGCAGGTCATCCGCACGGTGGTGCCGGCCGCGTGGCCGTGTGCCTGGGCGCTGAACGTGCCCAGGTGCGCCGCACCGCCCACGTCGACCGTGACGCTCAGCTCCTCCTCGACCTCCCGGCGCAGGGTGTCCAGGTCGGTCTCCCCCGGCTCGCGCTTGCCACCCGGCAGGTACCACACGTCCTTGCCCCGGGACCGGGTGCTCAGCACCAGCCCGTCCTCGATGAGGATCCAGGCCACCTTGTCGATCTCGGACACGCCACCCCTCCCGCCGCTGGGACGGGCACGCTATCACCGGCACCAGCCGGAGCGGGTCACACCGCGTCGGGCGCGGGCTCCTCGGTCAGCAGGTCGAGCAGCAGCGCAGCGGTCCAGCTGAATGCCGGCGAGCCCAGCCCGGCACCGGTGTCCGGATGGAAGTACTCGTGGCAGCCGGCCCCGGCGACCAGCCCGATCATCGACTGGCGCAGCCCGGCGGCCAGCTCGGGATGCCCGTGCGCGAGCAGTCCGCGCCGTACCAGCCACCCGACGTTCAGCCAGCTCGGCCCGCGCCAGTAACGCAGCGGCTCGAAGTCCGGCGCGGTCCGGTCGTAGCTGGGCAGCGGTCGGTCCATCCGCCGAGCCACCCCGAAACGCGCCGACCGCGCCTCGACGACCAGCGCGTCGGCCTGCCGGGTCGGCAGGTCGGGCAGGATCAGCGGTGCCAGCCCGAGCACGGTACGGGCCGGGATGAGCCGGTCTGTGCGCAGGTCACGGGGGGCGAACGTACCGGTGGCCGGGTCGTACAGCCGGCGCACCACGGCCTCGGTGATCCGCGCGGCGCGGGCCCGGTGTGGCCCCGGGTCGGCGCCGACCAGCACGGCGATCCGGGCCAGCGCGTGTTCGGCCGCCCCGAACGCCGCGTTGAACAGCGGGCACTCCACCAGGAACGGGTGCCCGTCGGCCAGGTCCCGGTCGCGGTAGCCCCGGTCCCGGTAGGCGGCGACGATCGCCAGGTAGCGCGCGTAGTCCAGGTCCGTGGGGCGGTGCGCGGCGTCGGCGTGCGCGGTGTCGTGCCGGCGGTACGCGCGCATCACCGCCGCCTCGGCCGGCACGGCGGCCATCGGCTCGTCCCAGGCTGGGCTGTTGTCCAGACCGGACTCCCACGGGTGCACGATGCACACCAGCCCGTCGCCGGTCAGGTCCCGCCGGTCGGCCAGGTAGCGCTGCTGGGCGACCAGCGCGGGATAGAGCCGACGCAGCGCGGCCAGGCCGGCCGGATCGGGCGCCCGCCGGTACGCCAGCCAGGCGGCGAGGGCGTGCACCGGCGGCTGGACCAGGCCCGAGGTGTCGACGGCCGGCGCGCCCTCGGCGCTCGCCGAGCGCCACAGCTCCGGCCCCGGGAAGTACGCGCCGACCCGCATCGCCGGGTTGAACACGATGTGCGGCACCCGTCCGTCGGCCCACTGCGCCCGGAACAGGCTCGCCAGCTCACGCCAGGCCCGCTCGGGACGGACCTGGGCCAGCCCGACGGCGATGAACGCGGAGTCCCAGCTCCACTGGTGTGGGTAGAGCGTGCGCGACGGCACCGTGTGGTCGTGCTCCCAGTTGGCGTCGAGCGTGGCGACCGCGAGCCGGCGCAGCCCGGCGAGATCGGCCGGACCGCCGGTGCGGGTCGGAACGGCGGTCATGCCGCGGCCCGTCGCGGCAGCGCGTGCCGCAGCACCGTGGCGGCCTGCTGGAGGGCGCGGACCGGGTCGCCACGCAGCCGACACTCCAGCGCCAACCAGCCCCGGTAGTCCAGCTCCAGCAGGGTCCGCACCAGCGCCGGCCAGTCCAGGTGCCCGGCACCCGGCTGGTACCGGTTGGAGTCGCTGACCTGCACGTGCCCGAGGTACGGCGCGGCGGAACGCAGCGCCCGGGGCATGTCGTCCTCCTCGATGTTCATGTGGAAGGTGTCGGCGACCACCCGGACCGAGGGCAGCCCGACCGCCGCGCAGAGCGCGACCGCCTCGTCGAGCCGGTTGACCATGTGGTCCTCGTACCGGTTGAGGGGTTCCAGGAAGAGGCTGACCCCCTCGGCCCGGGCATGCTCGCCCAGCTCGCCGAGGGCGTCGAGGAGCACCTGCCGGTCGCCGGTCGGCTGACGCGGCGGTTCGAACGGCGGCAGCCGCCGGGAGAACATCCCCCAGGCCGCCGGGGTCATCGCCCCGACGCCGCCCAGCTCGGCGATCACCGACAACTGGGAGCGCAGGTTGCGCACCGCGTCGGCGGACCGGGCCGGGTCGAAGTCGCCGATGAAGTGGTCCATCTCGACGCAGACGGTGGGCATCACCACCCCGGCGGCGCGGGCCCGGCGCAGTTCGGGCAGCCGGCGGGCGAACGCGAGGTCGCCGCGCCCGCGCAGCTCGATGCCCTGATAGCCGAGGGCGGTGGCGAGGGCGTACTTCTGGATCAGGTCGGTGCCCGGCAGGAGCTGTTCCTGGCAGGCCAGCGCAATGGTGGTCATGAGAACCTCAACACCACTTGAAGGACGTCACCGGCGCCGCGGTCGAGCAGCGCGAGGGCGTCGGCGACCGCGCTGGCGTCGACGATGTGGCTGACCAGCGGCAACGGGTCGACGCTGCGCTCAGCCACCAGTTCCATGAAGGTCTGCGCCACCCGGTCGCCGGTCCACCGGCCGGCCATGCTCGGCGCGGGGGTGGGTCCGGAGACCTGGGCGGCCACCAACTGGATGCGGTTGTGGTGGAACTCCTCGCCGAGGCCGAGGCCGTCGGCCTGGCCCTGGTAGAAACCGGCGGCCACGACGCGGCCGGCGTGTGCGGTGGACCGGATCGCCTCGTGCAGCGCCGGGTACGCCCCGGACAGCTCCAGGCAGACGTCCGCGCCCCGGCCGCCGGTGGCCCGGCGCAGCACGGCGGCGGCGGATTCGGCGCCGGCGTCCACTGCGGACCGGGCACCGTAGCGGGCGGCGTGCTCCAGCCGGTCGGGCATCCGGTCGACCGCCACGACCCGGGCGCCGGAGAGCACCGCGAGCCGGGTGGCGAGCAGCCCGATGACGCCCTGCCCGAAGACACCGACCCAGTCGCCGAGGTGCAGGTCGGCGGCGAGCACGGCGGTCAGCGCGATGGCGCCGGGCCGGGCGAAGACGGCGGCGAGCGGGTCCAGGCCGGCGGGCAACGGGTGGACCACCTCGGCGGCCAGCACGGCCTCGGCGCGGTGCCCCCAGATGCCCCACACCAACTGGCCCGGGTGCCGGTCGGTGACCTCCGGGGCCACCTCGACGATCTCGCCGACCTCCTCGTAGCCGAAGCCGATCAGCGGGTAGGGCACCGGGGTCTGCCGGGGTACGAACATCCGGGCGGCGTCGTCCCAGTCCTTGCTGAGCCGTGGATTGCTGCCCCGGTAGAGGGTCAGCTCGGTGCCGGCCGAGATGCCGGAGTAGCAGGTGCGGACCCGAACCTGGCCGGGGCCGAGCTGATCCGGTGGGCAGGGCTCGAGGCTGATCCGTCGAGGCCCGGCGAGAGAGACAACCCAGTTGCCCATGAGTCACATCCCGGTAGCACTGGGTTCCAGGATAGGCAAAAAATCGCTATATGTCTTGCCATTAATCAATCGAAGGCGTTGAATCCGGCATGTACCCTTCGAGAGGAGTGCCACCGATGTCAGCACCTCCGAGGCGGATACTCGCCACCACCTTGATCCTGACACTTACCGCGTCCACCCTGCTGGCCTGCGGCGATAACGAGTCGGACAGCAGCAGCAAGAAGATCACCGTGTGGAGCCTGGAGGACGTGGCCGACCGGGTCACCGCCACCAAGGCGATCATCGCCGACTTCACCGCGAAGACCGGAGTCGAGGTTGAGCTCGTCACCGTCAACGAGGACCAGTTCCCCTCACTGATCTCCGCCAATGCCGCCGCCGGCGACCTGCCCGACGTGGTCGGCTCGGTCTCCCTGGCCGGCATCCGTACGCTCGCCGGCAACGAGCTGCTGCACGCCTCGGCGAACGCGGAGGTCGTCGACAAGCTGGGCCGGCAGACCTTCTCGCCGCGAGCGTTGGAGCTCACCTCGGACGACGGCAAGCAGCTCTCGGTGCCCAGCGACGGGTGGGGCCAACTGCTCGTCTACCGCAAGGACCTGTTCGCCGCCGCCAACCTGCCCACCCCCGACACGTACGAACGGATCACCACCGCCGCGGCGAAGCTGAACACCGGCGGCGTCGCCGGGATCACCGCGGCGACCGCCCCCAGCGACGTGTTCACCCAGCAGACCTTCGAGCACCTGGCGCTGGCCAACGGCTGTCAACTCACCGACAACTCCGGCGCGGTCGCCCTGGACTCACCACAGTGCGTCGAAGCGTTCCGCTTCTACGGCGACCTGATCCGGAACAGCTCGGTGAAGGGCGCCCAGGACGTGGACACCACCCGCGCCACCTACTTCGCCGGCAAGGCCGCCATGGTGGTCTGGTCGCCATTCATCCTCGACGAGCTGGCCGGGCTGCGCAACGACGCCAAGCCGACCTGCCCGCAGTGCCAGGCCGACCCGGCGTTCCTCGCGAAGAACAGCGGGTTCGTCACCGCGATCAAGGGCCCGAACGGCACCGAACCGGCCCAGTACGGCGAGATCAGCTCGTGGGCGGTGCTGGACGGCGCGGCGACCGACCCGGCGAAGTCCTTCGTGGAGTACATGCTCAGCGACGGCTACCCGCGCTGGTTCGGCATGTCCCCCGAGGGCCGCTTCCCGGTGCGCAAGGGCACCCAGGCCGAGCCCGAGGCGTACCTCACCGGCTGGAACACCAGCCAGGCCGGCGTGGACGTGAAGAAGCCCCTTGCCGACGTGTACGGCGAGGAGGTGCTCGCCACGCTGCGCCGCAGCCCGGACACCTTCCAGCGCTGGGGTCTCACCCAGGGGCAGGGAAAGCTGGTCGGCGCCATGCTCGGCGAGTTGCCGGTGCCCAAGGCGTTGAACGACGTCATCTCCGGCAAGTCCGACGCGGCGGCCGCCGCCGGTCGGGCCAAGAAGGACGTCGAGGCGATCAAAGCAGGCGTGAATTGACCACCACCGCGCCCGGCACCGGCCGCTCCCCCACCCGGGAGCGGCCGGTGCCGGTCCGCCGCCGCCGACCACTGACCCTGCGCCGCCGCGAGTCCCGCGCCGGGCTCGCGCTGGTCGCCCCGACCCTGCTCGTCACCATCGCGGTCATCGGCATCCCGATCGTCTGGACCGTGGTGCTCGCCTTCCAGCGGGTCCGGCTCGCCACGCTGCGCAAGACCGGGCTGTTCGGCGAGTTCACCATGGACAACGTCGACCGGGTGCTGCACACCCCCGGCTTCGCCGACACGCTGTGGATCACCCTGCTCTACAGCCTCGGCGGCACCGTCGGGTCGATCCTGCTCGGCCTGGTCGCCGCACTGGTGGTCCGCCGGCCGTTCCGTGGCCGCACCCTGGTCCGGGCATCCATGCTGCTGCCGTACGTGGCACCGGTGGTCGCGGTGACGTTCGTCTGGCAGGTGATGCTCGATCCGCAGCTCGGCATCGTCAACGCCTGGGGCCAACGGTGGCTCGGCTGGGACGCCCCGGTGCCGTTCCTGTCCCAGGAGTCGACCGCGCTGGCCACGGTCGTCGTGTTCGAGGCGTGGCGGTACTTCCCGTTCGCATTCCTGTTCCTGCTGGCCCGGCTACAGGCGGTGCCCGGCGAGTTGGAGGAGGCCGCCCGGGTCGACGGCGCCACCCCCACCCAACGCTTCCGGCACATCCTGCTGCCGCAACTGCTGCCGGTGATCGCCCTGCTCGGCGTGCTGCGCTTCATCATGACGTTCAACAAGTTCGACGACGTCTACCTGCTCACCGGCGGCGCGGCGGGCACCGAGGTGGTCAGCGTGCGGGTGTACGAGTTCCTCACCGCCCGGACCGACATCGGCGCCGCCGCCGCGCAGGCGGTCGTGCTGGCTGTGGTGCTCATCGTGTTCGTGCTGATCTATCTGCGCTTCTTCGGACGGAGGGTGGGCTGATGGACCGCGACGTGGTCGAGACAGTGAGCCTGCGCTGGCTGCGCCGCCTGGTGATCGCCGTGTTCCTGGTGGTCACCGTCTTCCCCTTCTACTACATGCTGGTGCTCTCGGTGCGCCCCATCGAGCGGCTGCTGCTCGACCCCGGCTCGCTGATCGTCGGCTTCGGCGAGCTGACCGTGGCCACGTACGCCGAGGTGCTCAAGGCCACCGACGACGGCGGCCAGGGGTTCCTCACCTTCATCCGCAACAGCGGTCTGGTCGCCGTGGCGGCGACCCTGCTCACCCTGGTCGTGGCGATCCCCGGGGCGTACGCGGTGGCCCGTCTGCGGTTCTTCGGCCGGCGGCAGGTGGACTTCCTGTTCCTGGCCGTCTACCTGTTCCCGTCGATCGTCATCGCGATCCCGCTGTTCGTGGTCTTCACCCGGGCCGGGCTGCGCGGCTCACTGTTCGGCCTGGTGCTGGTCTACATCTCGCAGACGCTGCCGGTCTCGGTCTACATGCTGAAGAACTACTTCGAGACCATCCCGGTCAGTCTGGAGGAGTCCGCCGCCATCGACGGCGCCGGTCGGCTCGGCATCATCCGCCGGGTCAGCCTGCCCCTCGCCATGCCGTCGATCATGGCGGTCGCGCTCTACGACTTCATGATCGCCTGGAACGAGTTCCTCTTCGCCCTGCTGTTCCTGGTCGACAAGCCCGACCGGTGGACGGTGTCGCTGGGGCTGTCCCTGCTCTCCGACGGGGTGGAGGTGCCCAAGACGGTGTTGATGGCCGGGTCGGTCGTCCTCACCCTGCCCATCGTGATCCTCTTCTTCGCCAGCGAGCGGCTGCTCACCGAGGGGCTGACCAGCGGCGCGGAGAAGGGCTGAGCCAACCGGCGTCATCGGCCGCTAAACATGCCGGCCGATGGCTCTGGTTTCTCGCGCCCGGCATCCGTACCATCGGCAAGTCCGTAAGCGCGAAGCCGAGGGGGCCGCGATGAGGCAGAGCGAGCCAAGCCGGCCGACCGATACGGCCGGCGAGGACTACACCGAACGGCTGCAACGACTCGGGGGTGCCCGCTGGAAGCGGCTCCTCGACGTGCAGGCGCCCTACCGGTGGAACCTGCGCCGGCTACGGCTGGGGCACACCCTCGACGTCGGCTCCGGCCTCGGCCGTAACCTCGCCAACCTGGACGGCAACGGCGTCGGGGTGGACCACAACCCCGCCTCGGTGGAGCACACCCGGGCGGCCGGCTTCGAGGCGTACACGGTCGAGGAGTTCTTCGGCGGCCCGCACGCCCGTCCGGGCGCGTTCGACTCGCTGCTCGCCGCGCACCTCCTGGAGCACCTGCCCGCCGAGCAGGCGCGGGAGGTCGTCTCCTCCTACCTGCCATACGTGCGCTCCGGCGGGACCACCGTGTTCATCACCCCACAGGAGCGCGGGTACGCCAGCGACGCCTCGCACGTCCGGTTCGTCGGCTTCGACGAGGCGGCGCAGATCTGCCGGGAGCTGGGCCTGACCGTCACCCGGCAGTTCTCCTTCCCGTTCCCCCGGGCGCTGGGGCGGGTCTTCACCTACAACGAGTTCATCACCGTGGCCCGGGTGCCCTGACCCCTGCTCCCCGGGTCGCCCGCCGCGTCCCCGCAGGCCCGGTTACGGTGGCCACATGGCCAACCCGACCCGCTGGGCGACCGACACCGGCCCCGAGCACTCGCAGTGGTACATCGACCGGTTCCGGAAGCTCGCGGCTGAGGGAGCGGACCTGGCCGGTGAGGCCCGGCTGGTGGACACGCTGGTCCCGCCCGGCTCGCGGATCCTCGACGCCGGCTGCGGCACCGGCCGGGTCGGCGCCGCGCTGGCCCAGCGCGGGCACACCGTGGTCGGGGTGGACGCCGACCCGGCGCTGGTGGTCGCCGCCCGCACCGACCACCCCGGCCCGCTGTGGCTGGTCGCCGACCTGGCCGAGTTGGACCTGCCGGCGGCCGGCGAGGCCGAGCCGTTCGACGCGGCGGTGCTGGCCGGCAACGTACTCGCTTTCGTAGCGCCCGGCACCGAGCCGGAGGTGCTGCGCCGGCTCGCCGCGCACCTGCGCCCGGACGGCGTGCTGGCGGTGGGCTTCGGCACCGAGCGCGGTTACCCGCTGACCGCCTTCGACGCCGACGCGGT
This sequence comes from Micromonospora sp. NPDC000668, assembly GCF_042897975.1. Taxonomy (NCBI): domain Bacteria; kingdom Bacillati; phylum Actinomycetota; class Actinomycetes; order Micromonosporales; family Micromonosporaceae; genus Micromonospora; species Micromonospora sp. NPDC000668. Next base: position 67,068 of record NZ_JBIAYP010000008.1, read on the forward strand.
CGCCGCCGGGCTGCGCCTGGAGCACCGCTTCGCCACCTGGGACCTGCGCCCGTGGCGCGACGACGCGGCCTTCGCGGTCACCATCCTGCGCCGCCCGGCCGCCTGACGCCCGACCCGGCTCCCACCACGTCGCCCGACCGTCAGACGGGGGCGGCGACGGCCCGCGCGGCGGCCGGGTCGAGGGTCGCACCGGCCGGCACCAGGCTGACCAGGCCGGCCGGCAGCCGCAGTGGGCGCACGTCGCGGTAGCCGAGCATCGGGAGCACGTCCCGGTCGGCCAGCACGTACCGCCGGCCCAGGTCGGTGACCACGGAGACCGCGCCGCCGGACGCGCCGGGCGCCGCGGCGGCCTCGATCACCGCGCCCCGGCCCGGCTCCACCACCACGTGATCGGCCAGCACGGTGCCGCCGGCCGGCACGGTGCGCGGCACGGCGGCCAGGTCCGGCAGCGGTACGCCCCACCGCACCTCGCTGGCGCCGTCGTCGCCGCTGACCCGGGTGCAGAGCGCCGCGTCGTCCCCGGCCGCCAGCCGGGGCGGGGCTGGCGGCGGGGCGGTCGGACCGCTCGGGGCGAGATCGGGCACCGTGGGCAGTGCGGCGAACCGGCCCAGCGTCATCGGCTCCGGCTCGTCCTGGCTGGTGCTGGCCAGCAACAGCCCGGCCTGCAACTCGGTGATTCCGGCAAGCCCCGCGTCGAGCGCCACGGCGTACTGCCGGCCGCCGCCGGAGTTGCTCACCAGGTAGACCTGGCCGATCGTGGCACCCGGCACCCGAGTGGCGGGCCCGCCCAGGCCGGGCAGGGCGAGCGGGGCCAGGTCGAGGCCGGCGGGTAGCGAGTTGAGCAGGGCGGGCGCCACCGGCACCGCCCGGGCCCGGGTGGTGGCCAGCGCCGCCAGCACCCGGCTGGGATCGCGGATCAGGTAGCGCCGCTGATGCCAGACGAGGTGCAGACCGCCGTCGGGGCCGCGCAGCAGCAGCGCGTCGTCGCCCAGCGGCCGGCCGCCGGCGGGCTCGGTGCCGATCAGCAGCGCGGAGCGGGGCGCGTCGTCGCCCGCGCCGGCCGGGATCGTCGAGCAGACCGTCCACGCTCCGGTGGCCAACCGACCCGGGGCGGGCAGCGAGTCCGGCGCGTCGGCGATGCCCAGCGGCAGCCCGCGCGGCACGCCGTCGATCGAGCGCCGGGAGACCAGCACGGTCTTCGATCGGTCCGCGCCGACGATCAGCAGCGCCGAGGCGTAGTTGAGCACCGGGTGCAGCTTCTGCTCGCGGTAGACGAACCGGGCGCCGGACTCCTTCTCCACGATCACGGCGCCCGCGTCGCGCCAGCCGCTGCCGCCCCCGGCGAACAGGCCGTAGAGCGCGAAGCCGCCCAGCCCGATCGCCGCGACCAGGACGCTGGCCAGGCCGGCGCCGGCCAACCGCCGGAACGGCGACTGGGCCGGGTCGGTCTCCCGCATCACCAGGGCGGCGACCGCCCGCTGAACGCTGAACTGGTAGGAGTGCAGCTGGTCCTGCCGCGACGGCATGGGGTCCCTCCCGGTGGATCGGCCGGCCACAGGATATGCGTTGCGTCGATGTCCCGTGGACCCTGCGTGGCGGTGACCGTGCCGACCGGTACCATCCGGGGACGAATCTGGCGGCGAGAGGGCACCCGTGGGCGCGCGTTTCGAGGAGCTGGCCTGGCGGGAGACCCCGATCGGCGCGATCAGCCTGCGCCGGCGCCGGGACCCGGCGCTCCAGGTCGAGGTGTACGAGGTCAAGCTCGACGACGAGTTCCTCATGTCCAGCCTCTTCCCCGTCGCGGAGATCGAGCTGGCCCGGCTGGGCCTGGCCGAACTGGCCGGTGACACGCTCGACGTGGTGGTCGGCGGCCTCGGGCTGGGCTACACCGCCTGCGCGGCGCTGGATGACCCGAGGGTGCGTTCACTGCTGGTGGTCGAGGCGATCGAGGACGTGATCGACTGGCACCAGCGCGGGCTGCTGCCGTTCGCGGCGGGGCTCGCCGAGGACCCGCGTACCCGGTTCGTGCGGGCCGACTTCTTCGCGGCGGTGGCCGGCGACGCCGGATTCGACGCCGAGGCGCCCGGGCGGCGGTTCGACGCTGTCCTGCTCGACGTCGACCATTCCCCGCGCAACGTCCTGCACCCCAGCCACGCCGCCTTCTACGAGCCGGCCGGGCTGCGCCGGCTGTCCGCCCTGCTACGCCCCGAGGGCGTCTTCGCGCTCTGGTCGGACGACCCGCCGGACGCCGAGTTCACCGCAGCGCTCACCGAGGTGTTCGCGACCGCGCGGGCGCACGTCGTGCCGTTCGCCAACCCGCTGACCGGTGGTCAGTCCGCCAACACCGTGTACGTCGCCCGCACCGCGGGCTGAAACCGGCCCCGCGCACACCGCACGCTGAACCGGCCCGCCCGCACCGCACGCTGGGCTCGGCTCCTCGTGCTGGGCGGGCATGGTGTCGGCCGGATGGGGAACGTGGCGCGGGGGTCGCCGCATGGGCGCGGCCGGTCACGGGAGGTCGAGATGCGTGCCATGCTCTGGGTCGTCGGCGTGGTCGCCGGCGTGCTGATCCTGCTCGGGCTGATCCTCGAGGCGGTCCGCTGGCTCATCATCATCGGCCTGATCGCGCTGGTCGTGGTGATCGTGCTGGGCGTCATGAAGGGACGGCAGGCGATGAGTCACCAGGGCCGGCGGCGGTGAGGCCGGGCCCGCTCAGAACCAGTCCGCGCGCATCTCCAGCGTGGTCCGGTCCCGGCTGTCCAGAAGGTCCAGCTGCGGGCCGGTACGCGGCAGCTCGACCGTGAAGAAGTAGCGGGCGGCCTGCCGCTTTCCGGCGTGGAACGCGTCGCCGGACCCCTCCGGTGGCAGGGCCAGCACCTGCTCCAGCCACATCCACGCGATCACGACGTGCCCGACCGCCTCCAGGTAGACGCTGGCGTTGGCCAGCGCGAGCACCGGGTCACCGTCGGCCCAGAGTCGGCGGGTGACCGCGACGACCCGGCCCACCGCGCCCGCCAGCCGGTCGGCCAGCTCGGCGGCCTCGCCGCCGACCTGTCGGGCCCGGTCGACGGTGTCGCGGATCGTCCCGGTCAGCAGGACCAGGCCGGCGCCGTCGTGCATGGTCACCTTGCGCCCCAGCAGGTCCAGCGCCTGAATGCCGTGGGTGCCCTCGTGGATCGGGTTGAGCCGGTTGTCCCGGTAGTGCTGCTCCACGTCGTGATCGCGGGTGTAACCGGCCCCGCCGAGCACCTGGATCGCCAGATCGTTCGCGGTCAGGCACCACTGCGAGGGCCAGCTCTTGGTGATCGGGGTGAGCACGTCCAGCAGCAGGTGCGCCCGCCCGCGATCGGCCTCGGCGGGGGCGGTCTTCTCCTCGTCGAGCAGCCGCGCGCAGTAGAGCACCAGGGCCAGCGCTCCCTCCACGTAGCTCTTCTGCGCCAGCAGCATCCGCCGTACGTCGGGGTGGTCGATGATCGGCACCTGCGGCGCGGCCGGGTCCTTACCGCCGACCGGCCGGCCCTGCGACCGCTCCCGGGCGTACGCCAGGCTCTTGAGGTAGCCGGTGTAGCCCAGCGCGGTGGCGCCGGCCCCCACCCCGATCCGGGCCTCGTTCATCATGTGGAACATCTGGGCCAGTCCCTGGTGCGGCGGGCCGACCAGGTGACCGACCGCGCCGGGACGGCCGGCCGGGGTGTGCCCGCCGTCGCCGAAGCTGAGCAGGGTGTTGGTGGTGCCCCGGAAGCCCATCTTGTGGTTGAGCCCGACCAGCACCACGTCGTTGCGGTCGCCGAGCGACCCGTCCGGCCCGACCAGCACCTTTGGCACGATGAACAGCGAGATCCCCTTCACCCCGGGCGGCCCGCCGGGGATCCGCGCCAGCACCAGGTGGACGATGTTCTCGGCCAGTTCGTGATCGCCGCCGGAGATCCACATCTTGGTGCCGAAGAGCCGGTACGTACCGTCCGGCTGTGGTTCGGCGCGAGTGGTGATGTCGGCCAGCGAGCTGCCGGCGTGCGGCTCGGACAGGCACATGGTGCCGAAGAACCGGCCCTCCAGCATGGGCCGCACGTACGTGTCGACCTGCTCCGCGCTGCCGTGCGCCAGCAGCAGGTTGGCGTTGCCCAGGGTGAGGAACGGGTACGCCGAGGTGGAGACGTTGGCGGCCTGGAACCAGGTGAAGCAGGCGGCCGCGACAGCGTGCGGCAGCTGCAGGCCGCCGACCGAGGCGTCCAGCCCGGCCGTGAGCAGACCGGTCTCGGCGAAGCTCTCCAGCGCCGCCCGGACCTGCGGGATCAGCCGCACTCGCTGCCCGTCGAAGGTGGGCTCGGCGAGGTCGGCGGCGCGGTTGTGCGGGGCGAACTGCTCGGTGGCCACCCGCTCGGCGAGATCCAGGGCATCGTCGAAGGTGTCCCGGGAGTGCTCGGCGTACCGGGGGCGCTCGACAAGCTTGGACACCTGCAGCCAGTCGTGCAGCAGGAAGTCCAGGTCGCGGCGGGAGAGCAGGGTGGACGGCACGGCACTCCTCATCGGGCACGGGGGTGGGTCGGTCCGGGGCGCTGCCCGGCGGCACCCGTGCCCATCCTGGCGGATCGGCCGGATGGACACCACCGGCACCGACGGGCCGGGCAACCACCACGAACCCGGTGATCTGTCGTACCGGCCCACTAGGGTCGCTGACCGTGACCGAACCCGGAGACGTCCCGCCCGAGGTCCTCGACCGGCTGCGGCCGATCTGCCTCGGGCTGCCGGAGAGCTACGAGGAGCCAGCCTGGGTGGGCACCCGCTGGCGGATCCGCAAGCGGACCTTCGCCCACGTGCTCACCGTCGACCCCGACCACCAGGTCGCCCACGCGCGTGCCGCCGACATCGACCGGCCGACCTGCCTGCTGATCTTCCGGTCGCCGCCCGACGAGATCGCCGGGCTCGTCGCCAGCGGGCCCCCCTTCTACAAGCCGGAGTGGGGCCCGACCGTGCTGGGCATGGTCGTGGACGACGACACCGGCTGGGACGAGGTCGCCGAGTTGCTCACCGAGAGCTACTGTCTGCTCGCCCCGAAGCGGCTCGCCGCTCTGGTCGACCAGCCCGGCCCACCGGCTGGTTGAGCGGCTGAACGGCACCCGCTGGGGCTGATGGTTTCGCCCGACGCGGCCCGGGGATACCGCGCGGCGGGTGGTCGAGGCCGTCGGTCACCGGGTGGAGGCCAGGACGCCGTCGGGTGGGTGAGGAGCGGACCGATGTCCACGCTGCCCACCGAGGAGGATCCCCGGCTGACCCCGGTGCTCACCGAGGACCGGGTGTGCACGGGCGTCACGACCCTGCGGGATCGGATCTTCCTGAGCTACCCGTCGGCGGACCGGCCGGGCGTGCAGGTGGCCGAGGCGCTGCCGGACGGCCGCCGCGACCCGTACCCGAATACCGCGTGGAATCGGGCGGGCCAGGGACCGGACGGCGCGTTCGTCAACGTCAACGGGTTACGTGCCGGGCCGGACGGCCGCCTGTGGATCATCGACGCTGGGGCGCCACAACTCGGCGCGCGGCAGGTGCCCGGCGGGGCTCGGCTCATCGTGATCGACCCGGACGGCGACCGGGTGCATCGCGTCTACCACCTCGACGCGGCGGTGCACCCCACCAGCCACGTCGACGACGTCCGGTTCCACGACGGCGTCGGCTATCTCACCGACGCCGGAGCGCCCGGCCTGATCGTGCTCGACCTCGACTCCGGGCAGGTCCGGCGGGTACTGGACGGGCATCCGAGCACCGTCGGCGGGCCTCTGGTCGCCGACGGCCGGCCGTTGCGCGACCCGGACGCCGGCGAGGTCCAGCTGCACGCCGACCAACTGGAGGTCTCACCGGACGGTCGTTGGCTCTACTACCAACCGGCCTCCGGCGGGATGTCCCGGATCGGCACCCGGTGGCTGGACGACCCGTCGGTGGCCCCCGACGAGTTGGGCCGGCGGGTCGAACGGTGGTGCGACACGCCCAGCACCGGCGGCGCGGCGATCGATGCCACCGGCACCATCTACGTCAGCGACGTCGAGCGACGGCGCGTCCTCGCCCTGGCACCGGACCGCAGTGTGCGCACGCTCATCGCCGATCCGCGGCTGGTCTGGGTGGACGCGATGTGGATCGACGCCGACTCCCGGCTCTGGCTGCCGGCCGCTCAGTTGCACCTGACCGCCGGGCTCAACGGTGGGCGGTCGGCCGTCGACTACCCGGTCCGGATCTTCCAGATGCCGGTCGATGCCGGCCCGCCAGCACTGGACCACCTCTGAGCGGAGACCGGTCGGTGCGGACGCCGCCGCAGGTCCAGCGCCGGCATGGGTACGGAATCTCGGTGGAGCAGCCGAGGGCCGATCGGTGAGGATCGGGGCATGTCCGTTCCCGCCCGTCAGATTCGCGCTCGCTACTCCGCCGACACCGTCACCGTCTACCAGGCGTATCCCCCACAGGTCGCGCTGCCGGCGGTGGCGGCCGGCCGCTTCGTGGCCCCCTTCAAGCGGGACCGGATGACGTGGATCAAGCCGTCCTTCCTGTGGATGATGTACCGCTGCGGCTGGGCCACCAAGCCGGGCCAGGAGCGGGTGCTGTCCATCGACATCACGCGGGAGGGCTTCGAGTGGGCGCTGGCGCGAGCCTGCCTGAGTCACTACGACCGGGACGTGCACGGCGACAAGGCGACGTGGTCGCGTCAGCTGAAGGCCAGCCCGGTGCGGGTGCATTGGGATCCGGAACGGACACTGCACCTGAAGGCTCTGCCATACCGGTCGCTGCAGGTCGGGTTATCCGGCGAGGCTGTCGCCCGGTACGTCGACGACTGGATGGTCTCGGTCACCGACATCACCCCCACCGTCCACCGCGTACGGGAACTTCTGCGCGCCAACGACGCACATGCGGCGCCAGACCACCTGCCGGTCGAACATCCCTACCCATTGCCGGCTCAGATCGCCGCCGGCCTCGACGCCAGCGCAGACGTCACGGCCGGAGAGATACCCGGACAGTGACAACGCGCAGCTGGCCGCGTCGCTCGGCGGCAGAGGCGGACGCCGATTCTTGCGTTGCCGGCGATATCCTGCCTCGCATGCATCGAAGCCGTGTGTACGCGCTGCTGATCGACGCCCCCGAGGCGGAGGCCGCGCGGGCGGCGCAGTTCTGGTCGGCGGCGCTGGGCGTCAGCACCCGGTCCGATCCCGCAGAGCCACAGTTCATTGGCCTGCACGAGGCGCTGCCCGGGCTGGTCACCGCGGTCCAGGCAGTCGACGACGCCCCGCGCTTTCACCTCGACATCGAGACCGACGATGTGCCGGCCGAGACCGCACGGCTGATCGACCTGGGCGCGACCGAGGTGTCGCAGTGGCTGGAGTGCCGGATTCTGCGGGCGCCCGGTGGGCACCTGCTCTGCGTGCTGCCAGTGGCGAGCCCACCGGCGATCTTCGCCGCCCAGGCCCGAACCTGGCCCTGATCCGCCGGGTTGTCGCAGGTCGGCGTTAGGGTTCCGGCCATGGCAGAGTTCGTACTGGTGGCGGGGGCGTGGCTGGGGTCGTGGGCGTGGGACGAGGTGCTGCCGCCGCTGCGCGCGGCCGGTCACGGCACCCATCCGCTGACCCTCTCCGGCCTCGCCGAGAAGCAGGGCGTGCCGGCCGGGCAGCAGACCCACGTGCAGGACATCGTCGGTGAGATCGAGCGGCGCGACCTGCGCGACGTGGTGCTGGTCGGGCACAGCTACTCGGGCATCCCGGTGGGTCAGGCCGCCGAGCGGATCGGCGACCGGCTGACCCGGGTGGTCTTCGTCGACTCGGAGGTGCCGGTCGACGGTGACTCGTTCGCGTCCGGCTGGTGGCAGGGCCCGGCGGCGCTGGAGGCGTTGATCGCCGACAACGGCGGCTACTGGCCGCCGCTCGGCGCGTCCGACCTCGACGGCCAGGGTCTCACCGACGAGCAGGTCACCCGGCTGGTCGAGGGCTCCACCCCGCACCCCGGTGCCACGTTGACCGAGCCGGCCGTGCTGACCCGCCCGCTCGGCGAGCTGCCGGCCACGTACGTCAAGTGCCTGCTCGACGGGCCCGAACCCAACGACACCGTGGCGAAGCTGCTGACCAGCGAGCACTGGCGACTGGTCACGATGGACACCGGCCACTGGCCGATGATCTCCCAACCCGCCGAGCTGGCCCGGCTGCTGCTGGACGCGGCCGGCTGAGCTGCTCCGCCGGCCGGGTTCTCCCCCGGCCGGCGGTGTGCTGGCCGCCTGCCTGCTGCCCGCAGCCCGGTCAGGTCGCCAACTCGTCCCGCAGCGGCGCGGTCAGGTCGCCGGCTCGTCCTGCCGCGGCGCGGTCGCTGGCTCGTCGATGGTGGTGATGTGGCGTACTGGCGACGCGAACAGCCAGAGCACGGCGAGCACGCCGCCCAGGCCGGCGACGACCAGTGTCGGCCGCAGCCCGATGGTGGTGCCCAACGCCCCGCCGACCAGCGCGCCGAGGGGCCGGATGCCGTAGTTGACGGCGCTGTACGCACCGGCCCGACGGCCCCGCGCATCGTCGGGCGTGACCGCGGTGATGAGGGCGTTCAGGTTGACGTCCATCAGCATCACCCCGACGCTGGAGACCAGTTCGATGGCGGCCAGCATGCCGACCTTCGCCCAGGTCGGCCCGGCCACCAGCGCGGTCAGCGCCAGCGGCGCGGGAAAGAGGACGACGCCAATCATCGCGGTACGCCCCAACCCGATGGCGCGGGAGACCCGGGGCGCCAGCGCCGCGCCCGCCAACCCACCGATCGCGCCGGCGCCGAACGCGATGCCGATGGCACCGGCGGACAGGTCGAGCTCGCGACTCGCGTAGAGCACCAACAACGCGCTGGCGATGAAGGTGAAGAAGTTGACGGTGCTGGTGCAGCCGAGCGCGGCGCGCAGCACCGGGTGGCGCAGCACCAGGACGAGACCTTCGCGGACGAGGCCGAGGGTGGACGACCGCCGCGGCGGCGGAGGCGCCTCGGTCACCGGGATGCGGCCGAGCATCAGCGCGGAGCCGAGGAACGACACCGCGTCGACGATGACGGCGACCGGCGCGGTCAGCGCCTGGACCAGTCCACCGCCGACGGCCGGGCCGGCCACGAACGACACGGCGCGGCTCATGCTCAGCTTGCTGGTCGCGTCGACGTAGGCCGACCGCGGCACCAACGCGACGAAGAACGCCTGGCGCGCCATGGCGAACAGCACCGCCCCGGCACCGGTGAGCAGCGCCACCAGGTAGAGCTGGGTGAGGGTGACCGCGTCGAAGAGGTAGGCCACCGGCAGGCTGAGCAGCACCGCCGCGCGGATCAGGTCGGCGATGATCAGGAGCCGGCGCTTGTGGGTGCGCTGGTCCACCCACGCGCCCAGGAACAGGCCCAGCAGGTTGGGCAGCCAGATCAGCGCGGTGAGGACGCTGACCTGCGCGGGCGTCGCGGCGAGCAACGAGACGGCGATCAGCGGCAGAGCCAGTTCGCTGATCCGATCACCGAACTGGGAGATCGTCTCGCCGATCCAGAAGGTGCGGAACCGCCGGTCGCGGTGCAGGGCGGGTGGGGGCGCGGTGCCGACGGTGGTCACGACGCGGCCGAGTCGTCGCCGGGCTCGGGCATTACGTAGCGCAGCATCCGGACGACCTGCGCGCCGGCCGGTGGCGCCTGGTCGTCCTTGCGCCGTACGTACGGGGCAAGCAGCTCCTCGATCGCGTCCTCCAGCTGCCGCATCTCGTCGGCGGTGGCCACGAACCGGGTGTCGGCCACCCCGGCCAGCCCGCGCCACTCGGCGTCCAGCCGGGGCTCGTCCTGGAGCAGCCACTGCTGCGGAGCGTCGGCGTACCGGGCGAACATCTCTCCCCGCAGCTGGCGGCCGGCGGCCTGTCCCTCGGCGTCGTCAGGGAGCGTGAAGCGGAAGCCCCGGGCGGCGGCCTGCCACCAGCGTTCCCGCTTGCTGGTGGCGCCGTCCCAGTCGGTGACCAGGCCGAACGTCGCGAGGTGCCGCAGGTGCCAGCTCACCACCGACGGCGTGGCGCCGACGTGCGGCGAGAGCCCGGTGGCGGTGGCCGGGCCGTGTCGCTGGAGACGGTCGAGGATGGCCAACCGGACCGGGTGCGCCAGCGCCCGCAGCGCCTGCGGCTCGGTGATCTCGAAATCCCCGTACGGATTCTTGAGAGACATGTTTCGAAAGTAGTCTCTCAGGTTCCGTCGGGCAACCCCGAACTTCGCCGGATGGCTTCGGTCAGCTCACCCCCAGCCGGGCCAGCGGCTCGACCAGCTCGCGCTCCTCGTAGCTGAGGTGGGACAGCAGGGTGTCGCTCAGCAGGTCCACCGCGGCACGCAGCTCGGCCAACCCGTCCGGCGCGCCGACGTACGCGACCAGGGCCTGGTCGACGCCCTCCAGCACGTCGTGGATGACGTGGTGTTCCTGCTCCAGCCGGTCGACGACCGGGGCGAGGCGGGGATCGCGCAGCCGCAGCCGCGGGAAGAGGGCCTGGTCCTCGATGGTGTGGTGGGTGGTGACGATGCGGCAGTAGGACTCGCAGTAGACGCCGAGCGTCCACCGGTTCTGCCGCATGGTCATTGTGTTGATGTGCGACCGGGCCGTGCCGGCATCGATCTCACCGGCGGCCACCTGCTCGATCAGGTCGTGGATCTGGGCCAGCTCGCCGCGCAGGCCGTCGTGCACCTGCACCAGGTGCTGGCCGTTGGCCTGCTCCTGCGGGGTGTAGGTACGCGTCGGGTCGGGTGCGGGTCCGCTCGGCCGGGTCGACTCGTCCCAGACCTGCCGGTCGCTGCGCCGCCGGCCGTCGTCAGGGGTCGGCACCACCGCGAAGGCGCCGCTCGGGCGGGCCGCCCGCACCGGCGCGGCGACAACCCTCGCCGGCTCAGGCTCAGGCTCAGGGTCCGGCGTGCGCTCCGGCACCGTGCCGCGGTCACGCTCGGCGGCCACCAGCTCGCGAACGGCGGGGGCCACCTCGCCGGCGAACCGGCGCAGGTCGTCGGGGTCGTCGCTGCCGAGGATGAAGGTGCTGATGCCCTCGTCCAGCGCGAGCTCGGCCAGTTCCTGCACCCACTGCTCAGCCGGCCCGTGCAGCGGGCCGCGTCCGACCGAGGCGAACTGTCCGGAGACGTTGAGCAGCCGGCGGATGTCCTCGGGCGAGCGGCCCGCCTGCCGGGCGGCGTCGTCGATGATCGCGTTGCCCTTTTCCAGGTCACCGGGCTGGAGGTAACCCAGCGAGGGCAGCCAACCATCGGCCCGGCGACCGGTGAGCTCAAGCATCCGAGGCTTGTACGCGCCCAGCCAGATCGGCACCGCGTGCGCGGGCGCCGGGCCGCGCTTGGCACCGACCACCCGGTGGAACTCGCCATCGACACGCACCCCGCCGCGCGCCTCGGCGTCCCAGAGCTGGCGGATGACCTCGATGGCCTCCTCCAGCGCCCGTACGCCCTGGCCGGGGGTCAACCGACGGCCGCCCATCGCCTCGATGGCCTCCCAGAACGCTCCCGCGCCGAGGCCGAGCTCGACCCGGCCGCCGCTGAGCAGGTCCAGGCTGGCGACGCTGCGGGCGAGCACCGCCGGAGGTCGCAGCGGCAGGTTCGTGACGTTCGCCGACAGGTGCACCCGGGTGGTTCGCGCGGCGACGTAGCTCAGCAGCGTCCACGTGTCGAGGAACTTCGGCTGGTACGGGTGGTCCTGGAAGGTGACCAGGTCCAGGCCGACCTGCTCGGCCAGGACCGCGAGACCGACGGTGTGTCCCGGATCGTCGGCGCCGGGCGTGGTGAACGATCCGAAGACCAGGTCGTGGCCGTAGTCGCTCATCTGCGAGCCTCCCGTGTCGCGCGATGCATCATGACCTCAACCTTATGTCATACAGAACATCTACTGCCAACAAGGTCTGCGACGCTGCGCTATTGTCGGCGCATGACGGGTGCCACCGACGCGCGGGACCGACCCGATCCACTCGACGAAGACCTGGGCTGGATGCTGGGGATCGTCTTCCGTGGTTACGTCCGGGCGGCCGAGCACGCGCTCACCGACTTCCCCGGTGGCCCACGCGGCTACCAGGTGCTCACCGCCGCCATCAACGGGCCGACCCGGAACCAGGGTGCGATCGCCGAGGAGCTCGGCATGGACCGCACTGTGCTCACCTACGTCATCGACGACCTCGAACGACCCGGGTTCGTCGCCCGCCGGGCGGACCCGGCCGACCGGCGCAGCCGACTGGTCGACGTCACCGACGCCGGCCGCGCGGCGTGGGAGCAGCGGCGGCGGGCGCTGCGCCAGGTCGAGTCACACCTGCTGGGGGCGCTCTCGCCGGCCGAGTCGGCGACGCTGCGGGCCCTGCTCCAGCGGGTCGCCTGCTCGGCCCAGGCCGTCGACCCACTACGCGACCTCTGCGAGGTGGTCGCGCAGGTGCAGCCCGACCCGACCCCGCCCACGCTTTCGCCAAGCGCACCACCGGCGTCCGCGCCCCCGCGGCGGACGCCGGCCACCCGCACCCGCCGTCGCGGCTGAGCCGGGCAGGCGGTCTGGTCAGGCGGTCTGGTCAGGCGGTCGGGTCAGGCGGCGGCCCGCTCCGGCAGCGGACGACGCCGCAGCGCCGGATCGGTGAGCACCTGCGGCGCCCAGGCGCCGTCGGGCTGGTAGAGGTTCGTTCCGGGCGCGACGATCTCGTCGATCCGGTCCAGCACCGCGTCGTCGAGGGTGAGTTCCGCACCCGCCAACAGCCCGTCAAGCTGCTCCATGGTGCGCGGGCCGATGATGGCCGACGTGACACCCGGATGCGCGACAGTGAACGCCACGGCCAGCTCCGGCAGGGTGCAGCCGACCTCCTCGGCGAGCGCGACGAGACGGTCGACCGCGGCGTACTTGGCCGCGTTGCCCGGCAGCGCGGGGTCGAAACGGGCCGGGGTGAGGGCAGGTCGACCGGCGCTGAGATCGACCGGTCGGCCGGCCCGGTACCGGCCGGAGAGGAATCCGGAGGCGAGTGGGCTCCAGACCAACACCCCCATGCCGAGACGCTGGCAGACCGGCAGCACCGACGTCTCGATCCCCCGGGCCAGGATCGAGTACGGCGGCTGCTCGGTGCGGAACCGACCCAGCGCCCGCCGCTCGGCGACGTGGTACGCCTGCACGATCTCGTCCGCCGGGAACGTCGAGCAGCCGAAGGCCCGGATCTTTCCGGCCCGTACCAGGTCGGTGAGCGCGCCCAGCGTCTCCTCCACGTCGGTGGTGTGGTCCGGCCGGTGCACCTGGTAGAGGTCGATCCAGTCGGTGCCGAGCCGGCGCAGGCTCTCCTCCACCGCTCGGACGATCCAGCGCCGGGAGTTCCCCCCGCGGTTGGGCCCCTCCCCCATCGGAAAGTGGACCTTGGTGGCCAGCACCACGTCGTCGCGCCGGCCGCGCAGCGCCTTCCCGACAATCACCTCCGACTCCCCGGCGGAGTACATGTCGGCGGTGTCGACGACGTTGATCCCCCGGTCCAGTGCGGCGTGCACGATGCGGACGCAGTCGTCGTGGTCGGGGTTGCCGACCGCGCCGAACATCATCGTGCCGAGACAGTGGACGCTGACCTGGATGCCGGTGCCGCCGAGGACGCGGTAGCGCATGGACTCCCCCGAAATGGTTGGAGCCGCGCGGACGGGGGCGGCTGGCCCGTCCAGCCAACCTAGGCATTCGAGCGCACTCGAGGTCAAGTGAGCACGGGCCGGGCCCGCCGGCACCGTTCGACCGTCGTGCGTCGAGCCGTACCGGCGGACCCGTGCCACCGCCGTCGCGCCGGGGTCAGCGCACGTGCACGAACACCGGGTTCGAGTAGAACCACAGGTCGTCCCACGGGCTCTCCAGCCCGTCGGCCAGCGGCTCCGCCTCGTCCGTGCTGGTGCCGCGGACCCGCGCGTAGGTGTCGGCCTCCACGTTGCGCAGCGTGTGCCGGATGACGTAGTCCGCACCCTGCCGGCGCCAGTCCCGCGGGCCGAACCGGGCCACCACCTTGGTGGTGGGGTTGGTGTCGGCGTCCGGGTTGGCGCTCGGACCGGTGATCTGACCGACGATCAGGTCGACCCGGCGGACCTCGGGGCGGTCACCGTTGGCGTTCGCGCCGTTCAGCGGACGGAACTTGATCTCGATCTCGACATCGGTGCGGTTGCGACGGCTGACCGTGATGGTCTCGCCCACCTCGGCGGTCCGGCCCTGGGAGCTGGCGGTGACGTCGAGGCTGCTGATCAGGTCACCGGTGGTGACCCAGATCCGGCCGTTGCGCAGGCCGTCCATGATGTCGCCGTAGTCCTGGCGGGCGTGCACGTAGGTCTTGCTGTACTCGCCCGGCCAGAAGTCCGAGCCGCCGCGCGTCCAGTGCACGTGCGAGTCCGAGGTCGCCGTGATCCACCAGCGGCGGCCCTCGCCGAGCAGCGAGTCCCACAGCCCACCGACCCGCGCGGTCATCTGGTCGAAGCCACCGTAGGTGGGGTGGTTGCCGTACCCGCCCCGCTTGCCGCCGTTGAGCGGACCCGCCTGGTGGCCGGGCGCACCCTCGAAGCCGATGTACACGTCCGGGGCGGCGTTGTTGCCGTTACGGAACTCCCGTGGGGTGTCCTGGCCGTAGACGCCGAGGCCGGGCGCCGAGCGCGACGCGTGGTGGGCGATCACCAGCGGCTTGTGCGGCATCCCCCGGGCGACCTTGAGGAACTCCACCATCCTGGCCTCGGTGTCCCGGGCCGGGTCGGTGGGGAACGCGTCGTACTTGGCGAACCGGCTCTCCAGCTCGAACAGCTGCTTCGCCTCGTCGTCGTGGCGGGGGATCATCAGCGTGTGGTGGTCCAGCGCCGGCGCGTCGAACTCCATGCCCCAGAACTGGAGCACCTCGGGGACCAGCTTGCGCGAGCGCAGCAGGTCGGGGTACGCCTGCTCGATGTTCACCTTGGAGTGGGTCGGTCCACCGTGGTCGGTGCACATCGCCCAGCTCAGGCCGAAGTTCTTCGCCATGATGGCGTTGGTGACGATCGGGTAGACCGCGTCCGCACCCTTGTGGAACACGATCGGGGACTTCGTGGTGTCGAACTCGCCGCTGTACTCGGAGTGGACATGGTGGTCACCGGCACGCCACGCCCGGTTCTTGGAGTTGCCCCGGTCGCCCGTGTCGTCGCCGGGCCGCCGCTCCTCGTCGGCCCAGGCCGCGCCTCCGCCGATCAGCGGGCTGGCAGCGGCCAGCGTCGCGCCGACGCCCGCGTACTTGACCAGCTTGCGGCGCGACAGCTGCCCGCGCTCGGTCTCTTCGGGTTGCTTGTCCCTCACGTGAGAGCCTCTCCTCGATCAAGCGAATGCTCTTTCGATCAAGGAGCCTTG
Organism: Micromonospora sp. NPDC000668; assembly: GCF_042897975.1. Classification (NCBI taxonomy): domain Bacteria; kingdom Bacillati; phylum Actinomycetota; class Actinomycetes; order Micromonosporales; family Micromonosporaceae; genus Micromonospora; species Micromonospora sp. NPDC000668. The sequence continues at coordinate 82,408 of NZ_JBIAYP010000008.1, forward strand.
AAGAAGGTCGTGAACGCGCTCTGTACGGTGCGCGGGCGCACGATGAACACCCGGCCCGGACCTCCCGACAGGCCCGGCGCCGCCCGCCCGAGGCTGCGGCCGGCACCCCGCGACGGCGCGGGGTGCCGGACCAGGATCGCCAGGTCAGGGCACCTGCCGGGTATCCCGCGTGCTCCGGGCGGCCGACGAGTCGGCCGGTCCGGTGACCACCGGTGGCGCGACGTCGACCGACGGCAGCCCGGCCCGGCCGGCGAGCGGCAGGATCAGCTCGCTGCGACCCAGGTCGACCCGGACGGTGGCGTCCTGGTCGTCGGTCTCGGTGAACTGCGGGTCGCTCTGGCCGAGCACCAGGCCGAGCACATGGCCGGCGGGCAGCACCGCGTCGTACGCGTTCAGCGGCACGGTCACTGTGTACCAGCGGTCCGGCCGCAGCGGGGTGCTGAACCGCAACGAGCGGTGGTGCGCCGCATCGAGCCAGCCCCGGGTGAGCACGGCGTGGTCGGAGACCTCGGTGATCTCCTCGGTGTCCCGGTAGCAGGCGTCGTCGGCGTCCGTGGAAGCTCCCCAGCACGACTCGGTGCTCAACGTCCGCACCCCCTCCGAGCTGCCGTACCGGATCCGCTCCGCGCTGCCGTAGTCGACCAGCCGGGCGGTCAGCTCGGTGGTCGGCCGGTCCACCCGGATCCGTAGCCGCACCGAGGCGCTGCCGGAGATCCGCACCGGCGCGGTGAGCGCGCCGGAGAGGAAGACCAACCGGCCGGCGGTCGCCGTGCTCGGCTCGGCGACCAGCTCCGCCTCGCTCAGCGACTCGTCGACGTACGCCTGCTCGCGGCCCGGCCGCGCGCCGCGCCCGCCCAGGGTGCCGGTCACGCCGTCACCGGCACCGAGGGCCACCCGTACCTCCCGGGTGCCGGGTGCCGGCCAGTCCCGTTGCGTCGTCCAGGTTCCCGGCGCGGTCTCCAGGTCGACCCGCGGCTCGTCCATCACCCCGTTGCGCAGCCCCTGCAACCAGTAGTCGAACCAGCGGTGCAGGTCGGACACCCACTCGGCACGCCGGACGTCGAACGGGTCCTCGTGGCCGGCCTGGTAGAGCCAGAGCTTGCGGGGCACTCCCTGCTCGGCCAGCTCCTGCCACCAGCGGGCGAACTGGTTGGTGGTCACATTCAGGTCGTTGACGCCGTGCGCCACGAACACGCTGGCCCGCACCCGGTCGGCCGCGGGTCGGTAGTCGCGCTGCGTCCAGAACCCGTTGTAGTCGCCGGTCTCCTCGGCGCTGTCGGCGCGCAGCCGGGCCAGCACCTCCGCGCAGGCCTCGTCGGTGCGGCCGTTGACGTACGAGTGCAGGTAGCCGGGATAGTCCGTGGCACGCAGCACCCCCTGGTAGCGCATGTAGTCGTACCAGCTGGAGATCGCCGAGATCGGCACGATCGTCGCCAGCCCCGGCACGCCGGTGGCGGCGACCCCGTTGGCGACCGAGCCGTCCCACGACTTGCCGATCATGCCGACCCGCCCGGTGCTCCATGCCGCGCTGACCGGTCGGCCGTCGGCGGTGAAGGCGCGGGCCCGCCCGTTGAGCCAGTCCACCACCGCCTTGGCGCTGCCCACCTCGGCCGGGCCGCCGACGTCCTCGCAGCCGGTGGAGCGGGCGGTGCCGGCGAGGTCCACCGCAGCGAACGCGTAGCCGCGCGGGACGAAGTAGTTGTCGTAGAACAGCGGCGCCTTGGCGATCACGCCTGCCGCGTCGTACGTCTTGCGCTCGCTCTCGTTGCCTCGGCCGCAGCAGAGGTAGTAGGGCGAGGCGTCCATGATGACCGGCACCCGGACCCCCGCAGCGGCGGCCTCCCGGGGCCGGACCAGGTCCACCGCCACCCGGTCCCGCACGCCGTCACCGTCGGTGTCGGCCCGGGTCTCCACCCAGACGCTCTCCCGGATCGCGTCGGCATAGGAGTACGCGGGAACGGTCTGGTCGCCGACGACATGCGGCGGGGCCGGGCGGTGCTGGGCGGCCGGGTCAGCGGCCACCGGAGAGGCGGCAAACGAGTCAGCGGCCACCGGAGCGGCGGCCACCGGAGCGGTGGGCAGCGCCGCGAGCAACAGGCCGGCCAGGACGGCGGCGACCCGGGCGCGGGTGCCGGCGGTCAACGGAGTGGGCGACATCGGTGTCCTCCCCAGGATGCGGCGCGTGGATGACATTCCATCGCATCGATGCCCTGCTTGCCTAGTGCCCGCCCGATCGCCGCCCATGACCGGCGGGGCCGTCGTCAGATCCGGGCGCGGGGCAGCCAACCCAGGAATCGGTTCCGGACCCGGGGTAACGGCAGCGTCGGCAGGTCCTGGACGGCGGCGACGAGGCAGGAGCCGAGGTACATGGCGAGGGCGGCGCGCGCCCCACCGAACTCGGCGAGGAGCTGGCTCTGTTTCGTGGCGCAGGGCCATTCGCGACCGCAGCCGGTGCAGGTCCAACTAGGCGGGTTGGGCAGGTGCTCGGGCAGTTTCGCCCGGCGGTACCGGCCCACGACACTGTTGTCCGAGCGCACGTCGCGTCGCTGGGCGGCTGGGCCGCCGTTGCGTGGCGCGAGCGGCCGAACGGGCGGCAGGTAGCGCCGGACGGTCCCGAGGAGTACACCGACGCGGATCAGCGCGTCCGGCCCCACCTGGTGGGCCAGCAACGCCGTCATCACATGGTGCCCCAGCAGGTCGAGGGAGTCACGGTTCAGGCGCAGGTCGCGGCAGAGGTCGACGAATTCGAGGGTGGCCAGTGGTACGCGGTCGTCGAGCGCGCGGCGCAGCACCTCGCGCAAGGCGGTCCCGAGGCCCTCCAGCGCGTCACCCTCGCCCAGTCCCAGGCTGTCCTGGTCCGCCACCCGCGTCAGCGCCTCGGCCACGGCCAGCCGGACGACGCGGTCAGGGTCGGTACTGTCCAATGGTCACCCCGTTCGATGGCCGGTCGTCCGGCAAGGCCCGGCCGCGCTCCGGCGTCCGGGGAATTGTGGACAAGATTCCGGTGGGCGCAACCTGCATGGCTAGGCCAGCAGGCGCAGCGATAAGAATGCGGTAGTCGGAATGCGAAGTCGACCAACCGACACACCGAGGTGGAACGGCGGGCGGGCCTCCACTTGTCCTATGGTGGAACTTCCATCAAAGCCTGTTGTGTAAGTGGGAATTGTTCACAGTTCGCTCCGGCCTCGCGGCCCGGTACGTCCCGCCGCCGGCCCCGGTCCAGCATCCGGCGACACCTTCCCCGGACGGAGACAGCGGATGACGTCACCAGTGCAGACCCGAGGATTCGAGAGCCGAGATCCGGCGGCCATTCGCCACTTCCTGGCCCGGACGTACGACACGGACCTGCGCATCCGCGGCGGGGACAACGGCTACCGGCTCGTCCACCAACGCATAGACACCGGGTTGTTCGCTCTCGCGACGATCGCTCAAACGGCGCACCTCGACATCGACGTGCACGGTATCGACGCTCTGGTCATCTGCCGCACCCGCACCGCACGGGTCGAGCGCGCCACCGACGGAGCGGTCCATCGGTTCGGCCCCGGCGACGTCTTCCTCACCACCAGACCCGGTCTGCCGTTCAACGTGCACTGGCAACCCGGCGAGGTGGAACTCTGCGTGCTGGACCTGGCGGTGCTGGCGCAGGTCGCCACCGCCGCGCCGGCCCGGCGACCCGGTCAGGTCCGGTTCACCGACCTCGGGCCTGCCAGTGCCGCCCACGCCCGGCAGTGGCGGAACACCACCCGCTACATCAGCGACGTCGTGCTGACCAACGCGACCACCAACGCGGAGCCGCTGGTGATCGGCAACGCGGCGCGGATGCTCGCCGCGGCGGCACTCACGGTCTTCCCCAACACGGCGGTCACCGATCCGACCACCGAGGACCGGCGCGACGCCGGCACCGCCACGTTGCGCCGGGCGATCACCTTCATGGACGAGCACGCCGACCGGGACATCACCGCGGCCGACATCGCCAACGCCGCCGCCGTCTCCCTGCGGGCGGTGCAACTGGCCTTCCGCCGTCATCTCGGCACCACCCCGATGGCGCACCTGCGTCGGATCCGGCTCGATCGGGCCCACCACGACCTGGTGCGGGCCGACCCTCGTCGGGATACCGTGTCGGCGATCGCCAGTCGGTGGGGGTTCGCCAGCCACAGCAGATTCACCGCCCGGTACCACGCCAGCTACGGGGTGCCGCCCCGCGAGACCCTCCACGCCTGACCGACGCCAGCACCGCGCGGGCTAGTCCCGGTCGCGCTCGTGGGCGTCGCGGGCGGTCTGCAACTCGGGCACAGAGCCTTCCAGCAGGTCGGCGAGGCCGCGCAACTGCTCGGCGACCCGGGCGCCGAGGGGGGTCAGCGAGTATTCGACGCGCGGCGGAATCGCCGAGAGGACCTCGCGGGTCAGCATGCCGTCGCGCTCAAGGGTCTGCAGGGTCTGGGAGAGCATCCGCTCGCTGACCCCGTCGATGCGCCGACGCAGCGCGTTGAACCGGTACCGACCCTCGCCGAGCGCCAGCAGGGCCAGCGAAGCCCATTTCGAGGTGACGTCCTCGAACGCGGCGCGGGAGGTGCACCCGCGCGCGAAGACATCGCTGACGAGTTCCTGGGTAGGCCCCGCCGGGTCCTGGGCCGGCACGTCGTTCACCTCAACAGCCTACCTCACGATTACGAGTTCGCATGTACTGTAGATTAGTAAGTGCCTACAGTTTCGTCATCGCCGCACCGGAGGTTTCCCATGCCCACCTATGCCGTCACCGGCGCCACCGGCCGCCTGGGCCGCCTGGTGATCGAGCACCTGCTCGACGCCGGCGTACCCGCCACCGAGATCGCCGCCGTCGTCCGCACCCCGGAGAAGGCCGCCGACTTCGCCGCGCGCGGCGTCGAGATCCGCCAGGCCAACTACGACGACCCGTCGACGTTGCCCGGCGCCGTGGCCGGAGTACGCCGCCTGCTGCTCATCTCCGGTGACACTCCCGGTCAGCGCGTTGCCCAGCACACCGCGGTCATCGACGCGGCCAAGCTCGCCGGGGTCGAGCGCCTGATCTACACCAGCATCCTGCGCGCCGACACCACCACGAACCCCCTGGCGCCCGAGCACAAGGCCACCGAGGAGGTCACCGCCGCCTCGGGTCTGCCGTACACGATCCTGCGCAACAGCTGGTACACCGAGAACTACACCGACCAGCTGCCGCAGTACCTGCAGACCGGCGTGATCCTCGGCGCCACCGGTGGCAGCAGGGTCTCCGCCGCGACTCGGGCCGACTACGCGGCGGCGGCCGTCGCGGCGCTGACCCGCCAGGAGGACGGCAACGCCGTCTACGAGCTGGGCGGGACGGCCTTCACCTTCGACGAGCTGGCCGCCGCCGTTACCCAGGTCACCGGCACCACGGTCGTCCACCGGGACCTGTCCGCCACCGAGCTCGCCGCGACCCTGGAGAACGTCGGGCTCGACGCGGGCACCGCCGGGTTCGTCGCCGCGCTCGACCACTCGATCGCCATCGGTGAACTGACGACCGACAGCGACGACCTCAGCCGGCTGATCGGCCGCCCGAGCACCCCGCTGCACGACGCCGTCCGGGCCGCGCACGCCTGACCGGCGGCCGTCGGCCACGTCGGCGAGCACCGGCGGGCGACGGGTGCGTACCTGTCGCCCGCCTGCGCTCCGGGAGCCCCCACGGCCGACACGTGCCGGACGGGCGTTTACGCCCCGCGGCGCAGCGGTCGGAAGAAGTCTCGCAGGTCGTTGGCGAGCACGTCGGGTTCCTCCAAGGGCAGGAAGTGGCCTCCGCGGGTCGGGCCACGCCATTGGCGCAGGTCACGATAAACGCGCTCGGCGTACTCGCGGGGGTAGTCCCGGTCCTCCGGGGTGAGCCGGACTCCTGCTGGCACGTCAACAGCCCCCAGGGGCGGAGTCCGGGAGTCGTCGTAGTAGGGCCTGAAGGATGAGCCGATCGTCCCGGTCGCCCAGTAAAGAGTGGCGATGGTGAGTAGAAGGTCTTTGCTGAACCGAGATTCGAGGTCTCCGTCGCAGTCGCTCCAGGCCCGATACTTTTCCACGATCCAGGCGGCTAGGCCGGCGGGAGAGTCCAGCAGGGCCGCAGCGAGGGTGTCCGGTCGGGTGCTCTGGATGGCGGCGTAGCCGTCATCGCTGCCATCGTGCTCGTTCGATCGCGCTTTCAGGTAGGCCTGCTCGGCTGCGGACAATGGGTGGGCGTCGTCGAGAATGGGGTGCAGGTCCGGATGGTGGGTGTGGATCCCGACCACCCGCTGCCGGTGCCGGGCGCCGAGAAAGCCGGTGACATGAGAGCCGATGTCGCCGCCGTACGCGCCGAACGTGGAGTAGCTCAGGACATCCGTCATCAGCCGTGCCCACAGGTCAGCAACTACCGGAGGGGTCACCAGGCCGTGGATCGGCAGGTCCGAGAACACGAAGCCGGGCAGGGACGGAACGACGACGTCGAAGGCGTCGTCCTGCTCGCCGCCGTAGGCAGCGGGATCGGCCAGCCGCGCCGCTAGCGGCAACATCTCCACGAAGCTGCTGGGCCAGCCATGGGTCAGCACCAGCGGCAGCGGGGAGCGGGTGCCGCTGGAGGTTGCCGCGCGCAGGTGCACGAAGTGCACGCGCCGGCCGTCCAGGGTCGCGGTGTAGTGCGGCACTGCGTTGAGTTCGCGTTCCCGGGCGCGCCAGTCGAAGCCGCTGCGCCAGTAGGTCACTAGCTCGCGAAGGTAGTCCGGATCCGTGCCGGCACACCACCCGCTCGCAGTCGGGCGGGGAAAGCGGGTGCGCGCCAACCGCTCGGCCAGGTCCGCCAGCAGGTCGTCGGAGACGTCGATGGTGAACGGCACAGCTTGTGGCAGGGACGACATGAAGAGGGCCTCCGTGACCTGGGACGGATGAAATCCACATTCCCCAGGTCAGCTCGCCATATCGGCTCGCCCGATGGCTGCAAGGGAAGCGATTCGCATGCTACCGGCCGCGACGCTGCCTGAAAAGTGCTCACTCGGCTGTGGCCGGGAGCGCCACGTGGCCGGTGGTCGGCTGGGGCCGGGATCCGGCGAGCTCGGTTGGTCTGCACGGCGACACGTGCCGGTCGGCTACTCCGTCTCGTCGTCCTGGTCGGTGAGGTCGGCCAGGACGTCGGCCGCGTCCCGGTTGCCGCCGTCGGCGAGCCGTCGAAGCTCGGCGACATCGACCCGCTCGGTCGCCAGTTCGACGAGCTGATCGGTCGCGTCCTGGTCGCCCCGGTCGGCCAGGCGCCGCAGCTCGTCCATGTCGCCGCGCTCAGTGGCGAGCTCGACGAGCTGAGCCGCCGCGTCGGTGTTGCCGCTCTCTGCGAGCTGGCGCAGCTCCGCCAGGTCGCCCCGCTCACCGGCGAGCTCGACGAGCTGGTCGACCGCGTCCCGGTCACCGTTCGCGGCCCGTTCCCGCAGGCCCGCAAGATCAGAATCTGACACGATCACGTACCTTTCACCAGGCTCACGCACGACGGTTCTCCATCAGCCCGCCGTCATCGTCGGCCGCCGCACCCGGCCCGGTCGACCCAACCACTCCCCCGGGCTCACCACCGAAACCTAGACAACCGGCGCCGCGTCGGGCAGCCGAACGCCTCAACAGCATCGGCTGGCGGCGCGCCCTTCCGCGGTTGTCAGGGGGCCGTCTCCGTGGGGTCGGCGAGGAGCAACCCGGTCAGCAGGCTGCGCACGGTCCGCTCGAAGAGGTCCGTCCGGGGCGCCGGCGCCGAGGGCTGGCTGAACGCCGCGACCATGTGCGGGTACGCGGTGAGGTCGCCACCAGCGAAGCTGAACGACCCGGAGGTGGCCTCGCTGCGGGCGAAGAGGCTCACCACGCCGGTCATCATGGCGATCGCCTCGAACTTGGCGGTGGCGGCGCAGCGGACGGGTTCCAGGACCCGCAGGCAGTTGTCGAACCAGGCGAGGCTGTCGGGGCCGATGCCGGACGGTCGGTGACTCACGTCGAACAACCACGGGTGGCGCCGGTGCAGCGCCAACTGCCGGCGGGCCAACAGCAGCATCGAGTGCAGCCAGTCGCCCTCCGCCTGCGGGTACGGCCGCAGCTCCCCCACGGCCCGGTCGGTCATCAGGTCCAGGAGGTCGTCACGGGAGGACAGGTACCGGTAGAGCGATCCGGCGCCGGTGCCCAGCGCGGTCGCGACGGCGCGCATCGACACCGCGGCGAGTCCTTCGGCGTCGGCCAGTGCGATGGCGGCCGCGACGATCTCGTCGCGGCTGTGCGCCGGAACGGGACCGCGGCTGCCGCGTTCGGGCCTGGTCCAGATCGGTTGCCGGTCGGTGTCACCGCCGCCGGACTTCCTCGGTGCGTCGCTCACCGATCTACTGTAAACTGCAAACGTCGTTCGCAGTTTAGACATGGCGGAAGGGCGGACCGATCATGGAACGGATCACGGCACGGGACGGCGCCAGCATCGTGCTGCACTCCACGGGCAGCGGACCCGGGATCGTCGTGGTGCACGGCGGCGGGGTCACCATCGACGTGTACGGCCGGCTGGCCACGGCCCTCGCCGACCGGTTCACCGTGCACCTCTACAACCGGCGGGGACGGGCCGACGCCCCGCCCAGGTCGATGCCCTACACGTTCGACCAGGACATCGACGACCTCGCCGTGGTGCTGGAGCACACCGGGTCCGGCAATGTCATCGGCCACAGCTCCGGCGGCTTCATCGCGCTCCGGGCCGCACTCCGGCTGCCGATCGACCGACTCGCCCTCTACGACGCCGCGATCTCCATCGACGGCGGCTCACCGTCCGCGTGGCTGGAGCCCGCCCGCGCGGCGCTGCGGCGTGGCGACACCGCTCGGGGCCTCGCCATCACGGCCGCCGGCATCAACCCGCAGATGGCGGCGGCGAAGCTCCCGCTCGGCGTACGGGTCGCGATCACTCGGGCGTTCATGCGCACCCCGATCGGGCGCACGATGGGCGAACTGCTGCCGATGACTCTGGACGAGACGGCCCTGATCCTGGCGCACGACGGCCCGGCCACCCAGTGGGACGGGGTCACCTGCGAAGTGCTGCTGACGTGCGGCGCCGACGGCCCGCCCTACTACGTCGCCCTCAACGAGGCGTTGGCCCGCGCGCTGCCTCGAGCCAGGACGCTGACGATTCCCCGGAGCGGGCACGACGCCATCAACCGGGCGTACCCGAGAATGGTCGAGCCGCTCGTCGAATTCTTCGCGGCCCCGGTGACGCCGCAGCGCACGCCCCACACCTGACGGGCCACGCGGTCGCCCGGCCTGGCCGTCCCCAATGGATGTCGGCGCCATCGCGCGGCACGCACGGCTGCCCACGGTTATTGATCTTGGCTTAGGCTGGGGGACATGCCCGAATGCCCCTCGCACCGCCATCATGACGGCCACAGGTCGGGCCGCCCAGCGGCCTCGGAACACACCACCGAGCCGGCCGGCTGGTGAGTGGAGCACCCGCGCCCGCCCAGCGAGGTGAGCCGGCCGCACCGACAGACGGCCGGTCCAGGCTGGTCGACGGCTGCCGGCGACTCGCCGACTCGCGCCCCTTCGAGATCGGCATCGTCGTCGTCATCCTCGCCAACGGGGTCGTCCTCGGCCTGGAGACGTACGACGGCCTGATCGCACCAGGTGCGGCGCTGCACTGGCTGGAGTTGTTCTTCCGCGCTGTCTTCGTCGTCGAGATCGGCATCCGGCTGGCTGCGTACGGCCGTCGTCCGCAGGACTTCTTCCGGCACGGCTGGAACGTCTTCGACTTCGTGGTGATCGCGGCGATCTTCATACCGGGCCTGCACGGCGACCCGGCGCTGCTGCGCGTGGTGCGGGTCGCACGGATGATCCGGTTGGTGCGGTTCTCGCCGGGTCTTCGCACCATCGTCGCCGCCCTGTGGCGCAGCCTGCCGGGCGTCGGCGGTTTCCTCGCCCTGGCCGTGGTGACGCTCTACGTGTACGGCATGGCCGGCTGGCTGATCTTCGGCAGCAGGTACCCGGAAGAGTACGGTGACATCGGCCGGTCCCTGCTGACGTTGTTCGTGCTGCTGTCGCTGGAGACGCTGCCGGACCTCATCGAGCAGGGCATGGCCATCTCGCCGTGGACCCTGCTCTACTACGTCAGCTACGTGATCATCACCGTCAACCTGCTGCTCAACATCCTCATCGCGGTCATCGTCAACTCGATGGAGGAGGCACGCCGGTTGGAGATGACCGAGCGGCTGGCTCCCGGGTACGACGAGGACGGTGACGGCGTACCGGACGAGCTGGACCGTATCGCGCTCACCCAACGGCTGGACGACCTGCGGGCGGTGATCGCCGAGTTGGAACGGGAACTGCGGATCGACCGCGACGACGGGCACGGCCGCCCACACCGCGAGGACGCCCGCGCCGGACGCTGAACCGGCCGCCGGGTGCCGGATACACCCTCCGGTGCGGCGCATTCCAGCACGTGACGGTCATCCGACGTTCTTCCGTGGCGGTCCGCGTACCAGTTAGTCTCGATGGCGTCCTACAGGTCTGACTGAAGGGCATCCACATGACGGCCAGTGTCGACAATGCCCGCACCAACACCGACACCCCGGACGCACTCGGCCCGCTGATCGACGACGTGATCCGCCCCCAGGCGGCGACTGTCGACCGGGACGGTTCCTTTCCCCGGCGGGGCGTCGACGCCCTCGCCTCGGCTGGCCTGCTCGGCCTGGCCTCCTCGACCGAGGTCGGTGGCGGCGGCCAGGGGATACGCGCGGTCGCCGAGGTCATCGAGCGGCTGGCCGCCGAGTGCGGCTCCACGGCGATGGTTGTTCTCATGCACTACGCGGCGACCGCCGTCATCGAGGCACACGGCCCGCGCGAGGTCCGCACGGCCATCGCGGCCGGCGATCATCTGACCACGTTGGCCTTCTCCGAGTTCGGTTCGCGCAGCCACTTCTGGTCGCCGACCGGCACCGCGTCGGCCGCCGACGACGGCACCGTCCGGCTCGACGCCAGGAAGAGCTGGGTCACCTCGGCCGGCGAGGTGAACAGCTATGTCTGGTCGAGCCTCCCGCTGTCCCCGGGGGCGGGTCCGATGACCCTGTGGCTCGTCCCGGCCGACAGCGCCGGCCTCAGCATCACCGGCGACTTCGACGGGCTCGGCCTGCGCGGCAACGGCTCCCGACCGATGACGGCCGACGGGCTCCGGGTCCCCACCGGCGCGATGCTGGCAGCCGACGGTGCCGGCCTGGACACCGCGCTTGGCGCGGTCCTCCCCTGGTTCCTGGTGCTGAACGCCGCGTTCTGCCTCGGCCTCGCCGACAGCGCGGTCGCCGAGGCTGGCCGGCACCTCACCAGGACCACGCTCACACACACCGGCGCGGCCCTGCGCGACGCGCCCGTCACCCGGCGCGGCTTCGCCCAACTGAAGATCCGCACCGACGCCCTGCGCGCCTTCCTCGGCGACACCCTCACCGCTCTGGAGACCGGCCGGGAGGACGCGATGCTGCGGGTGTTGCAGGTCAAGGCACTCGCTGGCGAGACGGCCGCCGACGTGACTGACGGGGCGATGCAGCTCTGCGGCGGCAGCGCGTTCCGCAAGGAGTTGGGCCTCGAACGCCGATTCCGCGACTCTCGTGCGGCCCGGGTGATGGCACCTACGACCGACGCCCTGCACGACTTCGTCGGTCGCGTCGCTACCGGGCTGCCGCTGCTCGACGAGGCCAACCGCTGATGCCGGCGCCAGCGGTCCTGATGGGGGCGGTCGCCTACGACCCCAAGGTGGTGACCATCTGGGAGGGCTTCCGTGCCTGGCTCCGAGAGGGCGGGCTGGACTTCGACTTCGTCCTCTACTCCCACTACGAGCGGCAGGTCGAGGACCTCGTCGCCGGGCGGATCGACGCCGCGTGGAACTCCCCCCTCGCCTGGCTACGGGCGGAACGCCTGGCGGCGGCCAGCGGCAGCGCCGTGCGAGCACTCACCATGCGCGACACCGACCGGGACCTCACCTCGGTCGTGGTGGTGCGCGCCGACTCACCGGTGCGGCAGGTCGAGGACCTCGCCGGGATGCTGGTGGCCGTCGGTGCCGTGGACAGTCCACAGGCGACGCTGATCCCGCTCGGGCACCTCGCGGCCGCCGGAGTCGAGGTCGAGGTACGCCGGTTCGACGTCGGCGTCGGTCTGCACGGCGACCACATCGGCGGCGAGCGCGACGCCGCTCGGGCCCTCATGTCCAAGGAGGTGGACGCCGCCTGCATGATCGACGCCAACCACCTGGCGTTCGTTCAGGAAGGCACGCTGCCGGCCGATGGCACCCGGATCGTCGCGCAGACCGCGCGATACGACCACTGCAACATGACGGTGCTCGACCCGGCGTCCGCCGGGGTCCAGCTCTTCGGCACGCTGCTGCGTGGCATGTCGTACGCCGACCCGCAGGTACGGCCATTGCTCGACCTCGAAGGGCTGACGGCCTGGGAAGACGGCCGGACCACGAGGTACGACGCCCTCGCCCGGGCGGTCGACGCGAGCGGGTTCTACGCCGCCGACGGGCGGGTGACGGCCGCGGACTATCGGCCGTGAGCAGCGTGCCGGCCGCCGACGTCGAGATCCACCTCGGCGGCCTGGGCTTCGGCCGCGGCGCACACCTGCTGGTGCAACGCGCCCTCGCCGGGCTACCGCCCGGCGGCCGGCTGGCGGTCTCCGGCCGCGACCCGGCCCTGCCCGTGCACCTGCCCGCCTGGTGCCGGAGCCGGGGCCACCGGCTCGAATGGCCGGATCCGGCCGACCGGAGCGAGCTGGCGGCGGTGGTCGTCCGGGGCACGGCGGATGACGACCGCTGGTTCGGCGCGGAGCGGGCCGGGCCCGCCCTGCCGTCGGCGCTCAGCAGTCGTCCGCCGCCCCGCTGGGGGCTCGGCGCCCGCGGTGCGCTGCTGGAGGCCGGCGGCCCCGAGGCCCGGTTCGACCTGGACGAGCGCGATCTGGTCTGGGCCGACGTCGCGCCCAAGCTGTACGCGCAGGCGGCCGCGCGGCAGTGGGACCCGGAGACCGCGGTGTCGTGGGACGACGCGTTCACGCTGCCGGCCGACGTCGAGGCCGCGGTCGTGCAGGTGATGACCTACCTCGTCGAGAACGAGCAGGCCGCACTCGTCGTGCCGGCGCGCTTCGTCGGGCGCATCCACCCGCACTTCCGCGAGGTGGTGCAGCTTCTCGCCGTACAGATGGCCGATGAGGCTCGGCACATGGAGGTGTTCAGCCGGCGGGCGCTGCTGCGCGGAGCGGAGCTGGGCACGTCGTCGGCCGGCGGCCGGCAGTCGCTCTTCACGCTCGTCGCCGAATCCGACTTCGCGCTGGCCTCGTTCCTGCTCTCGGTGCTCGGCGAGGGCAGCTTCGTCGACCTGCTCTCGTTCCTGGAGCAGAACGCCCCGGACCCGGTGACCCGGCGGATCTGCTGGCTGGCGATGCAGGACGAGCGCCGGCACGTGGTGTTCGGCATGGCGCACCTGGAGCACCAGGCATCCGTGGACCCGCGGTTGCATGACCGACTGCGGGCGGCCATCCACCGCCGGCACGACGCGCTCGTCGACACCGCGGGCCTCAACGCGGACGTCTTCGACGCGCTCGTGGTGCTCGCGGCCGGCGGCTGGCACCCCGATGACGTGTCCGCCGGCTTCGACCGGGTGCAGGACCTGCAGCGTGCGATGGATCAGGGCCGCCAGCGCCGGCTGGTACGGCTGGGTTTCCGACCCGACGAGGCGGCCGCGCTCTCCGCCCTGCACACCCGCAACTTCATGTAGATCCAGCGCGCGGGCCGCCGGCGGTCTGCGGGCCTGCGCAGTACCGTTGAACGGTCATGAACAGGGACAACGACTCGGTCCGTGCGGCACTGCTACGACTGCGCGCCGAGACCGAGGCTCAGGCCGCAGCCATGGACGGCGATCTGCGGAGCCTCTTCGAGGCATCCCGGTCGTCCAACGCCGATGACGAGCACGACCCCGAGGGCAGCACGATCGCGTTCGAACGGGCACAGCTCACCGCGGTCCTGGAGGCGGCGCGCCGGCGCCTCGCCGAGTTGGACGTCGCGTTGCAACGGGTCGACGCCGGCACGTACGGCGTGTGCGAACGCTGCTCCCGACCGATTCCCGCCGAGCGGCTGGTCGCCCGCCCCTCGGCGCGTACGTGTGTCGCCTGCGCCAGCCGGCGGTGATGTGGTCAGCTGCCGCAGCTGCCGCCGGCCTGAGCGTCGGCGGGCGCGGCGTCGAGGGCCATGAGGGTGAGCGTCCGGGTGGAGAAGCTCCTCACCGGCCGCCCGCGGCCAACTCGGCGAGCATCCCCTCGCAGCTGCGGACGACGACCTGCGCGCCGCGTCGCTGGGCCAGCGGGAGCAGGGGATCCTCCGCCCGGTCCCGCCATCGCCACTGAGCATCGGCGGCGACCTCCCAGAGCCGCTGCACGGTCGCCTCGTGCTCGACACCGAGTCGGGCGGCCAGCCCGACCCCGTCGCCCCCGATCAGTCGCTGCGCCTCGGCGACCAGGTCGGCGTCGAAGCCCAGCCGGGAGTTGCGCAGCGCCACCAGGAGGCGTAGCTCCCGAAACTCGTGCGCACCAGCGAGGATCTGCTCGATCGCGCCGACCAGCTCGTCGGTGCCCCGGGCGGGTTCGGCCCGCAGCAGGGCCTCCACGGCGGCCAGCGCCGACCGGGCCTTGAGCGTGTCTCGGCGGTCGATGAAGCAGCGGGTCACCGACTCCCGCAGCTCGGTGAGCCCGCTGCGCCGAATGAGTTCGGCGGAGAGTTTCACCCGGCTGTCGAACCCGGCGCGGACCAGGGTGGTCGCCAACCGGATCCCGAAGAGCCCGAACCGATCCAGCAGTTCGGCGCGGACCTCGGGGTCCAGCCGTACCGGCAGCTCGCCCCGGACGAAACGGTCGGCGGAGAGCAGGTGCGCCTCCAGCTCCGGTCGGGGCACCCGGGCCAGCATGGCGAGCGCGGCGAAAGCCGACTCGCCGAGCGTCCGGCCCGCGAGGCCGAGCGCCCCGCTGCACGCCACCACGTTCACGCAGAGCGCGCTCACCCGCGGTTCGCGGTGGTGCCGTCGGGCGAGCTGGCGGGCGGTGAGCAACCCGTCGATCCGGCCGCCACCGGTCTCGTCCGCCCGGGACAACACCATGATCACATTTACCGGGGCGGCCTGCCCGACGGCACTCTCCCGGCTGGACTCCAGCACCCGCAGATCGCTGTCGCGACCATCGCGGGTCAGGTACAACACCGCGTCCGCGTCCCGCAGCACGCGTTCCATCACCGGCACGTGGCCCTGCTCACCGGTGTCGGTGACCGCCGGGGTGTCGATCAGGGTGACCTGCCGCAGCGCCCGGGTCGGCCACTGCACCACAATGTCGCGGACCTCCCCCGCCCGCCAGCCGAGATCCACCCGCATCCCGGTCGCCGACTTGAGCACCGTCAGCTCCTGCGGAGGTTGACCGGCCGGGTAGGCGGTAGCGCGCGGCTGGGCACCGTCCTCGTACCAGGTGAAGACGCCGTCGGCGCCCTCGACCGGCGCGACCTCCTCACCCATCAGCGCGTTCAGCACCGTCGATTTGCCGGAACGCCAGGGACCGGCGACCGCGATCCGCAGCGGTTGCTCCAACCGGGCCACCTGGTGCCGCAACTCCCCCAGCGCCCGGGGATTGTCCTGGTAGAGGTCGATGGCCTGGTGCAGCAAGCCCCACGCCGCCTCATCCAACCGCAACCCGACGGTCATGCCCGGGGTTCCAACAGCACCGGGGCGGGGCGGGCACCGCTCAGCTGCTGAGCCTGCTCGTAGAGCGCGGCCAACCGGGTCATCCTCAGCCGGATCTCGCGCTGCCGCTGCTCGCGCAGGGCGGCATCGGTGTCAGCCTCCTGCTTCGCGCTGCGGAAGGACTGGACGATGGCCTCCTGCAACTCCTCGGTCAGCCCGGTGAAGTGGTCCCGCAGCATCCGCTGCACCTGCCGGGCGGCGTCCCGGCAGTCTCTGATCATCTGGACGAAGAAGTCGTCGACATGCCGCTGAATCGCCGTCTTGGCGGTCGCCTGCCGGCGGCGGAGCAACTGCTTGCCCTCGTCGCGGATGCTCTTGCCGCCGAAGAGCGCGCCGATGCCGACCGAGACCGGATTGATCATCGGCATTCCGGCCAGCGTGGTCGCCAGACCGAACATCAGCATGCCGCCGTACGAGCCCTTCATGCCGGTGAACAGCTTCTGACCAGTGGTGAACCGGTCGATCCTCGGACGTTCCAGCTCTGGCAGGCGGTCGCCGAAATCCTCCGGCATCGTCATCGACCACGGCGGCAGCACGTCGTAGCCGTACCGGGTGAAGTTGGCGGCCACCCGGCGGGCGATCCAGTCGCAGCGCTGGATCAGCCACTCGTGGTTCGCCTCCGCCGCCTCCACCAGGCTTCGCTCCAGCCAGTCCTGGAAGGTGTCCCAGGCGACCAACGGATCGGCTGTGTCAAACGCCTCGTCCACCGTGCGCAGGATCTGCCGGGTCCGGTCGCGCAGGTCGTACTCGATGTCGGAGAGCAGGTCGGCCATCTCGTCGGTGAGGGTGTTCTGCCACCGGGTGGTGCAGCGGCGCAGCTCGTCCACCTCACGCTGGGCCGCGTGCAGCCGGGAGATCGGCCCGGACTGCACCTCGGCCTCCTGGGTCGCCAGCTCGGCGCGCAGCGGCGCGGCCAACTGCTCCACCACCGTCCGGGCCACCCCCTGCACCGAGGCCCGGGCCAGTTGGTCGGACTTGCCGGCCAGGTCCCGCTGCAAGCGGGCGATCAGCGCGGGAAAGCCGGACTCGGCATTGAGACCGCGGTCGTCGGCCGCGGCAGCGCGCAGCCGCAGCGCCGCCGAGACCGGGATCAGCGGCACCGGGACGCCGGCGTCCGCCAGGTGTTGCCGGTTGCGCTCGGCGACCGCGCGCCAGTCCGCCACGAGATCGGTCTTGCTCTGCACCACGACCACGTTCGGATGCGAACGCATGACGTGCAGCAGCATGTTCAGTTCGGTGACCGAGAGTTCCCGAGTGGAGTCGGAGACCAGCAACACGGTGTCCGCGCGGCTGGGAGCGGCGACCGGGGCGACGCTGCCGAGCACGGCGATCTCGTCGGTGCCCGGGGTGTCCACCAGCACCAGTCCGCCACCGAGCAGGGCGCGGGGCAGTCCGATCTCGACGTACACCGGGCCGCCACCGGGCCGACGACCGATCGTGCCGGCCACCCCCGCCGCGACCTGGTTGAGTGCCACCGGGGTTCGCTCGACGATCGCCGCGGGCGCGGTGCCGGCAGGACGGCCCGGGGCCGGTGGGGGCGCCTGGACCACGGCGGCGGAGGTGACGTCGGCATGCTGCACCACGGTCGGGAGGACGGTGGTACGCCCGTCGCCTACCGGGCAGGCCGGCGCGTTGATGATCGCGTTGATCAGCTGGCTCTTGCCCTGGTTCGGTTCGCCGATGACCAGGACGCGGAGCTTCGGGTCCAGCAGTTGGGTACGCCGCTGCCGCACCGTCTGGAGCAGGTCGCCACGTCCGTGTGTGTGGCACGTGCGGGCGATCTCGTCCAGCACGTCCAACCAGATCCCCGCCATCACCGCACCAAGTGTGCGGATTTCGGCTCAATTATCAAGAGGGGCCGGATGTGGAACCGGAGAGGGCCGGATCGCCCGAGGCGATCCGGCCTTCCGTTTCCACCGGGAATCCCGGTCAGAGCAGACCGCCGGTGATGCCCAGCAGTCCGTTGTCCGACGAGGCGTGCCCCCCGTCGTGCGAGTCGCCGAGCACGCCGCCGGTGACTCCACCGGTCACGTCACCGACCGTGCCGGTGACACCGGGGAGAAGCCCGTCCACCTGGTGCGTCACGCCGCCCACCACGGACGGCACGTCGACCGGCGGGACCACGCCGCCGACGCCGCCACCGTCACCCAGGCCCAGCCCGCCCAGGGTGTCGCCGACACCGAGCGAGCCGACGACACCGTCGAGCTGACCGGTGGTGCCGGAGAGGAGACCACCGGTCAGGTCGCCACCGAGCAGGCTCGGGTCGGTGGTGCCGAGCACGCCGGTCGGGTTGCCGACCGTGCCGGTGACGTCACCGAGCAGCGGGTCGGCGATGCCGTCCACCGGCGCCACCACGTCGGCGTCGAGGGTGTGCGCCACGTCGTTCACACCGGTGAGGTCGGTGTCGAGGCCGTTCGGACCGACGCCCAGGCCGATCCCGGGCAGCACGGTGACCCCGGCGGCGAGAGTCGCCGGGTCGACGGCGATGGCGCCCAGCACGCCGGCCTTGACGTCCAGGCCGGTGGGAGAGCTGGTGATGCTGATCTGCTGCGCCACGCTCTGCAGTTGGCCGACCGCGTCAGTGGCGTCGGTCACCAGCGGGTCGAACCCGAGCTGCCCGACCGGAGCCAGCGGCGCGAGACCCTGCCCCGGGGCGTAGTCGACCACGAGCGGAACCACGTCCTGCACGTCGGCGGCGGTGATGTCGGTCAGCCCCGCGGCGTTCAGTGCACCCTCCGGGTCGAGGTCGAACGCCGACCGCGCGTCCGGGTTCGTCAGCAGGTCGAGCACGAAGTCGTGAAGGGTCTGGTGCGAGTCCATGTGCCGGTTCTCCTCGGATTGGCATCGGCGACCGTCTTTCGTCGACAGCGACGTTATTGCGGGGAGCGACCGTGGACATCGGGGCTCGGCCCGCATCTGGTCCCGCCGCGTTGGGGCCTCCGGCGCCTCCTACGTTAGGGGGACTGGGGGAAACCGTCCCGGCCAGATTAGGGTCCCGATCGGGAGCCGATCTCTGGTACGAACGTAGGAGCTCGCGGGGGCTCGCCGGGGGTGGGTCGTCGGGCGGCACCGACGCCATCACCGCTGGTCAGCCAACTCACGGGGAGTTACGAGACGGATGCCTTACGTCCTGGGGATAGACATCGGAAACACCAACACGGCCGCTGCCGTCGCGCGGCGACACGGCACGACCTGGACGCGCCCCGAGGCGGTGCCGCTGAACGCCGACTCGGCTCTCGTACCGTCGGTGTTGTACCTGTCGACGGACGGTTCGCTGCACATCGGCGAGCCCGCGACCGACGACGGCAGCCGCACCACACGGGACTTCGTCCGGCGGATCGGCGACGACGTGCCCCTGCTGCTCGGCGGCGAGCCGTGCGCACCGCAGACGCTGGCCGCCGAGCTGGCAACGTGGGTGGTCGAGCAGGTGTACGCCATGGAAGGCGGCCCGGCCGAGGCGATCGTGCTCAGCCACCCGGCGGGCTGGCGCCCGTACCGGCGGGAGTTGCTGCACCGGGCGCTGTTCGACCTCGGCCTGCGCAACGTGACGCTGCTGCCCCACACGGTCACGGTGGCCGAGAGCCACGCGGCGCACGGGTTCGCGGGCACCACGGCCGCCGTCTACGCACTGGGTGGAAACAGCTTCGAGGCGGCACTGGTGCGGCGCACGCCGCGGGGCACGTACGAGAGCTTCGGCACGCCCCAGGGCCTCGACCAGATCGGCGGCGCCGACTTCGACGAGGTGCTGGCCGGGCACGTACGAACCGTGCTGGCCCGGGAGTTGGCCACCACCGCACGCCGGGAGACCAACGCCGCCCTGCGGGGGCTCCGGTCGGAGTGTGACCGGGTCAAGCGTGAGCTGACCGTCGATCTGGCGGCCGACGTGGTGCTGACCCTGCCGACCGGGCCGGCGCGGATACCGGTGACCCGGGCGCAGTTCGAGGACATGATCCGCCCGACGGTGCAGGCCACCGTCGACCTCCTGCTCCGGACCGTGTGCGGCGCCGGCCTGAAGCTGGCCCACCTCGACGGCGTCCTGCTCGCCGGCGGCTCCGCCCGCATCCCGCTCGTCACCGAGCTGATCACCGCGGCTCTCCCGGTCCCCGTCGAGGTGGAACCGGACTCGCAACTGACCGCCGCCACCGGGGCCGCGAGGGCGGCCTGCCAGGTGGTGTCGCCGCGCCCCCGCCGGCCGGACCCGGTACGCGAACCGGCGCCGGTCAGCGGCGCCGGCCGGGCCGCCATCCCGGCGCCGCGCCGCCCCCACCACGACAACACCGTTCCGGGCGATCCGCCACCTCGACCCCCGGTGCGGGTTCTCCCACTGGAACTGCCGAAGGCGTCCCGCCTGGCGCTGGCCCTCAGCCGGGGACGCGAAGGATGACCACAATGATCATGAATGACGTCGCCGAATCCAGGCTGGTCCTGGGCAAGGGTCCGAAGGCCCTGCTGGACATGGTCTCGGAGGACCCGACCGGCCCGCTCACCGTTGGTCTGGCCGGGCCGGGCGGCCACGGCAAGACCGCACTGCTCGCGGAGCTGGCGCGGCTCCACCGGCGGGCCGGGATCGCCGTGCGCACGGGCGCTCCGGAGCCGGGCGAACAGGTCGACCCCGACACGCTGCTGCTGGTCGACGACGCGCACCTGCTCGACGACGCCCGGCTCGGGGCGCTGCTGCGCCTGGTGTCCACCCGTCGCCACCGCCTCGTGGTCGCCCACCGCCCGTGGCCCCGGTCGGCGGCCCTCATGGAGTTGGCCGACGCCCTGCGCCGGGACGGGCAGGCGGTGCTGCTCACCCCGTTCACCGGGGAGCAGACCGCCGCCTACCTCGCCGCCGCGCCGGAGCTGAGCAGGCGGAGCGACCTGGTCGACTTCGTACACACGCAGACCGGCGGCGTGCCCCGTGACGTCGAGCGGCTGGCCCGCGGACTGCGCGGGCCGGAGTGCCCGGCGGGCACCACGGTCGAGCCACCCCGGTCCGTCGTCCTTGAGTTCGGACCGGACCTGGAGGTGCTGCCCTCCGACGTTCGCCGACTGATGCTCGCCGTCGCGGCGGGCGTGCCGCTGCCGGTGAGCATGCTCGGCGCGCTCCTCGGTCAGGAGCCGGAGGCGGTCGACGAACTGATCGCCATGACCAGGGGAGCCGGGCTGCTCGGCGCCGACGGCCGGCTCGCGCCGATCGTCCGGCGAGCCGTCACCGCGCTCAGCCCGGCCAACGATCGCGCCGCGGTCTGGCGGCGGCTCACCGAATTGCAGCTCGCGCGGGGCGGCGCGGTGCTGCCGCTGGTCCGCTCCCTGCTCGCGGCCGGCGTGCTCGGCGACTGCCCGGCCTCGACGCTGGCAGCCGCCGCGGAGGAGGCGCTGGCCGACGAGCCAGCCTTCGCCGCCGAACTGTTCGCCGGCGCCACGGCGGCCGGGCGGCCGGCGAACGCGCGGCAGGCGCTCGCCGCCGCGCTGGCCGGCAACCTCGACGACGCCCTGCGGCTGGCCGACCGGCTGCTGAGCGCGACCGCTCCGGCCGACCGCACGGAGGCCGCCATGGTGTCCGCGACCGCCCTGGCGCACCGCGGTCACGTCGGTCGCAGCGTGGAGCTGTACCGGTGGTCGGGCACCGCGTCGTCGGTGGCATTCGCCACCGTCGGCGGGCTCGCCTCCGGTGACCTGACCGCCGTCGCCGAACCGGCGGCGGACGGCCCGGCCGGCGAACCGCCCACGCTGCACGCCAGCGCCGCCCGGCTGATGGCCGACGGGGTACGGGAGAGCGTCACCGGCCCGCCGACAGCCGCGCTCTCCGCGCTCGTGCAGGCCGCCGCGCTGCTGGAGCCGGCCGGGCAAGCGGCACTCCTGCCGGACAGCCCGGCCGCGCTGGCCGCCCTGACCGCGGTGCACTGCGGCGAGCTGGAGATCGCCGAGCGGGTGCTGCACCGGGCCCTGGTGGCAGGTGTCGGCGGCCCGCTGATGGCCCGCCGTCACCGGCTGTTGCAGGCCTGGATCCTGATGGTCCGGGGCCAGACGCACGCCGCAGCCGAACGCCTCGCCGCGGTGACGGTCGACGGGCGCCCGTTGGAGTCACGCGACCTGCTCTTCGCCGCCGCGCTCCGGATGGGCATCGGCCGGCGCAACAGCGACCTCGGGGCGCTCACGCGTGGCTGGGGGCAGGCGCTGGAGGCGGTGGTCCGGCACCCCGTCGACCTGTTCACGCTGCTGCCGCTGGGCGAGCTCGCCATCGCCGGCGCCCGGCTGGGTGACCTGGCCCGACTGGACCCGTACCTGCGGGAGGGCCGGTCGCTGCTGGGCCGACTCGGCGGGCCGGCACTGTGGAGCATCCCGCTGCACTGGAGTGGGCTGCACGCCGCGATCCTGACCGACGAGCCGGCGGTCGCCGACGAACACGTCACCGCCCTCCTCGCCGCCGCGGGCCACAGCCGGTACGCCGCCGTGGTCGCCGCGGCCGCCGAGAGCTGGGTGGAGGTGCTCCGGGGCGTGGTCGACCCGGTCCGGGTGGAGGCCGCCGCCCGAGGGCTGCACGACACCGGACTGTGCTGGGACGGCGCCCGCCTCGCCGGGCAGGCAGCGATCCGGACCTCGGACCGGCGGGCGATGACCACCCTGCTGGAATGTGCCCGGGTTCTGCAGGGCCGGCCGGCCGGCGGCAACGGCGGGCAGCGACCCGCGGCCGGCGAGAGCACCGCCCAGGTCGCCGACGCCATCGCCGGCCCCACCCAGCAGGGGCTCAGCGACCGCGAGTACGAGGTGGCCGAGTTGGTGCTGGCCGGGCTGACCTATCGGGAGATCGGCGACCGACTCTTCATCTCGGCCAAGACCGTGGAGCACCACGTGGCCCGGATGCGCAACCGACTGAACTGCGCCAACCGCGCGGAGCTGCTGGCTCTGCTGCGCACCGTCGTCGCCGACCGTGCCAGCAACGCGGCCGGGCAGCCGTGGCCGCAACGGTCGGCCCGATGAGGCCGCCGTGCGCCGGATGCCGGTGGGCCGAGCGGAGCGGAACGTGACGCGGCCCGAGGACCCGCCGATCCGGATGAGGCTCGTCGCGCTGGCGGTCGTGCTGCTCACGCTCTGGTCGTACGCGGCCTACCTGACCAGCCAGGACGCCGCCGACCTGCTCCGGGTGCGGGCCCTGGCGGACACTCTGGGCCAGCCGATCGACCGGCTGATCCTGAGCCTGCAGGCCGAACGCCGGCTCACCGCCGAGACGAGGGCCGGAGCCGGGCTGCCGGCGACCGGGCTGGACGGGGCACGCGAGGGGACCGACCGGGCCGCGGCCGAGGTCCGCGCGTTCACCGAGGGCACCGACCTCCGGCTGCTCACCGCCGGCGCGGTCCGCGACCGGGCCGACGAGCTGGTCCGGCGGCTGAACGGACTGGGCACCATCCGGTCCCAGGTGGACGCCGAGCAACTCGACCCGGCCGAGGCGGTCGACGGGTACGACCAGCTCGTCGATGTCGCATTCGACGTCTACGGCCCCGAGTGGGGCGCGTACGAGAGCGAGCTGGCCGCCGACACCCGTGCGGTGATCGCCCTGGCCCGCGCCCGCGAACTGCTCGCCCGGGAGGACACCCTGGTCAGCGCCGCCCTGACCGGTGACCCGGTCGACGCCGACCAGCGGCGTCGTCTGGCCGAACTGATCAGCAACCAGCGGTACGCACGCGCCGAGGCGACCGCCGGGCTTCCCGTCGACGGTCGGGGCGAGCACCAGGGGTTCACGGCGGGCCCTCGATTCGCCGGCCTGCTCGCCCTGGAGGACATGCTGCTGCGGGCAGGCAGCGCCAACGCCCTGAGCGGGATCACCATGGCGGATTGGCGGGCCGCTGCGGACGACGCCCTCGGCGCGCTGCACGAGTTGGTGACGACCACCGCGCGGAGCAGTGTCGAGCGGGCCACGCCGGGTGCGGCCGTGGTCGTGGCGCGTACCGGCGCGGTGGTGGGGCTCGGACTCATCGCGGTGATCGCGGTCCTGTTGAGCTGGGCCGGCACGGTCCGACGGTTGACCGAAGGGCTGGCCCGGTCGGGCACCGACCGCGATCGGCGGCAGCCACCGGGTGGACTGGCGGAGCCGGGCGGCACCGCGCTGACCCGCCCCGACGTCGCGGCGGAGGTCCACTCCACGGTCCCGGCCCGGGATGCCTCGGCCGCGGAGCGCACCCAGGACCTGTTCCTGCGGGTGACCCGACGCAACCAGGTCCTGCTGCGCGACCAGCTCAACCTGCTGGACGGCATGCAGCGGCGGGAGCGGGCCGCCGAGGGGGCCGACGAGCTGTTCCAGCTCGACCACCTCACCACGCGGGTCCGGCGCAACGTGGAGAAGCTGATCGCCCTCGCCGGTGCGACCCCGGCCCGCCGATGGCGGCGCCCGGTGCCACTGCTCGACATCGCGCGCGGCGCGGTCGCCGAGGTGCCGGAGTACCACCGGGTCCTGATCGCGCCGCACTGGCCATGGTCGCTCGCGGGTCCCGCCGTCACGGACGTCATCCACCTGCTGGCCGAGCTGATCGAGAACGCCCTCGCCTTCTCGTCGACAGACACCACCGTCCGGATCGCCGGTGAGCACCGGCCACAGGGCTGCGCGGTCGTGGTCGTCGACGACGGGCGTGGCCTCGACGCGACCGCGCTGGCCGAGGCGAACCACCTGCTCGGCAACCCGCCACCGAACGGCCCGCCCGTCGGGCCGGCGGGGCTGTACACCGCCGCCCTGCTCGCCGCCCGCTGTGGCGCCCGGATCTCGCTGCGTCCCAGCCAGCGCGGCGGGACGGCGGCGATCGTGCTGCTCCCGGCCGGGTTGGTCACGGTGACCGGTGCCGGTGGTGGCCGGGCCGGCACCGGCGACGGAACGGCCACGTCGCCCCCCGGCCCCGCGTACCCGCCGGCCCGGGGCGGAGCCGACGCGGCCGACCCGAGCGGCCACGGCGAGCTGCCGATGCGGATCCGCCAACCCGGGCCGACCGGCCGCGAAACCGGCGGCGCCGGCCCCGAGACCGTCGAACTGCCGGTAGCAAGAGCAACAAGGAGACATCGATGACGCATGCAGTGGCCACCAGCGACAGCCTGACCGGCGCCCTGGACCGCCTGGTCGACCGGGTACCCGGCGCGCAGTTCGCCGTGGTGCTCTCTCCGGACGGGCTGCCGCTCGGCGGTTCCCGGCATGTCGAGGCGAAGCTGGCCGAACAGATCTCCGGTGTGGTCGCCGGCCTGCTGGCGTTGGGGCAGGCCGTCACCCGGACGTGCGAGGCGGGCGGGCTGCGTCAGATCGTGGTGCAGATGTCGCGGTCGTTCCTGTTCATCGCCACCATCCGGAACGGGACCATCCTCACCGTTCGGATCGCCGGTGACGACGCCGAGGTCGGCGACATGGCGTACGAGGTGGCGCTCTTCGTGGGGCAGGCCGAAAGGCACCTGCCGGTCCGCCTGGTACCGGCCTCCTCGGCGACGAGCGGGGACACTGGTGTACACCACCGGCACGGCTGACGAGGCGTGGTACGACGACGACGCCGGCCCGGTGGCCCGCCCCTACACGATGACCGGCGGGCGCACCGCACCCGAGCGCGGGCAGTTCGATCTGATCTCACTGGTCGTCGCCCGGCGGGCGGCCACGCCTGACGCACCGCTCTTCCCCGAACAGGCGCGGATCGTCGAGCTGTGTCACCATCCACTGTCGGTGGCTGAGGTCGGCGCCGAGCTGGATCTGCCCCTGGGCACCGTCCGGGTACTGCTCAGCGACCTGCTGGCGGCCGGGCTGATCGAGACGCACCAACCGCCGTCGCTGTCGGAGCTGCCGTCCGAGGACCTGCTTGAGGCGATACTCGTCGGGCTTCGCGCGCTGTAGGCCGAGCGAACGCCACGGCGACCGGAAGGGTCGCGGGCGCCCGTCCGGGACGAACTGAAGGGGAGACAGGTAGTGCCGGCAACTCCGCCCCAGCCACGGCGTACCGCGGCGATCATTCTGCTGGACCGGATCGTGGCCATCGCCGCGGCCGTACGGCGGGCGCTCCCCGGTCGCGGCGACGGCTCGCGGGCCACCTGGGTGGCCCTGATCGCGGCGCTCGGGGTGCTGGTCGCGACTGCGGTCTCCATCATCGGGGTGCTGCGCACGCCGGAGCGGCTGGCACCGGTGACCCTCGCCCCGCCGCCGTCCGCCGAGCAGGTGGGCACGCCGCAGGTCGGTACGCCCCGGGCGCAGGCGAGACCGGCGGCCACCAGCCCGACGAGGTCCACTCCCCCGCCAGCCCCGTCCACCACCGAACCGTCGACCAGCGCCCCCGCACCGACCGCCTCGGCGGCCGCACCCACGCCGGCCGCCCTGCGCGGCGACTTTGCCATCGCGGAGAACGCCCTGCTCAGCTACGGCGCCGCCGTGACGATCAGCAATCGCGGACCGGTGCCGGTGACGCGGTGGACGTTGGTCGTCACCCTGCCCAGGGATTCGCTGCGGGTCACGTCGGTCGAGGGCGCTCGGGCCAGCCAGAACGGAGCGGTGTGGACGTTCGTACCGGACGGCAGCGCCGGACAGGTGGCCGGCAGCGCTTCGGTGCAGGTGACGTTCCGGGTCAACGGCTCGACGGTCGGCTCCGCCCCCACGGCGTGCACCATCGACGGGGTCGCGTGCACCGGTCTGCCGGACTGAGCAGCCGACGGTAGGGGTTTCCCCACCACCGAGATCATGGGTCGCCGTATGTTCCGGAAACGCGACCTCGACCAGGCTTTCCGCTATGCGAAACAGCGATGTGACCCCCGCTCGCGGGCCGGTCGTCGAGGTGCTCGACGTGACGAAGACCTATGCCGGCGGGGGCGGTGTCCGGGCGTTGGATGGCGTGTCGGTCGCCTTCGAGGCCGGTTCGTTCTGCGCGGTGATGGGTCCGTCGGGCTCGGGCAAATCGACGCTTCTGCACTGCGCGGCGGGCCT
The DNA here is from genome assembly GCF_042897975.1 of Micromonospora sp. NPDC000668. NCBI lineage: Bacteria > Bacillati > Actinomycetota > Actinomycetes > Micromonosporales > Micromonosporaceae > Micromonospora > Micromonospora sp. NPDC000668. The sequence continues at coordinate 109,084 of NZ_JBIAYP010000008.1, forward strand.
GGATCGGCCGGACAGCGGACGGGTGCTCCTCGCCGGTCAGGACATCGGCGGGCTGCGTGAGCCGCAGCTCACCCAGGCACGGCGGCGGCGGGTCGGGTTCGTCTTCCAGTCGTACAACCTGATGGACGCGTTGTCGGTCTGGAACAACGTCCTGCTGCCGCAGCGGCTGGCCGGGGTACGACCGGACCGGGACTGGGCGCGGGAGGTGATGCGCCGCGTCGGGCTCACCGGACGGGAGAACGACCGGCCCGGCCAACTGTCCGGCGGCCAGCGGCAGCGGGTCGCGCTCGCCCGCGCCCTGGCCAGCCGTCCGGAGGTCATCTTCGCCGACGAACCGACCGGGGCGCTGGACCTGTCGACCGGCCGCGAGGTGCTCGGGCTGCTGCGCGAAGCGGTGGACGGCATCGGCACGACGATCATCATGGTGACGCACGACCCGGCCGCGGCGGCGTGGGCCGACCGCGCGGTGTTCCTCGCAGACGGGCGGATCGTCACGGAACTCGCCGACCCAACCGCCGAGAAGGTCGCGGCGCAGATGATGGCGGTGACCGTCCGATGATCCGGCTCGCTCTCGGCACCCTGCGCCAGCACCGCGGCGCGTACGCCGGCACGTTCTTCGCCGCGCTGCTGGCCGTTGCCCTGCTCGCTGGCGGCGGTCTGCTGCTCGCCTCCGTGCTCACCGCGAAGCCGCCGGCCAACCGGTTCGCGGCCGCGCCGATCGTCGTCTCGGGCGACCGCGACGTCACCCTCGAGATGGTCACCACCAAGCAGAAGAAGGACAAGGTCAAGGTCAAGCGCAAGGTCAAGTCCGAGCGGCTCACCGGCGCCGCCTCGCTGCCAGCGGACCTCGCGGGTCGGCTGGGCAACCTTCCGGGCGTCGCGGCCGCCGTCGCGGACGTCGCCTTTCCGGTCCAGACAGGTACGCCGGACGGACGTCCACTGCGCGGTGCCGACGATGCTCCCGTGATCGGACACGGGTGGGCCTCCGCGCCGCTGACCCCGTACTCGCTGCGCACCGGTGAGGCACCCGGCCCGGGCCAGGTCGTCATCGACGCCGACCTCGCCAACCGGTCGGGCACCACGGTGGGCGGACGTCTCGTCGTCACCACCAAGACCGGGGTCCGCACCATGCTCGTGTCCGGTGTCGCCGCACCGGCCGGGCGGGACGGGCTGCCCGCACAGGGCGCGCTGTTCTTCGCCGACAGCGAGGTGGCGTCGGTGTCGGGGCTGCCCGGCCCGACCGCGGTGGCCGTCCTGGCCAGACCCGGCACCGATCCGGTCGCGCTCCGCGACGCCGTCGAAGGGGTCGCCGGAGAGGCGCCCGTGCTCACCGGCGCCGACCGGGTCCGGGCCGACCTGCCCGGCGCCCTGCCGGACTACATCGGTCCCATCTCGATCTTCGGCTTCGTCATCGGCATCACGGCGTTCTCGGCCGTCTTCGTCCTCACGGGCACGGTCACCCTCGGCGTACGCCAGCGCCTGCGCGAGCTGGCCCTCCTGCGCACCGCCGGCGCGACCCCCGGTCAGCTGCGCCGCCTCCTCGGCGTGGAAAGCCTCCTGCTCGCCGGGGTCGCCGCGCTGCCGGGCGCGCCGCTGGGTGTGGTGTTCGCCCACGTGGTGGCCGCCCGGTTCCGGGAGCTGGGCGCGGTGCCGGCCCAGTTCGTCGTACAGACCAACGTGATCGTGCTCCTCGCCGCCGCGGTGGCCGGGATGCTGGTGACCTTCGTCGGTGCCCGGATCGCCGGCCGCCGAGCGGTGCGGATCGCCCCGACGCAGGCACTCGCCGAGACCGCGAACGCACCGACCGGCGGCCTCGTCCTGCGGACCGCCGTCGCGGTGGTGACCACCGCCGGCGCGATCGCCCTGCTCATCTTCGTTCCGCTCGACGGGCCGCTCGGGATGGGCATGAGCTTCGTGTCGTCCGCCCTGTTGCTGTGCACGGTCGCGGCCCTCGGCCCGGTGCTGGTCCGGGTGCTGACGGCGCCGGTGTCCCGCCTCGTCGGCGCCGGCGGCGCGACCGGTTGGCTGGCCGGCCTGGTCACCCGGGCCGAGCCGCGACGGGTCGCGGCGGTCGCCGTCCCGCTCGTGCTCATGTTCGCGATCAACGCCACCATGCTGCTCAACAGCGCCCTGCTGGACGAGTTGACGGCGCAGGAACAGGCGGAGCGGACCGCGGCCGCGACGGCTCAGGTGACCGCTCCGGGCGGGCTTCCGCTCGGAGTCGTCGAGAGGCTCACCGCTCTCGACGGGGTGACCGGTGCGGCGGCGACGTTGCCGACGCGGGCCATCGTCGAGCAGGGCGGCAAGCCCGAGGACTACGCGACGCAGGGTCTGCTGGTCGCCGGCACCGAGGCGGTGCTCGACCTCGATCTTCGCGCCGGGACGCTGCCGGGCACGGGCACGTTCGCCGCCAGCGAATACGTGACCGGTCAGTACGGCTGGCGGGTGGGCGACGACGTGCGGATCTGGCTCGCCGACGGCCACCAGGTCCAACTGCGCCTCGCCGGGGTGTACGCCCGAGCGCGTGGCTTCGGCGACCTGACGCTACCCGCGGACCTGGTGGCGGCGCACGACCCGCGCGGACTGGTCAGCACGGTCGGGCTGCGTTACCGCGGCGACGTACCGGACCGGATCGCCGCCTCGTGGCCCGGCCTGCGGCTGACCCCCACGCTCGGTGCGGCACCCGCCGGTGACGCGCAGAACCAGCAGGGCGCCTGGGAGCTCATGGTGGTGATCTCCCTCGGCTTCACGGCGATCGCGGTCGTCAACACCTTCGCCATCGCCACCGCCGCGCGTCGCCGCGAGTTCGCCGGCCTGCGGCTGGCCGGGGCGACGACCGGGCAGCTCCACCGGCTCGTCGGGCGTGAGGCGACGATCACGGTCACCGTCGGGCTGGTGCTGGGCATCCTGGTCACCGCGATCGTGGTCGGCGCGTTCAGTACCGCGCAGGACGGCACGTTGCGGGTGTTCGTCGACGCCGGCACGTACGCGGGGATGCTCGGCGGTGTCGCGGCACTGGGGCTGGTCGCGGGTGCCGTACCGGCCCGGGTCCTGCTGCGGCGGCGCAGCCTTCCGGCCCTGAGCGACGGACGCTGACCGTGCGCACGGCTGGATCGCCGCTCGGACCCGTCCTCCGGATCGTCGGGGGCCGGGTCCGGCCGGCGGCCGCGGTCCGGTGCCGGCGCGCCGCCGGTACGATCGCCGCGATGATCCGCACAACGATGTCGGCGCTGGCGTACCTGTTCAGCAGCCTCGTCGCTGGTGTCGTCGGCCTCGCCTGGGCCGTGGCGTCCACCCTCGGCGTCGGTCTGCTGGCGATCACGCAGCTCGGCGGCCCGGCGTTCCTCGGCGCCGCCTGGGTGACCCGGCGCCTCGCCGACCTGGAGCGGCACCGAGCCGGTTGGGTGCTCGGCACCGCGATCGCCGCGCCGTACCTGCCGATCGAGGGCGCAACCATGCGGCAGCGGGTCAGCGCGGTCGCCGTGCAACCGGCCACCTGGCGGGACCTGGCCTGGCTGGTCGCGCTGTTTCCGCTGGGCCTGGCAGGCGGGATCGCCGCCATCGTGGTCACCGTCGTCGATCTCGCCGCCGTTGTGGCGCCGGCGTGGGCGTGGGCGGTGCCGAACCCGCACGCACCGTTCCCGATGCGTCCGCTCATGACGACGGTGCCGGGCCGGTTCGGCCTGACCGTCCTCGGCGTGCTGCTGTTGCCGGTCACCGCGTGGTTCCTGCGGACCGCCGGGCTGCTCCAGGCCCGTACGGCCCGGGTTCTCCTGGCGCCCGGCGCGCACCGGCACCTGGTCGAGGAAGCTGCCCGACTCGCGCAGACCCGCCGTCGGGTCGTCGATGCCCAGGCGGCGGAGCTGCGTCGGATCGAGCGGGACCTGCACGACGGCGCCCAGGCCCGGATCGTGGCCGCCGGCATGACGCTGGCACTGGCTGCCCGCAAGCTGCGGGCCGGTGCGGCCGCCGCATCCGACGTGGACCTCGCCCGCCGGCAGCTCGACGACGCCCTCACCGAGCTGCGCCGGCTGGTACGCGGCATCCATCCGCCGATCCTCACCGACCGGGGGCTGCACGCCGCTGTCGCCGCCCTGGCCGGCGACAGCCCGCTCAGCGTCGAGATTCGGGGCGACCCGGACGACCGTTACCCGCCGGCGGTCGAGTCGGCGGCCTACTTCGTCATCGCCGAGGGTCTCGCCAACGCGGGCAAACACGCCGACGCCCGGACCTGCGTCGTCACCCTCGCCCGAACCGCCGGCACGGTCACCGTCACGCTCACCGACGACGGACAGGGCGGTGCCGACCCGTCCGGCTCCGGGCTCGACGGTCTACGCCGCCGCGTCGAGGCACTCGACGGCCGGCTCACCATCACCAGTCCACCCGGCGGTCCCACCGTCCTGTCCGCGGAGCTACCCCACTGATGCGCATCGTGATCGCCGAGGACCTGCTGCTGCTCCGGGACGGCATGGTTCGACTGCTGACCGACACCGGCCACACCGTCGTCGCCGCCGTCGACACCGCACCCGCCCTGCTGGCGGCCGTCACCGAGCACCGACCCGACCTGTCGATCGTCGACGTTCGACTGCCACCCGGCTTCCGCGACGAAGGGCTCCGCGCCGCTCTGACGCTGCGTGCCACGGATCCGGACACCAAGGTGCTCATCGTCTCCCAGTACGTCGAACGGGCCTACGCCGTGGAACTGCTCGCCGACGGCCGGGGCGGTGTCGGTTACCTTCTCAAGGACCGCGTAACCGCTCTCGACGACTTCCTTGACGCGGTGGAGCGGGTCGCCCACGGTGGCACCGCCCTGGACCCGGAGGTGGTCCGCCAACTGTTCACCCGCAACAGCCGCAACCACGGAGTCGACGGGCTCACCGCGCGGGAACGAGAGGTGCTCGGCCTCATGGCCCAGGGCCTGTCCAACGCGGCCATCTGCGCCGCGCTCGTCCTGGCGCCGGTGTCGGTGGAGAAGCACATCACCAACATCTTCGCCAAACTCGACCTGCCGCCGGCCGAGGACGCCAACCGGCGTGTTCGTGCGGTCCTCGCCTACCTCAACCACTAGCGAGCCGTACGCGGCTCGGCCCGGCCGGCCGCCTTGTCGGTCGCGTGTCGGTGCCGTGTCGGGGCGGTGTCAGGTGCCCCGCGCACGCTCTACGGCATGACAGCTGACCTGGTGATCGAGGCCGAGGGCCTCGTGAAGAACTTCGGGAAGACGAGGGCGCTCCAAGGCGTGGACCTCGCCGTGCCCCGAGGGACGGTGCTCGGGGTGCTCGGCCCCAACGGCGCCGGCAAGACCACCGCCGTACGCATCCTCTCCACGCTCCTGACCCCGGACGGCGGCACCGCCCGGATCGGCGGCTTCGACGTCGTACGCGACGCCGAGCGGGTCCGGCAGAGCATCGGGCTCACCGGCCAGTACGCCTCGGTCGACGAGGACCTGACCGGGCGGCAGAACCTGGAGCTGTTCGGCACCCTGCTGGAGCTGGGGCGCACCGGATCGCGGCGGCGGGCCGCCGAGCTGCTCGAATGGTTCGATCTGACCGCCGCCGCCGACCGGCAGGCCAAGACCTACTCCGGCGGTATGCGGCGGCGGCTGGACCTGGCCGCCAGTCTCGTCGGCTCGCCGGACGTGATCTTCCTGGACGAGCCGACGACCGGGCTCGACCCGGCCAAGCGCGAGGACATGTGGGACGTGGTCCGGTCGCTGGTCACGAACGGGTCGACCGTCCTGCTCACCACGCAGTACCTGGAGGAGGCCGACGCGCTGGCGGACTCGATCACGGTGATCGACCACGGCCGGGTGATCGCGCACGACACGCCCGAAGGGCTCAAGCGGGTGGTCGGGGGGCAGACACTCGAGGTCCGGCCGTCCGACCCCGCGCACCTGTCCCGGATCGCGGCGATCCTGTCCGAAGTCGGCTCCGGGGCGCAGGCCGACGAGATCCGCAAGGGTGTGCTCGCGGTGCCGGTCGCCGACGACGCGGCCCTGACCGAGAGCGTCGCCCGGTTCGCCGCCGCCGGCATCGCGGTCACCGAACTCTCCCTGCACCTGCCGAGCCTCGACGAGGTGTTCTTCACCCTCACCGGGCGGACCGCATCCGAGGACGACACCACCAGCCTCAAGGAGGTCGCCGCATGAGCACCCTCGTCCGCACAGACCCCACGACGAGCCCTGTGCTCTCGACGGCCGCCCCGAACCCACGGCCGTTCCGGCTGGTCCGGCACTCACTGGCGCTCGCCAAGCGCAGCCTCATCAAGACCTGGCGTACGCCCGAGGCGCTCATCGACGTCACGCTGCAACCGGTGCTGTTCCTGATCATCTTCGTCTACATCTTCGGCGGCGCGGTCGCCGGCTCCACCCACGACTACCTGCAGTTCCTGCTGCCCGGCATCCTGGCGCAGACCATCGCCACCGGCGCCATAGCGATCGGCGTCAACCTCAACACCGACATCGCCAAGGGCATCTTCGACCGGTTCCGGTCGCTGCCGATCCCGCGCTCCGCGCCGCTGCTCGGCGCGGTCCTGGGCGACGTCGTCCGGTACGTGATCGTCACGATCTCGACCCTCGCGATCGGCTACCTGCTCGGTTTCCGGATCGACTCCGACCCGCTGCGTGCGATCGCCGGCTGCCTGCTCGCGGTGCTGTTCGCGCTCTGCCTGAGCTGGCTGCCGGTCTTCGTGGGCATGAAGGTGCGTACCCCGGGAGCGGTGCAGGGCCTGATGTTCGCGTTGATCATGCCGCTGAGCTTCGCGTCGAACGTGTTCGTCAGCGCCGACACCCTGCCCGGTTGGATGCAGGCCTTCGTGGACGTCAACCCGATGACCCACCTGGTGGCAGCGGTGCGCGGACTGTTCCTCGGCACGCCGGTCGGCTCGCACGTGTGGTGGACGCTCGCCTGGTGCGCCGGCTTCGTGGCGGTGTTCATGCCGCTGGCGCTGCGCGCGTATCGCAAGAAGATCTGACCTAGGCGAGCAGGTCGTCCATCAGCTCGCGGATCCGGGCGACGGCGGCGGCGACCGGCCGCTCGCGCCACGCGGCCAGCAACGGCTCACGCTGCTCCTCGTCTCCGAGGGCGGCGATGAGCCGTTCGCCGTGCCCGGGCGGGAAGAACGTCTCGACGTGGGTGCCGATCCGCGTACCGAGCGCGGACAGTTCGCGGGCGGCGCCGACATCGCCCCGGTACGCGGCGAGTTCGGCGCCGCCCAGCGCCCACGCCCCGATCACCGGCAGGTCCCGCGAGGACAGCGCGTCGGCGGCGGCGAGCGCCAGCAACGTGGCGGCCTGGGAGACGGCGTCATCCGCCGACGACCGCCGTACCTCGGCCACCCGCACGTACAGGACCGCCACCGCGACCCGGAGCATGGCACGCGGCTGCGGCGGCGGCCCGGCCCACTCGGCGAGAGTGCGGGTCACCCCGTCGGCGTGGGCGAGTGCCTCGTCGTACCGGGCGCGCTGCCAGGCGAGGTGCGCCAGGCCGAGACGCGCCTGCGCGATGTCCATCTGCTCGGCCTGGCCCGATGTCACCGTCTCGCCCACCCGCCGCTCCGCCTCCGGATCGCCGGCCAGGGCGAGCTGCACGTCCAGCCGCACCCGGATCGACCGCGCGTCCTGCGTGGCGCCGACCAGTTCCATGTGCCAAACGCTGCGCGTCAGCCACTCGGCCGACCGGGCCTCCCCGCCTGGCATCAGGAACTGCCCGACGGCTCCCGCCGCCATCGCCATGCCCCAGTGGTCACCGACAACCTCGAATCGGCGGTACGCCTGCTCGGCGTCGACGATCGACGCCTGCGGCATGCCGCCGTTCTCCCGTACCGCCGCGCGGGCGAAAAGGCCGAGCGCCTGCACGTACGGGTCCGGGTGCGCGATCATCTCGGCCGCGCTCTTCAGGCTCTCTTCCGGATCGGACTCGTCGAAGCCGGGCAACGCCGACGCGAGCGCGGTCAGCCGGGGCGACACCTCGGCGGGCCGCTCGTCCAGGAGTGTCCGAAGGGCCCGCCGGGCCAGCACGGCGAGCCGCAGCTCACCGCTGATGCCGGCGTTCACCCCGATCACGAGGCACGTCCAGGCGAGCCGGTCGGCGTCGGGCAGTGGCCGGCCGGTGGCCCGGCCGCGCAGGGTCGCCGAGCGTCGCCGTCGCTCCGGGTCCTCGACGTGCAACAGGCCGCGTGCCCAACCGACGACCTCGAGGTGCAGGCCGCGCACTGTCCAGAGGTGGAGCAGAGCGGTGGCGACGTCGATCGCGGCCGGCTCGTCGTCGTGCCCGAGCGCCCAGCGGAGGCCCGCGATCAGGTTGTCCTGCTCGGCGGCGCAGTGGTCGAGCGCCTCGACCTGTCCGGGGCCGACGAACCGGCCGGCGAGGGCGACGGCCAACTCCCGAGCCCAACCGACCAGGCCGGTCATGGCGCAGCGCCGGTTGCCGGCCGCGTCGAGGCGGGCTTCACCGTACTCGCGGACGGTTTCGAGCATCCGGTAGCGGGGCGGGCCCTCTCCCTCGATCAGGGTCAGCAGGGACTGTTCGACGAGCGTCGCCAGGCCGCGTCGTACGTCCGGGGTCTGCGCGACCGCGGCGGCGAGGTCCGCGGTGAACGGCGCGGGGATGACCGCGAGCCGCTGGAGCAGCGCCTGGTCGTCGGGGGTGAGCAGTTCCCGGCTCCAGTCGACCATCGCCCACAGGCTCGCGTGCCGTTCCGGCAGGCCGCGCAGCGCGTCGTCGAGCAGCGCGAACCGGTCGGTCAGCCCCGCGAGCACATCGTCGATCGGCATGTGGCGCAGTCGTGCGGCGGCCAGTTCGAGCGCCAGTGGCAGGTTGTCGAGCCGGTGGCACAGCGCGAGCGCCCGCTCGGCGTCCCAGGTCAGCACCGCACCGCCGGCTCTCGCCCGGGACTCGATGAGCCCGAGCGCGTCGGAGTCCGGCAACACGGTCAGTCGGTGGACCGTCTCGCCGGCCAGGCCCAACGGAGCCCGGCTGGTCGCGAGGACCGCGACCTCCGGTGAGGTCACCGCCAGCAGGTCGGCCACGACGGTGGCCGCCGCGTCGAGAACGTGCTCGCAGTTGTCCAGTACGACGAGCCCATCGACGTCCGGTGCCACGGCGCGCAGGCGCTCCTCGGGGCTGAGCACCCTCCGTTCGAGGCCCAGGTTGCCGCCGGTCGCCGAGGTGTCCGCGCCTCCAAGCGCCGCGAGCACCGTGGGCAGCACCTCGTCTGGCGAGCGCAGTCCGGCGAGTTCGACCACCCGTACCGACTGCCCGGCCGCCGCCGCGCGCCGCGCCACCTCGGCGGCGAGCCGGGTCTTTCCCGCACCGCCGGTCGCCACGATCGTCACCAGAGCCGCCTCAGTGAGTGCCGCACGCACCGCTTTGACGTCCTGCTCCCGGCCGACGAGAGCGGTTACCGGGCGGCGCCATGCGGCGGGCAGGGCGATCCGCGCCGGCTGCCGGGGCGGTGCCACGACGGCCGGGGTGGTGAGCTCGCCACGCAGTAGCGCCAGGTGGACCTGTGCGATCACGGGGGACGGGTCGGTGCCGTACCGGTCGGCCAGTTCGGCGCGCAGCCGCTCGACCACCTCCAGTGCCTCCGCGTCCCGGCCCTGGGCGGCGAGGACCCGGACGAGCAGGGCAGCCGACGGCTCGTCCGGCGGTGTACGCGCGACAAGCCTGCGCAGGTCAGCCTCGTCGTGCGGCCCCAGACCGGCGAGTGCCGCCTCCGCGCGCAGCGCGGCGACGTCCGCGAACAGGCGCGCGTCCGCGGCGGTGACGAGCTCCGGGACCTCGGGGAACAGGGCACGGGCCTGGTCGGCTGAGCTGCGGGCGGCAAGGACGTCACCGGTCCCGAGTACGGCACGCGCCCGCTCGACGAGCGCCCGCGCCTCGACCGCGTCAACGGTGACCTGCTCGGCGGGCAGGCGGTATCCCGCCGGCACCGCGACCACGGGCAGCCCGAGGCGGCGTACCCGGGACACGAGCGCCTGCACGGCACCGGGGGCGTCATCGGGGGGCGCGCCGTCCCACACGGCGTCCACGAGCAGCGCGGTGGAGACCGCCCGCCCGCGCGCGTCGACGAGCGCGCGGAGCACCGTCGCAAGCCGCTCGCCCCGGACCGGCCGGCCGTCGACGGCGAGCGGGCCGAGGATCGTGATCTGCACGGACCCAGCATCCCCCACCGGTGGGCCGGGTCGCCGGCCACCCGCTTGTGGTCATCGCTTGCCCCGGGGATCGGGGTTCAGGTCGCGGGACGCATACCCGGAGCCCGAGCGGCTGCTGAAGGCGCGGGGTGGGCCGCCCGCCGATCCGTGGGCGTGTGAGGATGCAGCTCGTGCGTGCCGTGATCTTCGACGAGTTCGGCGTCCGACCCGAGGTCCGTGAGGTCCCGGACCCGGTGCCGCCACCCGGGGGCGCCGTCATCCGTGTCGAGGCGACCGGGTTGTGCCGCAGCGACTGGCACGGTTGGCAGGGGCACGATTCCGACATCCGACCGCCACACGTCCCCGGTCACGAGTTCGCGGGCGTCGTCACGGCGGTCGGCACCGGCGTACGCGGCTGGCGGCCCGGCGACCGGGTCACCGCACCCTTCGTCTGCGCGTGTGGAAAGTGCGCGGCCTGCCTGGCGGGCGACCAGCAGGTCTGTGAACGCCAGACGCAGCCCGGCTTCACCCACTGGGGGTCGTTCGCCGAGTACGTCGCGCTGCACAATGCCGACGTCAACCTGGTCCGGCTCCCCGACGAGCTGGACTACCCGGCCGCGGCGGCGCTCGGCTGCCGGTTCGCCACGGCGTTCCGCGCGGTGGTCAGTCAGGGGCGGGTCGGCGCCGGCGAGTGGGTGGCGGTGCACGGCTGCGGCGGCGTGGGACTCTCCGCAGTGATGATCGCCGCGGCCTGCGGCGCGCGGGTGGTGGCGATCGACATCGCCCCCGCCGCGCTCGAGCTGGCCAGGAGCTTCGGTGCCACGGTCTGCCTGGACGGCAGCACCCTCACCGGCCCGGGCGCGGTGGCCGCCGCCGTTCGGGAGGCGACCGCCGGCGGGGCGCACCTGTCGCTCGACGCACTGGGCAGTCACGCCACCTGCATAGCCTCGGTGGAGTGCCTGCGGCGGCGGGGACGGCACGTTCAGGTCGGACTTCTTCCCACCGCCCAGGGCCGTCCGGCCGTGCCGATGGAGCTCGTGATCGCGTTCGAGCTGGAGCTGCGCGGCAGCCACGGGATGGCGGCGCACGCCTACCCGGAGCTACTCGGGCTGGTCACCGCCGGCGTGCTGCGCCCAGCCGAGCTGATCACCCGCACCATCGGCCTCGACGAGGTGCCCCACGCGTTGGCCACGATGGACCAGCCCGGTCACGGGGGAATGTGCCTCATCCACCCCCAATGAAGGGGATGTCCGACGTCACGGCGATGCGGACGTGGCAGCGCTGAGTGCGCCCTCGTTCCCGCTGCGATCCAGCGCGGACACGCAGTAGGAGAGCGGGCCGTCGGCTGGGGCGGTGCGGTCGACCCAGCCCGTACCTCGGGCGGTGCCGACGAGCCGGGCGGTGTCGCCGTCCACCCGGTAGACGGCGAAGCTCGCGGCGCCGTCCCCCCGCCAGGTCAGCGCCACCCCGCCGGTGTCCGCACGCCGCACGCCGGTGACCGTGGGCGCGGCCGGCGGCGCCGCCGGTAGCTGCGCCATCACGGGTACCAGCGCCGGGCCGGCGTAGTGCGCCGCGCTGTACCGGCTGACCGCCCCGAGTTTGTCGGCCCGCACCTGCCGGGCGCTGAAGTGCACGCTTCCGCTCACCCCGTGTTGGCGGTTGAGCGTGAGCTGGCGGTCCAGCTCGGCCGGGTCGCGCCAGGCGCCACGCTCGCCCACCCGGTAGTCGGCCTGCCCGATGTAGAGCTGCACCCGGGTGCCCTTCACCGTGGCCGCCCACCACGGCAGGAGCTTGGCGTAGTCGGCCTTGTCGAACCCGATGTGCCAGTAGAGCTGCGGTACGACGTAGTCCAGCCACTGCTTTCGTACCCACAGTCGGGTGTCGGCGTAGATGTCGTCGTAGCTCTGCAGACCGGCGGTGGCTGAGCCGGCCGGGTCGGTGCGCGCGTTGCGCCAGATGCCGAACGGGCTGATCCCGAACTTCACCCACGGCTTGATCGCCTTGATCCGCTCGCTCATCTCCCGGACCAGCGTGTTCACGTTGTCCCGCCGCCAGGCGTGTTTGTCCGCGAAACCCTTGCCGTACCGGGTGAACGCCGCGCCGTCCGGGAAGTCCTGCCCGGCCTCCGGGTACGGGTAGAAGAAGTCGTCGAAGTGCACCCCGTCGACGTCGTACCGTTGGACGGCCTCCAGCATCGCGTCCTCCACGAAGGTGCGCGCTTCGGGAATTCCCGGGTTGAAGTAGAGGCGGCTGCCGGGTCGGTCGGCGCTGGGAAAGGTGACCACCCAGTCGCGGTGCCGCCGCAGCGGGTGTGTCGGCGCGAGCTGGTCCAGTTTGGGGCCGGGCCCGCCGACCGTGGCCGGCTGCCCGCCCCGGTACGGGTTGAACCAGGCGTGAAACTCCAGGTTGCGGGCGTGCGCCTCGGCGACCATGAACTCCATCGGGTCCCAGCCCGGGTCGCGGCCGTCGCGTCGTCCGGTCAGCCACTCCGACCAGGGCGCGTAGTTGGACGGCCAGAGCGCGTCCCCGCTTGGGCGTACGTGCACGAAGACCGCGTTGTGGTTGCGTCGCACGGCCAGGTCCAGCCACCCGCGGAACTCCGCCCGCACGGTCTCGGCTGGCAACCCTCGCCGACTCGGCCAATCGATGTTGTTCACCGTCGTGATCCACATGCCACGCAGTTCGCGGGGCGCCTGGGCCGGCCGGCCCGCACAGGTGGGGATGTCGCCCGCCGCGCCGGCGGCCGAGTCGCCCCGCTGCGGTGCGCCGCCTTCGCCCGCAACCCGGTCCCGCAACGACCAGGCACCGACCACGATCGCCATGACGAACGCGACGACGACTGCGACGAGTGTTCGGGCACGACGACGGCTATTGGGTACGGCGGGCGGAGCGGCGGCGGGCATTGCCCCAGTCTGCCCAGGGTTGCCCTGCGGATGAAACACGATGGGCCGTTACTTAACGCTCAGCTAAGTCGGGCCGCTCATGCGGTGGCCGCTTCAGCCCACCCGCTTGCCGGGCCTCGGCGCCCAGGAATGCTGGGGCGTCGAGGCCCGACCGCAGGTCAGCAGTAGAGGTTGGCTCCGGCAGGCACACCGAGGATGGCAACGAACTGCTGGTACTTGGTGACGCGACTCTGCACCTGGGCGGGGTTCCCGCCGTTGCACTCGATCGAGCCGTTGATGCTGCGGATGGTCTCGCCGAACCCGGCGCCGGTGACCATCGCGTTGTGGGCGGTCATGCTGCCCGGTCCGTTCTGGGTCATCCAGTACCAGATGGCGGTCTTCCAGGCCACCGCAGCATCGTTCTGCACCAGCCAGGGGTTGGTCAGCAGGGGCAGCCCGAGGGCGTTCCCGGCGGCGTTGTAGTTGAAGTTCCAGCTCAGCTGGATCGGCCCGCGCCCGTAGTAGGCGGCCTGCCCGGCGGGGCAGCCGTAGGGCTGGCCGGCGTCGCAGTAGTGCGGGTAGTTCGCGGTGTTCTGCTCCACGATGTGGACGAGCCCGCCGGTCTCGTGGTGCGCGTTCGCCAGGAAGGCTGCGGCTTCCTGGCGCTGGACGGTGGCACTGCCGGTCCTGGTGAACGCCGAGTAGGCGTTGAGTGCGGCGACGAGGCCGGAGTACGTGTAGAAGGAGTTGCGGCCCGGGAACATCTGGTTGAACTGGGCCTCGGTGACCACGAAGCCGCCGGGGTTGGTGGGGGGCGGGGTGGTGGGCGGTTGGCCGCTGCAGGTGTAGGGCTCCCAGTACCAGGTGCTGATGGTGGGGTCGTAGCCGGGATTGTCGTGCTCGGCGATGTAGTACAGGCCGTTGGTGTACCGCACGATGGCCCCGGTGGTGTACCAGGTGCCGGCGACCCAGTTTGGGTGGTTGCAGCTTCCTGAGGGCGGCGGGGTGGTGCCGCCGCCGCAGGCGCCGAGATCCTCCCAGACGCCGGTGGTGCCCGGGGGCGCCTCGCTCTGGGTCCACCACTTGGCCTGGTAGTTGCGGCCGTTGTGGGAGACCTGGGCGCCTCCCGTGTAGACGGCCGAGGACTGCCACGATGCTGCACAGGCCGCGGCGGATGCGGCCGTCGACGGGATGATTGCCATCAGTCCGCTGGCGACAGCCAGTGCCGCCAGCGCGACCAGGGCGCGCAGTCTCGACATGTGATCACTCCTTCCTGGGATATGACCGGCCGACGACTCGGCCTCACATAGACAGGAGTGACTGTAACATCTTCTGTTCGGAATCTTTACTATTAGCCGAGGGTCGAAGGTCCATGCCGCGAATGCCGCGTGCCTACTGCAGAGCCGGCCGGTCGGACGTCCTGCGTCCTGGGCAGCTACCGTCGAAGCGGTAACCAGGGCAGCGGTGCAAGGGGTCGGGTGATGACGCGCCGGGACGAGGAGTCGGCATCGCCTCGAGACGGCGGCGGGTTTCTGCGGTGGGTGGAGCTGGCTGAGGGCGACGCGAACGTGTCGGACTATCCGTTCACGTTGCCCGTCGTTGCCGGGCTACGGGCGGCCGGTCGGCTGGAGCTGGATCCAGCGGTGACGTTCCTGGCCGGAGACAACGGCACCGGCAAGTCGACGCTGATCGAGGCGATCGCGGTAGCGGCGGGGTTCAACCCCGAGGGCGGATCAACCAACTTCCGGTTCAGCACCCGCGAAACCGAGTCCGCTCTTGGTGAGCACCTGCGACTGGTCCGCGGGATCAGAAAGCCCCGCACCGGGTTCTTCCTGCGCGCCGAGTCCTTCTACAACGTGGCCACCGAGATCGACCGGCTCGGCGTCGCCGCCGGCTACGGCGGCGCCAGCCTGCACGAGCGATCCCACGGCGAGTCATTTCTCGACCTGGCCACGCACCGGTTCAAGCCCCGAGGCCTCTACCTGCTCGACGAACCGGAAGCCGCCCTGTCCGTGCACGGCTGCCTGGCGCTACTCACCCGCATCCACGATCTCACTCGGGCCGGCTCACAGTTCGTCATCGCCACCCACTCCCCCATCCTGCTGGCCGTCCCGCACGCCCGGATCCTGCAAATCGCACCCAGCGGCGTCATCAGCCATGTCGACTACGACGACGCCCAGCCGGTGCTGCTGACCCGATCATTCCTGGCCAACCCGCAGCGCTATCTGCATCACCTCTTCAGCGACGACGGCTGACCTGAACCAGACATCCATCACCTGGGAAATGGGTCGACCGGCGGGCGGGCAGTTCAGTCCAGGACCGCGGTGGCATCGACCTCGACCAGGAGGTCGGGGCCAGCGAGCGCGCTGACGCCCAGCCCGGTGATCGGCGGGACCGGAGTGATTCCCAGCTTCGCGGCTGCCCGGGCAATCCCCTCCACCAGCAGAGACATCTTGTCTGGAGTGAAATCGACGATGTATACGGTCAGCTTCGCGATGTCATCGAAGGAGCCGCCGACCTCAGCCAGCGCGGTGCCGACGTTCAGGTAGCACTGCTCGACCTGAGCGGCGAGGTCGCCCACGCCGACCGTGCCGCCGTCGGCGTCCACGGCGACCTGGCCGGCGAGGAAGACCAGCTTCGAGCCGGTGGCGACTGCCACCTGCCGGTGGGTGTCGACCTTCGGAAGTCCTTCGGGGTTCACCAGAGTGATGGCCATGCGTCCTCCTCGTCGTGGAGCCAACGGGCTCGCTCAGGTCAAAACATAGCATGGCAATGTTATGTATCCTGGTGTGATGGTGAGAACAAAGGATCCGGCCGTCCGCACCTTGCTCGTCGAACGTGCGGCAACGATGCTCCGCACGCGAGAGCCCGTCACCCTCCGCTCACTGGTGGCCGGGACGGGCATGTCAACGATGGCCGTCTACACCTACTTCGGCGGCATGGAGGGCGTATGGAAAGCCCTGCGACAGGAGGGCTTCACCCGCCTGGCAGCGAGGTTCGCCACGGTACCCACCTCCGAGGATCCGGTTCAGGACCTGACGGCCCTGACCGTCGCCTACCTCGGCAACGCCCTGGACCACCCCGACCTGTACCGGGTCATGTTCGACGCGAACTTCGACCTTGAGGACCTCAAGTCCGCAGACGCGACCCTGGAGTACATGGTGCAAGCCGTCGGACGGTCCAGGCAGGTCGGCCGCTTCCGCGCCGGCACCGATCCGCTGGAGGTGGCGACCCAGACCTGGACCATCGCCCACGGGCTGGCCTCCCTGGTCGCCAACGGTCCACTGTCGTCCCAAACGCTCGCCAACGGCGTCGCCCTCTTGACCGCGCTGTTCATCAACACCGGAGACGACCCCGGCAAATGCCGTTCCTCCGTCGAGAAGGGCTGGAAGCAGTTGCACCTGCCCGCCGGATAGCCCCCGTCAAACGCCTCGTCCGTTGGCCCGCGCCGGCGGTCAGCCCTGCCAGCGCACGATCCCACCGACCACGGTGAGCGCCACCCTCAGGTCGCGCAGGCCAGCCGGCTCCACGCGGTACGGGTCGGTGGGCAGCGCGATGAAGTCCGCGAGCATCCCCGGAGTCAGCCGCCCCTTCAGGTGCTCCTCGTAGGAGGCGTACGCGCCGGCCTCCGTGAAGCAGCGCAGTGCCGCGTCGAGATCCACCCGCTCGTGCGGGTCCACGCCGCCTGCTTCGACGGTCGGGCGGGGTCAACCATGCTAGACAGCCGCCGACCGCGGCACAGTGCTGCCTGGACGGCGTGATGCGGGAAGCGGCGACGCCGGCTCGGCCCTGTACACGGTTGATCGTCGCGGCGGGTGGCCGTTCCGGCGCCAGGCGGGCGGTCGGCCCCCGCCGTACCCTGGTGAAGGTTCTGGCCCCAGTGATCGTGGCAGATGCGTCGGCTCATGCCGACTGCTCGCCCGGAAGGAGCACAGTGAACCGACCCCTCAGGACCGCGCTCGGCGTCGCCCTGACCACCTCCCTCCTGACCTCCGTCGCCGTCGCGCCCGCGCAGGCGCACGCCGGAGGTCGGCCGCCCGCCGTCCTCGCCCTGCCCGACGGGTTCCAGCCCGAGGGCGTTGCCACCGCCGGCCGGTACGCGTACTTCGGCTCCCGCGCCACCGGCGCCATCCACCGCGTCGACCTGGTCACTGGCGCCGGAAAGACGATCGGCGCTCCCACCGGCACCCCGTCGCTCGGCCTCAAGGTCGACCCGCGCGGCCGGCTGTTCGTCTCCGGCGGCACGGCCGGCGACGCCCGCGTGCTCGACAGCCGCACCGGCAAGGTGCTGGCGCGCTACCAGTTCGCCACCGCCCCGACGTTCGTCAACGACGTCGTCCTGACCCACGACGCCGCGTACTTCACCGACTCCAACCGGCCGGTGTTGTACCGGCTGCCGCTCGGGCGCGGCGGCGCGTTGCCGCCCGCCGACGGTTTCACCACCATCGCGCTGACCGGCGCGTACGAGCAGGTCGGCACCGGAGTGAACCTCAACGGCATCGTCGCCACACCGGACGGCAGTGCGCTGATCGTCGTTCAGTCCGCCACCGGCACCCTGTTCCGGGTCGACCCGGCGACCGGCGTGACCACCGTCGTGGACGTGCCCGGCTACACCTTCACCAACGGTGACGGGCTGCTGCTGCTCGGCCGCACCCTCCACGTCGTACAGAACCGCCTCAACCAGATCGCGGTGGTCACACTGAACCGCGCTGGCACCGCCGGAACGGTCACCGGCACCATCACCGACCCGAACTTCGACGTGCCGACCACCGTCGCCAAGGCGCTGGGCCGGCTCTACCTGCCCAACGCCCGCTTCACCACCCCACCGACCCCGACCACGCCGTACACGGCCGTCGCGGTCCGCACCCGCTGAGCATCCCGAGGGGTACGCGCACCGCGCGTGCCCCTCGGGCCAGCCAGCCACAGACGGTGCAGCCGGTGGACGCGACTGCCAGCCGTCCGGGCCGCAGGTGTGCCACGTCTGGCCCACTGCACCGCTTCGGCCGAGACCGGCGGCCAACGTCCGGAATGGCTCATGGCTCGTTGGGATCTGGGAATCGCCGATCGGCGAGGGGCGCCGTGCACGTCGTCGGCGTCTACCGACGTCGGGCACCACGAAGGGGGCAGGTCAGTCTGCGACGCTTTCTTTCGTTCCAACAGCCTTGACGGCCGCATGACAGCAAATGAAGTCAGACCGGTGTGCGCTTTCCCGGTCGGCCGCCGCGTCGGCGGCCAGTCCATGACCGGTGTGGCGCTCGGCGTCGAATCCCGGACACACCGATCCGGTCTGATCAGCAGGGCCGAATCCAGCAAGAACCGAGCCGCAACTTGCATGCGGCCGGGGTTGGCGCGTGCGTTGCACCACGCAATAAGCGACGACCTACCAATTGATAGACGCCAATCTTGACTTGTTAGGCAAGTCGGCGCACCGTAAAGAGTCAGAGGCAGATGGGTGCCGTTGTCGGCCCAACCGGGGTGGTGTGTCCAATGCGGGCAATGCCGGATTTTTGCAGTGCATCAGGAGGCCATCCATGCGGCTAGGTCCATTCACCGGGGCATATCTCACCGATCCGGCCAGTGTGTGGCGACGCATTCTTGACGATCCCGACGAGGTTCACTACGCCGAGGATCTGGGACTGTGGTTGATCAGCAGGCACGCGCACGTCCGGCGGGCCCTCGCCGACCCCGCGACGTTCGGCAACGCGCTCACCCTGGCGCCGGTGTACGAGGCCTGCCCGGAGGCGATGAGCGTGGTCATGCAGCTCAATGCGCCACCCACGACGGCCGCCGCGGATCCTCCGGTGCACCCGCGCACCCGCCGGGCCCTCCGGGCGACCTTCGCGAACACCCCCGACCGGGCCGAGGCCGAGTACGGCCCGATCGTCCGGCGCCGGGTCGACCAACTGGTGTCCCGACTGGTCGCCCACCAGGGCGGGCAGGTCGACCTCATCCCGGAGTTCGCCACCGAACTTCCCCTGCTGGTCGTCCTGGACATTCTCGGGGTGCCCGACGCCGACATCGGGCGGATCAGGAGTTGGGCCGACGGCCAGATCGCCCTCATCTGGGGGCAGCCGGACCCGGCCGACCAGGTGCGCCTGGCCCAGGATCTGCTGGAGTTCTGGCGCTACTGCCAGGAGCTGGTCCAGCAGCGGCTCGACAGCGGGCAGCCCGGCGACGACTTCATCAGCCGGGCCCTGGCCTTCCGCGACGACGACGACGCGGTGCTGACCGTGCCCGAGGTGGCGAGCTTGGCCTTCAATCTCCTGGTCGCCGGTCACGAGACCACCGCCGGGCTGGTCGCCCACACCCTCGACCAGGCGCTGTCCCACCCGCAACGGTGGCGGGCGATCACCACCGACCCGCGGTCCGTGCACGCGTTCGTGGCCGAGACGCTCCGGTTCGCACCCGCCATCGACGGCTGGCTCAGGGTGACCCGCCGAGACGTCACGCTGGGGAAGGTCACCATCCCGGCGGGGGAGCGCTGCCTGCTGTTGATCGGAGCGGCGAACCGGGACCCCGCGGTCTTCGCCCAGCCTGATCGGTTCGACCCGCACCGTTCCGATGTGACGGATCACCTGTCCTTCGGCCACGGGCCACATTTCTGTATCGGAGCGGCATTGGCGCGACTCGAGGCTGGGATCGCCCTCACCCGACTCGCGGCGGCCATTCCTGGCCTCCGGCTGGCACCCGGGCAACATCGTTCGTTCAAGCCCAATGTTGCATTTCGCGCACACCACACGCTGCCCGCAATAATCGATATCATGGCACCGGTCGACGACCCGGCGGTACCGGGCGCGGCGAGCGCCGAGGTGCACTCCGCTTGACACTGACCGCGATCCGTCCGCACGACAACCGGGGCTGACCTGCGGACGGATCGGGTGTGCTTCGAGCCTGCCGGGCTTGCCACGTCCGTCGCGGCGCCGGCGCCGAGGGCGGGCTCCGTCCGCACCTGGTCGCTTTGCTTGACAATCCATGTCGGTGAACGTCTTCACACCCATCGGATCCTGGGTTAAGAATTGCCTCTATGAATTTTCAGCCCATCGGTCAACCTCGATCTGACGCCTGCTACTGATTCGCTGGTGCCATGAAGGTGAGCACATGGAGCACACACCCCCGTCGAACGTTGCTCACTCCGCGGCCAGTCAGCGGTTCCGGTGGGAACTGCGCAGCTGCCGTGTCCGGCGAGGGCTGACCCAGCGGGCCCTGGCGGATCTGGTGCGGTTCAGCCGGGAGACGGTCGCGGCGGTGGAGTCGGGTCGCCGCTTCGGTAGCCACGAGTTCGCCGTCCGCTGCGATGACGTGCTCAGCACCGGCGGTCGGTTGGCGGCGCTGTGGCCAGAGGTCGCGGCCGAGCAGTTGGCGGCCGACGGTCGCCGCGGCCCCCGTTCCCCGGACCCGGTGCGACTTGGTCCCCCGGTGCCGCGCCAGCGCGGTCGGCGCGACGCGCGCGACCCGGGCGCCATGGTGGACGCCATCGACGAGTTGCGCGAGCTGATCGGCCAGGTGCTCAACGGCCAACCCGACCCGGACGACCACGGACGTCGCCAGGCGGGCGAACCCCTCGACGACCAGCACTGACCTCACGAACCCGGATCGCCCGCACTGACCCGCCGGCTGCTAACTCTGGGTACAGATGCTGGTACGGGCAGTTTGTACCACGGCCAGGTCTGGTCTCTGGGCTCGGGTTCCGGCGGAATGGGACGTGCATTCGGCAACGTGCAAATAGACCGTCATCGACGAGTCGCGGGAGTCAATCTTGGCGTCGAGCACGAGGTCCCACGCGGCCCGACCCTACCCGACCCGACGGCGCAGTTGGAAGATCGCCGGCCGGATGCGACTCATCGTCGCGGCGCCGCTGGTCGCCGTCATCGGATTCGCCGGTCTCGCGCTGACCGAGAGCGCGCGCCAGACGTCCCGCGCCAGCGATCTGGAGGTCCTGGCGCGCCTCGGCGCCGAGGCCGGTGACCTGGCCTACCGGCTGCAACGCGAGCGCATCGCCGCCGCCGACCTGCTCACCTACGCCGCCCCGGAGCAGCAGGACGCCTTCAGCGCGGAGATGGCCGCCACCGACGCCGCCGCCGCTCGCTACCGCCGGCAGCGCGACCGGGTGCCCGCCGACGCCGACACCAGCCGGGCACTCCTGGGCCGCATCGACGCAGCGCTGGACGGCCTCGCCCCGCTGCGCACCCAGGTGCGTACGGCGGCGCACGCCTCGGTGTCGGCGATGACCTTCAGCTACCGCATCGCGATCGCCGATCTGATCAACTTCCGGGAGAACGTCTCGCACGGCGTGGTCAACGCCCAGCTCGCCGACGGGATCCGGGCCTCGGCGGCGCTGTCGAAGACGGCGGAGGCGATCGGTCAGCAGCAGGTAGCCGTGCTCCGCGCGGTCGCAGCCGGCGAGCTGACCCCCGCCATGCAGCAGGACATCACCGGCGCGCGCACCAGTTACACCGAGTCGAGCCTGTCGTTCCTGGCCCTGGCCCCCACCGACTGGAGCCTCTGGTGGGAACAGGCCGGTACCGGCAAGGAAGCACTCGCCCTGCAACGGATGCAGGACGACGTGTCTCGGGCGCAGCCGGGGACGCGACTGGAACTGGCGACCACCTCCTGGGTGTCCACGACGCAGGAGCGCTCCGCCCGCCTTGCCGAACTGCGGGGCCGGGTCGACGCCGCGGTGCTCGACGACGTCCGGGCCGCGCATGCCGACCAGCGCCGCCGGGCCGTGGCCGAGGCGGTCGGCGTACTCCTGGCACTGCTGCTGACCGCGCTGGTGACCTGGGCCGTCGCCCGGCAGATCACCCGTCGCCTGCGTCGCCTGCGCGACGCGGCCAACGCCGTCGCATTCGAACAGCTCCCCGCTGTGGTGGCCCGCCTTCAGCGTCCGGACAGCTCCACCGTCGACCCCCAGGAGCTGGCCCGCCAGCAGTCCACCACGGCGCTCGAACCGTCCAGCGACGACGAGATCGGCGAGCTGGGCCAGGCCTTCAGCGCGGTGCACCGGGCCGCCGTGCAGACCGCCGCCGAACAGGCCGTCATGCGCGCCAACACCGCCGACATCTTCATCCACCTGAGTCGCCGCGAACAGCGACTGGTCGACGCCGTCCTGGCCCAGGTCGACCGGGTCGAGCGGGACGAGACCGACCCCGATCGGCTGCACCAGTTGTACACGCTGGACAACCTGGCGACCCGGATGGGACGCATCAACGCCAGCCTGCTGGTGCTCGGCGGCGTCGGCGTGGGTCGGGTACGACAACACGACGTGCCGTTGCAACAGGTGCTCCAGGCGGCCCTGTCCCAGATCGAGCACTACGCGCGGATCCGGCTCGGCATGATCGACGGGGATGTCGCCGTAGCGGCCAACGCCGTCGACGAGGTCGTGCACCTGCTCGCCGAACTCATGGACAACGCGACGGCGTACTCGCCACCGGGCAGCGAGACATGGGTGACCGGCCGGAGCCTCGGGGACCGGGTCATCGTCCAGATCAGCGACGAGGGGGTCGGGTTGCCCCCACCCCGGCTCCAGCAGCTCAACGACCTGCTGGCCCGTCCACCCGCCATCGACGTCGCCGCCGTACGGGCGATGGGGCTGGTCGTCGTGGGCCAGCTCGCGGCCCGGCTCGGGGCCACTGTCCAACTGCGTCGCGGCCCCCGGCGCGGCACGTTGGCCGAGGCGACGCTGCCCGCGGCGATCATCCGGTCCCTGCCACCGGAGGAGTACCTGCTCGCACCCGGCCGGCTGTCGCGCCGGGCGGCCCGTACGGCCGGCCCCCCGCCGCCGTACCGGTCGCACCAGGAACCCACCGCCGGTCGCCCCCGGCCGAGCGGACCCTGCCGGCGGCGCCGGTGTTCCGACCGGCCCCCACCCCCGTGGACCGGGGTGAGGCCCCGACCGAGGAGCTGCTCATCTTCGAAGAGGTCAACCACTGGTTCCACACCGATGTCGTCAACGGTCACGACAGCCGGGAGTGGTCGAGCCCGGCCGACGACGCCTGGCGTACCGCTGCCCAGGCGCACACCCCCGAGGTCGCCGCGACCACCAACTCCGGCCTGCCCAAGCGACAGCCGAAGCGGCATCTCGTACCCGGCGGCGTCACCGTGCCCCAGCAGCAGCAACGGTCGGAATACCGGGACCCGGCCCAGGTGGCCACGGCAATGGCCGCCTATGCGCGCGGCGTGGCGTCCCGCCGACGTACCCCGATCAACCTCGGCAACAGATGACGCGACAGGGAGAGCACGTGAGCGACCAACAGGACCTCGGCTGGCTGCTGGACACCTTCGCCGAGCGCGCGACCGAGGTCAGCCATGCGATCGCCATCTCCGCCGACGGCCTGATGGTGGCCGCCACCCGCGATCTGCCGCCGGACCGGGCCGACCAGCTCGCCGCGACGGGCAGCGGCCTGGTCAGCCTGCTGCGGGGCGCGGCGGCCTTCTTCGACGCCGGCGCGGTGATCTCCAACGTCACACAGCTCGAAGGCGGGTTCATGTTCTCGATGGCCTTCAACGACGGCGCCTCGCTGTTGGTGCTGGCCGCACCCGAGTGCGACGTCGGCAAGGTCTCCTACGAGATGACCGAGCTGGCCAACCGGATCGGGGACGCCCTGACCCCCGCGGCCCGAGCGGCGCTCGCCCGCAGCCGCTGACATCCCGGTACCCCACGCCGGAGACCCATCCCTTCCCCTGGAGAAGACATGTCTTTCACCACCCCTCGGCGCAGCCGTGTGCTCACCGCCACGCTGCTCGCGCTCGTGTTGACCGTTGGCACGGGCTGCGCCGACGACGAATCCGGTCCGAGTTCCAGCGGATCGATAAAGATCGGCCTGCTCGCGTCGCTGTCCGGGACGTACCAGTCCGTCGGCAAGGACATCCGCGACGGCTTCGAGCTCTACCTGGCCACCCACGACGGGAAGCTCGGTGGCCGGCAGGTCGACCTCGTCGTCGCCGACGAGGGCAACGGCACCCAGACGGCGGTGCCGGCGGCGACCAAGCTGCTCAAACAGGACCGCGTGGTCGCGCTCACCGGCATCGTCGGTGGTGGTTCGGTCGCCGGGGTCTACCCCCTGCTCAACGAGACCAAGGTGCCGCTCGTCGGATCCAACGGCCGGCCGGAGCTCAAGGACGTCACCCGGGTCTGGCACACGTCGTACCTCTCCGACGAGCCCGGCGCCGCGATCGCCCAGCACGTCCGGGACAGCGTGAAGGGGTCGGTGTACGCGATCGGCCCGGACTACCAGGGCGGCTGGGACGAGCTGCGCGGCTTCACCGACGCGTTCGCCAAGATTGACGGGAAGCTCGCCAACCCCGACGGCAAGACCACCTTCACCCCGTTCCCGGCGACCACCAACTTCACCCCGTACTTCGCCCGGATCAAGGCCTCGGGTGCCTCGGCCGTCTACACCTTCTACGCCGGCAGCGCCGCCGTCGACTTCGTCAAGCAGTACGCCCAGTCCGAGATCAAGGACGTCCCGCTGTACGCTGCCGGGTTCCTCACCGAGGGCGGCGTGCTCAACGCACAGGGCGAGGCCGCCCGGGACATCTACTCCGTGCTCAACTACTCCCCCGACCTCGACAACGCCGAGAACCGTGCCTTCGTCGCCGCGTGGAAGGCCAAGCACGACGGCTCACCGACGACGTACGCGCTGGCGTCCTACGATGCCGCGGCGGTGTTGGACCGGGCCATCGCAGCCGCCGGGAACGACCCCACTCCGGAGGCCATCAACACGGCCATCGGTCAGCTCGGCCAGATCGCCAGTCCGCGCGGCACCTGGCAGTTCTCCACCGCCACGCACTCCCCCGTGCAGAAGTGGTACCTGCGTCAGGTCCGCCAGGACGGCCGGACGCTGTCCAACACCGTCGTGGGTGACCTCGCGACCATCGGCCGATGACCGCGGTGGCGGCCGGCACGAACCGGATCGACCCGTACATCATCCCGGCGCTGGACGGAGTCGCCTACGGGCTGCTCGTCTTCGTCGCCGCGGCGGGCCTGGTCTTCTGCTTCGGCGTCGCCAACATCCTCAACCTGGCACACGGCACGCTCTACGCGATCGGCGGATACACGGCGGCCGCCCTGCTCGACGGAGGCTGGGCGAGTCTGGCGTTGGCGCTCGCGGTCGGTGTGCTGGCCGCCGCCGCGGCGGGCGTGCTGCTCGCTGGCCTGCTCACCCCGGTCGCCACGGGCAATCACCTCACCCAGGCGCTGCTGACCTTCGGGGTGGCGCTGGCCGGCGGCAGCCTGCTCGTCGCCGGCTTCGGACCCGACGATCCGCAGGTCCGGGTCCCCGCCGCCCTGGACGGGTCGGTGGTCGTCGCCGGCCACCGCTACGCCGCCTACCGGCTGGTCTTCATCGTGGTCGCCGCGGTGATCGCCGTGGCGCTCTACCTCACGGTGCGGCGTACCAGGGCAGGAATGCTGGTCCGGGCCGCCGTCGACGACGCGGAAATGGTCTCCTGCATGGGCGTGAGCCCCGCGCGGATCCGGGCCGGTGTGCTCGCCGCCGCCGGCGCGTTGGCCGGCGCGGCGGGGGTCCTGGGCGCGCCCATCATCGGACCCGGCACGGACACCGCCGACACCGTGCTGTTGCTGTCGCTGGTGGTCGTCGTCCTCGGTGGCCTCGGGTCCATGGCGGGCACTCTGCTCGCCGCGCTCGCGATCGGGGAGATCCAGACCCTGGGAGTGGCGCTGTTGCCGTCCGCCGCACCGTTCCTGTTGTTCGCCGCCATGGCGGTCGTTCTCGCCGTGCGGGCACGGGGCCTGGCCATCACCCGGAGGGCGACATGAGGGACGAGGTGATCCGCCAGGTACGACGTACCGTCGCGGTCCTCGTCCTGGCCGGCCTGGTCGTGGCGCCCTGGGTGGTCGACGACTACACCGCGGCGATCCTCGCCCGGACGTTGGCGCTGGCCCTGGTCGGGGTGAGCGTGGCACTGCTCACCGGCGTCGCCGGCATGCCCACCCTCGGCCAGACCGCACCGTACGCGGCCGGCGCCTACGCCTGCGCCGTGCTCGGCAGCCAGGTCTCCGACGTCGGCGTCGTGCAGCTCGCCGTGGCCGCGGGCGCCGGGGCGGTGCTGGCCGCGCTGACCGTGCCGCTCGTCGTTTCGGCCCGGGGGGTGATCGTCCTGATGATCACCCTGGCCATCGGTGAACTGGTCGTGACCGTCCTCGGCCGATGGCGGTCGGTGACCGGAGGCACAGACGGGTTGGCCGGCATACCCGCGGTCCGCCCGTTCTGGGGCCTGCCGGTCCTGGCCACCGACCAGGCGCGTTACCTGTACACCCTGGTCGTCGTGGCCACGCTGGTCGGCGCGGTGGTGCTGCTGCTGCGTACCCGGCTCGGGCTGGTGCTGCGAGCCGGCCGGGACGACGAGACACGACTGCGGGCCAGCGGGCACCGGGTGCCGCTGCACCTGTCGGGTGCACACATCGCCGCCGGGGCGATAGCCGGTGCCGCCGGTTCACTGCTGGTCGTCGCCCAGCAGTACATCTCCCCCGCCGACTTCGGCTTCGACACCTCCGCCCTGCTGCTGCTCGGTGTCGTCATCGGTGGCACGGCCTCCGTTGGCGGTGCTCTGGTGGGTGCCGCGCTCGTCATCGCCGTCCGGGACTGGCTGTTCGGGGTGCTGCCCGGTCATGCGCCGCTGGTGCTGGGCGCGCTGTTCGTGGCGACGGTCTACCTGCTGCCCACCGGCGTCAACCGGGTCCGCGGCCCACTCGGGAAGTTGCGTCTGCCGACAGCCCCACCGAACCGGCCGGACGCCGCGCCCGCCCGTGACCACGCTGCGGTACCGGAGCTACGCGCATGACCTGCCTGCTCCACGCCCAGGACGTCAACGTGCGCTTCGGCTCGCTGGCCGCGCTCGTCGGCGTCGACCTGTGCATCCACGACGGCCAGCGACACGCGCTCATCGGCCCCAACGGAGCGGGCAAAACGACCCTGCTCAACGTGATCGGCGGGTCGACGAGGCCGCACCGCGGCTCGGTGAGGTTCGCCGGACGGGACATCAGTCGGCTCGGCCCAGCGGCGCGGGCGCGCCGAGGCATCAACCGGATACACCAACGACCCGCGGTGTTTCCGACGCTCACCGCGACGGAGAACGTCGTGGTCGCCGCGCTGCCCCGGACCATCCGGCGCCGCAGATGGTGGCCCGGGGGACGTCACCGCACCGCACAACACCAGGCGGGCCCCCTGCTGGACCAGATGGGCCTGACCGACGTCGCGGGGGTGCCCGCCGGTCACCTCGCACACGGGCAACGACGTCAGTTGGAGATCGCGATGGCCCTTGCCGGTCGCCCCCGCCTGCTGCTGCTCGACGAACCGGCGGCCGGGCTGTCCGCCACCGACGTCGGCCGGCTGGTCGAGCTGCTCCGCGAGCTACCCAGGGCGGTCGCCGTGTTGCTGGTCGAACATCGACTGGACCTGGTGTACGCCCTCTCCGACACGGTCACCGTGCTGCGCGACGGCCAGACGTTGGCCGCCGGAACGCCGGACGAGATCCGTACCTCGCCGCTGGTGCGGCAGGCCTATGCCGACGGGATGTCGTGATGCTGTGCGTGGAGCAGCTGTGCGCCGGCTACGCCGGCGGGATCGTGCTGCACGAGGTGAGCCTGCGGGTGCACCCCGGCAGCATCCAGGCCGTGGTGGGTCGCAACGGGGCGGGCAAGAGCACCCTCGTGCACACCATCGCCGGGCTGGTGCGAGCCTCCAGTGGTCGCATCGAGATCGGCGGCGTGCACGTGGCCGCCCGGCAGCCCCATCGCGTCGCCCAGTCCGGGGTCGGGCTCGTCCCCCAGGGCCGCCGGGTCTTCTCCCGGTTGACCGTGGCCGAGCATCTCGTTCTGGCGGCCGCACCGTGGCGGGCCGCGACCCCCGGCGGCGAGGGGTGGACGGTGGCCCGGATCCTCGAACTGCTGCCGAGGCTGGCGGTGCGGCTGCGGCACCGCGGCTGCGAACTCTCCGGCGGCGAGCAGCAGATGCTGGCGATTGCCCGTGCGCTGCTCGGCCAGCCCCGGGTGCTGCTGCTCGACGAACCGTGTGAGGGCCTCGCCCCCGACCTGGCGGCGCGGGTCCGCGAACTCATCAGTGGCCTGGCCGCCGACGGGTTGACCGTGCTGCTCATCGAGCAGCAGATCCACCACGCGATCGAGATCGCCGACCGGCTGGCGGTGCTGGAGTACGGCCGGGTGGTCTACGACCGGCCCACGATCGAGGCCCGCGCCGATCCGGCCCCGCTGGCGGCGATGTTGAGCGTCGCCGCCGTCCCGCCGCCCCCCGCCGCGCGACCACACCCTCGGCTCTGGGCCGACACCCCGTAGGCCAGCCGACCCCTCTCGGAGAGGTAGACACCGATGGCAACCGCTGCGAACGATGCTGCGTACACCTTTGACAACGGCTCACCGGACGCCGTCCCACAGATGCATGCGCTGGAGTCCTTCCTGGATCCGATCACGACGCGCCGCCTGGCCCGCCCGGTACTGCAACTCGGGGCGAGCTGCTGGGAGGTCGGGGCCGGTGGTGGCTCGATGGCTTGCCGGATCGCCCGGGCGGTCGGCGACGACGGTCACGTGCTGGCCACGGACATCGACCCCACGCACCTCGTGGCGGAGGGCAACCTGCACGTACGCCAGCACGACGTGCGCACCGAGCCGCCACCCGGGGACGCGTTCGACCTGATCCACGCCCGGCTGGTGCTGTTGCACCTGCCCGACCGACGACGGGTTCTCCGCACGCTCGCCGGCGCGCTGGCTCCCGGCGGGTGGCTGGTGGTCGAGGAGTTCGACTGCACCGCGCCGCTGCGGGTGCTGACCGCACCGACCGACGACGCCGCGAAGCTCTTCGCGCAGGTGATGGACACCATGATGAGCATCCTGCAGGACCACGGAGCCGACCTGGGGTGGGCGCAGGACGTGCACACCGAAATGGCCCTCTCCGGTCTGACGGACATCGACACCATCACCCACTCGCAGAGCTGGGTCGGCGGTTCGACGGGAACGTCGCTCTACGAGACCAACTCCCGCCAGTTGGAGCCGGACCTGCTCGCGGCGGGGCTGTCAGCCAACCAGCTTCAGGCCTTCCGCAAGCTGGTCCACGACCCCGGGTTCGCCGTCATGTCGTACCACTTCGTGTCGACGCGCGGTCGTCTACCGGGCCGCGAGGGCAGGTAGAGCGCCGCGCGGAGAACGGTGGCGCCGCAGGCGCACCCGCACGGCGCAGCCCGGGTCGCAGAGCGGCCGGGCTCCCTCCCAGGGAGCCCGGCCGTCCGCGTACCGGCGGGTCAGTGGTGGCGGCCCTCCCCCACCCGGTAGGTGCGCAGGTTCGGGTCCGCCTTGATCTGTGCATCGGTGTACTTGATCGTGTCCCAGCCCTTCCCGGAGTAGAGCGCCGTCTGGTCGCCGTACCAGGGGGAATTCGGGTTGGTCGACTGGGAGTAGGTGAGGATCTGCCGCCCGGACGGCCCGTGCGGGCCCAGTTCGACGGCCATCACGAAGGACGAGCCGTGCACCACCTTCGGGTAGCCGACGCCGGGCACCCGGTTGTTGACGATCATGTTGAAGATGCCAGCCTCGGCGCGTCCGCCGTGGATCGGGATGCGCCGGTCTCCGCGCGGCTCGGTCTGGACGGTGCCGAGGCGGGCGTCGAGCGGGATGCCGGCGAGACGCTGCACGGCGTCGGCGAGCGCGGTGCGCACGGCCGGATTGGCCGTGTCCAGCCGGCGCGGCGTGCGCACCGGGTCGGTGACGGCGAAGGTGTCGGCGAAGCGCAGCCCGTTGGCCAGGACGAACTCGGTGAACAGGTGCGCGCCGCGACTGTCCAGGTCGACGTGCAGGTCCCAGCGGGCCAGTGCGGCGCAGGCGGCGCGCAGGTCGACGCTCGCGCCGTTCGAGGCGGTGCCGGTGGGCTGGGCGGTGCAGAGCGCGACGAGGTCGTCGCGGACCAGTTCACCGCCGTACACCCGGTTGCCGAAGACGGTCTGCCACAGCCGGTCGGCGGTGAACCCACGGCCGGGCAGCCCGTCGGTGCCGGCGAGGCGCTGCTGCACCTGATCCAGACCGAGACGGGTACGCAGGCTGCGCGGGGTGCGTTCGTCGCCGATGATGCGCGAGAAGCCCTCCAGTGGCGCCTTCGGGTTGGCCAGCCAGTAACTGTCGTTAGAGTTGGTGACGTAGTCGGCGCGGATGCTGACCGGCAGGTTCGCCGGGCCGAGGATGCCGGGCACGGCGGCGTCCGGGTCGGCGCCGAGCGCGCAGGCCGATCGGGAGCCGTCCAGGACGGCCTGGCCGCTGCTGGCGTAGAGCGGCTGGAACGGCGCTGGAATGCAGGCGGCGGCGAGGGCGTCGGTCACCCGGGGCACTACCGAGTGGTCGGCGTAGAGCGCCTCGCCGCGGGCGTCGGCGGCGATCACGTTGACCCAGGGCAGGAACTGGTAGCGGTCGAGCACCCGATTCAGGTCGCGGACCGTCTCGGCGCGGCCCATCTGCAGCCAGCCGTCGAAGGCCCGGTTGTTGGTGGCGTTGGCGTCGGTGATGGCGTACGCGGTCCCGGCGGTCCAGTCGAAGGTGCCGGGCACCACCACGACCGGCCCGAAATGGGTGTCGTGGAAGGTCCGGCTGACCGGCACGGTGCCGTTCGGGCCGGGCACCTGGACGGTGACGGTACGGGTGGTCATCTTCCGGGGCTGACCGTCCAGGTAGTACGAGGTGGGATCGCCGGGGACCAGCGCGAGGCGGTGCCAGACGAACCGGCGTGCCGTGGAGACGGTGTGGCTCCAGGCGAGGGTGCGGTTGTGGCCGATCTCGACGATCGGATCGCCGATCAGGGCGGCGCCCTCGACGTCGTAGCGGCCGGGAACCTTGAGGTGCATCCGGTAGAAGCGTTCCGCGCCGTCCCACGGGAAGTGCGGGTTGGCCAGCACCATGCCGCCCCGATTGGCGGTCGCCGCCTCGCCGAGCCCGTACGCGTTGCTGCCCACCCCGGCGGGGGCGCCGTCGCGGGCGGCGAGCACGGCTGCCGCGCCGGGCGCGTCCTGCGCGGCGGCCGGGCCGGTGGCGGTGGGCGGGGCGGCGGCGACGATCCCGTCGAGCAGCGCCCGCGAGCCGGCCCGGATCATGCTGGCCCAGGTGGTGCGCCAGATGTCCAGCTCGGTCAGCGGGCGCACCCAGGGCTTGGCCCGGCACGCCGGGTCGGTGAGCTTCGTCGCGCCGGTGCGGCGCAGGTAGGAGTTGTAGCCGGCGACGAAGCCGCGGATCTGGTCGCGGACGTCGTTGGACGGTGAGTGGATGCCGTCGCGGCGGCCGTCGAGCAGGCGTTGCACCGTCCGGTCGTCGATGGCCTTGCGGAAGAACAGGTCGCTGCGCACGTTCGCGTCGGTCGGGCCGGTCGCGCCGAAGTAGCGGGAGCGCTCGGCGTAGACCGTCACCACCTTCTCGGCGATGACGCAGAGGTTGTCCTCCGCCTGCACGTATCCGACGCCGAAGCCGAGGTTGGCGTAGCTCGTGGCGGTGATGTGCGGCACGCCGTAGGACGCGCGGCGGATCTCGGCCGAATAGCCGCGATCACGCTGGTGCGCGCCGGCCGGTAGCGCGCTCAGCCCCACTATGACCAGGCCCAGAGCGGTCACCGCCGCGCCGAGGCGTGTTGCTGCTTTCATCGCATCCTCCCCCCGTCACGTCCCCCAGACGCCGTCGTCAGAGAGACATTCACGTTGGTCGGCATTCTCGTCGCTGCCGTGCCGCCCCGTACACCCCGGCGCGCCGATCGACCGCCCCGGTGCGGTCAGCGGTCGAACAGATACGTTGGTCGACAACCGATAAATGGATCAACATAATGCCTGCTACGGTGGGTTGTGTGTCCACCACCGACCCGTGCGAGCTGCCGGCCGACCGCGAGCGAGGTTCGAACTTCGGCTGGTCTCTTGGCATGGTGCTGCGGCGCTGGCACGAGTACGTCGAGGAGGCGCTGAAGGATCTGCCGCACGGCAGCCGCGGGTATCACATCCTGGCCGTGGTCGTACACGAAGAGGTTCCGACCCAGGCGGCCCTGGCGTCGCGCCTGGTGATCGACCGCAGCGTCCTGACGTACGTGATCGACGACCTGGAGAACGCCGGCCTCATCGAGCGGCAGTTGGACCCGCGCGACCGGCGTGCCCGGCGCATCGTGGCCACCGAGCGTGGGCGGGAGACGCTCGCCGACGCCGAGCAGCGGGTCGCGCACGCCGAGGACCACGTGCTGGCCGGGCTGCCCGAGGAGCAACGGGCCACCTTCCGCGACTTCGCCGAACGCGCCGCCGAGGCGATCCACACCGCCGCACCCGGCACCGACCCCTGCGCCGCGGTGACGGACGTCCTTCGCCCGGAGGATCAGCCCACCCGCTGACTCAGACCCGACCAGGCGCGGACGACCGTGGGCCGTCCCGAACTGGCGGCGGCCCGGTCGTCTCAGTCGGCATCGTCGATCTCCTCTTCGGTCCGCCGGGCACCCGCCGGTGGAATAGGGAAGTTGCGGTTGAAGATGTTGTCCGGGTCGTACGTCGCCTTGATGGCGCGCAACCGGCTGAGGGTCGGCTCGGGAAAGGCGTCCAGGAGCCGTTCCGGACTGGTGTCGGACTCGAAGCTGAGGTACATGCCGTCGAGGTGCTCGTACAGGTCAGCCCAGAGCTTGTCGAGTTGGGACCTGCGGTCCGCGACGGTGGCGGCGAGCACCGAGAAGTTCTGGTCCCGGTGTGCGTAGGCGGTCGCCTCGCGGGCGATGTCGTTGACCGCTCCCCCGACGGAACGGAACTGCATGATCATCACGTCACCCGAGTGGATCATGGCGGCCATGACGTCCGCCGCCTGCGGGGTGATGTGATGCAGCAGGCCGCTGTGGCTGTCGGACAGTCCCTGGCCCCGATGCTGGTTACCGGGCGGTGCGACGATCGCCGGGTACGGCACGAGCTGGGCCTGCTGGTCGAGGATCGGCCCGATCTCGAGGAACGGGCTCAGGGCGGCCTGCGCCGCTTCGACGTCGTCTCCGGCGTAGACGAGGGTGACCTGGGCCGCGGCGGAGTTGCCACGGCGGGCGGGGAACAGGGAGAGGAAGCTGGTGATCTCCCGCGGCGCGTCCTCGACGAGCTGGCCCCAACGACGGAGCAGGCCGGCCGTGTCGGTCGCATCGACGACGAGCTGGGCGTAGGCGACGTTGTCGACCTCGTACGCCTCCAGTTCGAGGGCGGTGACGACGCCGAAGTTGCCGCCGGCGCCACGGATCGCCCAGAACAGGTCGGGGTGATGGTGCTCGTCGACGCGGAGCAGGCTGCCGTCCGCGGTGACGATCTCCGCGGCGACGATGTGGTCGATGGTGAGGCCGTACCTGCGGACCAGATATCCGATGCCGGCGGTGGTGGCCAGGCCACCGACGCCCACGTCACCGTAGTCTCCCGAGCTCATCGCCAGGCCGTACGGGGCGAGCGCCCGGGCGACGTGGCCCCAGCGGGCTCCCGGCTCCAGGCGGATCCGGCGGGTGGCCCGGTCGAGCACCTCGACCTTGTTCATCGTGGACAGGTCGATGACGACTCCGCCGTCGTTCGTCGATCGGCCACTGATGCCGTGCCCGCCACTGCGTACGGAGATCGCAGCACTCTGCGTCCGTGCATAGGCGACCGCGTCGACCACTTCGGCGGTGTCCCGTGGACGGATCACCAGGGCCGGTGATCCCTGCCAGCTGTAGCTGTGCCGCACCCGCTCGTACTCCGGGTCGCCGGGCTCGACGGACCAGGTTGCCAGCGACGCGGGCAGCGCGTCGTAGTCGATGCCGGGCTGGCGCTTCGCCAGGGTGACGGCGGATCGGACCGGGCCGGTCGGGGCCGCGTTCCCCGGGCGCTCCCTGGCCACGGCCTCCCGCAGCGCGGGAGCGATCTCCTGCCCGAAGGTCTGGATGAGGCGTGGATCGTCGCGGCCGATCAGGAAGGCGCTGAACCCTTCCTCCAGCACCAGCGGGAGGAGTTGGTCGACCCACTGCTCGGCCGGTCCCTGGAGGAAGCCGCGGTTACGCGACGACACGTCGACCGTGAAGAGGTTGAGCAGCCGACGGATCTGGCGCGGGTTCCGTCCGGCCTCGATCGCCGCCTCGTCGATGAGGCGGTTGGCGGTGAACCGGTCCGGCGACCGGAGGTACTCCAGGGTCGGCAACCAGCCGTTGGCCGTCTGGCCGGTCAACGCCAGCATGCGTGGCTGGTAGGCGCCGAGCCAGATGTCGATCGCATGAGCCGGCACCGGGCCGCGCTGCATGCCCGGGATCGGGTAGTACTTCCCTTCCCTCCGCAGCGGTCCGGAGTCGGCGGCGTCCCAGACGCCGCGCAGGACGTCGATCGCCTCCCGCAGCGCGGTGACGCCCTGCCCCGCGGTCAACCGACGGCCACCCATGCCCTCGACACCGTCCCAGAACGCGCCCGCACCGAGGCCGAGTTCGAACCGGCCGTGCGACAGCCGGTCCAGGCTCGCCGCGGCCCGGGCCAGGACGGCCGGCGGACGCAGCGGCAGGTTCAGGACGTTCGCCGAGACCTTGAGCCGCTCCGTGCGGGCGGCGACCCAGCTCAACAGGGTCCAGGTGTCGAGGAACTCGGCGTTGTACGGATGGTCCTGGAAGGTGGCGAGATCCAATCCGACCGTCTCGGTCAGTTCGGCCAGCGTCACCACCCGATCCGGGTCGTCCGCGCTCGGCGTGAGAAACGTCCCGAACAGGAGTTCGTGTCCGTAATCAGGCATGTGCGGTTGCCACCAATCTCACCATCGCTCGGGCATCTGTTGGTCAACAACTCATATGCTGGACAACGTATTCCCTACCCTCGCGGCTACGTCATGGCAGCAACTAGCCTGCGCAGATGCGACACACCCTCACCCCGGGCGACGAGACCCTGCACGGCCACTTCTCCCCCGACTTCCCGCCGGTGCTCACCATCGAGCCGGGCGACACCGTCACCTACCGCACCCTGGACTGCTGGTGGTCGGCCGGCCCGTACCCGGGCGGGAAGAACCGGGAACGGCCCCGGGCCCCGCAGTACCAGCCCGACCACGGACACGCGCTGATCGGTCCGGTTGCGGTCCGCGGTGCACGCGCCGGCCAGACCCTCGAGGTACGCATCGACGCGATCGTCCCGGCCACCTGGGGGACCACTGTGGCCGGCGGCTGGCCGAGCAACTTCAACGAGCGGTACGGCGTCGAGACGGACGGCGTGGTGCACGCCTGGGCACTGGACCCGGTGACGATGACCGGCCGCAACCAGCACGGCCACACCATCGCGCTGCGTCCCTTCATGGGGGTGCTCGGCATGCCGCCGGCCGAGCCGGGGCAGCACTCGACGGTGCCGCCGCGACCCCACGGCGGCAACCTGGACTGCAAGGATCTGACCGCCGGCAGCACCCTGCTGCTGCCGATCCCGGTCGACGGGGCGCTGTTCTCGGTCGGAGACGGGCACGCCGCGCAGGGGGACGGAGAGGTCGGCGGTACCGCGATCGAGTGCCCGATGGACGAGGTGACGCTGACCGTCGACGTCCGCGACGACTTCCCGGTCACCGGCCCGGTGGCGCGCACTGCGGACGCCTGGCTGACCCTTGGCGTCGGCGCGTCCCTCGACGACGCCACGTTCATGGCCCTGGACTCGATGCTGACCCTGATGCAACGGCTGCACGGCATCAGTCGTCCGGACGCGGTGGCGCTGGCCAGCGTCGCGGTCGACGTACGGGTGACGCAGATCGTCAACCAGACCGTCGGCGCGCACGCGGTGCTCCGCCACGACGCGCTGCGCTGAGCCGGCGCGACCACGTCGGCGCTGTCAGCGCCTCGATGATCCCGTCAGTGCGCGCCGCCGTCCAGGATCGCGTACGCCAGCCACCGGATCCGCTGCATCTCGGTGGCCAGGTCGGCGGCGGCCACCGCGCCGTTACTGCTCCGGCGTCGCGCGCTTCGTCACCGACGGTATGCCGCACATCGCCGCAGGCAGATCGCAGGCGGTCGCCTGAGGCCGCGCCGCGACAGCCGCGGTGCGAGGCGGGCGGCCGGAGCCAGGCCGTGACGCCTCGGCAAGCAGCATTCGCAGTCCCTCGGCGAGGCCGGCGTGCCCGGTGGCCCGGATGGGGAACGGCAGCCGGGCGTCGGTGTGTCCGTCCGCTGCCTCGACGCGGAGCACCATGCCGTCGGCGTCGACGGCGACCGGTACGACCCGAGTCGACCTGGCGGTCACCGCGGGGTCGACAAGCGTCGCGAGCTGGTCGAGAACGTCGCCGTGCCGCTGGACGAGGTGCTGCAGGTGTGCGGCCTCGACGGTCGCGAGCGGGTCCGGCAGGGCGGCACGATAGGCGCTGACGCTCACCGTCATTTCGTCGCCGTCACGGATGAGGCCGACCTCGACCGGTTCGACCGCCCACAGCGCGACGGGAGGCAGGTCGAGCAGGGACAGGACAGTGTCGTCGTCGCACGAGTCCAGGCTGGCCGGGTCGAACCGGCGGGCGGTACCCAACACCCACACCCTGGCCCGCACCCGGGACCGGACGGCAACCGGAATGAGCTGCGTCACGTCGAGCCGGACTGCCCCCGGTCGACCTCGGGCGGCGACCAACAGGCCGCCGGCCTGGGTCATCGCATCGACCGCGAGAACCACCGTGCCGTCGGGCAGTACGGCGTGCTCCTCGATGAGATCTATGGCGGTGTCGCCGAGCCGGAGCCGTAGTGACGCCGTGGCGGACAGGGCGGAGCGCACCGTCACGCTGGTCAAACCGGTCGCTACGGCGCGTACTCCCGCCGCTGGCGCCTCTGCCGTCGCGTCGGAGCCGGGAGCGCCATCAGCCAGCTCCGCTCGATGCCCGGCGGGATGGAACACGATGTCGGGCCCCCTCGGCCATGAAGTGAAGACGAACTCGACCTAGGGGCATGACTTTAGTAGGCAAGGCTTACCTTGCCAAGTGAGGTGGTGTCGTACCGCCGCAAGGCGGCACGGCACCGAGCCCGAGGCGCCGGCACCCGGTAGGGCGGCACCTGGTGACTCTCACGCGGGCTGGTAGGTGAGGCAGTCACTCGCGGTGGCGCCCGGACCGACGGTGATGGACTCGGCGGTGCAGGCGAGGTTGGTGTTGTAGACACACTCGGAACGCGCGCACGCGCCGACCGCACCGGTGACCTCCGCGATCCCTCCGGCCACCGACGACTCGACAAACGTCGCACACGATGCGGCGTCCCCCGTCGAGGCCACGGTGATCGCCGGCGCGTGGCAGCCGCTGTCGTTGAAACTACAGGTCGTGGCGGCGCATTCGCGTACCGGAGGCGACTGCAGCAACGTTTTCATGGTGTCTCCCTTTGTCCGGGCCAGGCGGCGGGGCGCGTCCACCCGGCGTGTGGATCTGCCGTCAATATTTGCCGCTCAGATGGAGGGCAAACCCGTTACCAGCCATCCTGCATTTAAATCTGAATAGCAATCACCACTCTAGCGGCGAACGCCGGTGACAGCAGACTTGTCGCAGTTCCTGCCTGGGTCGTGAACAAGAAAGATTAGCCTTACCTTTGTTAGGCCAGTCTTGCTTTACCTGCCGAATATCGAAGAGCCCTTCTCATCATGTGTAGTGGCTGGTCTCCACACGGTGTAGGACGAGGGTGGATATGGGCGCTGCTGGAGAACGCGGGACCTGGGTAGCCTGGACACCATGATCTTCATTACCGCCAAGTTCCGCGTCCTGCCCGAGCACGCTGACCGGTGGCCGCAGATCGCCGCCGACTTCACCGAGGCGACCCGGGCCGAGCCGGGTTGCCTGTGGTTCGACTGGTCCCGCAGCCTGGACGACCCGACCGAGTACGTGCTGGTTGAGGCGTTTCGCGACGACGAGGCCGGCGGGGCACACGTGCAGTCCGCCCATTTCCGCACGGCGCAGGAGACCCTGCCGCCGCACCTGGCCGAGACGCCGCGCATCGTGAACGCCACGGTCCCGCAGGAGGACTGGTCTTTGCTCGGCGAGATGGCCGTGCCCGAGGGGCGCTGACCGCGCTGGCGCGGGCGCGCCGGGATGGCAACAGCATCGACCCGGCACGCCCCGCCGGCGTACGTCACCGGAAGAACGCGCGCACCGGGCGGACGAACCACAACATCCAGACCACGACGATCGTCACGGCCGCGCCCATGATCAGCAGAAGCCTGATCCACGGATTGTCGATGAACGCGAAGACGAAGAACCGCCCGACGAACTGAATCGCGAGCAGCACCGTGACGAGC
Source organism: Micromonospora sp. NPDC000668 (assembly GCF_042897975.1). Lineage (NCBI taxonomy): Bacteria > Bacillati > Actinomycetota > Actinomycetes > Micromonosporales > Micromonosporaceae > Micromonospora > Micromonospora sp. NPDC000668. The sequence continues at coordinate 147,325 of NZ_JBIAYP010000008.1, forward strand.
ACCCGGGTCCAGGGGCGGCCGCTGAAGAGCTTGACCGCCAGCCACGCGTAGAAAAGCCCGAAGCTGAGGTGGAACGCTTGCGGAACACCGATTCCGTACGGCGGCGTGAACAGCGAGAACGCGTGCTCGGCCACCAGGACGAACAACAGCACCCGAACCGCGGCAAGCCCGGCCGGTGGTGGCACACCCGCGATCGCCGGGACTACGGGATATCGGCATCCGTGCGTGGCCGCCTCGTGTGGTGCTCTTCGCCGCTGACCGCCGGCTGGCGGTGCTCCGGCGCGGCAGCCGATCGGCCGCCGCGCCGGAATGCGTGGACTCGGGTCAGCTCGCGCTACAGGAGACCGTCGGCCAGGTCCAGTTGCCATTGGCCTGGACGGTGACACCGAAATTGTTGCCGTTGCCGTTGGGCCTGGCGGTCAGTACCTGGGCGCTGGGATAGCTGGCGCTGATGTTCCAGGTGGAGAGAATCTTCGCCGGGGACGGGACGTTCATCGTCACAGTCCAGTTGCTGGAGCCGGAGACCGAGACGTTGAGGTTGTACCGGTCGCTCCACTGCTGGCCGGCGGAGAGCGACGCGCTGCAGCCACCCCCGCCGGGCGGCGGGGTGGTCGGGTTACCGCCGCCGGAGCCGCCCAGCGTGATGTTGGAGTTCCCGCTGCTCTGGTATCCCTCGGTGGCGAGAATCATGTAGTCATGACTGCCCAGGTTCATTCCATAGCGGGCCCAGGCATCAAAGTGGTTGCCCGAGGTGATGGTTCCACCCGTCCTCTTTGACTGCCGCACACTCCAGTACTGGTAGAAGGTCCTGATGCCCTCGATGGAGGGCTGGTTGACCCGCTGCGTCTGATAGATGTCGTACGTGCCGCCATCACTGGTCACCGTGCCCTTGTAGGTGCCGGTGGGCCGGTAGGTGCCCCAGTTGTCGACGACGTAGTACTCGATGAGCGGGTTTCTCGTCCACCCGTAGAGGGTCAGATACGCGTTGCCGGACGGATTGAAACTGCCCGAGTAGCTCACGCTCCTGCGCCCGCCGGTGCTCCAGCCTTTACCGGCGACGAAATTCCCGGTGTTCTGCCAGGAGGTGCTGTAGTTCCCCCCGGCTCCCAACTCCATGGAGACCGACCCGGGACTGTCGGTCCAGAACGAATAGAAGTAACCGTTGTTGGTGCCGGTCTGATTCGAGGTCACGGCCGCCTGAGCCGGGCCGGACAGGACCGCCGAGGCCGCGACCAGCACCAGGGCGCAGGCACCGCCGACGAACAGCCTGATGCGGCCGCGGATCCGGCCTTTCGGGTGGGTGGGGGCGTCGTTCAGGTGCATGCTTCCTCCTCGTGAAGGCTGGCAGGGCGGCCAGACAGCGTGGTGCGACCCGGCAAGGCGCTCGGCGCTCGGCGGTGACGGCCACCGGGCTTCGACGTCTCACAACGCGGTGGGGGTTGGCCGGTCGCCCTGCCGTCGGCGACCGGAGGACCAGGGCGCGGGACGTGTCCTGGATCGACATCGGTCGAGGTCTGTCGATGGCGAGAGTATTGATACGGCTCAGCCTGGATGTCAATGTCTTCCGGAAACATTGCGGAAACCAATCAGGGCCCCACTTGACCTTGGTGCACCGTTTCCCCTGCGCAGCGACAAGGCCGAAAGATCGCCTTAAGCCGATGACCGAAGCTGCGGCCCAGGCGATCAAGATCTGATTCGGCGACGGCCGGTACTTTCCGGAAGTTGTTGACGTGCTTGAATTCTCGCTGCAATACTCCGATCCATCAAGGTCGATGCGATCCGCTCCGCTTCGGTTTCGGGTGACCTCTCCGCTCACACCCACAGGTCCGGACCGTGCTGCCCACACACCGGAGCGCGCCCGGGCCCGGTAGAAGGGGCACCAGATGAGCAATGTCTCCGCTGGCACGGTCATCCGGTCGGGGCGACTACGCGCGGCGCTGTCCGTGCTGGCCACTGCCATCGCGATGTGCGGCGTCGTCATCGCAGCCACCGCGGCCCCGTCGAGCGCCACCGCCTGCAACGGCTACGTCGGGCTCACCTTCGACGACGGACCGACCGGCAGCACCAGCGCCCTGCTGACCGTGCTGCGCAACAACGGCGTACGGGCCACGATGTTCAACGTCGGGCAGAACGTCCAGAACAACCGGGCTGCGGCGCAGGCGCAGGTGGCCGCCGGCATGTGGGTCGGCAACCACAGTTGGAACCACGCCCACATGACGTCGATGAGTCAGGCTCAGATGCAGTCCGACCTGTCCCAGACGAGCTCGGCGATCCAGTCGGCCACGGGCAGCCGGCCGCAACTGTTCCGCCCGCCGTACGGCGAGACCAACTCCACCCTCCAGTCCGTCGCCTCGTCACTCGGCATGCGGCAGGTGATCTGGGACGTGGATTCTCAGGACTGGAACGGCGCCAGCGTCGGCCAGATCGTGTCCAACGCCGGCCGTCTCCAGGCCGGCCAGGTCATCCTCATGCACGACGGGATCCAGAACACCCGCGACGCGATCCCGCAGATCATCGCCAACCTGACCAGCCGCAACCTGTGCCCCGGCATGATCTCGCCGTCGACCGGCCGCGCGGTGGCGCCCGACGGCACGAACCCGCCGCCTGGCGGTGGCACCCCGCCACCCACAGGCGGAAGCTGCACCGCGACGGCGACGACCACCAACGTCTGGGGCGACCGGTACAACACCTCGGTGACGGTCAGCGGCGCCAACACCTGGACCGTGGTCGTGGCCACCACCGCACCGCAGAGGATCTCCACCACCTGGAACGGCAGCGCCAGCTGGGACGGCAGCGGCAACGTGCTGACCATGCGGTCCAACGGCAGCGGTAACACCTTCGGCTTCACCACGATGTTCAACGGCAACAGCAGCGCCCGACCACAGATCCGCTCCTGCACGGCCGGCTGACAGAGGCGGGGACGCGGCAGGTACGGCTGCTGCTCCGGACGGGGCGCGTCAGCGTAGCCGTCGGGCGGCGAACCGGGCTGGCGGCTCGGCGATCGCGTCCTGGGCCGCGATCAGCTGGATCTCCCGGGTGCCCGCCGCGAGGGTCGCCTCGAGGACGGCGAAGACGGAGGCGATGGTGCGTTCCAGCGCCGTCGCGGGTGAGCCAGTCGTCCGCAGATGCGCCAGGTACAGCGCTGCGGTGACGTCACCCCCGCCGTTCGGGTTGATCGGCAGCAGGGGCGTGGTCACCGCCCAGGCGCCCTCGTCCGAGACGGCCACCACCTCCAGCGAGCCCACCGGCACGTCGCCGTGGAGCACGCTGGTGACCAGGACGTGCCGCGGCCCCGTCTCGCGCACCACGTCGACCGCGTCCAACAAGTCGGCCAGCGAGTTCGTCGTACGGCCGGCGAGAAAGTCCAGCTCGAACTGGTTCGGGGTGATGATGTCGGCGCGCGGGACGACGACGTCCCGCAGGTACTCCGGGATGCCTGCCCGGACGAACATCCCACGGCCGGCATCGCCCATCACCGGGTCGCAGCAGTACACCGCGTCCGGGTTGGCCGCTTTGACCTTGTCCACCGCGTCGAGGATCACCGCACCCATCGCCGGGTCACCCTGGTAGCCCGACAGCACCGCGTCGGCGCTGCCGAGGGCCCCGCGGTCCGCGATGCCGGCAATCACCTCGGCCACGTCGGCCGGTGCCAGCATCGGCCCACGCCATGCGCCGTACCCGGTGTGATTGGAGAAGTGGACCGTCAGGACCGGCCAGACCTCGTGGCCGAGCCGCTGAAGGGGGAACACGGCCGCCGAGTTGCCGACGTAGCCGTAGGCGACGGACGACTGGATGGACAGGATCTTCACCGGCTCATCATGGCGGTTCCCGCTGGTGCCGCACGTCCGGCCCGCCGTTTCTGTCGGGTGACCCACTCCGGTCCGTGGGCCCGGGCCGGGACAGCTCGGCGAATCGAGTCAGACGAGCGGGCCGGACGAGGACGGCACCGCGAGATCGGGCGTGCTCCAGGAACGCCACAGCCGGCTGTACCCTCCCCCGGCCTCCAGCAACTGGTCGTGCGTGCCCTGCTCGGCGACGCGCCCGTGCTCCAGGACAACGACGCGGTCCGCGGTGGCCGCCTGGCTGAGGCGGTGGGCGACGATCAGCGTGGTACGACCCTCGGTCGCCGCCGCTGCCGCACGGTCGAGGTCCCGCGCGCCCGCGCTGCCGGCCTCCGCGGTGGCCTCGTCGAGGATCGCGACGAAGGGGTCGGCGAGGACGAGGCGAGCGAGGGCGAGCTGCTGGGCCTGGGCGGCGGTGAGGTGCCGCCCGCCCTCCCCCACGCTGGTGGCGAGGCCGTCCGGCAGGGTACGCAGCCAGGCGGTGGCGCCGACGAGGTCGAGGGCGGCGGTCATCTCGGCGTCGGTGGCGTCCGGGTCGGCGAGGCGCAGGTCATCTCGGAGCGGCCCGGCGAAGACGTGCACCTCCTGGCTGATCAGGGCGATCTCCCGACGAACGCGATGCTCGCCCAGGTGCGCCAGCGGTACGCCCCGCAGGCACACCGACCCGTCGGCGGGCGCGATGATTCCGGCGGTGATGCTGGCGAGCGTGCTCTTACCCGCTCCGCTCGCTCCGACGAGAGCGACACGTTCCCCGGGCGCGAGACGCAGGGCGATGTCCTGCAACACGACGGGTCCGTCGTCGTAGCAGTGCCGCGCGATGACCACCTCCAGCGCCGCAGGCTCAGGCTCCCCCGTCCCCACCGTCCCGGACGGTCCTGGGCGAGCGGGCACGGAGCCCTCGGGGGAGGCGGAGTCGGGCAGTGACGTGACGCCGACGAGCCGGGCGAGGCTTGCCCCGGCCTGCAGCACCGAATCGGACTCGAGCAGCAGCAGGCCGATCGGGTTGAACAGGCGGTGGAAGTAGAGCGCGGCAGTGGTGGCCGCTCCCACGGAGGACAGGTCGTCGCGAACCAGCAGGAAACCGGCGAGCAGCACGGCGGCAAGCCCCACGAACTCCGACCGGTTGATCCGCAGCCCGAATCGCGTGTGCAGGCCAAAGATCTCCAGCGACAGGTCGCGGGCAGTGGCAGAGCGATCGGCGATGCGAGCGACGTGGGCGTCTTCCATCCGGTACGCGCGGACGGTCGCCGCGCCGCGAAGTGCCCCGGCCATCGCCTGGGCCCGCTCGCCGGTCGCCACTCGCTCGCGGGCGTAGTACGGAACCGACCGCTTCAGGTACCAGCGCAGCGCCAACGCGTACGCCGGGGCCGCGGCCAGCCCGGCGAGGCCGAGCCGCCAGTCGAGGACGAAGAGCCCTGCCGCGGTCAGCACGATGGACAGGAGCGCGCCGAGAAAGGCAGGGCCGCTGGTGGCGATCACATTCGTCACCACGGCCACGTCGTCGCCGGCGCGTGCTATCAGGTCCCCAGTCCCGGCACGCTCCAGGGTGGCGGATGGCAGGTGCAGGGCGCGGTCGAGGACCCGCTCCCGCAGCCGCGCGAGGACGGTCTCGCCGAGGCGAGCGGCGACCGCGGCCCCGGCCGCGGTGAGCAGGCCGGCGAGCACCGCGGCGCCCGCGATCACACCGGCCCAGGCCACGATCCGTGCCGTGTCGGACCCGGCCATGACGTCGTCGACGAGCCGGCCGAGCACCCAGGGGGCGACGAGCCCGGTCGCGGCCGCGGCGACCAGCAGCGTCACGGCGACGGCGCTGAGCCCGGGCAGCCGGGCGAATTCGGCGCGGAGGGCGGCCCAGGTCTGCCGGGCGGTGGCCGTCGGCAGCAGTTGCCGGGAATCGGCACCAATCATGGTCGGCTCATCGGTCACCGCAGGACCTCCTCCCGGTAGCGGGCATCGCTGGCGAGCAGTTGGTCGTGCGAGCCCTCGGCGATGACCCGCCCACGGTCGATCACGGCCACCCGGTGCGTGATCCGCAGCAGGGCTGGACTGTTGGTGATGAGCACCGTGCCCCGGGCCGCCGCCCCGCGAGCGGAGGCCAATCCCTCGGCGAGCAGCACCTCGGTCACGGCGTCGACCGCCGTGGTGGGGTTGTGCAGCACCAGCACCGGCGGGTCGGCGACGAGTGCCCTGGCGAGCCCGATCCGCTGTCGCTGCCCGCCGGACAGGTTCGCCCCCCGCTCGGTGAGCACGCGGTCGATGCCGTGCGGGTGCGCGGCCAGCACGTCCTCGGCCGCCGCGGCGCGCACCGCGGCGTGCAGGACGGTCTCGTCGATGCTGGCACCGGCGGCGAGATTGGCGCGCAGTGTCCCTTCGAACAACGCCACGTCATGCTGCTCGACCAGGACGGTGCTGCGCAGGGCGTCGATGTGCAGCTCCTCGGCGGGCACGCCGTCGACGTACAGCGTTCCCTGGTAGTCCTCCCGGGGCACCCGGCCGGACAGCAGCGCGACCAGCGCCTCGGCCTCGCTCGGGTCGTAGGCGAGCACGCCCAGAACCTCACCGGCGTTGACCTGTACGCAGACTCCGTCGAGCCCGGCGTACCCGACCTTGTCGAGGGCGAGCCGCGACGGGCTCGGAGCAGGTGTCCCGGCGGTACCCGGCCGGATGAGCGGCGCGGCACCGAGTATCCGGGCGACCCGTCCCGCCGACGCGCGCGCCATGGCGAACACCTGCACGCAGTACCCGAGCGTCTGCACGGGCTCGGCGATGAACTGGGCCAGCCCGACAACGGCGACGAGCTCGCCAATGGTGAGCCGGCCCTGCAGCGCGAGCCAGCCGGCGACGCCGGCGACCGTCGCGAGGAAGAGTCCGTTGACCGTGGTGGTGAGCCCGAGGTGCAGGCCCTTCGTGGTGGCGGCACGCAAGGTGACGTCGAGGGCGTGGCGGCTGGCGGCCGCGTACTGGCGTGCGGCGTGGTGTTGTGCGCCGATGCCGCGCAGGACGCGTAGACCGGTGACGAGGTCGACGGCGAGCGAGGTCGTGGCAGCGAGAGCCTCCTGCTGCGATGCGCTGCGCCGGGTGAGCAACGGCGCCATCCGCTGCAGGGCGAAGACCACCAGAGGTACGCCGATGAGCACCCCGAGCCCGAGCGGAACGTCGACGATGAGCAGCGCGACGGCCGCGACCACGAGGGCGGTGATCGCCGCGGCGGAGAGCCCCGCGACCCGCACCACGAGCGCGGACAACTCGGCGTCGGAGGCGGTGACCGCCAGCAGATCCCCGTCCCGCATGCCGGAGCGGTGTCCGCGCGGGTCCAGGGCACTCCTGGCGATCTCGACCCGTACGGCGTGTGCCTCCTTCTCCAGGGCGGCGTATGACAGGCGGGCGCCGGATCGGTAGGCGAAGGCGAGAACGGTGAAGAGGACGGCAAGACCGGCGAGCGAGAGCACCAGCGCGCGCACATCCCCGGTGGCGACCGCGCGGTCGATGATCACGCCGATGGCGACCGGGACGAGTGCCTCGGTGGCCTGGTGGGTGCAGAGCAGCGCGGTGCCCGCCACCACCCGGCCGCGCTGGCGGCGCAGGACGCGGCGCAGCAGCACGCCACTGTTGATGTCGTCGCCTGCCATGAGGGTCAGGACCCGGCGAGCGGGGCGAGGGCGCCAGCCGGCCGGACGGCGGACGGGATGACGTGATGGCGGCCGATCGGCAGCATCAGCGGCTTCTCCGACGTCGGATCGATGATGACCTGGCTTTCGAGGCCGAACACGGCGCGGACGCACTCCTGCGTCAGGACCTGCGCCGGCTCTCCCGCGGCGTGCAGCTTACCGGCGGCCAGCGCGATGAGGTGGTCCGCGTACCGGGCGGCCAGGTTGAGGTCGTGCAGCACCATGACGATCGTCGTTCCGCGCGTCAGGTTGAGGTCGGTGAGCAGGTCGAGGACTTCGACCTGATGGCTGACGTCGAGGAATGTCGTCGGCTCGTCGAGCAGCAACAGGTCCGTCTGCTGGGCCAGGGCCATGGCGATCCAGACCCGCTGCCGCTGGCCGCCGGAGAGCTCGTCGACCGAGCGGTCCGCGAGGTCCGCCGTCTGTGTCGCGTCCAGGGCCGCCGCCACGGCGGCGTCGTCCTCCCTGCTCCAGCGCGAGAGTACGCGCTGATGCGGATTGCGCCCGCGCCCGACGAGGTCGGCCACGGTGATCCCTTCCGGCGCCGTCGGTGACTGGGGAAGCAGGCCGAGGGTACGGGCCAGTTGCTTGGCCGGCAGCCGGTGCACCTGCTTGCCGTCGAGCAGGACGTGGCCGGCGCGGGGCGCGAGGAGGCGTGACATCGATCGCAGCAGGGTCGACTTGCCGCACGCGTTGGCACCGACGATCGCCGTGATCTTTCCGGGCGGCACGACGAGGTCGAGCGACTCGATGACGACGCGGTCCTTGTAGCCGAGCATGAGACTCTCGACCGCGAGCGTATGAGTGGTGGTCACAGCGAGCCTCCCGCGCGGTTCGTACGGATGAGCAGGTAGATGAGGTAGGGCGCGCCGAGCACGCCGGTGACGACACCCACGGGGTAGCGCGTGTCGAAGGCGAACTGGCCGACGAAGTCCGCTACCAGCACCAGGAGGGCGCCGACCAGGGCGGACGGCAGCAGCAGCGACCCGGCCGGTCCGATGATCCGGGCGGCGATCGGGCCGGAGAGGAATGCCACGAAGGCGATCGGCCCGGTCGCCGCGGTGGCGAAGGCGATCAGGCCGACGGCCGCGATGATGACCAGGATCCGGGTGCGTTCGAGGCGGACCCCGAGCGCCGCCGCGGTGTCGTCGCCCAGCTGCATCATGGCGAGGTTGCGGGCCTGGCTCAGCAGCACCGGTACCAGGACGGCCACAGCGATGGCCACCGGAACGGTCTCCTCCCAGGTGGCGCCGTTGAGGCTGCCGGTCAGCCAGCGCAGGGCCTCCTGCAGGTCCCATTCGGCGGCCTGGGTCAGGACGTACGCGGTCAGGCTGTCGAGCATGGCGGCCATGCCGATGCCGATCAGGACGAGGCGGGTGCCGGCGACGCCGTCCTTGAACGACAGGAGGTAGATGACCAGCGCCACGGCCAGCCCGGCGACGATCGCGAAGGCGGACACGCCGGCCTCACCAAGGTGCAGCGTCACGATCGCGAAGGCGGCCGCGGCGCTCGCGCCGGAGCTGATGCCGATGAGGTCGGGGCTGGCGAGCGGGTTGCGCAGCATCGTCTGGAAGGTGACGCCGCCGATCCCGAAGCAGGCCCCGGCCAGGATCGCGAGGACCGCCCGCGGCAGGCGGAGCGTGCCCACCGTGAAGGAGGCCCCGGGGACGTCCTCGCCGGCGATCACCGCCAGGACGTCGGCTGGCGGATAGAAGGTGCGTCCCGCCATCAACGAGACGGCGAACGCCGCGACGACGAGGACGGCCAGCACGATGAGCACGCCGCGCCGTCGACGGGTACGGCGGACCCGGCCGTGGGTGACGGCCTCGAGAGTCGCAGTGCTCACAGCTCGCGCACCTTCTGCCGACGGACGATGTAGATGAAGAACGGGGCGCCGATCAGCGCCGTCACGATGCCCACATCGATCTCCGCTGGGCGTGCCACCACCCGTCCGACGACGTCGGCTGCGGTCAGCAACGACGCGCCGAGGAGCGCGGAGAACGGCAGCAGCCACCGGTGGTCGAGCCCGATGAGGAGGCGGCACACGTGCGGGACGACCAGGCCGACGAACCCGATGGGCCCGGCGACCGCCGTGGCGGCGCCGCACAGCAGCACGGAACCGGCACCCGCGATGCCCCGCACCACGGCGACCCGCTCGCCGAGCCCCGCCGCGAGGTCGTCACCGAGCGCGAGCGAGTTCAGTGCCCGGCCCGACAGGAGGCAGATCACCAGACCCACGGCGAGGAACGGCAGTGCCTGCCGGATGCTGTCGTAGGTGGCACCGCCGACCCCGCCGATCTGCCAGGAACGGAAGTTGTCGGCGACGTCGTTGCGGGGCAGCACGAAGGCGCTGATCAGCGACGCGAGCGCTGCGGACGTGGCAGCGCCCGCGAGCGCGAGCTTGAGCGGCGTCGCGCCACCGCGTCCCAGGGAGCCGACGGCGTACACGAAGACAGCCGCGAGGCCGGCGCCGAGGATCGCCACCCAGAGGTAGCTGGTCGGCGAGGAGAGGCCGAACATGACCATTCCGGTGACGACGGCGAGCGACGCCCCCATGTTCACGCCCAGGATTCCGGGGTCGGCCAGCGGGTTGCGGGTCACGCCCTGCATCACCGCCCCGGCCAGGCCGAGCGCCGCGCCGACGATCACGGCGAGCAGGGTCCGCGGGATCCGTTTGGTGACGGCGGCCTGTTCCATGGTCTCGTCCACGCCCCGGAACGCGGCGAGGATGTCGGACCAGCCGACGTTGCGGGAACCCAGCGCGACCGATGCCGCCATGAGCGCCAGCAGCACCGCGGCCGCGACGAGAAACCACAGCAGGCGTACCCGTGCCGGACGCCGCACCACGGCGACGTCCGGCAGGGCACGCGAGTCGAGCTGGGTCATGACACCTGGTCGGCAGCCTTGGCGAGCATGGCGACGTAGTCGTTCAGCACGAACGGGATGGCCAGCGGGGTCGGGTTCGCCGCGGTGCCCAGCGGAGTGGTGCCGGAGAGCATGACCACCGAGCCGCGCTTGATCGCGGGGATCTTCGACAGCAGCGGGTCGGCTTGCGCGGCGGCGAGGAGCTTGTCGTCACCGTAGGCGACGATGACGTCGACGTCGTTGAAGACCTGGATCTGCTCGGCGCTCTGGTTCAGGCTGAACTTGTCCGTGCCGGCGGAGAGCGTGGCGATGCTGCCCGGCACCTTCAGGCCGAGGTCGGCGAAGAACTGGGCCCGGGTGTCGTGCGTCGTGTAGAAGCCGATCTTGCTCAGGTCGGTCGGGTCGACGTGCGTCATGAACATCGCCGACTTGCCCGCCAGCTGCGGGTACTTCGCGGTGGCGTCGGTCATCTGCTTCTCGAAGTCGGCGATCAGCGCGTCGCCCTCCTTCGCCAGGCCGAGGGCCTGGCTCTCCAGCTTGATGGTGTCGCGCCACGCCGTGGCCCAGGGCCCCTCGGGGTAGGCGACGACCGGAGCGATCTTGCTCAGGGTCTCGTACTCCTGCGCCGTCAGGCCCGAGTAGGCGGCAAGGATGACGTCGGGCTGGGTGTCCGCGACGGCCTCGAAGTTGATGCCGTCGTTCTCGTCGAACAGCACCGGCGCGGTGCCGCCGAGCGACTTGAGCTTCTCGGCCACCCACGGCAGGATGCCGTCGCCGTCGTCGTCGCCGAAGTTGGCCTTCGCCATTCCCACGGGAACGATGCCGAGGGCAAGCGGAACCTCGTGATTCGCCCAGGCCACGGTTGCGACCCGCTTCGGCTTCTCCTTGATCGTCGTCGTGCCGAGCGCGTGCTTGATCGTGATCGGGAACGCTGCGGTGCTGCTGCCGGCGGCGGCGTCCTCGTCCTTTGATGATCCGCCGCAGGCGGCGAGCGCCAACGTTGCGGCCAGGGCGACGACCCCGGTCAGGAAGCGGTTTTGGCGCATGGTTCTGAACTCCAGCATTAGGTTAGGGGAGGCTAAGCTAACACACCAACATGAGAGCCCTTCGTGATCAACCCCTGCGACCCAGTCGGCCACAGCGGGAGTGAGCAGACCAGGGCGGCGGGGGTTCTCCGAGCGCCGAAGCGAGGCTAGGCTAGCCTAACTTCGGACCAGGACATGGCTCACGATCCACAAAGGAGCGGCACATGACCGTCGCCACCATTCCGGTCGAGGCCGGGCTGATCAAACGCCCGATGCTCGCCGAGGTCGTCGCCAACCGGCCGCTCACACCTCATCTGCGGCGTATCACGCTGACCGGCATGGAGATCGACCGCTTCGGCTACGGCGGACCGGACCAACTGGCGCGGATCTTCCTCGCCGCACCCGGCGCCGAACTGCACCTGCCGGACTCCGAGCAGTGGTGGCCCGCCCTGCAGGCCATGCCGGCCGAGCTGCGGCCGGTGGTTCGCAACTACACGGTCCGGCGCCTGGACGCCGGACGGCGGGAGCTGGACATCGATTTCGTGCTCCACGGCGACGGCGGACCGGCCTCCGCCTGGGCGCGGAGAGCCGCACCCGGCGACCCGATCGGCGTGCTCAGTGACGGCTCCGACTACGCCCCGCCCGTGGACACCGAGTGGCAGTTGCTCATCGGCGACGAGACCGCCATGCCGGCGATCACCGCGGCTGTCGAGGCGCTGGCGCCAGGGACCCGGGCGATCGCGCTGATCGAGGTGGGTTCCACGGAACACGAGATCGAGGTACGCACGCCCGCCGGTGTCACGCTGACCTGGCTGCACCGCGGCGGCACACCGGCGGGCGGCAGTGATGTGGTGATCCGCACGCTGCGCGAGCTGGCGTTGCCGGCCGGCACGCCGTACGCCTTCGTGGCGGGTGAGTCCGCAATGGTCACGACCGTCCGCCGGCACCTCTGCACCGAACGGGGCATGGCCAAGGACCGCGTCTACTTCTGCGGCTACTGGAAGGTCGCCGCACACTGAACCTTCCGCCTACGGCCGCCGTCGTCCGGATCCGCACCCGGAGCTATTTGACCTTGCGGGTCGATCGGGCCACGATGCCCTCGTACTCCGGGTGCTTGCCCAACCACTCGGCGAGGAACGGGCAGATCGGCACCACGGTCCGACCCTTGGCCCGCGCGTCGTCCATCACGGCACGAGCCAGGGTCGACCCGACGCCCTTGCCCTCGAACGCCGGATCAACCTCGGTGTGGGTGTAGACGATGATGGTGCCGGTCAGCTGGTAGGTGACCACCCCGGCGACCACGCCCGCCTCGTCGCGCGCCTCGAACCGCTCCCGCGTCGGCGCGTCTGTCACGGTGAACTGCACCGGACCATCCAACCACGCTGTCCAGCCGGCCAATTGGTCGGTGCGAGGGCACCGCGGACCGAAGCCCCGGGCCTGCTGTCGTCAGAGGTCCGGGGCTTCGTCGTGTCAGGGCTAGAAGTCGTCGTCGAAGGCGACGGTGCCGCTGACCCCGACCTGGTACGCCGACACCCGCCGCTCGAAGAAGTTGGACAGCTCCTGCACGTCCTGCAACTCCATGAAGGCGAACGGATTGGCCGACTCGTAGTGCGGGGCGATGCCGAGCTGGGCGAGGCGCCGGTCGGCGACGTGCTGGAGGTACTCCCGCATGTCGGTCAGGGTCAGTCCCGGCACACCGTGGTCGAGCAGGTCCTCGGCGAACTGGACCTCGCACTCGACTGCCTCGGTGAGCATCTGGCGGACCTGGTCGGCGAGGTCGTCGTCGAACAGGTCGGGTTCCTCGCGACGGACGGTGTCGACGACGTCGAATGCGAAGGCCATGTGCATGGACTCGTCGCGGAACACCCAGTTGGTGCCGGAGGCCAGGCCGTGGAGCAGGCCGCGGGAGCGCAGGAAGTAGACGTAGGCGAAGGCGCCGTAGAAGAACAACCCCTCGATGCAGGCGGCGAAGCAGATCAGGTTGAGCAGGAACGTCCGGCGGTCCTCGCGGGTCCGCAGCTCCCGAAGATCGTTCAGGGAGTCGATCCAGCGGAAGCAGAACTCGGCTTTGCGGCGGATCGAGGGGATGTTCTCGATGGCCGCGAAGGCGGCGAACCGCTCGGTCTCGTCGGGCACGTACGTGTCGAGCAGGTTGAGATAGAACTGGACGTGCACCGCCTCCTCGAACAGCTGCCGGGACAGGTAGAGGCGACCCTCGGGGCTGTTGACGTGCTGATAGAGATTGAGCACGAGGTTGTTGGCGACGATGGTGTCGCCGGTGGCGAAGAAGGCCACCAGGCGGCTGACCAGGTGCCGCTCGGCCGGGGAGAGCTTGTCGAGGTCGGCGAGGTCGGCGTGCAGGTCGACCTCCTCGACGGTCCAGGTGTTGCGGATGGCGTCGCGGAACCGGTCGAAGAAGTGCGGGTAACGCATCGGGCGGAGGGTGAGGTCCATCCCGGGGTCGAGCAGCATGTGCGTGGTCCTCGTGTCGGTGGTGGTGTGGGCGGCGGTCACTGGCAGGCCTCGCACGACTCGGGGTTCTCCAACGAGCAGGCCAGTGCCTCCGCGTCGGTGGCCGCCGGTGCGACAAGGGCGACGGCGGTGGGCGCGACGGTGGCCTGCTGGATCCGGGTGGCGGGGCGGGAACGCAGGTAGTAGGTGGTCTTCAGCCCGGCCTTCCAGGCGTACAGGTACATCGAGGAGAGCTTGCCGATGGTGGGCGAGGCCAGGAACAGGTTCAGCGACTGGGACTGGTCGATGAACGGTGCGCGGGCGGCGGCCAGGTCGATCAGCGCCCGCTGCGGCAGCTCCCAGGCGGTGCGGAACAGCTCCCGGACGTCGGTCGGCAGCTCCGCGATGTCCTGCACCGAGCCCTCGGCGCGCCTGATCGCCGACCTGATCCGGTCGGTCCACAGGCCACGGGTCTTCAGCTCGCGTACCAGAGCGGTGTTGACCTGGAGGAACTCCCCCGACAGCGTCTCCCGCTTGAACAGGTTGGACACCTGCGGCTCGACGCACTCGTAACATCCGGCGATCGACGCGATGGTGGCGGTCGGGGCGACGGCCACCAGCAGCGAGTTGCGCAGCCCGTGGGCCTCGACCCGCTCCCGCAGCTCGGCCCACCGTGCGGTCTGCGTTCCCTCGACCCCCCACAGGTCGGGCTGCAACTGCCCCCGCGCTGCCCGGGTCTGCCCGTACGCCGGGTGCGCGCCGAAACGGCGGGCCAGCTCGGCGGACGTCTCCAGGGCGGTCAGGTACAGCTCCTCGCTGATCCGGGTGGACAGCTCCCGGGCGGCCGGAGAGTCGAACGGCAGCCGCAGCGCGAAGAACACGTCCTGCAGGCCCATCAGCCCGAGCCCGACCGGCCGCCAGCGGGGGTTGCTCGCCGCCGCCTGCGGGGTCGGGTAGTAGTTGATGTCGATGACCCGGTCGAGGAACGTCACCGCGGTACGGACCGTGGCGCGCAGCCGTTCCCAGTCGACGCCGCCGTCGGTGAGGTGGGCGGCGAGGTTCACCGAGCCGAGGTTGCACACGGCGGTCTCGGCGTCGCTGGACACCTCGATGATCTCGGTGCAGAGGTTGGACAGGTGCACCACGTTGCCCGGCTCGGCGGTCTGGTTGCACAGCCGGTTCGCCGCGTCCTTGAAGGTCATCCACCCGTTGCCGGTCTGGGCCAGGGTGCGCATCATCTTCCCGTACAGCTCCCGCGCCGGGACCTGCCGCACGTAGCGGCCCTGCGCCTCGGCCGCCCGGTACGCGGCGTCGAACCGCTCCCCCCACAGGTCGGGCAGTTCCGGTACCTCGTGCGGGTCGAACAGCGACCACAGCTCGTCGGCCTCGACACGGCGCATGAACTCGTCCGGGATCCAGTTGGCCAGGTTCAGGTTGTGGGTACGCCGGGCGTCCTCGCCGGTGTTGTCCCGCAGTTGCAGGAACTCCTCGACGTCGGGGTGCCACGGCTCCAGGTAGACGCAGGCCGCGCCCTTGCGCCGGCCGCCCTGGTTGACCGCCGCGACGCTCGCGTCCAGCGTGCGCAGCCACGGCACGATCCCGTTGGACTGCCCGTTCGTGCCGCGGATCAGCGAGCCCCGGGACCGGACCCGGGAGTACGCGATGCCGATGCCGCCGGCGAACTTGGACAGGTTGGCGACCTGGGCGTACCGCTGGTAGATCGAGTCCAACTCGTCGCGCGGGGAGTCGACCAGGTAGCAGGAGGACATCTGGGTGTGCCGGGTACCGGAGTTGAACAGCGTCGGCGAGCTGGGCAGGTAGGCCAGGCTGGACATCAGCCGGTAGAAGTCGACCGCCTCGTCCGGCGTACGGGACAACCCGCAGGCCACCCGCAGCAGCCAGTACTGCGGGGTCTCCAGCACCAGCCGGCTGCTCGGGTGGCGCAGCAGATACCGGTCGTACACCGTGCGCAGGCCGAAGTACTCGAACCGCCGGTCGCCGCCCAGGTCGACGGCATCGTCGAGGATACGGGCGTGCGCGGCGACGAACGCGGCGGTGTCGTCTCCGATCAGGCCCTCGGCGTGGCTGATCCGGATCGCCGCGCTGAACGAGGTGATGCCCTGCCGGCGGACCTCCTTGTCGACGTAGCCGGCCAGCAGCCGGGCGGCGAGGCGGGAGTACTGCGGTTCCTCGCCGATCATCTCGGCGGCGGTCTGAATGGACAGCCGGTCCAGTTCGGCCGTCGTCGCGCCGTCGTACAGGCCGCTGATCGTGCGGGTCGCCACCCGCAGCGGGTCGACGTCGGTGAGGTCGTCGGTCCACCGCTCGACCGCCCGGACGATCTTGTTCACGTCTACCGGTTCGCTGGCGCCGTCGCGTTTGCGGACATGCATCTGCGTCCGCCGCCGGCCGGGCGGGGCCGGGTCGCCGGTGACCGGAGCTACCTGGGTGACCGTCACTACTCACTCCTCGCGAGTTCGAGACCTGATGGCCCTCGGACACGAGGAGACAGACACCGGCGGACGCCACGCCGACGGGCGTGGGTCAGGTGGCGTCAGCCGTCCCACGCGGCGTCGGACCGCCGCCCACCCGGGTGCGGGTGCACGGCGCGCTGGCAGGTCTTCGGACTTGCGGGCACGACCGGACTCGCCGGTCTCCTACTGGCCGTCGCTTCCCAGGCCGCTTGGCGGCCCAGTGCTGATGACGGCGGTCGTTCCCACTCACCGCTGCGGGGCAGTCCCGGATTTCCACCGGGTTCCCTCTTGCCTCGACCCCCTGGATGAGCGGCCGAACCAGCTGCGCTCGACACCATATATAGGGAGGGACGCCGTTGTCACACCCCACATGTCGGTCCCGGGCGTGTCGGTGGCCGGACTGGTGATGGCCGTCACCGACGCCTGAGACCGTCCACCCCGATGCCGCGGGGACCGGGTTGACCGTTCGGACCGGCACCGATACGGTCGAGCCACTATCTGCGGCGACGCGAGGGAAGCCGGTGTGAATCCGGCGCGGTCGCGCCACTGTGAGCGGTCCCCATCCTCTACGGGAAGGGCCGCGAGCCAGGACACTCGGTCGTCCGCAGCCTTGCGATGGGGACGCGTCATCCCCGAGGAGGTTCGCGTACGCATGTCCAGCTCCACTTCCAGCCAGCCGTTGGTGCATCCCGCTGGCACTACCCGTCTCCTGTGGACGGTTCTGGCCGCCGTCGCCGTGCTCACGCTGCTGGCCTATCTCGTCGCCTTTGACCAGGGGGCGGTCTCGCGCAGCGGGATGTACCTGCACGAGCTGATGCACGACGGCCGGCACCTGCTCGGTGTCCCGTGCCACTGACCGCCACCAGGGCCGCGCCCACGTTCCTCAGCGTTCTCCTTCGCGGGCTGCTCGCCGGCCTGGCCGCGGGTCTGCTCGCCGGAACGTTCGCCTACGTCGCCGGTGAACCACACGTCGAGGCGGCCATCGCCATCGAGGAGGCCGCGGCGCACGCCGAGCCCGCCGGTGGCGGACACGATCACGAGGATGCCCTGGTCAGCAGGTCTGGCCAGCGTGGCGGCCTGTTCCTGGCCACCGGTCTGTTCGGCGCCGCGATGGGTGGCCTGCTGGCCACCGCGTACGTCCTGCTGTGTCGCCGGCGGCGGGCCTACGACGACGGACGGTCGGGTCTGCTGCTGGCCGGCGCTGCGCTGCTCGGCGTGGTGATCGTGCCGTTCATCAAGTACCCGGCCAATCCCCCGGCCGTCGGTGACCCGGCCACCATCGACCAGCGCACCGGCACCTACCTGCTGATGGTGGTGCTCGGCCTGGTGGCCGTCTGGGCCGGCTCGCTGGGCTACCGAGCGCTCGGCGACGAGGCGCCACAGTGGCTTCGGGCCACCACGGCCCTCGGCGGATTCCTGCTGGTCACCGCGGTGTCCTACGTGGTGCTGCCGTCGTTCCAGGAGGTCCCGGACGACTTCCCCGCCGCCCTGCTGTGGGACTTCCGACTGGCCTCCCTCGGCACCCAGGTGGTGCTCTGGACCGGAATCGGCCTGCTGTTCGCGGCCCTGATGAACCACGAACGGCGTCGCGGAACCGCCAGCGCACCCCTGAGCACGTGACCGCCACCAGCCTGCGGCTGGTTGCCCACGGTCACACCGCCGCCCTGCGGCGGGCCCGGTTCGGCGGGAGGAACGACAGCCTGGACGAGGGCGGCCTGCGAGCCGCCCTCGCCCTGGCCCCCGCCGCGCCGGGCCAGCGGTCGATCCTGGGCGCCACCGACGTCTGCCTGTCCAGTCCAGCGGCGGCGGCCACCCAGACCGCGCACGCCCTCGGCCTGACGCCCACCATCGAAGCGGCGCTGGCCGACTGCGACCACGGACACTGGTCCGGACGGCTGCTGGAGGAGGTCGGCACCGAGCAGCCCCAGGCGCTGCGCGAGTGGCTGTCCGCACCGGACGCCTCGCCGCATGGAGGGGAATCAGTCCTGTCGCTGCGGGAGCGGGTCGGCCGCTGGCTGGACGGGCAGCGCGGCCGTGGCCAGCGGATCACCGCCGTCACCCACCCGATCGTGCTCCGGGTCGCGATCGTCCACGCCCTCGACCTGCCGTTGGCGACGTTCCGGCAACTGGACGTCGAGCCGCTGGCGATCGTCCGGCTCACCGGCGACGGGGCACGGTGGCGGCTACGACTGGGCGCGCCGCCGGCGTGCGGGACAGCGAACGTCGGTGCGGACCACCAACCTACGACCACCTCGACGCGACCGGCATGAGAGGCGGGACCGCGCGTCAGAAGTCGGAGCGCCCGATCCGGACGGCGACGCCGTCGAGGATCAACTCCAGTCCGAGCGTGAAGTCCGCGTCAGCGATCGTCGCGTCAGGGGTGTCGGACGGCGGCGCCTCGAACAGCGTCGAGGAGAACAGCCGGGCTGTCTCGGGGAAGCGCTCGGGTTCGACGAGACGCACCAGCGCGCGGCCGTAGTCGCGCTCGGCGTCGGCCTGCCCCTGGCCTTCGGCCCTGCCCTCGGCGAGGTCGCTGTACTGCCGTACGGACTGGACCACGTAGCCGTTGATCAGCGACAGGACGCCGATCTTGTGTGCCCAGTCGAGTCGGGTACGGGACATGACCGCCAGCCCGGTCTCCATCCAGGCGATCTGATTCGGGCCGGAGGGCGGTCCGGAGGTGGGCACGCGTGTCAGCCACGGCCGACGCTGGAACACCGCGCGTTGCGCGAAGGCCCAACCGCTCAGCCCGTCCCGCCAGTCGTCGGTGCGGGGGTCCGGCGGTACGCCCATGGCGGCGTCGGCCATGAGCGTGAGCAGCTCGTCCTTGGAGCCGACGTACCGGTAGAGCGACATTCCGGTGAAGCCGAGGACCTTGGCAACCTTGGGAAGCGTCACGCCGCCGAGCCCGTCGCGGTCGGCGATCTCCACCGCCGCGGCGACGACCCGATTGACATCGAGGGCTGCCGGCCGCCCGAGCCGCGACGACTCGGACATGCCCCACAGCCGGCGCAGCCGAGCCGGAACGAAGTCGTCGCTGGTCATGGCCCCCTCGTTCGCCTCCGGAATTCAGGGCTCATCATGCCAGACGGCATTAGTATGCCTGTGATACTTTCTCCGACATACTAAAGCCGGACGGGGAGAGGGACGACATGAGCATCGACACCGCACCACGCACATCGAGAGGGCCGGTGCTTCGCGCCGAACGCGCCCTCGCACCGGACCTGGCCCGGGGAGCGATGCTGCTGATCATCGCGTTGGCCAACGTCGCCGGAGTCGTCTTCGCCGGCGAGCCGGGCCTCGACAGCACGCCGCAAGGTGTGGACCGCGGCCTCAACTTCCTGCTGTTCGAACTCGTCCACGCACGCGGCTACCCGGTCTTCGCCGTGATGTTCGGCTACGGACTCGTACAGCTCGCCCGGCGCCAGGACGCTTCCGGCGCCACACGGCAGCAGGTCCGCTCCGTGCTGTTACGCCGCAACCTGTGGCTCGTCGTCTTCGGGTTCGCGCACGCCGCTCTGCTCTACTACGGCGACTTCCTCGGCGCGTACGGGATCGTGGGGATCGTGATGACCCTGGCGCTGCTGCGCCGCGGTGACAGGTTCCACCGGATCGCGCTGGTGCTGTGGGCACTGGCGGTCGTGGAGATCCTGGTCCTCAGCGCCGTCGTGGTGAGCCGCATCGGGGGCTCGGGCGGATCGGCTCCGCTGCCGTCGGACCACGTCGACTCCCTCGCGGCGCCCGACTACGTCACGTCCATCCTGGACCGCCTCGCCGAGTGGCCGGCGCACACGCTGACCGTCTTGCCCTTCATCTTCATCACCTGGCTGGGCATGTGGGCGGCCCGCCGCCGCGTCCTCGAAGAGTTGGCCCGCCACCGGACCCTGCTCAGGTGGACCGCCGCCCTGGGACTGGGGATCGCCGTCGCCGGAGGTCTCCCGGCTGCCCTGGTCAGCGCCGGGTGGCTGCACGTCGACACGTCGACCGCCAGTCTAAGCCTCATGCTCCACGGCGCCAGCGGCATGTTCGCCGGCCCCGGCTACGTGGCCGTCTTCGGCCTGGTCGCCATGCGGGTCATCCGGCCCGGTCCCGTCGTCGGCGCGCTCTCCGCCCTGGGCCAGCGCTCCCTGTCGGGATACCTGTTCCAGTCGGTGGCCTGGCTGGTCCTCCTGGCACCCTTCACGCTCGCCCTCGGCGACCGTTTCGGCAGCCGTACCGTTGGCGGCCTGATCATCGCGGTCGTCGTCTGGCTGGTGACCGTGCTGATCGCCCGCCTGCTCGACAAGCGCGGGCGGCCCGGGCCCGCCGAGGTCGTCCTGCGCAGACTGACCTACGGGCCCCGGACCTAGGACCCAGGTGTACGACGCCCCTCCGGCTCACCGGCCGGAGGGGCGCGCGGTGCGCGCTGGAGTGGATCCCAGCGTGCACCGTACGGCGGTGCGGACTCGAATCACCTGCCACGCACAGGTTGTCCGACGCCGGACGGGCGGAAGCTGGTTGCGTCTGTTCGACCAGCCGGAGTTCGGGCAGTCGACCCGCCGAGGCACCCGCCCGGAAGAAGACAGGTATCAGAATGCGCAAGTGGCTGCCGCTGCTGACGGTCTGCCTGGGTACGTTCATGCTCCTGATCGACGTCACGATCGTGATCGTCGCCCTGCCCGACATGGTCAACGACCTGGACGCGTCCTTCCGGGCATTGCAGTGGGTCATGGACGCCTACGCTCTCGCGCTGGGCGCACTGGTGCTCGGCGCCGGCTCGATCGCCGACCGGGTGGGCCACCGCCGGGCCTACGTCGTCGGGCTCGCGCTCTTCGCCGTCTCGTCCCTGATGTGTGGTCTCGCTCCGAACTCCGGCGCGTTGATCGCCGCGCGCGCCGTACAGGGCGTCGGCGCGGCGGCCATGTTCGCCACCACGTTCGCCCTGCTCAACAACGCCTACACCGGTCGCGACCGGGGAAGCGCCTACGGCATCTGGGGCGCGGTGTCGGGTGCCTCGGCCGCGCTGGGGCCGATCCTCGGCGGGCTGCTCACCGAGGGCGCGTCGTGGCGCTGGATCTTCCTCGTCAACCTGCCGGTCAGCGCCGCCGCCATCCTGCTGTGTCGCAGGACGCTCACCGAAGCCCACGCGCCGGTCCGCCGCAGGATCGACGTCCCTGGCATGGCGAGTTTCAGCGCCGCCGCGGCCTGCGCGACCTACGGACTCATCCGCGCGAACGAGGACGGTTGGTCCTCCGTCGGTGTCTGGTGGCTGCTGGTGGGCGCAGCGCTCCTGCTGGCCGGGTTCGTCGCGATCGAGGCCACCCGACACGCCATGTTCGATCTCGCCCTCCTGCGCAACCGCTCGTTCGTCGCGGTGCTGGTCGCCGGGCTGCTGCTGACGTTCGCCGCTTTCACCACGTTCACCTATACCTCGATCTGGCTGCAGTCCGTGCTGGGATTGAGTCCGCTCGCGGCGGGGCTCACCGGCCTGCCGCTGTCCGTCACCGCGTTCGGCGTCTCGGCGGTGCTGGGGCGGGTGTTGCACGGCCGCCGGCCAGACCTGGTGATCGGCGCCGGGCTGCTGTTCGTCGGGCTCGGCAGCCTGCTCACGGCGGCGCTCCTGCGCGGTCCGGCCGGTTGGCCGTCGCTGCTGCCCGGGCTCGCTCTCGTCGGCGTCGGCGTCGGCCTCGCGACACCCATCCTCGGCTCGTTCTCCATGTCCCTGGTGCCCGCCGACCGCGGAGGCATGGCGGCCGGAGCGGTCAACACCGCCCGCCAACTCGGCTTCGCCTTCGGCATCGCCGCGCTCGGCAGCGTGTTCACCGCCCGCGCCCAGAGCATCCTGGCCGGACGTGACATTCCAGACCCGGGGCGCGTCGCGCACGCCATCGCCGGCGGGCAGACACCCGGCCTGCTGCGTGCCGCTCCGGCAGCCGGTCGGCAAATGCTGGACAGCGCGGCACACGCCGCCGGAGTGGCCGGCGTCCAGGCGACCTTCGCCGTGGCCGGAGCCGTCGGGGTCATCGCCGGCCTGCTCGTGACCGTCCTCATGCGACCCGGCAGACCACGCCCCGCTGCCTCGGCAGACCGTCCGCCCGTCGCGGAAGGAGCGGGGCGCTGACGGTGGCCCTGGGCCCGGGAGTCCTGCCCGGTTAGGTACCGGCAGGTGGACGACCTGGCCGGCGCACAGCGACGGTGAACAGGCATGGTCACGGCCGGAATGGGAATCGGAGAGCCGCCAGCAGGACTGACGGAGGAGATGCGCCATGACGGACCCACCGCGCACCGGGTCGACGGACGGCGGCTTCGCCCTCGTGGAGATGTTCACCTCCCAGGGCTGCTCGAGCTGTCCTCCGGCGGAGGAAGTGCTGACCGAGATCGAGCGCGATGCCCGGACCAGGGGACAGCCCGTCTTCGCCCTCGGATTCCACGTCGACTACTGGGACGATCTGGGCTGGCCGGACCCGTTCGCCGACGCGGCGTACACCGCGCGACAGCAGGCGTACGCGCGGGCCTTCGGCTCCGGACGCTTGTACACGCCGCAGATGGTGGTCAACGGCACCGTCGAGTTCGTCGGTTCCGACCGCCGACGGGCGTCGGCCTCGATCGCGGCCGCCCTGACCTCGGCAACCACCACACCGCTCGCCCTGTCGGTCCAGGAATCCGCCGGAAGCGCCGGCGGCGGACAGCGCGTGATGATCGACTACCAGACCGAGCGTCCGCCGCAGCGTGCGGTGGTGAACGTGGCGATCGTGGAACGCGGCCTGGAGAGTGACGTTGCCCGGGGTGAGAACGCCGGCCGGACGCTGCGGCAGGACAACGTGGTGCGCGCCTTCACGTCGTTGGGTCTGGACGCCGAGCGTGGGCGGGTGGAACTGGAGACGCCGCCAGATC
Organism: Micromonospora sp. NPDC000668; assembly: GCF_042897975.1. Classification (NCBI taxonomy): domain Bacteria; kingdom Bacillati; phylum Actinomycetota; class Actinomycetes; order Micromonosporales; family Micromonosporaceae; genus Micromonospora; species Micromonospora sp. NPDC000668. The sequence goes on from NZ_JBIAYP010000008.1 coordinate 170,523, forward strand.
TTGACCCTCGACAGGCCACGGTGGTCGGCTACGTGCAGAACGACGGCGACAAGGCCGTCGTCGGCGCCGTGGCCATCGACCTGTCCGCCGAGCCTCGGTAACAGCCCGGATCGCCGGGCGTCAGAGGCGCAGCCCTGCCGCGAGTTCGCCGATCGCCCTCGTCGCGTACCGCTGCATCCCCGGACCGAAGGTGATGCGCGTGGCGCCCAGCCGTCCCAACTCGGCCACCGACTCCTTGTCCGTGTCGGCCGCCATGTTGAGCGGACCCTCGATGCCCTCCCGCAGCACCGGGAGCACCTCGATCGGCGCCAGGAGCGGGTACACGCAGTCGGCGCCGGCGGCCACGTACAGACGGGCGCGCGCCACGGCGTCGGCCGGGTCACCCGTCCCGACCAGGAAGGTGTCGACGCGCGCGTTGATGAAGAGAGCGTCGCCCGCTTCCGCCCGTACCTCGGCCAGCCAGTCCGCGTGCCGCTGCGGATCCTTGAGCGTGGCGTGGTTCTCGGAGTCCTCCAGATTGCAGCCGACGGCGCCCGCCTCCAGCAGCCGCCCGACCAACTCCCGGGGAGCGAGGCCGTAACCGCCCTCGATGTCAGCGGACACGGGCACCGGGACGGCCCGGACGATCCTCGCCACCGCGGCGAACATCTCGTCCGGCGGGGTCGCGCCGTCCTCGTAACCGAGCGAAGCGGCGACCCCGGCGCTCGGGGTGGCGAGCGCCGGGAAGCCGGCTTCGGCGAAGACCCGGGCACTGGCCGCGTCCCACGGCCCGGGCAGGACCAACGGGTCACCGGCGGCACGGCCGTGATGCAGGGCGCGGAAGGTGGCGGCGGTCATCTTTTTCACGTCTCCCGAAGGGATGCGGACGGTGGTGGTACGGACCGAAGGTGCGCGGACCGCTCGGCCGATGTGCCCGCTCTGAGCGCAGCGGGACCCACAACGTACCTCCGGACAGCCGAGCACGAGACGCCTGGGCCGATCCGGTCAGGCGGTGTACCCGCCGTTGGAGTCGAGCACGGCGCCGGTGATGTACGAGGCGGCCGGGCTGGCCAGGAAGGTGACGGCCGCCGCGGTCTCGGCCGGGTCGCTGAGCCGCTGGAGGGCGAGGCTCGACACCAGGGTCTTGAGGACCTCCGGGTTCGGCGGCTCCATGCCGGTCAGCATCAGGCCGGCCTGCACCATGTTGACGGTGATGCCGCGCGGTGCCAGGTCGCGGGCGGCGCCCCTGGTGTAGCCGATGAGCCCGGCTTTGGTCGCGGCGTAGTCAGCGAGGCCGGGGACCCCGACGCGGGAGCCGACGCCCGAGCCGATGTTGACGATCCGGCCGTTGTCGCGCAACACCTTCGCCGCAGAGCGGATGATTGCGATGACCCCGGTGTAGTTGGTGGCGTGCATCCGGTCCAGGGCGGCGATGTCCGCGTCGGGGTCGTCGACCGTTCTGCCCTGCTCCACGGAGATGGCGGCGTTGTTGACCAGGATGTCCAGGCCGCCGAACCGGGCCACGACATCGTTGATCAGCTGGGGTGCCCGCGAGGTGTCCGCTTGATCGTTCTGGAAGGCGGCGGCGCGTACGCCCCGGCCCGTCAACTCCTCGACGACCTCGGCGGCCTTGTCGGCGGAGCCGACGTAGGTGATCGCGACGTCCGCGCCGGAGTCGGCCAACGAACGGGCCGTGGCCGCGCCGAGGCCCCGGGAACCGCCGGTGACGAGGGCGATCTTGCCTTGGAGAGGTTGTGACATGAGTGTTCCCTTCACGTGACCAGGTTTTTGACTGTCCGGTCCACCATACGGTTGGTGGACCGGTCGGTCAATAATTGCTACGCTGGTCACATGGCCAGACCGCGGCAGTTCGACGAGGAGCAGGTGCTACGCGCCGTCCGGGACCAGTTCTGGGACGCCGGCTACGCGGCGACCTCACTGGAGGACCTCATGCGCGTCAGCGGGCTGGGCAAGGGCAGCCTCTACGGGGCCTTCGGCGACAAGCACCAGCTCTTCCTTCGGGCGCTGCGCAGCTACACCGACACCAGTGGGGGCTACCTGCGGGAGATGCTCACCTCCACTCCCCGTGCCCTGGACGCCCTGCGGGCGTTCGTGATGGCACCGGTGAGCGACCCGGGCGGAGCCGCCGCCCGCCGCGGCTGCCTCATGGCGAACAGCACCTGCGAGCTGGCCACCACCGACGCTGACGTCATGGCGGAGGCGCGGCGTACCTACGAAAGCACCACCGCCCTGGTCGCCGAGTGCGTCGTACGAGCCCAGGACGAGGGTGACATGCCGAGCGATGCCGACCCGGTCGAGACGGCGCGCGCACTGCTGGCCGCGCAGCAGGGGCTCGTGTTCATGGGCCGCACCGGCCTGGACATCGACAAACTGACGGCGACGGCGCGTACCCTCGCCGCCCAGTTCCTGCCGGAGGCCTGAGACCGGCGGTCACTCGCGGCCTCGCCGACCGCTCAGCCGCTCTTGCGGGCCACGGCGCAGTATTCGGAGACGGGTGTGGTGTCGTTGCCGTCCGGACGCCACTGGGAGCAGGTGAGCAGGCCGGGCTCGAGGATGTCGAGGCCGTCGAAGAACCTGGCGATCTCCTGCGGTGTCCGCACGCACATCGGCGCGGCGCCGCCGGCGTTCCACATCTCCACGGCCTGGTCGACCGCTTCCGGGTTGACCTCGCGGGTCGGGTGGGAGATGACCAGGTAGCTGCCGGTGGGTACGGCGTCCACGAGACGCCGGACGATCCGCGTCGCCTCGTCGTCGTCGACGACGAAGTTCAGGATCCCCAACAGCATGATCGCCACCGGCTGTCCGAAGTCCAGTGTCCGGCGGGCCTGCACGAGGATCGGGCCCGGGTCCCGCAGGTCGGCCTCGAGGTAGTCCGTGGCGCCCGCCGGGCTGCTGGTCAGCAGCGCCCGAGCGTGCACCAGCACCATCGGGTCGTTGTCGACGTAGACGATCCGCGATTCCGGGGCGGTCGCCTGGGCGACCTCGTGGGTGTTGTTCGCGGTGGGTAGGCCGGTGCCGATATCGAGGAACTGCCGGATGCCAGCGTCACCGGCGAGGTGCCGCACGGCACGGCCCAGAAACTCGCGGTTGAACCGGGCCGACTGGACCAACTCCGGCATGAAGGCGAGCACCTGCTCGGCCGCCTCCCGGTCAGCGGCGAAGTTGTCCTTGCCGCCGAGGAGGTAGTTCCACAACCGGGCCGAGTGCGGGACGCTGGTGTCCACTGTGCTCGCCCGGCCCCCGTCCGTGGAAGGCGCGTCCGTCACCGAGGCTCCTCTGGTTGTGACGTGGTTGGTCCCGGACACGATAGGCCCGCGCCCCGGTGACCTTCAATGCCTGAAGATCAAAGAAACAACTGAGACGGGCTGAGCCCTTTCGGGTGCCCGGGCATGTCCTGTTTTATAGGTTCAGAGGTGACAGGAACCTTGCCAGGTTGCCAGCGCCTCCGCTCCCGGTCCGGCGTCCCATAGGAGGCAGACGCCGTGACGTCGAGTCCGCTACCCCGGATTCTTCGCCGACCCGGCGCGCCCGAGTTTCCGACGTTCCTGGAGCTCTTCTTCGATCTGGTCTTCATCTTCATGTTCTCCCGGCTCTCCGCGGGGCTGGTCCACGATCTCAGCGCTCGCAACGCGGCGCAGACCGCCGTCCTGCTGCTGGCCGCATGGTGGGTCTGGGTGTTGACCGCGTGGCTCACCGACCTGTTCAATCCGCGGCTGCCGCTGATCCAGGCCACCGTTCTCGTGGTCATGTTCGGCACCCTGTTGATGGCCGTCGCGGTGCCGCGTGCCTTCGGCACACACGCGTGGCTCTTCGTCGCGGCGTACTTCGCCATCCACCTCGCCCGGGATTCGGTTCTCATCCCCGGCACCCGGGTGAACCGGCCAATCCAGGCCAGGAGCATCCGGGTCTTCTTCTGGTTCGGTGTGACCGTCGGGCCATGGGTGGCCGGCGTGTTCGTGGACGGCACAGCCAGGCTGGTGCTCTGGTCCATCGCGGTGGCGGTCGACCTCGGGTCGGCCCGGATTGGTTGGCCGACGCCGGGGCTCGGTCGCACCGAACTCGCCAGCCAGATCTTCACCGGCGCACACCTGTCCGAACGGCACCGGCAGATCTTCATCATCTCGCTCGGCGAGTTGATCCTGGCCATCGGGATGGGCCTGGCCGCCAGCGGCTTCGAGGCCGGCCGGGTGGTCGCGTGCACGATCGCGTTCGCCAACGCGCTCCTGCTGTTCCACATCTACTTCCACCGGATCCGGCAGCTACTGGCGCCGACCGCCGTGTCGACGGTGGAACGGTTCCGCTCCGGCACCGCCACCTCGTACACCCACCTGGTCATGGTGGCGGGGGTGGTGGTCATCTCCGCCAGTGACTCACTCGTCATCGACCGCCCGTTCGGCGAGGCCCCGTCGGGCTGGATCGTCGCCATCCTGGGTGGACCCGCGCTCTTCCTGTTCGGTGGCTGCCTGTTCGACTTCGTGGTCACCGGTCGGATCCTCTGGTCACGGGTGGTGGGGATGGTCGTGCTGGGCGCCGTCGGACCCGCGATGCCGCTGCTGCCACCGCTCGCCATCATGATCGTGGCGAACCTGGTCCTGCTGCTCACGCTGATCGTGGAGACGGCGGCCCCGCGCTCGCGGCTGACCAGTGCCCCGATGCCCGCCCGGTGAGCCGCGGGAGTGCATGCGCTGCCGCCCGGTCGACGTCAGTTCAACGCCGGTGGCCTCGCCGTCCGGGTGTGCACCCGGGTGCTCAGCAGGTTCGCCACGGCGACCAGGGCGAGAACGACCACGGCGAGGAGGACGACCATGAGCGGCGGCAGCAGGTGCGTCGCCGGTGCCACCCCGCCCAGCAGGACCAGACCAGCGAGCCGCGACCTGGACACCCGACCGAACACGGTGTAGTCGAGCAGCCCACGGCCGATCAGGAAGAGAGCCGGTCCACCGAGGATGACCGCGGCCCACGACGGTGGGGTCTCGCCGAACGGGCGGTCGATGACGAGCTTGCTGGTGACTGCCGCGCCCCCGATACCGGCCACCATGATCAGGTGAGTGACCGCGGCGGACTGGCCCAGCAGGGCGGAGTTCGTCGACTTGGCGATCGCGTCAGTCAGGAGTTCTCCCGCACGGTAGATGTAGATCCGCCACATCAGCACCACGACCAGGAAGACGACCACGAGCGCCCAGACCCGCGGAACCGTGTAGTCGCTCTGACTGAAGGTCTCCGCTGTCGTGAATATCGAGACGCCGAGCGCGATGATGACGAACTGCCGGTACCGCTCGGAGAGTCTCTCGCTGGCCGGCCCCCACTCCTCGGAGCGCGGACGCCCCAGTCGCAGCACCGGCCAGCCGAGAGCGGCCGCGGTGTACTCCACCCCGACCGCCGCCGCCCAGAGCACCAGCCGAGCCGTGTCGCCGAGCAACCCTCCACTGATCCACCCGATTGCGGCGATGGCCTCCCAGAACAGGACCCGACCGTTCCTGCCACGCCGGGACGTCTCCCGCACGATCAGCAGGTGGTAGACGCCGGAGCCGACGTGGATCGCCACGTAGGTGATCGCGAACAGCAGGCCACGGCTGCCGTACGCGTCGGGGACCGTGGCCGCCAACAGCAGGCTCGCTGCCATCGCCCCGATGAACTGCAGCTGGACCGCTGGCCGGCCCCGGTCGAGCGACTCACCCGCCCACGCGGTCAGCGCCCAGATGAACGTGAACGCGAGCAGCAGCACCACGGTCTGTGCGGCACCCGTCCAGGTGAGCTCGGTGGCCAGCTTCTCCGCGAGGGAGATCAGCGCGAAGATGTAGACCAGGTCGAAGAAGAGTTCCAGGAGTGCCGGATGCACCGGATTCCTCCGGCCGGAAACCGCAACCCCGGCGTCGCCATCCGCTGTCATCGACCACCCTGCCGCGCCCGTCCACCGTCACCGCCACCGACACTACGGGTAACGGAAGATTGACGTAGGGTGGTTGCCCGGGGCCGGATGCCGCGTGAAGGACCTGACGCGGTCGGTGGTTAACTGTCGAGGCGCTGCGGTCCGAAAACGCTTTCGATTGACTGTCGTCGGTATCGGCCGTCCACCTTGCCTCGGCGGCTTCGTCGCCTTCCCCGGAGCCGGTCTGCGCACTACTCTTACGAGAACCAACGGGCAGCAAGCAAGCCACCAACCACCCTGAAATGTTTGCGAAAGGCTTTCGGTGGGCCGACGACGATCCCAGTCAGTGACGTTGAGCGACGTGGCGAGCCGGGCTGGCACCTCCGTGGCCACCGCGTCCAAGGCACTGAACAGCCGCGCCGAGGTCGCCCCGGAAACCCGGGAGCGGGTGCTGCGGGCCGCCGCCGAACTGTCCTTCCAGCCCAACGTGCTGGCCCGCGGTCTGATCTCCGGGCGCACCCGCACGGTCGGGCTGCTCACTGACGAACTCGGCGGCCGGTTCGCCATACCCATCCTGCTCGGCGCCGAGAACGCCCTCGGCAACGGGCAGATGTCCGTCCTGCTCTGCGACGCTCGCGGCGACGCGATCCGCCGCCAGCACTACATCCGCACCCTGCTCGCCCGCCAGGTCGACGGGTTCATCGTGGTCGGCGACAGCAACGACCTGCGCCCGTCATTGACACAGGACATCCCGGTCCCGGTGGTCTACGCCTACGCCGAGTCAACCGATCCGCGAGACCTGTCGATCGTCGCCGACGACGAGGGCGGCGCCCGGCTCGCCGCCGAACATCTGGTGTCACACGGCCGACGCAGGATCGGGCACATCACCGGGCCGGACACCTACCGCGCGGCACGCGATCGGGTCGCCGGACTACGAGCGGTGCTCGCCGAGGCGGGGCTCACCCCCGCCGGCGACCCGCTCTACGGCGAGTGGTCGCAACGGTGGGGCCGGCACGCCGCCCGGCTACTGCTCGCCGCCCGACCTGACGTGGACGCGATCTTCTGCGGCAACGACCAGGTCGCCGCTGGCGCCGCCGACACCCTGCGCGACCTCGGTCGGCGAATCCCGGACGACGTGGCGATCGTCGGATACGACAACTGGGAGTTCTTCGCCGCCGACTGCCGACCGCCCCTGACCACCGTGGACCTCAATCTCGAACAACTCGGCGCCGCCGCGGTCAATCACCTCTTCGCCGCCATGGACGGCAACGCCGGCGCCGGCGTCATCCGGCAACCCGGCCGCCTCGTCGTACGCGAGTCCACCGGCCCCGTGCTGCATCGCTGATACCCGCTCGCCGAGGGCCTCGACCACCCGCGCCGGCATCCACCCCCCGACACTCAGCCGACGGGCAGGGTCGACTCGCGCATCACGACGCGACCGGGGAACTCCTCCGAGCTGGCCGCGGCACCGTCGATAGCTGCGAAGAGCCGTTGGCCGGCCACCGCGCCGAGATGTTTGAGGTTCATGTCGATGCTGGTCAAACGCGGGCGTGAGTCCGCGGCGATGGCTTCCCAGTTGTCAAAGCCGATCACCGAGATCGTTCGCGGCACATCGCGTCCGAAGTCGCGCAGCGTCTCCAGGACACCCCGTGCGATCTGGTCGCTGCCGCAGAAGATCGCGTCGACCTCGGGATGTTGCTCGACGACCATGTGTGCGGCGGCTCTCCCCCAGGACTCGTCCCACGACCCGAAGTAGGGCCGGTCGCCGACCATTCTCAGGCCGGCGGCAGCGAGCATCGCCGCCGCGCCCTCGGCGCGGTCCCGGGCCGCCTGGAAACCGGCCTCCCCGGTGATGTGGGCGATGTTGCGCCGGCCGCACGCCAGCAGGTGCTCGATGGCGAGCCGTCCACCTCCCACGTTGTCGACGGTGATCGAGATGTCCGCCGGATCGGCGGAGGGGGCGTAGACGTACACGACCGGCACGGGGATGTTGCCGGCCAGCGGCGGGCGGGGGTCGGTGCGGGAGCCCACGACCATGAGGCCGTCCACGCGCCGGGACAGCAGCGCCTGTACGTGATGCTTCTCCCGGATCGCGTCGCCGCGCGCGTCGCACAGGAAGACCGAGACCTGACCGGCCCCGGATGCGTCCTCCGCGCCCATCAGGATGGGGATCGAGAAGCGCCCCTCCAGGTCGCTCGTCAGCAGGCCGACGGTCCCGGTCCGACCACTGAGAAGCCCGCGGGCCAGGGCGTTCGGCGCGAAGGACAGCAACTCGGCGGCCTCCAGCACTCGGACTCTCGTGGTCGTCCGCACCTCGCCGCGTCCGTTGATGGCCTTGGACGCGGTAGCCACCGACACCCCGGCGAGCTTGGCGACATCGGTGAGCGTGGGCGGGCGATAAGCGGGGACCTCAGGCTCGGTGGTCATGCTTGCTCCCTCCCAGCGACCCACACCGCAGCAGTGGGCGTCGGCGAGGCCGCCGCCGGAGTGTCGTGTCGGTCAGCCAGCGGAAGCACATCCTAAAACCTTTTCGGCGACGTTGCGGCGGGGTTGCAGCCCGAACACTACACGGGGATCCCGCCGCTCTTGTGGCAGGCGGGGTCGCGGCAACTCGCCTCCTCGAAACCTCTCTCGAAACCTTGAGCAGCCGGCCGTTGGGCCACCGGAACAGCCGAGGCCCGGTCGGGTCGACCGGGCCACGGCCATCCATGAAGTGGGCGGGCAACAGCCGGCACCGCCTACGGAGCGAGCTCCTTGTTCGATCGAGCGGCGCTCGTCACGACGATCGACCTCTCCCCCCGGCTGAAGATGCCGGCCTCGACGAACGCCTTCGCGATGTGACTGACGGTCGACACGAACTGGCCGTGGTTCTTGAAGGGCGCCTGATCCCAGACCAGGTCGAGGAAGGTGGGGCCGTCGCTGCCGGGCGACGGAATGCCCGCTACGGGTACGTCGTAGTTCGGCAGGCCGTCGTTCCGCTTGCGGTTCGGCACACCGGTGTCGACCGACCCGAACACGATCGTCGGCTCGACCCGCCGGAAGTACGTCGAGGCGGCCTGGGCGTCGCCGATGTGGTACGGCCGCAGGGTGAAGCCGTGCGTGGTGAACAGCGCGTCACCCGTCGCCGTGGTGCTGTCGTGAGTGATCGCCGAGCGGGCGTAGTCGCCGTCCCGCTTCAAGTGGCGGTACAGGGACAGTTCCCGGTAGTTGCCCACACCCGGGTTCCCCAGGATCTGCATGAGGAGGGGACCCCAGAAGACCGACTGCGTGTCGGGGCGGTCCAGGGCCCGCTCGATTCGGATGCTGAACGGCATCCGAATCTCGATCGTGTCGCCCGGCTTCCAGGTCCGGCTCAAGGTCAGGTAACTGCCGGGCTTGGCGGCGACCTTCTGAGCGACGCTGTTGATCGTGACGAAGAAGCCCTTCTGCACCCAGCCCGGCACCCGCAGCTTGATGTCGAGACGGCCGCGGCCGTTGACGGTCAGCCTGGTGCGGTCGTCTCGCGGGTAGCTCGTCTCCTGAGTGACGACGAAGCCCTTCTCGGCCCAGGTCAGCGTCGACGGTGCGTACAGGTTGACCCAGAGCGTCCTGCCGTCGGCCGACTTGAAATAGATCGTCTCCTGGTACTTGGTGTGGTTTTCCATGCCGGTGCCGCCGCAGCAGGTGCCGGTGTTGCCGTAGCTGCGGGTGGCCCCCGGGGTCAGCGGCTGGAAGTAGGTGACCTGCGGGTTGTTGACGTTCGTGTTGTCGGCGCGCGAACCAAGGATCTGGTTGAGCAGGCCGCGCTCGTAGTAGTCCAGGTAGGCCGGGTTGTGCTCGTGGAGGAACAGGTTACGAGCCAGCTTGATCAGGTTGTAGGTGGTGCAGGTCTCCGCGCCGCCCTGGGCGATCGAGTTCGCGATGTTGCCCCGGTTCTGGAACAACTCGGTGTTGTTGTTGGAACCTGGGTAGTTGCCGCCCGTTCCGCCGTTGGCGTACATCCGGTGCGGGACGACCATTCCGAGGAAGTTCTTGGCGGCCTGGAGGTACTCGCGGTCGCCGCTGTGCTCGTAGACGCGCAGGTAGCCGACGAACTGCGGCACGTGCGAGTTGGCGTGCAGCCGGTCCGGCCGACGACGACCGGGACGGGTCTGTGGCGTCGTGACGAGGATGTCGCGGTTCTCGACGCAGGCGTCGAAGAGTGACTCCCGGTTGTCGAAGCGCTTGGCGGTGTCCAGGTGCCTCGCGTCGCCGGTGAGCGCGTAGATCTCGGGGAACACCTCGTTCGCGCCCCCGGTCTCGCCCGCGATGTAGAGGTCCCACATGTAGTTCAGGTTGTCCCGGGTGATCGGGCCCGAGTACGCGGGGTGGTTCTTGTCCCCGACGGTGAGCGCGAGGTGAGCCCAGTCGGCCATCCTGACGACCACGTCGAGGGCCTTCTGGTTGTCCGTGTGGTAGTACGCGTCGAGCAGACCACGCATGATCTTGTGCTGCGTGTACCACGGCGCCCAGGTGTTGGTGGTCAGGTCGCCGCCGTAGACGGCCCACCTCGGTGGACCGAGTCGGAGCACCGCGTCCTCCGGGATCGCGCCCAGATAACCCGGGTGGGTCGGGACCCAGACGGCGGCACCGCCGCTCTGGCTCGCCACGATGCCGCCGTCCCGGCCGTTGGGCGAGGCGTCCCTGATCGTGGAGCCTTCCTCCTCCTCGAACCGGTACCAGGCGATCGAGCCGCCGCCGGTGCTCCCGTCCGCCGAGTCCAGCAGCGACTGGACCTCTGGCTGGCTTAGGGCACGGTCGAAGATGTGGAACTCGTCGACGGTCGCGTCCAGGAATGGATCGCCGTACTGCGACCGCCCGATCCACCGGTTTCCGGGGTTCCCGAGGTCGGCCGGACTGAGGGTCATGGTCGTGTTCTGGCCGGCCTGCTGGCCGTTCACGTACAGCGTGCCGGTGTTCTGGGTGAGGGTGACGGCCAGATGCACCCACTGGTTGGTCGGCAATGCCGCGGCGCCGTCGATCCGCTGCTCCCCGCCGCTTCCGCTGACCGTGATCGCGAACCTCGGCACGTTGCCGGTGACACCGGCACGCGGGGTCAGGAACATGTTGACCGTGGTGTTCTGGCCGAAGTCAAACAGCCGGCTCCAGCTCTGGGCGGATGCGAGATTCACCCAGGTGGCGATGGTGAAGTCGGCGAGCTGGCTGATCGCCTCCTGGGGAAGGGCCACGTGCTGTGCCCGGCTGGGGCCGTTCAGGCGGAGGCCACTTCCGAAGCGGCCCGGCACCCGGCCGATCTGCGGCTCCTCCGGTTCCTCACCGCCCGGGTCGCCGCCCATCCGCGCGGTGATAGCGGCCTGGCACGCCGCGAGCTCGTCGACCATCCAGTCGAGCTTGCTCTTGAAGATCGGCTCTCCATGGTCGGCGTAGCCCTGCGCCAGGGCTGTCATGAAGTGGCCGGCCCAGTGGCCGCTGAGCAGCCCGCCGTCCTCCCAGCCTCCGGGGACGGAGACGCCCGGCGGGTTCGGCCGGCCGGCCTGATTGTTGAACAGCACGAGGAAGCGCCGCTCGTCGAGCTGCCGAAGGTAGTTCTTCATCCGGTCGCGCTTCTCCTGGAGCAGGCCGTCGCCCAGCGTCACGTCGCGCAGTTGGAACGGCCTGACCGGGGCGGTGCCGCCGGGGCCGGGATCGGCCGGGGTCGCGCCCCGCGCGGTCGGGCCGATTGTCGCCTCGGAGGTTGTTGCTGCCTGGGCAGCGGTCGTCGGGAGCGCGCCCGCGGTGGCCACTGCGGCGACACCGACGGCTGATGCCTGAAGTACCTGACGTCGACTGGCGGGCATTTTCTCGGATTGGACCACGTGAAAATCGTCCTTTCAGGCGGGGGTACGTGCTGACGGTGCGGCCTGCCTCCCGGCTTCCGCCCGGCCCTCGTCCCGGGCGTCGGCGAGCAGCTGCGCGAGTCGCCGCCGGCGTCGCCGGGCGGTGCTCCGGATGGTGAGGGCGAGGGCTGCGAGGATGGCAGCGAGGGCCAGTTGCGGCCAGGGCAGAGCCCAGGTCGTGACGGTGGCGGTGGCGGACTGGATCTCGGCGCCGGTGGGGCCAGCGCCGGGGACGGCCGGGGTGACGTCGACGCTCGTCCGAAGTCGCCCCCATGCCCGGACTCCGTCGACGCGGGCGTCGACCTCCCGGCTGCCGCCGGGAAGCATCTCGTCGACCTTCGTTGAGGTCTGCCGCGTGCCCAGGCCGAGCGGCCCGGTGGCGGTCGTCCGGCCGGTACCGGTCACCGCCACGGTGCCGTTGTTCGTCGTGGTGTACCTGAGGTGGATGGCGCCGGCCGAGAAGGGGTTCCACGAGCGCTCGTACCTGGCGGTGAGACCGCTGATCGCCAGGGCGGCCGTGACCGTACCGCTGGCCCGCAGCATGACCCGGAACCCGACCCGGCTCTCGACGGCGACCGTGCCCCCCGTGCTCGTGACCGTCGCCGCGATGCCGGCCGGGTGGTCCCCCGGCGAGGCGTCGTGCGGCACGGTGATGGTGAACGGCACCACCTTCGTCTCCTTGGGCCCGACGGTGACCGTCCTCTGCACCGTGATCCAGGTGCCGCCGTCGTCCGACTCTCGGTCGGACGGGAGCATGTTGAAGCGCCCCTTGTCGGTGAGGTAGCCGTCGGCGGCCTTCAGGGCGAAGACCGCCCTGCCGTCGCTGAGGTTCCGCACGGCCAGGTGCTCGGTCACCACCTGACCCGGGTCGAGCGTGCGCTCGATCCACCGGCGGCCGTCGGGACCCTGCTGGTTGGCTGGCTGGACCGCCCAGGTCAGGGTCGGACTGGTCGGTTCCGCCGCTGCGGTGGCGGGTGCGATCGGCACGGTGACGAGCACCGCGGCCAGCAGGGCGAGCAGCCGCATCGGCGTCCGCGGCAAGGTCCGGATCATCGCGGGGTCCTTCGACGAAGGGATGTGATGGTGGGGGCCGCGGCGAGACGGCCCCCACCCGTGCGTCACTCGAACAGGGACAGGGTCAACGTCGAGGTGTACGAGCCGGCGGCGACATCCGCCGGGGTCCGCAGGTACAGGTCGGCGTTGACGGAGTACGCGTCGCCGGTGACCGCCGCGGAGTCGAACGTCGACACCAACAGCTCCTGGTCGACCAGGCCCACGTTGTTGCCGGGCTGGGTCGGTTCGTCCAGGACGGTCACCACCTCCTCGCCTCCGGAGACCAGGCCGGTGTCGCCGCCGTCGAGCAGGCGCGGCTTCCAACCAAGGTGGCCGGCGCTGATCGGAGCCTGACCGGCGCCGCCGACGAAGTCGGTGGCGCTACCCAGCACGGCCCAGGCGGCGTTGTCGGGCACCTCCTCGGCCGTACGGGTGTCGGTGACCGTCACCGTCGGCAAGGTGCCGACAAACTGACGGACCAGCAGGGTCGAGCCGTCCTCGGACAGCGCGACCGAGTTGCCGGCGATCGACATGGCGAGCACACCAGGTTCGGTGATCTCCTCGATGTCGACCGTCACCTGCACGTCGGCGTTGTCACCGGGCTCCGCCCGGGCCGGCGACTGCAACGCCACCGTCCCGACCAGCACCGCGCCCGCCGCGATCAACCGCTTTCGATTCCACGTGTTCATCTGCTACTCCAATGTCACTAGTGGTTACGGAGCCTGACGGGGATCGCCGGCACAATCGACACCGGCGTGGTCTGCGGTGCGGACGGTCGTCACGTCCTCGCCGTTGATGGGCCCGGTGGCCCGGACGGTCGCCGAGCCGGCCGCCACCGAGACCGCCCGGGTCGCGAACGACTGGTAGGCGTTCGCACCCGGCGCCACATCGGCGACCGAACGCTGGCCGTGCGCCGTCTCCAGGACGATGTCCACCGGCGCGTCGTGCTCGTTGCGCGCCTGCACGGCGACGTACGCCCTACCGCCGACGCACCGCGCCTGCGCGCTGACCGTGACGGGCACCTCCGGTGGTACGCCCGGGTCGTCGGCGAAGACCCGCCAGTCGGTGATCGCGACCGCCGAGTAGGTGGTGCCGTTCCCGTTGGCCCGGATCGTGGCCCGCACCCGGGGCGTGGTGACGGGGTCGAAGGTGACGGTGTTGAACGCGGTGGTGCTCGTGCCGTAGGCGGATGCGCCGGTCACGTCGCGCCAGGCCGAGCCGGGCTCGTCCCAGTACTGCAGCACCCACCCGTCGGGCTCGGCGACGCCGTCGCCGGTGCCGCGGTTGGCGTCCCGCCAGAACTTCAGTTCGGCGCCGGTGATTCGTACCGGGCGCGACCAGTCGTACTGGACCCACTGGGTCGCCGGACGGGTGCCGGACCAGGTGCCCCAGAGCTGGGCCTGGCTCGGGTTCGACGGGTCGGCGCCGTCGTTGAGGGCCGTGACGCTGTTCCAACCCGCCGTGTAGGAGGCGGTCGGGGTCGCGATGGGCCCGATGTTGCCCGTGAGTGGCCCGGACAGGTCCGCCGGGATGGTGACCGTCTTGGCGGTCTCCAGGTTTCCCGCCACGTCGAGCGCACGGAACAACACGGTGTGCCGGTTGGAGTCGGGTGCCGCGATGGCGCCGCTGTAGGCGGTCCACGCGCCGGTGCCGATGGAGTACTCGATGCGGGCGACCCCGGAGGTCGCGTCGCTGGCGGTCACCGTGACCGTCCGGGTGGCGCTGTTCGCGGTGGCGGTGCTGACCGGTGCCGTGGCGTCGATGCGTACGGGGACGTTCGCGGGCGCGGAGACGTTGCCGGCGCGGTCGGTCGCGGTCGCCCGCACGGTGTGCTGACCGTCTCCGGAGACGGTGACGTCAACCGACCGCACGTCACTCGCGGTGACCGGCTCGCCGTCGTCCACCCGCGACTCGATGGTCAGCCGACCGCCACGGTCGTCGGTGCCGGCGACGCGCACCCGCACCGCGGACCGGAACCAGCCGGCACTGCCCGCGCTGCCGCTGGGCGTGAGCGTCAGTGTCGGCGGGGTCTTGTCGCCCTCGGTGTCGCCGGGCGAGATGACTCGGACCTGCGCGGATACGCGACTGGCGGCGTAGCCGAGCACACTGCCCTGGATGGTGAACGTTCCGGGCGTCGCGACGTCGTCGGGTTGGACCGGGTCCCAGAAGACCGGCACCCCCAGCGTTTCGGCGCCGAACGACACGGGAACGCTGCCGGGCAGTTCGGTCTCCCCCACCTCCACCGTCATTGTCGGTGCGCTGACGGTCTCCGGCTGCGCTGCGAGGATCTTCCACTCTTCGACCGCCACCGCCGAGTAGGTGCTGCCGTTGGTCGACGCGTCGAGCACGGCGCGTACCTGCGTGGTGGTCACCGGGTCGAAGGTGGTGTCCTGGAAGCCCTGCGTGCCGGTCGGGAAGCCGCTCGGATTGGGCACGTCGGCCCACTGCCCGGTGTCGAGGTTCCAGTACTGGACGCGCCAGCGGGCGGGTGCGGCGACGCCGACGCCGCTGCCCTGCGGCTGGTCGTTCCAGAAGTCGATCTGCGAACCGGAGATCCGCATCGGCTGGTCCCACGTGTACTGCACCCACTGCTGTGGCGGGTTGTTGCCCGTCCAGGTCCCCCACATGTCCGGTGGCAGCGGGTTCGATCGGACGATCTCGTCGTTGAGCGCCTTGACCCAGTACTGGGTGGGCACCGGCTGGTTGGAGACGGTGACTGTCGCCTCCTGGGCGATGTTCGGCCGGGGAGTGCGGTCCGGTCCCCTGATCGGTGTCGGCGTGACGAGCTTCATCCGCGGCGGGGTCAGCGTGTCGTCCCACTCCAGCGGGTCGATCGCCACCGAGCGGCGGAAGTGGCCGCCGCCAACGGCGTCAGCGGTGTGGTAGGCGAGGTACCACGTGCCGTTGAACTCCAGGATGCCCGGGTGACTCGTCGTCGAGGAGACCGGCCGGAGCACGGTCCCCCGGTAGGTCCACGGCCCCTGTGGCGACGAAGCCGTCCCGTATGCGATGCAGGCGTGGTAGTTCGCCGGCGTGCACTGCGAGGTCGGGCCGGCGTTGTTGCCGGCGTACGCCATGTAGTAGGTGTCGTTGCGCTTGAAGACCCAGGCGCCTTCGAAGAAGCCGGTCAGGCCGGTGACGGTGCGCTGGGTGCCGACCGGGGTCTTCATGTCCTGCTGGAATTCCTGCATGCGCAGCTGGCTGAACGAGCCCCACCAGACGTACACCCGCTGGTTCGGGGCGGTGCCGTCGATGAGGATCGTCGGGTCGATGTTGTGGATGGTGTTGGCCGCGGGCACCCGCTGGGAGATGATCGGCCCGCCCGCGTGGTCGGTCCACGGGCCGGTCGGGCTGTCCGAGACGGCCACGCCGATGGCGAACTTGTCGGCCGCCGGGCTGTCCCGCTCGTTGATCGGGACGTACCAGTAGTAGCGCTTGTCGACGCCCTGGATGACCTGGCCCGCGTACGCGCGTCCCGGTGTCGCCCAGGCGAAGACCTGTTCCGGGCGCATCAGCGACGGATGGTGGGTCCACTCGCCGGCTTCGACGTCCGTGGTACGAAACGCGCCCCACTCGTTCATGATGAAGTCGTTGGTGGACGGTCCGGCCTGGTCATGGCCGGTGTAGATGTAGAGCTCGTCCCGGTCGGTGTCGTTACCGGGAGCGCCGGCCGGCACGACGACCGGCGCCGGATCGGCCGAGTAGTAGCTGCCGTCGCCGAGGATCGGGTTGACGGTGAAGGTGTACGGATCGGCGGCGTAGGCCGGCGCGGCTACCCCGACCAGGCCAGCGGCGACGAGCCCGGCGACCGCCGTCGCGGCGGCCATCCTGCGGAGCCGACGCGACGGCCGGGCGGTTGGTGGGGCGGCGCCGCGCACCACGGTGGTGTTCACGGTGTCGATCTCCTCACTGTTGGCGGGGGTGGTGGCGGCACCGGTGCGGCGCCGCCACCACGGATGCCTAGCCGCAGCTGAGTGCGCCGAACGGCGCCTCAAACTCCTCGGTTACCGGCTGGCCGTTGACGGTTCCGGTGGCCTTCACCGTCGCGATCCCGGCCTGCACCGTCCTGGCGCGGGTGTTGAACGCCTGGTAGGCGGCCTTCCCGGGCGCGACGTTGGCCACCGTGCGCGACCCGTACGGCGTGACCAGCTCGATGGTGAGCGGCACGTCCTCGGCGTTGCGAGCGTTGACCGAGACATAGACATTGGTGCCGGTGCACTGTGTGCGTGCCTGCACCTCGACGTCCCACGCCGGGGTCTCCGGCGGGTCGCCCACGGTGAGCGTCAGCGTGGTCCGCGTGGCACCCGCCTCACTGACGTAGTAGGGCAGGATCAGGTCACCGATGATGGTGTAGCGACCGGGGGTGTTGACGATGTTCTCGTCGAAGTCCCAGTCGACACCGATGGCCTGGTTGTCCCGGGAGCCGTCGTTGTAGGAGACCTCCACCTTGTTCGGCAGGTAGGGCAGCTCGCCCACCTCGACGGCCTGCTCGAACGCCTCGGCGCCCTGGATCGAGATGCCGCCCGGGGACATCTCGGGCCGCACGTAGATGCGGGCCTCGGCGATCTGGCCGTACGCGTCGTTCGTGCCGTAGACCACGAACGGGTCCACGTTGGGCTCCGCGACCATCGCTGGCGTGATCTCCTGCCAGTTGAACGCGACGGTGCCGCGAGCGCCGCTGGCGTAGATCGCGTCGAGCGTGCTCGGCAGGGCGGGCACCTGGCCCACGCCGGTCCGGATGAGCACCGGCGAGCGCACCGAGTTGACGGTCTCGCCGTTGGCGCGCCAGCGCAGCACGCCCGTGCCGGCACCGCCATCCATCAGGCCCCAGATGCGGATGCGCAGGTAGCTGGTTGTGACGGGTTCGAAGTCGAAGTGGTTGTAGGTGTTGGTGGTGAGCCCAGCGGCGTACGTCGAGCCCTTGGTGAGGGTGACCGGCGTCCAGGTGGTGCCGTTCTCGGAACTCTCGATCGCGTACGTCGTGGCGGTGGGCCGACGGGTGCCGCCGTTGTCGTCGTACCAGTAGATGTCGGTCGACGACAGCCGCACCGGTGCGGTCCACCGGTACTGGAGCCACGCGGCACGCTCGATGCTGGTGCCGTTCTGCGTCTGGCCCCAGTTGCCCCAGCCGTTTCCGGCACCCGGGTTGGAGCTGTTCGGGGTGCTGCTCTCGTTGACCCGCTGGTGGTTCTCCCACGACGAGGTCCCACTGGTGCTGATCGTCGCCGAGGAGCCGAACTCCGCGACGACCTCCCGCTTGGCGAGGGTCGCCGCCACGGTCGCCTCCGACCGCTTCTCGCCATCAGTGGCGAAGAGCCGGAACACGTAGTCACCCTCGATCGTGCCGGTCACCCGGGTCGCCAGCGCCTTCGCGTCGGAGAAGATGACGCCCGCGCCCTGCGGCGCCGAGACGGTCTCCCAGCCGAAGGTGAGCTCGCTGTCGTAGGGGACGCCGTCGTCGGACGCCGTGCCGACCAGCCTGGTGGACAGGTTGCCGTCCGCCGAGCCGTCGCGGGTGGCGGTGACCGCGGGTGCCTGGTTCGAGACCTCCGGTACGTCACGCCCCGAGTCGAACGCCTGGATCTCGGAGATCGCCGTGAAGAAGGTCGGGTTGTTCGTGAAGGCGATGCGCAGCTTGTTCGACGTCACGGTGTCGAACAACGCCTCGTTGAACTTCGCCGACGGGACGGTCGGGCTCTTGAACTGGCCCGGTACCTCCTTCCACCCTCCGTTGCCGTCGGGCACCTGGACCCACCAGCGCGCGGGCTCGCGGTAGCCACCGGCTTGACGGTCGCTGACGAAGAACACCTTCACGTTGTCGAAGGACTTGGCCGAACCCAGGTCGAGCTCGACGTAGCCGTTCTTGTCAGCGGTGCCGTAGTTGCCCCAGTACGGCTCGTTGGCGGTGACGCCGTCGGTCACGGCCGCCAGCGACACCGGCCGCTCGGTCTCCTTGATGGCGCCGGGCGTGTAGTTCATCGAGGTGGTGCTCCAGCCCGGCGTGTGGAACTGCCGCCACGGCGTCGGCCGCACACCCTGCTGGGTGTACGACGAGCTGAGGTTGGCGCCCGCCGTCAGGTTCGGCGCGTCCTCGGTGAGGTCGATGCCGGCCGTCTTGAGGTACGAGACGACGCGGTCGTCCTGGATCGGGGCGTCGACCGCGCTCGGGAAGTTGGCCCCGGTCGTCGCGGTGAAGGTGACGGTGAGGCCGTCCTCGGCCTGGACCTGGTTGGTGCCCGGGTCGTAGGTGAACTTGCCGACCTTGTCGGTGCTGACCTTCTTCTCGCCGTTCAGGAACAGGCTGTAGCCGGCGCCCAGGCCGTACTTGCTGCCGTCGGGGTCCCAGACGATGGTGACGTCCTGCCCGTGGTAGCGAAGGTTGTTGGCCATGAAGTGTTCGTAGCCGAACGTGATCGGCGACAGCTCGATCTTGTCGTCGGAGCGCGGCTGCAGGCCCGCCATGTCCTCGACGAAGATGTAGTTCATGTTGCCGAGCATGATGTGGTTCGGGTTGTTGCGGTTGTAGGTCTTCGCGGTCGCGTTCCAGTTGGAGTAGTACTCCGCCTGGTTCGCGACCCGCATGTCCGCACCCGGGTAGATGCTCCAGGCCATCCAGTCCAGCAGCCGCTTGGCGTACGCCGGGGTGATGTACTTCTGCTCCGGGTCGTAGTGGCGCAGCGCGGAGCGGACGCTGCGGTACTGCACGGTGAAGTTGATGTTGGAGAAGTTGTTGGAGCCGCCCACCCCGTAGGCCGACCGGTCGTACTGGTTGGCGGTGTAGAACGGGAAGATCGGGAAGTTGTCGCCGTAGGTCAGGAAGCGGAACCCGTCGACGTAGGTCTGCCACTGGTCGAACGGGATGAGGTTCTCGGCGTAGATGTCGTAGAGGTTCGACTCCTTGGCCGGGATCAGGTCACGGGCCGACTGGGGCAGCGGGTTGGGCCGGCCGTTGGAGCTGGCCGCGCTGGTGGCTCCGTGCGACGTGCCGGCCAGGAACATCCGCGTGTCGGGGCTCCACAGCCGGTCGAGGATCGCTGCGCGGATCTCGTTGGCACCGGTCGCCATCTCGTCGACCTTGGCCTGGTCGGCGCCGGCGATCTGGTAGAGCTGGCGGGCGGCGTCGAACGCGCCCCACACGTACGCCGACTCGGGTCGCTCGATCGTGCGCGCCCCGGGTGCGCCGGCGTTGGTCTTCGGGTAGCCGAAGGTGATGGCGTCGGCGTCGTTGCCCGGCATGTAGTTGGTGTCGTACGCGATGAGCTTGTCGTCGTTGCCGTCGTAGTGCTCAAGCTGGCCGACGCCGTCGCCCTCAAAGTAGTGCGCGAACTTCCCGGCGATCTCCTTGCCACCGCCGTGCACGTTGTAGGCCTCGAGCCCCGCCGTGCCGAGGTACTGCGAGTAGTGGTTGTTCCAGCTCGTGTGCCCCGGGCTGTCCAGGAAGGCCGAGGAGCCGGACAGCTCGCCGATGTTGAGGATCTGGCCGTACGGCAGGTAGGGCGTGCGCAGCCACTTGGTGTCCTGCAGGTGCATCGGCTGGGTCAGCGCCACGGCGTTCTGGTAGAGGTTCACCCCCTCGATCGTCGTCGGGTACTGGTAGACGTGACCGGATGCGTTCGCGTCGAGGCTGTTGTACCGCTCGCCCCACCAGCGGTAGACGATGGCCTTCTCCAGGGCGGGGTCGGGCAGGTCGATGTAGGGGACGTCCTGTGCCCAGCGGCGGTTGAACGCGGTGATGCCGGTACGCACGGCCGTGGCCGCCGACATGCCGGCGTACTCCTGGTAGCTCTCGACCGTCTTGGTCAGCGTGGCCGAGGAGACGGCGCCGACGACCGACAGCGACAGCGAGCCGTCCGCGGGCACGGTGATCTCACGGTCCAGGTTTGTGCCGGTACGGCTGAAACCGGCACCGGTGAGGTCGATCTTGATCGAGTTCCACGCGGTGTCGACGAGTCCGTTGTTGGCGCCGCTGGTGATGGTGCGCGTGCCGGTGAGCGCCGCCGTGCCCGTTCCGGCCTGGGTGGCCAGCGGGGAAGCGGCGCGGACGGTGAAGGTCGCCGGCGAGCCGCCGGGGTTCTTGAAGTCGATGGCGGTGACCGCGACGTTGTCGTCGGTGATGAACTTGGTCAGGTCGGCGGTGACGCCGGTGGTCCCGATCGTGTACCGGCTCTTGGCGTGGCTCGGCGCGTTGAACCGGTTCGCGTTGACCTCGGTGACGGTCTGCCCCGGCACCGTGACGGTGTACAGGTTGCCGAGGTTGTTGGGGCCGCCGACGTAGGCGCTGCCGGCGAAGCCCATGGTGGTGAAGTTGTTGTTGCTCGCGCCGCGCATGTACAGGGATCGGCCTCGGGTCATCAGGACCGCTGACCCGAGTGTCCCGTGGACACCCAGAATGCGGTCGAGGTAGTAGTCCGTGCCGCCAGCGGCGAGATCCTTCTCGAAGATCGACTGGTGCATGTTCCCCGCGGTGAACGGCACACCGGGCATGAGCTGGTTGGCGACGTCGCCGACGTTGCTGTAGGCCGGGTCGCCGATGTCCATGGCATGGCTCTGCCCGTCGGTGTAAACCCCGACGTCGCCCTCGTTGCCGGGCAAAATCGGGCTGGCGGCGTTGGCTGGGGATGGCACACCCACAGCCCCTCCGACCACCAGCGCGGCCAGGGCGGCCCATAGGGGCACCCTCCGCACGCGTCCATGGATCATGTTCTTTCCTCCTTGTTGTCGGTGCGGCCGAACGGGTGGAGCGTTAGCGCTAACATCGGGCCTGCCCTTCAGCCCATGACGTCCGGGTCAGCGGTCCATGGGCAGCCAGACGCGCATCGTCGAGGGCCCGCGATTGGCCCAGGCGTGGTACTCCACCAGCGCCACCTCGTCGAGTACCTCGCCGACGATCGGCGCCGCCCCGGCCGCGTCGGGTCGGTAGGGCCAGCCGTGGTCCTGCGGGTGCACGCGCCGGCAGCGCACCGTGACCCGGCCATCGACCAGGCGGGGCGGCTGGCTGGTGTCGACGCGAAGCTCATCGACGGAATCGACGCCGGGTACGTCCACCGACTCCAGGGCGAACACCAGAGGGCCGCGCTCCACCGCGACGCAGCCACGGACCGAGTCGATCCGCGCGTCCGGGTAGGTGAACCGGGGTGCCATCGGCAGCGACAGGACAACCTCGTCGCCTCGTCGCCACGTCCGATTCTCGGTGACGAAGCCGGGACCGACCGGGCGGCTGTCTCCGTCGATGGTCACCGTCGCACCCTGGGCCGCCCAACCGGGCACGCGCAACGAGAGCGACCAGGGACGGTCATCGTCGCTGTCGATCCGTACGCGGATCTGCCCATCGTGGGGGTAGTCGGTCGCAATGCTCACGCACAGGTCACGCCCGTCGGCGAGGCGGTGCTCGACGGTGCCGGGCATGTACTGGTGGAGTTGGAGGCCCTCGTCGTCGGACGTGGCGATGTACGCCGTCAGGCTGGCCAGGGTACGGGCGACGTTGGTCGGGCAGCAGGAAACCTCGAACCAGGGTGCCCGCAGCGAGGCCGCCGCGCGAAGGCTGGGCCGGTCGGCGTCGGGAAGGGTGCCGAGCTCACGCCGGTGCAGCGTGTTGGTGTAGAAGAAGCTCCGCCCGTCGGCCGACGGCGAGGTCGACACCACATTGAACAGCGTCCGCTCGATGAGGTCGGCGTACCGGGGGTCGCCGTCGGCCAGCAGCAACCGCCACGCGAGCATCACCGAGCCGACCCCGGCG
This sequence comes from Micromonospora sp. NPDC000668, assembly GCF_042897975.1. NCBI lineage: Bacteria > Bacillati > Actinomycetota > Actinomycetes > Micromonosporales > Micromonosporaceae > Micromonospora > Micromonospora sp. NPDC000668. Next base: position 193,036 of record NZ_JBIAYP010000008.1, read on the forward strand.
CAGGTCTCGGAGTACGCGCGGTCGGGGGCCAGCAACCAGTCCTCGCCGAAGGCTTCATCCTGGTGGCGGGAGCCCTGACCGCCGGTGACGTACGTGCGCCGGGCCACCGCGTTCTTCCACTGGTTGCGTACCGCCTCCAGCAGGCTGGCGTCTTTCAGCTCGACCGCGACGTCGGTGGCGCCGGCGGCAAGGTAGTTCGCCCGCACCGCGTGCCCGCGCAGGACTGTCGCCTGCCGCACGGGAAGCTCGTCCTGGAAGTACTCGCGACCGTACTCCACATCGCTGAGCCGGCCATGGCCCCGCCGGTCGACGAAGAGAGCGGCCTGGGTCAGGTAGCGGTCGTCACCGGTGACCCGGGCGAACTCCACCAGCGCGGGCTCGATCTCCGGATGTCCGCAGAGGCCGTCGATGCCGTCCGGCCCGAACGTTTCGCACACGTTGTCGGCGGCACGGCGGGCGATGTCGAGCAGCCCGTCGTCCGCGCCCGGACGCGTTCGCGCGCGGGCGACCGCGGCTTGCAGAAGGTGACCGATGCAGTAGAGCTCGTGACCCCATTCGAGGTCGGACCACCGCGGTGCCTGGCCTGGGCGACCGAACCTGGTGTTGAGGTAGCCGTCGGACTCCTGTGCCGCGGCCACCCGGCGCACGATGGCCCGAAATCTCGTCTCGAGCTCCGCATCGCCGGTCCGGCCGATCTCCCACGCCATTGCTTCGAGGAACTTGTAGATCTCCGAATCGGAGAACTCGCGTCCACGGCGTTCGCGCGAAAGGTCGCCCTGCACGGCGAGGTCGAAGTTTCGAATCCAGCCTTCCCGCTCAAGCCAGTGCTCGATGTGCTCGAGGGTCGCGACGCCGTTGATTGATTGACGCTCAGCCCAGAATCCGCCCGTGATCCGGACTTTGTCCAGCCCGACGGGCCGCAGACGGCCACGAATCGGCAGGACAGGGGCGGCCGCAGGTACGGTGCCGCTCATGGTCATCCCTTCATCGCGCCGGACATGAAGCCGCGCACGTAGTGTCGTTGAAGCAGCAGGAACAGCACGATGCACGGAAGGGCGAGAACGACGACGCCCGCTTCAGTAGCCCCGTAGTCGACGACACCTTGAACCTGGCCCCGCAGATTGGAAACAGCGAGCGGAAGTGTCATGCGCTCGGTGTCGTTGATGAGGATCAGCGGCGCCATGAAGTCGTTCCACGCGGCGAGGAATGCGAACAGCCCCACGGTGATCAGGCCCGGCTTCACGGCGGGTAACAGCACTCGCCACAGGGCGCTGAACGACGAGCACCCGTCGACCATCGCGGCCTCGTCCAGCTCGCGCGGCACCGCTTCGAAGGAGATGCGCATCAGAAAGGTGGAGAACGGCAGTTGGAACATCGTGAGGACCAGGGCCACGCCGACGAGGGAATTCTCCAGTCTCACCTGGTTCAGCAGCACATAGAGCGGGATGAGCAACGTCGCGTACGGGACCATGAGGATGGCGAGCGTCACCAGGAACAGGATGTTCTTGCCCGGGAAGCGGAACCGCGCGAACGCGTAACCGCCGAACAGGGAGATCAGCAGCGTCAGGGTGACGGTGAGCAGGGAGACGAAGGTCGAGTTCGCGAGGTAGCGCCAGATGCCGGCCTGGTAGTTGGCCAGCGTCTCGTAGTTGCCGAATCCCCAACCATCGACCTGGTTCGTGCCGGCCTGCGGGCCGACCGAGGCGACCGCCGTCCAGAGCAGCGGAGCCAGGAAGATCAATCCCACCGATCCGGTGAACACCCAGTACGGTGTGCGCAGCACTATGCCGAAGATGGTGACGCCCTTGGTTCTGCGCCGGCTGACTGGCGCCACGGGTGACAGAGGTGGCCCTCCGGCAGTGGTTGAAGTGGAACTGGGCAGGGCGACCATCGTCGTCAATTCTCCTCGGACCGGAAGGCGCGCAACTGCAGCGCATTGATGAGGACCAGGGCCACCAGCACGATGACAGAGAGGGCCGCCGCCACACCGAGGTCGTTCTGACCTTGGAACGCCACCATGTAGATGAGCTGAACGACCGTGATCGTGCTGTTGTCCGGCCCGCCCTTCGTCAGGATGTAGAACTGCTCGAAGGCGAGCAGGGAGCCGGTCACGCAGAGCACGGTCGTCAGTGCCAGGGTCGGGCGCAGCAGCGGCAGGGTGATCTTCCGAAAGGTCTGCCAGCGGCTGGCTCCGTCCGCGCGTGCGGCCTCGTACACGTCCGCCGGTATGCCCTGCAAGCCGACCAGCATGAGCACCATGTAGAAGCCGGCGTAGCGCCACACGATGAGGAAGGTCGTCGAGAAGAGCGCCGCGTTCGGTGAACCGAGGAAGGTGACGCCCAGGCGATCCATCAAGGGCGCCAGTGGGCTCGCGTACGGCGAATAGAGCACGTAGAACAACAGGGACGCCGACGCCAGCCCGAGGGCACTGGGAATCAGAAACGACGCACGGAGCAGGTTGTTCCACCGGCTCGACTCCTGCACGAGCAGGGCCAGCCCCAACCCGAGGGCCAGCAGCAGCACGGTCGCGAGCGCCGTGTACTTGATGGTGAACACCACCGAGTCGGTGAAGAACCGGTGGTTGATCGCCTTCACAAAGTTGTCGGGAGCGTTGATCCCCTGATCGCCGGCCAACAGCGGCCATCTCGACACCGACATCTTGATGACGAGCAGCAGCGGCACAGCGAACAACGCCACCACGAACACCGCGGTCGGCGTCGCGTAGAGCCAGCCAAGCAGGGCCTGACGGCCGCGTGGGCGGGCGCGGTCCCGCATCGCCGCACTGGGCGGGCGAGACGGTGCGGTGACTCTCATGGAAACCTCTCGTTCAGTCGCGACGGGCGGTCGTTGACACGTGCAAGTCGTGTCCCGCCGCAGGCGCATGCCGGCCGACAAGGCCGTTGGACGGCACACGCCTGCGGCGAACACCTACTGCTTGAGTACGGCGTTGATCTCGCCGTTGTCCTTCTGCAGGTCGCCGCTACCGTTCAGCACCCGATTACGGACGAGGGTCAGCCAAGGGCTGTTCGGCGCGTTGAACGCCTGCTGGAAGTTCAGCGCGACGGGCGTGTCACCCTTACCAGCCGCGTCGTTGATGGTGACCAGCCGTGGGTCCTCGGCGGCGTACTTGTTGCTCGCGAGGTCGGCGCGGGAAACCACGTCCTTGTTCTTCGCCAGCACCTCGACCTGGGCGGCCTCGGACATCATCCAGCTGAGGAAGTTCCAGGCCTGCGCCGCCTTCTTCGAGTCCTTCGAGACGCCGATGCCGTCTCCGCCGACAAAGGTGGAGCCACCACCGGTCGGGCCGGGGATAGCGGCGACACCGGCGTCGAACGGGGTCGAGGAGAGCAGCGTCGCCGGGTAGAGCATCAGTCCGACCTTGCCCTCGGTGAATGCGGCAGTCCAGGTCGGACCCGTCTCGCCCGCCGAGGAGGGCAGCACGGCACCGGACTTCCACATGTCATGCCAGGTGCTGTAGACCTTCTGGGCGGTGTCGTCGCCGAGCTTGGATTCGGTGCCGTCCTCGCTCAGCACCTCACCGCCGCCCGCCCAGACGGAGGGGAACCAGGTGAAGACGAGGCAGCCGCCGCAGTTCAGACCCGCCGCCGTGCCGTAGACGCCGGGCTTCTTCATGGCCTGCACCGCCTTGGCGGCGGCGGCGTATTCGTCGAGCGTTGCCGGCGCCTTCTCCGGGTCCAGCCCGGCGTCCTTGAACAGCTGCTTGTTCCAGAACAGCATCGACAGGTCCAGCACGAAGGGTAGGACGTGCTTCTTGCCGTCGAGCGTGCCGGCCGAGAGGTGCCCCTTGTTGATTGAGTCCTTGAAGCTGAGGCCGTCGATGTTCGCGCTGAGATCCTGGAACAGGCCCTGGTTCACCCAGTTCGGCACATAGACGATGTCCGCGGCGAAGAGATCCGGCAGGCCGTCCGAGCCTGCCGCCGCGCCGACCTTCGCGACGTAGTCGTCGTTGGGTACGACGGTCAGTTTGACCTTGTTCTGGTGGCTGGAGTTGTACGCCTCGACGAGCAGCTTCGCCTGCTTCTCCAGGGGGGCGCGGGTCCACAGGGTGAGCTCGCTGCCGTCGTCGACGCCGTTGGGTCCGGCCTCGGCCGCGCTCGAGCCGCCCGAGTCGTCGCCGCTGCACGCGGCCATGCCGACAGTCAGCGCCGCCACGAGGACTCCCGCCAGCGAACGAAGGGCAGTGCGTCTGCCCAAGGTTTTTCTCATGATTCCTCTCCTAGGGTTCATCGTTCGGAGGGAGCCGCCAGGCGGTCCCCGCGAGCTGAGGCTCAGACCGGATCATTGGTTCGCTCGGGTTGCTGAGACGGGGCTAGAGCCGCCGGTGGATCCGGTCCGCGTCGCCCGCGTCAGTCGCTTGCGGTGGCGTGCCGTGTTGCCGCCCTATGTGGATCGTCTGCGCCGCGCTGTCGCAGCTGACCGCTCGACGTATTGGGTTGACCCTCGACAACGCTGCTGATCGCACCGCCTCCGTGCGCGGTGCCGCGTACGTCCTCATCGCGCCTCCGCCTCCCGCCGGATCCGGCGCGGCTCGTGCGTCACGTCGTTACCGCCGCGACCGAGGTGGTGGATGTCACTCCGCCGCTAGCGTGTCGCACGAAAACGGTTTCGGCAAGATGTCGAAGCAGTAAAAACTGAACGGTCTTCGCCGATGTCCTTGCCGGCCTCAGGACGATGCCTGCGCACTTCGGTTGCCGGAAGCATGGGACCGCAAACGACTGACGGGGCCGCTGAAAAGCTTGCGAAAGGGTTTCGGCAGCCGGACGCCGACCACGGCCGGCTGCGCCGAGCGAGGTGCCGCCGGTGTCCGTCCCCCGAGTGACCGGCCGGCGGCAGAGAACGGCGTTGCACCTGGCGCGGATAGCACCATCACGGAGACGACGTGGCGAAGCTCAGCTGGAAAGTCGGCGCGCAGGGCGAACCCTGCGCGCAACCAGCACTGCGACTGTGCTCAGCCCTGACCGGGCTCGCCGGTCTGGTCCCACATCGACTTCATCTCGCCGAACGCCTGCTCCATGATCTGCACCATGGCGGCCCGGGCACGGTCGCCGTCGTGCCGCTGGATCGCCTGCGCCACGTCGGCGTGCAGCTGGAGGGCCTGCTCGTGGGGGTAGTGCGGCATCAGGTCGTAGTGGTGGCGGCCGGTGAGCACCTCCGCCACCAACTCCTGCAGCTTGACGAACATCTCGTTGCCCGAGGCGGCCAGCACCCGCCGGTGGAACTCGATGTCGAGCTGGAGGAAGCGCGCCTCGTCCCCGGCCTTCCCGGCGGCCCACATCTTGGCCGCCAACCCGACGAGATCGCTCGCCTCGTCGTGGTCGACCCGGCTGGCGGCCAGCCAGGCGGCGTGCGGTTCGACGGCGGTCCGCAACTCGGTGATCGAGCGCATCTGTGCCATCCGGCCGGCCGAGGCCAGTCGCCAGCGGATCACCTGCGGGTCGAAGACGTTCCAGTCGCGCGCCGGCCGGATCAGCACCCCGACCCGACGCCGGGTCTCGATGAAGCCCATGGAGGCGAGCACCCGCAGGACCTCGCGGACGACCGAGCGGGACACCCCGTAGCGGTCGACCAGCTCGTCGATGTTCAGGACGGAGCCGGGCGTCACCTGGCCACCGCAGATGGCGGTGCCGAGGTGGTCGAGAACTTGCGCGTGCAGCCCGGCCTCGGCAGGGGCCTTCTTCTGGACGGCTGCAACCCCTAATGAGGACGGGTCCACGCCATGAAGCATATCAGTTGAAGATCACCCCTTGAATAAATCCGCTTTATCGGCCTAGCATCCGGACGTTAAGCGGATGTAAACACGAGGTTCCGCCCTACCCCCGGGGCGGCGACCACGACAGAAGGAGAGATGGACGTGCGGCGTCGATCGATATTCGGAACTTCTCTGGCCGTGGTTGCCGCCATGGGCCTGTCGGCATGCGGCGGCGGTGACGACAGCGCCGCGTCGACGACGGTGCGGGTGACCCTGGCGAATCACGTGTGGACGGAGAACATCAAGAAGGCTCTGCCCGAGTTCGAGAAGCAGACCGGCCTGAAGGTCGAGATCACCCAGCTCGGCGAGGACCAGCTCTCCGACCAGTACAACGTCAAGCTGAACGCGGGCTCCAGCGACATCGACGTGATGATGTACCGCCCCCTGCAGGAGGGGAAGCTGTTCGCCAAGAACAAGTACCTCGCCGACCTGTCCGACGAGGTGAAGTCCAACAAGGACTGGGACTTCAGCGACTTCCAGGCCGGCCCGGTGACGGCCACCTCGTACGAGGACAAGGCGGTCGGCGTCCCGATCATCACCGAGCAGGAGGTCCTCTACTACCGCAAGGACCTGCTGGCCAAGGCCGGTCTGACGGCCCCGCCGAAGACCCTCGACGAGCTCAAGACGGCCGCAGCCAAGATCAAGGCCGCTGACCCGAGCATGGCGGGCTTCGTGGCCCGTACCGGCAAGTCGCCGGCGGTCACCCAGTTCTCCAGCTTCCTCTACAGCTTCGGCGGTGACTTCGTCGACAGCAGCGGCAAGTCCGCCGTCAACAGCGAGCCGGCCAAGCAGGCGTACGCCTACTACGGCGGGCTCCTCAAGGACCACGGCCCGGCAAACGTCAGCACCGACATGAGCTGGCCCGAGGCGATGGCCATCTTCACCCAGGGCAAGGCGGCGTTCTACACCGAGGCCAACTCGCTCTACAAGAACGCCACCGACCCGGCCAAGTCGAAGGTCTCCGACACCGTCGGCTTCGCGCCCTTCCCGGCCGGTCCCGCCGGTTCGAAGCCGTACAACATCCCCTCCTGGGCGCTGGGCATCAACGACAACTCCGAGAACCAGAGCAACGCCTGGAAGTTCGTCGAGTGGGCGACCAGCAAGGAGCAGACGCTCGCGCAGCAGAAGTCCGGCGTGCCGGGCGCGCGTACCTCGGTCTGGGCCAACCCGGAGGGCACGGCGACGTACCCGAAGGACCTCGTCGAGGCCATCGCGGCCAGCACCAAGGAGGGCGTGGGTCACGACCGCCCGCTGGTCAACAAGGTCGCGCAGGCGCGGGAGATCGTCGGCCAGCCGATCGTCGACGCCATCGCCGGCAAGGACGCGGCGGCTGCGGCCGACACCGCCAACGAGGCGTTCCAGAAGTTCCTGGACGACGAGGCCAAGTAAGCCTGGCGCGGGGGTGGCGGGGCCGAGCGGCTCCGCCACCCCCGTCCGGCCCGCCCACCCCGGAGATCTCATGGCAGCAGTGACCACTCCCACCAGACCGCCCCGCCGCGCCACCGAGACGCCGGACACTCCGGCGTGGGCACGCTGGGCCAACGACCACCGCAAGTGGCTCTTCGCGGCGCCGGCCATGGCCTTCGTCGCCGCACTGATCATCTTCCCGCTGGCCTGGACCGGCTATCTCAGCCTCACCGACGCCGAGGGCTCGGTCCGGGCGGAGTCCGAGTTCGTGGGCTTCCAGAACTACGTCGAGGTGCTCTCGGACACCGACCGGTTCTGGCCCGCCGTCGGTCGGACCGCCGGGTTCACCGTCGTGGCGTTGCTGTTCGAGGTGGTCCTCGGCATGGCGGTCGCCTTGCTGCTGTGGCGACCGTTCCGGGGCCAGAAATGGGTCCGGGTCGCCATCCTGATGCCGTTGGTCGCCACCCCGGTCGCGGTCGGCATGATGTGGCGGCTCATCTTCGACCCGAACATCGGTCTGGCGAACCAGGCCCTCGGCTGGATCGGCATCGGACCCCAGCCATGGTTGGCCGGCCAGCACTCGGCGCTGCCCACGACGATCTTCATCGACGTCTGGCAGTGGACCCCGATGGTGGTGCTGATCCTCCTCGCCGGCCTGACCTCGCTCTCCGACGAGCCCCAGGAGGCGGCGCGCATCGACGGCGCCAGCGCCTGGCAGCGGTTCCGGCACGTCACCCTGCCGCTGGTGATGCCGACCGTGGTCGTCGCGATCCTGCTGCGCGGCATCGACGCGCTGAAGACCTTCGACATCCTCTACGCCACGAAGGGTCGCGGCGGCGGCTCATTCCACGAGGTCGAGACGCTCAACGTGTACGCCTACGGCCTGAGCTTCGACTACAACGAGTACGGCATCTCATCGACAGTCCTCATCATCTTCTTCCTGATCATCATCGGGTCGATGTGGGCCCTGACGTCCCGTAGGAAGGAGTCGCAGCGATGAGGTCCAGCCCCGCCTACCGGGTGTTCCGCGTCGTGGCGCTCACCGTCGTGGTGATCGCGCTGCTCGCACCGCTGCTCTGGATGGTCGCCGCGTCGTTCAAGACGAACGTCGACATCTACGACACGGGCAAGGCGATCGCCTTCTCGCCCACCCTGGACAACTACGCCAACGTCCTGGAGCAGGCCAACTACGTCCAGTTCATCGGCAACAGCCTCTGGGTGGCCTTCGCGGCGACCGCGCTCTCCCTCGTCCTCGGCATACCCGCGGCCTACTCCATGAGCCGCTTCAACATGAAGAAGTCGGCGCTCGTGGTGCTGATGGCGCGGGTCATCCCCGGCGTCTCCCTGCTGGTCCCCTGGTACTACGTCTTCTCCAACCTGAAGATGGTCGGCGGGTTCAGCGTGCTCGTCCTCAGCCACATGTTCGTGTCGCTGCCGCTGGTGGTCTACATCATGATGGGCTACTTCGACAGCCTGCCCCACGAACTCGAGGAGGCGGCGCTCGTGGACGGGCTGACCCACATCGGCGCGTTCCGCCGGATCACACTGCCGCTGTCGATACCGGGCGTGGCCACCGCCGGCATCCTGTCGTTCATCTTCTCCTGGAACAACTTCATGTTCGCCCTCGTGCTCTCCGGCGCCGACACCAAGACCCTGCCCGTCGCGATCTTCGACTTCGTCGGCTACGCCAGCATCGACTGGGGCGGCCTGATGGCGGCGGCCAGCGTCGTCACCCTGCCGATCATGGTGATCGCCCTGTTCGTGCAGAAGTACGTCGTCTCCGGCCTCACCGCCGGCGCGACGAAGGGCTGAGGACATCGTGACGACAATCGCGCGGGTCGAAACCTTCCTGGTCGCCCCCCGCTGGCTCTTCGTCCGCGTCGAGACCGAATCCGGGATCGTCGGCTGGGGCGAGGCGACCTGCGAGGGCCGATCCGAAACCGTCCGGACCGCCGTCAAGCAGCTCAGCGAGCTCCTGATCGGGCGGGACGCGCTGCGGATCGAGGACCACTGGCAGACCATGACGAAGGGCTCCTTCTACCGGGGCGGCCCGATCCTGGCCAGCGCTGTGTCCGGCCTGGACCAGGCGCTGTGGGACATCGCCGGCAAGCGGTACGGAGCGCCGGTGCACCAACTGCTCGGCGGCCCGGTCCGGGACCGGATCCGGGTCTACGGCTGGGTCGGCGGCGATGAGCCCAACGAGGTCCGCGACCACATCGCCGCGCAGGTGGAGGCCGGGCTGACCGCGGTCAAGATGAACGCCTCCGGGCGGATGAGCCCGATCGCGTCGGTCGCCGAGCTGGACGGGGTGGTCCAGCGGGTCGCCGCCGCCCGGGAGGTGCTGGGCAACGAGCGTGACGTCGCCGTCGACTTCCACGGCCGGTTCACCCTCGCCAACGCCCGCCGCGTCGCCCCGCTGCTCGAGCCGTACCGGCCGCTCTTCCTCGAAGAGCCGGTCGTACCGGAGAACTCCCACCTCATCGGCGACTTCGTGCGGTCCACGACCACGCCCGTCTCGACCGGAGAGCGGCTCTACAGCCGGCAGGAGTTCCTGCCCGTCTTCCAGGCCGGCATCGCGGTCGCCCAGCCGGACCTCTCGCACGCCGGCGGGATCTCCGAGGTACGCCGAATCGCCGCACTCGCCGAGGTCTACGACGTGCAGCTCGCCCCGCACTGCCCGCTCGGGCCGATCGCCCTCGCGGCGTGCCTGCAGATCGGCTTCGCCACGCCCAACTACCTGATCCAGGAACAGAGCATCGGCATCCACTACAACCTTGGCGCCGAAGTGCTCGACTACGTCCTGGACACCACGCCGCTGACCTTCGTCGACGGGCACATCGAGCGACTCACCGCCCCCGGGCTCGGCATCGAGATCGACGAGCAGGCGGTACGGGCAGCGGACAAGCGCGGGCACGCCTGGCGCAGCCCCACCTTCCGGCACCCCGACGGCTCCTACGCGGAATGGTGAGCCTGCTCGACGGCCACGGGACCGCAGGCACCATCCGCTAACCCCGCCCAGGCGGCACCTGAGAAAGGCACCACGTGAAGATCGTCGCAGCGGACGTCATCGTCTCCAGCCCTGACCGCAACTTCGTCACCCTGAAGATCACCACAGATGACGGGCTCACCGGCCTGGGCGACGGCACCCTCAACGGGCGCGAACTGTCGGTCGCCTCGTACCTGCGCGATCACGTCGTCCCGCTGTTGATCGGGCGCGATCCGCACCGCATCGAGGACACCTGGCAGTTCTTGTACCGCTCGGCGTACTGGCGGCGCGGGCCGGTGACGATGGCGGCGATCGCGGCCGTGGACGTCGCGCTCTGGGACATCAAGGCCAAGGCCGCCGGCATGCCGCTCTACCAGTTGCTGGGGGGCGCGTCGCGGACCGGCATCATGGCGTACGGCCATGCCTCGGGTCGCGACATCCCGGAGCTGTTCGACTCGATCCGCAACCATCTCGACCTCGGCTTCCGTTCCATCCGGGTCCAGACCTCCGTCCCGGGCATCAACGCCGTCTACGGGGTGGCCGCGCAGCCCAGCGCCGACGGCAAGCGGTACGACTACGAACCAGCGCAGCGCACCCCGCTGCCGGCCGAGGAGGACTGGGACACCCGCGCCTACATGCGCCATCTGCCCAGCGTCTTCGAGGCGGTACGCAACGAGTTCGGGCCCGAGCTTCCGCTGCTGCACGACGGTCACCACCGGATGACGCCGATCCAGGCCGCCCGGCTCGGCAAGGATCTCGAACCGTACGACCTGTTCTGGCTTGAGGACTGCACTCCGGCGGAGAACCAGGAGGCGCTGCGGCTGGTACGCCAGCACACCACCACGCCGCTGGCGATCGGCGAGGTCTTCAACACCGTGTGGGACTACCAGACGCTCATCCGGGAACAGTTGATCGACTATGTCCGGTCCGCCGTGACCCACACCGGGGGCATCACTGCCATGCGCCGGCTGCTGGACTTCGCGGCGCAGTACCAGATCAAGTCCGGTATCCACGGCCCGACCGACATCTCACCCGTCGGCATGGCTGCCGCCCTGCACCTCGACCTGGCCATCCACAACTTCGGCATCCAGGAGTACATGCGGCACGGAGCCCTGACCAACGAGGTCTTCCGGCAGTCCTTCACGTTCGCCGACGGCTACCTCCATCCGGGTGAGCAGCCGGGGCTGGGCGTCGAGCTCGACGAGAAGGCCGCCGACCGGTTCCCGTACGTGCCGGCCTACCTCCCGTTCAACCGCCTGAAGGACGGGACCGTCCATGACTGGTGAGCACCGTGCCACTCCCCCTCGCCACGACCCGCCCCGACATGTCGTCGTGATGGGCGTGTCCGGGGCGGGAAAGACGACCGTGGCCAGGGGAATCAGCGACCTGACCGGCCTGACCTTCGCCGAGGCCGACGAGTTCCACTCCGAGGCCAACGTGGCGAGAATGCGCTCGGGCGTACCTCTCGACGACGACGCCCGCTGGCCCTGGCTCCGCGCCCTCGCCGACTGGATGGCCAGCCGGGACGCCGAAGGCGTGTCGACGGTGCTGGCCTGCTCGGCGTTGAAGCGGTCCTACCGGGAGGTGCTCCGGGAAGGACCACCGACCGTGGACTTCCTCCACCTGGACGGGACGGCGGAGATCATCCGGGAGCGGATGTCCCAGCGCGCCGGGCACTACATGCCGGCAAGCCTCCTGGACTCCCAGCTGGCCATCCTGGAACGGTTCGGGTCGGGCGAGCCGGGTCTGGTGCTCGACCTCGCGCTGCCCCCGGCCGCGCTCGTGTCGACCGCAGTCGACCGTCTCGGTCTACTTCGCCGCGACGTGCTCGCCACATAGCGCGACGAACAGCACGGCTCGGGGGCTGTCCAGGCGCTCAGGTCACGGGGCCGTCCGTGTTTCGGATCATCTGCCGGAGCACCTTCAGGGCCGTCACGTAGTCGGTGTCCTCGATGCCCTGGTGGATGCGATCGCGGATCGCCGGAGCGTGCTTCTTGAGGTCGGCACGAGCCTCGTCGCCGTCCTCGGTGATCCACAACCGTCCCTGGTCATCACGGGTGAGCCAAGCCCGCTCCAGCAGAACCTCTGCCTCGGCCTCCAGATCGTCCTCGGGCCTGAGGTAACTGCTCATCGCGAGCTTCAGCTCGGTGATGGTCATGCCGTGGCCGTCCGGCGAGATGTCGTTCTTCGACAGGTTGCGCAGCAGCCAGAACTGGGGCTGGGTGAAGCCGAACTCGGCCTGCCGGGCCCGGGTGAAGGCGATGAGGGCCTCATAGGCCACGCCGGTCCAGTACGCGGCAGGCTGAGCCGCCAGCTCGGCATCGGAAAGGTGCTGCGTCGCCATGCGGAGCCTCCGTTGAAAGATCGCTTGTGGAGCGAATCTAGAACCTCGACTTTGGTTGAGGTCAAGGAGGCACGCAAAGCTGACGGCTGATGGCACGCCGGCCAGCGGTGGTGGGTGAGTCGGCTCTCAGCCCTGTCGGGCCTTCTGGCGCCGGTCGTTCTTGTTGATGACGAAAGTCCTGCCCCGGCGGCGTACCACGATCGAGTTCATCTTGTTCTTCAACCCGCGCAGAGAGTTCCTGACCTTCATCGCAACCACCCTCTCCTGGTCATACCCGCTCCCGCAGGACGATCCGGCACAGCCGTGCCGTCCACCGTCGCGGCGGCGCTCGCCGCTGACTCGGCGTTGTGCTGCAAAGGTCGCTCCCCGTTCGCGTACCCGACGGGGCGTCGCTCATGCCACGGCACTCCGTGTCAGCCGGTCTGGGTCAGGTCGGTCGTTGCCGCGAGTTCGGTGACCACGTCCACGAGCCGGCGCAGGACGGGTGAGGTGTTGCCCGACAACCACACCATCTCGGTGTGCACGAAGGCGCCGGTCAGCGGAACGAACACCACGCCGGTGCGGCGAAGGCTGCGTGCCGAGCGGGCCAGGCGGGTGACTCCCAGCCCGGCGGCGACCAGGCCGAGGAGACTCTGCACGCTGGCTTCCTCCTGGACGACGTTCGGTACGAAGCCCGCTTCCCGGAACTGATCGTCGAAGGTGCGGTGCCAGGGTTCCCAGGAGCTGTGCGGGGTCATCACCCACGGTTCGTCCGCGAGGTCGGAGAGCTTCAGTTCGGTCCGCTCGGCGAGCGGATGGCCCTCGGGTAGTACGGCGCACACCGGTTCGGTCGCCAGAGTCCTGGACTGCAGGCCGGGCACCAGCGGGGGTCGGGTGAAGGCGAGGTCATAGTGTCCGCCGAGGACACCCTGTACCAGGGGCGCGATGCCGGTGGACTCCGTCGTCAGGCGAAGGTCGGGGAGTTGGTGGCGCACGGCCCGGACCACCGGCGGCAGGAGGTGGTTGGCGACGGTGGTCAGGAAGGCCAGGCTGAGGTTTCCCACCTCGCCCCTGCGGGCCCGTCCCACGACGGCGACGGCCTCCTCGGCGCGGTCCGTCACGGCGCGGGCCTCGGGGACGAACAGGGCGCCGATGTCGGTCAGGGTGGTGCCGCGGGTGCCGCGGTCGAACAGCTTCACCCCGAGGGCGCGTTCCAGGGCGGTGATCTGCTGGGACAGCGACTGCTGGGCGATCATCAGGCGGGCGGCGGCCCGCGTGAAGCTCAGTTCCTCTGCGAGGACCAGGAAATACCGCAGTTGCCGCAGCTCAGGGGTGGTCACAGGATCAGACTGTAGCCACGCCAGGAAGCGTGTGTTGGACGCTTCGCGGGCCGCCGCGCAGGATCGTTCCGGGAGCCCGCACCGGCGTGCGGACACGGCCCGGGCCGTGCGGACATGACCAGCCGGGCGGCAGGACAGGCCGGAATCGCCGGCCGCGGCGAGCGCCGGAACCGGACACACGTGCAGTTGCCGACCCGGTTCGCACCGCCGGACACGCAACGACAAGATCTCGAAGGAAGCCCATTCATGAGTGCAGACCGCGTCACCACACCCTTCAACGCCCGATCCACCGCCAGTGACGTCGTGGCCGGTGTCGACCTCACCGGGCAACGCGCCATCGTCACCGGCGCCTCATCGGGCATCGGCGTCGAGACCGCCCGGGCGCTCGCCGCCGCGGGCGCCGAGGTGACCCTGGCGGTACGGAACGGGGAGGCCGGCGAGCGGACAGCGAAGGACATCCACGCCACCACGGGCCAGCTGGTCCGGGTCGTCCCTCTGGACCTCTCCGACCAGGGGTCCGTCGCCGCCTTCGTCACCGCCTGGAAAGACCCCCTGCACATTCTGGTCAACAATGCCGGGGTGTCGGCGACCCCGGAGATGCGGACGCCGGAGGGCTGGGAGCTGCAGTTCGCCACCAACCACCTCGGCCACTTCGCGCTCACCACCGGGCTGCACCGGGCGCTCGCAGCGGCCGGCCGGGCCCGCGTGGTGTCGCTCAGCTCCATCGCACACGTGCAGGCGCCGATCGTCTTCGAGGACATCAACTTCCACGAACGCCCCTATGACCGCCTCCTCGCCTACGGCGAGTCCAAGACGGCCACCGCGCTGTTCGCGGTCGAGGCGAACAGGCGCTGGGCCGGCGACGGCATCACCGTCAACGCGGCCAACCCCGGCGCGGTCACCACCAACCTGGGGCGCCACCTCACCGAGGAGGACTACGCGCAGCTTCCGGAGTACGACTTCAAGAACCCGGAGCAGGGGGCGGCCACCTCGGTGCTGCTCGCAGCCTGGCCGCAGCTGGAGGGCATCGGCGGCCGGTACTTCGAGGACTGCAACCAGGCCGCGCGCCACACCGCCGAGACACCGCTGAGTGGCGTCGCCGACCATGCGATCGACCCCGCGGCGGCGGAGCGACTGTGGCAGGTCTCGGTCGACCTGCTCGCCGACGCACCGCGGGGCTGACCGCACCGATCCCCACCACATCCGGGTGGCCCATCCCGTCGCACCACGCCGCCGCCGGCCGTGTCTCGACCGGCGGCGGCGTGGGCGGGTGGATCAGGAGTACGGAAGGCGCAGCACCGACTGGTTGCCGATGCCCAGGGTGCTCGGGTTGTTGCCGATCGCCGACCAGACCTCGACCCGGACCGTGCCGTTGCTCAGCGCGCCCAACGTGCCGGTGGCCGAGGCCAGACCGGCGTTCTGGGTGTAGTGCTCGTAGCCGGGAACCGGGTCGGTGGCGAAGTAACGCGAGGTCTCCACCCTCTCCCAGCTGCCGTTGCCGGTCAGGTCGTAGGAGACCCGCACCTGCACGCCGTTACCGACCGCCGAGCCGGCGTCCAGGATCAGGTCGAACGCGGTCTGCCCTCCGGAGTAGGCGAGGTTGAGGCCGGTCGCGGTGAAGACCTGCGGGTTCGTCGGCGTACCGTCGTGGTTTCCGTTGGCCGCCGCGACCGTGGTGGTGGCGGCGCCGCCAGCGGCGCCCAGCCCGCCGCCCGGCAGCAGGTACCGCGTCGGAGTGCCCGGCGTCGTTGGCGGGGTGGTCGGCGGTGGGGTGGTGGGCGGTGGGGTGGTCGGGGGTACGCCGCCCGCGGCGCTGCCGCCACTCCAGGTGTACGCACCGGTGGTGGCCGTCCGCCCGGCCGCTACGGCCAGCGTGGTGCCGTTGGAGAACGTCACCGTGATCGGCGTGGCGGTCGGGTTCGACGCCACGTAGGTGCGCGCCCCGTTGCGCGAGAAGACCGCTGACAGCGGGTGGTTGGCGGTCACCGTCGTGTCGACGGTGCCCAGCGCCGCGAGGTTGCGGATCCAGTGGAAGGTGTGTGCGCGGCTCTCCCCCTCCTCGACGGCGTAGCCGGGGTTCGCACGGAGGTTCGCCAGCGCCGTGTCGCCGTCACCGAGGGCCTGGAACTGCCAGAGGATGTCCTGCCACACCGTCGGCTGGCCGCCGTTGTTGCGGACCAGTTCGGCGTAGTTCGTCCGCACGTACGCCGGGTTGTTGCCCAGGTAGAGGTGTCCGCCGGTGACCGGCAGCAGGTTGATGCCCTGGATCATCTCCGGTTCGGCACTGAACCATGTGGCGTACGCGCCACCGTCGCCCCAGACCATGCCGACCGTCGAGTGCCCGAAGGCGGCGGGGAAGTTCTGGTCGCTGACGTCGAACCAGTACTCCTGGATGGCCGCGGCCTGTGTGGTGTAGAGGAAGATGCCGGCGTCACGGACGGCGGTGTCGCCGGTTGCCTGCCCCCACTGGATCAGGGCGTTGGCGAAGTTCATCCCCTCCGACGAGGACTCCTGGTTGTTGCCGGAGCCGAACGAGCCGTGCCCGGACGCCCAGTCGTGGCCGGCGTAGATGTCGAAGTCGCGCAGGTAGGGGAAGCGGGTGTCGTCGCGGCGGTAGTTGTTGGCGTCCCGGATCAGCAGGTCCACCATGCCGCCGTACCGGCTGGTGGCGGCCCATGCCGGGTCGAACTTGGCCAGCGTCGCGGCGGCCGCGATGAAGTAGCCGTAGTGGAAGTGGTGGTCGTTGAGTTCCTGGTCGGAGCCGTACGACGCCGGGTAGCCGATCAGCGTGCCCCAGTTGGCGTCGTAGTAGAAGACCTTCGCGGCCTTGCCGCTGGAGGCGGTGAACCAGTCGGTGAGCGTGGTGCGGATCGCGTTCAGCGCGCTGTCCCGCGTCGCGGTGTCATTGACCAGGTCGGCCACCTCGGCCAGTCGGGCCGCCCGGCCGAGCCCCTTGCCCGTCCAGTACGTGTCGCCACCGCGCTGGTCCATCGGGTTCGCGCGGGCGGCGGCCAGGTGGCTGTTGAGCGTCGCCAGGTCGGCGCCACTGCCGTCGCCGACGGCCGGCAGTTCCGGCAGGACGCCCTGGAACTTCATCGAGGTGCGGAACTGGTTGACGCCGGTGAGCACCTTCATGCGGCCACGCGCCGACGAGTACGTCGGAGTGATCGGGGTCGAGCCGGCCAGCGACTTCCACTGGTGCGGGTAGAGGCTGACCACGGTCTGCGTGGCGCTCCCCTCCCGGGCGGTCGTGGTGAACGCGTACGTGGTCGTCAGCCCGCTGGTCGCCTGGTCGTAGGCGTACGAGACGGTGGTGCCGGTGACGTGGGCGTGCGCGTACCGGCCGTAGGTCGTCGCCAGGTCGGCGCGCTCCGTGGCGTTCGCCGTGGGCGGCAGGAGGGCGACGGAGAAGTAGCCCCGACCGGCCAGGGTGGAGGAGATTCGGCCGGCGCCGACAGTCCAGCTGGCGCCGCTGGGGGCGTACCCGACGTAGTCGTGGCCGTTGACCCGGAAGCCGATGGTGGCGCCGCGGTTGGACCAGACGTCGGCGGTGCCGGCCGTACTGATCACCGCGTCCCCACCGCTGGTCTGGAAGTACGCGAAGGGCAGGCCGTGGCCGATGGTGGCGCGCATGGTCCGCGCTCCGTCGCTCCAGTGCGGGCTGACCGTCCAGTCGGTCCAGCCGTCGACCTTGACCACGGGCGCGCCGAGCCCGGCCACGCCGACCCGGATGTCCTGGACGTACGGGTAGTGGTACTCCCCGACGCCGGTCGAGGTGCCGCTGATGGCGGGAGTGGAGTTGGCGGAGAAGCCGAGGCCGTCGGTGAAGGTGTCGTACGAGAGCGGGTGGGCGTGCAGGGGCTCGCTGAAGGCGCAGTCGGTGCGCTTCCAGAGCAGCGAGGACCACCAGTCGTTGGTGGGTATCGCACCGGCTGGCGCGTTGGCGGTGGCGAACTGTCGGGGGTTGCTGGACATCGGGCCGCAGCCGGTGGGGAGCGGGCCGACCGGGGTGGTGGTGTAGCTGCCGGCGCCGACGGGGGCAGCCTCCGCGGGGCGGGTGACGGCGACCGCGAGGCCACTGACGGCCAGGACCAGAGCGGTGGTGGCGGCCAGGGCCCATCGGCGGTGTGGGACGGGAGGTTTCATGGTGCCTCCATCGCGCGCCGACACGCCGGCTTACCGGCCTCGACGCGTTTCGTCGTAATTGAGGAGAAGGTTAGGTGAGAGAGCGCTCTCTCGATCGGCACGGTAATCGAGCACCGAGACCCTCGTCAATGTTTCCAAGGGGTTCCGCGCTGATGTCGGCGATTCGAACACCCGACGAGCGGAGACGTGACCGTGGGCAAGCCGTTCACGGCAGCACGCCCCACGACGACGCTGGCGGCGGTGCTGCCAGCACCGCCGCCGCCTCAGATCGCCGCATCGCGGGCCGCCCACCCGGACCGCACTCTCACCTCGTGATCACCGTGATCTGCCGCCGCGCGAACGCGGTGCTGGGCGCGAGGATGTCAGCTTGTGCCGCTCGGGCGCGACTGTCCCGTCGGAGGGGGCCCACCGGGTCCGCCGGGTCCACCGGACATGTCGGGGCGCGGGGGCGCGCCGGACGGGGCGCCGCCACCGGGCATACCGCCGCCGGGGGCACCGCCGCCGGTCGGGGTCGTGGCCGTGTCGACCCGGACGGCGAGGGACACGGCGTAGCCGTGGCTGACATCACCGGTCACGGTGCCGAGCTGGAGCGCGCCGCCGTCGTCGCCGAAGACGTTGTCGTTCTGCAGGGAGACCTGCGACATGTTCCTGACTGACACCTCGTAACCCTTTTCGGCGTAGACCTTGTCGCAGACGTCCTTCGGAAGGGCGACCTGGGAGGTGGCTATCGCCTTCGTGGAGTCGCTGATGCTGGCCTGGTCGGGGTAGACCTCGAAATGGATGTGCGGCCAGCGACCGGTGTAACAGGCCGGGAAGATGCTGGTGAACCGCACCTTCCCTTGCGCGTCGGCGATCTGCACGCCGCGGAGGTAGTTCTGGTCGGTGACGCCCTCGGAATACAGTGAGTAGCGGCCTTCCCGATCACACTGCCAGACGTAGACGGCCGTTCCGGCGAAGGCTCCACCGCCTTTCGCCAGGTCCTGGATGGTCAACTCAAGCGTCATGGGGACACCCTCGGCGGTGCCGCTGGCCCCACCGAAGCTCGACCGGATGTCGCTGCGGACGACGCCGCTCTGCTCCAGAACGTCCGGGCCGTTCGAGCCGTCGCCCGGGTAGGGGCCAGCGGTCTCGTCGGGAATCTCACCGGTCGTGGCGCTCGCGCCCGCGGACGAGGACGTCGATGGTGACGGGCTGCCGCCCGACCCGTTCCCGCATGCCGCCAGGCCGAGAGTGGTCACGCCCAGGCCGACCGCCCGCAGCAACTGCCGGCGGCCCATCAGGGTTCCGATGTCGAAGCCGAGACCCTGGTCGACGACATCCTCCTCGGGCCGCTCCAGCGGGCGGCCCTCGTACATCGGCCCTGGCTGGCGCTGCTGGTCATGCTGCATCAGATACCTCCGGTCGCGGCTCACGGCGTCTCCGCGAGTTCGACGATGGCCGCGGTTCCGGGGAGCCAGCTATGCCGAGGCTAGGAAACTGCTGTGAGGCCGAACCCCGGCCGGTACTCGCCGCCGTCACCGGCAACTGATCTTGTCGGGGGTGACGGTTAGTGTGTGGGCACTGTCGCCGCGCCGGCCACGTCGGGCCGGTCGCTGACCCCCTCGGAGGCCCCCATGTCCCAGGAGACGACCTACCTCGAACTGTCCGAAGTGGACGGTGCGCACAAGTTCTACGAGGTCGTTGTCGACGACGCCATGCTGACCGTGCGTTACGGCCGGATCGGCGACCAGGGGCAGATCAAGGCAAGCGCCTATCCGGACAACGCCCGGGCCCGGGCGGCCGCGGCGAAGAAGATCGGGGAGAAGGTCCGCAAGGGGTACGCCCCGGCGGTCCCCGGCGTCCGGCAGAGGCGGAGCGTCTCCCGCCGGCAGATCGTCAGCACCCGCTCCACCGCCCACACCGCCCCGGTGCTCTGGCGCTACGACTCCGGCGCCCCCGCCTTCGGCATCTTCGTCGACGATCAGCACTGCATGGTGGGCAACGAGCACGGGGTGATCACCACCCTCGGCCACGACGCCCAGGTCCGCAGCCAGGTCCGCCTCCCCGACGGGGTGAAGTGCATCGTCGCCGACGACGCCTGGATCTACGCCGGCTGCGACGACGGCAACGTCTACGACCTCTCCGGCAAGGTGCCCCGGGTGGCGTACGCGATCGCTCCCGAGATCGACATCTACTGGCTGGACATCCACGACGGCGTGCTGGGCGTCTCGGACGCCGACGGCGGGATCGCCGCCATCGACCACGAGGACGAGTTCCTCTGGCGCCGGCCCGGGCGGGGTCGCTCCGCCTGGATGGTGCGCTGCGACGCCGACGCGCTCTACCACGGCCACTCGCAGGGCGTGACCGGCTACGACTGGCGTACCGGCCGCGAGCTGTGGCACACCACGACCGGCTCCGTGCTCTTCGGGTGGCAGGAGCCCGGCAGCGTGTTCGCCGGGACGGGCACCCGTGAGGTGGTGCGGCTGGCCAAGGACGGTCGGGTCGAGCGCAGCTACCGGTGCGACGCCCCGGTCTTCTCCTGCGCCACCGCGGAGGGCGGCCGGTACGTCTTCGCCGGCGACAGCCAGTCCTCGATCTACTGCTTCGACGCGGCGGGCACCCGACTGTGGAAGCTCGGCACCGGCTGCGGCTCGGCGTACTCCATGCAGTACCGCGACGATCGGCTCTACGTCGTCACCACCGGCGGTCATCTGGCCTGCATCGACGCCAGCGAGCCGGCGATCCGGGCGGCCCAGGTCGGCGACGTGCCGGAGGTGCTGGACGTCAAGGCGCCCCGCCAGGCGCCGCGGACCGTGGAGCCGATGGTGGTCGAGGTGACCAGCGACGCCGGTACGGGCGTGGTGGTGCAGTGCCTGGACGATCACGGGCGACTGCGGGTCCAGGTGGTTTCCGACGGCTACCGGCGCGACTGGTCGGTGCAGTTCCCCAAGGGCATCCGCGAGCCGGGCGCCCGCTACCTGGTGACCGAGATCCGCGAGTCCGGCCGCGGCGGGTTCTACCGCGCGTACGGCGACATCCGCCGGCTGCGCTGAGCGAGGCGTCCAGGTTCAGGCGGTCAGTGGCTGTCGGGCGAGGCGGTGGCGGAACGGCTCCGGAACAGGCCGAGTCGGAGCGCCCGGAGCAGGGTGCCGGGCCGGCCCAGCGTCGCCGGGTGGTCGAGCATGGTGGTGACCCGGCTCAGCCGGGCGTTGAGCACCGGATCGGTCAGCGAGGTCCGGAAGAGCAGATCACCGAACCACTTCGTGACCTTGTAGCCGGGCGGGTACGGTCCGTCGACGTGCGGAAGCTCGATGTCGGCGGAGGTGGAGACCTGCCACGCGGCATCGACGATCACGCGGACCTGGTCGAAGTACGCCCGCGCCGGCTCGTCCAGCTCTGGGTTCGACCGCAGGTACGCCGACAGGCAGGAGGCGTGCAACGTCGCGGAGGTCATGCCCTGGCCGTACACCGGATTGAAGGAGGCGACCGCGTCGCCGGCGGCCACCAGGCCGGCGGGCATCCGGTCGAGCTTGTGGAAGTCCCGGCGTCGACTGTCTGCCTGGTGGTACGTGACCACCCCGCCGAGCATCTCGCCATGTTCGGCGATGTCGCCGAACATCCGGGGATAGTGCTCGCGGCAGCGGGCGGTGAAGTCGGCGACGTCGCGGCTGGGCCTGTCCTCGTCGTAGCCGGCCACCAACATGATCCAGCGGTTTCCCTCGACCGAGTTGATCCCGCCGATTCGCGCGGTACGGCCCTTGCCCGCCATGGTGTGGTAGACCACCACCCAGGTATCGCTGACCTTCTCGTCCTGCCTGTAGAGCGCGGTCGCGTAGTTCAGTTTGATCGGCATCCGCTGCATCGGCGGGCGAGGCCACCCGTTGTCCGCCAGCCAGTCGCTCAGCCGGCTGGACCGCCCCATCGCGTCGACCACCAGGTCCGCCGGTTCGACGACCGGCTCCTTGCCGCCCTCCGGCACGTAGGAGGCGCCGGTGACGCGCCGGTCGGCGAGGACCAGGCCGTCCGCCCGGCCGTACACCATCCGGATGTTCCCGACGGCGAGGGTCCGCCGCCGGATCAGCGCTTCCAGGAACGGTCGCGTCGTGATCAGCGCCGGCCCGGTGCCGGACGGCTCCGGCGGCAGCCCCAGTTCACCGTTCACGAAGATCTTCGCCGTGCCCACGTCGCCTGGCGGCGGCGGGGCGCCGAGCGCGAGCGCCTCGTCGACGACGCCCGGAAACCAGCGTTCCAACTGGATCTGACCGGAGGGCAGCAACGCGTGCACCTGGCTGCCCTGCGGCACACCGGGCCGGGGCTCACCATCCATATCGGAGGGATCCCGCTCGATGATCAGCACTTCCTCGGCGTGGTCGCTCAGAACCCGGGCCGCCATCAGCCCGGCGATGCTGCCGCCGAGTACCACCGCACGCCGCATGACCACTGTGGTCTGAGCGGGACTTTCAGCCGTTGCTATCTCCGCGAAGAGCCGGGACGGGGAGGGTGGCATGCGGTCGCTCCTCAGGTGGTCGGGAAACCTCACCCACGACCGTAACCACGATATCCACCACAGTCATTGCTCCGAGCACACGCGGGCGGCCCGGGCCGTCGCCGGCCGGGCCGCCCGATCGGTCGTACGATCAGCCGCCGAGGCTTGCTGCGGCCGAGGCGATGGTCGAGGCGAAGTAGCTCACCTGGGTGTAGACCCCGGGGTAGTTGGGTCGCGCGCAGCCGTTGCCCCAGCTGACGATGCCGACCTGGATCCAGGCGTTGTTGGCGTCGCGGCGGAACATCGGGCCGCCCGAGTCACCCTGGCAGGTGTCCACGCCACCGCTGGCGTAGCCGGCGCAGATTTCCTGTGCGGGGATGAGGTCGCCGCCGTAGTTGGAGTTGCAGACGGAGTCGCTGACGAACGGGACGGTCGCCTTGAGCAGGTACCGCTGCTGCGCTCCACCCTCGCGTGCGGCGCCCCAGCCGGCGACGGTGAAGGTGCCGGTGTCGTAGGCGGTCGTGTTGGCGATCTTCAGGGTGCTCAGCCCGGTGACGGGGGTGGCCAGCCGGATCAGCGCCCAGTCCCTGCCGCTGCCGTTGTAGCCGGGAGCCCGGTAGACGTAGTTCGACCGGACGGTGATCCGGCTGGGCGACTGGAGGTCGACCGTCCCGAGCGTCGCGGTGATGCTGGTGTTGGTGCCGGTGGCACCCACGCAGTGCGCCGCGGTGAGCACCAACCGCGCGCTGTACAGGGCCCCACCGCAGCCCATCGAGAGCCGCACCATGAACGGGAACTCGCCCTGGGCGGCGCGGGTGCCACCGACAACGTTCGGCGTGATGGGGCTGTCGGCCGCGGCCGCCGGCGCCGCGAGAGCCAGGCTGCCCGCGGTCACCGCGGCCAACACGGTGGCCAACAGGCCAGTGAGGGTACGCCAGCGAACCATGCATTCCTCCGCATCAGGAAGGCACGCCTCGTGAGCGCACCTGATTCAAGATTGCGGCCATCATATTGATATCAATGGATCAGGCAGGACATCCCCTCTGGGTCCTACTGCCGACGCTATGGATCGCGGTGGCGGGTCAGAGTTGGTGGCGGACCCACACGTTCGGTTCGACGTAGACGCCGTGGTCATGTTCCACGTCGCACCAGACCGGGACGAGCGCACCCGGCACGTGCACCTGGCCGGTGCGGTCGAACGGCAGACCGGTCCACCGCCGCCACTCCTGCAGCGTGCCCGGGATGGTCATCGACCGTGGCGCCACCGACTCGATCCTCCCGCCAGCGCGCACGTGCGTACGCAACCACGGATCCACCGGCAGGCCGTCGTCGCGGACACGGAAGGCGTACCGGTCCATCGGCTCGTCGGGAACCTCGTGCTTGCCGCTGGGGCGTACCGGGGCGACCAGGGTGTGGTAGCCAAGCCGGCGGGCGTTCTCGCGCATCGCGTCGAGCATCCGAGCGGACAGGCCTCGGCCGCGGGCCTCGGGGCGGACGCAGATCTCCAGCGCCGACACGGTGTTCGCCGACGTGCCGGCGAGGCGGTTGATCGTCGCCCGCTGCACGATCCGATCCCATCCGCCCGGCGGCAGCCGTTCCTCGGTCCAGGACAGCGGCACGCTGTAGGCACGCGCCACCGCCCGGTCCGGCTCAGCGGGGTCGACGGCGAGGAGAACGAACTCCGGGTACAGCCTGTCGGCCACCGCGTAGTACAGCGATGCCATCGGATCCCAGCTCATGAACTCCGGCCAGGCGTCGTCGAAGTCGTCGAGCAGCGGCGCCAGTTCGGGCCGCTGCGCGACCGTCACGATTTCAAGATCCATCCGCGGACCATAGCGGATCGGTCCGGCGGTAGCACCCGGGTTTCCGTCCGCCCCTTCCCTTTCGCCAGCTCACGCCCACGACCGCACGGCGGGACCACCCGGTCACCCGCACGCACGACGATGGCGCCCCGCCGACCAGGGTCGGCGGGGCACCGGTGGAGGCGCGGTCGATCAGGCGGCGAAACGGGTGTGCCGACGGCGGGACAGGAGGTAGCCGCCCACGCCAAGGGCGATCAGTAGGCCGCCGAGGCCGGCGATCAGCCCAGTGGAGGCACCGGTGATCGGCAGCGAACCGCCCCCGCCGCCGGCCGGATTGACCATGATCTTCGCGCTGTCGTTGGCGGGGTTCAGGTCCTTGAGCGGGCCGTCGCCGGAGTAGGTGTACAGCTTCACCGTGCCGGACTGGCTGCCGGGCCGGTCGATCCGCAGTCCGAACTCGAACGTCGCCCGCTCGCCGCGGGCGATCGTGTGGCCGGCCGTGCACTCGTAGTGCCGCGCGCCTGGCTTGCCCGGCAGCCATTCCTCCTCCGTCGGGTCGACGCAGGACTTCGACACGGTGACCGCGGTGACGCCTGCGGGAAGGGTCACCATGGTCGCGATGGCGAGCCCCTGCTGGCCGTCGGCTCCGGCGCGCGCGGGGCCGTTGTTGGTGTAGCCGACGGTCATCGGGACGGTGGCGCCGACCGCACCGGTGACGGTGGCGCCCACCGCGGCGGCGTCGGCGCGCTGGTCGCCGGCCACGGTCAGCGTCACCGTGGTGTCGTTGTTGACGGACTCAGTGTCGGTCTGCCCGAGCGAGCGGGCCTGTGCGCCGCTGACCGGCACCAGCTTCAGAGCCGGGTCGGTCCCCTTGGGGCCCAGCGGCCCTTCCGGCCGGTACTGGTTACGGAACTCCGCCCAGTCGGCGGGGGTGAACCAGAAGGCCCAGCTGAGGTGCCGGTTCGGCGCCCAACTGTCGGCAGGGATCGTTCCGCCGAACGTCGGGTCCACGCCAACCGCCTCACCGGGTGCCAGCGAATCGTCGAACGTGCAGGCAAAGCCGCTCATCTCGGTGACGCTGTCGCTGTACTCGCAGTTCTCGTACCGCTTGGACGGCGTGAACCCGTAGGAGCCGAACACGTACAGCACTGCCCCGTTGACGGTCTTGGTACCAGCGTTCGCCACCCTGAGCGGTACGGTGACCGACGAGCCGAGCGTGCCGTCGAGCGACAACTCGGACTCGGTGGCGAGGTCGACGCCCTCGCCGATGGCGACGGTGGAGCGGTAGGTTCCGGTGCCCACGCCGGGCACGGTGACGGTGAACAACAGTTCGCCTCGCTGACCCACCTCGGCACCCGCGCGAGCCGTCACACGCAGGCTGAGCAGGTCCGTGGAGTCCGGCTTGTCGTCGCCCGTGCAGGTGATGATGGCACCCTCCGTCGTGCAGGCGCGTTCACCTTCCTCCTCGACGTCGGCGAACGCGGCAACCGCACTGCGGTCCACCCGCACCGTGTAGGCGCTGGGACGCCGGCTGCCGACCGGGTTGAGCTCCACCCATTTCTGCGGGCCGTCCGGGGCGACGGTGACACTGTTGGCGTAGATCGCGACGTCAGCAGCAGGTGCCGCGGCAGCAGCAGGTGCCGCGGCAGCAGCGGGGATGCCCGTGGACGCGGTCAGGAGCGCGCCGACGACGGCCAACCCGGCAAGCCAGCGCCGGGCGGGATACGGATTCATAGCGGGGTTCCTCCGGTTATTGACGGTGGGCAGGCGGAGTTCGGCGCGGGATGAGCGCGCCAACCACCGGCCGTCCGGTTGAGCCCCCGCCGAGCAAGGTGACGGAGCACGGCGGGGTACGTCGAGCTGCGGAGCGAGGCCAGACTCTCACGGATGTCACTGAAATGGGGCACCTGACCTCGCTGAACACGCCGGAAGCTGCCGCTACGCTCCGCCGGCCTGATGGGGAAACGCCTGGTCGTCACGCGCCTGGTGTACCGGTGCTCTCCCGGCGGATCAGGCGGAACGGCGTCTGCACGGTCAGCGGTGCCGCGACCTGTGTGCCCTCGATCCGGGCGACCAGGCGGCGCACCGCGAGCCGGCCGATCTCCTCCTTGTCCGGCTCGATGGTGGTGAGGGTCGGGGTGCTGAACCGTCCCTCCTCGATGTCGTCGATGCCGATCACCGCGACGTCCTCCGGCACCCGGCAACCGGCCTCGGTCAAGGCCCGGAGCGCGCCGATGGCGATCAGGTCGTTGTAGCCGAAGACCGCGTCCGGGGGCTCACCGAGGGCGAGCAGGTCGCGCATGGCCCTCCTGCCGTCCAGCCGGCCGAACTCGTCGGTACGGGCGACCAGCCACGGGCGGAACGGCAGGCCGGCTGCCTCCAGGGCCTCCCGGTAGCCGCGCATGCGCAGGTGCGCCGACTGCCTGTCGCCACCCGGAGCAGCGCCGATGAACGCGATCCGGCGGCGTCCGATCGCCACCAGATGCTGGATGGCCGCGTGACTCGCGGCGACGTTGTCGATGGCGATGTGGTCGTGCGGTACGTCGTAGACGCCCTCGCCGATCAGCACGAGCGGGCTGTCGGCGGTCCGGGCCAGCACCTCTTCCCGACCGATCCGCACCGGACTGAAGATCAGGCCGTCGATGATGTGTCGCCGGGAGCCGTCGAGGAGCAGCAGCTCCGCGTCCCGGTCCGCGGCGGTGTTCTCCATAAGGAGTGTGTAGCCAAGCCCGGCGGCTTCCCGGATGGCGATCTCGGCGAGCTCGGCGAAGTAGGGATTGTTCAACTCCGGAATGGCCAGGGCGATCAGGCCGGTACGCCCCCGGCGGAGGTGCCGGGCGCTCAGGTTGGGGCTGTAACCGAGTTCGTCGATCGCCTGCTGCACCCGCTGCCGGGTCTGCTCCCCCACCGGTCGGTACCCGTTGACCACGTTGGAGACCGTGGCCAGCGAGACGCCGGCGCGCTCGGCGATGTCCTTCAGGCTGACGCCCATCCACCGACCCTTCCGGGTGCCACCGGCGGCTGGCAAGGATTGACGGGACGTCCGCCGTGCCTCTATAACGTTAAACAGGTGGTGATGGATGTCAATATGATTGCCGTTGCTTGCTGATGGAAATCCCACGGACATCTGTCGATGAGGCCCGCCCCCGGTCGAGTGACCACCCGATGCCCACCGCCAACGCGCTTCGGGCCCAGCTGCACCGCCCGCGGCGACTCGCCCCTCGGAGACGGCATGACACGTCACGTCCCAATCCGCCCCGCCCTGCCCCTGCTGCTCATCCTCGCGCTGATCGCCGGCGTCCTCGCCGCGCCGGCGCCGCCAGCCCACGCCGTACCGCCCAAAACGCCGCCGCTGACCACCCCGTGGACCAACCAGGCGTTGCTCGGCACGCCCCTGCCGGAGTACCCGCGACCGCAGATGACCCGGCCTGAC
Organism: Micromonospora sp. NPDC000668; assembly: GCF_042897975.1. Taxonomy (NCBI): domain Bacteria; kingdom Bacillati; phylum Actinomycetota; class Actinomycetes; order Micromonosporales; family Micromonosporaceae; genus Micromonospora; species Micromonospora sp. NPDC000668. The sequence goes on from NZ_JBIAYP010000008.1 coordinate 220,708, forward strand.
TGGCTCAACCTCAACGGCGAGTGGCAGCTACGCCAGTCCGCCACCGACGACGCCCCGCAGTTCAACACCAACCTGCCCGAGCGGGTCAACGTGCCGTTCCCGGTGGAGAGCGCCCTCTCCGGCATTCAGCGGGCCGCCAACGACAACCGCAACTACCTGTTCTACCGACGCACCGTCACCATCCCGCCGAACTGGTCCGGCCGGCGGACGCTGCTGCACTTCGGGGCGGTCGACTGGCAGAGCACCGTCTGGGTCAACGGCGTCCGCGTCGGAGCGCACTCCGGTGGCTACGACGCCTTCACCTTCGACGTGACCCCGCAGCTCACCAGTGGAGCTAACGAGATCGTCGTCAAGGTGTGGGACCCCACCGACACCCGGCAGAACGGCAGCCTGCCCCCGATCGGCAAGCAGACCAAGCAACCCGGCGGGATCTTCTACACGCCCAGCTCCGGCATCTGGCAGACAGTGTGGATGGAGCCGGTGCCCACGGCCTCGATCAGCAGCGTGGACGTCTACCCGAACCTGAGCAACAACACCCTGCGGGTGCGGGTCTTCACCCGGGGCGACGTCAGCGGGCACAGCGTGCTCGCCGAGGCGTTGAACGGAAACACCGTGGTCGGTACCGCCACCGGCGGCTTCACCGACTTCAGCGTGCCGGTGCCCAACGTCCGCCGCTGGTCACCCGACGACCCGTTCCTCTACAACCTCCGGATCACCCTGCGCAACGCCGGCGGTGCCGCCGTCGACCGGACCACGCACTACTTCGGCATGCGCGAGATCACCACCGGCCTGGTGAACGGGGTGCTGCGTCCCAAACTCAACGGTCAGTTCGTGTTCCAGGTCGGCACCCTCGACCAGGGCTTCTGGCCGGACGGGCTGTACACCGCGCCGACCGACGCCGCGCTCGCCTTCGACCTGCAGAAGCACAAGGACCTCGGCTTCAACATGGTGCGCAAGCACATCAAGGTCGAACCGCAGCGCTGGTTCTACCACGCCGACCGGCTCGGCCTGCTGGTCTGGCAGGACATCCCGTCGATGACGGCGCAGGACATCAACCCCACCGACGCGCAGCAGGCACAGTTCGAGACCGAGGCACGCGAGATCGTCGACGAGCACCGCAGCTCCCCCGCCGTCATCGAATACACGCCGTACAACGAGGGCTGGGGTGAGCGGGCCCTGGCCGACACCCGTCGGGTCGCGCAGAACATCAAGAACCAGGACTCGACCCGCCTGGTCAACCCACACAGCGGCCACAACTGCTGCCAGTCCCTCGGCAACCCCGGTAACGGCGACATCGACGACTGGCACGTCTACCTCGGACCGGACTCCCCGGTACCGTCGAACAGCCGCGTCGCCGCGCTCGGCGAGTTCGGCGGCCTGGGCATCCACACCCCGGGCCACGAGTACAGCCCGAACGGCGAATTCTTCGCCTACGAGTGGCAGACCAGCTCGACCGCGCTCACGGACCGCTACGTGGGGCTGGTGCAGGGCACCCAGAACCTGATGCTCGGCAAGGGACTCAGTGCCTCGGTCTACACGGAGATCACCGACCTGGAGGGCGAGCTGAACGGCTTCCTCACCTATGACCGCCAGGTGATCAAGATGGATCCGGCCCGCGTCCGTGCCGCCAACACCGCACTGATCAACGCGTCGAAGACCATCGGCAGCTCGGCACCCGTCGCGCTCCCGGTCAACACCCGGCGGTCGTTGCAGGTGACGACGCCCGGCTACACCAACCGGTACCTGCGCCACCAGGACAGTCTGGCCTACACCGAGGTGGTCGACGCCGGCAGCCCGGACCTGCTCAAGAACGATGCCACCTACACCATCCGGCCCGGCCTGGCCGACACCAACTGCTACTCGTTCGAGTCGGTCAACTATCCGGGGCAGTACCTGCGCCATCAGGCGTCCCGGGTACGCAACTCGCCGAACGACGGCTCCGCGCTCACGCGCGCCGACGCCACCTGGTGCGCCCGGGTGGGCCTGAGCGGCACGGGGGTGTCGCTGGAGTCGTACAACTTCCGGGGCAGGTACCTGCGGCACTACAACTCGGAGGTCTGGCTCAGCAACGGCACCGGCGGCGACGCGTACAACACGCCGACGTTGTGGGCCGCGGACAGCACCTGGAACATCGCCGCTCCCTGGGCACCCTGACCAGTCAGCGGCCGACGGCAGGGTCGTCGTAGCCATCGGCTGACCGCGGGGGTTCCGGCCTGGCCGGGACGCCCGCGGTCAGCCGGCGTCGCCGGTGTCGAATGCTGAGAGTGCCACCAAATCGATGATCGCCGTCAATGTCATCTGAAGATTTCCTTCGCTGTGATGGCGATGAAGGTCAGGCATTGACATCCGCCACTGTCGCAGGTTAACTCGCCGGCAATCGATGTCCTGCCGCCGGGAAGGACGACCATGGGTATGCGTCGCCGCTCGTTCATCGGTCGCGTCGCCGCAGTTGGCGCGGTCGGCGCACTCGGTGGCGCCGGAGCCGTCCTGACGACCGCCGGTCCGGCCCAGGCGGCGGTGTGGAAGAAGCGGTTGACCGGCGCGGACCTCGACACCAACAGCCGGTGGCGGGTCGCCGGCACGGACCTGGGCATTCCCTACGTGCTGGAGAACGGATCGATCGGCTACCTCTTCGGCGACACCTTCGACACACCGTGGCCGGAGGGCCCGCCCCTGCCGAACGACTGGCGATCACCGGTCATGTTGCGCTCCGCCGTCCACCCGGGCGCGCCGGGCGGCGTGGTCTTCGACAGCGCGGCACGGGTCGCCGGCAACGGACGCGCGCCGGAACTGATGCACAACGGCCACCATGGCATCGGCATCGACGGTCTTCCGGAGGTGACCGTCATCCCGAACGACGGCATCGGCTTTCCCGAGACGGGCCGGCAGCTCATCTCCTACATGAGCATCGAGAACTGGAACTCTGCCGGCCCGGCGGGACCGCACTGGAAGTCGCGCTACGCGGGGCTGGCCTACTCCGACAACGGCAACGACTTCATCCGTACGCCGCTCAAGTGGTGGAACAGCTCCGACAACAAGGACCCGTTCCAGATGTGGACCATGCAGCGGGACGGTGACCACGTCTACGTCTTCTCGGTGCGATCAGGGCGCCAGGACGGCCCGATGATGCTGCGTCGCGTCCGGTGGGACCGGCTGTTCTACCCCGAATCGTATGAGGGATGGGGCTGGAACGGCGCGAACTGGGGCTGGGGGCGGCCCTGCACACCCATTCTCACGGGCCGCTTCGGCGAGCCGTCGGTCCGCCGCCTGAGTGATGGCACCTGGGTGATGTCGTACCTGAACTGCCAGACCGGCTGCGTGGTCACCCGGACCGCCTCCGGGCCGGACCGGGCGTGGACGGCGGAGAAGATCCAGGTGACGAGCTGGCAGGAGCCCGCTCTCTACGGCGGGTTCATCCATCCCTGGTCGAGCCGCAACGCCAACGACCTGCACCTGATGGTCTCGAAGTGGACGCGTACGCCGGACGGTCGCAGCACCGCCTACCACGTCAGCCAGTTCGTCGGCTCGGTGTGACCGGGCCGCTGACCATGGCGCTTCAGGCGCGCGATGGTCAGCACCGCTCGTAGTGGTAGCCCTGGCGTCCGAGGGGAGCGACGTCACGGTCGCGCAGGATGACGGAGATCCGGGCTCCACGAGTGGCGCAGGCCCGGAGGTACGCGCCCACCGGGTTGTCGGTGTACTCGATCTCGATCAGATGGTCACCGTACGCGTCGGTGTAGCTCTGGCACTCGTCGTGGTGCTGGCACTCCTCGACCACGGCGAAGTCGAAGCCGATCTGGTCGCGGCCATACGGCGCCAGCTCCGGCGTGTTCTTCTGCGCCACCGCCAGCCCCGCGTCGTGCGCATGTTCGACCAGCAACCGCGCCAGCGCCATGTTGTGGTCGTGGGTCAACCGGTCGCCGGACCGCGTCCAGGAGTCGAGGTTGTCCGGCTCGACCGCCCGGAACCCCTTCGCCGCGCACTCGTCCATCCAGCCTTGAACGACGCCGGCGATGGCGGTCCGGCGCGCCGGCGTCGTGGTGTCCAACAGAATCTCGCCCGGCCATTCTGGATCCTCGACGTACGAGCCGTCCGCCGCCTTCAGCAACAGGTCGCGGTGTTCCGCCTTCCACCACGCCGCAGCCTCCGGCTGGGTTTGGAAGGCGTTGACGTAGCAGATGTTGTAGGCGGCGCCGGAGGGCACACCGGAGTGGTCCCGCTCGACGATGGTCACACCCACGTCCGGCTCGTAGGCGCCGCCGATCTGGTAGTCGAAGCTGCCGTTGGTTGGCGGCAGCACCACGGGCCGGCCGGCACCGCTGGCCGACGCCGGGGCTCCGCTCCCGCTGCCGTCCGGCGCGGGTCCGGTCGAGGTGGTGTCGGCGCAGCCGGTGACCGCGACGACCGTGGCCAGGGCGGTCGCCAACCACCTTCGCATCCCGTCAGCTCTCCCCTGCGGTACCTGAACCGCCCGACCGTCGGTTCCCGCCAACCAGGATGCCGTCCGTCGTCCAGGTCACCGCCGTCGCCCGGGCGATCACCGTCGCCGTCGGGTCCCGGGTCGGTGGACTGGCCCCCCGGTCGCGCCGGGCCGGATACCTGGACCGACGGGCGTACCGGCCCACCGTCGCGGTCCTGGATGCGGACCGGCCCGAGTGGTCAGCGCGAGTAGTACTCGACGACGAGCTGCTCGTCGCAGAGGATCGGAACCTCCGTCCGCAGCGGAACCCGGACCAGGCGTGCGGTCAGACCGGTCAGGTTGACCTCCAGATACGGCGCGGGACGCTCCGGGGCGTGCGCTCCGGCCGCCGCCACGACGAACGGGGCCTTGCCCCGGCTCCGGTCCGCCACCGCGATGACGTCGCCGGGGCTCAGCCGTGCCGACGGCCGGTCCAGCCGACGACCGTTCACTGTGAGGTGCTGGTGGGTGACGACCTGGCGGGCCTGATAGATCGTGCGCGCGAAACCTGCCCGCAGCACCAGCGCGTCGAGCCGGGTCTCCAGGTCGACGATCAACTCCTCACCGGTCTTGCCCGGCCGGCGTACGGCCCGGTCGAACGCGCGCCGTAGCTGGCCCTCGTGCAGGTCGTACTGCGCCTTGAGGCGCTGCTTCTCCAACAGGCGGACCTTGTAGTCACTGGTGGTACGGCGGGCACGGCCGTGCTGACCCGGCGGGAACGGACGGCGTTCGAAGTACCGCACGCACTTCGGAGTCAGGGCGATGCCCAACGCGCGGGAGCGCTTGACCTTGGGGCGGGTCTGATTCATCCTTCACCTCTCAACTAAGGTAAGCCTTACCTTATTAGGAGGTGATCGGGTTGAGCAACCAGCCGACCGACATGACGGACGCGACAGACAGCCCGGCAAGCCGGCTCCGATCGATGCTCGTCGCCGCCCAGTCCCTGGGCCTGCACACACCGGGCTATCGGGCGGACATCGCCGGCCGGCACTCCGTCACCGGCGACGGGCGGGTACGGGTCGAGCTGCCGGCAGGCTGCCGCATGGCGCAGGACATCGCCCACCAGCGGGAGACGGTGGCGATGATCGAGGTGACCGACCTGGCACCCACCCCGGTACGCGACCGGGTCCGGGCACGCGGCACGCTCACCGGCTGGCTGAGCCCGGCCGACACCATCGACTGTGACGCCGAGGACAACCAACTGGTGACCGTTCTCGACCTCGCCACCGCCGAGTTGACCACCAGCGAGGGCACCACCGCGATCGACCCGACCGACTTCACCACTGCCCAGCCCGACCCGCTGGCCGCCACCGAAGCCGAGCTGTTGTGCCACCTCGACCATCACCACCCGCACACGGTCGAACGACTGTGCCGGCTGGTGGATCCCCACCAGTTGCACGGCGTCCGTATGGTCCGCCCGCTGCGGCTGGACCGCCACGGCCTCGTGCTACGACTCGAACTGCTGAACTGCGACCGGGACATCCGGCTGAGGTTTCCCGCCCCGATACGCCATCCGGACCAACTCGGCACCCAGATCGACGCACTGCTCAGGCAGAGCCGACGCTGCCGGCCTCCGCGGGCCCACCGGTGACCAGAGTGCCGGTGCGGACCGATCCTCAGGTGCGGCTGGCCGACAAGGCGGCGCGGGATGCGTCGGAGGCCGCACGGTGCGTACAGTTCCTGGTCGGACGTGAGGTGGGCCGGGCGGAATCCGGTACAGGAACGGGACGAGACAGAGACGTATGACGGCGGACGACATTACCGAAAACGGTCAGCACGCGATTGACCGGAGCCGGCTGGAGACCTGTCTCAGCGTCTTCGAAGCGTTGGAGGCCCTGCCTCCCGATCACCCCGACGTGGTGCGGGTGCAGCGGGCCACCGCGAAGCTCTACAAGGTGATCAAGCAGCGGCGACGCGAGGAGCGGCGCGACGCCATCGCGGCAGCCGACCGCGCCGTGACGGCGGCCACCGCCACCGGTGCCCCCGGCCGGATCGACGACGAGACCCAGGGCATCCCGCTCGCCTCTCCCACCGCGAGTGCCACGGCCGGGCTCCTGCACAATCCGCGTGGCTGCTACGTCTGCAAGCAGCGATACCGCGAGGTGGACGCCTTCTACCACCAGCTCTGCCCTTCCTGCGCCGCGCTCAACCGCGAGCGCCGGGACGCCCGCACCGACCTGACCGGCCGGCGGGCGCTGCTCACCGGCGGCCGGGCGAAGATCGGCATGTACATCGCGCTGCGGCTGCTGCGTGACGGCGCGCACACCACGGTGACCACGCGGTTCCCGCACGACGCGGTCCGCCGGTTCGCCGCGATGCCCGACAGCGCGGACTGGCTGCACCGCCTGCGGATCGTCGGGATCGACCTGCGCGACCCCGCCCAGGTGATCGCCCTCGCCGATTCGGTCAGCAGCCAGGGTCCACTCGACATCCTGATCAACAATGCGGCGCAGACCGTCCGCCGCTCGCCCGGGGCGTACGCGCAGCTCGTCGCCGCGGAGGCCGCGGCCCTGCCGGACGGCCCGCTGCCGGAGCTGATCACGTTCGCCAAGCCGGGCGGCCAGGGCGCGCCGGTGGGCAGCCTGACCGCCGGGCCGCAGTCGACCGCGCTCACCCCGCACGCGCTCACCGCACTGGCGTTGACCAGCGGCTCCGCCTCGCCGGAGCGGATCGCGGCGTCCACGGCCATCGACGCCGGCGGTCTCGTGCCGGACCTCGACTCGGTCAACAGCTGGGTGCAGCGGGTGCACGAGGTGGACCCGGTCGAGCTGCTCGAAGTGCAGCTGTGCAACGTCACGGCGCCGTTCATGCTGGTCAGCCGGCTACGACCGGCGATGGCCGCAGCGAAGGCCCGCCGCAAGTACGTGGTGAACGTGTCGGCGATGGAGGGGCAGTTCGGCCGCGGGTACAAGGGGCCGGGGCATCCGCACACCAACATGGCCAAGGCCGCGCTGAACATGCTGACCCGGACCAGCGCCCAGGAGATGCTGACCGACGGCATCCTGATGACCAGCGTCGACACCGGCTGGATCACCGATGAGCGACCCCACCCGACGAAGATGCGACTGGCGGACGAGGGCTTCCATGCCCCGCTGGACCTGGTCGACGGAGCCGCCCGGGTGTACGACCCGATCGTCCGTGGCGAGCAGGGCGAAGACCTCTACGGCTGCTTCCTGAAGGACTACGCGCCCTGCGCCTGGTGATCGGCGCTTCCACCCGCCACGGCGCGTCCAGCGGGTTTGCGACAATCACCAGGTACGCACACGCGGCCCTACCCACACCCGGGGCGGCCGCCACTCGATGAGGAGAAGGTACGCATGCCATCTGACCGTGACGCCTGGCCGACGTTGGACGAGCTGCAGCGTGAGGAGATCGAGCTGGAGCTGCCGGGCCTGTCGGAGACCGACGCGTACGAGTTGGGCATGCTGGCCGTCGCCGCCGCGAGCGAGCAGCGGCTCCCGGTCGCGGTGGGTGTGTGGCGGGCCGGGCGTCAGCTCTTCCACTGCGGTCTGCCTGGTTCGACCGTGGACAACGACGCGTGGCTGCGCCGCAAGGGACGCGTGGTGATGCGGTTCGAGCACTCGTCGCTGTACATGGCCCGGCTGTGCCAGGACAAGCAGACGACGCTGACGGAGAAGTACGGCCTGCCGGCCTCCCGGTACGCGGCCGCCGGAGGTGCGGTGCCGCTGCGCGTTCGCGGCACCGGCGTGGTGGGCTGGGTGGGTGTCTCCGGTCTTCCGCAACTGGACGACCACCGCTTCGTCGTCGACATCCTTCGCAAGCTCCCGCGATAACGCTCCGATCAGCGCGCTCGCCGGTTGGCGCGCAGGGCGCCCAGAATCACGCCGGGTGACGCCAGCGAACGCGGATGTTCCCGCAACGAGACGACCTCGTTGAACCGCCGCGCGATCGTCACGTCGGTGACCGTCGCCGCGATGATCTGCCTGCTGGCCCAACTGGAGACCCGGTAGCCACGTGGGTAGGGCCCGTCGACGTGGGGCAGCGCCAGGTCGGCGGAGGTCGACAACGACCAGGCCGCGTCGACCACGATCTTCTGCAGGGCGAGGTACTGGCGCGCGGGCACGCTCAGGTCCGGGTTCGTCCTCAGGTATTTCGACAAACAGGCCGCGTGCAGGGCCGCCGCCGTCATCCCCTGCCCGTACACCGGGTTGAACGACGCGACGGCGTCGCCAACGCTGACGAGCCGGGCCGGGAACCGCTTCACCGCATGAAAGTCCCGTCGCCGGCTGTCGGCATGGCGGTAGGTCTGGACGTCGCCGAGCATCTCGTTTGCGGCGACCTCGCCGAACTCCGGCGGGAACTGGTCCCGCAGCCGGCGCACGAAGTCCTCCGCGATACGCCCCGGGCGGCTGTCCCCGTACCCGACCATCATGGCCATCCACCGGTCACCCTCGATGGCGAAGAATGCCGCGCCGGCGACATCCGACGACATCTCCGGGCTGTGCACTGCCAGGACGACCGCCGCATCGGGGTTCGCCTCGTGGCGACGAAACAGGGCGGTCGCGTAGTTCAGGTGCACGGTCATCCGCCGCGTGACGGGCCGCTCCCAGCCGGCCTGCCCCAGCCACTCGGAGAGCCTGCTCGAACGCCCCATGGCATCCACCACAAGATCACCGCCCTCGACGCCGGACACCCCATCGACGTCGTAGCGGACCCCGGTGACCTCGGCACCGTCGAACACCAGACCCGTGGCGCGGGCGGTGACCACCTTGACGTTGGGCAGTCGAAGCACCTGCTCACGGATCAGCCTCTCCAGGAGAGGCCGGCTGCCCACCAGGCTGTCGGCGTCGTTGGGAACGACAACCTTCAGGCGGCCGTCGAGGTAGTTTCGCCGGGCCGCGGGTGGAGCCTCGATCGCCCCCTGGGCCAGTGCCTGTTCGCGGAATCCCGGAAACAGCTGCTCGAACTGGAGGAAGCCGCCGGGCAGCAACGCGTGCAGTTGCGTCCCCTGTGGCACGCCGGGCCGCTCGCCGGCCGTCTGTAGGTCGTCGCGGTCGATGATGACCACGCTCTCCGCGTAGTCGGACAACACCCGCGCTGCCAGCATGCCGGCGATACTGCCGCCGACCACGACGGCCTTGTCCAGGATCGGGAGCGCCTGGTCGGGGGGTCGCACGGCGTTCAACGCGGCGAAGACCCGAGCCGGGGAGAGGGACATCGTGCTCTCCAAGGGGTACGAGGTGAGGCGCCCTCTCCCGTGCCTGCCGCGACTGGTGCGCGGGGAGACCGGTGGACGGCCGTTCGGCATGACGCCCGACGATCGTTGCACAGACGCCCATCGCTGGCCCGCCCGGCCGGGCGGCGATGGTAATCCCATCGCACACCCGGCTACGGCGGCTGCACGCGACCCTGTCGGGCGATTGTCGGAGGACTGCACGCGCGGTATGGACCACCGGCCACCACCCTGACACGATACTTGCGCTCCTAGTGCATAAACTTTGTCGACCGAGGTGGAGGATCGATGCACACGTCTCGCCGGAGATTGCTCTCCCTGATGACCGGGCTTGCGCTCGCCGCCGGAATGTCCGTCGCTGGCGTTCCGCACGCCGCCGGGGCTGCCGCCACTTCGTCGTACCGTCCAGTGGTCTTCGTGCACGGCAACGCCGGTGCGGCGTCACAGTTCCAGTCCCAGGCCAAGCGCCTGGCCAGCAACGGCTACCCGCTAGACATCATCGAGGCGCACGAGTACGACTCGCCGAACATCGCCACGATCCTGCCCCAGGTGTACGCGGGGATGGACGCGCGGATCTCCCGGCTGCTGGCGGCGACCGGCGCGGACAAGGTGGACCTGCTCGCGCACTCCCTGGGCACCTTCGTCATGCAGGGCTACCTCAACAGCTCACCGGTGCGTGCCGCCCGCGTCGCGCACTACGTCAACCTGGACGGACGAACCGCGGCGTCACCACCGGGAGGCGTACCCACGCTCGCGATCTGGGGCGAGGGCGACCCGGCGCGGGCCGTCGTGGGCGCGACCAACGTGTACTTCCCGAACCAGTCCCACACGCAGACCGTGTCGTCGCCGGAGTCATTCAGCGAGGTCTTCCGGTTCTTCCAGGGTCGCGCTCCCAGGACAACGCGGATCGTGCCCCAACTGTTCGGCACCGCGCAGGTCTCCGGCCGCGCGGCGCTCTTCCCGAGCAACGTCGGCGTCACCGACGCGACGCTTGAGGTCTACCCGGTCAGCTCCCTCACGGGCGGTCGGCTGTCGAACCGGCCCGCGCATCGGGTGCCCCTGAGCGGCGACGGCTCGTTCGGACCGTTCCCGGTGCTCGCCACAGCCCGGTACGAGTTCGCGATCGTGCGCGCTGGCGCGGCGACGCACCACTTCTACTTCCAGCCGTTCCTGCGGTCCGACTCGTTCGTACGCCTGGCGACCAGCCGGCCGGGCGAGGGGCTCGGCGCGCTGGTCGACACCAGCGACCGGCACACGGCGCTGATCATCCAGCGGCAGAAGGAGTGGTGGGGCGACCAGGGTGACGCTGGCGACAACCTATGGATCAACGGTCGGGATGTCCTGAACCCGGCGAACACGCCGCGCGTCAAGCGGACGATCGGCATCTTCGCGTTCGACGACGGCAGCGACGGTGTCACCGACCTGACCGCGCCGCTGCCGGAGTTCTTCAGCCAGACCTTCATCACCGGCATGGACCTGTTCATCCCGGCCACGCCGGCACACCTCGGCATCGTGCGGATCACGGTCGGTCAACGCGGCGGCGGGTTCGACGCGGTCAACGTGCCCAACTGGAAGTCCAGCGAGCATCGCGTGACGGTGAACGTCGACGACTTCTGATCGGCGACACCGATCGGCCGGGCGGAGCGGCGAGTTCGCCTCCACGAGCGCGGGCTCGCCGCGGCCGACAGTGTTCGGCCCTCAGCCGCGGAGGCGTTCCAGCCCGTCCAGGAGCAGGTCGAGCGTGAACTCGAACTCGGTCTGACTGTCGCACCAACCGAGCATGGGGTCGGTGACGTCGTGGATCTCGGATGCCACCATGGCCGTCAGGTGCGGTAGCGCCTCGGCCATGGCGGCCAGGTCCGCCTCCGCGACGTCGGCCTCCAGGCTCCCGCCCGCCGACGCCGGGCTGAAGATCTCCTGCGCGAACCCGAGAGGCAGACTGCCGAACGCGTGCAACGCCCGGTGCGCGAGGAGGTGCGAGAACCCGGCATCGACCAGGGTGCCCACGATCCCGTCGTAGTACGCGTACAGGCCGACGGGGATGGTCCGACGTGAGCCCAACAGTCCGGGCATCCACGGGTGACGAAGCATGATCTGACGCGCCGCGAGGAACTGCCGGCGCAGCCGCCCTCGCCAGCCTCCATCGCCATCGTTCGTGGAGATACGACCAACAGCGGCAACGATCTCAGCGACCACGGTCTCCACGACGCCGTCGAGGAGGGCCTCCTTGGCGGGCAGGTGATGGTAGAGCGACATGGCCTCGACGCCGAGATCGGCAGCGAGGCGGCGCATCGTCAGCGCCTGAATCCCCTCAGCGTCCGCCAGTGCGACCGCCGCTGCCAGCACGCGCTCACGACTGAGCGGTTGTCGAATTGCCTTCGCTGCCACCTGTCCCCCACCTCTTGCCAGCACCTTACATCGTATGGTTGCCTTACACCGTAAGGTCGGTGGCCGGAGCGCGACCACCTCCACGAGCCGATACGGCCCCAAGGAGCCCCAATGCCCGCGCTGATCCGTACCGCCCGCGTGACCGGGCTGCTCTACCTCGCCCTCGCCATCAGCGGCGCACTCGGCTTTCTGCTCATCCGGTCGCGACTCTTCAATGCCGACGACCCCAACGCGACGCTCGCCAATCTGGTTCAGCACGAAACACTCGCGCGCGTCGGCGTCGCCTTCGAACTGCTCATCGTCGTCACCCAGGCCCTCGCCGCCGCATGGTTCTACCGGCTGTTCCGCACCGCAGACCCACGTGCCGCCGGCGCCATCGCCGCGTTCGGCCTCATCAACGCGGTCGTGGTCCTCGTCAGCGCAGCACTGCTCGCCACGGCGGTCGACATCGCGCTCGACCCCGTGGGGGACGCGGCGGCCACCGTCCAGGTCCTCTACCTGACCAGCGGCAACCTGTGGGGCGTCGGAGGGCTGTTCTTCGGCCTGTGGCTCATCCCCATGGGACGCTGCGTGCTCCGCTCGAACTGGATGCCCCGCCCGCTCGGCTGGATCCTCGTCGGCGGCGGCATCGGATACCTGCTCAGCGCATTCATCGGATACCTCGCCCCTGACGCACAGGGCGTCGCTGACGCTCTGGTCGTTCCCGCGACCATCGGCGAATTCTGGATGGTCGGCTACCTGCTGACGCGCGGCGTCCACCGCCGCGCGCTCGACCAGGCACCAGCCGACCGGCAACCGGAGGCCGCGCCCCTGACCGCCTGAGTCCCGATGGCCCGAACATGGCCGAGCGCGCTCGCACCACGAGAGAGGGGGCCCTGCCGGTACGGGAGCGTCACACCGCGGCGGGGGGTGACAACGCCATCTTCTGCCAGTTCCGGAACACGAAGCGGTGTACCGACTTCAACCCGACCCAGAGCGCCGGCTCCACCGCGACGCGGCCGAACCCGCGGACCGTCACCGTCGTCGTCCGGGTGACCCGCGTGCCGGCACCGGCAGGCTCCAGCTCGAACAGATCCCCGAGATGGTCGACGAAACGGTGGAAGTAGAGGTCCGTCGACTCCATGTGGAACGCCAACCGGCTCGGTGGCTCCCAGAGGGTGATCCGCTGCCGCACCACGCCCTGCTCCGAGACGCACTGTCGGGCCGCGCCCACCTCACCGGGACCATCGGGCAGCCGGCACGTCGTCGGCCGGGGCGTACCCAGGTAGAACACCGGGCACCGGGGTTGCAGCTCAAGGCGCGAGTCGCAGAGCGCGGGCCACAACACCTCCGGTGAGTGGGGCATCGTCCAGCGCGTACGCACCATCATGTCGACAACCGTAAGCCCGGCGTCGCCGCCACCCAATCGGTCAGAAGTAGCCCTTCTCGCCGTCGAGCAGCTCTCGGATCGTGTCGGCGTGACCTGCGTGCCGTGCGGTCTCCTCGATCATGTGGATCAGCATCCAGCGCAGGCTGGCGGCCGCGGACCGGAAGTCCGGGTGCCGGCCGACGTCGTCCAGGGAGTGGGCGGCGACGATGTCGTTGGACACCGCGCACTGCCGGTCGTACTCCTCTAGCAGTTGGGCGAGCGGAACGCCGTCGACCCTCATGTCGGCGTCCTCCGGCTCGTCCACGAATTGCGGCCCCTCAGCCGGGCGGCCCAGAAAGAGGACTTCGAACCAGCAATGTTCGGTCCACCGCAGGTGGGAGACGAGACCCGCCATCGTCATCAGGGGCGAGGCCGGTAGGACCGCGCGATGGGCGTCCGTCTCCGACAGTCCTTCGCACTTCCAGCGAATGATCGCGCGCTGCATCTCCAGCCAACCGACCAGCTGGCTTCGCTCGTCGGCGGTGAAGGGTGGGCGTAGGCGGGTAGTAGGCACGGGGGCACGCTACTCATGGCCGCGTCGGTGGGCACGCGATTTCCCCGCCGGCCGAGGGGTACGGATCGCCGCATCGAGGACGCGGGACGGCACGGGCTTCGCCTCGCGTGCTACGCAGGTGCGGTTTCCATCCTGGTGCAACCGCTGGCCGGGCTCTGGCTGAGAACAATGACCGCGTCGAGCCGGTCCCTGGCCTGCAGGAGTTGGTTGATCTGCTGGTCGATGCGCTCGCGCTCGGCGTTCAGCATGGCGCGGGACTCCGGGGTGTTGACCTTCGCGTCGACGCAGGGCAGGAGGTCCAGGATGGTCCTGCTGGACAGCCCGGATGCGTACAGCATCTGGATCAGGTGAACCCGCTCGATCGCGCTGTCGTCGTAGTGGCGCTGGCCTCCGCTGCTGCGTTCCGGGATCAGGAGTGCCTGCTCCTCGTAGTAGCGCAGGGCCCGTACTGACACGCCGGTCCTGGTGGCGAGTTCGCCAATTCGCACGGCCCCTCCCGCTGGTAGTGACGCCGGCCACACGGCTTGCATCTCACGTCTACGTCAGGTTTTAGCGTAGCCCGTGTACCGAACTACCTCGAATCCACCTGGAGGCAATCATGCAGATCGCTGGTTCGATCGCGCTGGTGACCGGCGCCAACCGTGGCATCGGTCGGCACTTCACCCGACAACTCCTGGAGCGCGGCGCGACGAAGGTGTACGCCACGGCCCGCCACCCGGAACGGATCGACGTTCCCGGCGTCGAGAAGCTCCGACTGGACATCACCGACCCGCGGTCGGCCGAGGACGCGGCGGCGGCCGCCTCCGATGTGACCCTGCTGATCAACAACGCCGGGATCTCCACCTGGACCAACCTCGTCACCGGCGACCTGAGCAAGATCCGGTCGGAGATGGACACCCACTTCTACGGCACCCTCAGCATGGTGCGGGCGTTCGCGCCGGTGCTCGCCGGCAACGGCGGCGGCGGGATCCTCAACGTCCTCTCCGCGTTGTCGTGGTTCTCCTATGACGGGACCAACGCCTACGGCGCGGCGAAGGCCGCCGAATGGAGCCTGACCAACGGAATCCGGATCGAACTGGCCGGCCAGGGCACCCTCGTCACCGGACTGCACCTGGGCAGCGCCGACACCGACATGTCGGCCGGCTATGACGGCGACAAGGTCGACCCTGCCGCGGTCGTCCGCGCCGCCCTCGACGGCGTCGAGGCCGGCAAACTCGAAGTCGTCGCCGACGAGTGGAGCGCCAACGTCAAGGCGTCTCTCGCTGCGGACCCCAGCGCCTTCTACACCGTCACCGCCAACTGACGGCACGGCTCACCGCGGTTCAGCGCGCCGCACATCGGGTGGTGGCCATTCATTGGCAGACGCGCCACTCACCGCGTTCCTTGGCCAGTGGAACGGTTTGCGTGAACCGCCCGCCCGTCTCCTGAACCATCTGAACGGTGACGGCCCCGCTGACCCGGCCGTTGTAGTTGGAGACCGACGCACCGGTGATCTTGTAGCTTGTGATCTTCAGTTGCGCGGACTGGATCCGGGTGTACTCCTCCTGCGGCATGCCGTCGCGCACCTTCTCACACAGCCGGCCGTAGGCACCCGGGTAGTTGCCGGCCTGCACGTCGTCCAGGTACGCGGCAGTGGCCTCGCGAGCCGGCCCGACCGCGTTGTTGACGGTGCGGAAGAGCCAGAAGCCGCCACAGACACCACCGAGACAACACACCACCAGCACCGCGGCAACGACAAGCAGAACGGTACGGGTCGTCCGGTTGGGTTTCCGGTCGGGCACAAGCATCGGCTCGTACGTCATGGCCCGGATGGTAGGGACGGCAGGCAAGCCACCGCGTCGTCCCTACCCGGGGGCAGGTGGCCGCTCGGTGCCGACACTGTCTGCCGATCGTGACCGCCAAGGCATCGGAGCGTGATGCCACCTGGGCATGCTGCAACCATGCGTAGACAGGCGGGTACATGGATTCTGATTACGCTTCTCGGACTCCTGGCGGCCTGCAGTCCGCCCGACGAGCCGGTTGTCGCTTTGGCTGTCCACGATGGCGAGCCGATCGGCGTTCTCGTCACCTGCGACGGTGCTTTCTCTCAGCTCGGCGTGTTCGAGAACGACAACAGGAACGACGCGAGTGCACGACCGTTGATCACGTGGGGCGTAAGCGGCACACCGATGAGCGAGGTTGTGGAGGTTCCCCTGTTCGGCCAGCCGCCGGATGGTTTTGAGGTCGACGAGATCCGCGACATCCCTGCGGAGGAGGCAGGCATGGCCGTCGATGTCGAACCGCTCACCAAACTCGAGCCCGAGGTGAGATACAGCCTCAGCGGGTCAAGTCGCCATGACGGCATATCGGTAGACTTCACTGTCGCGGACTTCGCCCGGATCGGCCGGGA
The DNA here is from genome assembly GCF_042897975.1 of Micromonospora sp. NPDC000668. Lineage (NCBI taxonomy): Bacteria > Bacillati > Actinomycetota > Actinomycetes > Micromonosporales > Micromonosporaceae > Micromonospora > Micromonospora sp. NPDC000668. The sequence continues at coordinate 237,060 of NZ_JBIAYP010000008.1, forward strand.
CGAGGTGCTGGCACCGAGGGGCCGCGAGACGATGAAGATCATGTCGCGGGAGGCCTTTGTACGCAAGGCCCGAAGCATCTGCAACTGATCCATGCTGCACTGTGGTGACACAGCTGCGCGAGCAGACAACTGGATCCTCCCCCGCCGCCGGGCCGGACGTCCCATGACGTCCGGCCCGGTGCCGTCAGGGCGTTCGATCAACTAGAGCCGGGCGTCGCCGGCCGCGGTGGCCTCCTGCACCGCCACGGTACGGCGGGTCTCCGCCCGCTGATCGCCGGCGTCCTCCCGGTCCGGGACGGCCGCGGCTCGGGCCGACCGGTTGGTGGTCGCAGCCGCCTGGTCACCGGCGACGCCGCCGCGGATACGGTTGTTCGCGGCCACCTGGGTGGCGATCAGGGATCTGCGGGACAGGTGGCGGTGGGAGCCGACGGAATTGTCGTCCATGGGTCTCCGTTCACCGGGCGAAGCCGTGACGAGGGCACGGTGCAGCGACCGCCGAGCATGAAGGGCGGCAGCACGACTGCGTGGACCTCGTCGCGGACTTTGCTCGGAAGACTCAGAAGTTTCGATGGATAACAGCAACTTATGTAATCCATCGACGAAAGTACAGGCCTGATTGCAAGAAGGTTACCTTGACATCACGACGACGCTCGATTGACCATGAATGTCCCGCACGCCAATCCGCCACGCTCAGTGACCCCAGCGGCAGCCAAGGGCTCGGGTTCGGGCCGGTGTCGAGGAGACGGTCGCATGTCGACAGTTGTCGCCGTTGACCCCCCTGGCCTCGTCCGAGGCTTGCAGGAACGGGCGGCCCGGGCCTTTCCCGCGATGGTCCTCGACCACCTCGACGGCTGGTGGTTGCGGTACGGAGACAGCGGAGCGTGGTGGGCCAGTTCGGTGCTGCCGCACAGCGACGCCGTGCCGGCGGACCTGTCGGGCACGATCCGATCCGTTGAGGAGTTCTACGCCGGCCACGGGACGTCCACCCGATTCCAGATCAGCCCGGGGGCCTGCCCGGTCGGCCTCGACGACGCGCTGGCCGAGCGCGGTTACCGCGCCGACAGCACGATGTCGCTGCAGTCGGCCCCGGCCGCGCAGGTCATCGACCGACTACCCGGGGATGGGCTGCGAGTCCGCCTGGACGATCAACCGACCGACGCGTGGTTCGACGCCTGGCTGGCGGTGCACTCCAGCGGGGGCGACCCCGGCCGTGAGTGGGACATGCTTCGCCGGGTACGCCAGCGCAGCGCGTACGCCTCGGTGCTGACCGAGGCCGGTGTCGTCGCGGCCGGCCGTGCGGTCATCGAAACCGGCTGGGCGGGCGTGTTCGGGATGGCCACGCTCCCGGTCGCCCGCGGCAGAGGCGCTGCCAGGACCATCCTCGCCGCCCTCGCCCGCTGGGCCGCCGACCACGGCACCGAGCACCTTTACCTCCAGGTCCAACCCGACAACACCGCCGCGCGGCGGCTGTACGACGGGGCCGGTTTCACCGAGCTGTGCCGGTACCACTACCGCACCGGCGGCCAGCGTCGGGGCAGCCCGGCGGACAGACGTACGTGAGCGTTTGTCAGAGGTTGTGGCGGTCGTCCGCCGGCAGGCGAGGCGGCTCCGGCGGCTCGGGAGCCTGGTCGGGCTGACCGAGCTGCGCGACATGGGTCGGGTCGAGGACCCGGGAGAGGAACGAGCGGGTCCGCTCGTGCCGCGGCGCGCCGAGTACCTCCTGCGGCGGCCCCTGCTCGACCACCACACCGCCGTCCATGAACACGACCCGGTCGGCAACGTCCCGGGCGAACGCCATCTCGTGGGTGACCACCATCATCGTCATGCCGTCCTCGGCCAGCTTGCGCATGACGGTGAGCACGTCGCCAACCAGCTCCGGATCGAGCGCGGAGGTCGGCTCGTCGAAGAGCATCAGCTTGGGCTCCATCGACAGCGACCGGGCGATCGCCGCCCGCTGCTGCTGCCCCCCGGACAACTGTGCGGGGAACACGTCGGCCTTGTCGGTCAGACCGACGCGCTCCAGGTTGTCCCGCGCGATCCGCTCGGCCTCAGCGCGGCCACGGCGCAGCACCCGGCGCTGGGCGATGGTGAGGTTGTTCAGCACGGTCAGATGCGGGAACAGGTTGAACGACTGGAAGACCATGCCGATGCCGCGGCGCACCGCGTCGATCTCGACATCCGGGTCGGTCATCTCGACCCCGTTAACCCAGATCTTGCCGGCGGTCGGCTCCTCCAGCAGGTCGACGCACCGCAGCAGCGTCGACTTGCCAGACCCGGACGGCCCGATGACACAGACCACCTCGCCCTGACCGACCTCGAAGTCGATGCCCTTGAGCACTTCGAGCGGCCCGAAGGACTTGTGCAGGTCGCGGATCTCGACGGCGGGGCGGGGCTGTGTGGTCGTCATGCGGGTCACCGAGCCTTGGCGTATCGGAGTTCGAGGCGTCGTACCACCTGGGACAGGGGCAGGGTGATGATCAGGTAGGCGAGGCCGGCCACCAGCAGCGGGGTGACGTTCACCCGGTCGTTCAGCATGTCCCGACCGAACTTGGTGACCTCGATGGTCTGCGCCGTCACGCCCAGCACGTACGCCAACGACGAATCCTTGGTGAGCAGGATGAGCTCGTTGGTCAGCGGCGGGATCACGATCCGGAACGCCTGCGGGATGACGATCGTGCGCATGGCGGTGAAGTGCGACATGCCGAGGGTGCGCGCCGCCTCCATCTGTCCCTTCGGCACGGCCTGGATGCCGGCCCGGATGGTCTCAGCCATGTACGCCGCAGCGGTCAACCCGAGACCGATCGCGATCGAACCGAAGACGCCGCCGGGGATCTCCCGCTCCGGGAAGGCGATGGGAATGCCGTACCCGACGAGGAAGAGCACCAGCAGCGCGGGCAGACCCCGGAACAGCTCGATGTACGCCGTGGCCACCCAGCGGTACGGAGCCACCCGGGACAGCCGCATCAGCGCGAGGATGGTGCCGAACACGAGACCGAAGGCGAACGCACCCAGCGTGTAGAGGACCGTGTTGCGCAGCGCGACGGTGATGATCGTCGGAAACATCGACTGGATGATGTCGACGCGGAAGAACGCGTCCTTCAGCCTGCCCCAGTCGGCGGCGAAGACCACCGTGGCGATGATGGCGATGAAGGCCAGGTACTGGAGCCAGAGGGACAGCCGCTCTCGCTGGCGGCGTCGCAGCTTCACGTTCTTCGCTCCTTGCCTTCCCGGAGGTTGCGTACGAGGAGGGCGCGCGAGCCGCGCGCCCTCCTGCCGTCAGCTTCGATCACGCGCTCGGCTGCTTGCCGATCCACTTCTCGTAGATCGTGTTGTACGAGCCGTCCTGCTTGGCCTTGGCCAGCACCTCGTTGATCTTCTTGAGCAGCTCCGGGTTGCTGTCCTTCTTCACCGAGAACCCGTACTGCTCGCCGGTGTCGAACTCGGCGGCCACCTCGAACCCGCCCGGGTTCTTCTTGAGGTACTCGGTCCAGACCGGCAGGTCGTTGATGGCGGCCTCGACCTGGCCGTTGGAGACGGCCTGCTGCAGGGCGGCGAGGTCTTCGAACTCGACGAGCTGCAGGCCCTTCTCCTGCTCGAACTTCCGGGCGTAGTCACGGCCCGTGGTGGCCGCCTGGACGCCGAGCTTCTTGCCCTTGAGGTCGTCGAGCGCCTTGTACGGCTTGCCCGTCTTGATCAGCATCGCCTGGGTCGCATCGAAGTACGGGTCGGAGAAGTTCATCACCTTCTGCCGTTCCTCAGTGATCGTCATGCCGGCAGCGGCCGCGTCACACTTGCCGGTGTTCAGATCCTGGCCGGACTTGATCCCCTCGAACGGCGTGTCGATGATCGTCTGCTCGACGCCCAGCTCCTTGGCGACCAGATCCATCAGCTCGACGTCGAACCCGGTGACCTTGCCGCTGGCGTCCTTGGACTGGAACGGCGGGTACGGCAGGTGGGTGCAGACCGTCAGCTTGCCGGCCTCGACCAGCTTGACTCCGCTCGCCTGGACCTCGCTGTCGTCCTTCTTGGCACATCCCGCGCTCACCGCCAGGGCGGCAATCGCCACGACGAGGCCGGCCCTGCGGACTGCGCTCTGGAACCTCACGGCTGTGTCCCTCCGGTTCGGCTTCCCTCGTGATGGGCAGCCAGGTTGGTGCAAAGACTGTGTGACAGGCGACGGTACCTGATCTGACGAGCCGCACCCAGATCACGCCGGGTCGTTGTGGCGCAGCAGCAATATCACGCTCAGTGAACCCGACACCTGACCAGCAACCGGACCGCGCGCGGCACCAACGGGCCCGGGTCCAGGCGGCGACCCCCTCCTCCCGCCGCGCGGCAGTTGAGTAGCTGACCGGCCTCGAACAAGTAGGGATCCTCGCCGGCCGACACGGCACGACGCCAGCAGGTGGGAGACGATCAATCGGAACCACCTCTCGAGCCGCCGCTACCTGAGTCGGGCGATCAGATCCGACCATCGAGCGCCGCACGATGAGACAACACCAGACCGAGGGAAGACACGTCTGAGGATGGACACGACTCTCACTACACCCCAGATGGCCTTCGCGGAGTTCGTTCGCCAGGCGGTCAACGACGCCCGCGACGAACGCGGTTGGACCGTCGGCGACATCGCGCGACACACCGGCGTCAGCCGCTCGACGCTGTTCCGCTGGCTCGCCGGCGACTGGCAGCACTACCCCGAGCTGGCAAAGGTACGAGCCTTGTGCGCCACCCTCGGGCTCTCCATCGCAGCCGCGATTCGCCCGCTCGCGATGCCGATCGCCGCCGCTGCGCCCGACCATCGAGCACTGGCGGAGGTCGAGACGGACATGGGCGCCATCCGCCGACGATTGCTCGACGACACGGTCTCGGCTGCGGACAAGCACCATATTCGGGGCCTCCTGCGCCACCTCGCCCGAGACGTCCCAGTCGAGTCGACCGCGTCCTCGACGCCACCGGCCGCAGCCGGCCACGCGCCGCCGTCCGTGCCGAAGGCGAGACGGCCGCGTCAGTAAGCCGCGCTGCGGCCACGCAAAGCGTCTGGCCTTCGCTTTGAAGGTTTCGCCGAGCCCTCCTGTTGAAATCGACGAAAAGTTTGCACCGTCGGTTCAACGATACCGTTCAGGGTATGACTGCTGGTATCACCGACGCCGTCGACGCTGGGACCGTCATGGGGTTGCTCCCGGCCAGACCACGGCTGCTCGCCCTGGGCGAGCCCACCCATGGCGAGGACGTTCTGCTCGACGTGCGAAACGATCTCTTCCGGCAACTCGTCGAGCAGGAGGGCTACCGGACGATCGCAATCGAGAGCGACTGCATGATGGGCCTGGTCGTGGACGACTACGTCACCTCGGGCACCGGCACCCTCGACGAGGTCATGGAGCACGGCTTCAGCCACGGGTTCGGCGCGTCTGCGGCCAACCGCGAGCTGGTGCGTTGGATGCGCGCGTACAACGACGGCCGGCCCCCGTCACAGCAGCTCCGCTTCGCCGGCTTCGACGGCCCGCTGGAGATCACCGGCGCCGCGAGCCCTCGGCAGGCACTCACCGCACTCCACGCCTACCTCACCGCCTGGGTCGACGCCGACCTGCTTCCCCGCACCGCGGAAACGCTCGACCGCCTGCTCGGCGCCGACGACCGGTGGACCAATCCCGCCGCGATGATGGACCCGTCCCAGTCCGTGGGGCAGACGCCCGAGGCCAACCAGCTGCGTCTGCTCGCCGACGACCTGGTGGCCCTGCTCGACGCGCAGACACCGCACCTGATCGCGGCGTCCACTTGGGACGACTGGGACCGGGCACGCCTGTACGGGCGTACCGCCACCGGGCTGCTGCGCTACCACTTCTGGATGGCCGACACGTCACCGGGCCGGATGGCGAGGCTGCTGGGCTCGCGGGCTTCGATGATGGCCGCCAACCTGCTCGCCCTCGCCGAACGGCACCCGACCCTGGTGTACGCCCACAACGGCCACCTTCAGCGGGACAAGAGCACGATGCGGATGGGCGACCTGCCGCTGGAGTGGTGGAGCGCCGGCGCGATCGTCAGCGCCCACCAGGGCGAGGGGTACGCCTTCCTGGCCACGGCCCTCGGCACGATCCGCCACCAGGGGGTGGACGTCCCACCCCCGGACACCGTCGAAGGACTGCTGTACGCGCTCCCGCAGCAGCGTTGCCTGGTCGACACCCGCCGGCTGGCCGCCGCGCTCGCCGACGCCACGCCCGCCCCCCGCGTGTCCCCCTGGTACGGCTACTCCCCGCTGGACCCGGCCCACCTGGCCAACACCGACGGGATCGTGTTCGTCAAGGACACCCGGCGGACCTAGGCCCCCAGGCGTTCAGCAACAACTGAGAGGTCGGCCGACGGGCCCGTGCGCAAGCCGCGGGGCCGTCAGAAAGGGCGACCGGCGACCGGGCTGCTAGCGTTCGGCGCGATGTGGACCGAGGAGATCGTGGCCGGGCGCCCGGCATGGCGGCACACCCCGTCGGGCGTGGTGTTCCGGAAGGTTCCGGGCGGCTCGTTCCGGATGGGCTTGTCCGACGCGGAGTTGGACGCGGTACGCGCCATCGAGCGCAGCGGCGGTGTCGAGGACACCGTCGAGCCGTTCCTCGCCGGCGCCGAGGACGCACAGCCGGTACGCGAGGTGCGGGTCGAGCCGTTCCTGATCGCCCGGCATCCGCTGACGGTGGCACAGGTCCGGCACTGGCTGCCCGAGTACGAGGACGACTACGCCGAGACGGACACCGGCACGGCCCGGCTCGAAGACGACCTGGAGGACCTGCTCAAGCTGTTGCCGTTCCAGGTGCCCAGCGAGGCGCAGTGGGAATACGCAGCCCGGGCCGGCACCACCACGCTGACCTTCCGCGGTGACGGGAAACCCGGCGAGGACCAGTTGCTCGACGACTTCGGCGACGAGGCGCGGACCGCTGCCGGCGAGAACGCGTTCGGGCTGGCGGCGATGGGGTCGGCGAACGAGCTCTGCGCCGATGTGTGGATCCCCGGATTCGCGGGCGCGCCGGCAGACGCGCGTGCACGGACCGGAGACGGGCCCCGGACCGTACGCGGCGGAGCCGCCGACCTATACCCGTGGCAGGGCTGCGACGAGTGGCTGCTGCTGCTCTCCGCCACCCGGTACGAGCACGCCCAGTTCACGGCAGTTCGCCCGGTCGCGCCACTGCCACCCCGCCAGGTCACGCAGGGGCGCCCGAGCCGATCCACTGCGCCTGTGTGAGCAGACCTCCGAACTGCAACCGGTAGGAGATAGCTGCCTTGGTCGCCGCGTCCAGGGACTCTGGCAGCTGATCGAACGACGCGGGCCAGATATCCAACAGCGAAAAGACCTCCTGACCGTCGCGGACCCGCAGGAGCAGCATGCACCGCCAGTGGGGTGAGAACTCTGGCCGCCGACCGGCGTCGTGCACCATCGCCGGCCGTAGGTAGTGAACGGTGGACAGATCCGCGTTCGCGGCAAGCCATCCGGCTCCGTGGTGGCGGTTGAATCCGTGATCGCGCGCCTCGTCGTCCAAGCGCATCAGTTCAGCGGTGTCGATCGCCTTGACGGTGCGCGGAACGCTCGATGACATCGGGTCAGTGTTCCACGTACCGACCACTTGCCAGAGATCGATTCGGCATCGAGGTCCTGGTCGACTGCACCAGCGCGCCAGGTCCAGGCTCATGCGATCCACCGCCGAGTGGCCGGGGCGGTTGCTTGACACACCCCATGGGGTCGGGCAATTTGGGCCGGGAAGCCGGAGGGCTCGGGCCGGACCGGTCGCGCGAATGGGGTGACGTGGCCCGCTACGCGGTGCTTCTCCGCGGCATCAACCTCGGCAAGGCTCGGCGGGTCGCCATGGCCGACCTGCGGATCCTGCTCACCGAGGAGGGGTACGACAACGTCGCCACGCTGCTGCAGAGCGGCAACGTCGTGCTGGACGCCGACCGGGCGCCGGCCGAGCTGGGACCCGCGCTCGAGCAGGCAATCGAGAAGGGGTTCGGAATTCCGGTGGGGGTGATCCTCCGCAGCCGCGACGAGCTGGCCCGGGTGGTGGCGAAGAACCCGCTCACGGCCGTGGCTGACGACGGCTCGAAGTACGTCGTGTCGTTCCTGGCGCGGCCGATCGACAGGCCGATCGAGGACGAACTGGCCGGCACCGAACTCGGCGCGGACCGATATGCCGTCGACGGCACCGAGATATACATCTGGTGCCCGGGCGGGCTGCGGGACAGCCCGTTGATGAAGGCCCTGGGCAAGATCAAGGATGGTCCGCCGGCCACTGTGCGCAACTGGAACACGGTGGAGAAGCTCCTGACGATGATGCGGTGACCGTTGCGGCTGGACCGGCGCCGCCGGATCGCTGCGCCGCCCTACCGGCCCGGACCGTCGACGGCGACACGGTGGACCGGCTCACACGCTGAAGCCGTAGACCTCGACCCAGCTTGATGTCTTAGCGTGCGGACATGACCGCAGCACAGATCAACGAACCGACACGCGAAGCTGACGTTGAAGCGATCAAGCAGGTAGTAGCCTCCGTCGAACACTCCCAGAACAACGAGCTCCCTGACGAGTTCATCGACCTGTTCCGGGCCGACGCGATCTGGACAACCGGCCACGGCAGGCGGCTGTTCGGCCGCGAAGCGATCTCCGTATTCACCCGTCAGGTGCTTCCCGGCGGGATGCGAGACACCAGCGTGACGTTCGACATCGAACACGTGCTGTTCATTCGCCCCGACGTCGTGGCCGTCAAGGTCCGGCAGGTGTATCAGACGCCCGACGGTCAGGAAGTCGGCACTCCGATGTTCGTCATGGCGAAGGAAGAGGGGCAATGGCGTCTCACCGCATGCCAGAACACCAGCGTGCTCAACGACGAGTGACCCGGACCAACCCGGCCCCCAGGAGAGCGGGCCGCCGCCCGGCCCGCCACGTCAAGCAGACCTTCACGTGCTCTGTCGACGGAGCAGATACGAGGCCCGGTCCACGGCCTGCCCGACTTCGGCCGGATCCACCGCGGTGACGATGACGCCGTAGATCATCCGATGTGCGAGCAGTATGTCGTCCACGGTGGCGCGGTGGTCGACCAGCCCGGCCGCCTGCGCGCGCGGGAGGGTGTCTTGAATCAGGGACTGCAGACGTGTGCCGCCGGTGTACTCCGGCACGTTGCGCCGGGCGTCCACCGCCATCTCCACGAACGCGGCGGACTCCACGGTCATTTGGATCAAGCGTTCCCAGAGCCGGCCGAACGCGCCCGCGCCCGGCTCGGCGGCGATCGCCTCTAGCTGCGCGAAGTTCTCCTCGAACACCGCGAACGCCAGATCGAGCCGGGTCGGGAAGTGCCGGTACAGCACACCCTGCCCGACCTCGGCGTCCTTGGCGATCGCGCTGAGCGGCACGTGATAGCCGCGCGCGGTGAACAACCGGCGCGCCGATCGGAGGATGGCCAGCCGATTTTGCGAGGCCGCAGCCGGACCACGATTGACGCGACCGCTGGTGGAGGGCATGCTGCACTATAACAACCGGACAGGATTGTCCGGTTGGTTGCATGACTCGGGAAGGACCAGCCATGACCGATACCACCGCGCAGTCCGCCGGCACGTTCGACCACTCCTACGACGTCGTCGTGGTCGGCAGCGGCGGGGCCGGATTCGCCACCGCGCTGGGCGCGATCGACGCGGGGCTGAGCGTCCTGATGATCGAGTCAAGCGACAAGTGGGGCGGAAGCACAGCGATGTCCGGCGGCGGAATGTGGTTGCCGAACAACCCCCTGATGCGGCGCGCCGGCGTCGGCGACTCCCGCGAGGAGGCGCTCACCTACCTCGAGGCCACGGTCGGTGACACCGGGCGCTCCACCTCCCGTGAGCGCAAGGAAGCCTTCGTCGACGGCATCGAGGACTTCGTCCTCACCGCGGAGAAGTACGGCATGACCTTCGCCCGCTCCACCGACTACCCCGACTACTACCCGGAGCTGCCCGGCGGGAAGATCGGCCGCGCGATCGAGGTGAAGCCGCTCAACTCGAAGGTCATCGGCGCGTGGTGGAAGACCATCAGCGCGCCCGCCGGGATGCCGATCAAGACCGACGACGTGTGGCTGCTCGGCCGCGCCTGGTCCACTCCCGCCGGGTTCATCCGCGGCGCCCAGTTCGTGTTCCGTGCGCTCGGCGGCGTCGCCCGCGGCCAGCGGCTGGTCGGCATCGGCGCCGGACTGTCCAGCGCGTTCCTGCACGCGGTGGTGCTCAAGCACCAGGTGCCGCTGTGGCTCAACGCCCCGCTGGAGGAACTGCTGATCGGCGACGGCCGGGTCACCGGCGTGCGCACCACCCGCGATGGACAGCCGGTGACGGTGCGCGCCACGCGGGGCGTCATGCTGGCCGGCGGCGGGTTCGATCACAACACCGAGTGGCGGCGCAAGTACCACGGCATCGACGGCTCCCCGTCCGGCAACCCGGCCAACCTGGGCCGCCCCACCGAGCTGGCGCAGCAGGCCGGCGCCGCGGTCGAGCTGATGGACGACGCCTGGTGGGGTGCCTCCGTCGCCGCCACCCCCGGCCACGACCCGTCCTTCATCGTCGGCGAGCGCTCGCTGCCGTACTCGATCATCGTGGACGCCCGGGGCGACCGATTCGCCAACGAGTCGGAGTCCTACGTCGACCTGGGCCACCACATGCTCGAACACGACAAGGACGGCGCGTACTGGATGATCGCCGACGTCCGTCACGCGCGCCGCTACCTGCGCACCTTCGCGCTGGACCCGAAGAACAACAAGGCGATGCGCGAGGCCGGGATCATGGCCAAGGGCAGCACCCTCGCCGAACTGGCGGGCCGGATCGGCATCGACCCGACGCGGCTGCAAGCCACCGTCGATCGGTTCAACGGCTTCGCCCGCTCTGGCGTCGACGGGGACTTCGGTCGCGGAAACTCGGCGTACGACCGCTACTACGGCGACCCGACCGTGCACCCCAACGCCTGCCTCGGTCCGCTCGAGAAGGGTCCGTTCACCGCCTTCAAGGTCGTCATCGGTGACCTCGGCACCAAGGGCGGAGTGCTCACCGACGCCGACGGCCGTGCGCTGCGCGAGGACGGCACGGTGATCGACGGCCTGTACTCGGCGGGCAACAACTCCGCCTCGGTGATGGGCAACACCTATCCCGGCCCGGGATCCACGATCGGGCCCGCCGTGGTGTTCGGGATGCGCGCCGCCCGGCACATGGCTCGCTCCGACGCATGAAAGGACCGCCGCAGACAGGTGGGCGCTGATCCAGACGTAGGTGTTGCGTGGTCGCCGAGCAACCGGACGACCGCGCAGCGCCCACCCGCCTGCGGCACATCACCACGCGCTCGGCTGGGGCCTGGCGCTGGCCCACCGCCTGGTCCTCGTGCCGCAGCACTCCGCCGGTGATCCCTCAACGCTCTCCTCACGACAACCGTTGCGCTGCGTCCCGAATGCTCCATGATCCCGCGCAAGGAGTCAGGGGCAGGTCAGATCCTGCCCGGCGACCAGGCTGTCTGCCCGGTGGTAGAGCTCCTCGGCGATGGTGTCCCAGTCCGGGCCAAAGGCGCGGAGGTCACTGGCCGCCACACGCAACAGCTCAACATCCTCCGGCCGTTGAAGGCACGCCAGCCGGAACGCAAGGTTCCGCGCCCAGACCGGGAGACCCATCCAGTCCTCTTCGAGCATTACCTTCAGCATCGCCACGATCTCGTCGGCTGATGCGAAGGTAATGACCTCCACGTATGCACTAGCGACCCTGTCGTGGTGCCGCCCAGCGAGCAACCGGGCCAACTCAAGCAGCGGCATGCACTCCGGCGCAGCGGGCGGGGCGGCAGCGGTCTCCCTGGGCCGTCCTTTGAAAAGCCTATCGAGCACGGCGCGAAGCCAACCGAGGGTCGTCACGGCCCAGAAGCTAGTCGACTCCCAGCTTTGAGCCCCAATCCAGAGCCGGCGCAGCTGACTGTCGGGACGCCGAATTCGAACCGACGAACCCTTGACCCCAGGCAACCATCATGACGACCCAACCCGCGTCGACTGCCGACTTCGCTGGGCCGACTCGTCCACCACCGTCCACCGGCGTCCGGTCTGGTGCTCTCCGAATGTCACCCAGCTAGTCACTCAGGCAGGACGGAATCGCCCTCCACCTTGCCCAGAGCCACGGCTCCATCCCCGGATCGGATCATCTCTTCCAGGGCTTCCGCCATCGCCGCGATGCCGGGTCTTGGAATGATGACGAGGTCCGAGCACCAGAAGTACCGGCCGCCGCCAGCCTCGCCAGTTTCAGCCCACCTTCTCAGGACGCGACCGATCGCATCCGGTGTCATGAAGGTGGCGTAGCGATGGGTGCCGTCAGCGAGGTAAACGTGGGCATCGATGTTGTCGGCCATGGCCGGATCGTCGTCTTGTCCAAGCATGAACTGGACCCGCGCGCCCTGGACCACGCAGTCCCATCCCGTCAGCTGACCCACCGCAACATCATCGCAGCCCCGGAGGGCCAGTTTGGAAGGTGCCCATCGGCAATACTCGACGCATGTCTCTCCAAGAGATGCGCCTCGCGCTTTACCTCCTCTTAGCGTTGCTTTTCAACGGCTTAACGATCGCGGCTTTTGTCCTAGAGGGTGGTTGGGGGGCGGCGTTCCTACCCTTGATGGGCGCCATCTTCGCAATACAGCTTGGACGCACTCTGCCCCGGAGAGATAAGGGACGCCCTGGAATATCGCGACGCCAGCACGCCGGCACGACTAACGCAGAGTAAGTCAACGCTAGGTGGGACAATCCGTGCCAGACCCGGAACCCGCGGGGTCGTCGTCTACGCCGGCACGCACTCCTTTGACAAGAGCGGCACCCACGACGTGCCCATCGACAGCATCTCCGACTGCCGGTCGGTCGAGGTTCGCACCTCACCGTGACCGGTGCCTCTCCGAGGACCAGCTAGTGCTCCGGTAGGCCGTCCAACCGGACGCAGCAGGCCCCGGGACGCGGCGCGAGCCGGGGCAGCAGGTCGGTACGTCCCGCACCGTCGATCATGCCGGCGAGGAACGCGTGGTTGAGCCCGCACACCAGGGCGGTCTGCCGGGTGGCGAGGGCGTGGAACGGGCAGTTGCGCAGCAGCACATGGTCGCTGAGCGTTTCGGGTTCGAAGCCGAGTCCTGCGAGCACGGGGATGAGGTCCTCGCCGGCGTCGCGTACCCGTGCACCGATGTCCCGGCCGCGTTGCCGGGCATGCCGCCGCGCCGCCTCGGGAGCGTCGTGCGGGTCGTCGGCGACCGCGTCGGCGAGGATCTCGGCGATGAGCTCGTAGCGTCGCTCGGGAACGGTGATCGCCACGCCGTCACCAGCGGCCTCGTAGACCTTCGGCGTCCGGCCGCGGCCCCGGGGCTGGTCGGCCGGCGTCTGGTAGTGGGCCCGCAGTAGGCCGGACTCGACGAGCTTGTCGAGGTGGAACGCGGCGAGGTTGCGGGACATGCCCTGCGCCTCGGCCGCCTCCTCCCGGGTGACGGGGTGATCGGCCCGGCACACGTAGTCGTACAGCGCCCGTCGGGACCGGTCGACGAGCGCTGCCATCGCGCTCCAGCGCTCCCCCGTGCTCACAGCCCCGAGATTATCACCAGCGAAGGCTATTGAAATTCCTGCCGCGCTGGGGCAGCATGATCGATAACACCAATGGGCGTTGGTGAAAATCCTCTGGGGGTTCCCATGCGGCTCATCGGCGGCGAACTGGCCTACCGGTACGGCGTGCGCGTCACCGACGAGACCAACCAGGCGCAGGGCTACAACAGCACAGACAGGGAGAACTCCTGATGGATATCGCCGCACTCGTCACCTGGCTCGCGGCCGTCGGCGCGGGAGGTCGCTGAGGTGAGTGCCACCGCCCTCCCGGTGCAGCACCAGCGTCCCCGCCGCGACCCGGCCGCCGCCGAACGGGCGGCGGCGGAGTTCCTGGCCGCGCTCGGCGTCGACCTCTCCGCCGACGGGCTCGCCGACACCCCGGGCCGGATGGCCCGCGCCTACGCCGAGCTGCTCACCCCGCGCGAGTTCCAGCTGACCACCTTCGACAACGACGAAGGCTACGACGAGCTGGTGCTGGCCCGGGCCATCCCGATCCGGTCGGTCTGCGAACATCACCTGCTGCCGTTCGTCGGCGTCGCGCACGTCGGCTACCTGCCCGGCGAACGCATCCTGGGACTGTCCAAACTGGCCCGGGTGGTCGAACTGTTCGCCCACGGCCCACAGCTCCAGGAACGCCTGACCAAACAGATCGCCGACTGGCTGACCAGCCAACTGCGCCCGCGCGGGGTCGGCGTGGTCATCGAAGCCGAACACCTGTGCATGACGCTGCGCGGTGTCCGGGCCGTGGGCAGCAGCACCATCACCTCCACCCTGCTCGGCACCCTGCGCGACGACCACCGCTCGCGCGCCGAGTTCTTCACCCTGACCGGGGTCGGCGCCCGCTGATCGACGCACCTCGAAAGGAGCTGGACCGATGTCGAAGACCGGCACGTTCGTGATCGTGGGAGCCGGGCTCGCCGGCGCGCGGGCCGCGCAGACGCTGCGGGAGGAGGGCTTCGACGGTGGGATCGTCGTGATCGGCGACGAGCCAGAGCGACCGTACGAGCGGCCCCCACTGTCCAAGGGTCTGCTGACCGGCGGCGCCGAACCCGACAGCGTGTACGTGCACGACGCCGGGTGGTACGCAGAGCACGACGTCGACCTGCGCACCGCCGCCCGCGCCGTCACCGTCGACCGCTCCGACGGAATGGTCCAGTTCGCCGACGGCCAGCAGATCCGCTACGACAAGCTGCTGCTGGCCACCGGCGCCAGACCCCGCGACCTCGCGGCACCCGGCGTCCACCTGGACGGGGTGCTGCGGCTGCGCACCCTCGCCGACAGCCGTCGAATCGCCGCGGCGCTGGTCGACGGCGCGCACATCGTGATCGTCGGAGCGGGGTGGATCGGCCTGGAGGTCGCCGCCGCCGCCCGGCAGCGTGGCGCCACCGTCGACATCGTCGAAACGGCCGCGCTGCCGTTGCGCCGAGTGCTCGGCGACGAGATCGCCCGGGTGTTCGCCAACCTGCACCGGGACCACGGCGTCACCTTCCACTTCGACGCCGAGGTCCGCGAGATCCGCGGCACCGGTCGAGTCTCCTCGGTCCTGCTGGCCGACGGAACCGAGGTGCCCGCCGACGCCGTGGTGGTCGCCGTGGGCGTACGGCCGAACACTGAGCTGGCGACAACGGCGGGCCTCACCGTCGAGAACGGAATCGTCGTCGACGCGTCCCTGCGCACCGCCGACCCGGAGATCTACGCCGCCGGTGACGTCGCCAACGCCTACCTTCCCGTGCTGCGCCGGCGCCTGCGCGTCGAGCACTGGGCCAACGCACTCCACGGCGGTGCCGCGGCGGCCCGCGCCATGCTGGGACAGCCCGTCAGCTACGACGACCTGCCCTACTTCTACACCGACCAGTACGACCTGGGAATGGAGTACGTCGGACACGCCCCGCCCGAAGCGTTCGACCGGGTCGTCGTCCGGGGTGACGTCGCCAAGCGCGAGTTCATCGCCTTCTGGACCGCTGGCGGGCGGGTGCTCGCCGGCATGAATGTCAACGTGTGGGACGTCGTCCCGTCGATTCGGCGGCTCGTCGCGGCAGCCCAGCCGGTCGACCTCGACCGACTGGCCGACCCCGCCGTGCCGCTCGACGAGCTGCAGCCGCCGCCGGTGTCGGCACCCGGGACTCAGACCGGGTAGCCGACGTCCCGCCTTGCGGAACCGGCCGACACCCACCGGTGCCGGCCGGTTCCGAGACTAGTTGCTGCCTTCGTCGTGTGGAACGGTGACGGTGACGGTGCAGCCAAGCGGCCGTCCGATCTCGTCGTGGCCGGCATACGTGAGGTGGTACACCCGGTCCCCACCGTTCCCGGCTCGTTCGGCCCGTAGCTTGCCACTCGTGTCCGGCGTGCCGATGGCGAAGCCACTGACGTCCGCGGCGTCACCCCCGGTCACGCCGGTCAGGGTGAACGCGTTCGGGCCGAGCACGCCGTCATGCAGGTCCACGGTGACGTTGACGTCGACCAGCATGTGGTTCGGCGGCCACAGGACCGGTCGGTCCGCCGCACAATCGAGCTGCCGTACCGGCAACGGGTTTGCCAGGGTGGCGGTGGCGTGTCCGATGGTCGCGGTGAGCCGGCCGCCGGCTTCGTAGTACATGTGCGCGGTACGCCCATCGAAGTAGAACGTCGGCGCGGCCGAGCGGCCGAGGTCGGGCGCGGCGGACATCGAGTCGTGCACGATGCCGAGGTGGATCTCCTGGTCGAAGTCCTGCCCGACGTCCACCGCGTGCATGTTGCCGTCGGCGGCGTGGTAGATCACCAGGTTGCGGTCGTTCCAGCGCAGGAAGAACGGTCCCGAGGCGTTCGGGCCTTCGATGCCCTGCGGGGTCACGATCGGGTCGGGCTGCATGGCCCAGGTCCGCGCGTCGTTGGAAACCGCCCAGCGGATCCGCCGCGACACGGGCCCGGTCGGTCCGGGCAGTGCCGCGGTCGGGTTGTCCATGAAGACCATCAGGTACCGGGTGCCCAGGCGGGGCACGGACTGCTCGAACACTCGGGCGTAAGAGGTCTCGCCACCGGTCGTGTCGTTCCGGCTGATCGCCGTCCCGCCGTAGCTGAAGTTGATGCCGTCGTCGGAGGTCGCGTACCGGGTGATGGAGTTCTCGCCGTGGAAGTAGAGGAAGAGCTTGCCCTCGCCCTCGATCCACACCGCGTGCGGCGAGGAGATGTGGCTGACCGTCGCGTAGTACGGCAGCCAGGTGTTGCTGATCAGGGGGTTGGCGACGTACTCGGTCCACGGACCGTTGATCGAGTCGGAGTACGCGAGGGCGATCCCGCCGGGACGCTCGTGCGGCGCGTAGTACAGGTAGTAGGTGCCGAGCGGGTTGGGGAAGTAGTCGGCGGCCCGGATGACGCTCGGGAAGATGAACTCGTTCGTCGGGTTGTAGGCGAGGGTGCCCTTGTCGAACGCGGTGCCCTGGTAGGTGAACTGGGGGAAGTCGAGCTGGGGTTCGGCGGCTGCTGGCTGGGCGCCGGCCACGGCGGCGACGAGCAGGCCGGCACTGGCGGCCGCCAGGACAGCGCGTCGGGACGACGGGGCGGATGGTCTCGTCATGCGGCTTCCTCTTCGGTCGGTCGGATCGGCGGCGTAAGCGGCGAAGGGTGACGCTCAGTTAGTACACAGGGGACATCGATCGGCGGGTGCCCCCTGGCACCGCCGCGCTAATACGTATTAGCATCTATGTTTCTCGAATGTTGCGCGCTCGGCGGCGTTTCTGTCAAGAGGCGGTTCGACTCCCCGCCGATCCACCCGGGCCACACGCCAACCCGCCGGGGGCCCGACCGCTAATGCGCATTACTCCAGCGGATTTACCGCGCGGAAATCTTGCGGCCACCTCTTGACACACGCCGGTCCACCCGCCAGGCTCCTCCCCAACACCGAGCGCTAATACGCATTAGCCGCACCGGAAGGACCCGACGTGACCGCTCCCCCCCGACGCGTCACCCAGCGTGACATCGCGCGGATGGCCGGTGTCAGTCAGGCGACGGTGTCGCTGGTGCTCAACAATCGGACCGACGCCGAGGTCCGCATCGCCGCGGAGACCCGGGACCGGGTGTTGCGGGTCATCGCCGAGACCGGGTACGCCGCCGACCCCGTGGCCCGCCGCCTCGCCTCGCGGTTCAACCGGATCATCGGCGTCTTCACGTACGAGCCCGCCTTCCCCAGCGGCAGTCGGGACTTCTTCCACCCGTTCCTGCTGGGTATCGAGGAGTACGCCGAGCGGGTCGGCTGCGACCTGCTGCTGCTCACCAGCGCACCGGTGGTGGACGGCCGGCGACGCATCTTCCACCAGGACAACCGGCTGCGTCTGGCCGACGGATGCCTCCTGCTCGGACGCGAGATCGACGGCGCGGAGCTGCACCGGCTCAACCGTGACGGATATCCGTACGTCGCCGTCGGACGCCGCGACGACGCCGGCGGGCCGGTCCCCTACGTCGGCGCCGACTACGCCTCGGCGGTGGCACAGCTCGTCGAGGGGGCGCTGCGGCGCGGTCACCGCCGCCTGACGTACGTGAGCATGGGCACCACCGCGGAATCCTCCGAAGACCGGCTCCGTGGCTTCCACGCCACCGCGACGACCGCGGAGAGCGCCGGGCAGATGTCAGCGCAGGCCGGGGAGGCCGACACGACCGTCGACACCCTGCTGGCCGACGGAACCACCGCCGTCTTCGTGGAGGACTTCGCCACGGCGGTCGCGCTGGAGTCGGCCGCCCGTCGGCGCGGCCTGACCGTGCCCGGCGACCTGTCGATCGTGACCCTCGGCGACCCGACGTCCCCGGTCCCCACCGACATCGCGTTCACCGGGTTCCGCATCCCCCGCGAGGAGATGGGCCGACAGTCGGTCGAGGTGTTGACCGGCGTCATCGATGGCAGCGCAGCCGGCCTCCAGCAACGACTTCTCGCCTGCGAACTCGTCGAGGGCATCACCCTCGGCACCCCTGATCGGGCGGTCGACCGACGCTGAGCGGTCAGCCGCGCAACTGGAAGGAAGCAAGTGGTAACCATGCGTACGGACGTCCTCGTCGTCGGGGGCGGACTGGGCGGCGTCGCCGCGGCGCTCGCCGCGGCCCGGTCCGGCCGATCCGTCATCCTGACCGAGGAGTTCGACTGGCTCGGCGGGCAACTCACCAGCCAGGCCGTCCCGCCGGACGAACACTCCTGGATCGAGCAGTTCGGCGCCACCGCCAGCTACCGGGCGCTGCGCAACGGCATCCGCGACTACTACCGTCGCCACTACCCGTTGACCGAACGGTCCCGGGCCTGGACCGACCTCAACCCCGGTGCGGGTTGGGTGAGCCGGCTCTGCCACGAGCCGCGGGTGGCCGTCGCCGTCCTCGAACAGATGCTCGCCCCGTACCTCGGTTCGGGCCGGCTGCGGGTGCTGCAGCCGTACCGGCCGGTCGCCGCGGAGACCGACGGGGACCGGGTGACCGGCGTGGCGCTGGCGCACCGCGACCGGGACGAGCGGATCGACGTGGTCGCGCCGTACGTCCTGGACGCCACCGAGACCGGCGAGTTGCTGCCGCTGACGGGCACCGAGTACGTCACCGGGTTCGAGTCGCAGGCGATGACCGGTGAGCCGAGCGCCCCGGCCGAGGCCCAGCCGATGAACATGCAGGCGGTGTCCGTCTGCTTCGCCCTCGACCACGTCGACGGCGACCACACCATCGACCGCCCCGCAGGGTACGACTTCTGGCGCGACTACAAGCCCGACTTCTGGGGTGACCGGCTGCTGTCCTGGAAGTCGCCACACCCCCGCACGCTGGAGATCGTCGAGCGCAGCTTCACCCCCAACCCGGACGACGACCCGCTGAGCGTCAACGCCGATCAACGCGTCAACCCCGGTGACGGCAACCTGTGGACGTTCCGGCGGATCGCTGCGCGGCGCAACTTCACCGAAGGCGCGTATGGCAGCGACATCACGCTGGTCAACTGGCCGATGATCGACTACTTCGAGGGTCCGGTCATCGACGTGCCGAACGCGTCGTGGCACCTGTCCAAGGCCCGCGAGCTGTCGTACTCGGTGCTGTACTGGCTGCAGACGGAGGCGCCCCGGCCGGACGGCGGCACCGGCTTCCCGGGACTGCGGCTGCGCGGCGACGTGACCGGCAGCTCGGACGGCCTGGCCCAAGCCCCGTACATCCGCGAGTCCCGCCGGATTCAGGCCGAGTACACCGTGGCCGAGCAGGACCTGTCCCTGGCGGTCCGGGGCGACCACGGCGCGGTCAGCTACCCGGACGCGGTGGGCGTGGGCATGTACCGGATCGACCTGCACCCGTCGACCGGCGGCGACAACTACATCGACGTCGGTTCCTGCCCGTTCGAGATCCCGCTCGGCGCGCTGATCCCGCGGCGGATGGAGAACCTGCTGCCGGCTGGCAAGAACATCGGCACCACCCACGTCACCAACGGCAGCTACCGGCTGCACCCGGTCGAGTGGAACGTCGGCGAGGTCGCCGGCCTGCTCGCCGACTTCTGTCTGGCGCGGGGCGAGTCCCCGCGTGCGGTCCGCAACACCCCCCGTCTGCTGGCCGATTTCCAGGACCGCCTTACCGCTGCCGGCGTGGAACAGCGCTGGCCGCGGATCGCGGGCTACTGAACACACACACCCCCGGTGAGGAGAAGATTGTGAGAGCAGGAAAGGCAATGCGCGGCGTCGCCGTGGCACTGGCGGGCGCGCTCGCCCTGACCGCTTGCGGCGGCGGCGACGATGCCGGCGACAGCGGCCCGGCGAAGCTGCGGATGACCGTCTGGTCGGCCAACGAGGCGCACCTCAAGCTGTTCAACGAGATCGCCGACGAGTACCGCAAGAGCCACCCGGACGTGGCCGAGATCAAGTTCGACCCGCTGCCGTTCGACACCTACACCACGACCCTGACCACCCAGATCGCGGGCGGGAACGCGCCCGACCTCGCGTGGGTGTTCGAGAACTCCGCCCCCGACTTCGTCGCCTCGGGCGCGCTGCTGCCCCTCGACGACACGCTCAAGAAGGCCGAGGGTTACCAGTACGAGGACATCTCCCCCGCCACCCTCAAGCTCTGGCAGAACGACGGGAAGCTGTACGCGTACCCCTTCTCCACCTCGCCGTTCGGGGTCTTCGTCAACACCGACATGCTCAAGAAGGCCGGGCAGAAGACCCCGGCCGAGCTGATCGCGGCCGGTCAGTGGACCTGGGACAACGCCCTGGCCACCGCCGCGGCGACGGCGGCGAACTCCGGCAAGGCCGGCATGGTCATTCGGGACTTCGACTACAAGGGCTGGGACAATCTGTCCACCTTCTGGACCGGGTGGGGAGCCCAGGCTTGGAGCGAGGACGGCAAGACCTGCGGCTTCAACAGCCCCGAGATGGTCGACGCGATGACCACCCTGCACAAGGCCACCTTCACCCAGAAGGCGCTGCCCGGCCCGGGCACGACTGCCGACTTCTTCGCCGGTGACTCGGCCATGACGGTCACCCAGATCTCCCGCGCCTCGCTGCTGAAGGACGGCGGCTTCGGGTGGGACCTGGTGCCGCTGCCGACCGGGCCGAAGGGGAACTACGCGGTGGTCGGCCAGGCCGGCCTCGGGGTGATGAAGAAGAGCCCGCACGCCAAGCAGGCGGCCGACTTCGTGGCCTTCTTCACCAACCCCACGAACTCGGCGAAGCTCGCCCAGTTCTTCCCGGCGCCCCGACAGTCGCAGCTGACCGCCGAGACCCTCGCCAAGACGAACCCGAAGCTCAAGCCGGAGCAGCTGCAGAAGGTCGTCATCGACGGCATCACCAACGGCGTGGTCAAGCCCAGCCACTCCGGACAGGCCGAGTTGAGCCAGCAGGTCCGCGCCGGCCTCGACCCGCTGTGGCAGCCGAACGCGGACGTCAAGGCCGTACTCGACGGCGTCTGCACCAAGATCCAGCCGCTGCTGGCGAAGTAAGGCCAACGACCATGACCCAGACGGACACCAGGGTGGGCCCGGCTGCTGCCGGGCCCGCCCCGGGCCCGGCCCGGCCGTTCTGGACCAGCCGCCGCCGGGACCAGCTCGCCGGTTACCTGTTCATCGCCCCGCAACTGCTCGGCAGCATCGTCTTCGTGATCCTGCCGCTGATCCTCGTGCTCTGGTACAGCCTGCACGAGTGGAACGTGCTCGCCGGGACCTTCGACTTCGTCGGGACTGACAACTACAAGGCTCTCGCCGATGATCCCAACCTCGGCGCGGTGCTGCGCGCCACCGGGCTGTTCTCGGTCGGCCTGGTGGTGTTCAACCTCGGCCTCGCCTTGCTGCTGGCCGTCCTGCTCAACCAGAGGCTGCGGGGCACGATCGTGTTCCGCACGCTGTTCTTCTCCCCCGTGGTGGTCTCGCTGGTGGCCTGGACCATCGTCTGGGGCTTCCTGCTTCAGGACAACGGCGGGGTCAACGGGCTGCTCGACACCGTCGGCGTGGACGGGCCGAACTGGCTGCGCGGCGAGGGCACCGCGATGGTGTCCGTGATCGTCGTGCAGGTGTTCAAGAACGTCGGCCTGAACATGGTGCTGTTCCTGGCCGCCCTGCAGGGCGTGCCGGCCGAGCTGTACGAGGCCGCGGAGGTGGACGGCGCGAGCCGGATGCGCCAGTTCTGGCGGATCACCGTACCGCTGATCAGCCCGACGATCCTCCTGACCTCGATCATCACCGTGGTCGGGTCGCTGCAGGTCTTCGCGCAGATCGCGGTGCTCACCCAGGGCGGACCCGGCACATCGACGACGGTGCTCGTCTACTACCTGTACCAGCAGGCCTTCCAGTTCCATCACTTCGGCTACGGCGCCACGCTGTCGATCGTGCTGTTCGCCATCGTGCTCGCCCTCACTGTGCTGCAGTGGCAGATGCGCAAGAGGTGGGTCTTCCATGAATCGTGACCTGTCCCGGCGAACCAAGCTGGTGCTCTACGGTGTGCTGCTGGTCCTGGCGATCCCGTTCGTCTTCCCGACCTGGTGGATGGTCACCTCGTCGCTGAAGCCGGTGGCGGACATCTTCGCCTTCCCGCCGCAGCTCCTGCCGACCAACCCGCGGTTCGACGCCTACCAGCGGGTGTTCGAGTTGCAGCCGTTCGGGCAGCAGTACCTGAACAGCCTCTACATCGCGCTGGTCGTCACGGTTGGCACCATGGCCGTGGCGGCGCTGGCCGGGTACGCCTTCGCGCGCATCCGGTTCCGCGGCCAGAACGTGTTGTTCCTGGTCGTCCTCGCGGGCCTGCTCATTCCGAGCGAGGTGACGATCGTGCCGCTGTTCCAGATGTTCTTCAAACTCGGCCTGGTCGACACCCACTGGCCGCTGATCCTGGTGCCGATCTTCGGCGCGCCCAGCGTCCTGGCGACGTTCATCATGCGGCAGTTCTTCATCAGCCTCCCCGGTGAGCTGGAGGAGGCGGCCCGGGTCGACGGGCTGGGCCGCTTCGCCACCTTCTGGCGGATCGCCCTGCCGCTGTCGCGGCCGGCACTGGGCGCGGTGGCCATCTTCACCTTCCTGCACAGCTGGAACCTCTACCTGGAACCGATCGTGTTCCTCTCCTCTCCGGAGAAGTTCACCCTCCCCCAGGCGCTCACCCAGTTCGTCGACGCCTACGGCGGTCCCATGTGGGACGTCCAGATGGCCGCGGCGTCAATGACCGCGCTGCCCGTCCTGGTGGTCTTCGTCATCGCGCAGAAGCAGTTCGTCGAGGGCCTCGCGCACACCGGCCTCAAGGGGTGACGACACCGGTGGTCGGCATCGACATCGGCGGCACCAAGACGGCGGCCGCGCTGGTCGACCGGGACGGGCAGGTGCTGGAGCGCCGCGAGGTGCCCACGCCTGCCCGGTCCGGGCCCGGGGCCGTGCTGGACGCCGCCGCCCGGCTGGCCACCGACCTGCTCGGCGCGGCCGACGGGCCGGTGGGGGTGGGCACCGCCGGCACGGTCGACCCCGCAACCGGCGGCATCCGGTACGCCACCGACAGCCTGCCCGGCTGGACCGGCACCCCGGTCGCCGCCGCGCTGGCCGCCCGGCTGGGTCGACCCGTGCGGGTCACCAACGACGTGAACGCCGCCGCGCTGGGCGAATGCTGGGCCGGCGCCGGACGGGACCGCGCTCAGGTGCTGCTGGTGGCCGTCGGCACCGGGCTGGGTGGGGCGGTCGTCCGGAACGGCCGCGTCGAGGCCGGTGCCCGCGGCGCCGCCGGCGAGGTCGGGCATCTGCCGGCCCCGGGCGCCGAACGGCTGCGCTGCGGGTGCGGCCGGTACGGGCATCTGGAGGCGATCGCCTCCGGCAGCGGGCTGGCCGCCGCGTACTCCATCGAGACCGGCACCCGCGTCACCGGGCGGACCGTGGCGGACCGCGCCGCGGCCGGGGACGGGGTCGCCCAGGGGGTTGTGGAGCGGGCCGGATCCGTCCTCGGCGCGGCCCTGGCGGGTTTGGTGGCCCTGCTCGATCCGGAAGCTGTCCTGGTGGCCGGCGGGGCGGCCGGCGCCCTGCTGCCCGCCGCGTCGGCCGCCTACTCGGCCGAGTTGCCCGCGGGCTGGGCCGACGTTCCGCTGCTGCCCGCGACGCTGGGCGCTGACGCCGTCGTGGTCGGCGCCGCCCGACTGGCCATCGACAGACCCGATTTCGAAAGGACCAACGGGTGAACGTGCTCGACGAGTTGGCCGGCGGGCTGGTGGTGTCCTGCCAACCGCTGCCCGACGAGCCTGACGACCCGATGCGGGACCCGTACGTCCAGGCCCGGGTGGCGGCCGCGGTGGTACGCGGCGGCGCGGTGGCGGTCCGGGTCAACGGACCGGACGACGTCAGAGCGGTACGCGCCGCCGTCGACGTTCCGGTGATCGGGCTGTACAAGCACGGCACCGAGGATGTCTTCATCACCCCGACCGCGGCCCACGCGCTCGAGGTGGCGCTGGCCGGGGCGGACATCGTCGCGATCGACGCCACCGACCGCCCCCGACCGGACGGACGCCCCTTCGCCGACACGGTCCGCGTGATCCGCGAACGGACCGACGCACTGGTCCTGGCCGACGTCTCCACCACAACCGAGGGCGTCGCCGCCGTCGAGGCCGGCGCGGACGCCGTCGCCACCACACTGTCCGGTTACACCCCGGCCAGCCCACCGACTGACGGGCCCGACCTCGGGCTCGTGGAGCGACTCGTCGCACTGCTACCCGTGCCGGTGATCGCCGAAGGGCGGTACCGCAGCACGGAACAGATCGGCCGGGCCTTCGAGGCGGGTGCACACGCGGTGGTGATGGGCAATGCCGTCACCTCACCGCTGTGGATCACCCGGAGGCTCGTGCCGGCCACCCCCCGCGCGGCGAGCGCCCCAAGAAAGAGGGAGTGAGCATGAGAAGACGTACCCTCCTGGCCACCGGCGTGGCCGGGCTGACCACCGTGGCCGTCGGCCGGCCCGCCTTCGCAGGGCCGGCCAAACGGCAGTTGACCGTGGCACTGGTCCCGTTGGACGACCGGCCGGTCAACACCTACGCCCCGCAGATGACCGCGGCGAGCGCCGGCGCCCAGGTGCAGTTGCCGCCACGGGAACTGCTGGGCCGCTTCTTCACCCCCGGCGACGGGGCCGCCATCGCCCGCTGGCTCGGCACCACCGACGGCGTCGACGGGTACGTGATCTCGGTCAGCATGCTCGCCTACGGCGGCCTGATCGCCTCACGCACCGCCGCCCCGACCCTGGCGGCCGCCCTGGAGAACCTGGCCGCGATCCGAGCCCTGCGGTCGACCCAGCCGGGGGCGGTGATCGAGGTGCACGACACCATCCAACGCCTCGCCATCACCAGCACGGGCACCGAGCTGGACAAGTACCGCGACCTGCTGGTCACCTGGGCGAAGCTCTACGACCAGGTGATGAACCTCGGGCAGGAGGAGCTGCGGGCCCAACTCGACTCCGTCCGGGCGCGGATCCCCGACCAGGTCGTTGAGGACTATCTCGCCGCGCGGGCCCGCAACCACCAGGTCAACCGGCTGATGGTCGAGTGGGTCGCCGACGGCACCATCAGCCACCTCGTGCTCTCCGAGGACGACACCGCGCCGGTCGGCCTGGCCCGAGCCGAGCGGGTGGAACTGGAGGCGCTTGTCGCTCAACTCGGCGTCAGCAGCCGGGTGGAAATCTTCCCCGGCGCCGACGAGGTCGACGCGTTGCTGGTCGCGCGGGTGATCGCGGCCGGCACGGCGCCCACCTACCGGGTGGAGTACGCCGGCGTCTCCGGCGAGGACTGGACCGCTCAACTGGAGGGCATCCCGTTCGCGGAGAACATCCGCCGGCACGTGGCCACCGTGGGGGGACGGGTCGTCAGCGGCGACGCGGACATCGTGCTCGCCGTGAACACCCCCTCATCGGCACCCGGGCAGCGGGCCGCTGACCTGGACGCCTTCGTCGGGCGGATCGGCAAGCTGCTGGCCGCCGGCACCCCGGTCATCGTGGTGGACCCGCTCATCGTGAACAAGGCGGACCACGAACTGGTCGCGCGGATGGAGAACGGCCTGGATCTCGCGGCGCTGCTGTCGTACTCGGGTTGGAACACCGGCGGCAACGCACTCGGCCTGGCGCTCGGCCACGGCACCGCCCGGTGGGCGTACCTCCGCTCCTCCGGCAGTGGGTTCGGCGTGCCCGCCCTGCGCGGGCCCGGCCAGGCGCACGCCGAGTACCTGCTCTACCGGTTCGTGAAGGACGACCCGTGGAAGAACATCGTGCAGGTCGAGGCGTACGCGCACGCACGGGCGCAGGGCTGGGACCCGCTCGCGCTCACCCCCGAGCAGAAGGTCTACTTCGACGGCTGGGTGAGTGAGCGGCTGGTGCCGCTGACCGAGCGGTATTTCGCCGACCACTTCGCCGGGCACCGCATCGTGCTGGGCCAGCGCGGCGCGAAGACGTTCACGGCGACGCTGGCTCGCTTCGAGTCGGCGCGTGTCGAGCTGCCGTGGGACCGGCTCTTCGAGGTGATCCTCGAGCCTCGGCTGAAACTGTCCTGACAGGCGCCCGAGCACCGGGCGCTGCACATCGACGACGGCTTCGAGGAGCGCGGTCAACTGCCGCGCGGGCGGGATCCTTCTCCGCTGGCAGAACCGCGCCCTCGAGGTCGGCGATGAGCCGGGAGCATCAGATGGTCACCTCGCCGCGTACGAGTGCCTTCGCGACAACGGTCCGCAGGATGTCGTTCGTGCCCTCGCCGATGCTCATCAGGATCGAGTCCCGGTAGAGGCGCTCGACCTCGAACTCGGTGGAGTAGCCGTAGCCGCCGTGCACCTTCATCGCGTCGATCGCGGCTTCGAGGGCTACCTCCGAGCAGAACACCTTGGCCATCCCGGTCTGCGCGTCGGCGCGACCGCGTCGGACGGCGTCGGCCGCCCAGTACGCCATCAGGCGGGCGGCCTGCAACTGGATCGCGATGGTGGCGAGCTTGAGCTGGATCGCCTGGAACTCGGCGATGTGTTTGCCGAACGCCTTGCGCTGCTGGGCGTAGGCCAGCGCCTCGTCGTGGGCGCGCTGCGCGATGCCGACCGACCGCGCGGCGATGTTGACCCGGCCCCACTCCAGGGCGGACAACGCCTGCTTGAGGCCGACGCCCTCGACGCCGCCGAGCAACCGGTCTTTTAGTACCCGCACGTTGTCGAGGAGGATCTCGCAGGACTCGGTGCCCTTGTAGCCGAGCTTCGGGATGTCCCGCAGGACCTGGAAGCCCTCCAGCGTCGCGTCGACGAGCAGCACGCTCATGCCGGTGTGCGCGGGCGTGGCGTGCGGGTCGGTCTTGACCAGCACCGGCAGCGGGTCGGCGTACCGCGCGTTGGTGATCCACATCTTGGTGCCGTTGACGACGTAGTGGTCGCCGTCGAGGCGGGCGGTGGTGCGGATGCCCTGCAGGTCGGTGCCGGCGTCCGGCTCGGTGAGGCCGATGCCGGTCCGGCGGGCGCCGGTGGCAAGGTCGGGCAGGTAGGCCCGCTTCTGCTCCTCGGTACCGTGCACGGCGATCATCCGGCAGGCCAGGGAGTGGCTGCCGAGGATGCCGGCGATGCCCATCCAGCCGCGGGAGAGCTCCTCGAACACCAGCGCGAACGAGACCGGGTCGAGGTCGAGGCCGCCGTACTCCTCCGGCACGGTGATGCCGAACAGCCCCATCTCGGCCATCCCCCGCACGATCTCCGTCGGATACCGCCCGGCGTGCTCCCACTCCCGGGCGACCGGGATGATCTCGCGGTCGACGAACGTGCGGAGCAGGGCGCGGAAGTCCTGCTGTTCCTCGGTGAGCGTGAAGTCCATGGGTGAGCCTCCGTCAGCGGTGGAAGACCGGCAGTGCCCGGCCGTCGTCGAGATCGTGCCAGCCGACGCGGACCGGGTCCCCGATCCGCCAGCCATGACCATCCAGGGTGGACAGCACGATCGGCCCCTCGGCGAGCCGGATCCGGGCGACCGTGTAGGGCACGGCAACCCCCGGCACGGGTGCCC
This sequence comes from Micromonospora sp. NPDC000668, assembly GCF_042897975.1. Classification (NCBI taxonomy): domain Bacteria; kingdom Bacillati; phylum Actinomycetota; class Actinomycetes; order Micromonosporales; family Micromonosporaceae; genus Micromonospora; species Micromonospora sp. NPDC000668. The sequence continues at coordinate 265,078 of NZ_JBIAYP010000008.1, forward strand.
GGTGCACCACGGTGAACGTGTCCACGACGCCGTCGCCGGACGCCTCGACGAACCCGAGGTCCACCGTGGATGAACAGGCGGTACACAGCGCTCGCGGCGGGTGCTGGACGTGCCCGCAGGACCCGCAGGTCTGCAGCGTGTAGCGGTGCTCCCGGGTGGCGTCCCACCAGCCGGCCGTCACGTCGTCGGGCGGCGGTACGTTCATCGCTGCACTCCCAGCACGACCGTGGCGTGCGTGGACAGGATCCCGCCGGTGCCGTGCGCCACGGCCACCCGGGCGTCGGGCACCTGCCGGACACCCGCCTCGCCGCGCAGCTGGCGGACCGACTCCACCAGCAGCAGCACCCCGTACTGACCGGGATGGCAGTACGACAGGCCGCCGCCGGAGGTGTCCAGCGCCAGCTCACCGCCGGGACGGATCCGGCCGTCCTGGATGAAGTCGAGCACCTCGCCAGGTCCGCAGAAGCCCAGCGCTTCGATGCTGAGCGCGGCGGTGATGGTGAACGAGTCGTACACCTCCAGGACGTCCACCTCGGACGGTGTGATGCCTGCCCGGGCGAACGCCTCCCGGCCGGACTCGCGCGCACCGGTGACCGTCAGGTCCTCGACGGCGGTCATCGACGTGTTCGTCGACCGCTCGCCGTACCCGAGGACCCGTACCGGCGGGTGCCGCAGGTCGCGGGCCCGGTCCAGCGCGGTGACCACGACCGCCCCGCCACCGTCGGTCACCAGGCAGCAGTCAGCGACGGTCAACGGGCTGGAGACCATCGGCGCGGCGAGCACGTCGTCGACGGTCAGCGGCCCGGCGCCGTAGCGGAACGCGGCCGGGTTGAGCAGCGCCCACTCTCGGGCGGCGATCGCGATCTCGGCCAGCTTCTCCCGCGTCCCGCCGTACCGGTGGAAGTACTGCTGCGCCGCCATCGCGTAGTACGACAGCGGATACAGCGGGCCGTACGGCGTCTCGAACTGGGCCTGCGGGGTGTGCGCCTCGACGACCCCGCCGAGGCTGCGCGAGCGCGCCGAGCGCTGGTTCGACGCGAAGCTGATGACCACGGTGGACACCTGGCCGGCTTCGATCGCCTGCGTGGCGCGGGCGACCATCATCTCGGCGGCCGACCCGCCGACGAACGTCGAGTCGACCCAGCGGGGCCGCAGCCCGAGATACTCGGCGAGCTGTGTGGTGGAGAAGCGGGACACCCCGGTGGTGGCCAGTCCGTCGACGTCGGCGAGGGTCAGCCCGGCGTCGGCGAGCGCCCGGGTGACGGCCTGGGTCTGCAGCGTGAGCGTGGACTTCCCGGTGCTGCCGAGGTCGCACTCGGCCGCACCGACGATCGCGACGCCGGTCATCGCGCGCCCGGCCCGTCGGCCGTGCCCAGTAGGACCGTCGCGTGGGCAGGGCGGGCCGCGGGGCGCTGCGGGCCGTACTCGCTGGCCAGGATCGTGGCGGAGAGGTCGACCCGGACGCGGTCCGCACCGACCTCGACCACGGTGCCCTCGCACCGGACGGTCTCGCCGGCGAACATCAGGTTGCGGAACGTGAACGACAGCTCGTGCACGAAGCAGCGCGGGCCGAGCGTGTCCTGCAGCAGCTCGACGAAGAGCGCCCCGAACACCTGCCCGTCCACGACCGGGCCCGGAACCCGCGCGGCGGCCACGAACTCGGGGTCGAAGTGCAGGCGGTACCAGTCCCAGGTGGCGCCGGCGTAGGCGACCATGTCGGTGAGTGTGACGGTGCGCTCCAGCGCGGGCAGCGCATCCCCGACGTTCGGCGGCACCCGAGATGTCATGCCGCACCGTCCAGGCTGACCAGGATGATCGTCTCCTCGTTGACGGCGAGCAACTCGCCGTCCTGGTTGGTGTACGTCGCGCGCGAGGAGACCACGAGCATGTCCACGCCGGTGCGGGTCTGCTTCTCGGTCAGGTCGTGGATCTCCCAGGTCGCGGTGATGACGTCAGCGGGGCGTACCCGGCGGTGGAACGTGTAGCTGTTGCCGCCGCGGACCTGGCGGGTGCCGGGGACGTCGAGGTGCCATGAGTGCCCGGCGTAGCCGTCGCTGTCCATCGGGAGGTTCGCGTACTGGTTGGTCTCGCAGATGAGCGTCGGCGGGGCGGTCACGCCCGCCAGGCCCTGCGCGCGGGCGAACTCGGGGTCCGAATACAGCGGGTTGTCGTCGCCGACGGCCATGCCGAAGTACCGGCCGGCCGCAGCGCCGAGCGGTTCCGGTGCGGTGTACACCTTCCTCGTGCCCAGCAGTGCGCGCAGTTCGTCGGTCAGCAGGCCCACGCCGCCTCCTCCGCTTCGCTCCGGACCGCGCTCATGCCGCCTCCTCCACTTCGCTCCGGACCGCTCGTGCCGGGTACACCGCGGTCGGGAACACCTCGAACAGGAACTCGGGGCGCAGCAGGGCCTTGCAGATCGCCCCGGTCGACGCCGGCCAGGGCGGGCTGAGCAGCCGTTCCCGCACGCCGGCCACGCCCCGGTACTCCGGCAGCGCGGACTCGACGCAGTACTCGGTCGTCTCCAGCAGATGCTCCGGTCCGAGGCCGGCGTAGCGCAGCAGGTGCAGGATCGCACCGTACGTCGCCTCGGCCTGCGCCACGATGTCGTCGGGGTGCAGGGCCTGCTGCGTCTGCATGTCCAGCGCCGCGAACCCGGACATGTACAGCGTCCGTCCCGCCCTGACCCCGGGGGCGTAGGTGAGCGTGTCGTAGCGGGACCAGCCCGGGTTGACCAGTTCCAGGGGGTGCCGGGAGGCGGTGACGTCGATCGCGACGAGCGCGTCCGGGTGGTGCAGCCGGCTCATCAGGATGCCGCCCGCGCCCGGGTACACGCCGGCGCCGCCGAGGCGTTCCTGCCGCACGCGGTGCGTCCGGCGGTACACGTCGCGGGTCACCGGGGTCGAGTAGTCGTAGGTCGTGACGGCAGCGTCGAGGGACAGCCCGACCGCCTTGAGCAGCTCCCCTGCCCGGTCCAGGCAGTAGGCGTACTGGGCGGCGAAGTCGCCTGGGTGGACCACGGCGCCGGTGGCGTCGACCGGGAGCATCGTCGGCAGGTACACCGCGCCGTCGTGGCCGGTCCGTACGGTGGAGGCCCGCCAGGTGCCGGCCCGCCGGGGCTCGCTGGCGGCCAGCACTTCGCCGCCGCCGCGGACCGCGTGCAGCTCGACCTCCAGCAGCGCGGTACGCCGCACGAGCCGCTCGACGACGACCGTCCGCAGCACGGGCTCGTGGTCGCCGAAGACCTCCCGCCGGACCGCCGCGGCCGCCTCGTACTCGGCGAGCCCGGCGACAGTCACGTTTTCGGTGACCCGGGTGACGTCCTGCGGCCCGAACCCGGCGGCCGCCAGGATCGTCAGCACCTTCTCGTACGCGATGCGCGCCTGCGCCGCCATGTCCCCGGTGACCGTCATCTTGCCGACGGCGTGGTCGACCGCGGCGGAGGTGTGGCCGGAGGTCCAGGCCGCGTCGCTCTCGGCGAGGCCGAGGCAGAACGTGAAGCCGTCGTACGGGAACCAGCGGAAGGACCGCGGTCTGATGGCGTGCAGTGTCACGGGCCGTCCTTACCTGTACCGGCGGCGGCCAGCGCCGCCATGAGCGGTTCGAGGGTGTCCAGCTCTTCGAGGCGGCGCAGCAGGTCGACGACGTCGGTGGTGTCGCCACCGGCGTTGCCGCGGAACTTCGCCACGAGTTGCTCGTCGGTCAGCGGGTTGTCCGGGCCGCCCGCGCTGCGCAGCACGCTGCCGGTGACGGCCGAGCCGTCGACACGCGTGATCCGTGCGGCGCCGGGCGCGTCGGCCGCGGCCCCGCCGGTGGGGGTGACGTGCCAGCGCACCAGCCGGGCAACGCGTTCCACCTCGGGCCGGCCGAGCGAGTCCGGGTCGTACGTCGCAATGGTCAGGTCACCGTCGACAACGGCGGCGGCGACGCTCCACGGCAGCGAGAACTTCGCCGCGTACGGCGACGCCGGTCGCGCCAGGTCCCGCCGGGTGTCGCAGACCGTGGGCACCGAGTCGGGGTGCACGTCGACGTCGATCGCGGCGACGTCGCCGGGACCGACCCCGCCGCGGCGCACCGCGTGCAGGACCGCGTCGATCGCGGCGTGCGAGAGCTGGCACGCCGGGTACGGTTTGACGCCGATCCGGGTGGTCTCCCAGCGCGTGCCGAGGTCGGCGGTGACGGACGCGAGGTCGACCGCGCCGGCGGCGAGCGCGTCGTACACACCGTGCGGGCCGTCGAAGACGTTCGCCGGGCCGCTGGCCCCGGCCGCGGCCAGCCGGGCGGCGAGGATGCCGGCGTGCGCGGCGAACCCCGGGTGCAGCTGCTTCGTCGACGCTCCACCGTGGAGAAATGCGAGGAGCCCACCGGCCTGGCTGCCGGCAATGCCGAGCGCGTCGGCGGTCCGCGCGGCGCCGAGGCCGATCAGCCGGGCCGCAACGATCGCCGAGGAGAACACGCCGGCCACCATCGTGGCGTGCAGCCCGCGGGCGTGGAAGCCGTGCGGCGCGGCGGCGGCGACCCGGCACACGGTCTCGTAGCCGACGACGGCGGCCTCGAGAACGGCCTGGCCGGCCGTGCCGACCTGCTCACCGACGGCGAACGCGGCCGGCAGCACCACGGCCGTCGCGTGGACGAGGCCGCCGGCGTGGGTGTCGTCGAAGTCCAGAGCGTGCACGAGCGTGCCGTTGGCCAGTGCGGCGGCCGGCGCCCCGACCCGGCCCCGCGACCCGATGATCGTCGCCTCCGGCGGCCCGCCGAGCGCCCGGGCGACGGCGACGGCCGGAATCGGGGCCGGCCCGCCGGACTCCCCCGCTACCGAGCCGGCGCGCAACCCACCCAGTGCCGTGCCGACCCCGTCGAGCAGGTGCCGCAGCGCCGCGGCCCGCACCGCCGCCGGCACCTCGATGTGGCCGGTGCCCCACTCGGCAAGCTCCTCGGCGATCATCGTGACGCGGCCGTGGTGTCGAGGCTGTCGGGGGTGTCGGGGGTGCCCGCGCCGGGTGCCGGCCCGGCGTCGCCGAACGCGCCGGCCGCCCGCAGCGCCGCCACCTGCTGCGCATCCAGGCCCAGAATCTCCTCGGTGACGAGCGCGACGTCCTCGTTGCGCTGCGGCGCCCGGCGGTAGGTGGGCGTCTCGTCGCCGACCCGCACCGGGGACGCGAGCTGCCGTACCTCGCCGTACCGGGGGTGGTCGGTGGTGACCACGAGGTTTCGGGCGGCGGTGTGCTCGTCCACCAGGGCCGCGCCGACGTCGTTGATCGGGCCGCACGGGATCGACCCGGCATAGAACTGCGCGAGCCAGTCGTCGACGGTCTTCTGCCGGAAGATCGCCTCCAACCGGGGCACCAGGTCGGCGCTGTGCTCCCGGCGTGTGGCGAAGGTCGCGTACGGCGAGCCGGCCTCGGCCCACTCCGGGTGGCCGACGATCTGGCACAGCCGGGTCCAGAACTTCTCCTTCGCGCAGCCGACGACCATCCAGCCGTCCTTGGCCTCGAACGCCTGGAACGGCACGAGCGACGGGTGGGCCGAGTGGTGTGTGCGTACCGGCCGGAAGCCAGCGTTCAGGTGCCACGTCGCGGGGTAGGTCAGCATCGACACCGCGGTGTCGTACAGGCTGACGTCGCAGTCCATGCCGACGCCGTCGCGGCGGGCGGCGTGCACTCCGGCCAGGAGCGAGATCGCGGCCACGAAGCCGCCCGAGTAGTCCACAAGTGACAGCCCGGACTTGGTGGGCGGCCCGTCCGGCTCGCCGGTCAGCTCCATCCAGCCGGCGAGACCCTGTAACACGTAGTCGTAGCCGGGTTCCCGCTTGCGCGGCCCGGTCATCCCGAACCCAGTGAGCGCCACACACACGATGCGCGGGTTGAGGTGCTTGAGGTCGTCGTACCGGATGCGCATCTTCTCCGGCACGTCCCCGCGCAGGTTGGAGTAGACGACGTCGGAGATTGCGACGAGTTGCTCGAAGACGTCGCGCCCGGCGGCGGTATCCAGGTCGAGGGAGATGCTGCGCTTGTTGCGGTTGAACGTCTCGAAGAAGAGCGAGTCCTCGTCCTCGGCGTACGGCGGCACGTACCGGCCGACGTCGCCGCCGGCCCGCGGATCCTCGATCTTGATGACCTGGGCGCCGAGGTCGGCCAGGTGCACGCTGCCGAACGGCCCGGCGCCGTACTGCTCGACCGCGATGATGCGCAGGTCCTCCAGCGGTCTCATGCGGACGCTCCCGTCAGCTCACCGATCAGCGCGATGATCTCGTCCTGGGCCGCGCGGATCTCGGCGGCCGGCAGCCCATGGGTCGGCGGGCTCAGCTTCACGGTGTCGGCGATGCCGTCATAGGCCGCGATCCGGGCGGCAACGTCGTCGCGGGTGCCGGCCATGGTGAGCGCGTCGACCATCCGGTCGCTGACGCTGCCGGCGAGGTGGTCCGCGCCGGCACCGGCCCGGAACGCGTCGATGACGGCCTGCTGGTCCTCGGCGAGGCCGTGGAAGGCGAAAAAGTCGGCGTACGTGCGGACCGTGGCGTAGAAACCGACCACACCGGCGGCGCGGCGGCGGGCGAGCGCCGGGTCGGCGGCGACCGAGCAGCACGCGGAGACGACCACGTCGAGGTCATGGCGCGCCTTGCCGTTCGCGCGGTCGATGCCGAGCGTGAGGTCGGGCAGGATCTGCTCCCGCAGATACGCCGGCGAGCACAGTTCGTGGCTGATCCAGCCGTCGCCGATCTCGCCGACTAGCCGGGTCATCAGCGGGCCCATCGCGGCCAGGTACACCGGGATCGGCCGCTGCGGCACGGCGAACGGCCGCTCGTAGCCGCGGATGTGCATCGGCTCGAACTCGCCGTCGGCACGGATCTCGGCACCGGTGGTGCAGTCGTCCCAGAACAGCCGGATGTTGCGGACCGTCTCGCGCAGGTGACCGACCGGCTTGCCGAACGGGACGTTGTGCCAGTCCTCGTTGAGCCGGCGCACCCCGGAGCCGAGGCCGAGCACGAACCGGCCGCCGGACAGCTCGTCCAGGTCGAGCGCCTCCAGCGCGGTGATCATCGGGCTGCGGGTGAACGCCAGGACGATCGAGGTGCCGATCCGTGCGGTTGACGTCGCCCCGGCCAGGGCCGCGGCGGTGCCTGTCGCGCTGCGGTGCAGCTCGGAGACCCACAGCACCTCGGCGCCCGCGCGTTCCGCCCGGCGCCCGGCGTCGGCCAGCTCCGCGAGCGTCGCACCCCACGGCTGGTACGTGAGCCTCATGCCGTTCCCTTGCTGTCGCGGTCGCGGTCGCTGTCCAGGGAGAGCGGGGACTTCCCGACGGGGAAGAGGTTCTCGAGCTGTTCGGCGCCCCGGCGGTACACATAGAACGTGCGCTTGAAGGAGCAGACCTCGTCGCCGTGCTGGTTCAGCGTGCGGGTGCGCACCGTGACGATGCCGGCATGCGGGCGGGACGCGGACTCGCGCTTCTCCAGCACGAGCGACTCGCTGTAGAGCGTGTCCCCGGCGAACACCGGGTGGGTCATCCGGATCTCGTCCCAGCCGAGGTTCGCGAACGCGTTCTGGGTCAGGTCGGTGACGCTCTGCCCGACCGCGATTGCCACCGTGAGCGTCGACACCACGAGTGGCTTGCCGAACTCCGACCGTGCGGCGTACTCGGCGTTGAGGTGCATCTCGTTGGTGTTCATGGTCAGCAGCGTGAACCAGGTGTTGTCGGTCTCCGTGACGGTGCGTCCCAGGGGATGCTGGTAGACATCTCCGATCTCGAAGTCCTCGAAGAACCGCCCGGTCCAGCCCTGCTTGAGCCCCATCAGCCGACCTCCTTTTGATACCGCGCGACGTAGTTGTCACGGATCACCCGCTTGAGGATCTTGCCGCTCGAGTTGCGCGGCAACACGTCGACGACATGCCACTCGCGGGGCACCTTGTAACGCGCCACGTGCTGCCGGACGTGACCCTCCAGTGCCCCGACGTCGATCCGCGTCCCCGGGCGGCCGACCACGAACGCGGCGATGCGCTCGCCGTACACCTCGTCGGGCACGCCGACCACGGCGACCTCGTCGACCGACTCGTGGCGGGCGATGACCTCCTCGATCTCGCGCGGGAAGATGTTGACCCCACCCGCGATGATCATGTCTTTCTTCCGGTCGACGATGGTGATGAATCCCTGTTCATCGCGCACGGCCACGTCCCCGACGGAGAAGAACCCGTCCGCGTCGTACCCGGCCCGGGTGGCCTCCTCGTCGTCGAGGTACCCGGCCAGCAGCAGCGGTGAGCGGGCGAACAGCTCGCCGGGCTCACCCGGCCCGACCTCGTTGCCGTCGTCGTCGGTGAGCCGGACCTCGTTCCAGAACCAGGGATGCCCGACACTGCCGGCCCGTTCCAGGGCGAACTCCGGGCGCAGGTTGGTGACGATGGAGCATTCGCTCGAGCCGTACAGCTCGTGCACGTCGACGCTGGGGAACGCGGCGATCACCCACTCCTTCAGTGCAACCGGCAACGCGGCGGCGTTGAAGTACAGCGTCCGCAGCGCCGACAGGTCGTACCGGGCGGCCGGCTCCTCGCAGAACCGGCGGAGGTGCTGGGCGTGCGTGGGCACCAGGAACACCGTGGAGGCGCGGCTGGCCACCATCAGGTCCAGCAGCCGCTCCGGATCCCAGGTCGGCAGCACGGTGCACGAGCCGCCGAGCATCGGAGCGGTGTAGGCGAACGCGAACCCCGCGCCGTGGTACATCGGCGCGACGGCGATCGTGCTGCGGTTGGGGCCGAGCCCGTAGTCCAGCCCGACCCCGAACGCGGTGAGGACCCGTCCCCGGTGGGTCAGTAGGACGCCCTTGGGCCGCCCGGTCGTGCCAGACGTGTAGGTGACGCAGAACGGGTCGAGCTCGTCGACAGGCACCTGCGGATCGACCGCACGGCCCTGACCCAGGAACGTCTCGTACCGCTCGCCGACCTGGCCGGCGAAGCTGAGCACGAGCGGCAGGTCGTCGAGCAGCCCGTCGACGTTGCCGGCCAGCTCGTCGGCCACGATGATCCCCTTCGCCCGCGAGTGGGCCAGGATGTAGGCGTTGTCCGAGCTGTTGTTCCTCGTGTTCAGCGGCACGGTCGGGATGCCGGCCTTGGCCATCGCCGCCGATATCTCGAAGTACTCGTAGCGGTTGTTGCTCAGCACCGCGATCCGCTCACCGGGGGCGATGCCGTGCGCGAGCGTCGCGGACGCGAGCCGGTTGGAGCGCTCGTCGAGCGCGCCGAACGTCACGGCGTGCTCGCCATCGACGACCGCGACCCGGCCGGGCGTGGCCCGGCCGAACTCGCGGATCCCGGCGGCCATGTTGAGCTGCACACCCTTCACCCGGTGCCGTCCTTCCTGAATCGAACCGGTCAGAGTCCGTAGCGGGCGAGCACGTCGCGCTTGCCGGGGGTGAGGGCCTTGCGGGTCATCCGGCCGGTGGTGAGCCACGCGATCGCGTCGCCGTTCCTGGTGCTCGCCAGCATCCGTTCGACCAGGTACGGCGCGACGTCGTCGACGTGGTCGCACAGGATGTTGAGCTGCCTGCGCTGCCGCGCCACCTGCTCCGGCGCGGCGGCGGCCTCGCGCAGCCACCCCTCGGTGATGAGGATGCCGGGGCGGATCTGGCCGACCCGCACGTCGGTACCGGTGACCTCCTTGACCAGTGCCCGGGTGAAGAGGTCCAGACCGCGCTTGGTGGCCGAGTAGACCCCCATGCCGGGGCGGATCCGGCCGTCGCTGCCGCCGCCGAGCACGTTGAAGACCTGGCCGCCGCCGGCGGCGAGCATGCCGCGGACGGCGACCTGGGACCCGTACACGGTGCCGAGCATGTTCGTGGTGACCATCGTCCGGACGTCCTCCGGCGCGGTCTCGGCGATCCGCCGGGTGGTGTTGGCGACACCGGCGTTGTTGATCCACAGGTCGACGCCGCCCAGCGCGTCGACCGCGGCGGTCCACAGCCGCTCGACCTGCGCGGCGTCGGTGACGTCCACGGCGAAGCCGTGCACGGCGGCCGCTGCGGCGGCCTGCGGGCGCAGCCGCGCGACGGCATCGTCCACGGCCGTTTGCGTGCGCCCCGAGACGACGACGGAGTGGCCTCGCGAGAGCAGCTCGCGGGCGAGCGCGAAGCCGATCCCCTTGGTGCTGCCGGTGATGACTGCCTTGTGCATGGCTGCTCCTGCCCACTCGAGTCGGGAGAACGGGTCCGGTCAGTCGCCGGCCAACCGGGCGACCGCGTCGGCCAGCGGCACCACGTCGGCATACTTGGCGTCGAGGTCGAAGAGGTTGGCCTCGTGCGGGCCGGGATCGCGGTCGGCGCACGCCTCGCGCACCACCATCGGGCGGAACCCGTGCTGCAGGGCGTCGACCGCCGACGCGCGGACGCACCCGCTGGTGGAGAAGCCGCCGAGCACCACCGTGTCGACGCCGGCCGCGGTGAGCCAGGCGGCCAGCGCGGTGCCGGCGAAGGCGCTGGCGTAGTGCTTGTACACGATGTACTCGCCCCGGGCAGGCGTCACCTGGGCCGGGAAGTCGCCGAGCGGGTTGCCGGCGGCGAACGCGGTCAGCGCCGGCACCTTCGCGGCGAACAGGGGCGCCTCGGCGCAGGACTCGTCGGCGTACCGCACCGCGGTGAAGGCCACCGGAACCTGGGCCGCGCGGGCCGCCGCCACCATGGCGGCCATGGCGGCCAGCGCGGCCTCCGCGGTGGCCAGGAACAGTGGCGACGAGGGTACGGCGTACGCGGCGACCGGGTCGACCAGCACGAGCGCGGGCCGGGTGCCCCAGCCGAGCCGGCGGGCGAACCCGGCGCCGGCGTAGTCGGCATCGAGCGTGCCGCCGCGTGCGGTACCGACGGACATCTCAGATCACCCCGTCCGCGCGCAGGGCCGCGCGCTGCTCGGCACGATTCATCGCCGCATCGTATGCGCTGGATACATCGTTTCGCTAGGGGGAACAATGCGGGCGACAGGCTTGCCGCGCTCGTGGAAACAGTGTTTCCATTGCAGCCATGCTGGTCCCGGACGGCACCGATCTCACCATCGCCGGCCACCGGGCGCCCTGGCACCTCCGGGCAAGGGGCGCCGCCCGCAACGCCGCCGGGAAGACCCTGAAACGCGAACTGAGGAGCAGCGGTGCGAGCGCACGTCGAACTGATTCACGAGAATGACTACATCTGGCACGTCGGGGAGCTGCCGCACGGCGAGGGCGGGGTCCGCGAACGCCGGCTCTCGACCGACGAGGAGGATGGATCGTCCTCGCTGTCGCTGCGGTTCGACAGCGACTGGGGGCGCGGGCCGGGCGTTCCGCACGCCGACACCGAGTTCTTCGTCCGGTCCGGATCGCTGACCTACGGCGGTCAGGAGATCGGCCCCGGCGGCTACCTGCAGGTGCCGCGGGGCGTGCCGATGGACTGGATCAAGATCCGCGAGGGCTCGTCGGTGCTGCACTGGCGTGAGTACGGCGACTGCGGTTTCGACGTCGAGAAGGCACAGTGGAGCCCGGCCTCAGCGCGGTGGGACACCGCCGTCGGCGAGGTGACGGTGGTGGACTCCGACGCCATGGAGTGGACCGCGGCCCCGACGGTCGGGCCGATCACCCCGCTCTACATCAAGCTGCTGCACCGCGACCCGGTGACCAACTTCTACACCCGGCTGATCCGCGCCCACAAGGGCTGGAGTGACCACCGGCTGGCCCACCACCCCTGCTACGAGGAGTTCTACACGCTCGGCGGGAAGATGGCGTACAACTTCGGCGACATCGACGAGGGCACCTACTGCTTCCGGCCGGCCGGGGTGAAGCACGGCCACTTCGTCGCCGAGACCGACATCGACTGGATCATCCGATCGGACGGCGAGCTGATCAACTGGTACACCACCGATGAGTGGATCAAGTGGGGCGGCACGGCGACCAACTACCACGAACACGACGAGGCGCCGGTCATCTCGACCCTGCCGGTGCGGTCCCGTTCGCGCGGCCCGTGGTCCGGCGACGGGATGTGATGGCGACGGGATGTGACGCAGCCGGTGGCCGCGGCCACGTCACATCCCGGTCACACCTACCGGGCGACGTACTCCCCCCGCGGTGGGCCGGTAACCGCGCCGTCGCGAAACGCGACGTGCCCACGGACCACCGTCGCGACCGGCCAGCCGCGGACCTTGCGCCCCTCGAACGGACAGTGGTCCTGCCCGGACAGCAGCAGGTCCGTCGTCACCTCCCGCTCCAGGTCGGGGTCGACGATCGCGAGGTCGGCGTCCGCGCCCACCACGAGGTTGCCCTTGCGCCCCCACAGCCCGTAGGCCCGCGCGGGGTTCGCCGAGGCCAACTCCGCGACCCGGGCCGGCGACAGCCCGCGCTTGTGCATCCCCTCGCTGATCAGCAGCGGGTAGAGCAGCGCGGTGCCGCCGAAGCCGGGCAGGGCCGGCCAGAGCGCGTCGCCCTTGTGCTCCTCGAGGCAGCACGCGTGGTCGGAGGCCACCCAGTCGACCGAGCCGTCGAGCACGCCGGCCCACAGCGCCTCGGTATCGGCCACCGTACGGATCGGGGGATTCACCTTGCCGCCCAGCCCGGTCAGCGCGTCGTAGGACAGGCAGAGGTGGTGCAGGGTGACCTCGGCCCGGATGTCGGCGCCGGGCAGCCCGGCCCGGGCAGCCCGGGCCGCGTCCAGCGCGTCGGCCGAGGACAGGTGCAGCAGGTTGACCGGGCAGCCGGTGGCGCCGGCCAGGGTGGTGGCCTCGCCGATCGCGACCCGCTCGGTCAGCGGCGGGCGGGCGTCGGAGTATGCCTTGAGGGTCTGCGGATCGCCGGCCGCCCGGACCCGGTCGATGAACAGCCGCATCAGCTCGGACTGCTCGCAGTGCAGCGACAGCGAGACGCGCCGGTCCGGGCCGTTGGCCGCCGCGACCGCCTCCATGATCTGGTAGAGGTGCCCAAGATCGTATTCGTCGCTCATGGTGAAGGCTTTTGCGTCGCGGGAGTCCGCGCTGAGGTTGAATCCCTTGTAGAACATGTAGTACTTGAACGACGACACGCCGTGCTCGCCGACCAGCGCGGGCACCTCGCCGACCTGCGCGGTGTCCATCGGCGCAAGGTGGAACCCGTAGTCGGTGTAGGCGCGCCCACCCACGGCCGCGAGCACCTCCGGAAAGATCTCGGCGTACGGGCCGGTGCGGTTGAGGTAGTGCTGCCCGGTCCGGAAGTACGACAGCACCGTGGTCGCGCCGCCAACCAGGGAGGAGCGGGTCTCCTCGGCGGCGTCCTCGGCGAGCGAGCGGTAGATGCCCAGGTGGTAGTGCGCGTCCACCGCGCCGGGGAAGACCAGCCTGGCGTCGGCGTCGAGCACCTCGGCGGCGTCGGCCGGGTCGAGGTCGTCCCCGATGGCGGCGATCCGGCCGTCACGGGTGGCGAGATCAGCCCGGACCGTTCCCACGTACGGCAGCACCAGCGTGCCGCCCTTGACCAGCAGGTCGTAACGCGCCACCGCGTACCCCCTTCACCTTCTGCGTTTCGGACAATGTAACGGGGTTTCCATTGTTGAGAAAGGGCGGTTAGATTGGCGTCCCAAACCTCGATCGGTCCCAGCGGAGGTCCCGTGCCCGGTGCACTGAACGGCATCACGGTGGTGGATGCCTCGACGCTCTTCGCCGGCCCCCTGGCCGCCACCATCCTGGGCGACTACGGCGCCGAGGTCATCAAGATCGAGCATCCGGTCAAGGGTGACCCCGCGCGGGGACACGGCCCGGCCAAGGACGGCGTACCGCTGTGGTGGACCATGCTCGGCCGCAACAAGCAGGCGGTCACCCTCGACCTCGGTCGACCCGAGGGCGCCGCGCTGGCTCGCCGCCTACTCGCCGAGGCCGACGTGCTGATCGAGAACTTCCGGCCCGGCACGCTGGAGCGCTGGGGCCTGGCCCCACAATCGCTGCAGGAACACAATCCCGGGCTGGTCATCGCCCGGGTCACCGCGTTCGGCCAGCACGGGCCGTATCGTGACCGGCCCGGCTTCGGCACCCTCGCCGAGGCGATGAGCGGCTTCGCGGCCATCACCGGCCAGCCGGACGGACCACCCACGCTGCCACCGTTCGGGCTCGCCGACGGCATCGCCGCGCTCACCTGCGCCCAGGCCGTCATGACCGCGCTCTACCACCGCGACGCCGGCCGACCCGCCGGCACCGGCCACGGACAGGTCATCGACCTGGCGATCATCGAGCCGCTGGTCACCGTGCTCGGCATGCAGGCGATGGCGTACGACCAACTCGGCACCGTGCAGCAGCGCAGCGGCAACCAGTCGGTCAACAACGCCCCGCGCAACACCTACCGCACCCGCGACGGCCGGTGGGTGGCGATCTCCACCAGCGCCCAGGCCATCGCCGAACGGGTGCTGCGGCTCGTCGGGCACCCCGAGGTGATCGACGAACCGTGGTTCGCCAGCGGCGTCACCCGAGCACAGCACGCCGACGAGCTCGACGGCTACGTCGGGGGCTGGATCGCCGAGCGGGACCTCGCCGAGGTGGTCGCCGAGTTCGAGGCGGCCCAGGCGGCGGTCGCCCCGATCTACGACATCGCCGACGTCTTCGCCGACCCGCAGTACCGGGCCCTGGACACCGTGACCACGGTGCAGGATCCGGTGCTCGGCCCGCTGCGGATGCCCAACGTGCTGTACCGGATGTCCGCGACGCCCGGCGTCATCGCGTGGACCGGGCGTCCGCCCGGCGCCGACAATCAGTCCGTGTACGGCGACCGGCTCGGCCTCAGCGCCGACGAGCGAGCCGACCTGCAGTCGAGAGGCGTGATCTGAGTGGGCCCTCGCACCGGTGGACCGCAACCCGACCTCGACCCCGGCGCGACCGCGCTGTGGCCGGCGCTGGTCGGGGCCCGGGTCATCGACCTGGCCCAGCCGCTGCGCCGGGGAATGCCCCAGTCACCGAACCACCCGCCGTTCCGGATGGTGATCGAGCGCCGCCACGGCGACGTGGTGCGCGCCGACGGCGGCAGCGCCGCCAACGAGGTCATCATCACCGGCGGGCACGTCGGTACCCACGTCGACGCGCTGGCCCACGTCTCGCAGGACGGACTCGTGCACGCCGGCCGACCGGCTGCGGCAGCGCAGTCCCACGAAGGCTTCGCGGAGCTGGGCATCGAGACGTTCGACCCGTACGTCGGACGGGCCGTGCTGCTCGACGTCGCCGCCGTGCACTCCACCGCCGTGCTGCCGGCGGGTTACGAGATCACTCCGGACGACCTGGAGCGGGCCGCCGGGCACACCCGGATCGCACCGGGCGACGCGGTCCTGATCGGCACCGGCTGGTCGCGCCGGTGGGGCGACGGTGCGGCGTTCGTCGGGCTCGCCGACGGCGTTCCCGGCCCTGGGGCGGCCGCCGCGCGCTGGCTCGCCGCGCGCTCGCCCAGGGTCGTCGGCGGCGAGACGATCGCCTTCGAGCACCTGGCACCCGGACGCGGGCACGCCAGCCTGCCGGTGCACCGGATCCTGCTGGTGGAGCACGGGATCAACATCGTGGAGACGATGAACCTCGCCCCGCTGCTGGACACCGGGGCCCGGGAGTTCCTGTTCGTGCTCAACCCGCTGCCCATCGTCGGGGCCACCGGCGCCCCGGTCCGCCCGCTGGCGGTCCTGCCGTGACGGCGGGCGGAAGCACGGCCGGGACCGCGACCGCGCCGGGGGACGAGCCCACGCTCAGCGCCCGGCTGGCGCGCTTCGCGGTCGACTGCCGCGACCACGGGGTGCCCGACGCCGTCCGCGCCGACATCCCCGGCCGGGTGCTGGACATCCTGGGGCTGGCCCTGGCCGCGCACGCCGACCCGGGGGCCGACGCCGCGGCGGCGGCGCTGCGCTCCGTGCGGCGCTGGGGCGGCGTCGGCGAGGCCACCGTCATCGGCTCCGGTGACCGGCTGCCCGCTCCGGCCGCCGCGCTGGTCAACGGGGTGCTGGCCCACTCGCTGGACTTCGACGACACGCACCTGCCCTCGGTGCTGCACCCGAGTGCCAGCGTCGTGCCGGCTGCGCTCGCCGCCGCGGAGGCGGTCGGGATCGGTGCGGCTGCCGGCGACGCGGCCCTGGTCCCAGCGGTGGCCGCCGGGATCGAGATCACCAACCGGCTCGGCATGGCCGGCTACCTGCCCGAAACCGGGGTCAACGTCTACTTCGAGCGGGGCCAGCATGCCACCTCGATCTGCGGCACGATCGGCGCGGCCGTCGCGGCCGGCCTGCTCTACGGCCTGGACGCCGCGGGCATCGGCCATGCCATCGGGATCGCCGCCAGCATGGGCGCCGGCATCCTGGAGGCCAACCGCACCGGCGGCTCGATCAAGCAGGCCCACTGCGGCTGGGCCGCCCACGCCGGGGTGAGCGCGGCGGTGCTGGCGGCCGACGGGCTGACCGGGCCACCGACCGTGCTGGAGGGACGGTTCGGCTTCTTCACCGCGCACACCGGCGACTTCACCGCCGACGCGCTGCTGCGCGGGCTGGGCACCGACTGGGAGGTGCTGCGCACGGTCTACAAGCCGTACCCGTCGAACCACTTCACCCACCCCGGCGTCGACTGTGCACTGGCGCTGCGGGCCGGTGGGCTCGACCCGGCCGACGTCTCCGAGATCGAGCTGGGGGTGGCCGCCCCGGTCCTGCGTACCATCGCCGAACCCACCGCCGAGAAGATCCGCCCGCGCAGCGCGTACCACGCGAAGTTCTCCGGCCCGTACACGATCGCGGCGGCGCTGCTCGGCGGTGGCGGCCTGGGGCTGTCGCTCGACGACTTCGCCGGCGAGTTGCCGGCCGACCGACTGGCGCTGGCGGCCCGGGTCCGGTGCGTGGCCGACCCCCGGGCGTCGGAACTGTTCCCGCGTGCGTTCGCGGCGGTGCTGCGGGTGCGGACCCGCGGCGGCGCCCTCCTGGAGCACCGGGTCGACTCGTCGCGCGGCGGGCCGCAGCATCCGTTGAGCGCGGCCGATCTGGCGACGAAGTTCCAGCTCAACGCCGAGCGGGCGCTTCCACCGGCGCGGATCGCCGCGCTGCGCGACGCCGTGCTCGGCGCCACCGGCGCCGGGGTGACGCCATCGGCGCTACTCGCGCTGACCGCCTCGGCTGCCTGAGGCCGGTCCCGACCGGCCATGCCCACCGCCGCACCCACGCCCGGGCCGCGAATGCCCGGGCCCTGCGCGGGCGCCTACTCCGCCAGGGCGAGCAGGCGCCGGGCGGAGCGGACCACCGCCTCGTCCACCAGCCGGCCCCGCGCATCGAGGCAGACCCCGACGCCGTCGCGGACCGCCGCGTCGAAGCGGGCCACCAGGTCCGCCGCCGTCGCCACCTCGTCCGGTGCGGGGGTGAACGCCTCGTTCACCACCGCGACCTGCGCCGGGTGGATGCAGGCCCGGCCGACGAAGCCGAGCCGCCGCAGCGCCATCGTCGACGCGCGCAGCGCGACCAGGTCCCGGAAGTCGGTGCTGACCGGCGCCACCGGGGGCTCGATTCCGACCGCCGCGCTGGCCAGCACCACCTGCGAGCGGACGAACAGCAGTTCCCGTTCGTCCGGCCCGAGTGTGACGCCGAGGTCGGCGCGCAGGTCCGCCTCGCCGAGCTGCATCCGCCGTACCCGGGGTGCGCGGGCGATGTCGAGGGCCGCGACCACGGCCGCAGCCGACTCCAGCAGCGGCACCACGGCGGTCGTGCCCGCCGGCAACCCGGCCGCCGACTCGGCCGCGCCGAGCACCTCGTCGAGGGCGGTCAGTTCGGCGGCGGACTCGGCCTTCGCCACGCAGAGCCCGGCGAGGCCCGGCCCCACGACGGCCGCCGCGTCGACGTGGCCCAACCGGCCCGGGTTGATCCGCACCCACCAGGCGACGCCGGGCGGCGCGGAGCGCAGGAAGGCGGCGACCGCCGAGCGGGCGGCGTCCTTGCCGGCCGGTGGCACCGCGTCCTCCAGGTCGACGATCACTGCGTCCGCGCCGCGCCCCGCCGCCTTGGCCAGCTTGTCGGGCGCGTCCCCGGGTACGTACAGGTACGACCTCAACGGCTTCGGGCCCTTCCGCTCGACACCGCCCCGGCGAGGCGCGGGCATTGTTTCGGCTACGGATACAGTGTTTCCATTGGTGGTCGAGATGTCAAGGAGGCCTCATGGGACCGCACCCGTACGGCTGGTGGATTCTGCTGCACATCGTGCTCTTCGTCTTCTGGCTGGGCGGAGATCTCGGGGTCTTCTGGTCGAGCAGGTTCGTCCTCAAGCCCGATCTCACGCCGGCCGCCCGGGCCACCGCTCTGAAGATCATGAGCGGGCTCGACCTGGGGCCCAAGATCTGCCTGGTGCTCTTCCTGCCCAGCGGCGTCACGCTGATGGCGCTGGACCCGCACGGCGCGCGGGCCTTCGGGATCAACCCGTTCGGCTGGCCGATCGTCGCGCTGCTCTGGGTGTTCGCGGCGGGGTGGCTGGCCGCCACGATCTCCGACCACCACCGCCCGGGCCACCGCCGGTGGGTGCGCCGGGCGGACTGGACGGTCCGTATCGTGCTGATCGCCGGGCTGGCCGGGACCGCGCTCTACACGCTCTACGCCGCCGCACCGTTCGGCGTGGACACCAACCCGAAGTGGCTGGGCGGCAAGATCCTGCTCTACAGCGTCGCGATCGCCTGCGGACTGGGCATCCGGCTCACCCTGCGCCCGTTCGGGCCGGCCTTCGGCACGCTGATGACGACCGGCTCCACACCGGAGGTGGAGCGCACGATGCGGCGGGCGATCGACGGCTGCCTACCCTACGTGTGGGGCATCTGGGGCAGCGTGCTGGCGGCCGCGGCGCTTGGCGTGCTGAAGCCGCTCGCGGCGCTGTGACCCGGGCAGGTCGGTCAGGCGCCGTGGTAGCCAAGCTGAGCGGAGATCCGGCTGGTCGCCTTCAGCAGCGACTTCGCCAGGTCGGGCGAGTCCGGCTTGAACCGCCCCACCGGCCCGGCCACGCTGACGACCGCCACCACGTGCCCGTCGTGGTCGAAGACCGGCGCCGCGATCGACGTCGCGCCGGGCTGGCGTTCACCGCGCGAGGTGGCATAGCCGCGCTTACGGATGGCGGCCATCTCCTTGCGCAGCTTCACCGGGTCGGTGATGGTGCGGTCGGTGAGCTCGTCGAGCCGGTGCCGCTCCAGGTAGGCATCGAGCTCGTCCTCGGCGACGAAGGCCAGGAACGCCTTGGACGAGCTGCCGGCATGCAGCGGATACGGGATGCCGATGTTGACGTCCAGCCGCAGCTCGTGCTCGGGCACCACCTGGTCGACGTACAGCCGGGTGTCGCCCCGGCGCAGCGACAGCGTGGCGGTCTCGCCCGTCTCGGCTGCCAGCGCGCGCAGCTCCGGGCCGGCCATCGCGCGCAGGTCGGTGCGGGCCAGGTAGGCACGGCCGAGCGTGACGGCCGCGTGGCCCAGTGCGTAGCGACGGGTGCTCGGGTCGACAATGATCAGCTCCCGGCTGCGCAGCGCCGTGAGGATGCGGTGCACGGCAGCCTTGGTCAGGCCCAGCGCGGTCGCGATCTCGGTGACGCCCAGGTCCGGGCGCCCGCTGCGCCCGAAGTAGAGCAGCACGTCCATCGCCCGCTCGACCGCCGCGATCGAGCGGGACTGGCCGTCGCCGTCCTCCGCCACGGCCGGTGCCGTCGCCGCGGATGTCCGACTGGTCATGGGTGGGCCTCCACAGCGCTGTTCGTTCGTCCGGTCTCCAGAGCAGTGTAGGTCGCTCGATTCGCTCGATTCCACCTAGCGAAACAGCGTGTCCTGACCACCACCGAACGACGGTTGACACGGGACAACGCCCCTCGTTACGTTTGTGGTAACGACGTTTCCTAATGCGAAACGGAGAACCTGCCAGTGTCGGTTGACAGCATCACGTTCCGCTCGGCCCTCGCCCAGTGGCCCAGTGGCGTCGGTGTCGTGACCACGGTCATCGACGGCCGGCCGCATGGCATGACCGCGAGCTCGTTCTCCTCGGTCAGCCTCAACCCGCCGCTGGTCTCCGTCTGCGTGGGCGTCCACCTTCCCAGCCACGCCCTGGTGGAGCGGGCCGGCGTCTTCGCGATCAGCTTCCTCGGCAAGGGCCAGGCCGGCATCGGCCAGCGTTTCGCCGGCATGCACCCCGGGGTCACCGACCGCTTCGGCGGGCTGGACTGGGCGCACGCCGAGACCGGCTGCCCGGTCCTGGCCAACGCGACCGCCTGGCTGGACTGCCGGGTCGTGCACGCCTACCCCGGCGGCGACCACACGATCTTCGTCGGCGAGGTGCTCGCCGCCAGCACTCCCCGGGTCGGTGCGCCGCTGCTGTTCCACTCCAGCGCGTGGAGCCAGCTCGCCGACCCGCTGCCGGAGAGGATCGACATCGCGATCGGGGGTCGACTCTCCCGCCTACGCGCGAGCACCCTGGCGACGGCCGGCTTCACGGTGCGGGCAACCCCCGGCCCGATGATCGCCGACGCCTTCCGGGCCGGCGCCGAGGAGGCCACCCTCGCCGAGCTGGACCACCTGCTGCGCGCCGGGCACACCGCCGTCACCCTGGTGGAGGAGGCCGACGCCAGCCCGGTGCAGGTGCGGGCCGTGCTCGCCGACGCCACCGTGCGCGCCCGCCGCGCCTCACTTCGGGTGCGGCTGCGGACCCAGCGCGGTCTCGGCCTGGTCAACGCCATGGTCGCGATGAAGAGCGGGGTCACCGGCTTCGACACCACCCTCAGTGGTCGCACGGGCGCCCTGCGGACCCGCGACGTGGTCTTTCTCGCCCGGCAACTCGGGGTGTCCTGTCCCCGGCTCCCCGCCAACAAACCAGAGGAGTGACCCACATGTTCACCGGTGGACGGCTCATCGACGACCTCACCCCGGTCGAGCAGGATCGCGCGGCCCGGGTGGAGAAGGTGCTGCCCGCGCTGCGGGCCGCCGCCGCGCAGGCCGACGCCGACGGGGTGTTCCCCGCCGCGCACGTCGCGCTGCTGCGCGATGCCGGGCTGCTCGGCCTGGTGGTTCCGCAGGAGTATGGCGGCCTCGGCGGCGGCCTGCGCGACCTCGCCGCCGCCACCTTCGCGATGGGCAGCGCGTGCCCGTCGACGGCGTTGGCCTTCTTCTTCCACAACACCAGCGCCTCCCGGGGCCTGCTGCCGCTGGAGGCGATCGAGCGCGGCCTCTTCGATGACGCCGACGTCCCCGCCGTGCGGGCCTTCGCCGAGAAGGTGCTGACCCGGATGGCCGGTGGGGTGTGGCTGGCCAACTTCGCCAGCGAGGCGGTGAAGAGTTCGTCGGCCAACATCGCCATCTCCACCACCGCCACCCCGGCCAGCCGCGACGGCGTCGACGGCTGGTCGCTCACCGGCGAGAAGTCGTTCGGTTGCGCCACTGGCGTAGCCGACACCTACCTGGTCACCGCCCGGCTCGCCGGGCATGAGACGGCGGACGGGCTGGCACTGTTCCTGGTGCCCCGCGATGCCGCCGGGGTCGCCTCACGGCCGACCTGGGACGGCATCGGCATGCGCGGCTCGGCCAACCACGGCATCCGGCTCGACGACGTCTTCATTCCGGCCGACGAGGCGCTCACCGTGCCCGGCGCGTTCGTGAAGATGCTGCAGTGCAGCCGCGGCAGCTTCGTCGGCAACCAGCTGGCCATCACGGCGGTCTACGTCGGCGCGGCGCAGAGTGTCTACGACGACACGCTGACCAAGCTCACCCAGAAGACTTTCGCCGACACCGGCCGGCCGATTGCGGAGAGCCCCATGCACCAGGTGATCATCGGTGACATGACCGAACGGTTGGAGACGGCGTACCTCTGGCTGCGCCGCCAGTTGCTGTTGGAGACCAGCGAGCCGCCGCTGCGCCCGCACGCCGAGGTCTACCGGCAGTGGCGGTTGGCCAAGGGCTCGATCTGCGAGGCGTGCTTCGACGTTGCGGTCGGCGCGCTCAAGGCGTCCGGCACATCCGGTGCCACCATGAACGGGCCCGTCGGCCGGGCGCTGCGCGACCTGGCGATGGGGCTGGTGATGACGTTCCCGCCGGAGCGCGGCCGGTTGGAGGCGGCCGGCTCGGTCACCAGCGACCGGTCCAACAACCTGTTCGCGGCGGTGGCCGGGTGACCGGGTCCGACCAGCCGGACCAGCCGGACCTGCCCGATCTCGCCGACCTGGTCGACGGGGTCTGGACGCCCAGCGACGCGCCGCTCGGGTTCGACCTGGAGGATCCGGCGACCGGGGCGGTGCGGCGGCCCGCCGCCGGCACGCCGCCGGACCGGATCGAGGCCGCCGTCGCCGCCGCCTCGGCGGTGCACGAGGCCGGGAGCTGGGCCGCTCTGCCGGCCCCAGCTCGCGCCGACGTGCTGGACGGCGTCGCCGAGGCGGTCGAGGGCGTCGCGGCCGAGATCTGCGCGCTGGAGTCGGCGACCACCGGTGTGCCGATCCGGCAGACCACACCGCTGGGCGTGATCCTCGGCGGCGCGTTCCGGCTCGCCGCCGCCCAGCTACGGCAGGGCCCGCAAAGCCAGGAGTTCCACCGCGAGGACGGCCGGATCGCGCACGTCGAACGGCTGCCCTGGGGTCCGGCCGCCTGCGTGGTGCCGTGGAACGCGCCCGCGCCGATGGCCGCGCACAAGGTCGCGAACGCGCTCGCCGCCGGCTGCCCCACGATCCTCAAACCCAGCGAGTACGCCCCGTACGGCAGCCAACGGCTCGCGGCCGTCATCGGGGCCGCGCTCGCCGCCTCCGGGGTGCCGGCCGGGGTGTTCCAGCTCGTGCACGGCGGGGCCGAGGCCGGCGCGGCCCTGGTCAGCGATCCCCGGATCCGGGCGGTCTCCTTCACCGGCGGGCTCGCCGCCGGGCGGGCGGTCGCGGCGGCCTGCGCCTACGACATCAAGCCGGTGCAGCTCGAGCTCGGCGGCAACAACCCGCTGGTCGTGCTCCCCGACGCCGATATCGCCGACGTCGCCCGGGCCGCGGTCGACCTGCTCAGCACGCTCAACGGCCAGTGGTGCCGGGCGCTCGGCCGGCTGATCGTGCCCGCCGACCGGCACGACGAGATCGTCGGGGCGATCGCCGACCGGCTCGCCGGCCTGGTCGCCGGGGCGCCGCTGGACCCCGCGACCGACCTCGGTCCGCTGGTGCACTCCCGGCACCTGGCCCGGGTGCTGGCCGCCCGAGACGACCTGCTGGCCCACGGCGGGACCGCGGTCACCGGCACCACGCTGCCGACCGCCGGGCCGCTGGCCGGCGGGAACTTCCTCGCCCCGACGCTGGTCACCGGCGTCGCCGCGGCGCACACCGGCGACGAAATCTTCGGACCGGTGGCGGCGGTGCACCCGTACGCCACCGAAGACGAGGCGGTGGCGCTGGCCAACGGCACGCCGTACGGGCTGGAGGCGTACATGCTCGGCTCCGACGAGGAGGCCGCGTTGGCCGTGGCCCGCCGGATCCGGGCCGGCGAGGTCAAGGTCAACGGCTCCTCGGTGCTCAGCCTGCACCTGTTCAGCCCGCGCCCGGCGTTCGGGCTGTCCGGGTACGGCGAGGAGGGCACCGCCGAGACCCTGCGGTTCTTCACCAACCCGCGGGTGGTCGGCGTCGAGGGCGGCTTCGCGCTGCACGGCCGGCCATGAACCCGGGCGAGACCGTCCCGTCGAGGGATGCGCCCCCGGTCGCGCCCGGCGAAGTCGCGCCCGCACGCCCGGCCGACGTGCTGCGGGCGCTGCTGGGCGGCGCCTCGCCGGTACACGCCCCCGGCGTACACGACCCGCTCACCGCCGCGCTGGCCGCCGAGGCCGGGCACCGGGCCGTGCACCTGTCCGGTGCGGTCTGCGCCGCGGTCGAGCTGGGCCTTCCCGACCTGGGGTACCTGCACGGCACACACGTCGCGGAGCGGGCCGCCCGGCTGGTCCCGGCACTGGCCGGCGTGCCGCTGATCGCCGACGCGGACACCGGCTACGGCAACCCGCTGCACGCGGTCTGGACCGCCCAGCGGTACGCGGTGGCCGGTGTCGCCGGGCTGCACCTGGAGGATCAGGTCAGCCCGAAGCGCTGTGGCCACCTGGCCGGCAAGGAACTGCTGGACCGGGCGGGCGCGACGGCGAAGATCCGGGCGATCGCCGAGGCGGGCACCGGCCTGGTGCTGATCGCACGCACCGACGCCTACTCGGTGGCCGGCCTCGACGAGGCGATCGAACGGGCCGGCCGGTTCGCCGCCGCGGGCGCGGACGCGGTCTTCCTGGAGGGCGTGGACACCGCCGAGGAGCTGGCGGCGGTGCGTACCGCGCTGCCCGGCGTACCCCTGGTGGTGAACCGCTCGGAGGCGGGCGGCGTGCGGCCCTTCCCGCCCGACGACGCGCTCGGCGCGCTCGGGGTCCGGGTCGTGCTGCACCCGGTCGCGCCGATGCTGGCCGCGCTCCGCGCGGCTGCCGCCGCCTACGCCGCGATCGGCCGGGACGGCCACGCTGACGCGGTGCCCCGGCTTGCCTGGTCGTCGTTCACCGCGCTGGTCGGCCAGGACGACGCGCTGACTCTCGATCGGAGGTACGCCTGATGCACGTGCTGGTCGCCGGAGCGGGGCCCGTCGGGCTGACCGCAGCGCTCGCGCTGGCCCGCCGGGGCTGCGAGGTGACCGTGCTGGAGGCCGGCGACCAGCTCGCCGCCGAGTCCCGCGCCTCCACGTTCCACCCGCCGACGTTGGAGATGCTCGACGCGCTGGGGGTCGGCGCGGACCTGTTGGCGCGTGGGCTGGTCGCGCCGACGTTCGCCTACCGGGACCACCGGGAGGGGCTGATCGCGGAGCTGGACCTCGCGGTGCTCGCCGGCGACACTCCGTACCCGTACCGGGTGCAGTGCGAGCAGTCCAAGCTGACCCAGATCCTGCTGGCCCACCTGGCCCGGCACCCCGCGGCTCGGGTCCACTTCGGCTGGCCGGTCGACTCGGTACGGCACGCCACGGATCCGGCCGACGGCGGCGTGGTCGCGGTCGCCGAGGACGGCCGGGAAGTGGCCGGCGACTGGCTGATCGCGGCCGACGGCGCCAGTTCCGCGGTACGGCGGGCGCTGGAGCTGCCGTTCGACGGGATCACCTACCCCGAACGGTTCCTGGTGGCCTCCACCGACGAGGACCTACCGGCGCTGCTCGGCCCGCTGGCGTACGTCAACTACGTCTTCGACCCGGTCGAGTGGTCGGTGCTGCTGCGCACGCCGGACCACTGGCGGGTGCTGCTGCCCACCCCCGAGGACACCCCCGACGCCCACGAGCTGGGCCGGCTCGACGAGCGGCTGCGGGCGATCGCCGACCCGGGCCGGCCGTGGCGGGTGGCGCACGCCAGTTTGTACCGGGTGCACCAGCGGGTCGCCGCGGCGTTCCGGCAGGGGCGGGTGCTGCTGGCCGGCGACGCCGCGCACGTCAACAACCCGCTCGGCGGGCTGGGCATGAACTCGGGCATCCACGACGCGGTCGCCTACGCGGAGGTGCTGGCCTCGGGCCGCTCGGCACCGGACGGCGGGGAGCTGGACCGGGCGGTGACGGCGGTGGCCGACGAGCGGCGCCGGATCGCCCTGACCTACGTGCAGGAGGTCTCCGACCAGAACTACCGCCGGATCCGGGCCACCGATCCGCAGCTGCGGTCCGCGCAGCTGGCCGGCCTGCGCGCGCTGACCGAGGATCCGGCGGCCGCCCGGGCATACCTGCTGCGCAGCTCCATGATCGCCTCGCTGCGCCCCGACGCCGGACAGCCGGTGGCACGGGCATGACGGCACCCGGCGACGGCCCGCACGGGGCGGTGATCGAGCGGGAGAACCCGTCCAGGGCCAGCGAGCTGGTCGGCACGGTCGGTGTCAGCGGGCCCGACCGGGTGGACGCCCTGGTCCGCCGGGCCGACGCCGCGCAGCGGGCCTGGGCGGCCACCGACATCGCGCGGCGGCTCGCCGCGCTGACCGCCGGCGCCGACGCGATCGCCGGACGGCTCGAATCGCTGGCCGAGCTGCTGGCCCGGGAGTCGGGCAAGGTGCTCGCCGACTGCCGCGGCGAGGTCGGGTTCGCCGCCACGTACCTGCGCTGGGTCGTCGAGCATGCCCCGGCGGCGTACGCGGAGCGGGAGATCGACGACGCGGCCGGCCGGCTACTGCGGCTGCCCCGGCCGTACGGGGTGGTCGCCGCGATCACGCCGTGGAACGCGCCGATCATCCTCACCCTGCTCAAGGTGGCCCCGGCCCTCGCCGCCGGCAACACGGTGGTGGTCAAGCCCTCGCCGCTGGCCCCGCTGGCGGTCTCGGAGGCGCTGCACCTGCTGACCGGGGCGCTGCCGGACGGGACATTGGCGGTCGTCCACGGCGACGCCGTCGCCGGAGCGGCGCTGGTCGGGCACCCGCTGGTGCGCAAGGTGGCGTTCACCGGCGGCGGCGTGGCGGCCCGGCAGGTGGCGGCGACCGCGGCCACCCAGACCACGCCGGTCGTGCTGGAGCTGGGCGGCAACGATGCGGCGATCTTCCTGCCCGACGCTGACCTGGGCGCCGAGCCGATGCGCCGGCTGGTCCTGGCGAGCTTCGCCACCAGCGGCCAGGTGTGCATGGCGGCGAAGCGGCTGTACGTGCACCGCAGCCGCCGCGACGAGTTCGTGGCGGCGTACCGGTCCGCCGCGGCGGAGGTGCTGCGGGTCGGTGACGCGCTCACGCCCGGGGTGAGCATGGGCCCGGTCATCTCGGCCGGCGCCGCCGCCCGGATCGAGCGGATCGTTGCGGCGGCCGTCGCCCGGGGAGCCACCGCGCTGCCGCTGGGCACCGTCGACGGCGGCACCGACCTGGCCGGCGGGTACTTCGTGGCCCCGACGCTCGTGCTGGACGCTCCGGACGACGCCGAGGTGATCGCCGGGGAGCAGTTCGGGCCGACGGTACCGCTGCTGCTCTACGACGACGAGGAGGAACTGCTGGCCCGGGTCAACGCCGACGAGCTGGGCCTTGGCGGCTCGGTCTGGTCGGCCGACGAGGAGCGGGCGTTCGCGCTGGCCCGCCGGGTCGAGGCGGGCTTCGTCTTCGTCAACACGCACAACCGCACCGGGCTGTCGCTGCGGGCGCCGTTCGGTGGGGTGAAGCGCTCCGGCTACGGCCGGGAGTACGCCGAGGAGGGGCTGGCCGAGTACGCGCAGACCTGCGTCGTGCACGCCCCCGGCCCGTTCCGGCCCGGTGGCGCCGGGCTGCCCGCCAACGCGTACCCGGGCTGAGGCCGGCCGGCGTCGGGCGGGCCCTGTCCTCAGTAGTCGACGACGACGCGGGCCGCGAGGCGCGGCTTGAGCCAGCCCGCCACCTCCAGGTGGGCGGGGTGGGACTGGTAGGCGCGCAACGCGTCCGCGTCGGTGTGCGTGCTGATCATGCAGAGGTCGTAGGAGACCGGTGTCCGCAGCGTGTCCAGGGCGACCGTCAGCGTCGCGATCTCATCAATTGTGCTGGCCAGACCTTCCAGCAGCGACTTCGCCTTGGCAGCATCGGCCGCATCGGCGAACTTCATCAGTACCACGTGTGTAAACACCTGTTCTTCCCCCTGTTCCCCGGCGTCGCCCGAGTGTATGTTCTGGAAACAGCGTTTCGCCAGGGGAACCGGAGCGGGAATGACCATCAGGGTTGCCGCCGTACAGTTCGAGGCCGGCCAGGACATCGAGGCCAACCTGGCCACCTGTCTGCGCCTGATCGCCGACGCCGCCCGACAGGGCGCGCAACTCGTGGTGCTGCCCGAGTTCTGCAACCACCTGTCCTGGTACACCGACCGCGCCCAGGCACGCGCCCTGGCCACCCGGCCGGGCGACACGTTCCTCACCGCGATCTCGGCGAGCGCCGCCGAGCACCGGGTGTACATCAAAATCAACGTCACGCACGCCTACCCCGACGGGCGCACCGGCGGCACCAACTTCCTCTTCGGACCGGACGGGGCGGTGCTCGGCAGCTGCGACAAGCAGGTCCTGATGGGCGCCGAGAACGACCACCTCGACCCGGCGACCGAGGTCGGCCCGGTACTCGACACCCCGATCGGCCGGCTCGGCATGTACGCCTGCATGGAGGGCGTCATTTCCGAGGTCACCCGCGGGCTCACGCTACGCGGCGCGCAGGTGCTGCTGAACAGCCTGAACTCGTTCGCCACCGATGAAGCCGCACTGCACATCCCGGTGCGGGCCACGGAGAACCGGGCCTGGGTGATCGCCGCCAACAAGGTCGGCCCGCTGCTGCCCGCCGAGCACCTGCCGGCCATGAGCCGCGGCCTCGGCGTGCCGGAGCAGTGGCTGCACGGGGCCGGCGAGTCGCAGATCGTCGCACCGGACGGCACGGTGGTGGCCAAGGGCCCGCGCACCGGTGAGGCCGTCGTCATCGCCGACATCGCTCCGGAGCGCGCCGACGACAAGCAACGCCCGGACGGCACCGACATCCTCGCGGCCCGCCGGCCGGACCTCTACGGCCCGCTCGGGAACGCGCCGACCGGCCGCCGCCGGCCGCCCGGCGCGGCGAGCCTGCCGGTCGCCGTGGTCCGGCCGCAGGACCCCGGCCAGGCGGCCGACCTGCTCGGCAAGGCGGTCGCCGAGGGCGCGCTGCTCGCCGTGCTCGCCGAGGACGCCCTCGGCAAGCACGTCGGGCCGGCCGAGGTGGCCGCGACGCTGGTACCGGCACTGCGCGGCACCGACTCGTACGCCGTGGCCACCGCCCGCGGCGCCGACGGCCCGGTCGGGCTGCTCATCGGCCCGGATGGCGTGGTCGGCGAGCAGCCACAACTGCATCGGGCCGGCGCGGCCCGCGACGCCGCGCGGCCCGGCGACGCGCTGCGCACCTTCGACCTGCCCTGGGGGCGGCTGGCGATCGTGGTCGGCGACGACGCGATCTTCCCGGAGACGTTCCGGCTCGCCGCGCTCGCCGACGCCGATGTGGTCGCCGTGCCGTTCACCCCGCGCGAGCCCTGGGAGCTGGCGCTGGGCCTGCCGGAGCGGGCCGCGGAGAACCGGCTCAACGTGATCGCCGCCGGGCCACTCGGCACGGGCGCCGCGGTCTTCGCGCTCAGCGCCGACTTCACCCTCTGGACCACCTGGGCCGGGCCGTTCACCGGCCGGATCAGCAGCCCGCTGCGCACCGACATCGCCGCCGACCGGCCCGTCACGCATGCCGTGGTGGCCCCGGCGCAGGCGGCGAACCGGCTCGTCTCCCGCCGAACCGACCTAGTCGACGGCCGCCCGTGGCGGCTCGTCCAGGCCCTCACCGAAAGGCGCTGACCCGTGGCCGACACCCTGAAACATGTCGAGGACATGCTCGACAACTCCCCCACGGTCGACGTCCACGAGACGTTCCACCGGTACCAGGTACTCCTGGATGAGCTGAAGGCCAAGATCGCCGCGCGGTTCGCGCTGACCCGCGACCCGTCCACCGAGCCGCTGGAGCACTACGGGGACTACCCGAACGGGCCGGGCGGCTCGCTGGCCGCGTACACCGGGCCCGAGGTCGACTGGCTCGTGCACTCCTGGCTGGGCAACCCGGCGGCCAGCTTCGCCAACCTGCACCTGACGTGCTGGCTGGGCCCGCAGGTCAGGGTGCCGCACCTGGGGCTGGCCCTGCTGGTCTGGCCCGGCGGCTGGTTCTACATCGACTCGGTACCCCGGCTCAACATGGTCGAGCACGGCGACTACTACGACCGGTACTACGAGCCGGTCAACGAGGAGTGGCTGCAGCTACGCGCCGACCCGGCGTTCGACTACTTCGTCAGCCGGGCCGGGTTCATCCGGGCCAGCCTCTCGCCGACGGCGTACTGCTACTCCTTCGACCGCAGCCCGGAGAACATCGAGAAGGTCAGCCAGGTGACCCACGCCCACGTCGACCGCTGGCTGCGCTGGGTCGACGAGGCCGAGCCGGTGCCGGCCGAGGAGCGGGCCGCGCTCGCCGAGACCGATCTGCGGATCCGCCGCAACATCGCCGACCGCGACCCGGCGAACGTGATGGGCGTGCGCTACTTCGGCGAGGAGACCACCAACCGGCTCGTCCGCGCGCTCTGGGGCGGCGACCGCGAACTCCCCCGGCCGTCGGCATGAGCGGTCCGCAGCGAAGCGGCGTCCGGTCGGTCTGGTGGGCCGCACGCGTGCCCGGCGCGCCGGCCCCGTTCGACACCGCACACCTGCGGGTCTACTACCCGGCCCGGCCCACCGGCTCGGACGCCGAGCGGCTCAGCGGGGTGCTGGCGGCAGACCCGGCCAGGGCACCGTACCCGGTGGTCCTGCTGGTCTCCGGGGTCAACGTCGGGCAGGACACCTACCGCTGGCTGGCGGTGGAGCTGGCCGCGCGGGGCCTCGTCGCGGTGACCTACGACTGGGTCGGAGTGCTCTTCGCCGGCCTGCACGGCATCACTCCCGGCGTCGACCTGGACGCGGCCCGGCCGGACGGCTACGGCAGCCGGCCGACCAGCCCGTCGCTGCGCCCGGTGCTCGACGCGCTGGCGCAGCTCACCGGACCACTCGACGGGTTGCTCGACCTCGACCGGGTGGCGCTGTTGGGCCACTCGGCCGGCGGAACGGTGGCGCTGCAGTCGGCGCGGTTCCTGCCCGAGGTCCGTGCGGTGGCCACCTACGGGGCGCACACCATGGTGGCGACCATGCTCGGCTGGCCGGCCGGCACCGTGTTGCCGGCCCAGGTGGACTGCCCGGTCATGCTGCTCGCCGGCACCAACGACGGCGTGATCAACGGCTCAGCCGACCGGTATGGCGAGGACGCGACCACCCGCGCCGACCCGATCACCCGCACCTTCGACGAGGCACTGCCCGACGCGGGCGGCACCAACCTGCTGGTGCGGCTGGCCGGCGCCAACCACTTCGGCATCGCGCACCCGCTCGACCCCACCTCGGCGCGCGCCTTCCTCGACGAGGAGGCGACCGGCGACCCGGAGACCACCCGCGCGCTCCTGGTCGACCTGCTGTCCGGCTTCCTCGCCGTCCACCTTCGCGGCCAACCGGCCGACGGCTTCGACCGGTTGCTGGCAAAGCTCGACACCACCTCTTCGATCGCCTCGTTCCGTCGGAGGTAAGCCACCATGCTCAAGAACTTCTGGTACGCGGTCGAGTTCTCCGACCGGGTCACCACCAAGCCGACCCGGATCACCGTGCTCGGCCAGTACCTGGCCCTCTACCGCACCCCGCGCGGGCGCGTGGTGGCCCTGTCCGACCTGTGCGTGCACCGGGGTGCGGCGCTCTCCGGCGGCTGGACGGCCGGCGAGAACATCGTCTGCCCGTACCACGGCTGGGAGTACGAGCCGGGCGGGGCGTGCACGAAGATCCCGGCGAACCAGCCCGGCCGGGGCATCCCGAGCAAGGCCCGGGTCGACTCGTACCCCGTGCAGGAGCGCTACGGCTTCGTCTGGGTCTTCATGGGCGACCTGCCCGAGGCCGAGCGGCCGCCGATCCCGGTCTGGCCGGAGTTCGACAACCTGGTGGAGAACGGCGGCAAGTACCGCGCGGTGACCGGCGAGTTCCTGTGGAAGGCCAACTACGAGCGGATCCTGGAGAACGGCTGCGACATCGCGCACGCGCCCTTCGTGCACGGCAGTGTGTTCGGCAACCGGGAGAAGCCCGAGGTTCCCGAGTACGAGGTCGAGGTGCGCGACGAGTGGTCGGCGTTCGCCACGGTCAGCCTGCACCCGCCGCGCTCCAAGGGCCTCTGGTCGCTGATCAGCCGCAACAACGCGGACCTGGCCAACCGCCCGCCGGTGGTCACCTCGGCCGGCTGGATGCTGCCCAACATGATCAAGCTGCACGTCCGGCTGCCGATCGGCGAGCTGATCATCTACGACACCAACATCCCGGTGGACGAAACGACCACACTGGTCAAGTGGGTCGCGCTGCGCACCTTCTTCACCGGGGCCTGGGCCAACCGCAACGCCGTGCAGCGCGTCATCCGGATCTTCTACCAGGACGCCGAGGTGGTGAACAAGGTCCGCCCCGAGCTGCTCCCGTTCGACCTCGGCGCGGAGCTGCACGTCAAGAGCGACCTCATCGCGGTGCACTACCGACGACGCCGGCAGGAGCTGGCCGAGCAGGGCTGGATGCTCTCCGACGCCGACCGGGTGACGGGCGACGTGCCGCGCCGAGAGGCAACCGTCATCCCCTCGCCAGCCCGCCGGGAGAACCCGGAGCTGGCCCGCGCCTGGATACACAAGGCCAAGGGCGACCACCCGACCGTGGCGGAGTCGCAGCGGATCGGGCTCAAGCGCATCACCGAGGAGGAGGGCGCCGACGCCGCCGCAGGGGCCGAGGCGCAGGCGAGCCCCGAGCCGACCAACAGCGCGCCGACGAAGGAGCAGGCATGAGTCTCCCGCTGGAACTCTGCGAGAACGCGGTGGCCCACCTGACCGCCCGGCACCCGCTCACCGCGGTCATCGACGAGCCGCTGAGCAGCCCGATGTCGCCCGACCCGGTGGGTTCGCTGCGGGTCTGGCGGGGCGCACCGGGCCAGCCGGTGGCCAAGGTGGTCTACGTCGGGCTGGTCGTCCCGATGATCCGCCTCGACAGCCACATGGTCTTCGCCTTCACCGCCGCCGACAACGCGGTCCCGCACTTCACCCTGGACTCGGTGTACGGCGGCGACTACTACGCCTACCACCTCGACCTGATCCCCCGGGCCGAGCTGAGCAGCCACCTGCCCTACATGGACGCGGTGTACCAGCCGCTCACCGCGGTCTTCACCGAGGCCGACGCGATGGACGGGCTGAGCCGGGCCGACATCGGGCCACGCCAGCACGCGCTGATGTCGCCGTGGATGCTGGTCAGCCGGGCCACCGAGGAGGCGTTCCGGAAGATCGGAGCCGCCGTCTCCGCGTACGCCGAGCACTGGTCCACGCTGGTGACCGACGGCCTGCCGGCCGACGTCGTGGCCGGCCTGGCCGACACCGACCTGGCCGCCCGGGACACCGCCGTGCGGGTCAACCTGTTCAGCCCCGACGTCGACCCGGTCTGGGCCCGGGTCTCCCGGCTGATCGGCGACCCGGCAACCGACCGGATCCGGGCGGAGCTGATCGGCAATGACTGAACCAACCGAACCGGCGGCCGCCGAACCGAGCGGGTGGCAGCAACGGATCGCCGGCGAATGGCACGGCCGACCGTCGCTGTTCACCGCCACCGGCGTCTGGCAGGGCTTCGAGGAGATCCGCCGCTCGTCGGTCTTCGCCGACGGCGTCACCACGTACTACATGGACGGCGGGCTGGTCGGCGGGGGCGAGCTGGCCGGGCGCTACCGGCTCGGCGCGCCGTTCGCCTTCGGCGTGATCGACTCCGACGCCGACCGGGTCTACACCGGCCCCGACTTCTTCGGCACCGGCCAGCCGTACGGGTCCTTCGTGGACTCGCACTACTACGGCCCCGGCTGGCAGGTCGACCTGAACACCTGGAACCAGGTGCTGCCCGACGGCGAGACCCAGGTCTACTCGTCGATGCTCTATCAGGGCTGGGCGGTGGTGGGCTGCTTCAACGGCGTCTACACCCGAAGCTTCGACCACGACACCAACCCGGACACCCGGGAGCGGGTGGCGCGGTTCCTGTCCGCCGAGGAGCGGCGCGGTCCGGTGCCGTACATCCTGCCGACCAAGCAGTCCGGCGCGTTCAGCGGAAGCTGCGAGCTGTGGGGCGCCGACCAGCAGCGGCGCGGCAAGGTCGCGGTGCGCCTCGGCCTGGAGCCGATCGACCTGCTCCGTACCCGCCGGGTGGTGGGCTGGACCGGCGCCGGCCTGGATCGGCAGTACGTGGTCGAGCAGCGCCGCGACGGCGACCGGCTGTTCTTCGAGGGCCCGGACGCCTGGGGCAACGCGCAGGGCTTCGGCCGGGCCAGCTACCCGTCCTGGCACTTTCACGCCGACGGCGGCGACGTGTGGAAGGTCAAGGGCCGCGAGTTCGCCATCGACGCCGAGCTGGGCATGTCCGCCGGTGGGCGCCTCGCCGTGGTGTACGAGCTGTTCCGGGGCAACGTACTGGACAGCGTCCTGCACGGCCTGCTCGCCTGGGAGCCGGCCGGATGACCGCGGTGGTGGTGACCGGCGGCACCCGCGGGATCGGCGCCGGCCTGGTGCGCGCGCTGCTGGCCCGCGGCGCCCGGGTCGCGTTCTGCGGACGCAGCGCGGAGTCGGTGGCCACGGCGCTCGCCGCGCTGCGCTCCGACGCCTCGGCGTCGGCCGGCACCGAGGTGCTCGGGGTGCGCGCGGACGTCACCGACCGCGCCGACGTGTCCGCGCTGTGGTCGGCCGCCGCTGAGGCGTTCGGTGCCGTCGACATCTGGATCAACAACGCGGGCACGAACCACGCCCGCCGCCCGCTGTGGGAGCTGGCCCCGGCGGAGCTGGACGGGGTGCTCGCGGCGAACCTCGGCGGGGTGGCCCGGGCCAGCGCGGTGGTGCTCGCCGCGATGGTCGAGCAGGGCCACGGCGCGCTGTGGAACATGGAGGGTTTCGGCTCCAACGGCCAGGCCCGGCCAGGGCTGACCGGGTACGGGGCGTCGAAGCGTGCGGTCACCTACCTGACCGACGGGCTGGCCAAGGAGCTCGCCGCAGCCGGGGTCGCCGACAAGGTCACCGTGCACCACCTCTCACCCGGCATCGTCGTGACCGACCTGCTCACCCACGACTACCCGCCGGACGAGCTGGCGAAGGCCAAGAAGATCTTCAACATCCTCGGCGACCGGGTGGAGACGGTCACCCCGTGGCTGGCCGACCGGATCCTCGCCGGGGGCCGCAACGGCAGCCGGGCCGCCTGGCTGACCAGCCGCAAGGCCGCCGCCCGGTTCGCCGGTGCCGGCTTCCGCAAGCGCGACCTCTTCGGCGACTCCGTCGGCGGCCGCGCATGACCCGGCGCGAGCGTGTGCTGTGAACGGCAGCGACTACACCGTCCTCCTCGCGCTGGAGGACTTCGTGCCGACCGGTCTGGCGCTGGTCGGGTTCTGGATCCTGGCCGGGCTGTCCGGTCGGATCGTGCCCCGGGTGGGCCCGGTCGCCCGGGTCGGCGCCGTCCTGATCGGCCTCGGCGGCCTGGCCAAGGCGACCTGGAAGCTGCTGCTGGCCGGGTTCTCGGTCGACCTACCCTGGTTGGAGGCGGCGCTGTTCCCGCTGATGGCGCTCGGCGCGGTCGGACTGATCTGGGGCCTGGCCGGCGCGCTGCGCGGGCGCAGCGTGCCGTGGTGGCCGTTCGCCGCCGTGCTGGCCGTTACCGCTGGCGTGGCGATCGCGTACGCCATCCTCCAACCGGTCTTCGCCCTCGCCACCACGGGTGTGACCACCATCAGCGTCCTGGCCGCGGTCATCGCCGGCCGACGGCGCGCCTGGGGCGCGGTGGCGCTCTACGTCGCCGGGCTGGCCTGCGTGCTGCTGCTGGTGCCGCTGCGCAACCACCCCGATCACGAGACCTTGGCCATGCAGTGGGTGGAGCAGGGCACCAACACCCTCGGCCAGGCGGCGCTGCTGGTCGCGGCGTGGCTGACCGCGCGCGCCCACACCCTGGCCTCGGCCAATCCTCACCCGACCCCCGCCCAGGAAGGAGCCGTTACGTCATGACCGACGCGCTCGGCTGGCGCCGCAAGTTCGGCGTCATCGCCCCGTCGACCAACACCATCGTGGAGCCGGACTTCTACCGGATGACGGTGCCCGGTGTGACCGCGCACTTCTCCCGGATCCACATCCGCAACCAGGACCTGTCCAGCGACAGCAACTTCGAGAACCTCCTGACGCAGATCCGCGACGAGATCGGCGGGGCCTGCGAGCGGGTACTGACCTGCGAGCCCGACTACATGGTGATGGGCATGTCCGCGGAGACGTTCTGGGGCGGCGTCGAGGGCAACCGGCAATTCGTCGCCCAGATCAAGGAGGTCACCGGGCTGGAGGTGGCGACCGGGGCGGAGGCGTGCGAGCGGGCACTGCGCCTCTACGGCGCGCGCCGGATCGGCGTGGTGACGCCGTACCAGCCGATCGGCGACACGAACGTGGTGCAGTTCTTCTCCGAGATCGGTTTCGAGGTGGCCGCGATCGAGGGGCTCAAGTGCCCGACCGCGGTCTCCATCGCCCACGTCACGGAGGACGAGTTGCGCCGGGCGCTGCTGGCGGTGGACGGCCCGGACGTGGACGCCCTGGTCCAGTGCGGCACCAACCTGTCGATGGTCGGGCTGGCCGACGAGGCCGAACGCTGGCTCGGCAAGCCGGTGATCGCCATCAACGCGGCGACCTGGTGGATGGCGCTGCGCGAGAACGGGATCCTCGACAAGGTCTACGGCGCCGGTTCCCTGCTGCGCGAGTACTGAGAGGGTGGTTCGAACCACCCTCTCAGGTTCCGGGTGTCACGGCACGGGTGATCCGGCCGCCGAGCTGGCGTAGGTGGTCGACCACCGCGACCGGCTCGTGGACGGTGAAGTCGCAGCCGAGCAGGGCCAACCGGACGGCGAGCCAGTCGATCGTGTCCTGCGGACTGTGCCAGCGACACGATGCTTCGTCGATAGGCCGGAGTTCGCCGGCGTAGTCGCCCAGTTGGGCCGCGGCCTGCCCGGCCGGCAGGGCGAGCGTCACCACCGCCCGGAAGACCGGTGCCAGGTCGTAGAGCTGACCGGCGACGAACGCGGCCAGGTCATTGGCCGGTGGATCGCGCGGCGGCACCCGCGTCCCGGTGGTCTGGGCATTGTCGATGCGGTCGATACGAAAGGTCCGCCAGTCGTTGCGCTCGTTGTCGTGGGCGAGCAGATACCAGCGACGGCCGACCACGACCAGCCGGTGTGGTTCGACGAGCCGCCGGCTGACGACGCCGCCGTGGTTGCGGTAGTTGAACCGGACGCGTTCGTTGGTCGAGGCCGCGGCGGCGAGGACTGTCAACTGCGTAGGGTCGACCAGCGAGGCCGAAGCTGCGGGCGTCGGCAGGGCGGTCGCGGTGAGGGCGCTGACACGGCGGCCCAGCCGGGGCGGAAGCACCTGCTGTAGCTTGGCCAGCGCGCGCAGCGACGCCTCGGCGATGCCGGCGACCGGCTGCCGGGCCGCTGTGCGCAGGCCGACGGCGATGGCCACGGCCTCCTCATCATCGAGCAGCAGCGGCGGCATCGCCTTGCCCGCCACGAGCCGGTACCCGCCCTGCGCGCCTCTGGTGGCCTGAACCGGGTAGCCGAGCTCACGCAGTCGGTCGACGTCCCGGCGCACGGTGCGTGGGGCGACCTGGAGTCGTTCGGCGAGTTCGCTGCCCGGCCATTCCCGGGGCGTCTGGAGCAGGGACAGCAGTCGCAGCAGGCGGGCCGACGTGTCATTCACGTTCCCATGGTGCCTCCTCATATAGGACCGGAGTTGGCCTATATGAGCTTTAGCGTGGTTCCTGTGCACGGACAGTGTGCCGAAACGAGGAGATGAGCGATGAAGGTTGTCCCCGACAGCTACCACACCGTCACCCCGTGGATGATCTCTCCGGGGAACACGGCACAGTTGATCGACTTCGTCGTCAGTGTCTTCGACGCCACCGAGTTGGCTCGACTGGACGTGGGCGGGGTGATCGGCCATGCCGAGGTCCGCATCGGGGACTCCGTCGTGATGATGTTCGACAAGCCGGACTGGCCGCAGACGCCGGCCTTCCTGCGCCTCTACGTTGCCGACGACGCCGAGGTGCTACGCCGGGCGGTCGAACACGGCGCGACCGTTGTCACCGACCCGACCGAGCTGTTCTGGGGCGACCGGGTCAGCCGGTTCCGCGACCCGTTCGGCAACCTGTGGTGGATCCACCAGCGGGTGGCGGAGCCAACCGAGGAAGAGATGAATCGCAGGCTCAACGACCCCGAGTTCGTCAAGGCGATGGAGTACGTCCAAGGTGCCGAGTTCTCTCTCAACCGCTGAGCGACCCTCTGGCACCGGCGCTGTCGGCGGTACGCAACGGCGCCGGGGCGGGGAAACGTCCCCGGCCCGGCGCCGTTTGCTGGCTCAGCTCCGCGGGATACCGCGACGCCTCGGCAGCACCACGACGAGGCCGATACCGAGCACGAGCACCGCGCTCGACCAGAGCAGCAGCAGCGCCGTCACGCCTCCCTCGCCCGTGGTCGGCAGCGACCCGTCGCCTCCGCCGTCGCCTTCGCCCTCGTCGTCGGTCGCGGCCCGCGACTTCACCGTGAACTTGGCGACGATCGACGTCGCCTCCGGGCCGGTCACCGGGTCGGCGCCCGCGTTGCACTCGGTGTCGACCTGGGCGTGGTCGAAGACGATGTTGGTGACCGTCAGCGAGACCAGCCCCGGCTGCGAGGTTGTGTAGGTCCCGGTCAGCGTTGCGCCGGGCAGGGCGGCGTAGGCGCCGATCGCGCCGTACGCCGGGCCCGTCAGGTTCACCGTGCCGCTGCCCACCCCGCCGACCTTGACGGTCGCCTTGGGCACCAGATCGCCGGCGCCGACCGCCACCGGTCCGCTCTTCGGGCCGGCCGAGAACTTCAGGCTCACCGTCACCTTGGCACCCCGCCCGGGGTTGCTGGGCGACATGCTCAGCGTGTGCGTGGCGGTCCACGCCGAGAGGCTGCTCAGCGTCTTGCAGTTCAGCTTCACGCTCTTCGGGCCGAACGGCTGGGCCGGCGTGTCGACCTCATCGGTTGCCGTCGGCGCCGGGTCGTCCGTCGCGGACGGCGGAAGCGACGGCGACGGCGACGCGGACGGCGACGGCGTTGCGGAGGCGGACGGGCTCGGCGGTGGGGTCGCGGTGCCGGTACCGCCGACGGTGAAGCTCTCCACGATGGACGTCGGTGCCGGTGCGGCCTTGTGGTCGCGGTCCCCTGCCGCCGAGCAGTGCGTCGTCGCCGAGGCATTGGCGAAGGTGACCCGCCCGACGGTGAGCGTCGCCGCTCCGGCGGCGGCGGCGAAGTAGGTGCCGGTCGCGGTGATCGGGCCGAGCGGTTCCGCCGGGGCAACGGCCCGCGCCGGATACGAGGACATGCGCAGCGTCGCGCTGCCGGAGAGGGAGCCGCCCAGGGCCAGCGTGACGTTCACCGGAACGTCACCGGCATTCAGCCCCACCGGCCCGTTGTCGGGGCCGGCCTGCGCCGTGAGCGTGACGGTCACCGTGTCGCCGACCTTCGGCGCGGCCGGCGACTGGGTCAGGGTGAAGGTGTCCTGCCAGACCGTCGGCGAGCTGCCGGTGCCGGCGTCGTTGAAGTAGAGCCGGCAGCCCAGCGTAGCGGCCGTGGGACCGACCGCCGCGGCCGGCAGCGTCGCCCGGGCGGGGACCGCCGCCGGGAACGTGAGCAGCAGCAGCGGCGCCAGGACAAGGGCGAGCGCCGCCGCCCGGACGGGGAAACGACGTCGGGTCATGTGGACCTCCGGTTCCGGTAGGGCATCAGCACGAGCAGGCCGATGCAGAGCAACAGCAGGCCGGAGCCGACCAGCACGGTGACGGCGTACCGGTCCGGGCCGGCGCTCACCGGGTTGGCGTTGACCAGCGTTGGGGCCGACGTACCGGCGGCGACCGCCGGACTGGTCGAGGGTGATGTCGTGGCGGCCGGCGTGGCCGACGGTGCCGCGGACGTGGGTGGGGTTGCCGGTGAGGGCTTCTGCGCCGGCTTCTTGCCGAACGTCAACGCCACCGAGACCTTGTTGGCCTCGACCTGGTCGGCGTTGCCGCTGTTGGGCAGGATCTGCGCCGCGACCACGCACTCCTGCTTGGTGCAGTCGAACGCGCCGAACTTCTGGGCCAGCTTCAGGGTGACCGTGGGCAGCTTCCCGCTGCCGTCGGCGTTGACGAACGCGGCGCCGCCGGCGAGGTTGCAGTCGGTCGGGCCCTTGAAGCCGGCGACGCACTGGCCGACGGCGATCTGCTTCAGGTTCGGGGTGAAGCCCGAACCGTTGACGACGACCTGCTGCTTGTCCGTCAGCCCGGTGGTCGCGCTGACCGTGAGGGTCGGCGCGGCGAACGCGGCCGGGGGTGCCACCACGACGGCGAGGCCGCTGCTGGTGGCGAACAGGACGGCGAGCGTGAGCGCCCGGCAGCGGAAGGTTCGCACGGCGATCTCCTGACAGGTTCGGCGCAGGCCGGCACGGGCAAGGGCGGGTGTCGAAGTCCTCGGTCGAGCCGAGGCGGAGTCCAGGCGGTGTCCGGCAAGGCGGAGGTTCGTTCGGATACCGGTGTTGTATCCGGGCGGACCTCCAACGCCGCCGGGCGTCGCCTGGGCCCGCCGCAGGCCGGCCAGGGGCTTTGACACCCGCCCTAGGGGCGGGGCGGCGCGGGCAGGACTCACGACGGCACCGCCGCACGCTGGGCGGGCGCGCCGGAGCGGTTGACGGCGGCGTGGTCGGTACCGAGGTAGGAGCGGACCACGTCGGGGTGGCTGCGGACCTCCTGCGGGGTGCCGTCGGCGATGACCCGGCCGCCGTCCATCGCGACCAGCCGGTCGGCGAGCCGGGCGAGCAGCGGCAGGTCGTGCTCGATGATGACCATGGTGACCCCGAGTTCGTCGTGGACCCGGCGCAGCACCT
This sequence comes from Micromonospora sp. NPDC000668, assembly GCF_042897975.1. NCBI lineage: Bacteria > Bacillati > Actinomycetota > Actinomycetes > Micromonosporales > Micromonosporaceae > Micromonospora > Micromonospora sp. NPDC000668. The sequence goes on from NZ_JBIAYP010000008.1 coordinate 305,491, forward strand.
CGCCCAGCGCGACGCCGTCGGCCTGGGACACCCCCGACGAGGGCTCGTCGAGCAGCAGCAGCGCCGGCTCCAGCGCCAGCAGGCAGGTGATCTCGACGATCCGGCGGGTACCGGTGGACAGCTCCCCGACCAACCGGTCGGCGAGCGGGGCCAGACCCATCAGCGTGACGAGTTCCTCGGCCCGGCGGCGCTTGGCCCGGTCCGGGCCGGTGGCACCGAGAGCCGCGGCGACGAGGCTGGTCGGCGCGATGCGTTCGCCGGCCACCATGACGGTCTCCAGCACCGTCATGGTGGCGAAGAGCCGGGCGTCCTGGAACGAGCGCACCAGCCCGAGACCGGCCCGCCGCTGCGGCGACAGCCCGGTGACCGGGCGGCCGGCGAACAGGACCGCGCCCCGGTCGGGGCGGGTGAAGCCGGCGATGATCTCGAACAGGGTGGTCTTGCCGGCCCCGTTCGGGCCGATGATGCCGACCACCTCGCCGGCGTCGACGTCGAGGCTGGCCCCGGCGACGGCCCGCACGCCGCCGTAGGAGCGGGCCACCCCGCGCACCGAGAGCAGCGGCTCGCCGGTCACCGCCGGTCGCAGCGGGACGGTGCGCGGCGGCAGCGTGATCGAGCCACCGGATCCGGCGGCGGCCGGCGACGGCCCGGCCACGGATTCGGCCACCTGATCGGCGGACGGTGCCGGTGCGCCGCGGCCGCGGGCGATCAGCGCGGCGAACCGGTCCCGCAGCCACAGCACCGGCCCGCCGAGCCCGGCCGGCAGCGCGATCACCACGACCAGCCAGACCAGGGTCAGTGCGGCCTGGCCGATGATGTCCAACTCCAGGAATCCGGGCACGCCGACGATCAGGAACGCCCCGAGCAGCGGGCCGCCCAGTAGCGTGATCCCGCCGACCACCACGGTGGCGACGACGTCGATGCTGGCCGAGGCGGGGAACGCGTTCACGGTGAGCTGGGTCTGCCCGTGGCCGATCACTGCCCCGCCGAGGCCGGCCAGCGCACCCGCGACCGCGTACGCCTGCAGGACCCGCAGCGGCACCGCGACGGTGAACGCCCGGGCGGCGTCGGCGTTGTCGCGCAGCGCCACCAGGATCCGCCCGAAGGCACCGGTGCGCAGGTTGGCGGTGACCCATAGGCCGAGCAGCAGCACCACCAGCGCGAACAGGTAGTAGTCGGTGGCCAGGTCGAAGGTGTGGCCGAGGATGCGCGGCTTGGGTACCTGCGCACCGTCGCCGAGCAGCCAGCCCTGTCGCAGCAGGAACGCGCTGGTGGCCAGCGCGAAGGCGAGCGTGGTGACGGCGAGGGCGAGCCCGCGCAGGCGCAGCGCCGGCACTCCGACCGCGACTGCGGCCAGCGCTGCCGCCGCGCAGCCGGCGAGGATCCCGAGGAACAGGTTGCCGGTCCGCACGGAGACCTGCACCGACACCGCGGCGCCGATGCCGGCGAACGCGAACTGGCCCAGGGACAGCTCGCCGGCCACGCCGGTGACCAGCCCGATCGACAGGCCGACCAGGGTGAAGCCGATGATCGCGATGAGCACCGAGGCGCTCTCGTTGCTGATCACGAAGGCCAGCACGGCGGCGATGGCGAAGCCCACCCCGGCGACGACCCGGCCCAGGTTGCGCAGCAGCCAGACCCGCTGGTACGCGGCGGGCAGCGCCGGTGCGCCGATCCGGCCCCAGCCGCCGTCCTCGCCGTCGCGGCGCGCCCGGACCGGCTGGGCGAGCAGCGCGACCAGGATGACCGCGACGAGGGCCAGCTCAACGAGACCGCCGCTGGACCGACCGGACAGCAGGATCTGCTCCCCCACCCCAATGCCCAGCGAGGCGCCGAACGCGATCGGGACGGAGGAGAACCGGGCGATCACCGCGCCGGCGAGGCCCCGCACCAGTAGGGCCGGGCCGAGCGACTCGATCGACTGGGTGCCCTGGGTCGGCGCCACGAGGATCGCCGAGAAGGCGGCGACGGCGCCGGCGATCGACCAGGCCAGGGTCGCCATCCGGGCCGCGGTAACGCCGTTGAGGGTGGCCGCGTCGGGGGCGTCGGCGGCGGCCCGGATCGCCAGCCCGAACCGGCTGCGCTTGAGAAACATGGCGAGCCCGACCAGCAGCACCGGCGTGAACAGCAGCATCGCGGTGAACGCCGGGCCGACCGGGGTGTTGCCGACCGTGAACGACGGCATGCCGGGCGGCGTCGGGAATGTTGGACCGCTGGCCCCCGAGCTGTTCACCAGCAGGGCGAGCACGAGCACGAACTGGGACAGCCCGAGGGTGGCGATCATGCCGATCACCCGGGGCCGGTGCCGCAGCCGGCGGACCACGCTCAGCTCGATCGCGCCGGAGATCGCGGCGGCGGCGAGCATCCCGGCCGGCAGGGCGAGCCAGTACGGCAGCACGCCGTCACCGACCAGCCGGCCGAGCACGGCGGCGCCGAACACCCCGACCGCGCCGTGTGCGAAGTTGACGAACCGGCTGGACCGGTAGACCAGCACCAGCCCGACCGCCAGCAGCCCGTACGTGAGGCCGGTGAACAGGCCCAGCACGATGCGGTCCGGGCCGAAGTCGAATCCGTCGATCACCGGATCACCGCCCCGGCCGCCGGAGCGGCCTCCGGCGCGGGCGCGCCGCCCTGTGCCTGGGGCGCGGGCTCGGCGTCCTCGGCCGGCGCGTGGCCGCCGAGCATCAGGGCCCGGACCAGGTCTGGCCGACCGGCCAGTTCGCCCGCGGTGTGCTCGGCGACCATCGCACCCTTCTCCATGAAATAGATCCGGTCGGCCAGCGACAGCGCCACATTGACCGACTGCTCCACCACCAGCAGCGAGGTGCCCAGCGCGTTGAGCCGGCGCAGCATCTCCAGCAGGCCGCCGACGACGACCGGGGCCAGGCCGAGCGACAGCTCGTCGACCAGCAGCATCCGGGGGCGTTGGATCAGCGTCTTGGCTAGCACGAGCAGTTGCCGCTCACCGCCCGACAGGGTGGCGGCGACCTGGTCCCGCCGCTCGTAGAGGCGGGGGAAGACGGCGAACGCCCCGTCCACCCCCCGGTGCACGGCGTCGCTGCGCCGACCCAGCGCGTAGCCGTGCATGCGCAGGTTCTCGGTGACGGTGAGCGAGCCGAACACCGCCTGGCCAACCACTGTGGTCATTCCGAGCTCGATCCGGCGGGGCGCGGTCAGCGCGGTCACGTCGACCCCGCCGAGCCGGACCACCCCGGCGGCGGGGCGGTGCAGCCCGGAGAGCACCCGCAGCAATGTGGTCTTGCCGACCCCGTTCGGGCCGCAGATCGCGACCAGCTCGCCGTCGTCGACGCGTACGGCCGCGTCGTAGAGCACCTGGACCGGACCGTACGCCGCGTCGATTCCGGAGCTGGAGAGAGCGGCGGGACGTGCGCCGCTGTGCCGTAGCCGGGCGACCTCCGCCTCGTCGGCGAGCACCCGCGCCAACCGCTCTGCGTCGGCCGCGGCGGTGCGCCGCAGCCGCCGGGCGTAGCCGGCGCCGACCAGCACCGCCGCCGCGGCCACCGCGAACGCCGGACCGGCACCGTATCGGGTATTGAGCAGGGCGAGCAGACCGGCGCCGGCCAGGCCACCGGCCAGGGACAGCACCGACGCCGCCGCCGCGAACGCGGGGCGGGCGTCCGGATGGAGCACCTCGGCGGCGACGCGCTCGCCCGCGACGGCGAGCGCGACCAGCGCACCGACGGCGACGGCCAGGCCCGATGCGAACAGCACGACGCCGACCGCGGCGGGGGCGTCCCCGACGAGCAGCGCACCGGCGGCGACGAGCAGCCCGGCCGGGGCTGCGGCGACGGCGAGGCGCAGCGCCCGCTCGCTGCGCAGCAGCACCGCAAGCGCGGCTCCGGCGAGCAGCGCGTCGCCGACCACACCGACGGCGCCGCGCGGACCGAGGCCGAACCCGGCGCGCAGCACGTCGGCGGCGAAGACCAGCGCGCCGGGCACGACCAGGCCGAGGCCGGCCTGGGCCAGCACGGCGGTACGTGCGGTGGGTGGGCGGGTGGCGTTGTCGAACAGGGTGCGCAGCGCCGGTGGCCAGCCGGCATCGCCCGGCAGTTCCGCGGCGGTCACGCCGGCCAGTACGCCGAGCGCCGCGAGGACGCCCGCCGCCGCCCAGTGGTACCCGGACCCGCCGCCGGTGCCAGCGGCGAGCAGCGCGGCCAGGCCGAGCCCGTTCAGCAGCCCCACGTGCCAGTACCGCAGGGTGGCCGTCGCGGCGGCGACCGCGCGGCCGGCCACCACCAGGACCGCCCAGGGCAGCCCGAGCGCGGTGAGCGCGAACAGCCCCGGCACCGGGGCGGCGACGTTGACCACCAGCAGCAGCGCGGCGCCCAGCCCGGCGCCGGCGAGCAGCGCGGCCCGTACCGGATGACGGTGCGGTACCCGCTGCACGACCGCGACGGTCGCGGCCGCGCCGACCACCGCGGCGGCGATCACCGCGGCCAGCACGCTGGTCAGGTCGACACCGAGACCCCGGGCGAGTCCTGCGGCGCCGAGCAGCGGCACCCCGGTCAGGAGGCCGCCGGCCGTACCCGCGCCCCAGCCCGCGCTCCGGGAACGCCATGCCCCCGCACCGTCGCGGGCGATGCCCGGCGGGACGCTGGGGCGGGTGTCATCATCGGGTCGCAAAGGACACGTCCTCCCCGCGGTAGGTGAAGCAGGCGCAGCCGCTGTCGTAGCCGAACGCCCGGTAGCCGTTCGAGGCGGCGAACCGGCCCGGGCCGAGCCGCCCGGAGAATCCGGTCGCCGGCTGGAACGGCGTGTCGAGCCGGCCCACGGCCGCCAGCCACCGGTGCGCGTTGAGGTCCGCGCCGAGGTCCTTCGCGCCGGCCTGCAGCAGCAGGACCGCGTCGCAGTACGGGAAGGCCACGCGCGCGTTCTCGCGGGTGCCGAACGACTCACCCCCCGCGGCGAAGATGCCCAGGCAGGTGCGTTCGGCGTCGGTGGCGGGGAAGGCGTACTCCCGGTCGGCGACGTCCTGGCTGGGGTTGAAGCCGATGCCCACCGCCCCGGTCAGCGCCTCGCGCGGGATGATGTCCGGGTTGCCGATCAGGAAGCTGGGATTGTCGTAGCTGGAGATGCCGTACCGGGCGGTGAAGCCCTGCGCGGTGGCCGAGGTGAGGAAGAAGGAGGCCAGCCGGGTCCCGCCGAGGAAGAAGACCCGCTCGACGCGCTTGGCCCGCAGGTCGACGGCGGCCTGGTTGAGCCCCGTGTTGAGGGTGCCCAGGTCGGTGCTGTCGATCCAGGCCGGGGTCGAGGTTATTCCCCGCTGCTTCAGGTACGGCACCACGTGCTGCTCGTACATCGCCCGGTTGGCCGGTGCGTCCACCGCGACGATGCCCACCTGCCGGGCCCCGTCGAAGAAGCCCTGCGCGGCCAGCGCCGGCAGGTACGCGCGCACGAAGTCGTCGTACGCGGGGTAGGCCGGGGCGAACAGGTACGGCGCGAGTCGCTCGTTCGTCGCCTGGTCGATGGTGATCAGGGTGGCGTCCAGCACCAGGGTGTGCCGCTGTGCGTAGCAGGGGCGGGCGTTGGCCTGCAACTGACCGGTGAGCACGACCGCGAACGCCCGGTCATCCTGGGTGATCTGGTTGCAGAGCTTCTCCTCGGCGGCCGGTGAGTCGTCGCTCGCCTCGTAGTTGCGGAAGATCGCCCGCATCCGCCGGCCGCCGATGCCGCCGTTGGCGTTGACGTGGCTCTCCAGCGCCCGCATCTGGCGCACCGGGTCGCCAGCCGAGGCGGTGTTGAACCCGGTCAGGTTCGCCGTCTTGGTCAGGTCGGTGCCGACGAACACGACGGTGACCGCGTCGGCGGTGACGCCGGGCCCGACGCCGGTGCCGTCGGCGCCGCCCACGCCGGGCAGCACCGCGCCGCAGCCGACGAAGGCGAGCAGCGCGGCGACGGTGGCGACGGCCGCCCGTACCGTCAGGCTCCGGTCCCGGTCGACGGCGTGGGTGCCAGGATCGCGGCTCATCGAGGGCTCCCGAGGTAGGTGTCGAGGGCGGCCAGATCGATCACGGCAGCGGCGGTCTGGTTGCCGCCGCGTGCTCCGGCCGGCGTGGCCGCGCCCGGGCGGGCGGCGAGCACCGCGTCGAGGGCGGCGAGGTCGATGACCGCGGCCCCCTCGGCGCTGGATCCGTTTGACAGTCCGGCGTCGCCGAGCAGGTCCCGCAGCGCGGCGACGCTCAGGTGGGCGCCGGCTCGTCGACGTAGCTGACCGGCACCGGGAGCGTCGTCGAAGACGAGGTACGCCCCGAGCGAGCCGACCCGCACGACGGACGGCAGCAGCGTGCCGGCCGGGGCGGCGGCCATCGCGGGCAGCGGCGGGCGGTTGCGGCGGTTGGCGATGCGGCGGGCGACACCCACGACGATCAGCGCCCCGCCGAGCAGGTGCACCACGAACAGGCCCCACGGGTACGTCCGGAGCGTCACCTCGGCCGGGCCGAACCCACCCAGGTCGGCCTGCACGGTGTACCGGCCGAACGCGGCGAACGGGGTGACGACGGGCACCCGGTAGGTGCGCGTCTCGCCCGGCCGGATGTCGCCGGTACCGGGCGCGCTGACCCGGTCGCCGCCGCCGTCCCGGCCGACCCGGACGTTGAGGGGCGGGTTGGGCAGCGGCTGCGGCCCGGGGTTGTGCACGGTGTAGACGAGGGTCCGGGTCGCCGCCGCGCCGAACAGGCTCCGCCAGCCCGGCCGGCCGGCGATCCTCGCCTCGACCAGGTCGAGCCGGACCGGGGCGGCCGAGACCGTGGGGGTGTCCCCCATGGCGTGCCCGGTGAGTTCCAGCGGCGCGTCGGCCTGGCCGCGCGCGGCGCCGCCGACCAGCGTGGCGTGCACGACGCACGGGCAGGGCACCGGTGGGGTGCCGAGCACGAGCTGCACCGCGAAGGTGCCGTCCGGGCGCACCGGAACGGCCAGGGCGGCCCGGGTGTCGCAGGAGGCCGAACCGGCGATGGCAAGCTGCCCGCAGGTGACGAGTTGGACCAGCGCGCCGCCGGGCCAGCCGGTGCCGGTCACCCCGAGCCGGTCGCCCGGTGCCGCCGCCGGGGCGGCGAGGGTGAGTCCCTCGGCCGCCCACGCCGGGCCGGTGGGCAGTGCCAGCCCGGCGGCCAGCACGCACACGACGGCGGTCAGGGTGCGCGCGATCCTCGTCATCCGACCTCCGCGTGCGCGCGGACGCGCCGGACGCCCCGGGGGCGGGCCACCTGGGCGCGGCGGCGCCTGCGCCAGGCCAGGACCCCGGCGGCGATCAGCGCGGCGAGTGCGGCGAGGCCGGTCCAGGAGACCACGACGGTACGGGTGGTCCGTACCGTCAGCACGCCACCGTCGGCCTTCGCCGTCACGGTGGCGGTGACGACGTCGACCGGCCACAGCCCGGTGAACTGGGCACGCATCCGCGACTCGGCGCCCGGAACCAGGTCGAGCTGTGGGGTGGCGCCACGTTGGCGGATCTGATGTCCGAACATGCCGGAGGCGGTGACCGTGATGGTGGGGGCGAGGCGCAGGTTGCCGGTGTTGGCCAGGGTGTATTCCAGGGCACCGTCGACCGGTGTGGGCAGCCACGGCGTCGGGTGCGTCAGGTCCAGATCGGCGAGGTTGAGGCCGGGCACCTCCGGCCCGGCGACGCGCAGGTAGATGCGGGCGCCGACGGCCCGCTGCACCGCGACGGCGACGCCGTTGCTCTCGCTCCGGCGGCCCGGGACGGACTCCATCGCGACAATGCCGCCGACGTGGTCGCCGGGGCTGGCGTTCGTCGGGATGGTGATGGCGAACGGGATGTCGGCCTGCGCCTTGGGCGGGATCACCACGGTGCCGGCGCCGACCGCCGTCCAGATCCCGACGTCCGACTGCTTCTCGTTGAGCTGGCGCAGCGCGAACCCGCCGTCGCGTGCGGTGTTGTAGGCGTCCGCGCCGTACACGGTGAAGGTGCGCTCGGTGTCGGTGCGGTTGATCACCCGCACCGAGTCGGTGAGGGTCCGGCCGGCGGGTGACTCGAGGAAGAAGTAGAGCCGGGGGGTGGGCCCGGCGTTGGCCGGCGGGGTGGGCACGACCGCCCATTCGCCGTTGTCCGCCGCGGCGGCCGGCCCGACCGGGACGACGGTCAGCGCGACGGCGGCGACAGTGGCGGCGAGGGCCGCCGCACCGGTGCGGAGGCGACGTGGCCAGAGGGGGTGACGCACGCGGTTCCACCCTTCGACTGCTCGGTGTGGGGGCGGCCGGCTCAGCCGACCGCCCCACCTCGAGGCGGTCCTCAGCTCAGGGTGAGCGTGAGGGTCGCAGCGTAGGCACCGGCGAGTTGGTTCGCCGGCACGGAGAGGGTCAGCCCGGCTGAGGCGTCGAAGCTGCCGCCCGTACCGGTGGCGCTGGTCGGCGCGGAGCAGAGCGTCGCCGCGTCGACCGTGCCCGGGGTACCGGCCACCGCGGTGACCGCGTTGGTCGCGCCGGCGGTGCCGACGCAGGCCGGTGTCCAGGACAGGTTGTTCTTGGCGATGGTTCCGCCCGGGGTGCCGGTGAAGTCGGTGACCGTGCCGACGAGGCTCCACCCGAAGGTGCTGCCCCGGTAGTCGGTCACCGTGACGGTCGACAGGTTGCCCGTCGCCGTCTGCACGCTGCCGCCGACGGTGACGCCGGAGAACGCGATGTTGCCGGTGCCGGCGGCGCGAGCCATCGACAGGTTTCCGGCGGTCACGGTCTCCGACAGGTTGTACGACAGGGTGCAGTTGCCGGTCGTGGCCGAGCCGGTCTTGGCAGTGCACGAGTCAGCCGACCCCGTCCAGGCGGAGATCGCGAACAGGGCGCCGGACTGCGCGCCGATGTACGCGGTGCTGCCGTCGGTGACGGTGTAGGTGGCGTTGATCCCACCGGTGGCGCCGGCCGTGGCCGTCGTTGCCGGGTCGCTTGTCGCGGGCGGCGGCGGGGCCCCGGTGAGCGCCTTGTAGCCGCGGATCGTGACCGTGCTGCCCGGGTTCCAGTTGGTGCCGGTGACCGTCACCACGGTGCCGGAGCCGCCACCGCTGGGGGTGATCGCGATGCCCGGCGAGCCGAGGATCGTGATCGGGACGGAGACCGTGTTGGTCCCGTCCGAGACCGCCAGGGTTCGTGCCCCCGTGGTGGCGCCGCTGGGCACCGTGAGCGTGCCGGTGCCGGCGCCAGCGGCGTCGGTCGTGCCTGCGCCGGAGCCTTCGGCCGTTCCGGTGCCGTCGGGCGCGCGCAGCGTTGCGGTCAGGGCGCCGGACGGCGCGAGACCGGTCACCGCGTAGTTGATGACGTTGCCGGCCCGGGCATGCCCGGTCACGGTCTGGCCGGTCACCGAGGTGACCGAGACCGTGCCGCCGAAGACGGTGAAACTCTCCACGATGGGTGTCGGGACCGGTGCTGCCTTGTGGTCCCGGTCGCCCTCCGCCGAGCAGTACGTCTTGGCGATCGGGTTGTTGAGGATCACCCGGTTGACGGTCAGCGTCGCGGCTCCCGTCGCTCCGGCCACGTAGGTGCCGGTGGCGGTGATCGGGCCGGTTGGGGTGTTGCCGGGAATCGGACCGGCCGGGTAGTTGGGCTGGGTGAGAGTGACCGGGCCACTCTGCGAGCCACCCAGCGCCGCCTCCACCACGATCGGCACGTCACCGGGGTTGATCGCGACCGGGCCGTTGTTCGGACCGGTCGCCGCGGTGAAGGTCACCGTCACGGTCTGCCCCGGGCTCGGCGTCGCCGGCGTCTGGGTGAGCCCGAACGAGTCGGCCCAGTTGCTCGGCGAGCTGCCGGTACCGGCGTCGTTGAAGTACAGCCGGCATCCCAGGTTGCCCGGGGTGGGGCCGTACGCCTGCGCGGGGGACACGCAGACCGCGGTCGCGGCGGCGGCCAAAGCCGCCACGCCCACCGCTGTAGCCGTAGTTCTGAGCAATCCCATTGCGGTCCCGCTCTCCTTCCTGTGGGGAACGGTGCACCCCTGGCCACTGTTTCGCTGATGGAAACACTGGTTTCCAAAATTGGATAGGTTCATAAAGGCAGCCGGCCCGCCCTCCTGTCAATAGCCCGACAGGCGATTTGACGCCGGCCGATTCGATCGACCCCGCGGACACCGCAGCGTCGTCGGCGGGCCCCGTGCGGCACGGTCTTGGCAGGGGGCCGGAGATGGGGCAGAGTGGGAAACAGCGTTTCCCTTTTGGAGGTCCAGGTGCGTTACGTGATCATCGGTTGCGGCAACGTCGGCATGGAGCTGGCCCGTCGCTGGGTCTCGGCCGGCCACCACGTGGTCGGCACCACCACCTCCCCCGAGCGCGTGCCCGAGCTGGCGCCCGTCTGCACCGAGGTGGCGGTCCTCCGTGGCAGCGACCGCGCGGCCGTCGAGCGGGCCACCCGGGACGCCGACGCGGTCGTGCTCACCGTGAGCCCGCGCATCGCCCGAGCCTTCGACGCCGACCAGCGCATTGCCGAGTACGCCGACACGCTCACCGCGTCCGCGCGCACCGCCGCCGCCGTGCACCCCCGGGTCGTCTTCACCAGTTCGGTGTCGGTCTACGGGGCCGGCCATGGCGCGCTGGTCGACGAGGCCAGCCCGGTCACCGACGACCCGGACGCCTCACCCCGCAACTTCATCGCCGCCGAGGCCGCCGTGTTGGCCACCCCGCGCGGCGCCGCGCTGCGGATCCCCGACGTGTACGGGCATCCGCGCGACCTCGACTATCCGACCCGGGTGAAGCTGGCCCACGAGATGCTCGGCGGCAGCGTGCCGTTCTCGGCCGAGGCCCTGCACTATCGCATCGACTACCGCGACGCCGCCGCCGCGCTCGACTTCGTGGCGAGCCGCGACCTCACGGGCGTGTTCAACGCGGTACCGGACGCGGTCGTGCCGCAGACCAACCGGGCCGTCCTCGATGAACTCTGCGCCGCCGGAGGCTGGCCCGCGCTGACCTATCGGGGCGAGATCAGGACCCCGTTCGTGCCGATCAGCTCCGGCAAGCTGCGCGCGGAGGGCTTCGCCTTCGCACACTGAACCGGCCCGGCTCGGATTCCGCCGTGGACAGTCAGACCGAGACCGGCTCAGCTCGCGGTCCGCGCGAGGCGACGCCCGACCAGCCGACCGAAGGCCATGGCCGGCGTCAGGCACATGCCGGAGCAGAACGCGTTGCCATTGACGGCGGCGGAGCCGATCACCTCACCGACGGCGTACAGGCCGGGGATCGTCGTGCCGTCCGCGCGGCGTACCCGCAGCATCTCGTCCACGTCCAGGCCGGCGAACGTGATCAGGGTGACCGGGTGGTTCTCCAGCGCGTAGAACGGCGGCTCGACAATCGGCGCCGGCAGGTACGCCCGGCCGAAGTCGGCATCCCGGCCGTCGGCGACGAAACCGTTGTAGCGGGCCACCGTGGCCGAAAGCCCCGCCGGGTCGATGCCGGCCAGCCCGGCGAGCTCCGGCAGGCCGGGCGCCCGGTGCACGCCCCGGCGCCGGCCGCACTGGGCGTCCAGCTCGGCCGCGCTCCAGCCGTGCACCATCGGGTACGACTCGCGCAAGGCGTGGGCGTCGAAGACCGTCCAGAAGGTCATCCGGTCGACCGTGGTCAGCAGCCGCTCCTTCTGGTCGATGCTGGGCTCATCCTCGGCGATCCAGCGCCGCCCGGCCCGGTCGACGTAGATCTCCCAGGGCGGCCGCTCCGGCGCCACCAGGTGCGGCCGGTGCACCCAGTCGACCCGAAGGTCGCCGTCGATCGGGGGCAGCCCGCCGAAGGTGGGGATGTAGCGGCCCAGGCCTTGCAGGCCGGCGCCGACCGACCGGCCCATGAGCAGGCCGTCGCCGGTCGAGGTGGGTGCCGCCGAGGTGGTCAGCGGGGCGCCCTCCAGCTCGGCGAAGAGCTCCGGCGCGTACCCGAATCCGCCGGTGGCGAGCACCACAGCGGGCGCCCGCCACCGCGTGCCGTCGGCTGTGGCGACCCCGACCACCGCGCTGCCCTCGGTCAGCAGTTCGGTGACGCGTACCTCGCAGCGCAGGTCGATGCGGCCGGCGGCCCGATGTGCGTCGAGCATCGGGCGCAGCGCGGCCAGGATCGCCGGACCGCCGGGGACGGTGGTGGCGTGGACGGTTCGCGGCGTGCGGTACGGCTCGTGCCCGTACACGATGCGGGGGGTACCCGGATCGACGGTGAGCCCGGCGGCGAGCAGCCACTCCAGCACCGCCGGCTGTTCGCGCAGCGTCAGCCGGGTCAGGTCGGCCCGCGCGGCGCCCCGACTGATCCGCCAGACGTCGTCGAAGTGCCGCTCGGGGTCATCGCTGATGCCCCGCGCATGCTGCAGCGAGAAACCGCCGGCGGACAGGTGCCCGCCCGAGTACGGCAGGGCGCCCCCGACGTCCGACGCCTTCTCCAGCAGCAGCACGGTGCCGCCCGCGTCGGCGGCGGCGATGGCACAGGCCAGGCCACCCGGCCCGGCGCCCACAACGATCGTGGTCGGCACGCCCACCTCCGGCACTCGAGTCGCGTTTCCATGGAAGCAACAGTGTTTCCATTGGATCCGCGCGCCGTCAACCGCCCTGGGCGAGCCGTTCGGCAGCGATCACCGCCCGGCGCACATTGCGCACAATTGCGACTTTCGGCGAATCTCCTCGTCGGACAGTCGCAGAGGCAGTCCAGCCTGGCACCTGCGTCTCGCGAGCACCGGCGGCGCCGATCACCGATCGACAAACTGAACGCGTCCGACGCAGTGGCGGGACGCCTCCTCCGCAGCAAACGTGGACTGCCTTGGCTCTTAGCGAAGCTTTGATCCACTGTGTAACGCTGCTGGCCGGAGGGCCGCCTAATCCCATGACGCGACGATCTTGTCGCAGGCCCGGCACCGGCTCCGCCGGCCGCCGCGGCATAACGGGGTTACCACCGAAAGGGGACCGCAGGTGCGATTCCGCACAGTGATCGGCTCAGTCCTGGCATCGACGATGGTCGCAGCAGTCGGCCTCGTCGCCACCGCCGCACCCGCCGCCGCCAGGGACACCGCCACCCTGATCCAAGGCGTTACCGGCGTCGTCGACACGGCCGCGGCCGGCGGCCGGGTCTTCGTCTCCGCGAACGACCGCATCGTGGTCGCCGACGCCCACGGCACGCTCACCGGTAGCATCACCGGCCTGGCCGGCCCGACCGGCCTGGCCGTCACGCCCGACGGCAACCGGGTCTACGCCGCGCTGTCCGGCTCGAACGAGATCGCCGAGATCGACGCGGCCACCCTCACCGTCGTCCGACGGATCAACCTGGCCGCGTACCCGTCCCCGGCAAACCTGTCTCTCGACGGCGACCAGCTCTGGGTGGGCTACGGCATCAAGAACGACTTTGTCGGCGGCGTCCTCGGCCTCGACCTGTCCCTGGCGGCGCCCACGCCCGTCCAGGTCGCCACCCGGATGTATGGCGCGCCCCTGGTCGCCGGCGCCGGCAACACGGTCTTCACCGCCGAGGCGGGGATCAACCCCGCCAGCCCTCGGGTGTACGACGTCAGCACGATCCCGGCGACGCTGCGGGGCGTCATCGACGGCGCCGACAACGACCTGTCGAACCTGACCGACCTCACCATCACGCCCGACGGCGCCCAGGCCATCTCGGTCTTCGCCACCTCCGGCTTCGATGTCTGGGATACCACGACCCTGACCAAGGTCCGCAGCTACGGATCGAGGGCCGACTACCCGGGCTCACCGGGCGCGATCGCGCTCAGCCCGAACGGCGCACACGTCGCCACCGCCTTCTACGGCTCGAGCTACGGCCCCTACGCCGAGGTGTACAACGCCGCCACGGGGGCGAAGACCTTGCAGGCCCAGATGACCTACAAGGGCGACCTGGTCACCGGCAGCCTCTCCGTGCTGGGCGATGACCTCTACGCCCTGCTCAACGACTGGCCGTACAACCGGTACTACCTGTGGCGCGTGGAGGGCGCCGTCCTGCCGACGTCCACGCTAAGCCTGTCGGCCACCACCGCAGCGACCGCGCTGGACCCGTTCACCATGACCGGCCGACTCGCCTTCCCCAACGACTCCGCGCCGGGCGCACAGCCGATCGAGATCACCCGCACGCTGCCCAACGGCACCACCGCCACCCTGCCCGGCGTGACCACTGCCGAGGACGGCACCTTCACCGTCACCGACACCTCGCCGGTCGGCGGCAGCGTCAACTACACCGCCATCTGGGATGGCAGCCCCGCCTTCCGCTGGTCAAAGACCACGACCAAGGTCGACGTGGCCCAGCACCCCACCTCGCTGCTCGTGACCGGCCCGACGACCGGGAACGCCACGAAGCCGCTCACGCTCACGGGTCAGATGAGTACCGCCGGCAACGTGCCCACGCCGGCCTCCGGGTCGATCGTGGTGTACCGGGTCTACACCAACAAGCATGGTTCCGTCGGGGCCGACCTGCCGGTGGTGCCGCTCGTCGCTGACGGCTCGTTCACCATCACCGACACGCCCCCGGTGGCCGGCCAGTACACGTACCACATCCGCTTCGACGGCGATGCCACCTACGCATACGCCTACACCAGCCAGGTTGTCACGGTTCGGGGCGCGAGCAGCTGAGCGACCCGCCGCAGTAGCGGCGACGGTGCCCGTCCTGGTCACGTACCGGGCGGGCACCGTCGCCGCGCGGGCGAGCCGATGATGCGCTGCGCCCAGGCGGCCGGGGTGGTCCGCGACGACATCAGCTTTGACGACGTGGTCCGGCTGGTCAGCAGCCTCACAATGGCCCGATTCCCCGAGCCGGACCAGCGCGAGCGGGTGCTCGGCGTCGCCCTCGACGGCCTACGCCCCCCACCCGCGCCGCGCTGACGCTTCGCCAGCGGTCGAGCAGCAGCAACCATTCGAAGATGGACGCCGGTCACGATCACGCCGCGACTCAGCCTGGTGCGGCGGTTCGCGAGTTTCACCAACCGGTACCCGTGGCAGTGGCAGCCGGCGGCTGGGCGGCTGCCTGAGCGGTTCGGCCGGGCCCCGGCGAAGATCCTGCACGAGTGGAACACCGCCCACGTCAGCGACTTCGAGGGACGGCCGCTGACCTACGACGAGGTCCAGGCCCTGTTCGTGGCGGAAGAAATCCGGAAACGGGGGCCGCGTCGGAGCCTTGTTCGTGCGTTACGGCAAGGCATCGCGGGGCGGCCCGCCCAAGCGCCGCACCGTGCTGACGGTGCCGGAGATGGACTGGGTGGTCGAGGTCATCGACGCGTACGCCGATGAGGTCCGTCCCCTGTTCTCCCCTGGCAGGCACCCGGCTGTGGGTGACCGAGCGGCGCGGCCGAATGTCATTGCGGTCGGCAGTCAGCCACTTCCCTGCCAAAGTGGACACCGCCGCGACAGGGTGCAACGGGCGCCCCGTCTCGGGGTATCGCGCGCACACCCGTCACGGCGGACCACTACAGTGCCGGGAAGTCCAGAGCCGAGATGTGCAGCGCGGGTCAGTCCAGGGAAATCTGGTCGCCGGTGAGCTTGATCGTCCTGGGCGGGAGCGGCCGCGTGGCCGGGGGCGCCTTGACCGAGCCGTCGACGATGGAGAACCTGCTCCCGTGGCAGAGGCAGTCGATCGTGCCGCCCTCGACACGCGAAACCGTGCAGTTCTGGTGGGTGCAGATCGAACTGAAGCCCTTGAATTCGCCCGGCTTCGGCTGCGTGACCACGACGCCTTCCTTGGCGAAGATCTTGCCGCCACCGACCGGGATGTCGGTGGTCTTGGCCAAAGGCTGGCCGGCAGCCGGACCGCCGCCGCCGGTGCTCGTGGCGGTGGGGCTAACGGCGGTGGTGGGGGCTCCGGACCCGTCGCCAGAGTCGTCGCCGCCGCAGGCGGCCAGAACCGCCGCCGCGCCGACCGCGCCGACACCAGTGAGCAGGGCCCGACGGCTCTGCGCACCCGGCCCGGTGAGCACCTGATCATCGCTCATACCTCGCCCCACTCTGCCGCCGCGCCCGTCATGATTCGCGGTCATGTTCCTGCGCACAGAGACCACTCTGTCAGACGGTTCACCCGGTTTGCGGGGATTTTGGCCGGTCCGATGGGCCGGCTAGCCCAGGACTAGCCCCAACGCCTTTCAGCCAGTTCCCCTTGTCGTGCTGGTCGCCATGGCACCTGCCCTCGTCCTGGCCGGAATCCGCATCTCCGACGCAGCCCGTGCCCAAGGACGCCCACCCGAGCCGCCGTCACCACCTGGCACGAATTGAGTACGTTGCCGGCAGCGGGTCGGCGCCGCTGATCCTTGCCGTTGCGTAGGGTTGTTTGGCGGTCAGCGGACGGCGTCGGCGTAGATGGCGAGTTCCGTCGAGGGAGTTGGATCCGGTTGCTCGACGTGGTGCCACGCCTGCGGGATCAGCTCATCCAGCACGCCGGGGTAGACCGGCGCGGCATCCGTGACCACCTCGTTGGGCGTCACCCTGACCAGCAGCATCGCCGCCGCACGGGCCTGTTTGGAGTCGTGATCATGCGGCTGGGAAAGGAGTGGACGGGATGATGCTCGGGCTTGTAGCTTGCAACTGACCGTGACACCGCCCGAGGAGGTGAGACCCATGAACGCTGTATCGATGTGGGTGCTCCCCCTTCCCGTCACGGCCGGGCGATTGACGTAGGTGTCGCCGGGAGCGCCTCGCCAACACGGCACTCCCGAAAGGCAACACGTATGCACTCTCTGCAGTTCTCCGCCGAGCCGTCGTCGAACGATGTGGTGGTCGAGCGCGACTCCACTGTGGGCGACGTCCCCGGACTCCCATCGCCGGCCTCCGACACCGGTCGCGCGCCCTTCATCTTCGACGTGATCATTGCCGGGTGCGGGCCGGCCGGTGCCATGCTGGCCGCCGAACTGCGGCTGCACGATGTACGGGTTCTCGTCCTGGAGAAGGAAACCGAGCCCGTGTCGTTCGTCCGCATAGTCGGTATGCATATTCGCAGTATCGAGCTGATGGCAATGCGCGGACTGCTGGATCGTATTCTCGAACACGGGAGACAGCGTCCGGCCGGCGGCTTCTTCGCCGCCATCAACAAACCCGCGCCCGACCTGGATTCCGCGCACGCCTATCTGCTGGGCATCCCGCAGCCGGTCATCGTTCACCTGCTCGAAGAACATGCGATCGAACTGGGTGCGCAGGTCCGGCGCGGTTGTGCGGTGGCCGGTTTCGAGCAGGACGACGACGGTGTGACCGTTAAGCTGGCCGACGGGGAACAGCTGCGTTCGCGTTATCTCGTCGGCTGTGACGGCGGGCGCAGTACGGTGCGCAAACTGCTCGGCGTCGACTTCCCCGGCGAGCCCTCGCGGACCGAGACGCTGATGGGCGAGATGGAAGTGGGTGTGCCGCAGGAGGAGATCGCCGCCAAGGTGACCGAAATCCGCGAAACCAATAAGGTATTCAGCCTCGGGTCCTTCGGCGGAGGGGTCTATCGCGTCGTAGTCCCCGCCGCGGGAGTCAGCGATCGCGCGGAACCGCCCACCCTCGAAGATTTCAGACAACAGTTGCGCACCATCGCCGGAACCGATTTCGGCGTGCACTCACCGCGCTGGTTGTCCCGCTTCGGGGATGCCACACGGCTAGCCGAACGTTATCGGGTCGGGAGGGTGCTGCTGGCCGGCGATGCGGCACACATCCATCCACCCGCCGGCGGACAGGGCCTCAATCTGGGCGTTCAGGACGCATTCAACCTCGGCTGGAAACTGGCCGCACAGATCCGCGGCTGGGCGCCGGAAACACTGCTGGACACCTACCAGGCCGAACGTCATCCGGTTGCCGAGGACGTGCTGGACAACACCCGCGCCCAGATGGAACTGTCGTCCACCGAACCGGGCCCGCAGGCTGTGCGCAGGCTGCTCACCGAACTGATGGACTTCGACGAGGTGAACCGCTATCTGATCGAGAAGATCACCGCGATCAACATCCGCTACGACTTCGGCGAAGGCCCAGACCTGCTCGGCCGCCGCCTGCGCGACATCGACGTGAAACAGGGCCACCTCTACGGCCTGCTACATCGCGGCCGCGGCCTGCTGCTGGACCGCACCGAACGCCTGACCGTCGGCGGCTGGTCAGACCGGGTCGATTACCTCGGGGATCCCACTGCGGTACTGGATGTTCCGTGCGTCCTGCTACGCCCCGACGGCCACGTCGCCTGGATCGGCGACGATCAGCAGGACCTGGACGACCACCTCTCCCGCTGGTTCGGCAAGCCCGCGAACTAATTTCGCCTGAGCAAACCGAAAATGACTGCGAACACGCCTGTCTCGGATCGAGACCATGACAGGGCCTGGTTCGCGTGGTCATCCCGCATATACGTGGCGAGATAGCGAGCGAATCTGCGGCGCTGTCGGCCAGGAGCTGGGGGTGGTCGGCGTTCTCGTCGGACATCCACCGCCCGCTGGCATGGCGGAAAGTGGCCATGCCAGCGGGCGGTGGCCGGTGGTGCTGTCCAGGTTCGACGAGGGCTCCGGCGAGCGCTGGGCGCCCACGATCCTCGATGAGAGCGCCGTCGTCGACCTCGAACAGCAACCAGGCCGCCCGAGCGGGGTAGCCATCGGTCGTACTTTGGGACGATCTGGAGTCGCACCACCGTTCGTACGATGGGCCTATGCACCCTCGCCTGCACGCTGTGTTGGCCGAGCCGCGTGTCTCACATGCCCCGCCCCGTGTGTGGCGCGACTGGGCGTTGATCGCGGTCTTCGCGCCGGCGATCGTGTTGGAAGGGATCTTCCGGCCCGATCTGCCGTGGCGGGTGGGCTGCGTCGTCGTCGCGCTCGCGCTGCTGCCCACGCTCCTGTGGCGGCGTACGGAGCCGCTCGCGATGGTGGCGATCGCGTTCGGCTCCACGACGGTCGGCCCATTCGTGCTGCCCGGCGATGCCTGCCAGATGTTCACGGCGAGCTTCCTGGTCCTACTGGTTTGCGCGCTGTTCCGCTGGGGTTCCGGCCGGGATGCCGTAATCGGTTCGTTCTTCGTGGTGGCCAAGGTGGCCGCCGCCGGCCTGTCCGGCTCGATCAACGGCGGCGAGTTGGTCGCCGGCTTCGCGGTGATGTTCGCCGCCGCCACGCTGGGTACCGCGATCCGCTTCCGCGCCGCCGCCCGGCTGCGCGAGCTCGATCAGGTGAAGTTGTTGGAGCGCGAGCGGCTCGCCCGTGACCTGCATGACACGGTGGCCCACCACGTGTCGGCGATGGCGATCCGCGCCCAGGCCGGCATCGCCGCCTCGGCGAGCCAGCCGGGCGCCGCCGTCGAGGCGCTCCGCACAATCGAGGCCGAGGCGTCCCGTGCGCTTGCCGAGATGCGTGCGATGGTCCGCGTCCTGCGCCGCAACCAGCCCGCCGACCTGTGGCCCAGCCCGCGGGTCGCCGACATCGAGCGGCTCGCCGGCCGCTTCCGCACCGGGCCGGCCGTCGACGTGGATCTCCGCGGCGACCTCGGCGACCTTCCGCCCACGGTCGGCTCCGCGCTCTACCGCCTGGCTCAGGAGTCGGTCACCAATGCCCGTCGCCACGCCCGCCATGCCACCCGCATCGAGGTCAGCGTCGCGGCCGACGACACCTCCGTGCGCCTGCGGGTCAGCGACGATGGCGAGGCCGGCGCCGCCCGCCCGACCGGCTCGCCCGGTTTCGGCCTGGTGGGCATGATGGAGCGCGCGGACTTGCTCGGCGGCACCTGCGAGGCCGGCCCCAATCCCGACCGTGGGTGGACCGTCACGGCCGTGCTCCCGCGCGAGGGGGTCGGCGCGTGACGGTACGCGTGCTCGTGGCGGACGACCAGGAGATCGTCCGTACCGGCCTCACCATCATCTTGAACACTCAGCCCGGCATCGAGGTCGTCGGTGGGGCTGGCGACGGCCGTCAGGCGGTCGAGCTCGCCCAGCGGCTCCGCCCCGACGTGTGTCTCTTCGACATTCGCATGCCAGGCATGGACGGCATCGAGGCCACCCGGGCGCTCGCCGGGCCATCGGTCCCGGATCCGCTCGCGGTGGTCGTCATCACGACCTTCGACCTCGACGAGTACGTGTACGCGGCACTGCGTGCCGGCGCCCGCGGCTTCCTGCTCAAGGAGGCTGGTCCCGACCTGCTCAGTCAGGCCGTGCACGCGGCCGCCAACGGGGACGCGCTGATCGCGCCGAGCGTCACCACGCGGCTGCTGAAGGCGTTCGCCGACGCGGGTCCAGCCGCTCCGCGGAAGCAGCCAATCGAGGCGCTCACCGACCGGGAGGAGCAGGTGCTGGTCGCCGTCGCGCGGGGACGCACCAACAAGGAGATCGCCGACGAGCTCTACATCACGTTGAGCACGGTCAAGTCGCACATCACCAGCCTGATGACCAAGCTCGGTGTGCGTAACCGGGTCGAGGTGGCGATGTGGGCGTACGAGACCAACCGCAGACGGGCGCGCTGGTGACGGAGCCGATCGGGTAGGAGATGGCCACCGCCATTCCTCCAGCACCCGTTCGGCCGGCGTTACCGTCCCGCCCGTCGCCGGGGTTGGCGACGAGTGACGTCGACCGTTGACCGGCGGAAGTACGACGACGGCGTACGACCATGGGCCGGTCCGATTGCGGCCCATGTGCCGATGAGCAGGGGCGGGTGCGGCGTCCACCATCGATGGCATGACAATGCGCGAGTGGCGGCTACCGGCCGCGTTGATCCTGCTGGGCCTGATACCGATGGTCGCTGGTGCGGGACGGCTTACCGAGCTGGGCACCGGACCGGAGGTCACCCCAGCGAACGCTCGCTTCGTCGCCGAGCCGCTGCCGGTGGTGCTGCACATCGTCGGCGCGGTGGTCTACACGATTCTCGGCGCCTTCCAGTTCGTGCCCAGCCTGCGCCGCCGCCGCTGGCACCGCCTCGCCGGCCGGGTGCTTGTTCCCTGCGGACTGACGGTCGCGCTCTCCGGCCTGTGGATGACCTTCGCGTACGACCTGCCGGCCCATGACAACGACGTGCTCGCCGGCATGCGGCTCGTCTTCGGCTCGGCCATGGCCGGAGCGATCCTGCTCGGCCTCGCCAGCGCGCTACGCCGGGACTTCGCCCGGCACCGCAGGTGGATGGTGCGCGGCTACGCGATCGGCCTCGGCGCCGGCACCCAGGCGTTCACGCACGCGCCGTACCTCGTCGCGACCGGCGAACAGCCCGACGGGAACGTTCGGGCCGGGCTGGTGCTCGCCGGTTGGTTGATCAACCTTGCCGTGGCCGAGTGGTACCTGCGGCGTCCGGTCCGCACAACGCAGTCTCGACCGGCTCGTCAGCCGCGTGCCGCTGCCCGGTGACCGCGCTGTTGCCCCTAGATCGACTCTGATTGGCGGGGTAACGGGCACGCGTCAGCGTGGTGGCGAGGCTTGCTCTAGTGGGCGTCCATGGGCGCGGATCGCGTCCGAGACGGCGACGCCGAGCAGGACGGCGGCAGCTGCTGCAGCGACCCCGAGTGGCGGCAGGCCGACCATCACCGGCGCTAAGGCCGCGAGGACGAGGATCCCGATCGGCCGTGGGCGGGACACGCGGGCGAAGGCCACGTGCTCGAATACGGAGCGCCCGGCGAGGTAGAGCGCGGGCCCGCCGAGGATGGCGCCGACCCAGGCGGGTTTGGCGTGTCCGGTTGGATCTATGAGGACGAGTTCGGAACCGGCTGAGGTGACGAGGATGCCGGACACCATGAGCAGGTGGGAGAACTCGGCCAACCGACCGAGCCGGCCGGGATCGGCGGATGCCGCGATGGCCTCGCCCAAGATCTGGCCGGCTCGGTAGAAGTAGATCCGCCACAGCAACACCGTGGTGAGGAACGACAGTGCAAGGGCCGATGTTCGTTCAGCCACGATCGGACCGCGTAGAAGACTCGATCCGGAGGTCAGGATCGTCTCACCAAGCGCGACGATGACGAGCTGCCAGTAGCGTTCGGCTAGGTGCTCGCCCGCGACGGCCCACGGGGACACCTTCGAGCGACCCAGCCACGGAACCGGCCAGCCGAGCCTGCCCGCCACGTAGTCGATCGCCAGGGCCAGCGTCCACAGCGAATTGCGCGTCAACTCTGGTGCGAAAGCTCCGGTGATCCACGGCACGGCCGACGCGCTGAACCAGACGAGCGCCAGCATGTTGACGCGGCGCAGATCGTGACCCCGCACGGTGAGTACGAAGAAGAGGGTGCGGCCCACCTGGATCACGACGTACGTGCTCGCGAAGAGCAGGCCGGTCTCGGCGAGAGCCCCGGATATCGCGACCGCAAGGAACAGGCTCCCGAGCATCGTCGCGAGGACGACGAACTGGATCGCCGGCTGGTACGGGTCGAATCTGCTGGTCGTCCAGGCCGTCTGGGCCCAGATCCACCAGAGGGCCAGGAGCAGCAGCAGAGTCTCGCCGTTTTCCGAAAGGGAAGTGGTCAACGTCTCGGCGACGTGACCCCTGGTGTAGTCCAGCACCAACTCGTGCACGATCCGGGTGAGCGCGAAGACGTACACCAGATCGAAGAACAGTTCCAGGAAGGTCGGCCGCTGCGGACCCTCACGCTTGCGCAGCAGATTGGCCACCCTGTTCGTCGTCACCAGCCCGCCCGCTTCGTCGGCTTGTCGCTGAAGCAGTCGTACCACGGCGCCGCGCCGCCCACGGATAAGACGCCCGTCCCGATGCCTGAAGGGCCTGACGGCCGACGACGGCTGCCGCCGCGCCCAGCGTTGTGCTCTCCCATTCAGGGAACGGCCAGCTGACCGACGTGCTATGCGCGTTCCGCGCAGGGCTGACCCCACCGCAGGCAACGACTACAGGACGTGACAGCACGGGCTGGCCTGCCCGCCCGGCGCCTGGTCACCGCATCCGCCGCCCTCGCCGCCCACCTCTCAACTCCCCCAGCAACCGCCACGCACGACGCCGGACCAATCGACCACCACGATCGCGCGGCCTGACGCACCACCCGAACCCCGAGACAGCCGTCGTGGTCCGGCTCCGGGTACGGCGGCGCCATCCGTCGACCCTCGCCGGGTGACGGGCGTGCTCAGGACGAGCGGAGCTGCTCGCGGAACCAGGCCCGGTCGGGGTTCACCACAGCCTGACCGCCGAGCACGACGGTGGGCACGGTCTCGTTGCCGCCGGCCACCGCCCGGACAGCGGCAGCACCCGCCGGATCGCGCCAGATGTCCACCCAGTGCGCCCGCCGGGCGAGCCGGCCAAGGGAGAACCGAAGCTGGAGGCAGTAGCGACAGCCAGGTCGCCAGTACACAATCGGCCGGCCATCCGCCGCGCTGGCCCGCTGCGCCTCGGCGGCGTCCACCGACCGGGGGAACGCCCACGGCGACAACAGCAGTGCCAGCACCAAGAAGACCAACAACTCGGCGCCGCCGACGGCGGGCAAACCGGCGCCCAATTGCGCCACCGCCACCAGCACACCGCACGCCGCCATCAGGATCGTCAGAGTCCACCGCCGCAGCACGCCGGGGACCCTACCGCCAGATACGCGGATGCGCCGCTCTCGCTCGCCACCCACGGCCCAAACGTGTCCCGCATCATCGATCAGAGCCTGGGCGGTAGCGCGGTCAGCCCCGATCGAATGATCGAACACTTGTACGACGCCATGGTGGAGGACGTGGCCGGGACGCTGGTGGAACGGCATCGCTGCCGGCTGCGCCGGGGCGGGCAGATCGGTGCAGGTGCGGCATGTGGACAACGGTGAACCCCACCGGACCGACAGCCCTCAGTCGCGCCCGTGCGCCATCACCGGACGGCTCACGGAGGTCGGGCACAGAGTTGAACACCCTGCGCCCAATCTGCTCCCAAGTAGAACGCGACGGCCGGTCGGTGCGGCTTTCCGATCTCAGATTCGGGTCATGGTGGAGGCGTAGCCGCCTCCGCCGGGGTAGGTCCATTCGCCGGTGACCGTGGTGTCGTCGGCGCTGAACGTGCCCTCGTAGTAGGCCGGACTGCCTTTCGCCCCGGCCCAGATGGTCAACTTGTCGCCGACGATTTCGTAGACGTAGTCGAAGGTGTTGCCGGCCGCGTCGTAGAACCGCGACACCACGTCCGTGCCGACCGGCTCACCGAACGGGTGCAGGTTGCCGATGACTTCCAGACCGGTTACGGGTTGGCCGAACTGGCTCAGTTCGACGTGCTGAAGCAGGAAGAACCGGCCGGCCATCCACTCGTACCGCACGCTTCCCTCTGCGCCGCCGGTCACCGACCAGGTGCCGACCAGACGGTCCAGGGCGGTCAGTTCGGCGCTCGGCTGAGTGTTCTCAGACATCGTGTCCTCCTCGGTGGGTCGTTGTCGGTACCTCGGAGGCGACGCCTTGGGCTCTGACATCGACGTTATGTGACCTGGGTCATGCTCCCGGAATGTCAAAGTTCGCGGTGCGGCCACGAGGTAGCGGCAAGCACCCACCAAGGAGGAAGTCATGGCCACCGTCGCCGCCACCGTTCCCGCCGTCCGCCGCTCGTCCGACCGCCTGCTCCTCGCCGGCGGCCTCGCCGGACCGGTCTTCTTCGCCTCGGCCGTGACGCAGATGCTCACCCGGGAGGGCTACGACATCACGCAGCACCCGATCAGCCAGCTGGCCACCGGAAGTCTCGGCTGGATCCAGATCACCACATTCGTGCTCGCCGGCCTCGGCGGGATCGCCCTCGCCGTCGGTGTCCGGCGCACGCTCACCGAGGGCACCGGTCGGCGGGCAATGCCGATCTTCGTCGGGATCTTCGGTGCCGGGCTCGTCGCGGCTGGGGTGTTCACCATGGATCCGGAGTACGGCTTCCCGGTAGGGACCCCTGACGGGCCGGTCGGCGAAATGTCCTGGCACAGCATCGCGCACTCGGCGGCGGCCGCCATCGCCTTCACCGCGCTGGCCATCGCCGCCATCTTGCTGACCATCCGGCACGTCCGCCGTCGGGCCGCCCTGCCGGCGGTGCTGAACGGCCTCGCCGCGCTCATCCTGCTGATGCCGATGTCGTCGAGCCACATGAGCATCCAGATCGCCGTGAACGGCCTGGTCGCCTTCACCTGGACGACGGTCGTCGCCCTCTCCCTGCGCCGTTCGAGTTGATCGGCGTAGCGTGATCCGACCCCGCGAACGAGGATGACCATGAAATATCTACTGCTCAGCTACACGCCGTCCGCCGCCTGGAACGCCGCGACCGCCGACACCCCGTCGGAGGAGGCGCTGGCCGCGTTCGCCGCGTACCAGCGGTTCGAACAGGAGCTGATCGAGACCGGCGAGTTCGTCAGCAGCGAAGGACTCGGTCACCCGGCGGTCAGCACCACGGTCCGCAGGACCCCGACCGGCGTGGTGGCCACCGACGGCCCGTTCGTCGAGCTCAAGGAGGTTCTGGCCAGCTTCGCGGTGATCGACGTGGGCAGCCAGGAGCGCGCCGTCGAGATCGTCTCGCGGATGGTCGAGGCGCTGGGCGTGCCGATGGAGATCCGGCCGATCATGGGAGAGGACTTCGCGGCATGACCCGCCGCGTCCCGCGTCGCCGGACAGCGGCAGACCGGGAGGGCACACGAACGGCAGCACCGGCGTGACGCCGGACGTCGAGCACCTGCTGCGCACCGAGGCGCCGCAGGTCCTCGGCGCGCTGGTGCGGCGCTTCGGCCACTTCGACATCGCCGAGGACGCGGTACAGGAAGCACTGCTCATCGCCAGCAGGACGTGGATGGCCGACGACGTGCCGGAGAACCCGCGGAGCTGGTTGATCCGGATCGGGTACCGGCGGATGGTCGACCTGCTCCGCACCGACCAGGCTCGACGCCGCCGCGAGCGGCTCGCCGGCGTGAGCGAGCTGGCGATGCAGGACCCCGCCCGACGGGCCCGTCCTGTACTGGAGACCGACGAAAGCCTCACGCTCCTGCTGCTGTGCTGCCACCCAGCGCTGAGCCCCACCTCTCAGGTGGCGCTCACGCTGCGTGCGGTCGGCGGCTTTACGACCACGGAGATCGCACACGCCTACGGGACGGCCGAGAACACCATGGGCGCCCGGATCAGCCGCGCCAAGCAGCAACTGGTCCGCGCCGGCGCCCGGTTCACACCGCCGACTGACGCTGACCGCGTCAGCCGGATGAACGCCGTCATGCAGGTGCTGTACCTGATCTTCAATGAGGGCTACACCGCCTCCACCGGAGACGAGCTCGCCCGCGTGGACCTGACCCGTGAGGCGATCCGGCTGGCGCGCATGCTCCGCGACTCCCTGCCGGACGACCCCGAGGTGACCGGGCTGCTAGCCCTGATGCTGCTGACCGAGTCGCGGCGCGCTGCCCGTACCGACGACGACGAGCTGGTGCCGCTGGACGAGCAGGACCGGGCCCGGTGGGATCCCGAGCTTATCCGCGAGGGCACCGAACTGATTGACAGCGTCTGGCGGCGGCGCGAGGTCGGCACGTACCAGCTGCAGGCGGCGATCGCGGCCGTGCACGCCGCGGCCGCGTCGCCGGACCGGACGGACTGGCCACAGATCGCGGCGCTGTACCTGGGTCTCGAACGGCTCAGTCCGACCGCGCCGGTACGGCTGAGCCGGGTGGTCGCAGTCGCGCACGCGTACGGGCCGGCCCGAGGGCTGGCCCTGCTCGACAACCTCAACCGGGTTTACCATCTGGACGAGGAACCGCTGACCCGGCAACGCGAACGCGCGATCCGCGCACATCTGCTCGAGATGACCGGAGACACGGCCGGCGCGGCGGCGCGGTACCGCGAAGCAGCCGCCCTGACCCAGAACAAGGTCGAACAGCGATACCTCCAACGCCGAGCCCACCGGCTCGGCTGACCGATGATCGTCGGCAGGGACCAGCTGCTCGACGCCCTTCAGTGGAGCGCCTCCACCCGTCGGGCGGAACCTTCAGCCCCCGGGCGGCATGTCCCTGCGACGCGGCGGATCCAACCTCGCCGCGTCGCAGGGTGTGCGCCCCGCCGTCGTGGTGGTGCTACCGGCCACCGACACCGGGTGGCGCGGGTGGGCGCGGGGTGGCGCGTCAGCACCAGCCGTTGACCGGGTTGGCCGCTCCGGTGTAGTGATACGCGTCGGGGATCCAGGTGCCGTCGGTGAGCCGGTTCCACAGGGCGGTGGTGCCCCAGCGGCCGGTGTGGGTGGTGCCGTTCGCCGAGCAGGCCACGGCCGCCGTGGCGCCGTCCGCGATCGAGCCGACGACGCCGTACCCGGTGCCTGGCCCGGACCGTCGACTGATCGATGTGCCGCCGTTGCTGTCGATGATTCCCTCGGTGAAGCCGAGCGGGCCGTAGTTGTAGAGCGCCCCGCCGACGTTGACGCGCTTCGAGCCGTGCAGCGCGTAGCCCTCGTAGGCCGTGCTGCCCTCTCTCGGCACCCACTTGCCCAGGTTATGGGTGGCGATCGCCACGTATGCGCTGTTCTGCCGGAACCCCAGGTGTACGTGCCGACTGCTGGCGGAGCCGCCGCAGGTGATGTCGGTGCCGGTGTCTCCGAGGTAGGTGCCCGCCCCGACGGACGCGCCGTCGACGTTGAGGTTGTTCCAGAGGTGGTAGTAGTCCGTGGTGTACCCCCGGTCGTGGACCACCCGGATCCAGCCCTTGCACATCGTGTACGCGGTGCCGGCGCGCACGGCCAGCACCCGCTGGTCACCGCCGAACAGGTCGATCGAGCTGAACGGTCGCGGGGAGCCGGACCAGCCGTGCGGGCCACCTCTGAGGGTCCAGGACTGGCCGAGGGCGAACGGCAGGCGCATGCCGGTGCGGAAGTCCCCGTTGGCGGCCAACGTGCCGGGGGCGGTGAAGGTGTCCCTTTCCCGTTGAGCGACGACGGAGGCAGGCGCGGCCGCGGCCAGTTCGGTGAAGTTGCCCTCGCCCTCGAAGGCGACCTGCCAGCCGCCGCGCTGCTGGTGGGCGACGAAGATCCAACCGGACGGGTAGAGCCCTTCCTCGTGCGGGGCGACGAGCACGGCGGTGCCGAAGGCCCAGGCCCGGCCGTCCCGGCGGGTGACGGTCACCCGGGTGTCCTCCACACCGGCGGTGCGGATTCCCGGGTCCGCCGCGACCGCGGCCTCCTCGAGCAGCTTGTCGCGTACGGCGGTGGTGACGTCGGTGGCCGGCGCGGCGTGGGCACCGCTCGGCACGGTGCTGGTCATGGTGGCAACGAGCAGGATCGCCGTGGCGGTACCGACCCAGCGTCGAGTACTGATCATGTCCTCTCCAGAGGGGGTTGAGAGGCTGACATATACCCGAAGGACGATATACGTGAGATTGATTTGTGTCTATGAAGCGTGGGGGGCTGCGCGGGACGTGAATCCCTTGCCGCCGGCATCACCCCCGGCGCCGACGACCGGCCACGAACCGTCGCTGGTCGAGCAGGTCGCCGCCCGCGTCGCCGTAGCTTCCGCAACCGCAGCCGCACACCGGCCGGAAAGCAGGTAGTCCTGGCCGCGGTCAGGCTGATGCTTCGAGCGCCGGCACCTCTGAACTCCCTATCGTGACGCGCGAGCGGCGGCTTCCTGCTGGGCACGGGTCATAGCGGCCACGAACGAGCGCATCTGCGGAACGGCTGCCTCCTGGATCTGCTTCAGTTGCGCCATCATCTCGGAGAGGTCGACCGACGGCCCACCGTGGCCGCCCTGAGCCTGCTGCTCGTCCAGGGCCGCGTTGACCGCCTCGACGATCGCGTCGGCGACGCGCTCCATCGGCAGTCCTTTCAGCCCCGGATCGAGAGTCAACGAGGCGAGCCGTCCATCCGCACCCAACTCTGCCTCGACCCAGCCGTTCGCGGCGCTCGTTCGGACCGGCTCGGCACCGCCTGTGGCTACTTCCTGCACCTTGCCCGCGGCGGCGACCACCTGGTCCAGCATCTCCGAGAAACCCTCGCTGCTCGGACGCATATCCGCTCCCCCGTCCCATCGGCCTCCTTTGAGCGTACGAACATCGCCCTACACGCCGCGACCCCCACGTGACCGCGAGACCTTTTGCGTGGCTGAAACGTTGACGTCGGCCGATAGAATCGTGCCGCCAGAGTCCGTCGCGCGATCGGGGGAACCGTGCCAGGCTTCGACGTGCAACCTGAGGCGATTGTCACCGCCGGCAATAACCTCGCCTCCACCGGCGATGATTTCCTTGAGCAGTTGGCAGCGTTCGAGGCCGCCACCGCCGCCTACGACGGCGCCTGGGGTGACGACACCATCGGCACCTACATCGGCACCGCCTACGGCCTCGTCTCCCAATGGGCACTCGACTGCTGGTACACCGTCGCTGATGAACTGGCGGCCGCTGGCGACGACCTCGTCGGCGTGGCGGAAGCCTACGAACGGATCGAAGCGGAGGCCTTCACCGCGCTGAGCGCCCTCGGCGAGAGCCTCGGCTGACCAGCATGGGACTGCAGCTACCGGGCGAACTCGTGTCCATCCTCGGCATGCTCGGCTACGACTGGCCCACCTCGGACGAGGAAAAGTTGTTCCAGCTTGGGCATCTGTGGGTGGAGTTCGCGCCGAAGATGGAAGCAGCGGGTGCCGCTGCCCTCGCGTCAGGCTCGGCCTATTGGGACAACAATCAAGGCGAGGCGGCCCAAGCGTTCCAAACCTGGTGGAACGGCGCCGACAGCCCGGCGAACGCGCTTCAGCAGGGCATCCCCGGGGCCTCGCTTGTCGGGGCCGGGCTCATGGTCTGCGCCGGCGTCGTCCTCGCCCTCAAGATCCAGGTGATTGTGCAGTTGGCGATCCTTGCTGTGCAGATCGCCCAGGCCATCGCGACCGCCGTCGCGACGTTCGGTGCCTCCCTCCTCGAAATCCCGGTCTTCAAAATGATCACCTCGCTGATCCTCGATCAGCTCATCGGCATGGCCGTCGAGGCGGTGCTCAATGGTTAGACGCCGAGGCAGACCAGGGAGCGGACGACGCGCGACTCCAGGCGGCGCACCCAACGCACGCGGACCGATCGGCGTGGGAGGGCGGGTCATCCCCGCTCCGCGCACACGCACCCGGGTGCAGTTCGACGCCGGTCAGCCCGGAGGGTGGAACCGGGCGGTGAATCGGCGCAAGCTCCAACCCAACACGACCTACGTCGAACGCACCACCGGCTATACCTACAAGACCGACTCCAAGGGCCGGGTCACGCACTTCAGCGGCCGTCTCCAACTGGTGGATGGAAACCGTAACGCCTACCAGCAGCGCGTCGCCGGCAAGCCCTTCCGCAAGCTAACCGACCAGGGCGGTCACCTGTTCGCCCATATCTTCCGCGGTCCGGGCGAGCGCATCAACCTCGTGGCGATGGACTCCAACCTAAACCTGTCCGCCTGGAAGCGAATGGAGATCAGGTGGGCGCGAGCCCTGGACCCAGACCACCCAAGCCCCGGCTCGGGCTCCAGCCCAGTACGGGTCGAGGGCCGGGTGCACTACGATCCAAACTCAGCGTCAACCCGGCCCACCGCGTTCACCATCACGGAACAAATAGGTAACGGCCCCAAACGCACCAACCGATTCCGCAATCCATGAGAGGTGCCGTAAGTGCCCGACGGTAGTGACAGCGACATCATCACTAGGATCGGGCAGATCCTCATGTCGATCCTGCCCGACAACGCGGCAACAATCACCGTCAACGGTGAAGCCGACATTGACTACGCCAACGCTGCCCTAGAGCTCCGGGGCCTCGACGGCACTGTGTTCTATTTTGGATGGGACGACAACCCCGACGAGGCCGTCGACGAGATCGCCGACCTGCTCATCGACCTGCGGCAAGTGATGGCCGAAGACGGCAGCGAGCCGTGGTACGGGTTCACCATGGCCGTACAGAGTGACGGCACCTTCGAGGTCGACTTCTCGTACGAGCCCCCAACTGACTGATGCTCTCCGTGAACGCATCGATAGCCTCCGCTGCTAAGGTGCGCGCCGCTGACGAAAGCGACGCATCACCCACCTGCGGACGCTGACCCGCATCTGGTCGACCCACCACGCCCCAGCGTCGACCGGCGAGGACCCGGCCGGGCAGGTGTGGCGGAGTCCGGTTCCGGCAGGGCAGCGGGTGGATCCGCGGCAGGAGCGTCCGGTTCAGGTCGGGGCGTCCGATGTAGAGGCTCGTCCGCGGATCCATGATCCAACATCCGCTTTTCGGCACGACCGGGCGAGCTACGGCAGGAGCCACTCGTCACGGTATGTAGCGCGGCTCGCGGCAGATGTGCGCACGGACCTCTGCGACCGCGTCGGCAAGGGCTTCCACTCCGTCTGTGATGGCGCGTTCGGTGAGGGTGGCGTAGCCGAAGATCAGCCCGCCGGGTCCGGCGGGCCTCAGTCGGTACCGGGAGACGCCTTGCACGGCCAGCCCGTGCCGGGCGGCGGCAGCCACGACCGCGGCCTCGTCGAGGTCGTGCGGGAGCCAGGTTACGACGTGTTGGCCCGCCGCGACACCGACTGGTTCCAGTTCGGGCAGCCGTGTGCGCAGCGCGGCCAGGAGTGCGTCGCGGCGGCGGCGGTAGACCGGGCGCATGCGCCGCAGGTGCCGGTCGAATTCGCCGCGGGTGAGGAAGTCGGCGAAGGTCAGTTGGTCGATGACGGGAGAGCCGCGGTCGGCCAGTACCTTGGCCGCCGTGATTTCGTCGACCAGGTGTGACGGCGCCAGCAGCCAGCCGAGGCGCAGCCCTGGCGCCAGGGTCTTGCTCGCTGTGCCGCAGTACACAACGGTGTCGGGCGCCAGCCCCTGCATGGCGCCGATGGGCGAACGGTCGTAGCGGTACTCCGCGTCGTAGTCGTCCTCGATCACCACGGCGCGGCGACGCTGCGCCCAGCCGATCACCCGGGCCCGCGCGGTGGCCGACAGGACCCCGCCGGTGGGCCACTGGTGCGAGGGCGTCAGCACGACGGCGTCCGCGTCGGTCTGTTCGAGCTCCTCGACGAGAATGCCGTTCGGGCCGACTGGGACGCCGATCACGTCCAGGCCGGCGGCGGCCGCGACGAGGCGGGCGTCGTCGTCCGCGGATGGGTCCTCGACGGCCAGCCGGCGGGCGCCGCGCGCCGCGAGCACCTGGAGCAGCAGCGCGACGCCCTGGCCGTAGCCACTGCAGATCACGACGTTCTCCGGGCGGGCCGACGTGCCGCGGACCCGGTTGAGGTAGTCGGTCAGGGCTGCGTGCAGTTCGGGCACGCCACGCCCGTCGAGGTAGGCGAAGTGTTCGTTCGGCGTGGTGGTGAGGACCGTGCGCACCGAACGCAGCCAGGCGGCCCGGGGGAACGACGACACGTCGGTGCGGCCGTACCCGAAGTCGATCCGGGCCGCCGGCCGATCTCCGCCGCGGCGACCCGCCGGCGTCGGAATCGGCTCGACCGCGACCTGGGTGTAGCCGCCCGCCCGACTGGTGAGGTAGCCCTCGGCGACGAGTTGCTGGTAGGCCTCGACCACGACGCCGCGTGACACTCCCAGATCGGCTGCGATGGTGCGGGTGGGTGGCAGGGACGTCCCAAGACGCAACCGGCCGGCCCGGATGCTGCCCCTGATCGAGGCGGCGATCTGCCGGTGCAGCGGTTCGGCCGCGGACCGGTCGACATCGATGAGCAGGTCCTCCGCCGTGCTCGAATTGGTCCTGGTTCGGCCCATGCAATCGGACCTTACCGGGTGTACCGATTTCCGTCAGGCTCAGACGTATGACGACAGCGACCAGCCCCCGCTTCGACGGCCGACTCCTCACCCCGGGCGAC
The DNA here is from genome assembly GCF_042897975.1 of Micromonospora sp. NPDC000668. Lineage (NCBI taxonomy): Bacteria > Bacillati > Actinomycetota > Actinomycetes > Micromonosporales > Micromonosporaceae > Micromonospora > Micromonospora sp. NPDC000668. The sequence continues at coordinate 338,057 of NZ_JBIAYP010000008.1, forward strand.
CCGGGTTACGACGCGGCCCGCACCGTCTGGAACGCCATGATTGACCGCCGCCCGCGGATGATCGTGCGGGCCGCGAGCGTCACCGACGTGGTGACCGCGGTGCGCCTGGCCCGCGAACTCGACCTGGAGATCGGGGTGCGCTGCGGCGGGCACAACGTGGCCGGCCTCGCCGTCCCCGCGAACGGCCTCATGATCGACCTGACCCCGTTGAACGGCGTTCGGGTCGACCCGATCCGGCGGCGCGCCCGGGTCCAGGGCGGCGCGCTGCTCGGCGCACTCGACCAGGCGTCGCAGCCATACGGCCTCGCCACGACCGCGGGTAACGTCTCGCACACCGGGGTCGGCGGCCTGACCCTCGGCGGCGGCATGGGCTGGCTCGCCCGCCAACATGGGTTGGCCTGCGACAACGTCGTCTCCTACACGATGGTCACCGCCGACGGGGAGGTTGTGACCGCGAGCCGAACCGAGAACCCCGACCTCTACTGGAGCCTGCGCGGCGGGGGCGGCAACTTCGGCATCGTCACCGACTTCGATTTCCAACTGCACCACACCGGAACGCAGACCCTGGTCGCCGAGTTCGATTTCCGCGCCGAGGACGCCGTGCCGGTGCTCGAAGGCTGGCGGGACCTCAACGCCGTCGCGCCGCGGCAGGCGACCTTCACCGCCGATGTCCACAGCACGGCCAGCGGCCCTGTCGCCACAGTCGGCTTCGTATGGGTCGGCGACCCTGCACAGGGTCACCGGTTGCTGCCGGCGATGCGCGCGCTCGGGCGCCCGGTCGCCGAGCGGGTCACCACCCCGTCATACCTCGAACTCCAGCAACGCGACGACACCACCGGCGGCCACGCCTACCGCCGGTACTCCAGCGCGCACTACCTGCGGCAGTTCCCCACCGCCGCGATCGAGGCGTTCCTGCTGCGCGGCGCGTCGGACCTGCAGGCCGGCACCCAACTGCCCGGCGTCGGCCTGCAGGCGCACGGCGGCGCCATTGCCGACGTCGCCGACGCCGACGCCGCATTCAGCCACCGCGGCACCACGTTCGAGTTCGGCGCCGGCTCCCGCTGGACCGAGCCATCCGAAGACGACACCCGGATGGCAGCGGCTCGCACTGCCGGAGCCGCGCTCGACCCGTACGCCGACGGCGTCTACGTCAACTCGCTCGCCGCCGACGAGGGGCAACGCGGGGTACGCCGTGCATACCCGGCCGACAAGCTCGCCAGGCTCACCGCCCTCAAGACCATCTGGGACCCGCACAACGTCTTCCACCTCAACCACAACATCCGGCCCAGCCACGCCTGAGCGAACACCCGACTGCCGACTGGATCAGCCACGCCGACCGACCCGAGTGATGAGTTGTCGCGCCCGCACCCGTCATACCTACGACGGGACACGACGAGACGGAAGGATGACGTGATGAGTGGGGACATGCGGCTGGAGGAGCTGGGCGTGAGCGGGCTGGGCGAGGTCGACGAGCCGGCGTTCTCAGGGCTGGCGGAGCGGCACCGGCGGGAGCTGCACGTGCACTGCTACCGGATGCTCGGGTCGTTCGAGGACGCCGAGGACACCGTGCAGGAGACGTTCCTTCGTGCCTGGCGGCGGCGGGAGACCTTCGAGGGGCGGTCGACGTTCCGGGCCTGGCTGTACCGGATCGCCACCAACGCCTGCCTGGACCTGCTCGCCAAGTGCCGCCCGGAGCCTGCGACCGGCGGCGAGGTGCTGTGGCTGCAGCCCTACCCGGACCGGCTGCTCGACGAGCTGCCCGCGGGCGACGCGGACGAGCCGGAGACCGTCGCCGTCGCCCGAGAGACGATCGAGCTGGCGTACCTGGTCGCAGTCCAGCACCTCGCGCCGCGCCCGCGGGCCGTGCTGATCCTGCGAGACGTGCTCGGCTGGCCGGCGAAGGACGTCGCGGAGCTCCTCGGGGACTCCGTCAACTCCGTGAACAGCGCGCTGCAGCGGGCCCGCGCCGGCATGCGGAAGCACCTGCCCGCCGAGCGGCAGGACTGGACCGGCGGCGAGGAGGACGCCGGGACGCGCGAGCTGGTGCGCCGCTTCACCGACGCGAGCGTGGCCAAGGACATCGACGGGCTCGCCGCCATGCTGCGGGACGATGTCCGCTACTCGATGCCGCCCACGCCGGGCCTGCACGTCGGCCGCGACACGGTGGTGAACGACTGGGTCGAGGATGGCTTCGCAGACATGGGGCGCCTGCGCGGCGTTCTGACCGCCGTGAACCGGCAGCCCGCCGTCGCCTTCTACCTCTGGCGGGAGCAGGAGTGCGCGTACCTGCCGCTGACGATCGACGTCCTGCGCGTCACCGGCGGGGCGATCACCGAGATCGTCACGTTCCACGACGACCAGTTCCCGCGGCTCGGGCTGCCGGAGCGCCTGCCGGCGGACGGTACGGAGTAGTCCCGGTGTGGACGCTCGTGCTGCGCGGTGGCGCGCGTGTCGCGGTGGTCGCGGCGGAGTGGTGCGACGCGTTCGGCGTCGTCACCCGTGGGCGGGTGCAGCTGGAGCTGCGCGACGGCGAGCCCGGGCCGGTCCTCGGACGCGACGCCGGGTTCTGGCTCCGCGGCACCGGCGTCCGCGCCCTGCGGAACCCCGGCCGTCGTACGGCGAGGGTGCGCATCGTCACGCCCAGGGCCGGGACCGTCACATGCCAGGCAACACACCCCGTACGCCAGTTACCGAATGATGGAGGAACGACATGAACAGCATGAATGACAACGGGGTCGTCGCAGGCCCGGCATCGGGCCAGACCAGCCACATCCACCGACTCCGCGGGCTCGCCGGCACCGGCTTCATTGCCACGCTCGCAGCGATGGTGGCCACCACCCTCGCCGCTGCGCTTGCCCAGGCCGTTGGCGTCGACTTCGAGATCCCCGATGGTGGCGAGACGATCCCGTTGTCCGGGTTCACCGTGGTGACCGGCTTCTTCTCGGTCGTGGGCATCGTCATTGCCGTCGCTCTTCTTCGTTGGAGCGCTCGCCCCGCCGAGCGATTCGTGTGGACGGCAGTGTCGCTGACCGCGATCTCGTTGGTCCCGCCTCTCGTCTCCGGGGCAAACACCGCCACCATCATCGCCCTCCTCGGGCTACACCTCGTCCCTGCGACGGTGATGATCCCCACCCTGGCGCGGAGCCTCCGCACCCGGACCGACTGACGATCCCGCAACGGGACAACGTGCGGCGCAAGGGCGTGCGCGAGCGCACTAACGTGGCCCCCGGTGCTGCCACCCTCCATTCCAGGCGCCGGTACCAGCCGCTCGGCGGGCGAAACGCCAACGGGCCACCAGGGCACCCGCACCAAACGGCGGGGCCTTGGTGGACCGGTTATGGCGCAAACGCGGAGGGCAGGCCGAGTTCGGCCCGGGCCGCCTCGATGAATCGGCGCTCGGCCTCCCACAGCGCGTCGAACCGGTCGGCCGGCAACGCCTCGACGCCGCTATCCGCCCGCACGGCCGCCAGGAGCCGGGCTGGCGCATCAGCTCCGACGAGCCGCTCACCACCTCGGATCGCCCGGCCAACAGCCGGAGCGCGGTCTTGGTGCTCTCCAGCCGCTCCCGGTAGCGGCTGCCCTCGTCGTCGAAGAACGGCATGAGATCACCCGGATCACGTGGGCGCGGCACCGCGATGATGCGGGCGGCCGGGTTGAGGACGAAGGCCACGTACTCCCGGACCGCGCCGATGAAATCGGTGTACGCGTTCAGCCGGATGTCACGCCAGTGTCGGTCCTGGTCGCGCCGCCACAGCCGGTCCTGGGCCCGGACGGTGAGCCACCCGCCGATCAGGACCGCCAGCATCGTCGTCGTCGCGGTGACACACGCCTGGATCAGACTCACCGACATCACCGTTCGTGTTGATCTGCAAGGCACCTGACCGTCCATTGTCGCCCGCTCCGGAAGTCTCGCAACGACCCGGACCCGGCAGGTGCCGGAGGCGTGGCTCAGGGAGGGGCGGGACGGACGTGCCCGTACCGGAGATGGGCAGGGTGAGCGAAATACCCACCCTGCCCGCCGGGGGGAAACGGAACCCGACGAACGCCGACTTCGGAGGCAGCCACGGGCCGGGGCGGGTCGATGACTTCACTGCTCAAGCCTGCCTCGATCTTGCCAACGCTCAATGGAACGGCACCCGATGACGTGCCAAACGTTCACCCGAGCGAATCGCTGCGTCCATCACGGCTCAGTACGCCCGGCCTTGCGGGGCGTGCCCGAAACGGTCGGCGGTCGGCCGGGATGAGCCTGCTCGAGTCTGGCCTGCTCGGCCCTGAACTGTTCGGCCCGTTCCCGCAGCTCGGGCGGAACGAGCTCGAGTAGCTGGTCGGGGCGCAGTGGAAGGTCGAGCAGACTCAGCTGGACTCGTTTGCGCTGCTGGTGGATACCCGGATCGAACCGTACGACGTTGACCGCGTCTTCGTTGAGGCGCAACTTCAGCCCGTCGCCGGGCTTGAGCATACCGACAGGCGTCCCGTCGGCCGTGATGCGCAACGACGCATCCTCCGACGGGTTGTACAGCTCCACGCCGTCTTTGCCGCCTAGCACGACCGACCGACTGATGCCCGTCATGGGTGCAACCGGGGTTAGCGCGATCGACGGTGCAGACGGTGAGATGACCGGCCCGCCGGCGGCATAGTTGTAAGCCGTCGAGCCCGTCGGTGTGCATGCGATGACAGCGTCGCCGCAGTAGTAGCCGTGCCGCGAGCCGTTGACGAGCAAGTCGACTGTCATGCTCACCAGCGGCTCGGACGCCGTTACCACGACGTCGTTGAAGGCGGTAACGCCATCGTCGTTGGTGATGATTTCCAAACAACTGTGGGGTTCCAGCGTGTAGTCGCCGACTACCAGGCGGTCCAACGCCGCTTCCAAGCCGGCGGGAGAGACCTCAACGAGGAAGCCGACCTTGCCGTAGTTGACCCCGAGGACCGGCTTGTCTCGCCCCACGACCAAGCGCATGGCGCCAAGCATCGTCCCATCGCCGCCCAGGCTCACCACCGCGTCCAGGCGGTCGACGAACGCGGCGGCGGCGACCGCCTCGATATCTGGCCCGACCAGCGGCGCATCTGCCTCCCGCACAAGCAAGGTGCCGCCATACTGATGCACGAAGCGCTTGATGACATTTACCGAGTCGAGGACCGGCTTGGACGGGTGAACCACCAACCCAAACGTGACCTGCCGCTGCCCCATGCGGCCATCATCCCGGTAGCGGCGCTTCCGTGTTGCCGAAAGCCGGGCAGGGTGCCATACAGCTTGCCGGTACCGATGACCGGACTTGCTGGCCTTGGCTTCGTCCGCGGGAACGGGCGCCCGAGCAGGTCAGCTATTCGCGGCCGACCCAGGTGGCGACGCACACCTCATTGCCTTCGGCGTCAGCCAGTACCCACCACATCGGCGCGTGCGCATCGGAGACCAGGTGGCCGCCGGCGGCAAGGGCGGCGGCGATGCGAGCCTTGGCCTGATCGTGCGGGACAGCGACATCGAGGTGCATGCGGTTGCGTTGTGGGCGCGCCCCGTTCATTTGCTGCAACCCGAAGCCCGGGCCGCGGCGCGACGGGTCGAACAGGTAGTCGTCGCCGATCTGGCGATAGCCGAGCAGGGCACGCCAGAACGGCAGCACTTCCGCGCCGACGAGTGCGTCGAGGGTGACGTTGATGAGCTGAACGGCGGTCGGGTCGGCAGGGATGTCCAGTTTCTTGGCGGCGGCCGAGATCCGCCGGGCCAGCGCGATGTCGCGCAGACTCAGGGTCACTGTGACGCCGGCGTTGCGCAGGTCGATGTTGAGATACTGATGCTGTGCCTCGTCTGCGAGCCGGCCGATCTCATCGACGAGCGCGACGCCCCTGGCCAGCGAGCCGGTCGGGAAATGGGCCGAGACCACGTGGTAGAGGCAACGCCAGTCCTCGACACCGTCGGCCGCGTGGAACTGCCCGGCCGTGATCTGCACAGTCATGCCGGCGAACCTAACATCGGCGGCGCGTCGGACGCCCATGCGAGCAGCCAACACTGAGTACCCCCCTCCCCCGCTCCCGGTGGTCCGGAAGTCACGAACCCAAGAACCGGCCGCCGAGGGACCGATTGGTGCACTCAGCTCTGCCTCATCTGCTCTTCTGAGCGTCGATTCAGACGTATCCAATGGCGTCGATCCGACCCCACCTGCCGGGAATGTCGAGCAGCTCGATCCGACTGAATTTTTCGGGCAGGGCCGGCGCCACCACCAGGTCATCCCCGTACGGCTCCAAGCCGAGCACGGTTCGCAACAACAGGAGTGGCGTACCGGTGGACCCGGCCTGAGGGCTGGCCGCCGTCGGGTACTGGACGGGGTTCCTCGTCAGCTCGCGGTCGTAACCGCCGAAGGCCTCTGGCAGTCGACCGTCGAAGAACTCGGCTGCGTCGATGATGCCCTGGGCGATGTGTGCGGCTTCCTGGGTGAAGCCGTAGCGGCGT
>NZ_JBIAYP010000009.1:0-151311 GCF_042897975.1 Micromonospora sp. NPDC000668
GGGGTGCGGGTGGTGGCCCCCCGGGGGCGGGGGGGGGGCCCCCCGGGTGGGGGGCGCCCCCCCCCCAAACCCCCCCCCCCCCCCCCCCCGGGGCCGCCCCCCCCGGGGGGGCGCCCGGCCCGGTCATTTGCCAGGTCGCCGGAGGTGGTCCGGCGGGTCGGCTAGGCGCGCCGCACCGCGTAACGGGTGCACACCCAGTCCTCGGTGTACGGCAGATCGGGCCGCTGCCCGACGATGTCCCCGCCGTTTGCGGCCACCAGCCGGACCATGTCGGCGTGCGGCACGGCCGTCATGCTCATCGGCGCCGGATAGTTGAGCAGCCGGCGCTGTGCCCAGCTGATCAGGCGGAACGGCACGACCTGCCAGATGAGGCCCTTGGCCGTACGCGCCGGCTCGGTCGGCAACCCCACGACCGCGATGCCGCCGGGCCGCAGGACCCGCAGGAACTCGGCCAGGTAGCGGTCGATCACCGGGCGGGGCAGGTGCTGCAACACCAGGGCGCTGTAGACCAGGTCGAAGTGACCGTCGGGAAACTGGCTCAGGTCCGGCGCGTCGTTGAGGACGAACCGGATGTTTCCGGTGCTCCGGTCCAGTCGGCGGGCGGTTTCCAGCATGGACGGAGCGATGTCGACGCCGACCACCTCGTCGGCGTGCGGGGCGAGCCCTTGCGACAGCCGTCCGGCGCCGCAGCCGAAGTCCAGCACCCGCTCCCAGCGGGTGGGCAGGCCGAGTTCGCCCAGCCAGCCAGCCGTCTCCTCGACGTCGGCGCGGCCGGTGGCCAGGAACTCCTCGACGTCCCACCGTCCGCCGCGTTTGCCGGGCTGAACGAGGACGGCCCAGAGCGGATCCTCGGTGCCCAGCTTGGTCCAGTCGCGCCGCACGTCGTTCAGATTCACGCCGAAACCCTAGGGCATCCGGGCGTCCACCGGGATCGACCGGTTCCCGGCTCGCCTGGATGTTCGGGCGGAGCGGGGTGAGCCGAACGGCTCTCCACGACCTGCGTACTTTACATCCGTTACCTAATTGTAATTCATCGATGCTCTGCCACTCTCTGCTGTTGCGGCCCAGTCATATGCCGGCTTTGTCGTCACCCGGGGCTTCTGCCCGTACGGCAAGTTCCACGTTTCGTGACGCCACCCTGATCGTGGGTCGCCCTCGTGTTACCGCCGGGTAATCGAGGGGTTGTGAGCCACGCCGCAACGGGTGCACGATCAGGCTCGATCGTTACCCGCCGGTAACAGATGACGGGCCCGGTGCTGGGGCCGCCAGTTCGGGACCGGCCACCTGAGGAGGAACCCGTGCAGGATCGGTTTGACAATCAGGGTCGTACCCGGTGGCGGCGGTTCGCCGCTATGGCGGTGCCCGCCACCGCCGCCGTCGGCGCCATCCTGTTCGGCATGTCGACCGGAGCCATCGCGTCCGACGTCACCGTGTCCGGGCAGACGTTCAAGATCGGCGCGGAACGCCTCGAGGGCGACGGCTTCAAGCAGTACGGCGGCATCGTCCGGGAGAAGGGCGAGGACGGCAAGGTCCACCCGATGGCCCTCGCCGAGATCAGCAGCGCCGAGCTGTACAGCCTCTGCCAGTCCGTCCGCTCCGACCTGCCCGGCCTGCCGGTGGTGCTCACCATCAACGCCGGTGAGGGCAAGGAGCCCGCCCGGGCCAAGGACCTGCTGATCGCGATGGACTCGCTCGACGGCAACGCGACGTTCACCAACATCAAGATTGGCCGGGACGCGACCGACCTGAACGCGACGGCGCAGAAGGGTTCGTTCGGCCAGAACTCCGACCACGTCACCATCACCAACCTCCAGCAGGTGTCCCGGTACACCACGGCGGCCACCTTCAACCTGGTCGGCCTCCGGTTGAAGGTCAACGTGGGCGACGACGCCAAGGGCAAGGAGTGCTTCTGAGGTGAGTCGTGGGGGGGGGGGGGGGGGGCCCCCCCGGCCCCCCCCCCCCCCCCCCCCACGACCCTGTCCCCGACCCCGCTCCGCCAGGAGGAGTACGTGACAACCGCCAACCCGTCCCACGCCCGGCCCGGCGGTACAGCCCAGGTGTGGCGGACCTTCCGCCGCTGGCAGCGGAGCCGACCGTTCTGGGGCGGCCTCCTCACCGCCCTGGCCGGGGTGGAGATGTTCGCCTCCACCCGGATGACGCTCAACGGCCTGAGCTTCTCCAGTGGAGCTACCGGCCTGCTATCGCTGCTGATCCCGGCAATCCTGGTGACCTGCGGCCTGCTGCTCTGGCTCAGCCCGGCACAGCGGCTGTTCTACTCGATCGTCGCGGCGGTCACCGCGGTCTACTCGCTGATCGGGCTCAACCTCGGCGGCTTCTTCGTCGGCCTGCTGCTCGGCATCGTGGGCAGCGCGCTCGCCTTCGCCTGGACGCCGATCCGACCCGCGCCAACCGCCGCTGAACTGTCCGACGCAGAGCAGGCTGGCGCGGAGCAGGCCGATGAGGATCAGCCCCACGCGGAGCAGCACGGAACCGAGGAGCAGCACGGAACCAAACAGCACCGAACCGAGCTGGCCGGAGCCGAGCAGGCCGGCGTCGAACGGGTCGACACGGAGCGGATCGAATCGGAGCCGTCCGGCGCGGTCGACGAACGTGTGGGTCGCCCGGCGGGCGACGCGACCGACGCGGGCGCACCGCCCGAGTGGCCGGGACGTTCCGCTGATCCGCGGGCGTTCGGAGTCGCCCTGGTGGTGCTCGGCCTCGCCGCGGCCGGACTGGCCACCCAGCCCCGGGCGGTGCAGGCCGCCCCGAACCGGCCCACCGTGACCGCCTGTCCGACCCCGCCCCGGGTCGTCACTCCGACTCCCAGTCCCAGTGCGCCCACCTCGACGCCGACGGCGAGCCCGAGCCCGACGCGGAGCGGCAACGTGATCACAGACATTTTGGACGGGATCGGTGACCTGCTCACCGGTGGCCGCCGCAAGGAGACCGCGACGCCGTCGGCGAGCCCGACCGCCACGCCCTCGGCGCAGCCGACCAGCACTCCGACGCCCCGCCCCGGATCCGCCGCCTGCCCGTCCCCGACCCGGCCGGGCAGTCCGGGCACGGCGGCACCGGGCAAGGCGGAGCCGGGCAAGCCGTTGCCGCGCATCGCCGCCGACCCGACCCTGCCGAAGGTGGCCCAGATGCCGTCCAAGCTCACCGGCTCCAAGGTCACCATGACCGGGCTGCGGTTCGACGGGACCACCGAGCTGCAGACCGAGAAGGGCACCCTCAAGGTGCTGAAGTTCAGCATGCGGGAGGCGGTGACCGATGACTTCCTGCTCCGCGCGGACGGCCCCGACGGGCGCAACCAGCTGTACAGGACCGACCGGCTGACCGTCCGTGGTGACGTGGCCTTCTACTCCACCCGGTTCGTCGGCCGGCTGCTCGGCATCAAGATCACTCTGACCCCGGACCTGCCGTTGCCGGACGGCATCCCGGTCACCCTGCCGATCTCGATCACGTTCACCGAGCCGGTCATGGACCTGGCGTACGTCACCAGCGACACCCTGACCGCCCGGCCGTCGTTGGCACTGACCCTCGGCTGAGCGGCGCACCCGTCACCACGGCTCCGGGTGCCAGCGGACTTGTCGTACCGCAGGCACCCGGAGCCGTCACCGGCTCAGAGCCGGGCCAGCGCCTGGCGCAGCGGGTCGAGGCCCAGCGCACCCAGATCCAACGCCTGCCGGTGGAACTCCCGCAGGTCGAAGTCGGCGCCCTTGCGGGCCTTGGCGTCCTCGCGGGCCTGGAGCCAGATCCGCTCACCGACCTTGTACGACGGGGCCTGCCCCGGCCAACCCAGGTAGCGGTTCAGCTCGAACCGCAGGTTCTCGTCCGGCACCCGGCAGTGCGCCCGCATGAACTCCCAGCCCAGCTCGGGCGTCCACCGCTCGCCGGGGTGGAAGCCGAACGGGTTGTCCTTCGGGATCTCCAGCTCCAGGTGCATGCCGATGTCGACGATCACCCGCGCCGCGCGCATCGCCTGGCCGTCGAGCATGCCCAGCTTGTCGCCCGGGTCCTCCAGGTAGCCCAGCTCGTCCATCAGCCGCTCCGAGTAGAGCGCCCAGCCCTCGCCGTGCCCGGAGACCCAGCAGAGCAGCCGCTGCCAGCGGTTGAGCAGGTCGGCCCGGACCGCGGTCTGCGCCACCTGAAGGTGGTGACCCGGCACGCCCTCGTGGTAGACCGTGGTCACCTCCCGCCAGGTGGAGAAGTCGGTGATGCCCTGGGGCACCGCCCACCACATCCGGCCCGGGCGGGAGAAGTCCTCGCTCGGCCCGGTGTAGTAGATGGCGCCGTCGCTGGTCGGGGCGAGGCAGCACTCGATCCGGCGGACCTGCTCCGGGATGTCGAAGTGGGTGCCGTGCAGCTCGCTGATCGCCTTGTCGGCGAGCGCCTGCATCCAGTCCCGGAATGCCTCCTTGCCCTGGATGGTCCGCGCCGGGTCGGCGTCCAGGGCGCGTACGGCGTCGTCGACGCTGGCACCGGAACCCGCGATGCGCCCGGCGACGACGCGCATCTCCGCCTCCAGGCGGGCCAGCTCCGCGAAGCCCCAGGCGTACGTCTCGTCCAGGTCGATCTTCGCGCCGAGGAAGTACTGCGAGGCGAGTTCGTAGCGCTCCCGGCCGGCGGCCTGCTTGTCCCGCCCGTGCGGGGCCAACTCGCTACGGAGGAACTGGCCGAACTCCGCGGTCGCCGCGGTGGCCGCCGCCGCGCCCCGGCGTAGCTCCGCGCCGAGCGTGCCGTCCACGCCCAGCCGCTCGATCAGCCCGTGGAAGAAGTTGTCCCCGGTTGGGTCGACCCAGATGTCGCACTGCTTTGCCACCTCGATCAGCTGCACCTTCGAGCTGACCTGGCCGGCGGCGACCGCCTCGCGCAGCGTGGTCTTGTAGCCCTCCAACGCGCTGGGGAAGCCGTTGAGTCGGGCCGCGATGTTGGCCTGCTCGTCGGCCGTCGCGGTCGGCATCAGGTCGAACACCATGCGGATGTCGTGCAGCCCGCTGGCGATCACGTTGACCTCGCTGGTCGCCTCGCCGGCGTCGTACCGGGCCAGGTCCAGGCCGAGCCGTTCCTGCATGGCCTCCTTGGCGGTGCGCTCCGCCTCGGTGGCCGGCTCGGTCACGTCGAGCTCGGTGAGCGTCCGGCGGGTCAGGTCCGCGCGCGCCTGGTAGCCCTCGGGTGACAGGTCGTCGAGTTGGTCGTCGTGGCCGGCGATGCCGACATAGGTCGCGCCGGTTGGGCTCAACGGCGCCCACTCGGCCACGTAACGGTTGGCGAGTTCATCAATTCGTCCCACGCTGCGACCCTACGTGACCAACCCGCCCTGGTGTCGATGACGTTTGTCGTGTTCAGCCAGCAGGCGCGGCAGCACAGTGGTGGTCGCCACGGTGTCCGAAAGTCGCGGGACTTTGTCGTACGACTCCGGCAGAGTGTCAGGGGTGACCGCCGATATCACTCCTGACAAGGCGCCGCTGCGCACCTGGCTGCCGGGATTCGTCGCCCTCGCCGCGATCTGGGGTTCCAGCTTCCTGTTCATCAAGGTCGGCGTGGCGGAGCTGCACCCCGTCCAGCTCACCCTCTACCGGGTCGTCGCCGGCGCGCTGACCCTGCTGGTGGTCCTCGCCGTGTTGCGCGACCGGCTGCCCCGCGAGCCCCGGGTCTGGGCACACCTGAGCGTCGTCGCCGCGTTCGGCGTGGCCGTGCCGTTCACCCTCTTCGGCTATGGCGAGCAGCGCGTCGAGTCGATGCTGGCCGGCATCTGGAACGCCACCACGCCGCTGATCGTGCTGCCGCTGGCGGTGCTGGTCTTCCGCACCGAGCGGCTGACCGTGCGCCGCGCGGTCGGGCTCGGGCTGGGTTTCCTCGGCGTGCTCGTGGTGCTCGGGGTCTGGGAGGGGATCGGCGGGGCGCACTTCATCGGGCAGCTGATGTGCTTCGGCGCGGCCGCCTGCTACGGCGTCGCCATCCCGTACCAGAAGCGGTTCGTCGCGGCCAGCGCGCACTCCGGCCTGTCGCTCTCCGCGGCACAGTTGCTGATCGCCGCCTTGCAACTGGCCATCGTCGCCCCGTTCGTGGCGGGCGCGCCGCCCCTGCCCACCGACCTTTCGCCGAAGGTGGTGGCCAGCGTGCTGACTCTCGGTGCGCTCGGCACCGGGCTCGCCTTCGTCATCAACATGCGCAACATCCGGGTGGCCGGTGCGAGCACCGCCTCCACCGTCACCTACCTGATCCCGATCTTCGCGGTGCTGATCGGGGCCGTGGCGCTCGACGAGCGGCTCAACTGGCACCAGCCGGTCGGCGCCCTCATCGTGCTGTTGGGGGTCGCGGTCTCGCAGGGCGTGTTCGGTCGGCGTCGACCCCGGCCGGTGATCGGCGTCGGTGCTCCCGCCGCGCCCGCTGCGGAGCCGGCCAGCCGCTGAGCTTCCGCCGGGTGTGGCTCAGGACCGCTCGCCGGTCCAGGCCACGAGTTGTTCCGCCGACCAGGTGTTGACCACCCGGTCGGCGGGGACGCCGCAGCGGGCGGCCCGCTCGCAGCCGAACCGCTGCCAGTCGAGCTGGCCCGGCGCGTGCGCGTCCGTGTTGATCGCGAACCGGCAGCCGGCCTCCAGCGCACGGCGGATCAGTCGCTTCGGTGGGTCCTGCCGCTCCGGTCGGGAGTTGATCTCGACGGCGGTGTCGTGCTCCGCGCACGCGGCGAAGACCGCGTCCGCGTCGAAGTCGCTCTCCGCCCTGGTCCGAACCCGGTGCGCCCGGTCGCCGGGACCGGTCACCCCGGCGGGGCGGGACGACACCATCCGGCCGGTGCAGTGCCCGAGGATGTCCAGGTGCGGGTTGGCGACCGCGGTCAGCATCCGCCGGGTCATCTTCGCCCGCTCGTCGTTCAGGCCGCTGTGCACCGAGCCGACCACCACGTCCAGCCGGGCCAGCAGCTCCTCGTCCTGGTCCAGGGAGCCGTCGGCGAGGATGTCCACCTCGATCCCGGTCAGGATCCGAAAACCCTCCGGCAGCGCCGCGTTGACCTTCGCCACGTGGTCGAGCTGGCTGCGCAGCCGGTCGGCAGTCAGCCCGCGGGCCACCTTCAGCCGGGGCGAGTGGTCGGTCAGCACCAGGTACTCGTGGCCCATCTCGACCGCGGCCAGCGCCATCTCCTCGATCGGCGAGCCGCCGTCGGACCAGTCCGAGTGGGTGTGACAGTCGCCCCGCAGGGCGGTGCGCAGCGCCGTCGCCTCGGCGTCCAGGTCACTGCCCTCGGTCGCCACCAGTCGGCGTAGGTAGACCGGCTCCTCGCCGGCCACCGACTCCGCCACGCAGCGGGCCGTGACGTCACCGACCCCGGCCAGTTCGGTGAGCGTGCCGTTGCCAGCCCGCTCGGCCACCTCGGCCGCCGGCAGGCCGGCCAGCGCCTTCGCCGCCGACCGGAAGGCCCGCACCCGGTAGGTGGCCTCGTTCGCCCGCTCCAGCAGGAAAGCGATCCGGCGCAGGTCGGCGATGGGGTCCCGGGCCTTCATCCCACCGAACCTAGTCGGTACGGGGTCCGTCAGGGAGCCTTCGGACAGCCGTGTTTGCGCTGCCACGCGGTCACCTCGGCGGCCGGCTCGCGATTGCCACCGCGCCGCCAGGAGTCCAGGTATCGCGCCGGCCACAGGACCCCACGCCGGATCCACCAACCGTCCTTGCCGGTACACGGCGGCGAGATGCCGAAGTGCACGTGGCAGACGTTGTTCGCGTTGCCGGTGCGGCCCACCTTGCCGAGCTGCTGCCCGGCACGGACCCGGACGCCGGCGTCGATGCCGGTGGCCACGACGCTCAGGTGCGAGCCGTAGTAGCGCACCCCGTCGTCGCCGAGCAGGGCGACCGACAGACCCCCGTTGTCCGGACCCTGCGGCCCGCGCTTGTCGTACCGGTCGGTGCGACTCGCCTCCAGCACCGTCCCGTCGGTCACCGCCACGAACGGCTCACCACAGTCGGCGAATAGGTCCGTCGCCGGGTACGCCCCGTGCGTCGGGTGATAGGCGACGTCGTCGGCGCGTACCGGGAAGACGTGCCGCAGCCCGACGCGGGGTGCCGTCGCCGACGGTCCGGCCGAGGACGGCGCCGGGGCGGCCGGGCCGGTCGCCGTTGGCGTCGCCCCCGGCTGGTCGCCGGTGGCCCAGACCGCCGGCGTCGTCGGCGCGCCGCCGTCCGGTGGCACCCCCGGCCGGGTGGTCGCGCAGCCGGCGGCCAGCACCGGGGCGAGCAGCAGCAGGATCGGGTACGCCGGACGCGCGCGGCGGATCGTCGGCGAGGGCATCCGGCCATCCTGGCAGACCGGTACCGTGGGCACGAATAACGCACATGAGGGGAGGGCAGCGACGGTGACCATCGCCCGGCCCGACCCCGACCCGGGTCCCGGCTTCGCCGCACGCCCGGTCTCGCGTACCCCCTCGGGGCTCTTTCCGTCCGGGCCGCCGACCCGCCCCACCTACCGCGAACCGCACCCGGTCACCGGCGGCGGTGTCGCCGCTGGCGGCGGCGCGGCGGCCGGCTGGCTGCTGCTGTTCGGCCTGCTCGGCACCGACGTGGCCAGCTACGCGTGGTGGACGGTGGTGGCCGGCCTGCTGGCCTGGCTGACGGCCCTGGTGCTGGTCCGCTTCGGCGACCGCGGGGTGGCCACCGGGGTGGCCATCGTCACCGCCGGTGGCTGGAGCATCGCCGCCGCCGTGGTGGCGGTCCGCTGGGCGACCGGGGGCGACTGGCCGCTCTGGTGAACCGGTCCGGGCCTGCCCCAGATCGGGTGCCGGTGACTGCGGCGTGTGCCCGGTTGGCTGCGTAGCGAACGCCGTCTTGACGTGGCCGCCGAGACTCGGCACGCTCGGCACTATGGCCTGGACCACCTCGCGGCAGGACCCCGATCGAAGCCGCCGCCGCCTGCAGCTGCTCGCCGAGTTGGCGGGGGCCCGGGCGGTACGCCAGCGCACCCGGCCAAATCGGCTGCGTACCGAGCGTCTGCGCCAACTCATCGCCACCCGCCGTCGGGTAGCCGGCTGATCCGACTTTGTCAGGAATGACCGGCCCTTCGGGGCGTTGACCGGTCGCCTGCCGACCTGACCGGCTAACGTGCACGCGTAACGAGTCGGCGCTGTGCCGAGGGCTATTGGGGGGACCGTGTCGTACTTCGCTGCGGCCGTTGTGCGCGACGACAGTGGCTGGACCGCCGCCGAGGTCAGCCTGCGTGGCGCCACCGACATCGACGAGGTCGCCGACCGGCTGCGCGATGTCGACCAGGAGGCCGACGTGTCGCTGCTCTTCGTCGAGGCGGATGACGCGTACCTGGTGATCCTGCGCCTCGACGAGGGCGAGGACCTGCGGGTGTTCGGGTCGGATTCCGCGTACGCCGAGGAGTCTCAGCTGGGTGCGCTGCTGGTCGGCGACCTGAAGACCTCGGTCACCGGGCTCGACGACGTCGACGAGCCACGCCCGGCGGCCAGTGGCGACGAGGAGAGCGAGCAGCCCGTCGTCGACCCGGAGGCCGACCCGGTGGGCGACGCCGACCTGCTGGCCAACCTGGGCATCTCCGCGCAGAGGCTGCTGACCCTGTGCTCGCACGAGGGGATGATGCCGGCCGACGTCACCGCCGAGATCTGCCTGGTGCTCGGCTGTGTCGACCAGGTCGAGGAGTTGCGTGAGGTCTGATCCCGCCGGATCCGGGTCGGGCGGGACGGTGCCGGTGGGCGGCGCGGAGCCGGCCGACGCCACCGATCCTCTGCTCGAGACGATCCGTCCCGGGCAGCCGACCCCGGGCGCGGTAGGTCGCGCTGGACCGGGCGCCCACGAGGGTTTGGCCGACCCGGGCGAGGTCGGCCGGCGCCAGCGGCACGAGCTGTGGATGCGCCGTGCCCTGGAGGTCGCTGTCACCGGTCCGGCCGTCGACGACGCGGGTGCCGTCGACGTGGACGATGTGCCGGTGGGCGCGGTGCTCTACGGCCCGGACGGGACCGAGTTGGCGATCGGGCGCAACGAGCGGGAGTTGACCGGCGACCCCACCGCGCATGCCGAGGTGCTGGCGCTGCGCCGGGGCGCCGAGCGGGCCGGCCGGTGGCGGCTGGACGACTGCACCCTGGTGGTCACCCTGGAGCCGTGCACCATGTGTGCGGGGGCGCTGGTGCTGGCCCGGGTCTCCACCGTCGTCTTCGGCGCCTGGGAGCCGAAGACCGGCGCGGCCGGTTCGCTCTGGGACGTGCTGCGCGACCGTCGCCTCAACCACCGCCCGGAGGTCTACGGCGGTGTACTGGAGGCCGAGACCGCGGCCGTCCTGCGCGCCTTCTTCCGCTGACCCGCCGGGCAGACTCAGGCCGGGGTGCTGCTCGGCATCCTGGTCACCGCTGGCTACGCCCTCTGGCGGCAGTGGCCGACCGTGGTGCCGGTCTGGGCGATGGCCGGCGGCGTCGGGGGCGACCCTGCTAATCGGCGGTCTGGCCGGCCTGTACCCGGCCGTCCGCGCCGCCCGGCTCGCCCCCACCGAGGCGCTGGGCTGAGTCTCGCCGGCCCGGGCCGGCGGTTCCTTCGGGTGCGTCTGTTGTTGCCACGACGACAGACGCACCCGACGGCGTTGCCGGAGCGGTCACGCGGCGGGGCGGAGCAGGGTGGTGGCCACCGCCCGGGCAGCCTCGGTCCACGGCGTGGGCCGCAGCGTCGCCGGGTCGAGGCGGACGATCGCCCGCCGTCCCTCGGCGTGCACCGTGTCGCCGTCGACAGAGCGGAACTGGTAGGCGTACTCGGCGCTGCTGGTGCCGAAGTGTTCGAGCCAGAAGTGAACCGCCACCGGGCCGGTGGCGGCGATCGGCGTCCGATAGGTGATGGTGAACTCGCGGACCGCGTGGAACAAGTCAGGCGGGGTGGCGCTGCCCCGGTAGGCCAGCCCTCGCTCGGTCCAGTATGGAGTCAGGGCCCGTTCCAGCAGCACCGCGTACCGCGCGTTGTGCAGGATGCCCATCGCGTCGAGGTCGTCGAAGTGCACCGTGACGTGCTCGACGTGCCCGAACTGGACGGTGGGCTGGTCGGCGACGGCGTTGGTCATGAGGGGCCTTCCGTTAACAGGGTCGGTCGGGGGCAGAGCGCCCGCAGGCGGTCCAGCAGGCCGGCGCGGGCGTGCCGGTAGGTGGCGTCCGGGTCGAGCAACCGGGATTTCATCGCGGCTGCCATCCCGAGCGCGTCGATTTCGTACGCCAGCTGCGGGACGTCCAGGTCGGCGGGGAGTTCGCCGGCGTCGACCGCCTGCTGGACGAGGCGTTCGAGGTATGCGGTCCACTGGCTTTGCGTCTCGGCGAGCCGGTCTCGGACCGGGCCGGGGCGGGCGTTGAACTCGAACTGGGTGTTGGCGAAGAAGCAGCCACCGGGCAGCACCCGGGTGGCGTAGAAGTCGAGCCGCGCGTCGTGCAGGGCGCGGAGCCGCCGTACGCCCCGCGGGGCGAGGTGCGCCGGCGCGACGACCCGCTCCTGCCAGAGCGTCACGGCGCGGTCGATTGCCGCGAGCTGTAGCGCCTCCTTCGACCGCCAGTGCGCGAATAGGCCCGACTTGCTCACCCCGAGCGTGTCGGCGAGCTGGGCGAGGCTGAGCCCGTCCAGGCCGGCCTGGGTGGCGAGCGCCACGGCCGCGTCCAGCGCGGCGTTCCGGGTGCGTTCGCCCCGGGCGAGGCGTCCGTCGACGGTCATGCGGACACCGTAACGAACCAGCACGACCGGTCGTATTGTTTTTCGGGTGACCATCGTCACCCCGCCCCAACACCACGCCGCCCCGCCGTCTGGTGGACGGCGGGGCGGCGGCGTACGACGAAGGGTCAGGCGATGATGGTGTCCAGGGCGATCTCGACCATCTGGCTGAAGGTCTGCTCACGCTCCTCGGAGGTGGTCTTCTCGCCGGTCTTGATGTGGTCGCTGACGGTCAGCACGGTCAGCGCGCGGGCCTTGAACCGGGCAGCGATCGTGTAGAGCGCAGCGGACTCCATCTCCACCGCCAGCACGCCGTAGTCGGCGAGGGTGTCGTAGAGATCCGGCCGGTCGGTGTAGAAGGCGTCCGCGGCCAGGATCGGCCCGACGTGCATGGTGATGCCGCGCCGCTCGGCCACCTCGACCGAGGTACGCAGCAGCCCGAAGTCGGCCACCGGCGCGTAGTCGATCAACCCGTCGAAGCGCATCCGGTTCATGTTCGAGTCGGTGGACGACCCGATCGCGGCGACCACGTCGCGCAGCTGGAGGTCGGTGCTGAGGGCACCGCAGGAGCCGACCCGGATCAGCGTCTTCACGCCGTACTCGTTGATCAGTTCGTGGGCGTAGATGGAGGCCGACGGCATGCCCATGCCGGAGCCCTGGACGGAGACCTCGACGCCGTTCCAGCGGCCGGTGAAGCCCAACATGCCCCGGACCGTCGAGTAGCAGGTCGCGCCCTCGAGGTAGGTCTCCGCGATCCACTTGGCCCGCAGCGGGTCACCCGGCATCAGGACCCGCTCGGCGATCTCGCCCGGCTTCGCGCCGATGTGCGTACTCATGGCAAAGATCCTGCCAGGCCGACTCGGGCGATACCGGTTCGGCGTCGGAACCTACGGTCCTGTACCCTCGTCGGCGGTGGCGTGTCCGAGCGGCCTAAGGAGCACGCCTCGAAAGCGTGTGAGGGTTAACGCCCTCCGAGGGTTCAAATCCCTCCGCCACCGCTCCTAAAGTGCGAAAACGCCCGGTCGATCCGCGAGGATCAACCGGGCGTTCCGCATTTGACGGCCGTCCCCGGAGCAGCCCGCTGAAGTGGTGAGGGCGATCGGGATGGGTAGGTCAGCACAGCCTGAATGACGGGCGTTCTGCGTCAGAGCTGCTGCTGGCCGCCGTCGACGAACATCTCGCCGCCGGTCATGTAGCTGCTCTGGTCGGAGGCGAGGAAGAGCGCGGCGTTGGCGATCTCGTCCGGTTGGGCCATCCGGCGCATGGGCACGCCCGAGGCGATGGCCTCCAGCAACCCGGGGGCCTCCTCTGGGCTGGGCGCGAGGCCGGCGACGCCCGGGGTCTCGGTCGGGCCGGGGATCAGGGTGTTGACCCGGATGTTCCGGCCGACCAGCTCGGCGGCCCAGGTGCGGCCGAACGAGCGGATCGCGGCCTTCGACGCGGCGTAGACGCTGAACGCCGGGGTGCCGTTGACCGCGGCCGTCGAGCCGGACAGCACGACCGAGGCGCCCTCGTTGAGCAGGGGCAGTGCCTTCTGCACGGTGAACAGGGTGCCGCGGACGTTGCTGTCGAAGGTGCTTGCGAAGTGCTCGACCGTGATCGAGCCCAGCGGGAGGAACTCCCCGCCGCCGGCGTTCGCGAACACCACGTCCAGCCCCGCGCCCCGGGCCTGGATCGCCTGCATCACCCGGTCCAGGTCGTCGAGGTTGCTCACGTCGCTGGCGACACCGGCAGCGTTGGCGCCGATGCTCGCCACGGCCTCGTCCAGCAGGCCCTGGCGCCGTCCGGTGACGAAGACGTACGCGCCTTCGGCGGCGAAGCGGCGGGCGGCGGCCAGGCCGATGCCGGTGGTGCCCCCGGTGACGAGGGCGGTCTTGCCGTCAAGCTGTCCCACGATTGGTCTCCTACTGTTTGCGGTGCGGTTGTCCTGCCGGCTGTTGTGCCGGCGGGTGGTCAGTGGGTTGCGGGGGTGGAGGCGAAGGTCGGCAGGAGCGTGGCCAGGTCGCGCCACTGCGGCAGGGGCAGCGCCGGCCGATCCGGAACGTCGGGCCGCAGCACGTGGAGAGCGACGTGGTCCGCGCCCGCGTCCAGGTGCTCCCGGATGCGCGTGGCCACCGCGTCCAGGTCGCCCCAGGCGACGAGGGCGTCGATCAGGCGGTCACTGCCGCCGGGGATCAGGTCGTCGTCGGTGAACCCCAGGCGTGCCAGGTTGGCCCGGTACGCCGGAAAGCCGATGAACATCCCGATCCCCGCCCGAGCGGCGGCACGGGCTCGGTCCGGGTCCTCGTCGAGGACGACAGCGAGGTGCGGCGCGACCAGCGGCTGCGCCCCGACGCGTTCGCGCTGCGCCGCGGTGTAGCTCGGCGTCACGAGAAACGGATGCCAACCCGCCGTTCGGTCGGCTGCCAGGTCCGCCATCCTCGGCCCGAGCGCGCCGAGGATGCGCCGGTCGGCGGGAACCGGCCGGGGCGCGGCGTCGAGGGCGTCCAGCCAGCGGCCCATCGACTCCACCGGCCGGCCGTAGTCCTGCCCCGCCCGGGCTGCGGAGTGGGCGTTGCTCACCCCGAAGCCGAGAACCGTCCGAGGCCCGTGCCCGGCGTCCAGCGCGGCCAACCGGTCACCCAGAACCACCGGGTCCTGGCCCCAGATCGCCAGCACACCCAGCGCGACCGTGGTGTGCGGCGCGGCCCCCAGCAGGTGCTCGACGTCGTCGACGGCCCCGCCGCCGTCGAGGCCGGGCACCCACAGGGCCCGGAAGCCCCGCTCGTCGAGCTCGGTCGCCGCGTCCCGGACGGCCGGGTCGGCGGCGCCACGCAGCTCCATGCTCCAGAGCCCGACCGCAGGCAGCGGGGTGTTGAGACGAGTCGCCACACCATCCTCCAATAATTCTGTACCGATCGGTACGCATCTGACGGTAGCAACCGCTGACCCGGTCCGCAAATTTCTGTACCGATCGGTTGGGCCACGGGTAGCATGGATGCGGAGGTGGTGGGTGTGCCGCAGCGAGGACGACCACGGGGTTTCGACCCCGATGAGGCGCTGGAGCGCGCGACGGAGGTGTTCTGGCGACAGGGGTACGAGGGCGCGTCGGTGAGCGACCTCACCGCCGCCATGGGCATCAACAAGCCCAGCCTCTACGCCGCCTACGGCAGCAAGGAGGAGTTGTTCCGCAAGGCCGTGGCCCGCTACGCCGAACAGGACATGGAGTACGCGCGCAACGCCCTCGCCCAACCCAGCGCGTACCAGGTCGTCGCCGCCCTGCTGCGCGACAACGTGCTCGCCGTGACCCGCCCCGACCGTCCGGCCGGTTGCCTGTCGATCCAGGGCGGCACCGCCTGCTCCACCGAGAACACACCGGTCGCCGGGTTCCTCGCCGCCAGCCGCCTGGCCGGCGAACGCGCGCTCGCCGACCGGTTCACCCGGGCCGTCGCCGACGGCGACCTACCCGTCCACGCCGACCCGGCCGCACTCGCCCGCTTCGTCATGATCGTCACCGAAGGTCAGTCGGTCCACGCCGCCGCCGGGGTCACCCGAGGCGACCTGCAAAAGGCGGCGCAGATCGCGCTCGCCGGTTTTGCCGCCGCGTCCGGGGCGCGGCTGCCTGAGCACGCCACCGAAGTGGCGTGAGCTGGGCCGCAGGACATCCGTCGCGCGCTACCGTCGCCGTACTCCCGAACTGAGCGCACGGACCGTGCCAGCTACCCCTAAGCTTGCCCGACACATGGATCTTGGTCATCGGGGTGGGGGAGGTGGAAACGTGCGCGTCAAGCAGATCGCACGTCTCATGGTCGCGGCGATCGGCGCCACATTCGTCGTCGTGCCGTCGCTGAGTCCCGGCGTGGCGCACGCGGACAGCGCGGTCGGGCTCGGCATCGAGACGTACGCGCAGATGGTCGTCGACTCGGCGCGCAGCCAGCTGTTCTTCAGCCCCGGGCGCGGGGGGTCGGGCGTGCGGGTGACGGACCTGTCGGGCGGGTCGCAGGCGACGATCCCGGACCTGCCGGACGCCAGCGGCATGGCGCTGAGCCCGGACGGCTCGACGCTGCACGTAGCCCTCATCGAGGCGGGCGCCATCGCCGCGATCGACACCACGACGCGGACCGAGACCCGTCGCTACAACATCGGAGCCAGCACCTGTCCCACCTGGGTGGCACCGGCCGGGGGGAAGCTCTACTTCGGCTACGGATGCACGTTCTCAAAGGGCAAGCTGGGCTCGCTCGACGTGCGCGGCGAGACGCCGGTCCTGGCCTTGGATCTGCCGCTCGGCGACGTCTTCGCCTACCCTCCGTTGCTCCGGAGCAGCCCGGCCAAACCGAATCTCCTGCTCGCGGTGAACCAATCCGGCATCGCGAACTCCTACTCGAGCAGAGCGACCCTGTTCGACGTCTCCTCCGGAACGCCGTCGATCACGGCGGCTCTGCCGTGGGACACCTGCGGGGGCCTCGGGGACGCCGCGCTGACGGTCGACGCGAGCACGGCGATCCTGGCCTGTGGTCTCCTGGAGAACCGGTCGGTGATCGCGACGCATCACGTTGCCTTCTCGACGACGGACTTCTCGCCAGCCGGCGTGTTCCCGTCCGCGTCGTACCCCAACGCCGTGACGACGTCCCCGAATGGTGCCCTCGTCGTCGTTGGTTCCAGCAACGGATCAGATTGGGAGAGGACGTCGAGCATCCACGTCGAGCGGCCCGACGGGACCTTGCTGCAGCGGTACGACTTCCCCCAGGACACCTACCTCGTGCGGCAGGGCCTCGCGGTCAGTGCTGACAGCAGGACTCTCTACGCCGTCACCCGTGAACCGGGCGGGCAGTACCTGACCCTGCGTCTGATGACGGACCTTCTCCTGCCGCGATCCTCGCTCACGCTCTCCGCGCCGTCGACGGTCGGACGCGGGGGGAAGGTCCTAGTCACCGGCAGTCTGGCGTTCACCGATGCCCCCGTGTCGGCGCCATGGCAGCTGCAGGTGGTGCGGCAGGACCAGAACGGCACCCACGTCCTGCCCAACGTCAGCACCACCGAGACCGGGGCGTTCTTCGTCTCCGACATACCGCGGGCGACCGGGGCGAACACCTACACCGTCACCTTCCCCGGCGACGCCGCGCGCCTGGGCTCGAGCCGGTCCGTGACCGTGCAGGTCGTCGCCCGCCCGAGGTTGTGACAACGCGCGCACCTGGCCGGGCGTTCACCGGCTGAGCAGCTCCGCCACCCCGTCGAGCAGCCGTTGGAGGCCGAACTCGAACAGGCTGTCGACATTGAGGTCGACCGGCGACCGGGCGAGCCGGGCCAGGTGCGGGAACTCGCCCGCTGCGAGCAGCCCGGTCAACACGTCGGCCTGGGCCACCATCCACTCGTCGTCGGTGAGGCCGGTGTCCTGCTCCGCCTCGGCCTCCCGCTCCAGGTTCACCGCGGTGCCGCGGACGTGGTTGGCCAGGGCGGCCGCCAGGTGTAGCTGGGTGTGCTGGTCCAGGCCGTGCCCGGCGAGGGCGCGCAGGGCCCATTCGGTGTGCGCGACGGCGTGCGGCGCCATCAGCGGGCGGGTCAGCGAGACGACCTGGGCCAGCCAGGGATGCCGCCGGTACATCGACCACTGGAGCCGGCAGAGCAGCTCCAACTGGTCCCGCCAGCCCGGAGGGAACGTGCGGGGCAGCTGGTGGGTGGCGAAGGCCGCGTCCGCCATCAGCAGCAGAAGCTGCTCCTTGCCGCGGACCTGCCGGTACAGCGACATGGTCGGCACGTCCAACTCGGTCGCGATGCGCCGCATGCTCAGCGCCGGCAACCCCTCGGCGTCGGCGATCTCGGTGGCGGTCCGCACCACCTGGTCGCGGGTCACCCCTCGGGCGGTACCCCGCCGGGTGTCGGCGCGGGCGCCCCGACCGGCCGGCGGCGGCTCCGGGCCGGTCACCACCATGCCCACGCCGGGCAGCGCCCGAACCAGGTTCTCCTGTCGGAGCGCGGTGAGGGCCCGGCTGGCGGTCGCCATGGCGACCCCCCACTCGCGGACGATCTGCCGGGTGGACGGCAGCCGATCGCCGGGGCCCAGCTCGCCCGCCGCGATGCGTCGCCGCAGCTCCCCGACGATGCGCAGATACGGGGGTGTCGACTCGTCGATCTCCGTCACGGTCGCCCTCCCGCCGGTCGAGGTGTGACCGTAGCGCACTAGAGCACCGGTCGCCGTCCCCGATGGTCGCCACGTCGCCACGTCGGTGGTCGTCCATCGTGGTGGCTCGGCGTACTAGAGCTCCCTGGCCGACTGGTTGTCGGGTCGGCATGCTCGCCGCAGCACGGTGCGTACGCCGTACCGGCTTCGACGAATGGGGGAGACCATGACCAGCATCCCGTACCCCGGATCGGGTTCTGTGCGGCGGCGGCCCACCCGCCGGGTCCGGTCCCGGGTGGTCCGGTGGGTCGCCGCGCTGGGTGCCGTGGCGCTGCTCGCTCCGACGGTGGCCGCCGCCCCGGGCGCCTCGGCGGCCACCAGCCGGAGTGCGGCCGTCGTGCGGACCGACCAGGGCGCGGTCCGTGGGACCGTCGCGGCGGACCACCGCTCTTTCCAGGGCATCCCGTACGCCCGCCCGCCGCTGGGCGCGCTGCGCTGGGCTCCGCCGCAACCGGGTCCGGTGTGGACCGGCGTGCGGGACGCGAGCCGCCCGGGTGACGCCTGCGCCCAACTCAAAGGGCTGCCGATGGACGAGTCCTCGGAGTCCGAGGACTGCCTCTACCTCAACGTCACCACGCCCCGCACCTCCGCTCGGACGCCCCGACCGGTACTGGTGTGGCTGCACGGCGGTGACTTCCGGTTCGGCAGGGGGGACGTGTACGGCGGGCAACGCCTGGCGACCGGCGGTGACGTCATCGTCGTCACGGTGAACTACCGGCTCGGTGCGCTCGGCTTCCTGGCGCATCCGGCGTTGGCCGACGCGGGCGGGTCCGTCGGCAACTACGGCCTCCAGGACCAGCAGGCGGCGCTGCGGTGGGTGCGGCGGAACGCGGCGGCCTTCGGCGGCGACCCCGGCAACGTCACCCTGTTCGGCCAGTCCGCCGGCGCGACCAGCGTCTGCGCACAGCTTGCGTCGCCGGCCACCGCCGGCCTGTTCCACAGGGCGATCATGCAGAGCAACTCGTGCGCCAACCCGGTGCGGACCCGGGCCGAGGCCGCCGCGGCGGCCGAGGAGTTCGCGCGTGGGGTCGGCTGCGCCGATCCGGGTACGGTCGCCGCCTGCCTGCGCGGGCGTGACCCTGCCCGGCTGATCGCGGCGGCCGGTTACCCGGGCGCGGGTGTCGACCTCGGCCCGGTCGTCGACGGCCGCACGCTGCCGGTGGACCCGGCCGACGCGCTGGCCACCGGGCGACTGCACCCGGTGCCGGTGTTGACCGGGATGAACCGCAACGAGTCCACGCTCCTGGTGTGGGGGATGGAACGCAGTGGGATGAACTGCCCGGCGCCGCCCGAGCCGGGGCAGCAGCCCGAGTCGTGCCCGCTGACCGACGAGCAGTACCGCGAGCAGGTGCGGGCCGCCTTCGGTGACCGGGCGGAGGACGTGCTGGCCCGCTATCCCCGCGACGACGCGCACGTCGCCAGCGAGACGATGGCGGCCGTGCTCACCGATCACGACTACGCCGAGCCGGTCTACTTCGCCGCGCTGCAGTTCGCCCGTCGGGTGCCGACGTACGCCTACGAGTTCGCCGACGAGGATGCGCCGTTCTTCACCGACGGGCCCGAGTCGACCTTCCCCACCGGGGCGTACCACTGCGCGGAGCTGCCGTACCTGTTCGCCGTCGACTATGCCGAGGCGCTCACGCCCACCCAGCGGCGGCTCTCCGACGAGATGGTCCGGGCCTGGAGTGACTTCGCCCGGGTGGGGCGGGTGGACTGGCCCCGACTGCGCAGCGGATCGCCGTACGTGCGGGTGCTGGCCGGTGGCGGTGGCTCCGGTACGACGGAATTCGCGGCGGACCACTCGTACGACTTCTGGCGGTCGTTGCGCGACTGACGCTGTCGCTGGCCTGGCGGGTTGAGCGGACCGATCCCATCCGGACCGGTCCGCTCATCCGATGCGTGCGTCGTTCCCACCGTCGACAGGGGACATACGCAAGCCCGCACCCCCGGATCCGGTTCAGCACGGGCCCGCTCCCTCGTCGAAGAGGCGGCGGGCCCAGTCGGCGTACCCGGCGATGGTTTTCCGGACGGTGCGCCCGTCGTGCAGGAAGAGGTACGCGCGGTCCCCGCTGCGGGCGAGCAGCCCGTCGAACCGCTGCGTCCCCTGTGGAGCGTGCAGCCGGGTGACCGACGGATAGCGGGACCACACCTGGTCGACCGGTGAGCCCACGGTGATGCCCTCTGGTGTCCGCATCGGGTCGCCGACCCAGAGCAGCACCAGTTTGTCCTCGGCGAAGACCGGGCTGACCGTGTCGTGGCCGGCGAGCATCGGCCCGCAGGCTTCCATGTCGGTACGCAGGATGCCCCGGCGGGTCAGCTCGTCCTCGGTGTCACCGAACTCGATGTTGCGCAGGCCGTTCAGGTCGATGATCTCCACGCTGC
Source organism: Micromonospora sp. NPDC000668 (assembly GCF_042897975.1). Classification (NCBI taxonomy): domain Bacteria; kingdom Bacillati; phylum Actinomycetota; class Actinomycetes; order Micromonosporales; family Micromonosporaceae; genus Micromonospora; species Micromonospora sp. NPDC000668. The sequence continues at coordinate 20,225 of NZ_JBIAYP010000009.1, forward strand.
CGGCGGGCCGGCCGTCCGGGATCGGCCCGGTTGGCGGCACGCCGCTTCCGGCGATCGAGGCAGCCGTCAGCAGCATGGCAATAAACGCAAATTGTCGCGATTTCATGGAATCCCCCAGTCCCCAACGGGACCGAGACGTTCAGGTTGCTGCCAGTCGACGGATTACTGGTTTTCCCACTGCTCGACCAGCTCATCCCAGTAGTCGGCGCTGAGCCGGCGGCGCCCGTGCGCCAGCCAACCGTCGGTGTTCCGCTCCAGGTGCAACCCCAACTCGGCGAACGGGTCGATCCACGTGCCCGGCTCGACGCCGAGCCGGATCAGCGCCATGTTGATCGGCCACTCCTCGCGCGGCGCGTCGAGCACGTCGTCGAACGATGGACCCCAGGACAGCGCGCCACCCTGCCACACCGCCGCCGACTGGTAGCCGGCGCCGCCACCGAACTCCGCCTCCAGGTACGCGACCGGCCCCGGCTGCGACCAGCGGGCCAGCAGCTCTGCCAGTGCCGGCGACAGGACCAGGTCGAACGGACGCTCGGCACTCCGTTCGTCCACCGCGAAATCCGGCAGCGACCCGGTCAGCTCCACCACCAACTGCGGGGTGACCGGTAGCAGCGCGAAGTCCTGGCGCAGCTCGCCGAGGACCGCGTGATCCAGCTCGGCGGTCTGCTCGCGGAGCAGTTCCGCGTCCGCGACCACCGCGCTGAGCTGGTAACCCATCGAACCCTCCGCCGTCCACAGCCTGTGGATAGAACATGTGTACGACGGATTCCGGCTGGCCCGGCGTCGATCCCCGGACCGTACCCGTTATACGGTCCTGTGCCATGGCTGATCGACTGACCGTCCCCGGTATGCCGTCTCCGCTCGCGCCCTCGTCCGCGGGGCTCTGGCGGGTCGACGAGGCGACCGGCGCCGTGACGGTGTCGGCGCAGCCCCACACGGACCTCTTCATCGACCCGAGTGGCGGCCTTGTCAACGCGGGCGAGAGCACCGCGCCGAGCCCGGAGCCCGTCCTCAACGCGGCGACGCTGCTCGGCGACCTGCCGCCGGAGGGCGACTTCCAGTTCAGCGCCCGGGTCACCGTGGCCTTTGCCTCGACCTTCGACGCCGGGGTGCTCCTGGTCTGGCGTGACGAGCGGTGCTGGGGCAAGTTGTGCTTCGAGTTCTCACCCGAGGGTGAGCCCATGATCGTGTCCGTCATCTGCCGGGGCGTCGCCGACGACGCGAACGCCTTCGTGGTGGCCGACCGGTCGGTGTGGCTGCGGGTCTCGCGAATCGGCCGGGTCTACGCGTACCACGCCTCACTCGACGGCAGGACCTGGCAGTTGATCCGCGTGTTCAGTTTCGATGGCGAGACGTCCCGCGACCGGATCGGCTTCGCGGGCCAGTCACCGACCGGCGACGGGTGCAGCGCGACCTTCGACGAGATCCACTTCCGGCCCGAACGTCTCGCCGATCTCCGCGACGGCTCCTGACACACCCGCCGCTGTCCACAGCCTGTGGATAGAACATGTGTACGACGGATTCCGGCCCGGCCCGGCGATGATCCCCGGACCGCACCCGTCCGAGCGGCGAGGGCACCCGCCGCAGCCACCGCTGGGGCAGAATCTGCCGCTGGTGGGGAGGTGCGATGAGCTGGGGTACGGCAAGGGTGCTGACCGATCGCGACGCCGGCCGCTACCTCGGCGGGGTGCTGGTGTCCGGCTTCGGCACCGCGGCGATGTTGCTGGTGGCCGGCATCTGGGTGAAGGAGCTGAGCGGGTCGAGCAGCCTTGCCGCCCTGGTGACTCTGGGGGTGTGGGCGCCCACCCTGCTCGGGCCGCTGCTCGGGCTGCTCGCCGACCGGTTCCGCCGCCGGCCGCTGCTGATCGTCCTGCACGCGGTGATGGCGGGATTGCTGCCGGTGCTGCTGCTGGTCGACTCGGCCACCCGGGTCTGGTTGATCTTCGCGGTGATGACCGCGTACGGGATCACCTTCGTGCTGACCGACGCGGCCGAGGCCGCGCTGGTGCCGGCGGTGGTGCCCGGGCCGCTGCTCGGCGACTTCAACGGGCTCCGGACCACGATCAACGAGGGAATGAAGCTGCTCGCCCCGCTGGCCGGGGCGGGGCTGTTCGCCGCGTACGGCGCGCACCCCGTGGTGCTGCTGGACGCGGCCACCTTCGTACTGGCCGGGCTCGTCTTCTGGTCGCTGCGGGTCCGGGAGCAGCCGCCCGGGCGTCCCGAGCGCTGGACGAGACAGCTCGCCGACGGGTGGGGGCACCTGCGCCGGCATCGCGCGCTGCGGCACATCGTCGGCTGCGCCGCGTTCACCATGGTGCTGATGGGGCTCAACGGCGCCGTCGCGTACGCCGTGGTGGACGCCGGCCTGGGCCGGCCGCCGGAGTTCAACGGCGTGCTCGCCACCGTGCAGGGCGTCGGGTCGCTCATTGGCGGCCTGGCCGCCGGATCACTGCTGCGCCGCTTCGGTGACCGGCGGGTGGTGGCCGGGGCGGTTGCCGTCTTCGCCGTTGGGCTGGCCCTGCGCGCCACGACCTCGGTCGGGCTGGTGGTCGCCGGTGGGCTGGCGGTCGGGCTCGGCGTGCCGCTGGTGCTGGTCACCGTCTGGACGGCCGTCCAGCGGGAGACGCCGAGCGAGCTGGTCGGCCGGGTGGCGTCCACGGTCAATACGCTGACCTTCGGTCCGTCCACCGTGGCGCTGCTGGCCGGCGCGAGCGTGCTTGAACTCCTCGACCACCGCCTGATCCTGCTGACCGCCGCGGTCGCCGCCGTCCCACTGGCCCTCTGGGCCCTCCGCACCCCACCTGTCCTGCCGACTCGACCGGACGAGCCGGTCTCGGTCAGGACCGCGGAGCGAGCCGGGTGACGAACGCGCGCCAGGCAGCCGGGGTGAAGGTCAGCGCGGGCCCGGTCGGGTCCTTCGAGTCCCGCACGCCGACCATGCCGGGCAGGTTGTCGGCGACCTCGACACATGCGCCGCCGTTGCCGCTGCTGCGACTGCTCTTGCGCCACCGGGCGCCGTTCAGCTCCATGTCTCCGCCACTTCCGTGATTAGGTCGACCGACTGCCAGTGGGACAACGCCTCGCCGCGCACGTTCTCCCACGCTGCCATCATGGCCGCGATGTCCTCCGGGTCGCTAGCGACTTGTCCCTGGAGTTGGTTGTCCAGGTAGCCAGCGACCCGGTGATCGTGGCTGTGAGCGATCACGAACGGTCCATTGAGGCCGGCATAGGCGCCGACGGTGGCGGGCACGATGTGCACCCGGATGTGCGGCTCGGCGCAGGCCGCGACCACGGCCCGCAGTTGCTCCCGCATGATCGATCGACTACCGACCGGCCGGTGGAGGATGGCCTCGTCGATGACCGCCGTGAACTGCGGTGGGTCGTCCCGCTTGAGTACGCCCTGCCGGGTGAGTCGGACCGTGAGGTGCCGGTCGATGTCGCTTCGGGGGATCAGGCCCGCGCCGCTGAGCACCGCGTGGGCGTACGCCTCGGTCTGGAGCAGTCCCGGCAGGACGGTCGATTCGAACCAGCGCAGTGACACCGCCTCGCGCTCGATTTCCTGCCAGGGACGGAACCAAATCGGGTCCCGACGTCTTGAAGTGTCCGGCCAGATGTCCGACACGTCCTTATGGAGGGCTTCCGCTGCCGCGAACCGGTGCCGAGGATGCGGGATGCGGCCCTCGCTCAGCCAGCGCGCCACGGTCTTCGGGTCGACGCCGACGGTCTCGGCGAGGGATTCGGTGGTGTGCCCGGTGTCGCTGAGCGCCACCCGAAGCGCGTCGTTCACGGCCCCTCCATCGGATGTCTCGAATATCTGCCGACCATATCGCTACGCGGTGTATCTGTCTGGTGACGCGCGCGAGGGTGATCCGCAGAAGACGGCGCGGCCGGTGGAGGCGAAAGAGTCCGGCGGTCGGCGTCAGTCAGGGGGCCGCCCGGGCGCGGAGGCCGGGTGGCCCCCTTCCACCGCGAAGGAGGCCCGGCCAATGCCCCGCCGCCACCGGGATCATCTACCGACCCGTCCCACCTGGCGCTGCGCGGCGTGCGGCATCGCCTGGCCCTGCTCGGCCGCCAAGTTGCGGCTGCTCGCCGAGTACCGGCGGGACCGGGTGGCGTTGCTGGTCTACCTGGCGACGCTCCAGACGGAGGCCGGCGAACAGCTCGCCGGCCTCGACCCGGCCCGGCTGACCGACCGCTTCATCTCCTGGGCTCGGGCTCGCGGGTGACGGGTGGTCAGGGGCGCCAGATGACGACGTCGATCCCTCGCCTCCGCTCCGCGAAGCGACCATCTTGCGCCGCTTCGGACAGGAGGTGACGCAGGTCCGCCTCGAAGGCGGGGAGCCGATCGGCGAACAGGTGTGGTGCCGAGCTGGACAGCGAGAACACCGCGGAGGCGACTTCGTCGACACCGCGTTCCACGACCATCCCTTGGTCGACCGTGATGCGGGTGGGGCCGGTGAAGCCGGCCTGCCGCATGATCTCCTCCTCCCCGCCGGGGGTGCCGGAGGGCAGCCACCCCTGTCCGGCCCGGCGGACCGGTCCCAGGTAGCTGGCGACCAGGTCGTCGATCTGCTGCCACGGAGGCCGGGGGTACGGCAGCAGGTCGTCCCCGGTCACGCCCTGGTGCGTGTTGGCGCCGACGTGGACCCAGGCCCCGCCCGGCGCGAGCATGTCGCGGACGCGACGGGTCACGAGGGGCCGATCCATCCAGTGGAAGGACTGGGCGAACGTGGCCACCCGGAACGTGCCCAGGTCGGCTGGCAGAGCCTCGGCGCGTAGGTGCCGCCACTCGACGTTGGTGACCCCGACCTCGCTGGCCCTGCGCCGCGCCTCGTTGATCATGCCCTGGTCGGCGTCGACTCCCACTGCTGCCTCGACCAGGGGCGCGAACAGGAGCGTCACCGATCCGGGTCCGCAGCCGACATCCAGGAGTCGGCCGGTGCCGTCGAGTCCGAGTTCCTTGCCGACGGCCTCGGCGAGGCTGGGCGGGTAGGGCATGCGCCCGACGCTGTAGTGGCTGGCGCTGCCCGCGTACAACGTCTCGTCCCACTCCCACGCCGTGTCAGCCACGACGTCGATGAGACCACAAGATCAACGCCCGGCGGACCGATTATGGTCTGCCGGGCGTTTCTGCTGATCAGCTGGCGGAGGATACGAGATTCGAACTCGTGAGGGTGTAAACCCAACACGCTTTCCAAGCGTGCGCCCTAGGCCTCTAGGCGAATCCTCCGCGAGCCAGGATACAGGCCCCCATGGGCAGGGTCACCCCACCACCCCCTGAAGATCGACCGGCGGTCGGGTAGGCTTGGCGTCACCTCCCGTGCGGCGGTATCTCGTGAACCTCCCCAGGGCCGGAAGGCAGCAAGGATAAGCGAGCTCTGCCGGGTGCACGGGAGGCCTTTTTGTCTCCGGGTCCTCGATCCACTCCAGGTCGCCGATGTGGGGCTGTCCCGGGCCGCGGACACCGCCATGTAGACGACATGGAGTCGATCAAGCGCGGCAACGTCGATCAAGCGCGGCAACCCAGGCGCGGCAAACCCAGGCGCCCGGCGGGGTGGGTGGTCACCCGCGCCCGACCGGCGCAGAATGGCTCGGTCGAGAGGAGGCGGGACGAGTGACGCTGGCGCTCTACCGCAAGTACCGGCCGCGTACCTTCGCTGAGGTCATCGGTCAGGAGCACGTGACCGAGCCGCTGTCGCAGGCGCTGCGCAGCGGGCGGCTCAACCACGCCTACCTCTTCTCCGGCCCCCGTGGCTGCGGCAAGACCACCAGCGCCCGGATCATGGCCCGCTCGCTCAACTGTGAGCAGGGCCCCACCCCCGAGCCGTGCGGCAAGTGTCAGTCCTGCCGCTCGCTGGCCACCGACGGTGCCGGCTCGATCGACGTGATCGAGATCGACGCGGCCAGCCACGGCGGTGTCGATGACGCCCGCGAGCTGCGCGAGCGTGCCTTCTTCGCGCCGGCCAGCAGCCGCTTCAAGATCTACATCATCGACGAGGCGCACATGGTCTCGACCCAGGGCTTCAACGCCCTGCTCAAGCTGGTCGAGGAGCCTCCGGAGTTCGTCAAGTTCATCTTCGCCACCACCGAGCCGGAGAAGGTCCTCGGCACGATCCGGTCGCGGACCCACCACTACCCGTTCCGGCTGTTTCCGCCGAAGGTGGTCCGCCCGTACCTGGAGCAGCTCACCCAGGCCGAGGGCGTCGCCGTCGAGCCGGCGGTCTTTCCGCTGGTGGTGCGCGCCGGTGGCGGCAGCATGCGGGACAGCCTCTCCGTGCTCGACCAGCTCATCGCCGGGGCCGGCCCGGAGGGGGTCAGCTACGCGCGGGCCGTCGCGCTGCTCGGGGTCACCGACTCCGCGCTGATCGACGAGATGTGCGACGCGCTGGCCGCCGGTGACGGCGCCGCCGCGTACGCCACCGTCGACCGGGTCGCCGAGGCCGGGCACGACATGCGCCGGTTCGCCTCCGATCTGCTGGAGCGGCTGCGCGACCTGATCGTGATCCAGCAGGTGCCGGACGCCGCCGCGAAGGGCCTGATCGACGGCCCCGCCGACCAGATCGAGCGGATGGCCGCCCAGGCCTCGCAGCTCGGCCCGGGCACGCTCTCCCGCTGCGCCGACATCGTGCACGACGGCCTGGTGGAGATGCGCGGCACCACGGCGCCCCGGCTGCTGCTGGAGCTGATCTGCGCCCGGATGCTGCTGCCCGGCGCGGACGACTCCACCGGTGGCCTGCTCCAGCGCCTGGAACGGATGGAACGCCGGCTCACCCTGAGCGGCGCCGACGCGCCGTCGGCCGCCGCCGGCTCCGCACCGGCCACCAACCCGGGGGTACGCCCACAGCCGGCCTCGCCGGTCCCGGCTGCCGCCACCCCGGCACCCGCCAACGCCCCGACCTCAGCGCCCCCGTGGACGGTCGACCCGGCGGCGTCCCCGACCCCGAGCACGGCCGCCCCGAACCCCCCGGCCTCGACTGCTCCGGTCCCTGGCGCTTCGGCCGCTGACTCGCCGATCCCGGGCTCACCCGGTGCGGCGGCAACCGCCACCGCACACGCCGACCGGGCCGCATCCGTCGCGGCCGGCCCCGGCTCACCGGCCCCACGTCGTGCGGTGCCGCAGTCGGCGGTGCTGCCCGACCCGGCGACGCCGGAGCCGCCCCGACCTGGTGCGCCGGCTGCGGCGCTGGACGCGGTCGCGGTCCGCCGGGCGTGGCCCGATGTGATTGGCAAGGTCAACCGGACCAACAAGCGGATCGCCGCCCTGATGCGTGACGCGGTGGTGCGCGAACTCGACGGCGACATGCTGGTGCTGACGGTCAAGTCCACCGTGCTGGCCAAGATGATGGCCGATCACGCGGCGGTGCTCACCGACGCGCTCTACGAGGAGTTGGGCGGGCGCTGGCAGATCCGCTGCGAGGTGGCCGGCGAGCGGGGCGGCGTGTCGCTGTCCGGTCCGCCGCGCTCGCAGCCCGCCGCGCCGGCTCGATCCGTCCCCGTGGACGCTCCGCCCGCCCCGACGAACGCGACCGCCGCTGCCGGCCCGACCGGCGGCTCGGGTCCCCGCGAGGACCTGTCCGGCGGCCCGTCCGGTGCGCGGGGCGGTCCCGATGCCTCCTCTGGCACGGGCGCGTCCAGCGGTCGCGGTACGAGTCGGCAGCCTGGTGAGCAGGCGTCCGCACCGGCCGATGCCGAGGACGACTGGCCGGAGGCGGCCCGCCCCGGTGGCAGTGCCCCCGCCGTCGAGGCGACGGATGACGAGGACTGGCCGGAGGCCGCCCGCCCGGGTGGCGCCACCGCCGTGGACGACGCAGCGCCCGGCGGCTCCGGATCGGCCGGCGCAAACGGCACGGACCGTGGTCGCGCCGACGTGAACAGCACTGACCCGGGCCGCACCGACGGAACGGGCACCGGTGCGAACAGCACTGACCAGGGCCGTACCGGTGGAAGCGGCTCGGGCGCGAACGGCGGCGGCACGGGCACGGCGACCGGCGGCGGCAAGCCGGGCGGACGGGCCAACCCGACGCCGGCTGCTCGCCAGCCGGCCACCGGTGGTGCCCCGGTGAGCAGCGCCATCGCCGCCGCCCGCGCGGCGGCGGCAGGGCGCGGTCCGCGTACCGGAGCAGCGGCCCGGCCCACCGCGGACGCCGAGTGGGCCGGCGAACCGCCCTACGACCCGGACTTCGACGGCCCGTTGCGCGCCAAGCCGGGTGGCGCGGCACCGGCGGCCACCCCGACCTACGAGGGGTTCGACCCGGGAGACGAGCCGCTGGACGAGGTCATCGACGAGAAGACCGCCCGGGAGTCCAGCGAGGAGCAAGCGGTACGGCTGCTCCGCGAGACGTTCGGGGCCGAGAAGATCGACGAGGTCGACGCGCGCTAGCTGCGCTTCCCGGCGATCACCACCGGGGCACGGCAGCGGTTGCGGACGGCACGGTCGACCGTCTCTGCGGCACCCGACCACCGGCTGTCTCGGCGAGCAGGACGCCGAGGCAGCAGGCCCAGAGCGGGAAGGGCAGCACGGCGACCCGTTCCATGCCGCCCACCCCGATCCCGATGCCCTGCTGGGCGAAGAACAGCACCGTCCCGGCCAGGGCGATCAACCCGGCGGTGAGGGTGAGGCGTCGCCACTGGCCGAGCACGGTGCCGCGTGGCGCGCGCCCGGCGAGGAGCAGGCCGACATTGCCTCCCATGATCAGAAAGGCGCCCAGGACGTGTCGGTTCTCGTCGACATCCGCCGGATAGACGGCCGCCAGGGCGTACCCGCCGGTGGCCAGCAGCAGCGTCTGGGCCGACCGGACCACGGCACCGCGACCGAGGAGCCGCCAGGTCAGCAGTAGCCCGGCGGCGAGCAGCACGGCGGTGGCCAGCAGTGCGGCGTTCATCAGCGGGTGCCAGGGCGAGCAGACGGAGCGGGGCCTGCTGGTGTCCCAGCTCCCGCAGTGGACGTTGCCGAGGTCGCTGATGTTGTTGGTGGCCCAGCTGTAGGTGGGCTGGCGCCAGCGCAGGCCGGTGACCAGGCTGGCGGTGAGGAAGATCGGTACGGCCGTCATCCAGCACAGGGCGCCGATCCGGCCGGTGCGGTTGAGGTGCATACCGTCGAGCAGACCAGTTCGGCAGGTCCCGCCGCACTACCCGTAGCCGGCCGGTTCCGGGTAGTGCTAGCCGTACCCGGACGCCGTCCTTTCGGCTCCGGCGTGGGTCGACGCACCTGGCGGGGCGGGGTCGGTCACAGCGGATAGGCTGGGCGGCGGCCGAGCAGACGAGTGCGAGAAGGAGCCATCCGTGCGCCCAGGTGGACAGCCGAACATGCAGCAGATGCTGAAGCAGGCGCAGAAGATGCAGCAGCAGATCGCCACCGCCCAGGCCGAGTTGGCCGAGGCCGAGCTGACCGGCACCGCCGGCGGTGGGCTGGTCACCGCGACCGTCTCCGGCGCCGGTGAGCTCAAGGCGATCAAGATCGACCCGAAGGCCGTCGACCCGGACGACGTGGAGACTCTGGAGGACCTGGTCGTCGCGGCCGTGCACAACGCCGCCGAGGCGGCACGGGAGCTGACCGAGCGCAAGATGGGCCCCGTCACCGGCGGCATGGGCGGCCTCGGCCTGCCCGGTTTCTGAGCCGGCAGATGTACGAAGGTGCCATCCAGGATCTGATCGACGAGCTGGGTCGGCTGCCGGGCGTGGGCCCGAAGAGCGCCCAGCGGATCGCGTTCCACGTGCTGTCGGCGGATCCGACCGACGTCAACCGGCTGGCCGGCGCGCTGCGCAAGGTCAAGGAGCTGGTGCGGTTCTGCACGACCTGTTACAACGTGGCCGAGTCCGAGCAGTGCCGGATCTGCCGCGACCCCCGCCGCACGAACGAGGTGCTGTGCGTGGTGGAGGAGCCCAAGGACGTGGTGGCTGTCGAGCGGACCGGTGAGTTCCGCGGCCGGTACCACGTGCTCGGCGGCGCGATCAATCCGCTGGAGGGGATCGGCCCGGACAATCTGCGCATCCGGGAGCTGATGATCCGGCTTGGCGAGGGCACGGTGCGGGAGCTGATCCTGGCCACCGACCCGAACACCGAGGGCGAGGCGACCGCCACCTACCTGGCGTTGATGGTGAAGCCGATGGGGATCGCGGTGACCCGGCTGGCCAGCGGGCTGCCGGTGGGCGGCGACCTGGAGTACGCCGACGAGATCACCCTCGGTCGGGCCTTCGAGGGGCGCCGGGCCGTCTGAACCGGCCTCGTACGGCCGATGGTCGGCACCCGGTCCGGGTGCCGACCATCGTCGCCGTCGTGCCCGGAAATGATCTGACACCTGCTCCCTCCTGCGGCCGTTCGACGTAACAGTTTGGCATCGCGGGTGGCGATTGCACGGTTTCGGACGACTTTCACCTTCGATTCGAATGTCAAGCGACGATTGAGGCACGATCCGATACCAACCGTCCACCCAACGGTTTCCGGCTGGACGCAACGGGAGCTATGGTCACCGCCATCGGTGACCCCTGTCACCACGTTGTCCGTACCCCCAAGGACGAGGTGAGGCACGATGCGTGCACCCAGGCCGAAGGTCGCGATAGCGGCCGTCGCGGTCGCGGCCCTCGCGGTAGCAGGCTGCGCCGAGAGCAACCGTGACGACAGCTCCAGCGGTAGCAAGAAGGACACCCTCGTCTTCGGCGTTGCCGGAGACCCGAAGGTGCTCGACCCGAGCTTCGCCAGCGACGGTGAGTCGCTGCGTGTGGCGCGTCAGGTCTTCGAGACGCTGGTCCGACCGGAGGAGGGTGGCACCAAGGTCACCCCCGGCCTGGCCGAGTCCTGGACCCCGGACGCCGCCGGCACCACCTGGACCTTCAAGCTCCGCTCGGGCGTGAAGTTCCACGATGGCACCGACTTCAACGCCGAGGCCGTCTGCGTCAACTTCAACCGCTGGTACAACGCCAAGGGCCTCATGCAGAGCCCGGACGTGACCGCGTACTGGCAGGACGTCATGGGTGGCTTCGCCGCGAACGAGAACGCGGACCTGCCGCCGAGCCTCTTCAAGTCCTGCGCCGCCAAGGATGCGACCACTGTCGACCTGGCGTTCACCCGGGTCTCCAGCAAGATCCCGGCCGCGCTGATGCTCCCCTCGTTCTCCATCCACAGCCCGAAGGCGCTGCAGGAGTTCGACGCCAGCAACGTGGGCGGCACCGCCGAGGACATCAAGTACCCGGCGTACGCGACGGAGCACCCGACCGGCACCGGCCCGTTCAAGTTCAAGACCTGGGACGTCGCGAACAAGACGCTGACCCTGGAGCGCAACGAGGACTACTCGGGCACCAAGGCCAAGCTGAAGACCCTGATCTTCAAGACGATCTCGGACGAGAACGCCCGCAAGCAGGCGCTGCGCTCCGGTGACATCCAGGGCTACGACCTGGTCGGCCCGGCCGACGTCGAGCCGCTGAAGGGCGAGGGCTTCAACGTCCTCACCCGCCCGGCGTTCAACGTGCTCTACCTGGCGATCAACCAGAAGGGCAACCCGAAGCTCGCCGACCCGAAGGTCCGGCAGGCGATCGCGTACGCGCTGAACCGTCAGCAGCTGGTCGACTCGAAGCTGCCCCCGGGCGCCAAGGTCGCCGACAACTTCATGCCGGACACCGTTGAGGGCTGGAACGGCGACGTCACCAAGTACACGTACGACCCGGCCAAGGCGAAGGCGCTGCTGGCCGAGGCCGGTGCGTCGAACCTGACGCTGAAGTTCCACTACCCGACCGAGGTCACCCGGCCGTACATGCCGAACCCGAAGGACATCTTCGAGTTGCTCTCGGCGGACCTGAAGGCGGTCGGCATCACGGTCCAGGCGATCCCGCTCAAGTGGAGCCCGGACTACCTCAACGCCACCACCTCCGGTAGCAAGCACGACATCCACTTCCTCGGCTGGACCGGTGACTACGGCGACGCCTACAACTTCATCGGTACCTTCTTCGACCGGCCGAAGGACGAGTGGGGCTTCAACAACAAGGCCCTGTTCGACCAGTTCAAGGACGCGGACACCACCGCCGACCCGGCGGCCCGGACCGAGAAGTACAAGGCCCTCAACAAGGCCGTGATGGACTTCCTGCCCGGTGTGCCGATCTCGCACTCCCCGCCGGCGATCGTGTTCGGCAAGGACGTGACCGGCGTCAAGGCGAGCCCGCTCACCGACGAGCGGTACGCCTCCGCCGAGTTCAAGTAAGTCCTGATCTGACGCAAGGAACGCGGGCGGGCGCTGTCGCACAGCGCCCGCCCGCAACCCTCCGCACCCCTTCGAGGCCGCCGTGTTCCGGTTCATCGTCAGGCGCCTGCTTCAGCTGATACCCACGCTGTTCGGGCTCTCCCTTCTGCTCTTCATCTGGCTCCGCAGGCTCCCCGGCGGCCCCGAGACCGCCATTCTCGGCGAGCGCGGCACGCCCGAGATGCGTGCCGCCATCCGCCACAACATGGGCCTCGACGAGCCCATCCTGGTGCAGTACGGACGGTTCGTTCGGCGGATGGTCAAGCTCGACCTGGGCACCTCGACCTCCACCAAGCGGGCGGTCACCACGGAGTTCATCGAGCGCTTCCCCGGCACCGTCGAGCTGACCATCACCGCGATGGTGATCGCGATCGGTATCGGCATCCCGCTGGGCTATCTGGCCGCCCGCCGTCGGGGCCGGTTCCTGGACCACGCCTCCGTGGGCGGCTCGCTGATCGGCATCTGCATCCCGGTCTTCTTCCTCGGCTACGTGCTCAAGGCGATCTTCTCGGAGAACCTGCACTGGTTCCCGTCCAGCGGCCGGCAGGACCCGACGCTCGGGGCGACCCGAGTCACCAACTTCTTCGTCCTCGACGGGCTGATGACCCGCGAGTGGGACGCCGCCGCCGACGCCCTCTGGCATCTGGTGCTGCCCGCCATCGCGCTGGCCAGCATCCCGCTGGCGATCATCGTCCGGATAACCCGGGCGAGCGTGCTGGAGGTGCTGAACGAGGACTTTGTCCGGACCGCCGAGGCCAAGGGCCTGACCGAGCAGACGGTCCGTAGCCGGCACGTGCTGCGCAACGCGATGCTGCCGGTGGCCACCTCGATCGGCCTGCTCGCCGGCGGTCTGCTCTCCGGCGCCGTGCTGACCGAGACCGTCTTCGCCTTCAGTGGCATCGGAGCCTTCGTCGCCGAGGCCATCGGCCAGCGCGACTATCCGGTGCTGATGGGCTTCATTCTGATCATCGCGGTGGTGTACGTGCTGGTGAACCTTCTGGTCGACCTCTCCTACAGCTTCATCGACCCGAGGGTGAGGGTGCGATGACGCTCAGCCCGGGAAAGAAGCGCGAAAAGATCGACCGGCTCTCGGAGCTGGCTGCCCGCGACGACGAGCGCGGGGTCAGCCTCTGGCAGGAGGCGTTCCGCCGGCTGCGCGGCAACCCGGCGGCGGTCGTCGGCGCGATCATCCTGGCGATCTTCGTGCTGGTCGCGGTGATCGGTCCGTTCCTCGTGCCGTACGCGCCGACCGACACGATCGGCATCCGCGAGGGGCTGATCAAGCCGGGCCTCATCCCCGGCCCCACCGGCGATCACTGGTTTGGTTACGACCACCAGGGCCGGGACGAGTTCAGCCGGATGATCGTGGGTGCACGGCAGACCCTGCTGGTCGGCGTGGTCTCCACCCTGATCGGTCTGGCGATCGGTGCGCTGATCGGCGGCATCTCCGGTGCCGCGGCCGGCCTCGGTGGCCGGTGGGGGCGGTGGATCGACACCACGCTGATGCGGTTCGTCGACATGCTGCTGGCGATGCCGAGCCTGCTGCTGGCGGTCAGCATCGCGGCCCTGCTCGGGGCCAGCCTGACCACGGTGATGATCGCGGTCGGTGTGGTCTCGGTGCCGGTCTTCGCCCGGCTGCTGCGTGGCTCGATGATCTCCCAGGCCAACAGCGACTATGTGCTGGCGGCCACCTCGCTCGGGGTGAAGAAGTCCAAGATCGCGCTGACTCACGTGGTGCCGAATTCGCTCGCGCCGGTGATCGTGCAGGCCACCCTGACCCTGGCCACCGCGATCATCGAGGCCGCGGCGCTCTCCTTCCTGGGCCTGGGCAACCCCGACACCGCCGTACCGGAGTGGGGGGTCATGCTCGCCGACGCGCAGCAGTACCTCGGCATCCGGCCGTCGCTGGCGATCTACCCGGCGGTCGCGATCATCATCACCGCGCTCGGCTTCACCCTGCTCGGTGAGGCGATGCGCGAGGCCCTCGACCCGAAGCTGCGGAAGTAGGCCCGACAATGGCACTGCTCGAAGTGGACGACCTCTCCGTCACGTTCGCCCGGCGCGGCCAGCGCGCCGTGCACGCGGTCGACGGTGTGTCCTTCTCCGTCGACGCCGGTGAGGTGGTCGGCCTGGTCGGCGAGTCCGGCTGCGGCAAGAGCGTCACCTCGCTGGCGATCATGGGTCTGCTGCCGAAGCAGCCCGGGTTGCGGGTCGGTGGCAAGGCCGTCTTCGACGGCACCGACCTGCTCCAGCTCGATGACCGGTCGCGGCGGGACATCCGGGGCCGGGACATCGCGATGATCTTCCAGGACCCACTCTCCTCATTGAACCCGGTGATCCCGATCGGGTTGCAGGTGACCGAGGTGCTCACCCGGCACCGGGGGATGAAGGGCGACGCCGCCACCAAGGAGGCGGCGGCGCTGCTGGACCGGGTCGGCATTCCGGACCCGAAGCGCCGGCTGAAGGAGTACCCGCACCAGCTCTCCGGCGGGATGCGGCAGCGGGCGCTGATCGCGATGGCGGTGGCCTGCCAGCCTCGGCTGCTGATCGCCGACGAGCCGACCACCGCACTGGACGTCACCATTCAGGCCCAGATCCTGGAGCTGCTCAAGGAGCTGGTTCGGGACTCCGGCACCGCGTTGCTGATGATCACGCACGATCTCGGTGTGGTGGCCGGCATGGTCGACACGGTCAACGTGCTCTACGGCGGCCGGGTGGTGGAGACGGCACGCCGTCGTCCGCTGTTCCGCGAGCCGCGTCACCCGTACACCGTGGGTCTGCTCGGCTCGGTGCCACGACTGGACGCCGGGCGGGGCGAAAAGCTCAACCCGATCCCCGGTTCGGTCCGTGACCTGCTGCCCTGGCCGGACGGCTGCGCCTTCGCCCCGCGTTGCGCCCGCCGGACCGACGAGTGCGTGGGTCAGCCGCCGGAGCTGGTGCACACCTACGACGGGCGGAGCTACCGGTGCGTCAACCCGGAGCCGGTGCCCGGCACGGTGCCCGCCCCACGCGAGGAGGAATCAGCGTGAGCGACAACGACATCCTCGTCGAGGTACGTGACCTGAAGGTGCACTTCCCGATCAAGCGGGGAGTGCTCTTCGACCGGGTCGTCGGGCAGGTGAAGGCGGTCGACGGGGTCGACCTGAGCATCCCGCGCGGCAAGACGTACGGCCTGGTCGGCGAGTCCGGCTGCGGAAAGTCCACGCTCGGGCGGGCACTGCTCCAGCTCAACCCGCCGACCTCGGGCGAGGTCAGCTTCGACGGCGTCGAGCTGACGACGCTGCCGCCCGGCAAGCTGCGCACGATGCGGCGCCGGATGCAGATGATCTTCCAGGACCCGATGTCCAGCCTCGATCCGCGGCAGAACGTCGAGTCCATCCTGACCGAGGGGTTGCAGACCCACGGGATCGGCACCGACCGCACCGACCGTCGGCGGATCATCGGCGAGACGCTGGACGCGGTGGGGTTGCCCCGCTGGGCGCTGTCCCGCTACCCGCACGAGTTCTCCGGCGGGCAGCGCCAGCGCATCGGCATCGCCCGCGCGCTGGTGCTCGGGCCGGAGCTGATCGTCGCCGACGAGCCCGTCTCGGCGCTCGACGTCTCGATCCAGGCCCAGGTGGTGAACCTGCTGGACGAGTTGCAGGACAGCCTGGGGCTGACCTACCTGGTGATCGCGCACGACCTCGCGGTCGTCCGGCACATCTCCGACACGGTCGGCGTGATGTACCTGGGCGCGCTGGTCGAGGAGGCGCCGAGCGACCGGCTCTACACCGAGCCGCTGCACCCGTACACCCGGGCGCTGATGTCCGCGGTGCCGGTGCCGGACCCGGACGTGGAGGACCGGCGGGAGCGGATCCTGCTCGCGGGCGACCTGCCCTCGCCAGCTAACCCGCCGTCCGGCTGCCGCTTCCACACCCGCTGCCCGTGGGCGCAGCCCACGCGCTGCGTGGACGAGCGGCCGGTGCTGCGCGAGATCGGCGCCAGCCGGGTTGCCTGCCACTGGGCCGAGCAGATCGCCAGCGGGGAGTTGCGCCCGCACAAGGTCAGCGTGCAGATCGTGCGCCCCGAGGGCGAGGGCGACTCGCCGGGCGTGGTCTCCGCCCCCAGCGAGCCCGGCTCGTACGTCTGAGGCGGGACTCAACGTCCTGGTGAGCGTGATACCTCTGAGGCATCAATATTCCTGAGAGGTATCACGCTCGACCGGGCGACCGCCGGGCCGCGCCAGAGCGGGTCAGCCCTCAGGGCGGTGCAGCAGGGCCACCGCGACGCCGTGCACCGCGTCCAGCCCCGCCGGGTCGTTCAGCCCGACTGCCCCGCCGGTCACCGCGTACCACTCGTCCGCGTCCTTGTACTGCACGCGCAGGGTGACCCGGCCGTCCGCGTACTCGGTGCGCAGGGTCAGCTCGCCGGTGACCACCCCGACCTCGTCGGTCATCACCCCGCCTGGGCCGGGCACGATGTCGGCGGTGCGGCTCTGCGGGCCGCCGGCCCCGTCCGAGTCGGCGACCATGCCGGCCCCCGGAACGGCGGCCGGGGTCTCGGCCGTGCCGTCCGCGGTCATGCCGGCAGTGGTCGGGCCGGTGTCATCGGTCGCCCCGTCGCCTGTCGCGGCTTGTTCGCTCACCTGCAGCCCTCCAACATGTCGGTCAGGGCGGCCTTCTCGGCGGTGGTCACCGTCAGCCGCCAGTGGTGCTTCACCGTCACCCAGCTCTCGGCGTACTGGCACCAGTACGACCGGTTCGCCGGCTTCCACTGCGACGGGTCCTGGTCACCCTTTGCCCGATTGGATGACGCGGAAACCGCGATGAGCTGCGGCCGGGTGGTGTCGTTGGCGAAGTCGCCGCGCTTCGCGTCGTCCCACTCGTCGGCACCCGAGCGCCACGCGTTGGCCAGCGGCACCATGTGATCGATGTCCACGTCGGAGGGATCGGTGGCGCTGCGACCGTCGTACACGCTCTCCCAACGACCGCCGACCACGTTGCAGCCGGAGAGTTTCACGTCCTTGCCGTCGCGCTGCAGGATGCTGTCCCGCACGTCGCAGTTCTTGCCGGTGTCCCGCCAGTGCGGGAAGTGGTCGCGGCTGTAGCCCTTCATCGAGCCTGCGGTGGCGACGGTGAGCTGGCCCAACTGCTGCACGGTGTTGCCGCCGCCACTCGGTGGCGGCGTTTCCGGCTCATCCTGGGGGACGCAACCGGCCACGCCGAGCGCCAGCGCCGCGACGAGCGCGGCCACCACCGCGCGCGGTTCTGATCTGGTACGCACAGACGACACCTCTCCAGCTTGCGTGCTCCCGGCGATTGCGCACAGTACCCGGGGATGGTTTCGGCGTTTCGTGGCGTCTCCCACATCGTGCAAGGCAGATTGGTGGGATGACCAGACCCGCACCGGCACCCGCACTGCGGATGGGCACCGCCGCCGGCCGGGGCACGCTGCTCGCTGCGGTGCTCGCCTCCGGCATGGTCTTCCTGGACACCACGGTAGTCAATGTCGCGCTGCCCAAGCTCGGCCAGGACCTCGGCGCGAACGTGGCCGATCTGCAGTGGACCGTCAACGGCTACCTGCTGATGCTGGCGGCGTTCGTGCTGCTCGGCGGCGCACTCGGCGACCGCTTCGGCCGGCGGCGGGTCTTCCTGATCGGAGTGGTGTGGTTCACCACCGCCTCGGTGCTGTGCGGGCTGTCCCAGGGCACCGGCTGGCTGATCGCGGCCCGGTTCCTCCAGGGCGCCGGCGGCGCGCTGCTCACCCCCGGGTCGCTGTCGGTGCTCCAGTCCAGTTTTCACCCGGACGACCGGGGCCGGGCGATCGGCGCCTGGGCCGGGCTGTCCGGGGTGTCCACCGCGCTGGGTCCGTTCATCGGCGGCTGGTTGATCGACGCGCTGTCCTGGCGGTGGATCTTCTTCCTCAACCTGCCGCTGGCCGTGCTGGTGGTGCTGGCCACCCTGCGCTGGGTGCCGGAGAGCCGGGACGAGAGCGCCTCCCGGACCGCGGGGCCGGGCCGAACCCGACGCCGGTTCGACGTGCTCGGAGCGCTGCTCGGCGCCCTCGCGCTCGCCGGCGTCACGTACGCCCTGATCGACGCGCCGGCGCGCGGCTACGACTCGGCCCCGGTGCTGATCGCGGCGCTGGTCGGGGTGCTGGCCGCGGTGGCCTTCGTGCTGCTGGAACGGCGGCGCGGCGACGCCGCGATGCTGCCCACCGGCCTGTTCAGCAGCCGGCTCTTCTCGGTGCTGAACATCTTCACCGTGGTGGTGTACGCGGCGCTCGGCGGGTTCACCTTCTTCTTCGCCGTCTACCTGCAGAACGTGGTCGAGTGGTCGGCCTTCCGCACCGGGATCGCGCTGTTGCCGATGACGGTGCTGCTGCTGATCGGGTCGGCCCGGGCGGGCGCGCTGTCGGCGCGGATCGGCCCCCGGCTGCCGCTGAGCATCGGGCCGGTGGTGTCGGCCGCCGGTCTGCTGCTGCTACGCGGTGTCGGGCCAGACGCGTCGTACTGGCTTGACGTGCTGCCCGGGGTGCTGCTCTTCGGCCTCGGGCTGACCCTGGTGGTGGCCCCGCTCACCGCGTCCGTGCTGGCTGCCGTGGAGGACCGGTTCTCCGGGGTGGCCAGCGGCTTCAACAACGCCGCGTCCCGGGCCGGTGGCCTGCTGGCGGTGGCCGCGCTGCCGCTGCTGGTCGGCCTCTCCGGCGGCGGGTACGAGCAGAAGGCCGAACTGACGAACGCGTTCCGGGGTGCGATGACCTGGTGTGCCGGGCTGCTGCTGGCCGGTGCGGTGCTGGCCCTCGTGCTGGTGCACCGACCGCCCCGGGACGCTCCGCCGTCGCAGCCGTGCCACTCGTTGCCTGCCGCCACGCCCCCGAAGTAGGGAAGGGGCACTTCCGTACTTCGGGGGTGTGGTGCGTGCGGTCAGCGGCGGGCGCGGTTGACGGCGCTGGTGACCGCCTTGATCGACGCGGTGACGATGTTGGCGTCGGTGCCGACGCCCCAGACCGTCCGGCCGTCGACCTCGCACTCCACGTACGCGGCGGCCTGCGCGTCACCACCGGAGGAGAGCGCGTGCTCGTGGTAGTCGAGCACCCGCACGCCCACCCCGACCGACTGCAGCGCGTTGACGTACGCGTCGATCGGGCCGTTGCCGACGGCGGCGAGCGTCCGCTGTTCGGTGCCCACACCGACCTGGGCCTCGATCTCGACCTTGCCGTCGGTGGTGCCGATCGTGTAGCCGGCCAGCCGGACCGCCGGGTCGGGCTGGTGGTCGAGCAGGTAGTGGGTCGCGAAGATCTCCCACATGGCGCTCGGGTCGACCTCGCCGCCGTCGTGGTCGGTGACCTGCTGCACCACTCCGGAGAACTCGATCTGGAGCCGGCGGGGCAGGTCCAGTTGGTGCTCGCTCTTCATGATGTACGCGACGCCGCCCTTGCCGGACTGCGAGTTGACCCGGATGACCGCCTCGTAGGTGCGGCCCAGGTCCTTCGGGTCGATCGGCAGGTAGGGCACCGCCCAGGTCTGCTCGTCCACCGGTACGCCGGCAGCCGCCGCGTCGACGGCGAGGGTGTCGAACCCCTTCTTGATGGCGTCCTGGTGGGAGCCGGAGAAGGCGGTGTAGACCAGGTCGCCGGCGTACGGGTGGCGCTCGTGCACGGGCAGTTGGTTGCAGTACTCGACGGCCCGCCGGACCTCGTCGATGTTCGAGAAGTCGATCATCGGGTCGATGCCCTGGGAGAAGAGGTTGAGCCCCAGCGTCACCAGGTCCACGTTGCCGGTGCGCTCGCCGTTGCCGAACAGGCAGCCCTCGATCCGGTCCGCGCCAGCGAGCAGGCCCAGCTCGGCGGCCGCGACGCCGGTGCCCCGGTCATTGTGCGGGTGCAGGCTCAGCACCAGGCTGTCCCGCCGCGGCAGGTGCCGGTGCATCCACTCGATCGAGTCGGCGTACACGTTCGGGGTCGCCATCTCGACGGTGGCCGGCAGGTTGATGATCAGCTTCCGGTCCGGCGTCGGGTCGATCACGTCGATCACCCGGGAGCAGACCTCCATCGCGTACTCCAGCTCGGTGCCGGTGTACGACTCCGGCGAGTACTCGTAGTGGATCTCGGTGTCCGGGGTGTGGATCTCGGCGTACTTCTGGCAGAGCCGCGCGCCGGAGGTGGCGATGTCGGCGATGCCGTCCCGGTCCAGCCCGAAGACCACCCGCCGCTGGAGGGTGGAGGTCGAGTTGTAGAAGTGCACGATGGCCCGCTTCGCCCCGCGCAGCGACTCGAACGTCCGGTCGATCAGGTGCTCCCGGCACTGGGTGAGCACCTGGATGGTGACGTCGTCCGGGATCATGTCCTGCTCGATGAGCTGCCGGACGAAGTCGAAGTCGGTCTGGCTGGCCGACGGGAAGCCGACCTCGATCTCCTTGTAGCCCATCTGGACCAGCAGCTGGAACATCCGACGCTTGCGCTCGGGCGACATCGGGTCGATCAGGGCCTGGTTGCCGTCCCGCAGGTCCACGGCGCACCAGCGCGGTGCGGTGTCGACGTGTCGGGTCGGCCAGGCGCGGTCGGGCAGGTCGACCCGGAACTGCTCCCGGTAGGGCTGGTAGCGGTGGTACGGCATCCGGCTCGGGCGCTGCCGGGCGATCGGATCGGTCTCAGCGTCGGTGGTGCTGGCTGGTTGAGCCATGGCGGAGTGCTCCCGTGGTCACGTGGCGTTCAGCAATCGGACGGAGTCGGCGTCACTGCCGGTGCGTCGCTGCCCGGCGGGCCGAGGTGTGCTGCGGTGCTGATGGGCGGCGCGGTCCGACTCCGCGACGAGGTGCCGGCCGTCAGGCCTCGTCGCGGCGACCAAGGAGGAGGTGCGCCTGCCACATGACAGGGTGACCCTACGTGATGAGACGGGGGGTGGGAAGGTACGTCCGAACTATGGGACCGGTGTCACGACCCGTTCCGCGGTCGCGGCACCGAGCCGCGGCGTCCGCCCAGCCCACGCCACCACGGGTACGATCGCCAGCCCCAACAGCACGAAGATGGCCGCCGCCGGGAACCAGCCCCAGCCACCGGTGGTCACCCCCAGCGCGGTCAGCCCGGCGGGGGCGATCAGGTACTGCACCTGGGAGCCAAGCCGGAACGCCCCCACGTACGCGCCGCGTTGTTCGGCCGGTGGCAGAGCAGCGGTGAGCCCCCAGGCGCCCGCCGACTCGATCAGCTCGGCCACGATCAGCAGCGTTGCGGCGGCCACCAGCACCACCACCGTGAGCGGGCCCCGGGTGACCCCGGAGATCGGCAGGACCAGGCAGAACAGGGCGATCAGCAGGGCGCCCCGGCGGGAGGCCCGTGCCGCGCCCGCAGCGGTGTCGGCGCCCTGGCTGGCGCGTACCTGGAGCAGCACGATCAGGATTGTGTTGAGCAGCACCAGCCCGGCGATCACCGTCTTCGGGGCGTCGGTGTGGGTGAGGATCCAGAGCGGCAGCACCGTCAGGTAGAGCGTCTGGTGGGCGGTGAGCAGCCCGGACAGCAGGGACACCGCCACGAACGGGCGGTCCCGCAGCACGGCGAGCCGACTCATCGGCTCCGCCGGCCGGGCCGCCTGGGCCAGCCGGGGCAGTCGACGCACGAAGAGGGCCGTCACCAGGAAGACCGCCGCGATGAACCAGACCATCCCCCGGTACGCCGCGGTCGTGTCCACGGCCAGCACCAGGCCACTGATCACCGCGCCGAGCCCGAACCCGACGTTCAGCGACGAACGCTGGTACGCCATCGCCGTGACCCGCTCGGCCGGGGGGAGCGCGTTGATCGAGTAGACCTGACGGGCGACCCCGGTGGCGGCCTCCACGGCGGCCAGCGCCACCACCACGGCCAGGAAGCCGGCGAAGCCGCCCACGAACGGGTAGGTCGCGAAGAGCACCGCGTCCAGCACCAGCCCGACCGCCCAGACCCGCTGCGGCCCGTACCGGTCGGTGAGCCCGCCCAGCGGCACCGTGCCCAGCAGCGACACCCCCGCCGCGATGGACAGGCCCAGCCCGACCTGGGCGGCGCTGAGCCCGAGCGCCCGGGTGAAGAAGACGGCGCTGCCGGCGTGGAACAGGCCGCTGCCGACGGCGTTGACCATGGCCTGCACGGCCAGGGCGCGAGTCAGCCCGGCCGGCGGTACGACGTTTCGGACAACGGTGCGAATGGTGTCTCTGGCCCCCATGGCAGGTGAGTGAAGCGTGCCCCCATGACGGCGGTCGAGTCTTTTAGGCTCAACCGAATCCTGCTCTGGGGGTGCGTGTGTCCGAGTTGCGGTTCAGCCTGGCCGACGTGGCGGGAGTGCGGCTTGCCGTGTCGCCGGCCAACGAGACGGTCATGAGCATGTGGGCACTGGCCGACCCGGTCCGCTATGCGGTGCACCTGCCGTGGATCGACCGGGCCCGGGTGACTCTGCGTTCTCCCGAGGTTGCCTCCCGGGTCCGACCGCTGCTGGAGCTGACCCAGCGGGGTTGCTGGCTGCCCGACTTCCTCACCCCGGCGGCCCGACCGAACGTGGAGATGGCCGAGCAGCTCGATCAGATCGCGGCGACGCCGCCGGACGTGGTGGTTCAGGATCTGCTGGCGACCACTCCGCGCCGGCCGCTGAGTCCGTTCGGGCGGGCGCTGCTCACCGACCCTCGTGGGCTGCTGCCGGAGCTCGTCGACGCGGTGCGGGTCTGGTACGACGAGGCGATCGCCCCGGCCTGGCCGCGGATGCGCGCGCTGCTCGACGCCGACGTGGCGTACCGGGCCGCGCAACTCGCCGAGGGCGGTGCCGGGCGGTTGTTCGAGCAGCTCCACCCGAGCCTGCGCTGGCTTGGCGACCGGGTGGTCAGCGACGACCCGTTCGAGCGGGACTTCGACCTGCGCGGTCGTGGGTTGGCGCTGAATCCGGGCGTGTTCACCAACCGGCGGGTGCTGTGGAACCTGTTGGAGGATTCGTTGCCGGCCGGGGCGTACCCGGTCCGGGCGGTCGGGACGCTCTGGGAGGCGACCGCGCCGCCGCCCGGCGACCCGCTCGCACGGGTGATCGGCCCCGGCCGGGCCGCACTGCTGCACCTGCTCGACGCGGCGACCACCACCACCGACCTGGCCCGACTCACCGGGATGTCCGCCGGAAACGTCTCCCAGCACCTGGCCGCGCTGCACGCCGCCGGCCTGGTCCACCGGTCTCGACAGGGCCGGCACGTTTTCTACCGCAACACCGAGGCCGCGACGGTCCTGCTGCGCGCCAGCCGGGGCGGGTAGCTCCGGCGGTCGATCAGCGGAGCAGCAGGTCGGCCAGCGGTCGGCGGTGCCGCAGGCCGGTCTCCTCGGCGACCAGGTCGGCCGGGAGGCTGAGCGGGTCGCCGAGTTGCCCGACGGCGACCACCGCGTACGGCCGCACGTCGGCGGGCAGGTGCAGGTCGGCGGCGAGCCCGGCACGGTCGACGGTGAGGACCTGGCGTACGTGCAGCCCGAGCGCGGTGGCCTGCACGCTGAGGTGGGCGACCGCCTGTCCCAGGTCGTAGGCGACCCCGTCCGCCGGTGCGGCGTCGGTGTCGACGTGCGCGGCGAGGAGCAGCGCGGCGGCCCGGTGGGCCCAGCGCTGGTCGCGCTCGGGGAGGTTGACCAGGATCCGCTTCCAGGTCTCGTCATCGCGGTGACCGAGAGTGAACCGCCAGGGCTGACGGTTGCCCAGCGAGGGTGCCCAGCGGGCCGCCTCCAGCAGTGAGGCCGCCTCCGCCCGACTCAGTACCTCGGTCGGGTCGAACGCCAGCGGGCTCCAGCGGTAGGCGAGTAGCGGGGTGAGGTCGGCCATACGAGCATCGTCCTTTATGGGTGATTCGCCCCTCAGGACGGGTTCGCCAAATGTGGGCAAGAGCACCCGTAACGGGACGAAGATCAGGGCGTTCCCGCGCCCGAGCTACCGGTCGGGTCGGGTGTCGGCGGAGCCGCGGTGTCCAGCGGTTCCCCGTCCACCACCACCGGGCCGGCCAGCTGCACGGTGGCTGGCGCCGGGCCGGGCGGGGCGGCCAGCTTCAGCGTGCCGGTCTCCGTCCGGACGCCGGTCGGTGTGCCGTCCCGGTCGTAGCAGTAGATGCCGACGTCCAGCGGGGCGTTGAGCGAGGCGGAGGTGGAGTCCACCGAGTAGCAGGTGCCGGTGAGCCCCTTGGGCGGGTCGGCCGGGGCGACGGCGAGCGGCGCGCGGCGGTCGGTGAGCACGTCCAGCCAGTCGGTGAGCGGGTGCTGGACCCGGGGATCCAGCCGGCGCGGCAGGGCGTCGTCGCGCTCGCCGAGGCGTACGCACCGGGCCGGGTTCGGCCGGCCGGCCGACGGCAGGGCGCATTGGAACAACCCGTCGGCGGTGGCGGCCAGCGAGACATCAGCGGTGCCGCCCAGCGCGCCACCCGGCACGTCGACCCGCCAGCTGCCGTCGTTCGCGCTGGTGAACACGATCATGCGGTCCGGTTGACCGGCCCGGCTGAACGCGTACTGCGCCACCAGATGGCGGTCCTGGGCCGCCGCGGCCAGTGCCGCCAACTCGTCGCGGGCGGCGGCCACCTCGACCGGCCCGGGATCGGTCGGTGGCGGGGTTGGAGGCTGCTCGCTGGTGCAGGCGACCAGGAGCGCCGGCAGGGCGAGCGCGAGCGGCCCGAGCACACGGCCGGCCGAGCGGATGAGGACGGGCACCGGCCCATTCTGGTGGGTGCGGGCGGGCGGCGGGTGCCGGCGCGCACGCGGCTCGCCCCGGCGTGTCGGGCGGGACCGCGTCGGCGTACCGCCCGACCTGGTGAGGCGGGGCGGCCGCCCCGCCCGTGGCGCGCGCGGGCCGGATGATGGGATCACCCGACCCGCCGCCGCGACCCGCCGGATACCCTCAAGTGGTTTGACACGCGCCGCCGGCCCCGGTTCCGGCGGCGTCGGCACGCTCAGGGTCGCTGGGAGGGAGTGCACCGTCGTGGCACTCGTGGTGCAGAAGTACGGCGGGTCCTCCGTCGCCAACGCCGAGCGCATCAAGCGGGTGGCCGAGCGCATCGTCGCCGCCCGCAAGGCCGGCGACGACGTGGTGGTGGTGGTCTCCGCGATGGGGGACAGCACCGACGAGCTGCTCGACCTGGCCAACCAGGTCAGCCCGCTGCCGCCGGGCCGTGAGCTGGACATGCTGCTCACCGCCGGGGAGCGGATCTCCATGGCGCTGCTGGCCATGGCCATCCACAACCTGGGGTACGAGGCCCGCTCGTTCACCGGCTCGCAGGCCGGCGTGATCACCACCTCGGTGCACGGCCGGGCGCGGATCATCGACGTCACCCCAGGGCGGCTCAAGGGCGCGCTCGACGAGGGGTCGGTGGTCATCGTGGCCGGCTTCCAGGGCGTCTCGCAGGACACCAAGGACGTCACCACGCTGGGCCGGGGCGGTTCGGACACCACGGCCGTGGCGCTCGCCGCCGCGCTGCACGCCGATGTCTGCGAGATCTACACCGACGTCGACGGCATCTTCACCGCGGACCCGCGGATCGTCCCCAACGCCCGGCACATCCGGCAGATCACGTACGAGGAGATGCTGGAGCTGGCCGCGTGCGGCGCGAAGGTGCTGCACCTGCGTAGCGTGGAGTACGCCCGCCGGGCGGGGTTGCCGATCCACGTCCGTTCGTCATACTCGACCAACACCGGCACGATGGTCACCGGATCGATGGAGGACCTTTCCGTGGAGCAGGCACTGATCACCGGCGTTGCGCACGACCGCAGCGAGGCCAAGATCACGATCGTCGGCGTGCCCGACGAGCCGGGCGCCGCCGCGCGGATCTTCGACACCGTCGCCGGCGCCGAGATCAACATCGACATGATCGTGCAGAACGTCTCCACCGAGGGCACCGGCCGGACCGACATCTCGTTCACCCTGCCCAAGACCGACGGCCCGACCGCGATGGCCGCGCTCAGCAAGATCCAGGAGTCGGTCAAGTTCAAGGGCCTGCTCTACGACGACCACGTCGGCAAGGTCTCGCTGATCGGTGCAGGCATGCGCTCGCACCCCGGCGTGGCCGCCGGCTTCTTCGCCGCGCTCGGCGCGGCCGGGGTCAACATCGAGATGATCTCCACCTCCGAGATCCGGGTCTCCGTGGTCTGCCGGGACACCGACCTGGACGCCGCCGTCCGCGCCATCCACGACGCGTTCGAGCTGGGCGGCGACACCGAAGCCGTGGTCTACGCGGGGACGGGTAGGTAGCGCCGATGACGGCGCTGCCCACCCTCGCAGTGGTCGGAGCGACCGGTGCCGTCGGCACCGTGATGTGTGAGCTGCTCACCGGGCGTCGCAACGTCTGGGGTGAGATCCGCCTGCTCGCCTCCGAGCGCTCCGTCGGGCGGCGGGTGCGCTGCCGGGGTGAGGATCTCGTCGTCCAGGCGCTGACCCCGGAGGCGTTCGACGGCGTCGACGTGGCGATGTTCGACGTACCCGACGAGGTCTCCGCCGAGTGGGCGCCGATCGCCGTCGCCCGCGGCGCGATCGCGGTGGACAACTCCGGCGCCTTCCGGATGGACCGGGACGTCCCGCTGGTGGTCCCGGAGATCAACCCGGAGCAGGTCCGTAACCGGCCCCGGGGCATCATCGCGAACGCCAACTGCACCACCCTCACGATGATCATCGCGGTCGCCCCGCTGCACCGTGAGTACGGCCTGCGGGAGTTGGTGCTCGCCTCGTACCAGGCGGTCTCCGGGTCCGGCCAGGCCGGCGTCGACATCCTGCACGACCAGCTCACCAAGGTCGCCGGGGACCGGTTGCTCGGCTCGCGGACCGGCGACGTCCGGCAGGCGGTCGGCGACGACCTGGGCCCGTTCCCGGCGCCGCTGGCGCTCAACGTGGTGCCCTGGGCCGGCTCGCCGGCCGACGGCGGCTGGTCGTCGGAGGAGATGAAGGTCCGCAACGAGTCGCGGAAGATCCTCGGCCTGCCCGACCTCAAGGTCTCCGCCACCTGCGTGCGGGTGCCGGTGGTGACCGGCCACTCGGTGGCCGTACACGCGGTCTTCGCCACCGAGGTGGACGCCGAGGGCGCCCGCGAGGCGCTGCGCAACGCCCCCGGAGTGATCCTGGTCGACGATCCGGCCGCGGGAGAGTTCCCGATGCCGATCGACGCGGTCGGCACGGACCCGTCCTGGGTCGGCCGGATCCGCCGCGCCCTGGACGACCCACGTGCCCTGGACCTCTTCATCACCGGCGACAACCTTCGCAAGGGCGCCGCCCTCAACACCGCCCAGATCGGCGAACTCCTGGCCAAGGACCTGACCCAGTAACCTCCCTCGCCCTCCCTACCCCACCACCTCCCAGCGTCGATCATGGAGTCGTGGTGGGCGTTAGATCCAATCACGCCCCTTTTGGGACGCACCACAACTCCATGATCGACGGGGGGTGGGGGTGGGGGTTAGGCAGCGGATAGGTGGACGCCGTCTCGGCCTTGGCGTTTCACGGCGTAGAGGGCCTGGTCGGCGCGGCGGAGGGTGCGGTCGGGGGACTCGCCGGGGTGGGGCAGCGCGACGCCCACGCTGATCGTGCGGCCGGTGCGCCGGGCCGCCTCGGTGAGCCGCTCGGCGATCCGGACCGCCTCCTCCGGGCGGCTCACCTCGATCACCGCGACGAACTCGTCGCCGCCGATCCGGTACAGCTCGTCACCGTGCCGCAGCGCCCCCTCCAACGCCCGCGCCAGCCCGACCAGCACCCGGTCGCCGGCCTGGTGGCCGTACGTGTCGTTGACGATCTTGAAGCCGTCCACGTCGATCGCCAGCAGGGCCGTACGCCCCGGGGTCGCCGCCGCGATCCGCTGCCCGAACGGGCCGGTGTGCCGCAGCCCGGTCAGCGGGTCCGAGCTGGCCTGCTCCCGCAGCCGCGCCAGCGTGCGCAGCCGGTCCAGGTTGGTCCAGGCCTGCCCGGCGAGCAGTTCCATCAGACTGACCGTGGTCGGGTCCGGGCGCAGCAACCGCTCGTCGGCGACCAGCAACACCCCGCCAGCGTCCGACGGTCCGACCGGTACGGCGATCAGTGTGCGCACCCCGGCCCTGGTCAGCGGCCGGTAGTCCGCAGTCGGTGGGTGCTCCGCCTCGCCCAGCGTGTATCCCGCGCCGTACCGGTGCGCCCGGTCGACCATCCGGTCGAGCGCGGCCGGAGTCGCCTCGGTCAGCTCGGCCCGGATCCGGGTCTCCAGCTCGGCGGGGACCAGTGGCGGCGGCCCGATCTCGGCGCCCTCCGGGCCGGCGATCAGCAGCACCGCCGTGGAGAGCGTGGAGACCTCACGGGCGGCGCAGGTCGCCGCAGCGAGCACGGCCCCCTCGGTTGGCGCCGAGGAGAGTGCGGCGGCGTGCCGGAGCAGCTTCTCGCTGGGACTCTCCGCTGGCGGGCCGCCGAGCGCGACGATCCTCGCGCCGAGCCGGGCGGCCAGTCGCTGGGCGGTCTGCCGCCACGGCTCCAAGTCGACGGGCTCGCTCCACTGCAGGTCGAGGACGCCGATCGCCCGGCCCGCCGGGTCCAGCACCGGCACGCACAGCTCTGCGGTCACGTCGGGGCGTACCGGCAGATAGTCCGGATCGGCGGTGACATCCGGGACGACGGCGGTGGTGGCGGTGGCGTACACCCGGCCGACGATCCCGGTCCGGGTCGGCACGGTGGCGAAGACCTGCCAGGCGCCGGTCGCCGCGACGCAGCGCAGCCGGTCGTGGACCTCCAGCAGCACGGAGATGGTCGCCGGGGTGTGGTGGGCCAGCGCGTTGACCGTCCACCGACAGGCCTCCGGCGTGCTCGACGCCATCGGCAGGCGGACGGAGACGTCACGGATGACTTGCTGATGATCCACTCGCACGTCGTTCCAGGTAGGGGAGGGGTCGGCCGGCGCCGAGCCGTGAGATCAAGCGTACCCAGGGTGATCCGGGCGTCGGCCGGACTTCGTACACATGTGCTATCCACAGGCTGTGGACGCAGCCTGTGGGCGCGGGGCCCCGGGAGGCATCCATCGCCGATAGCGTGGAAACTCCCGCACCGAGGAGGCGGCACGTGCTCATCGCCCAGCTCAGTGACCCGCATCTGACCACCGGCCTACTCGCCGCCGAACCGGCCGCGGGCCTGCACCGCGCGCTCGGCCGGGTGCTGGCGCTGCGGCCCCGACCGGACTGCGTGGTGATCACCGGTGACCTGGTCGACCACGGCCGGCCCGACGAGTACGCCGCGCTGCGCGAGCTGATCGGCCGGTTCCCGCTGCCGGTGCACCTGGTCACCGGCAACCACGACGACCGGGAGTCGCTGCTCGACGCCTTCGGCGGCACACCCTGGCTCGGCGGCGGGTTCTCCGCGTACTACCACGTCGACTACGAGGCGGCGACCGTCGTGGTGCTCGACTCGCTCATCCCCGGCAGCGACGCTGGCCAACTTGGCGAGGAGCAGCTCGGCTGGCTCGACGGCGTGCTGGCCGGCCGGCCCGAGGTGCCCGCTGTGGTCTGCCTGCACCACCCGCCGGTCGCGGTCGGCATCCCGGTGGCCGACGCCATCCGGCTCGCCGACTCCGACGCGCTCGCCGAGGTGATCGGCCGGCACCGGCACGTCGTACGCGTCGCCGCCGGCCACCTGCACCGCCCGGTCACCACGGGGTACGCCGGCACGGTGCTCACCGTGGCACCCAGCACCTGGCGGCAGAGCACGCTCACCATGAGCGCCGACGAGCAGATCGGCTGGGTCGCCGAGCCGACCGCGTTCCTGCTGCACCTGGTCGAGTCGGGCGGTTGCGTGACGCACACGGTCCAGGTCAGCCACTCCGCAGGCCAGACCTGCGGCTTCTGACGCGCCCGTCGTGGTCGACACCGAGGAGCGGCTGGTCTGGTACGTCGCGTACGGCTCGAACATGCACGCCGCCCGGTTGGCGTGGTACATCGGCGGCGGCTGCCCGCCTGGCGGGCGACGGACGTACCCGGGCTGCCGGGACCCCCGCCCACCGAGCCGATCGGTGCCGGTGTCGCTGCCCGGCGGGATCTACTTCGCCGGCGAGTCCGGTGCCTGGACCGGCGGCATGGCCTTCTACGACCCGCAGCTACCGGGCGTGGCCGCGGCCCGCGCCTACCTGGTCACCGTCGAGCAGTTCACCGACATCGCGGCGCAGGAGATGTACCGGCCAACGGGTGACACGGCCGACCTGGTCCCGGCGACCGGCGCGGCGATCGATGCGGCCGTCGCCGAGGGACGGGCCACGCTCGGCCCCGGGCGTTACGAGACGCTGGTCTGCCCGGGCCAGCACACCGGGCTGCCGATGCTCACCTTCACCGCCCCGGAACCGGCGTCCGCCAAGCGGTGCCGGCCGCCCGCGCCGGTCTACCTCAGCATGATCGCCCGAGGGTTGCGCGAGTCGCACGGCTGGCCGGCCGGACGGATCGCCAGCTACCTGGCGCAGCGCCCCGGGGTCGCGGACGGCTGGCCGCCGGACGCCGTCACGACGCTGGTCACCGAGGCGCTCGCCGTCGACTGACACCCCGGGCCACGCCGGCTGTCCCATCCTGTCTGGACCCGGGCGACAGCGACGTCCGGCGACGTGCGGTCAACCGTCGGTCACGTCGGCGTCATCCGACCGTCCGGGCATATTCGCAGCACTGACGTGCTGCCGGGTCGACCGGTCGGCGTCCGGATGAGAGGCTGTCCGGGCGGGCGGCGATCCCAACCGCCGGCATCCGCGATCGATCCTTCCGACGGCGTCGGTCGGCGGCCCGGTCGACCCACAGTCCGGGCACCGCACGCGCCGATTCTCATGAGGAGTTTCATGTCCATCCCCGGGATGCGTCGGGCCGCCGTCGGCCTGACCGCACTCGCGGTGGCCGCGTTCGGCGCGGTCGCCACCAGCCCCGAGCAGGCCGATGCGAGGCCGAAGCCGGTCGACGTCACCCTGCTGGCCCTCAACGACTTCCACGGCAACCTCGAACCCCCGAGCGGGTCCAGCGGCACCATCGCCGGGCAGGCCGCGGGCGGTGTCGAGTTCCTGTCGACCCACCTGGCCGAGCTGCGCGCCGCCGCCAAGAAGAAGAACACCATCACGGTCGCCGCCGGTGACCTGATCGGCGCGTCGCCGCTGCTCTCCGCCGCGTTCCACGACGAGCCGACCATCGAGGCGCTGAGCATGGCCGGGCTGGACTACGCCAGCGTCGGCAACCACGAGTTCGACGAGGGCGCCGCCGAGCTGCTGCGGATCCAGAACGGCGGCTGCCACCCGGTGGACGGCTGCGCCGACGGCACCCCGTACCAGGGCGCCGGGTTCCAGTACCTGTCCGCGAACGCCTTCAAGACCGCGACCGGCAAGCCGCTGATGGCGCCGTACGCGATCCACAAGGTGCAGGGCGTCAAGGTCGGCTTCATCGGGATGACCCTGGAGGGCACCCCGGAGATCGTCAGCCAGCAGGGCGTCGCCGGCCTCACCTTCGCCGACGAGGCGGTCACCGCCAACCGGTACGCCCGCGAGCTGCGCCGCCAGGGTGTGGAGGCGATCGTCGTGCTGCTGCACGAGGGCGGCACCCAGGCCGCGACCGGCGGCATCAACGACTGCGTCGGCATGACCGGGCCCATCGTGGACATCACCAACCGGATGGACCCGTCGATCGACGTGGTGGTCAGCGGGCACACCCACCAGGCGTACAACTGCGACATCAACGGCAAGCTGGTCACCAGCGCCAGCTCGTTCGGTCGCCTGGTCACCGACATCGACCTCAAGATCGACCGTCGGACCGGGGACGTGCTCTCCGCCGCCGCGGAGAACGTCGTGGTCAGCCGGGACGTGGCCAAGGACCCGAAGCAGACCGCCCTGATCAACCGGTACAAGACCGTGCTCGGCCCGGTCGCCGGCCGCCAGGTCGGCGAGACCACCCAGGCGATCACCCGGAGCCAGGAAACCCTCTTCGGTACGAGTCTGGGCGAGTCCCCGCTGGGCAACCTGATCGCCGACGCGCAGTTCGCCGCCACCGACGACGAGCAGGGCGCCGTCGCCGCCTTCATGAACCCGGGCGGGGTACGGGCCGACCTCGACGCCGGCCTGGTCACCTACGAGGAGGCGTTCACGGTGCAGCCGTTCGCCAACAACCTGGTGACGCTGGACCTGACCGGTGCGCAGCTCTACTGCGTCCTGGAGCAGCAGTTCGTCACCGGCCGGACGCTGTACCCGTCCTCGACCGTCGGTTACGTGGTCGACCCGAACGGCACCACCGGCACCGTGGCTGACCCGTGCGCGGGCACCCGGGTGGTCCGGGGCAGCCTCACCCTCGGCGGCACCGCGGTCGACACCGCCGCCACCTACCGGGTGACGGTGAACAACTTCCTGGCCGGCGGCGGTGACGGGTTCAGTGCCCTCACCGGCGGGACGAACCTGGTCACCGGGCAGATCGACCTGGACGCGTTCGTGGCGTACCTGACCGCGCAGTCGCCGGTCTCCGCGCCGACGCTGGATCGGATCCGCACCACCGCCGAGGTCCCCGCCGCCTGACGGACGACCCCGTGACGATCGGGCCCCGGAGCATCCGCTCCGGGGCCCGACCCGTCTCCGGCGCACACCGCGCCAGCCGCGCCAGCCGCGCACACCGCGTCCGCCGCACACCGCGCCCGCCGCGCCCGGCCGTCAGCGGCGGCATGATCACGCTCGAACATGGATGTAGTGGCCTCCCGGCGTGCCGACGCCACTACATCCTGGATCGAGCACGATCTTGCGCGGCGGCGGCGTGCTCCCGGCTTAGCGCGGCGGCGCGCCCCCGGCTTAGCGCGGGCGGGGTCAGGCGTGGGCGGCGGCTGGGACGGGTGCGGTCGGTGCGGTTGTCGGTCGGCCGTCCTGGGCGGCGGTGAGCAGTCGGCGCAGCGAGAGCGCGATCAGCGAGGCGACCAGGCAGCCGCCGACCACCGTCGCCACCCAGACCCTGCCGTCGGCGGCGCCCATGAGCGGGCCGGCGGTCACCGGGCCGATCACGCCACTGATCCCGAAGATCATCGAACTCATCGCGTTGTACCGCCCGCGCAGCTCGTCGGTGGCCAGCGCGTTGGTCAGCGCGGGCATCACCGGCGACAGCATCGTCTCGCCGAAGCCGAAGATCGCCGAGCAGGCCACCACGCACAGGGCGGCCACCACGGCGTTTCCGGTGCTGACCAGGCCGCCGGCGCCGAGGACCAGCCAGGCGGCAGCGAACACCGCCCCGACCACGACGAGCGCACCGGTGCGACTGCGCCCCTCGATCCGGCGGATCATCAGGAGTTGGGCGAGCACGATCATCACCGTGTTGGCCGCGAGTGCCCAGGCGACCACCTGGGGCGTCACCTCGACGACCCGCACGGCGTACGCGGCGAAGCCCACCTCGATCTGGGCGTACCCGCAGGTGGTGAGGACCAGCCCGAAGATCACCAGCCGGCGGAACGGGCGGTCGCGGAGCACAGTCAGGTAGCCGCCGGGCGATGGCTCGTCGTCGGTCCGACGATGGCCGAGTCGGTGGCCGACGCCGGGCAGGGTGAGCAGGATCAGCGCCGGCATCAGGTAGCTCACCGCGTCGAGCACGTAGACCGTCTCGAAGGTGCCGGGTCGGGCCGTGTCGACGATCGCGCCGGAGGTCATGCCGCCGATACCGATGCCGAGGTTGAGCAGGGCGAAGTTCAGCCCGAAGACGCGCTGCCGTTCGTCGTCGTCGGTCAGCGAGGCGAGGATGGTGTTCTGCCCGGACCAGATGGCCGAGCTGCCGATGGCGACCACCGTCATCACCAGCAGGGCCGAGCCGGTCGAGTTGACCAGCGCCAGTGAGCCGGTGCCGACCGCCTCGATCAGCAGGCACGGCACCACCACCCGGCGGGCGCCGAACCGGTCGATCAGTGTCCCGCCCAGCGGCGACAGGGCCAGGGTGACCGCGCCGTACCAGCCGATCACCAGCCCGGCACGGGTGTCGGTGAGCCCGCGTACGTCGGTCAGGTAGATGAACAGGAACGGCAGGGTCAGGCCGCGCCCGATCGCCGACAGCAGGGTGCCGATGAGGAGTCGGCGAGCTTCCGAACGGCGAGGTAGGGCGCGACGCAACATTCCGGCATTGTGTTCGCCGGGTGTGACGATCGCGAACCGTTTACC
Source organism: Micromonospora sp. NPDC000668 (assembly GCF_042897975.1). NCBI lineage: Bacteria > Bacillati > Actinomycetota > Actinomycetes > Micromonosporales > Micromonosporaceae > Micromonospora > Micromonospora sp. NPDC000668. The sequence goes on from NZ_JBIAYP010000009.1 coordinate 54,525, forward strand.
GCGGCGAGGGCTGTCGGTGTGCTCTGCCATGCTGGCCCGGTGAGCGTGACCTGGCGACACCTGCCCGCATCGGCCCGCGAGATCGCCGGCGCCGCCAGCGACGCGGTCGAGGCCGCGAAGGCCCAGGACAGCGAGGCGTACGAGGTGGCGACCACGCGGCTCGCCGCCGCCGAGCGTTCGGGTCTGGTCCTCGGCGCCGTGGTGCGGCTGCTGTTGGAGGAGACCCACCCGGACGGGCTGGACAGCGACGACATCCGGCAGGTGCTGGCGCGGTGTGTGCGCTCGTCAGCCCCGTGGCGACCGGACGTCGACCCGCACGTCGTGCTGGTCCTGCTGGCCGGGGCGCTCGGTGTGTACGACCTGGGCGAGGACAACTCCCCGCCCGACCCGGCGGCGCTCGCCCGGCACGCCCCGCTGCTCGTGGTCGACCTGCTCGCGGGCACGGCTCGGCAGGTCGACGCATACCTGAGCGCGGCGTTCGCCGAGATCGAGCGCACCGAACGGCACGACTGAGACGCTCCGGCCTAACGATCCCGCCAGGTGCCGTTGAGGCGGCCCGGGTGAACCATCCAGTGGGCTGATCGGCGCAGGTTAACGGCCGATCGACGCTGTCCGCATTGGAACTGTCACGGATACGCTCAGTGAAATCGGTGGATGGGATTGTCACGGGGGCGCTTGATGGACATCCGACGGTGGGCACGCCTCGCACTCGTACCACTGACGGGGGGTGCGGCTCTGGTGGGGCCCGCAGCGCCCGCCTCGGCGGCGCCCGCGCCGGTCACCGCCTCGGCGGTCGCAGGTGAACTGCACGTCAGCGAGCTGTGGTGCCAGGGCAGCGGTGACGGCAGCGTGAAGCGACCGTTCTGCACCATATCGGAGGCGGCTGCGGTGGCCGGCCCGGGCCAGACGGTCCTGGTGCACCCGGGGGAATACCAGGAGAACGTCCGGTTCACCCGATCCGGCACTGAGTCCGCGCCGATCACCTTCCGCGCGGTCAATGTCAACTCGGAGATGGTGCGGGTCGGCAGATACGCCACCGGTGCCATCACCGGGACCATCCTGGACCTCACCGGCGTGCACGACGTGACGGTGGAGGGCCTGGTCGTCTTCGGGGCCAACGTCGCCGACGCCGTCACAGTGCGGGACTCCCACCGGGTCCGCCTCGACAAGGTCACCATCTACACCGGCAGTTCCGGTCCCAACGGAGTGCGGATCAGCGGCACGTCGAGCCGGGTGACCGTCAGCCGAAGCTTCGTCCGCACCTGGCAGGGCCCTTCGGTGTCCGTTGAGTCAGGCGTCACCGACACGGTGATCACCGCCAACCAGCTCGACAACTCCGGCCTGGCCGCGGCGAACGCTCCCCGCCTCACGATCACGGGCAACACGATCCACGTCGACTGCAGGTACGGCATCCATCTGGCTGGCAGTTCACCGGGTGCCACGATTCGCAACAACATCGTCGTCACGGCTCGCCTGCGCGGTCGCTGCCTCACTCCGGCGAACGCCACCGGCATCCGGGTGTCCGCCGAGTCGGTGGCGGGGACCAGCACCGACTACAACCTGATCGACCCGCTCGGCGGAGGGGCGCCCTACTCCTGGGCGGGCACCGACTACCCGACCCTCGCCGCATTCGTCGCGGCGACCGGGCAGGCCGCCCACGACCTGGCGGCCGACCCGAAGCTCACCTGGGCGACCGGCGTGGACCGTCACTACCTGGTGACCGGGGACGGGTCTCCCGCCCGGGACTCCGCCGAGGCGAACGCCCCCGGCGCCCTGGACACCGACATGCTCGACGGGTCCTACACCGACGATCCGGCCATGCCGAACATCGGCACCGGCAGCGGATACCGCGATCGGGGAGCGGTGGAGGCACGGGGTGCCGTCACTCAGGACCCGCTACGTGTCGAGCGCAAGGTCGGCGGCGGCACGCTCGACGTGGTCGCCCGGTCGGGCACGCACTCCGTCTGGCCGGTCGAGCGGGAGCGGACCCTGTACGCCTACCACCTCCACGGCGAGCCGTTCTGGCGGGTGACCGACTCCGCCACGGCGGAGTACACGCTGCGGCGAGCCGGCGAAGTCTGCGTCCGGGTGCAGACCTCTCAGACCGACTTCCGGCTGCCCACCTCGTACGACGAACGGATCTGCACCCAGGTCGGTGCACGCTACATACCGGTGGCGCCGACCCGGGTCCTGGATACCCGATCCCGGATCGGTGTGCCCGACACCCGACCGGTCGCCGCGAACGGAACGGTCGAGCTGCCGATCGGCAGCATCGCCGGGATTCCCGGGACGGACATCAGCGCGGTCGTGCTCAACGTGACGGTGACCCAGCCAAGCGCCTCGGGTTTCATCAGCGTCTACCCGAGCGGCGGCTGGAGCACCTCGTCCAGCATCAACTTCGTGAGCGGGGAGACGGTGCCGAACCAGGTCACCGTGCCCGTCCTCGACGGGTCCGCTCTCTTCGACAACGCCAGCTCGGGCACCGTCCACCTGGTCGCCGACCTCCAGGGCTTCTACGCCGCGACCGGGTCCGGCTTCGCGTCGATGTCGCCGACGCGGGTGCTCGACACCCGGGAGGGAGCTGGCGCGCCGATCCCGGCCAAGGGCATCCGCCCGCTCGACCTGTCCGGGCGATTGCCCGCCAGCGCGAAGGCGGCCGTGCTCTCCGTGACGGTCACCGCTCCGACCACGAGCGGGGTGCTCACGGTCTTCCCGTACGGCTCGGCGGCACCAACCGCGTCGAACCTCAACTTCGTCGCCGGGCAGACCATCCCCAACCTGGTCACCGTGCCGGTGGTGAACGGCCGGGTCAACATCTTCAACAACAGCTCCGGCACCACACACGTGGTCGCGGACCTGGCCGGCTGGTTCAGCCCGGACGCCACCCAGACGTTCGTGCCGATCACGCCGACGCGGATCGTCGACACCCGATACAGCATCGGGCTGCCCGGCCGCGCGCCGGCTCCACTCGCCGCCCGGGAGACCGTCCGGTTCGCGCCGTTCCAGAGCGGCGTGGTCTGCGCGCCGGCCTGCCCGACCCCGACGGCGCTGGTGGGCAACGTGACCGTGACCGCACCGACCACGGCGGGCGTGCTCACCCTTCATCCCGGCGGCGGGCAGCGGCCCACCGCCTCGAACGTCAACTTCGTCGCGGGTGAGACCGCGTCGAACGCCGCCTTGGTCGCCGTGGGCTCCGGCGTCGACATTTTCCACAACAGCGGGGGTACGTCCCACGTCATCGTCGACCAGTCGGGCTATTTCATCGCCGCCGCGTCCTGACCCAGCGGCCGGGGTGTTCCGGCTGACCGGGCGTGGTGGATCGTCCGATCGACATGGTCCGCATTCGCGGGCATCGGTATAGGCTCTCGCCGCTACTGAAGATCCACTTGTCGCGGGGATGGTCGATGACACGATCTGTAATGGCACGGCTCACGCTCGTACCGCTGGCTGTTGGCGCGGGCCTGGTGGCCCCGACGCTGCCCGCGTCGGCGGCGGCACCCGCGCCCGCCGTCGCGCAGACACCCGTCGCTGCCCCCGTGCTGGCCGCCGCCGCTGCCGAGCGGTACGTCGACTCGGCCAACTGCGACAACGACGGGGATGGCAGCGCCTCCAGCCCTTTCTGCACCATCTCCCAGGCCGCGGACGTGGTCCGACCGGGCGAGACCGTCCTGGTCCGGCCCGGTGACTACCGGGAGTCGGTGGTGGTCACCCGGTCGGGGACCGAGGGTGCTCCGATCACCTTCCGGGCGGTGAACGGGCCGGGCCGCAGCGCCACCGTGGTCAAGGTGGGCAAGCGGCGAGGCGGCAACGGCAACGAGAGTGCCTTCACTCTGCCCGGGGTGCACGACGTGGTCCTCGATGGCTTTCTGGCGGCCGGTGAGGGCACGGCCGAGGCGGTCCTCGTCGACGGTTCCTCCCGGATCACCCTCGACCGGCTGGTCGCCTCCGAGTACGACGCCCCGGCAGCGGTCCGGATCACCGGCGCTTCCCGGGACGTCACTGTGAGTCGTGGCGCGTTCCGGTCGGGCAGCGGACTGGTGGTGGACCCGGGGGTGAGTGGTGCCGTGGTGACCGCCAGCACCTTCACCCAGAGCGGGATCACGGTGCGGGACGCGCCGGGTACGAAGATCGTCGGCAACACCCTGGAGACCGACTGCACCCTGGCGGTCAACGTCACCGGCACCTCGCCAGGTGTGTCCATCCGGAACAACATCCTGGAGACCGCCACCGGCGCGCTCAGTGACGCGGAGGCGTGCGAGACGCCGTCGGAGGCGACCGCCATCGCCGTCTCGGCCGAGAGCGTTCCGCAGACGGTGGCGGACTACAACCTGATCGAGCCGGCCAGCGGCGGCCCGCTCTACCGTTGGGGCGCCACCGAGTACGCCAGCCTGCCGGAGTTCCTAACCGCCACCGGTCACGGCGCTCACGACATCGCCGCGGTCCCCTGGTTGCGGGCGGCGGATGCCGTGGAGCGGCCGTACTACGAGATCGGCCAGAACTCTCCGGCCGTCGACTCGGCCGACGCCACCGCCGAGGGTGTCTCCCGTACCGATCTGCTGGACAACCCGCACACGGACGACCCGACGAAGGCCAACACCGGCACCGGTTCGGGCTACCACGACCGGGGCGCGGTCGAGGCCCAGGGACCGGTGACGGTCAAGGAGCTGCCGATCCGGCGGAAGGCGGGCGGCACTCCTCTGGACGTGACCGTCGACCTCTCCGTCACCACGGCATGGACCACCGACGGCCCGTTGGGCAAGGTGTCGCGCAACTGGAGCGATGAGAACAACCGTCGGGTGCTGCCGCTGGGGCCCGAGGGCCACCGCTTCCGCCGTGCCGGCAGGGTCTGCGAAGCGCACCAGGTCAGCTTCAACGACTTCCGGAAGTTCCGGGAGACCCCCGTGACGACCTGCCTCGTGCTGGGTGCCGCCTACACGCCGGTGTCGCCGCAACGGGTGCTCGACACCCGTGCCGCGATCGGAGGGGTCGGGACCGTGCCGATCCCGCCGGGCAGAACGGCCACGCTGTCGATCTCTTGGCTCACCGGGGTGCCGGAGATGGACGTCACCGCCGTCGTGTTGAACGTGACCGCCACCCAGCCGACCGCCGCCGGGTTCCTGCAGGTATTCCCGGTGGGTGGACCGGCCGACGTGTCGAGCGTCAACTTCGTCGCCGGTGAGACGGTGCCGAACCTGGTCACCGTGCCGGTACTGGATGCCCGCGAGGTGACGATCGTCAACAAGTCGAGCGGCACGGTGCACGTCGTCGCCGACCTGCAGGGTTACTACTCGGCCAGTGGTTCCGGGTTCCGGTCGGTCGCTCCGTTGCGGGTGCTGGACACCCGCAGCGCCGGCAACTCGGCGTTCGCGCCGAACAGTGGTCGGACGCTGGACCTGTCCGGTCGGGTTCCGTCCGGGGCGACGGCGGTGGTGCTCAACGTGACCGTGACCGCGCCGACGACCAGTGGGGTGCTCACCGTCCACCCGTTCGGCACGGCGGTGCCGGTGGCGTCGAACCTGAACTTCGTCGCCGGGCAGACGATTCCGAACCTGGTGATGGTGCCGGTGGTCAACGGCAAGGTGGCCATCCAGAACGTCAGCTCCGGCCGTACCCATGTGGTGGCCGACCTTGCTGGCTGGTTCGGTGGCGGCGCCACGGACGTCTTCGTGCCGTTCGGCCCGACCCGGATCTACGACACCCGCGGAGGCGAGGGGACGCCACTTGGGTCGAACGTCTCGGAGGGGTTCAGCGTGCCGTACATCGACCGGCTGTCGGGCACGACCATCGGGCAACCGACGGCGCTGGTGGCGAACCTGACCGTCACCGCACCGACCAAGGCCGGCGTGGTCACCGCCTACCCCTATGGCTCGACCCAGCCGACGGCCTCGAACGTCAACTACGTCGCCGGTGAGACCGCCGCCAACCACGTGATCGTGGGGGTCGGCACGGACGGCAAGGTGGCGCTGCTCAACAACAGCTCCGGCGATGCCCACCTGATCGTCGACCAAGCGGGGTATTTCATCAACGGCGCTTCCTGACCTGCGTACCCGTTCACGGCCGTCCATCGCCTGGCGATGGACGGCCGTGTCATACCCGGTCGGACGGTCGACCTTTCGACACCCGGGACGGCACCGGCCGACCGGGTGTGATGCATCGTCCGATCGGCGTCACACCCATCGGCTTACGTCGGTATAAGCTCCCATCTCTTGAAGATCCACTTTGTCGGGACGGTTGATGAGGACTTCTGAACTGGCGCGGCTCGCACTCGTACCGCTGATCGGTGGCCTTGGCCTGGTCGGCCCGGCGACGCCCGCAGCGGCGGCGCCCGAGGCCGCTCTGGCGGCGCCGGTGCCCGCACTCGGGCCGCTGCCAGCTGCGGTCGGAGCCGAGTTGCATGTCAGCAACACGAGCTGCGCGGCGGGTGGCGACGGCAGCCTGACGGCGCCGTTCTGCACCATCTCGGCGGCCGCCGCCGTGGCCGAACCCGGCCAGATCGTCCTGGTCCACCCCGGAACTGAATACCGGGAGTCGGTGGTGATCAGCCGCTCGGGAACCGAGGGTGCGCCGATCACCTTCCGAGCGGTGAACGGGCCAGGTGAGAGCGCCAGCGTTGTCAAGGTGGGCAAGCGCCGTGGTCCCAGCGGCAACGAGAGCGCCTTCACTCTTCGCGGCGTCCACGACGTGGTCCTCGATGGCTTCCGGGCGTCCGGTGAGGGTACGGCCGAGGCCGTCCTCGTCGACGGCTCCTCCCGGATCATCCTCGATCGGCTGGTCGCCTCCGAGTACGAGGCCCCGGGTCGGGTCCGGATCACCGGTGCTTCTGCAGACGTCACGGTGAGTCGTGGCACCTTCGTGGGCGGCAGCGGTCTGGTGGTGGACCCGGGTGTGCGCGCCGCGTTGGTTACCGCGAGCACCTTCACCGTGAGTGGGATCACGGTACGGGACGCCCCGGGCACGAAGATCGTCGGTAACACCCTGACGACCAACTGCACGCTGGCGGTGGACGTCACCGGTACTTCGCCGGGCGTATCGATCCGGAACAACATCCTGGAGACCGCCGGTGGCGCGCTCGATGACGCGCAGGCATGCAGGGTGCCCTCACAGGCGACCGCCGTCGCCGTCTCGGCCGGCAGCGCCGCGCAGACCGTGGCCGACTACAACCTGATCGAGCCGGCCAGCGGCGGTCCGCTCTACCGGTGGGGTGGCACCGAGTACACCAGCCTCCCCGAGTTCGTCGCCGCCACCGGGAACGGCACCCACGACATCGCCGCGAACCCACGGCTGTCGGCGGTACCGACGTATGAGCGGCCGTACTACGAGATCTCCCCGAACTCGCCGGCCGTCGACTCGGCGGACGCCACCGCGGAGGGTGTCTCCCGTACCGACCTGCTGGACAATCCGCACAGCGACTCCCCGGAGGTGCCCAACACGGGCACCGGTTCCGGCTACCACGACCGGGGCGCGGTCGAGGTGCAGGGCCCCACGACGGTCACCGAGGTTCCGGTCCGACGCAAGGCCGGCGGCAACCCTCTGGACGTGGCCGTCGGCCTCTCCGTCACCACCGCCTGGCCCACGGACGGCCCGTTGGGCAAGGTATCCCGCAAGTGGAGCGACGAGCCGTTCCGCCGGATCGTTCCGCTCGGGCCGGAGGACCACCGCTCCCGCCGGGCCGGCAATGCCTGCGAGACCCACCAGGTGACCTTCACCGACTTCCGGTGGACCTACGGAGCCGCCAAAACCAGCTGCACGGTGGTCGGTGCCGCCTACACGGCCCTGACACCACAGCGGGTGCTGGACACCCGCGCCGCACTCGGAGTGCCGGGCACCGTGCCGATCCCGGCGGACACTGAGGTCGTGCTGGCGCTGCCGCAGATCAATGGGATGCCGGCCGCGGACATCAGCGCCGTCGTGCTGAACGTGACCGTCACCGCGCCGACCACCGCAGGGTTCCTGCGGGTCTACCCGGACGGCACCACCCTGCCGGACGCGTCGACCGTCAACTTCGTACCCGGCGAGACGGTGCCGAACCTGGTCACCGTGCCGATGTCCAACGGCAACCTGCGCGTACGCAACACCGCCAGCGGCACGGTGCACGTCGTCGCCGACCTGCAGGGTTACTACTCGGCCAGTGGTTCCGGGTTCCGGTCGGTCGCTCCGTTGCGGGTGCTGGACACCCGCAGCGCCGGCAACTCGGCGTTCGCGCCGAACAGTGGTCGGGCGCTGGACCTGTCTGGTCGGGTTCCGTCCGGGGCGACGGCGGTGGTGCTCAACGTGACCGTGACCGCGCCGACGACCAGTGGGGTGCTCACCGTCCACCCGTTCGGCACGGCGGTGCCGGTGGCGTCGAACCTGAACTTCGTCGCCGGGCAGACGATTCCGAACCTGGTGATGGTGCCGGTGGTCAACGGCAAGGTGGCCATCCAGAACGTCAGCTCCGGCCGTACCCATGTGGTGGCCGACCTTGCTGGCTGGTTCGGTGGCGGCGCCACGGACGTCTTCGTGCCGTTCGGCCCGACCCGGATCTACGACACCCGGAGAGGCGAAGGGGTGCCGCTCGGGCCGTACGGCTGGGGTGCGCTGGCCGTGCCCTTCCTCGACCCAAGGGGCGACAAGAGCGCGCCACAGCCGACGGCGCTGGTGGCAAACCTGACCGTCACCGCACCGACCAAGGCCGGCGTGCTCACCGCCCACCCGAACGGACCCGACCAGCCAACCGCGTCGAACGTCAACTACGTCGCCGGTGAAACCGCCACCAACCACGCCATCGTCGGCGTCGGTGAATACGGGCTCGTCGTGCTGTTCAACAACACCTCCGGCTCCACCCACGTGATCGTCGACCAGGCGGGCTACTTCATCGGCGCCGCATCCTGATCAGTCGACTACCTACGGCCGTCCATTGCACCTCGATGGGCGGCCGTGTCACACCCCGTCCCGTGGGTCCGAACTGTGCCGGTCGTCGGTCCACGCATAGCCAACCGTCGGTATAGGCTGCCGTCCGGAACGCGATCAATCCAGCGGGGGCTGTTGATGAGAAGAAGACTGTGGTCAATCGTGGTCGTACCGCTGGTGGGTGGTGTCGGCCTGGTCGCGCCGACGACGCCTGCGGGAGCGGCGCCGGCCGCCGGGCAGGCCCCGGCCGCCGGGCAGGCCCCGGCCGCCGGGCAGGCTGCGGCGGGGTCTGAGCTGTACGTCAGCAGGACGTACTGCCCGTACCCCGCCAGTGCGGCCGACGGGACGGTCGATCGTCCGTACTGCACTGTCTCGGCTGCCGCAGCGGTTGCGCAGCCTGGTCAGACCGTCCTGGTGCAGGCCGGTTCCTATGTGGAAAACGTGGCTATCACCCGCTCGGGTACCAGCGGTGCGCCGATCACCTTCCGGGCGGTGAACGGTCCGCAGGGCTTCGTCACGTTGAGCGCGCCCGCCTCCGGAGGCAGCGCATTCTCGCTCAGCGGCGTGCACGACGTCACGGTTGAGGGCTTTTCCGTCCGGACGTCGGGGTCCGCTGAGCCGGTCCTGATCGACGGCTCGACCCGGGTGACCGTGGACGAACTCACGATTCGTCCGCCGGCCGGCGTGGTCGGGGTACATGTCACGGGAGCGTCCAGTGACGTGACCGTCAGTCGGGGCTGGTTCGGCGCGTCCGGTGCGCCCGGGGTGGCGGTCGGCGCCGGTGTGACCGGTGCCGTGGTCACCGGCAACCAGTTCCGGGGTGGCCTGACGGTCACCGATGCCCCCGGCACGGCGATCACCGGGAACACCCTGGTGACTGGCTGCGCCTCGGGTATCACGGTGACCGGCGCCTCGCCGGGGGTGGACATCCGGAACAACATCGTGCAGGCCGCCGACCTGTCCGGCAGCGTGCCCGCCGCATGCGACGACCCGACGGCTGCCACCGCGATCGCGCTCTCTGCGGCGTCGGTCGGGCAGAGCGTTGCCGACTACAACCTGATCGACCCGGCGAGCGGCGGCGCCCTGTACGCCTGGGGGGAGACTTCGCACACCGAGCTCGCGGCATTCCGCGCGGCTACCGGCCAGGGCGCCCACGACATCGCCGCCGATCCGAAGCTCAAGCCGCAGCAGGGGACCGAGCGGCCGTGGATCGACCTCGATCGCACGTCGCCAGCGGTCGACTCGGCCGACGCGGGTGCGGTCGGCTCCGGCCCGCTTGACCTGCTCGGTAACTCCCGCGCCGATGTGCCGGAGGTGCCGAACACGGGCACCGGTTCGGGATACCGCGACCGCGGCGCGGTCGAGATCGCGAGCCCGTGGACCGGCGGCGACACCGTCACCGTCAGCCGAAAGGTGGGCGGCGGTCCGTACGACATCGTGACCCGGCTGCCCTGGACAGGTTCGTGGCCGGTGGAGACGACTGGCGGCACCTTCGGCTATCACCTGACCGGCGACCGCTTCGTCCAGGTGGCGGGCGGCCCGGTGCACGAGCAGACGGTGCGCCGGGCCGGCCAGGCATGCGTGCGGGTGTATGCGAGCGGGAACGGTTATCGGGTCATCCCCGAATTCAACCCAGTCAGGGGTGGCTGCACCGTGGTCGGCGCCCGGTACAACCCGGTCACCCCGACCCGTCTGCTGGACACCCGGTCCGGGATCGGGGCCGGCACCTCCGTGCCGGTCGGGCCCAACTCCGAGGTGCTGCTGCCGGTTTCGAGCATCGGTGGTGTGCCGGCGGCGAGCATCGACGCGGTGGTGCTGAACGTGACGGCGACCCAGCCGACGACGGCCGGCTTCCTCACCGTCTACCCGGACGGGACCACGGTGCCGAGTGCGTCGAGCGTCAACTACGTCGCCAACGAGACGGTGCCGAACCTGGTCACCGTTCCGCTGACGAGCGGGGGGATCCGGTTCCGCAACAGCAGCAGCGGCACCGTGCACGTCATCGCTGACCTGCAGGGTTGGTACGGCGCGAATGGCTCCGGATTCAAGCCGCTCACCCCGGTGCGGGTGGCCGACAGCCGCGAGGGCACGACCGGCCCGTACCTGCCGGACACGTCGCGGCAGATCGACCTGTCGTCGAAGATTCCTATCGACGCGACCGCCGCGATCCTGAACGTGACGGTCACCGCGCCGACAGCCGCCGGAGTCCTGAAGGTGTACCCCGGTGGTTCGTTGGTGCCGGTCGCGTCCAACCTGAACTTCGTGGCGGGGCAGACGATCCCCAACCTGGTGATGGTGCCGGTCGTCAACGGCAAGGTGAACATCTACAACCAGAGCTCCGGCACCGTGCACGTGATCGCCGACCTGGCCGGCTGGTTCGGCTCCACGGCCTCTGGCGCTGACCAGACCTACGTGCCGTACGGCCCGCGCCGGGTGGCCGACACGCGGGACGGCACCGGCCTGTCGTACCGCCCGGTGGGGCCGGTCGCGCCGAACTCGTCGATCGGCTTCAACCCGGAGAACGTGCAGCTCAACCGTTCCTGTGCCAGCGCCGTCCTGCAGTGTCCGACCGCGGTGGTGGTCAACCTGACGGTTACTGGGCCGACCACCGCTGGCGTGCTCATCGGTTACCCGTACAGCAAGCCGCGGCCGACCGCGTCGAATGTCAACTTTGTCGCGGGTGAGACGGCCTCCAACATGGCCGTCATCGGGGTCGAGTTGGGTGCGGTGACGCTGTACAACGCCAGTTCGGGCAGCACGGACGTGATTGCCGACCAGGCGGGTTACTTCATCGCCGCCGCCTCCTGACCAACCGTTCCGACCCGGAGCCGGCACCGTTTGGCGGTGCCGGCTCCAGCCGTTCCCCCGGGTGACCGATCGCGTTCTGACCCGGATCAGGCCGTCCGCTCGGCCACCACCTCCAGGTACTCCGCCGGGATCCGCACGGTGGCGTCGGTGGCCCGGTTGTGCGTCCGGGCCAGCTCCACCAGGTCGGCGTGCAGGTGCGGTCGCCGTTCCTCGGGCAGCGCCTCGAACGCCTTCAGCGTCGGCCCGTAGTTGGCCCGGAAGAAGTTGGCGAACTCCTCCGGGGTGCCGAAGCGGAAGACGAACTCCCGGCGTACCGCCCGCACTTCACCCACGGCCCCGCCGAGCAACTCGCGGACCCGGCCCTCGTCGCCCCACTGGACCGGCGGGCGCAGCCCGGCCGGCGGCGGCACGTGCCGCCCCACCGTGCGGAACAGTTCGCCGATGAACCCCTGCGGCGTCCACGACGCCAACGCCACCGTGCCGCCGGGCCGGCAGACCCGGACCAGTTCGGCGGCCGCCCGCTCCTGGTCCGGCGCGAACATCACGCCGACGACGGAGAGCACCGCGTCGAAGGTGCCGTCGGGATACGCCAACCGCTCCGCGTCACCGGTCACGAAGGTGACCGGCAGCCGTTCCGCCGCCGCCCGGGCGTGGCCGCGTTCCAGCAGTTCGGGTACGTAGTCGACGCCGGTCACCGCACAGCCGCAGCGGGCGGCGGCGATGGCCGCGTTGCCGGTGCCGGTCGCCACGTCGAGTACCCGGGCACCAGCCGACAGATCGGCCGCCGCGACCAGCCATTCGGAGATCGGGTGGATGAGCGCGGCGACCGCGCCGTAGTCGCCGCTGGCCCAGGTCACCTGCTGGCGTGCCTTGACGGCGCTGAGATCGATTGCTGTGGTCATCGGTGGTCCCCCTCGGACGGTTCGGTGTGTCACCGACGGTAGGTGGAGTGGTACTCCGGGGGATCGGTAGAAACACCTATGTTGGCCGCACCAGGCCCTGCCGGCGGGCCGCCGCGGCCGCCTGGCCCCGGCTGGGCACCGCGAGCTTGTCCAGCACCGCCGACACGTGGTGGCCGACGGTCCGGGCGGAGAGCGACAGCCGGGCCGCGATCTCGGCGTTGCTGAGCCCCTCGGCGAGCAGCGCCAGCACCTCCCGCTGCCGGGCGGTCAGGCCCGTCGGGTGCGCGGCTGTCGCCGGGCGCGGCCCCCTCGGCACCCGGGCCATCCCACGGCCGCGCAGTTCGGCCCGGATCCGGCGGGCCACGGCGATTGCGCCCAGCCCGTCCAGGATCCGCAGCGCCTCGGCGGCCGCCGGGTCGTCGCCGCAGGCCAGCGCCTCGGCACGGGAGTACGGGCAGCCGAGCTGGTGCCACTCCTCGGCCGCACCGGCCCAGTCACCCTCGATCAGCCGCCGGTAGGGCGACGCCAGCGCGCCGGTGTCCCCGAACGGCTCGCCGACCCGCCACAGCCAGTACGCCAACTCGCCGGCGTACCAGGGTTGGCCCGCGTCGACGGCGAGCCGGTGGGCACGGCTCAGCTCGGGGACCGCCGGTGCCGGCTCGCCGGCCAGCCAGTGTCGTTCCGCCAGGGCCGCGGCGACCGGCACGACGAACTGGAGTTCCCGGCTATGCGCCGCCCAGCGCGCCGCCTTGTCCAGATGCTCGCCAGTGGTCGCCTCACCCCGACGCGCGTCGAGCAGGCCCAGTGCGACCAGGGCCGGGACCAGGCTCCCCCCGGGCTGCGCGGTGCCGGTCAGCGCCCGTTCGGCGTCGGCGCGGGCACCGGCCCAGTCGCCGGTCGTCAGCCGCAGCCGGGACCGGTAGCCGAGCAGGTGCCGGGCGTACCCGTCGAGGTCCCGGGTCGTGGTGAAGCGCAACGCCCGGTCCAGGGCCTCGGCAGCCGGCCCGATCCGGTGCCAATCCAGGGACATGGTGGCCAGGTTGACCAGCGCCCGGGCCGCGTGATCGTCGAGGTGGTGGGCGACGGCCAGGGCGTGCCCACGTTCCAGCTCGATGATGCCGGCGACATCACCGCTCTGGAGGCGGGCCGAGCCGACGTTGACCAGGGCGTGCGCCTCGGTCTCCACGTCGCCGAGCCGCCGGGCCAGCTTCCGGGCCCGGTCACCCCATTCGATGGCCCGGCCGTTGTCGTCGGCGAGCATGAGCAGCTGCGACATGTTGCTGTAGGCCATTGCCAACTGCCTGCCGGGGGTCGCGGACTCCAGCACCTGAACCGCTCGGGTACCCGCCGTCCGGGCCGCCGGGCTGTCCCCGGTCCACCAGCACAGCCGGGACACCCAGCGCAGGTTCTCGCCGATCCGCAGCGGATCGCCCTCGGCCTCCCGCAGGGCGAGCGCGGCCCGCCGGGCGTCCAGCGCCTGCGCGGCCAACCCGGCGAGGTACGCGGCGGTCGCGTACGCCTCCAACAACTCGGCGCGGCGCGGTGCCGGCAGGCCCGCGGCGTGGGGGAGCGCGACGCTGTAGTGGTCCGCTGCCTGCCGGTGCGCGCCCGCCCGGCTGGCCCGTTGGGCCGCCACGGGCGCCCAGTGCAGCACGGCCAGCGGATCGTCGGCGTGGTGAGCGTGGTGCACCAGCCGGGCGGCGTCCACATCCGCCCGGGGCGTGAGTCGGGCCAGCACGGCGGCGTGCAGCGCGACCCGGTGCACCGGGGAGAGTGACTCGCGTACCGCCCGGCCCAGCAGTTCGTGCCGGAACGCCACCGTATTGCCCACCGGCACCAGCACCCCCCGATCCAGGCATTCCTGCACGGCAGCCGACGGGTGACCGTCGAGCAGGTACGGCTCGGCCCGGGACGGGACCACCGAGACCAGGGCGGCGACCTCCCGGGCCGGCGGCGACAACGCGGCCAGTCGGGCCAGCACCAGATCGCGTACGGTCGGCGGCACACCCGGGCCGGTCGCGGCCAGCACCTCGGTGACCAGCAGCGGGTTGCCGCCAGTGGCCTGGTACAACCCGCCCGGGGCGCGGCCGGCGCGCCGGGCCAGCTCCGCGACGGCATCGGTGGACAGGGCGGGCAGCGGCAACCGGCGGACCACTGGCCGGGGCAGGCCCGCGAGTACGGCGTGCAGTGGATGCTCCGCCCCGACCTCGTCGTCGCGCAGGGTGAGCACGAGCAGCGCCGGGTGGCGGGTCAGCCGCCGCCCCAGGTACGCGATGAGGTCCAGGGTGGCCCCGTCCGCCCAGTGCGCGTCCTCCACCACCATCACCGTGCGGCGTCCGGGCCGGGAATCGGTCAGCTCGTCGAGGAGCGCGTCGAACACGGCGTCGCGGCGTTCGGCCTCCGCCGCCGTGTGCAGCGCGCTCAGTCGTTCCGCGAGTACGCCGCCGACCTGCCGGGCGATGTCGTGCACGGGGCCAAGCGCCCGCGGGGTCAGCAGTGGGTCACAGCTGCCCCAGAGCACCCTGGCCCCGGCCGTCGCCGCGAATGCACCGACCAGGGTGGACTTGCCGGCACCTGCCTCGCCCGCGACGAGCGCGATCGCGCCGCCGGGGGAGGCCAGCAGCCCGTCCAGGGTGGCGAGCGCGTCCGCGCGTTCCAGCAGCTCCATCGCGGTCGATGCTAGTCAGCGGGGCGTCGCTGAGACGTCAGCCGCGACGGCAGCATTCACTGGACGTCTCCGTCGCCGCACCGGACACGGTTGCCGTCGGGCCCCGGGTTCCACGGTCCTCGGCACTCGTACGCGAGGTGGCGCCTTGTCCGATTGGGTGCCGATCAACGACGCGGCGAAGGTCAGGGGCCACGACCAGACGTCAATGACGTAGGACCACCAGTCGCGCTTTCGACTCGTGACCCAAATCGCAGGGTGTTCGCGTGGATCGCCGCCGCAAGAGAGCGGTGCTCGCCGGAAACGAATCAAGGCCCCTCGGTGGAGGGGCCTTGACCTGCTGTTACCTCTGGTCGGGGTGGCCGGATTCGAACCGACGACCTCTTCGTCCCGAACGAAGCGCGCTACCAAGCTGCGCCACACCCCGAGGCGTGCCGACAAATAGTAGCCCACCCGCCGCGATGGTCAAACTCGGTACCCCCGCCGGCCAGACCCCGCCCGGAGCAGCCAAGATCCGCACAACTTCAGGGATGTAGTGGCCTCCCAGCGCGATGAGGCACCTATTTCCCTGAAGTTGTGCGGATCTTGACGCCGGGCGCCGGAGTGGCGGTCAGCGGGGGATCAGCGTGAGGATGCTCGCCTCCGGGGGGCAGGCGAAGCGGACCGGGGCGGTCGGGTGGGTGCCGAGGCCGGCGGAGACGTGCAGCCAGGAGTCCGAGCCCGGCCACCGGTGCAGTCCGCGCGCCATCGAGCGGGGCAGGCCGCAGTTGGTCACGAGTGCCCCGGCGCCCGGTACGCAGACCTGCCCGCCGTGGGTGTGCCCGGCCAGCAGCAGCCCGAAGCCGTCGGCGGCCATCTGGTCGAGCACCCGAGGCTCGGGTGAGTGTGCCAGCGCGATGGACAGGTCGGCCGAGGACGAGACCCTGCCGGACACCGCTTCATAGTCGTCCCGGTCGATGTGTGGGTCGTCCACGCCGGCCAGGTCGAGCTGCCGGCCGCCGGCCTTCAGCATGGTCCGGGCGTTGTTGAGGTCCACCCAGCCGGCGCCGGTGAACACCTGGCGCAGCTCCTCGTAGGGCAGCTCGGCGCCCTCGGTGTACTCCCGGTCGGGCAGGAAGTAGGTGAACGGGTTCTTCCACACCGGCCCGGTGTAGTCGTTGGACCCGAACACGAACGCGCCCGGGTAGTCCAGTAGCGGTTGGAGCGCCCGCAGCACCCCCGGCACGGCGCCCGGGTGTGCCATGTTGTCGCCGGTCACCACGACCAGGTCCGGGTCGAGTGCGGCCAGCGACGCCACCCAGCGCTGCTTGCGCGCCTGGTTGGGCATCATGTGCAGGTCCGACAGGTGCAGCACGCGAAGCGGCTCCGCGTCGGCCGGCAGCATCGGTACGTCGTACCGCCGCAGGGTGAACATGTTGCGCTCGATGAGCGACGCGTACGCGAGGGTGGCCGCGCCGACTGCGGCGGTTCCGGCGGCGAGTCGGAATAGTGTGCGCTTTCGCATGGCGTTCAGGGTAGTTTGACCGTCCATGAGCACGCTGAAGGACCGCCTCACTGCCGACATGCGTTCCGCGCTCAAGGCGCGCGACGAGCTGACCACCTCCACGCTGCGGATGGCCCTGGCCGCCGTCGGCACCGCCGAGGTCGCCGGCAAGGCCAAGCGCGAGCTCACCGACGACGAGGTGCTCGCGGTGGTGACCAAGGAAGCCAAGAAGCGCCGGGAGGCGGCCACCGCCTTCGCCGACGCCGGCCGCGCCGAGCAGGCCGCGAAGGAGACCGCCGAGGGCGAGGTGCTGGACCGCTACCTGCCCAAGCAACTCTCCGATGCCGAGCTGACCGAGCTGGTCACGGGGGCGCTCGCCGCGGGCGGCTTCACCGGTAAGGCCCAGATGGGCCCGGCGATGAAGTCGGCCCAGGCCGCGGTGGCCGGTCAGGCCGAGGGGGGCAGGGTGGCCGCCGAGGTACGCCGACAGCTCGGCCTCTGACCCGACGGCACCGCCGCAGTCTCGTACCGGAGCAGTCCCGACAGGCGAACGGGCGGGCACCCGCAGTGGGTGCCCGCCCGTTCGTGCGTCCGCGCTACCTCAGCCGCCTGGGCGGCCCGCGCCGGGTCGACCGGGCGGGTTACCGGGTTGCCCCGGGGTGGTGCCCGGCGGGGTGGCCCCGCCGCCGCTGCTGATCTGGATGGTGACCACGCCGCCCTTGATGGTGCGCCCGTCCGGGCTGGTGCCGGCCGCGTCGCCCGCCTTGCAGGACGAGGGGACCTTCGTCTCGGAGACGACCGGCTCGAAGCCGGCGCCCTTGATCCGGGACTTAGCGGTCTCCACCGACACGCATTTCACGTCGGGGATGCTGCGCTGGTCACCTTCGGAGATCTTCTGCCCCGGCGGTTCGAAGTTGACGCGGGGCTTGCCCTTCATCGCATCCCGCAGCGTCTCGTACACCGGCGGGTTGATGCCGTCCTTCTCCTTGTGCTTCATCTTGACGTTGGTCTGCGGCCAGTCCGGGTCGGCCATGATGCCAGCCACCGCGTACTGCTTGGTCATCGCGACCAGGGCGGCCGTCTTCTCCGAGTCGGTGGTTCCGGACTTGCCGGCCACCGGCGCGTCGACGATGCCCTTTACCACCCCGGCCGTGCGGCTGCCGCCACACTTGCTGGTCCTGGAGTTGTCGCCGACCGGGCAGCGCGCGGCGTCCACGGCGGCCCGGGCCACCTCGGTGCTGAACCGCTTCTCGCAGCGCGGGTTGGCGATGTCCAGCTTCTTGCCCTCCGGGTCCCGGATCTCCTGCACCGGGATCGGCTCGCAGTACTTGCCGTCAGCCGCGAGGGTGGCGTACGCGTTGGCCAGGTCCAACGGCGTGGTCGAGGAGACGCCCAGGGTGAACGCGCCCCACTGGTGGGCGGCGTCCTTGGTGCCGGCGAACTTGGCGTCGCTGCTGGCCCGGAACTGGATGCCGGCCCGCTTGGCGGCGTCGACCACGTTCTCCGCGCCCACCTGCTGCTGCAGCGGGACGAAGTACGTGTTGACCGACTGGGAGAACGCGCTCCACATGGTCTGCACGCCGCCGGCCTTCAGACCGGAGTTGGTCGGGCAGTAGAAGTGTGTCCCCTTGCAGGCCGCCGGGCTGCTGCTGTCGATGATGTATTCCGACTTGAACTGCTGCGGCGCATTGATCGTGTAGCTGAGCGGAATGCCCTTCTCCAGCGCCGCCACGATGCTGAAGATCTTGAAGGTCGAGCCGGCCTGGTAGCCGGCGATGCCGTCGCCACCGGTGAGCAGCGGGTTCACCGTCGCCGGATAGTTGCCCCGGATGCCCTTCTTGCTCTTCGCCGGATCACTGGAGATCTTGTTCTTCGGGTTCTTCGGGTCGTCGAGCTTGAACTGCCGGTTGACCGCGAGCGCCCGGACCCGCCCGGTGCCGGGCTCCACCACCGCGACCATGGCGGCTTCCTTGCTGTTCTCGCTCTTGGCCCTGCGGACGGCCGCGTCCGCGCCCTTCTGCGCCTGAACGTCGATCGATGTCACGACGGTGTAGCCGCCGCTCTTCAGCCGCCGCTCGCGGTCGTACGTGGTCGAGCCGAACGTCTCCTCCTGCATCCACCAGCGGTAGAAGTAGTCGCAGAAGAAGCCCCAGCTGTTGACGTTGGCGGCGACGCAGCCGTTCGGAGTGCGCTTGTCCTTCACCACCAGCTTGGTCGCCTTGGCCGCGTCGGCCTCCTGCTGGGTGATGGACTTGATGTCGAGCATGTTCTGGATGACGTAGTTGCGCCGGTCCAGTGCAAGCGGGTAACCGGCCTTGGTGGTCGGGTCGTTGGTGGTGGGCGCCTTCACCATGCCGGCCAGCAGCGCCGCTTCCTCGATCTTCAGCTTGCTCGGCGGCTTTCCGAAGTAGACCTGGCTGGCGGCGTAGATGCCGTACGCGCCGTTGCCGAACGAGGCGAGGTTGAGGTAGCGGGTGAGGATCTCGTCCTTGGAGAATTCCTTGTCGACCTGGAGGGCCAGCCGCATCTCGCGGAGCTTGCGGGCGCTGGTGTCCTCGGTCGCCGCGACCACGTCGGCCGGGTGGGTCGCCGAGTAGGCGATGGCCAGCCGGACGTACTGCATGGTCAGCGTCGAGGCGCCCTGCCGGCCGGCGCTCTCGTTCTGGTTGTTCACGAACGCGCGGGCGACACCGTTGATGTCGACGCCGTTGTGCTTGTAGAAGTCATGGTCCTCGGCCGCGATGATGGCCTTCTGCATGTACGGCGAGATGTCGGCGAGCTTCACGTCCCGCCGGTTCTCGTCGTACATCGTCGCGAGCGGCGTCTTGCCGTCCGAGGCCAGTAGGTAGCTGATCTGCGGCGCGCGGGCCACCGTCAGCTCCGTGGGCAGGGCACCGAATGTCTCGGCGCCGGCCTTGGCGGCCAAGCCGGACATCGCCACCGCGGGGAAGGCCGCCGCAGCGACCACCACGCCAGCCAACAGGCCACATATGAGCAGCGATGCGGCGTTGGTCAGCACATTGTGGTCACGTTTCCGCATCCAGGTCACCTCGACAGGGTACGCGAGTAGGGAACGAGGGGCGCTGGGGCGTTCTTTCCCCATTTCCTGCGCGCGCTGCCCTCGTTGTGCTAAACGCACGACCCCCGGTGCGTGGTTGCGCGTGACCTGCCGTGAGTTTCCTCCAGTCGGAGGAGGCGGCGCAGCGTTTTCGCCGACCTCGGCGGGGTAACCGGCGGTCGAGAGCCCGGGAAGCCGGGAGTGTCCGGAATGATGGATTTCGTCGACAACGTTGCGTAATCAGTCGACTACAGAGCATGATGGGGGCGGCGACAGAGCCACATGTCGTTCGCGCCGCCTTGGGGAAGGCAGGCCGGGCGATCGGGGGGAATTGCCGGCTGACGTGCAACGAGGTCGGTAGGTACTGCAAGGGGGGACGTGTACACATGGGCATGATTACTGACTGGCCGTCGCTGGCGGCGTGTCAGAACGGGGACCCGGACGCGTTGTTCGTACAGGGCGCCGAACAGAACGTGGCGAAGCGGATCTGCCGGAGCTGCCCAGTTCGTTACGAGTGCCTGGCCGACGCGCTGGACAACCGAATCGAGTTCGGTGTGTGGGGTGGCATGACCGAACGCGAACGGCGGGCGCTGCTGCGTCGTCACCCGCAGGTGACGAGCTGGCGCAAGATGTTCGAGGCCGCGATGAAGAAGAACAGCAAGGACAAGGCCGGCAAGGACAAGATCCTCGTCAGCGCGGCCAACTGACGCCGGTCACGGCCGGCTGATCGCCGCGCCGATCGTCCGCAGCCCGTCGACGTCGTGTACGTCGGCGGGCTGCGCCGTCACCGACACCGACGGCACCGCCGGGAACGCCTCGGTGAACCGCGCGGCCACCTGCTGCTCGCGTACCGCCTGACGGGCCAGCGCCGCGTGCGCTCGCAGCACCTCGGCGGTGGCCTCGTGCCCACCCAGCTCCGCCAGCCGCTCCGCGGCGAGCCGGCTCCGCTCGGCGTCCAGCTCCGGCACCGCCGGCCGGTGCACCCGGTTGAGCACCAGGCCGGCCAGCGGCATCTTCTCCTCCCGCAACCGGCCCGCGAAGTACGCGGCCTCCCGGACCGCGTCCGGCTCCGGTGCCGCGACCAGCACGAAGGCCGTCTCCCGCGCCTGGAGGATGCGGTACGTCTGCTCGGCCCGCTGCCGGAAACCGCCGAACATCGAGTCCAGTGCGGCCACGAAGCCGGACAGGTCGGTGAGCAGCTGCGCACCGAGGATCTTCTGCACCACCTTCGAGAACATCCCGAACGAGGCCGTGACCAGGCTGAACATGCTCCGCCCGCCGCTGCGCGCGGGGGCCATCAGCAGTCGCAGCATCCGGCCGTCGAGGAAGCGGGAGAGCCGGGCCGGCGCGTCCAGGAAATCCAGTGCGGAGCGGGACGGCGGGGTGTCCACGACGATCAGGTCCCACTCGCCCCGGGCGTGCAGCTGACCCAGCTTCTCCATCGCCATGTATTCCTGCGTGCCGGCGAAGGTGGAGCTCATCGCCTGGTAGAACGGGTTCGCGAAGATCTCCGCAGCCTTCGCCGGATCGGTGTGCTGGAGCACCACGTCGTCGAAGGTGCGCTTCATGTCCAGCATCATGGCGTGCAGCTCGCCGCCGCTGGTCTCGACGTCGATCCCCTTGACCTGGCGGGGGGTGTTGTCCAGCTCGGTCAGGCCCAGCGACTGGGCCAGCCGGCGGGCCGGGTCGATGGTGAGCACCACCGTGCGCCGGCCGTGCTGCTCGGCGGCCCGCAGCGCCAGCGCCGCGGCCGTGGTCGTCTTGCCGACCCCGCCGGCACCGCAGCACACGATGATCCGCACGCCTGGGTCGGCGAGGATCTGGTCGACGTCCAGCTGCGGCGCCGCGTCTTCGGAAGGCACCAATCGAGCGTATCGGGCCGGGTGGGTCCAGCGCCCGTGCAGAGCTCAGGTGTGAGTCAATCGGCCCGGACGAGGGCCTGCGCCAGTGTCGCGAGCCCCAACCGGTCCACCCCGTCGGGCAGCACCGGCAGCTCGACCATCGGGAGCCCCAGCTCCACCAGGTCGGCTCGGAGCGAATCCTCCAGCTCGCGCCGGATGAGCTGGTCGCGCGCCTCGTCGTGCAGGCCGGTGACGGTCTCCCGGTCGGCCGGCAGCCCGGCGGCGACCAGCCCGCGCTTCAGCTCGGCCGCGCTGACCGCCCGGCCGGCGGGCAGCGGTGGCCGGGCGCCGTTGACGATCACCTTTCCGATCCCGAAGCCGAGCGAGGTCAGGTCGGCGATGGCGTCCACCGTCTCCTGCACGGGCATCTCCTCCAGCAGCGTGACCACGTGCACCGCGGTGATCGGGGAGCGCAGCAGCGCGGCGACCCCCTCGCTCTGGGTCTTGATCGGGCCGACCTTGGCGAGCCGGGCCGTCTCGGCCGTGACGTTGAGGAACCGGCCGATCCGCCCGGTCGGCGGGGCGTCCAGCACCACCGCGTCGTACACGCGCCGCTGCCCCGAGGTGCGGGTCGTGGCCTCCTTCACCTTGCCGGTGAGCAGCACGTCGCGCAGACCGGGGGCGATCGTGGTGGCGAAGTCGATGGCGCCGAGCTTGCGCAACGCCCGGCCCGCCGCACCCAGCTTGTAGAACATGTCGAGGTACTCGAGCAGCGCCTCTTCGGCGTCCACCGCCAGCGCGCGCACCTCGCCGCCGTCCGGGGCATCGGCGAGGTGTCGCTCCTCGTACGGCAGCGGATCGATGCCGAAGAGCTGGGCGATGCCCTGCCGCCCCTCGACCTCCACCAGCAGGGTGCGCCGGCCGCCGGCGGCCAGCGCCAGGGCCAGCGCCGCCGCCACGCTGGTCTTGCCGGTGCCGCCCTTGCCGGTCACGACGTGGAGACGGGCCGACCATCCGTTACCGGCCGGGTCGGACGGCCGCTCAGCTGCACGCACCCGTCGAGCCTATCCAGGGTTGGCGGTCACGCGACCTCGCAGACCCACCAACCTGTCTTCTGCACCACGGTGAAGCGCAGGTCCTGGTCGGCCACCTTCTCGTCGGCGGTGGTCATGGTGATCCGGGTGGAGACGGTGGCCCGGTCTCCGGTCTGGTTGTCCACCTTGGGGCTGGTCCACCGGAAGCGCGGGTTCTGGTACTCGGCGGAGTACTTCTGCACCTCGGCCACCTTCGCCGCGATCTTCTCGTCGTCGCGGGAGGCGGCGCAGACGCGGCTGGCCGCCTTGGTCGCGTCGCGATCCTTGTAGACCGCGGTGAGGAACTCGTCGACGGCGACCGCCGGCTCCTTGGCGCCCTCGCCGTTCTCGACGTTGCGCAGGGTCAGGAACGCCACCACGCCGCCGCCCACGCAGAGGACCATGATCACGACCAGCGCGATCGCCGCGATCAGCAGGCCGCGCTTCTTCTTCGGCGCGGCAGCGCCCGGGTAGGGCGGGTAGCCGGAGGGGGGAGGCGGGATCGCCGAGGGGTCCTGAGTGCCTGGCCCAGCCGGTGCGGCTGCGCCGCCCGGACCCTCGGGCTGCCCGGCGAGACCAGGCTGCCCGGGGAAGTTCGTCCCGCCCGGCTGAGCGGGGAACGCCGGCCCGGCAGGCGGCGCGGGGAAGCCCGGCGACGCGGGGAAGGCGGGCGAGCCAGGGAAGGCGGGCGAGCCGGGGAAGGCGGGCGATGCCGGCTGCGCAGGGAGCGCCGGCCTGGCGGGCTGCGCCGGGAGGGCGAGCGGGCCGGGCTGCGCGTCGGGGGCCGACTGGCCGGGGACGGCGGAACCGTCGGGCTGGCCGGTGGGATCCGGGTGAACGGGCGGGTGTGCGGGCTGGTCGCCGCTGGGCGGTTGGGTCATCTCTTCCCCCGGGGGTGCGGCGCCCGTCGCCACCCCTGGCGCCGAGCGTGATCGAGCGGGCGTCCGGGCGCTGCGCGACCGTCCGACCGGAAGGGTAGCGGTCAACCACCGGATCGATGTCGCCCCCGTCGTGCCGTGCCAGCTTCGAATCCGACCGACTGGCCACCGGTGCGGAGCACCGTCGGGCTTCCTACCTGCGAGGTGTCGTATATGTGACTCGGAGTGACCGATCGTGCGCGTCCTGTTGGCGGGGCTGAGGCTCGGGACCTACCTTCGTCCCGGTGCGGGGGCCGGAACGGACGGATGGTTCGGACCGGAAGTGTGATCCGAGAGGTACGACCCGGAGGCAGTACATGCGCGACGCGGACAATGTTCCTCGCACCCAGTTCCCGAACAACCGGCCGCGCAGGCCCGGGTCCGTCGGCGAGGCCGACGCGCCGGTCGGCAGCCTGCCGGTCAACGAGCGGTCGTACCGCCGGGTGCCGGAGTCGACGGAGGCGGCGCGGGCGCCGAGTCGCCCCGTCGGGCGGGCCCGGGACGACGACGAGCCGGGCTTCGTCATCCACCTGCCGATCCGGGTGCCCGACCTGGCGGCGGCGACCACGCTGGCCGGTCGGGTCGCGGTGTCCCTGGGCTTTCTGCCGGAGCTAGACGCCGGCGAGACCACCGTGTCCAACGCCGACGACCAGAACAACCGGCACCGGGTCTTCTGCGACCTGCTGCTGCCCGACCGGTCCCGCTGCCCTCAGATGTACGAGCACGAGGGACCCTGCGGAGAGCTGCCGGCCGCGCCGGAGCAGCGTCCCGCACCTCACCCGGCCAGCGGACCGTAGGCTGTGCCTCGAAGAAAGTCCGCACCGAGAGGGAGCCCTCCAGCGATGCAGAAGTGGGAATACTCCACGGTCCCGCTGCTTGTCCATGCGACCAAGCAGATCCTCGACAACTGGGGCGAGGACGGGTGGGAGCTCGTCGCCGTGGTCCCCGGGCCGAACCCGGACCAGCTGGTCGCGTACCTGAAGCGGCCCAAGGCATGAGCAACGGCCCGCACGCGAAGCTCGCCGAGCTGGGGCTCGAACTGCCCGAGGTGGTGCCGCCGGTAGCCAGCTACGTGCCGGCCGTGCAGTCCGGGCAGCACGTGTACGTCTCCGGCCAACTGCCGATCGCCGAGGGGAAGCTGCTGGCCACCGGCAAGGTCGGCGCCGGAATCTCCGCCGAGCAGGCGAAGGACCTGGCTCAGCGGTGTGGGCTGAACGCGTTGGCCGCGGTCGACTCGCTGGTCGGCCTGGAGAATGTGGTCAAGGTGGTCAAACTGACCGGTTTCGTGGCCTCCGCGCCCGGGTTCACCGGCCAGCCCGCCGTGATCAACGGTGCCTCCGACCTGTTGGGCACCGTCTTCGGCGAGGCCGGCCGTCACGCCCGCAGCGCCGTGGGGGTTGCCGAACTCCCCCTCGACGCCCCGGTGGAGATCGAACTCATCGTCGAGGTCGCCTGACGCGTCGCCACCCCCGCGACCATGCACTTCCGGCCCGGATGAAAGCCCTGAACAGGGATGAATCAGGGACCGAACGTGCATGATCGCGGGGTGTGGCGGGCGGGGTCGTACGATCGCAGCCATGAGCGGGCACGTGACGGCGCCGGCGGCGGCCCTCGCCGACGAGCTGCCGAGCTGGGTGACGCTGCTGCGCGCGCCGAACCCTGGCCCGATGACCCTCGACGGCACCAACACCTGGGTGCTGCGCGCCCCGGCGGCGGAGTACGGCGTCGTGGTCGACCCGGGGCCGGCGGACGAGGGGCACCTGACCCGGATCGCCGCGACCGGCCCGGTCGGGCTGATCCTGATCACCCACGGCCACCCCGACCA
This sequence comes from Micromonospora sp. NPDC000668, assembly GCF_042897975.1. Lineage (NCBI taxonomy): Bacteria > Bacillati > Actinomycetota > Actinomycetes > Micromonosporales > Micromonosporaceae > Micromonospora > Micromonospora sp. NPDC000668. Next base: position 79,986 of record NZ_JBIAYP010000009.1, read on the forward strand.
CACCGAGGGCTCCGCCCGGTTGAGTGAGCTGCTCGGCGGGGTGCCGGTACGCGCCGTCGACCTGGCACACACCGTCGGCGGTGAGCCGCTCACCGAGCCGGCCGAGCATCTCGGCGGCTTCGGCCTGGCGATCCATTTGCTGAACACCCCCGGTCACACCGCCGACTCGATCTGCTTCCTGGTGGAGCACGGCGACGAGCGGGTGGTGCTCACCGGTGACACCATCCTCGGCCGGGGCACCACGGTGGTGGCCCACCCGGACGGGCACCTCGGCGACTACCTGACCAGCCTGGAGTTGCTGTCCGCGTACCGGGGGATCCCGGCGTTGCCCGGACACGGCCCGGCGCTGGCCGACTGCGCCGCGGCGGCCGACTTCTATCTCGCCCACCGTCGGGCCCGGCTCGACCAGGTGCGGGCGGCGGTCACCGCCGGTGCCGGCACCCCCGCCGAGGTGGTCGCTGCGGTCTACGCGGACGTGGACCGCTCGCTCTGGTGGGCCGCCGAGTGGTCGGTCCGCGCCCAGTTGGAGTACCTGGGGGTCGCCACCGGGGAATCTGAGCCGGGGGTCAGTGGGTTGGAACACACGTGACCTGCCCCGTGTGTGGAACCGTCGCCGTTCCCGGTGCCCGGTTCTGCCACAATTGCGGTGCCGCGCTGCCGGCCGCCGCGACGTTGCCGGCGGCCGAGCGCCGGGTGGTCACCGTGCTCTTCGGGGACCTTTCCGATTTCACCTCCTGGTCCGAGGATCTTGACCCGGAACGGGTCGGTGCGGTCACCGACCGGGTGCTCGCCGCCCTCGCCGGCGCGGTGAAGACCTTTGGCGGGCACGTCGACAAGCTGACCGGTGACGGGATCATGGCGGTCTTCGGCGCTCCGGTGGCGCACGAGGATGACGCCGAACGCGCGGTCCGGGCCGCCCTGTCGATGCAGCGGGCGGTCCGCCGGGTGCTCGACGACGAGCGGGGCGGCGGTGCGCCGCTCGGGCTGCGGGTCGGGCTGAACACCGGCGACGTCATCGCGGGCATCCAGGCCGCCATCGAGTACACGGTCATCGGGGACACGGTGAACACCGCCGCCCGGCTGGCCGACGCCGCCGCGGTCGGTGCCGTCTACGCCGGCGCGCGGACCGCCGCCGCCACCCGGCACGTCGCCTCCTGGCGGGCGCTGCGCCCGTTGCGACTCAAGGGCAAGCGTGAGCCGGTCGAGGCGTACGAGCTGCTGGGTCTGCTGGACGCGCCGGGCACCCGGTCCGGCCTCGGCGACGAGGCGCCCTACGTGGGCCGGGAGACCGAGATCGGCCGGGTCGCCGGGCGGCTCGCCGAGGTGATCGACCAGGGTGATCCGAGGGTGCTGCTGATGACCGCCGAGGCGGGCATCGGCAAGTCCCGGTTCGCCGCTGAGGTGGAACGCCTCGCTGCGGGGTACGACGTGGGCGCTGGCCGGTACGCCGCGCACACCGGTGCCCGGGTCCTCTCGGTGCGCTGCGCCGCCTTCGGTGAGCGGCGCCGGCTCGCGCCGCTGGCCGACCTGGTCCGCGCCGCCGTCGGCCTGCCCAGTGACGCGGCCACCGCGTTGACCCGGCCAGCGGTCGAGGAGCGGCTGCGCCGGCTCGGCCAGCGGCTGGCCCGGGCCGGCAGTGAGCAGCCGCCGATCGTCACCGATCAAGTGCTCGCCCTGCTCGGCTACGCCGACCTTCCCGCCCACGGCGGCACCGACAACGGCGAGTGGGGCAGCGCGGGCGCGCCGGCGGCCGACGCCGAGGCGGTGCCAAACGCGGTCGCCGACCTGCTCAGTGGGCTCGCCATGGAGGCGCCACTGGTGATCGTGGTGGACGACCTGCACGACGCCACCGCCGAGACGATCCGCGCTCTCGGGCTGACCCTGTCCCGACTCACCGGCCCGGTGCTGGTGCTGCTGCTCGGCCGCCCCGAGCTGGTCCGTACCGCCGGCGCGCTGACCCGGGTCGCGGACGCCGAGGTGCACTCCCTGCCGCCGCTGCGCGGCGCCGATGCCGCTCGACTGCTCACCAGTTACCTCAGCGGCGGCAAGCTGCCGCAGGCCGACACGGACCGGCTGCTGGCCACCGCCCAGGGCAACCCGTTCTACCTGGCCGAGCTGGTCACCCTGCTGATCGAGCGCGGAGCGCTCACCACGGTGGAACCAGGGCGCGGCAACCGGGGCGCACCCGGAGAGCGGGACCAGGGCTCGACGGCCGGCTGGCGGCTGGTGCCCGGCTCGCTGGGCAGCCGGTTGCTCTCCCGGGACCTCGCCGCCGTGCTCGCGGCACGCATCGACGCGCTGCCGCCGGACGCCCGCTCGGTGCTGCGCGACGCCGCGGTCGTCGGTGACACGGTCCCGACCGGTGCGCTGGAGGCGCTGCGCGACCAGCGGGCCGGCCGCGACGGCCGACCGTCGGCGGTGGTCGCCGTCGAGCTCGACCGAGCCGTCGAGGAGCTGCTGCAACGGCGGATGCTGCACCGCACCCGTACCGGCTACGCGTTCGCCACCCCGTTGATGCGGGAGGCCGCGTACGCCGGGGTGAGCAAGGCGGAGCTGGCCGAGCGGCACGCCGCGCTGGCGCGCTGGGCGGCGCCGGGGGACGAGACGGCGGCCGGCGGGCCGGGCGGGTTCAACGAGGAGGCCCGGGACGACTTCGTGGCGACGCACGTCGAGCGGGCCGCCAGGCTCGCCGACGCGGTGAAGCTGCGTCCGGACGCGTCGGCCCGCGCGGTGGTCCCGCTCGGGGTCGCCGCGCTCGGCCGGGCCGCCCGCCGGTCACTGTCGGCGGGCGAGCCGGCGCTGGCCGTGGAGTACGCGGAGCGCGCCACCGAACTGGCCCGCGACGGGGTGCCGGCGGCCGACCGGGTGGTGCATGCCCGGGCGCTGCTCCAGATCGGTCGGGTCGTCGACGCCCTCGCCTTCGCCGAGAAGATTGCCGCGAACGCCGGGGACGAGGCGATCCGGGTCAGCGCCCTGCTGCTCGCCGGGCAGGCTCAGCAGACCGTCGGTGACCAGGGCCGGGCGGTGGTCGCCTGGCAGGAGGCGTTGCAGGTGGCCACTGCCGCCGGGCTGCCCACGCTGCGCGCCTCCGCGATGCGCCGGCTCGGCATGGCCGACTTCGTGGCCGGGCGGCTGAGCCAGGCGAGCAGCCGGTTGGCCGCCGCGTACCAGGTCAGCCTCGGCGCGCAGGACCGGCGCGGGCAGGCCTGGTCGTTGCAGAACCTGGCCTGGGTGACCACCACCCGGGGCGACTTCGCCGGCACCGACGCGGTGCTCGGCCGGGCCGCCCGACTCTTCGCCGAGCTGAAGGATCCGTACGGGCGGGCCTGGCTGCGGGGCACCACGGCTTTCGCCCGGCTGCTCGCCGGCCGGCTGCGGGAGGCGTGTCGGATGGCGCAGGTCTTCCTGCCCTTCGGCGAGCGGGTCGGGGAGGCGTGGGCGGTGGGCACGCTGCGCGCGGTGGCGGCGTTCGCCACGGCCGAACTGGGCGACCTGGCCGAGGCGGATCGGGAGGCCCGGCGGGCGTACCGCGAGTTCGCGGCCGCCTCCGACGACTGGGGGCGCGGGTTCGCGCTGGTGGTCCGGGCCGTGGTGGCGCGCGGGCTGGGCGAGCCGGAGCACGCGGCCGACCTGCTCACCGACGCCGTGGCGTACGCCGAGCTGACCTCGCACCCGCTGCTCACCGGGATGGCCGGGACGCTGCGTGGCTTCGTGGCGCTGGACATGGGCGACTGCGAGACCGCCGAGCAGGCCGCCCGCGCGGTGCTGACCGCCGTCGAGCCGCACAACCCGCAGGCCCCGGCGCAGGTGGCACCCCGGGTGCTTCTGGCCACCGCCCGGTTGGCCGCCGGCGACCCGGCGACCGCGGTCGGCCTGCTCGCCCCGGTGGCCACCGCAGCCGTGACCGCACCCTCGCTGCTCTTCTCCCGCCGCCAGGCGATGGCCCGGTACGCGTCGGCGCTGCTCGCCCACGGTCAGCGGGACCAGGCGCTGGACTGGGCCCGGCGGGCGGTCGCCGCGCCGGCCGAGGACGTGCGTAGTCAGGTGATCGCGGCCAGTGTGCTGGCCGAGGCGCTGGCCGCGTGCGGTCACCCGGCGGAGGCACTGGCCAGTGCGGACGAGGCGGTTCGGCTGGCATACGCGACCGAGCAGCGCAGCGAACGCGCCGCTGCCGACGCCCTGCGCACGCGGCTCGCCGCCGTCTAGCCGCGGCGGTCCGCCGGCTGCCGGGACCCGATCCGGTTTTGACGGTTCCGGGGATGTGGTTGGTCGGGGCGAGCGGCTAGCGTGTCAACACCGTGCGGTGGTCCACAGGTGATCGTCGCCGCGCCTGGGGAGGCCCTTCATGAAGTTGCCGCGTTCCGCCGCGGGCTGGACTATCGCTGTCTTCGGCGTGTTGGCGCTGGTGATGGGCGTGCTCGGGCTGCTCTGGCCGGAGGCGCTGCTGCGCATGCTCGGGTTGGACGTGCCGACCACTCGTTCCGCCGGTGACCACACTGGCACGTTTCTGCTGGCGTCCTCGATGGCGTCGTTCAACATGGGGGTCTACTACCTGCTCGCCACGGTCACCGAGTGGCGGGCCTTCTACCGGTTCACGGTGGTCTTCCGCCTGGTCACCTTCACCGTGTTCACCATCGCCGTGCTGGCCGACATCGCCCCCGACCGGTTCTTCGGGGTGGCCGCCTGGGAGGGGCTGGGCGCACTGGCCACCGCCGTCGGCCTGCGCCTGGACGCCCGCAGGGGCGCGCCGGTCGGCATCGACGCGACGCCCAACGGCACCGACCCGGCCTTGCCGGCGGGCGACGCCGGGGACGGTCCCGGCGCTGCCGGCGCCGCTCCGGCGGACGCGGTGCGCTGAGCGACTGGCCGGGTTGGGTATTTTCGAGCAGTGACCGACACCCCGACTGGCGGCTTGCCAGTGCCGATCGTGCCCGGTCTGACTGATTTGCGGGTCTTTGCCCGGGGCGGTTACGCGACCGTCTACCAGGCCACCCAGATCTCGGTGGGGCGTGAGGTCGCCGTCAAGGTGGAGAACCGCACGCTGGACAGCGAGCGCGACCAGGCCCGTTTTCTTCGTGAGGCGCGGGCGGCCGGGCGGATGTCGTCGCACCCGCACGTGGTGGACCTCTTCGACGTCGGGGTCACCATCGACCAGCACCCCTACCTGATCATGGAACTCTGCGACGGGTCGTACGCCGAGCGCATGCGCACGTCGCCGCTGGGCCCGATCGAGGCTCGCGACCTCGGCCTCAAGATCGCTGACGCGCTTGCCCACTCGCACGCGGCCGGTGTGCTGCACCGCGACGTCAAGCCGGCGAACATCCTCTACTCGCCCTTCAACTCGGCGGTACTCGCCGACTTCGGGCTGGCCGTGCTCGCGGAGCATCGGGACGCCTCGGTCACCCTGGAGGTGCTCACGCCGGCGTACGCGCCGCCGGAGATGTTCAGCCACAGCCCGCCGTCGCCGGCCGTCGACGTGTACGCGCTCTGCGCCACCCTCTACGCGGTGATGCACGGCCGGCCGCCGCGCTGGCAGTCCGAGCGCAACCCCAGCCTGGTCACCGTGCTGGAGATGTTCAACCAGCCGGTCCCCACCCTGCCCGGCGTGCCGGACGAGCTGATCGACGTGCTGCGCGTCGGCATGGCCAACGACCCGGCCGAGCGGCCCTCCGCCCTCGAACTGCACGAACTGCTCGCCAGCCTGCCGCTCGGCTCGCCGTCGGCACCCGTCAGCGGCGCCCCGGTCAGCGGCGGCCCGACCCACTCCGGCCCGTACGCCACCGGCCAGCCCGTACCCCGTCCTCCGGTCGAGGATGCCCACCCGACGGCTCCCGGCGGGCGGCGTTCCCTGCGGCGCTGGTTCCTCGGCGGCGCCGGGGTTCTCGCGCTCGCTGCCTCGGCAACCGCCGGAGCCCTGGTGGCCAGCAGCCCGCAGCCGCCCAGCCCGACCCCGTCGGTGAGTCGGGCCGCCGCGCCAGCGACCGGGCCACTGCCCGGCTGCACCACCGCCGCCGGCGCGCAGACCGCCCTGCCGGACGGCGCACGGTGCCTGCCCGAGCTGGAATGCTTCGGCCCGGTGCGGATCCGCGGCACCCGTGCGGAGGCGGTCCGGGTCCCCTGCGCCGGGCGGCACACCTGGGAGACGTACGCCGAGGGCCTCCTGCCGGTGTCGCTGATCGGCGCCGAATACGACGACGTCGTCGCCGCCGAGCCGGTGGGCAAGGTGTGCAGTGCGACCACGTTCCGGTTGACCACCGGGATAACCGAGTCGGCCGGCTGGCACCTGGAGGTGCTGCCGCCGGTGGACGGCAGCATCGACCGGACCTACCGGTGCCTGGCCGGGCGGGGCGTGGACGCGCTCACCGCGCCCACCCTCACCGGTCGCTGAGCCCGCCCGGCCCGCGCCGCCGTTCATGCACCGCACGCAACGCGTCCCGGCTGTCCAGGGCGTCGAGGGTGTCCGCGTCCAGCCCGTACGGCATCAACTCCGGCGGCCCGGCGGCCGGCCGGTCCGCCGGCTCCGGGTCGTCGCCCTGTCGGGCGGCGGAGACGGCCACCCCGGCGACCATGGTCAGCAGGACACAGAGCAGCGCGAGGACCACGCCGAGAAGATCCTGGCGGCGCCAGACGACCAGCATGACCAGCGGCGCGAGGGCTCCCAGCGCCGCGACCACCGCTACGATCCGCGCATCGGGCCTGGACAGTCGGCTCACCCCTCCAGCATGTCGCGGCCAGGCCGGCTGTCAACCGCAGAGAGCCGGCCGGCGCGTCGCTCCGAGTCGATCGACCGGCTTGGCTGGACTGACCCGATCGGTGCGCACACGCAATGGGCAGAAGCCGCTACTCTCGGTGTCCCGCAGGCTCTTTCGGCAGCGAGGTCGCCCATGAACTCAGGCAGTTCGCAGTCCCGACTCCGCTCGATCGCGACGACGTTGGCGGTCGCCCTGACCCTCACCCTGGCCGCCGCCGCCGGGTGCGACAGCCGGCAGGAGCCGGACCTGCCGTCCGTGCAGGAGAAGATGCGCGAGACACACATCTACGGCCAGTCGAAGCTGCGCATCGGTGTCGCCACGAACGAGCCGCTCATGGGTGAGTTGCGAAACGGCCAACACGTCGGTTTCGACGTCGAGATCGCCCGGTACGTCGCCGCCTCCCTCGGCTACGAGGGGGATCAGCGGCTGGAATTCATTCCGGTGGCCACCGAGGAGCGGATCCCGGCGCTGCAGGGCGGCACGGTAGACCTCGTGGTGTCCAGCTTCTCCATGACCGAGAAGCGCAAGGAGGTCGTGAGCTTCGCCGGGCCGTACTTCGTCACCACCCAGGAGGTGATGGTGCCGACCCGTCTCAGGGGCAAGATCAGCACCATTGAGGACCTTCGTAACCCGGACTACAAGATCTGTACCAGCGGCGGCTCCACCTCCGAGGCCGAGCTGGAAAGTCACCAGGTCAGGGCCCTGGTCGTGAAGACCGTTGGTGACTGCGTCGCCGGCATCCGGGCAGGCCGCTACGACGCGGTCAGCTCCGACGAGACGATCCTCGCCGGCTTCCTGGCCCGTCACCCGAAGGAGTTCGAGATCGTCGACCTGCCGTTCGGCACCAGCGAGTTGCTGGGCGTGGGCGTGCCGATCGGCGACTCGGCACTGCGCGACCTGGTTGCGTTCTTCCTACAGAAGAGCTACCAGCAGGGGCGGGACGAGGAGGCAAGTCCCTGGCAGACCGCGTACAACAGGACTCTGGGCCCGTGGCTGAAGGCCGAGAAGCGCCAGCCGCAGCCGCTGGAGGTGCCGAAGCTGGTCGACTTCGACGACAAGGCGCCCGCGAAGTGAGCACGGCGCCGACCGCCACCGGCGGCGACGGCCCGGTCCCGCCGCCCCGCACGTCCGTGCCGGGCGCCGCCGCGTCGCCGAGCATCGACGGTACGGAGGCTGCCGCGTCCTCGGCTGTCGACGGTTCGGCCGCTGGCGCAGTGGGTGGCGTCGACTGGCCGATCGGCGTGCCGGCCGCCGAGCCGGTCGTCGCCGACGTCGAGCCCGGGCGGGTCCGGTGGGACCCGGCGGAGCGGCGCGCCCGCGCCAGCCAGTCGTTCTGGACCGCCGTGGTGGGCGTACCGGCGATCTTCTCGGTTCTCCGCCTCGGGGTGGAGGCGGGCGGCGAACTCCAGACCACGCTGCTGCTGGTGGCGAACGTCGGGCCGGTCAACCTGCTGGCCGGCTTCCTGACCACGGCGGCCCGGCTGCTCTCCACCGGCATGGTCGCCGTCTTCGCGCTCGGTGCGGTGCTGGCCGTCAGCGCGGATCGCCTCCCGCCGGGCACCCGTCGTCGACCGCTCTTCGCGCGCTGGGCCGACATCACCCCGGCCTGGGTGGTGCTGGCAAGCTTCCTGCTCGCCCTGATCACCTGGCCGCTGCTCTACCTTCCGCTGCTGTTGCCGGCGTTCGTGGCCGCGTTCCAGCTCCGCCCCGGCCGGCTGCACGAGCGGGTCGCGCCACGGGTGTTGCTGATCGTCGCGCTGCTCGCCGGGTACGGCTGGCTGGTGCTGCCCACGCTGCGCGACGCGGTGGACCAGGGGGGCGAGCGGCTGGTGCTGGCGCTCATCGTGGTGCCGCCGTTGCTGGCACTCCTCATCGCCGGGCCGCTGCCCGGGATGGTGATCCGGCCGCTGGCGTCGGTGACCGAGGTGGCGGTGCTGGCCATGCTGGTCTGGGCCGCGCTGCCGGTGATCAGCACGCCGGTGCTGCCACTGACCGTCACCACGGTGGGCGCGGAGAACGGCCCCACCGAGGACGTACGCGGGCACGTGGTCACCACCGACGACGTCAACATGGTGATCCTTCAGGAGCAGGGCGGCGTGCGGTACGTCCCGGTCGCCCTGGTACGCGCCCAGGTGCTCTGCCCGAGCGAGGAGGAGCTACCCCGACACCGGCTGCGCATCCACGACTTCCACGTCGAGGACTCGCTGCTGGAAGGGCTGGGCCGCCGCGTCCGACCGGTGCACCGCATCGACGCCGCCTGCCGCACTCCCGGTTGACCGCTGCCGCCGTGGCTCGTGGTGGGTCAGTAGGACTTGTCCTGGCCGAGGACGTGCTGGGCGACGAAGTTGAGGATCATCTCCCGGCTGACCGGGGCGATCCGACCGGCCCGAACCGCGCCGAGCAGGGTGGCCACACCGTACTCGGTGGTCATGCCGGCCCCGCCGAGCGCCTGGACGGCGGTGTCCACGGCGAGTGCGGCGGCCTCCCCGGAGGCGTACTTGGCCATGTTGCCGGCCACCCCGGCCTCCAGGTCGCGGCCGGCGTCGTACAGGGTGGCGGCCTTCTGGATCATCAGTCGGGCCAGTTCCACCTGTACCGCCGCGTGCGCCAGCGGGTGGGACACCGCCTGGTGGGAGCCGATGGTCCGACCACCCCACACCTTGCGGGTGGCGGTGTACTCGCTGGCCCGCTCGATGGCGTACCGGCCGGTGCCGGCGCCCATCGCGGCCACGGTGATCCGCTCCGGGTTGAGCCCCGCGAAGAGCGCCGGCAGGCCGGCATCCAGCGACTCGCCGACCAACGCGTCGCCGGGCAGTCGCACGTCGTCCAGGTAGAGGAGGAACTGGTTCTCCGGGGACAGGATCTCCATGTCCAGCTTGGACCGGGTCAGCCCGGCCGCGTCCGTCGGCACGAGGAACAGCGCCGGCTTGAGCTTTCCGGTCGCCGCATCCTCGGTACGGGCCACCACCAGCACGTGGTCCGCCTCGTCCACGCCGGAGATGTAGCACTTGCGGCCGGAGAGGAGCCACCCGTCGCCGTCGCGGCGGGCCACCGTGCCGAGGCGGTGGAAGTTGGAGCCGGCCTCCGGCTCGGTGATCGCGAAGACGATCTTCTGGGAGCCGTCGGCGAGGCCGGGCAGGTGCCGCTTGCGCTGCTCCTCGGTGCCGTGCCGGCTGAGGATGGTGGCCGCGATGGCGGGGGAGACCACCAGCAGCAGCAACGGACAGCCGGCCGCCGCCAACTCCTCGCAGACGATGGCCAGCTCGGTGATGCCGCCGCCCCCGCCGCCGTACTCGGTCGGGATGTTGACCCCCAGGTAGCCGAGCTGGCCGGCCTCGGTCCACAGCTCGGTGGTGTGTTCCCCCGATTTTGCTTTCGCTACGAAATAGGAGTGACCGTACCGGCGGCCGAGCGCCCGCACGGCGTCGCGCAGCTGGTCCTGCTCGGGGGTGAGGTCGAAGGTCATCGGGGGTCCTCCTCGGGGTTCGACTGCTCCAGGTCGAGGTGCGGCGCAAGACGCACCGAGCTGGAATTGTCGATAACGGCCAGCACGGCGCCGGTGCGCACCTGACCGCCGGCCGGCACCGGCAGTTCGGCGACGACACCGTCGGTCGGGGCGAGCACGGGATGTTCCAACTTCATCGCTTCCAGGGTGAGCAGCGGATCGCCGGCCGCGACCCGTTGGCCGACCTGGACGTGCACCCGGGTCACCGCGCCGGGCAGCGGCGCGAGCAGAGACCCGGCGGCCAACTCCGCGGTGGGCAACGGGAAACGCGGCAGCTCGGTCAGGCTCGCCGCCCCGTCCGGGCCGTCCACGAAGACCGCCGACCCCACCCGGTGTACGCCGTACGCGTGCCGCACGCCGTCGACGTCGAGCACCACCCGGCCCGGGGCGGTCTCGACCAGTGCCACGACGCGATCGGCGACGGGGTCGGTGGACCACTCGGCGAGCCCGCCCGTGCGGTCCAGCCGGTAGCGGACCTCGATCTCGCCGTCCGCCCCGGCGAAGCGGGTGACCTGCGGAACGGCGGGCACGTTGCGCCAGCCCGACGGCAGGCCGGTGAGCACCCGGGAATCGGCGCGACGGCCGGCGGCCGAGGCGAGCGCCGCCGCGAGAGCGGCCAGCGGGAGCCGGTCGGCGGGGAGCAGCGGGGCGAAGACCTCCGGGTGCCGTTCCAGGAACCCGGTGTCGATCTCCACGGCGGCGAACGCGGTGCTGCGCAGCACCCGGACCAGCAGATCCCGGTTGGTCGTCAACCCGTGCAACTCGGCCCGGGCCAGCGCGGTCGCCAGCAGCCGGGTCGCCTCGGCCCGGGTCCGGCCCCACGCGACCAGCTTCGCGAGCATCGAGTCGTAGTGCACGCCGACCATCGAGCCGGCCACCACGCCCGAGTCGAGCCGCAGCCCGGGCCCGGCCAGCGCGCCGAACTCGGTGACCACTCCGGGGACCGCGAACCGGTGCAGGGTGCCGGTGGCGGGCCGCCAACTCGCTGCGGCGTCCTCGGCGCAGAGGCGTACCTCGATCGCGTGGCCGGTGCTGGCCGGCAGCGCCGCCGGCAGCGGCTCACCCTCGGCGACGAGCAGTTGCAGCCCGACCAGGTCCAGCCCGGTGCACAGCTCGGTGACCGGGTGCTCCACCTGGAGCCGGGTGTTCATCTCCAGGAAGAAGAACTCCCCGCCCGGGGCGAGCAGGAACTCCACCGTCCCGGCGCCCAGGTAGTCGACCGCACGACCAGCGGCCACCGCCGCCTCGTGCAAAGCCGTCCGCACCTCCGGCGGCACGACCGCCGGCGCCTCCTCGACAATCTTCTGGTGCCGGCGCTGGATCGAGCACTCCCGGTCGCCGAGGGCGACCACCCGACCCTGGGTGTCGCCGAAGATCTGCACCTCGACGTGCCGGCCGCGCTCGACGTACCGCTCGATGAAGACCGTGCCGTCGCCGAACGCCGCAGCGGCCTCGCGGCGCGCCGAGGCGACGGCCTCGGCCAGCCCGGCGGCGTCCCGGACGATCCGCATCCCGCGCCCACCGCCACCGGCGGACGCCTTGACCAGCACCGGGAAGTCGGTGATCTCGTCGGTGTCGGTCCAGCTGGGCAGCATCGGCACGCCCGCGTCGGCGAGCAGCGCCTTCGCCGCCAACTTGTCGCCCATCGCGCCGATCACCTTGGCCGGCGGTCCGACCCAGATCAGCCCGGCGTCGGTCACCGCCGCCGCGAACTCGGCGTTCTCGGCCAGGAAGCCGTAGCCCGGGTGGACGGCGTCCGCGCCGCTGCGGCGGGCCGCGTCCAGGATCAGGTCGACCCGCAGGTACGTCTCGGCCGGCGTGTTCCCCGGCAGCCTCACCGCCTGGTCGGCCTCGAGGACGAACGGCGCCGCGGCGTCCGCGTCCGAGTGCACGGCGACCGTCTCCACGCCGAGCGCTCGGCAGGTCGCGAAGACCCGACGCGCGATCTCCCCCCGGTTGGCCACCAGAAGTCGGTTGATCATGTTGGTTCCGCCCCCTACATCCGGAAGACGCCGAAGCCGTCGGCGCCCTTCACCGGCCCGTTGTGGATCGCCGACAGGCAGAGCCCGAGGACGGTCCGGGTGTCCCGAGGGTCGATCACCCCGTCGTCGTAGAGCCGGCCGGAGAGGAAGAGCGCGCCGGACTGCGACTCGATCTGCTGCTCGACCATCATCCGCATCGCCGCGTCGGACTCCTCGTCGTAGTCGCGCCCCCGGGCGGCGGCGGCCTGCCGAGCCACGATGGAGAGCACCCCGGCGAGCTGCGCCGGGCCCATCACCGCCGACTTCGCGTTCGGCCAGGTGAACAGGAACCTCGGCTCGTACGCCCGGCCGCACATGCCGTAGTTGCCGGCCCCGTACGAGGCGCCGAGGTTCACCGTCAGGTGCGGCACCGTCGAGTTGGAGACCGCGTTGATCATCAGTGCGCCGTGCTTGATGATGCCGCGCTGCTCGTACTCGGTGCCGACCATGTAGCCGGTGGTGTTCTGCAGGAAGATCAGCGGGGTGTCGGCGACGTTCGCGAGCTGGATGAACTGCGCCGCCTTCTGCGCCTCCTCGCTGAACAGCACCCCCCGGGCGTTGGCCAGCACGCCCACCGGGTAACCGTGCAGCTCGCCCCAGCCGGTGACCAGCGCATCCCCGTACGCCGGCTTGAACTCGTCGAAGTCGCTGCCGTCCAGGATCCGGGCCAGCACCTCACGCGGGTCGAACGGCACCTTGAGGTCGGCGCTCGCGATGCCGAGCAGCTCCTCCGGGTCGTACTTCGGCGGCTGCGGGACGGCCGTACGCGGCGGCGGGCCCTGCTTGCGCCAGTTCAAACGGCGGACACACTGCCGGGCCAGCCGGATGCCGTCCCGCTCGTCCTCGGCCAGGTAGTCGGCGAGCCCGGACGTGCCGGCGTGCATCGCCGCCCCGCCCAGCGACTCGTCGTCGGTGACCTCACCGGTCGCCATCTTCACCAGCGGTGGCCCGGCCAGGTAGACCTGTGAACGGTCCCGGATCATGATCACGTGGTCGGACATCCCCGGCACGTACGCGCCACCGGCCGTGGCGTTGCCGAAGACCACGCTGACCGTGGGGATGCCCGCCGCGGAGAGCCGGGTCAGGTCGCGGAACACCCGACCCCCCGGGATGAAGATCTCCGCCTGGGTCGGCAGGTCCGCCCCGGCCGACTCGACCAGGTTGACCATCGGTAGCCGGTTGGCCAGCGCGATCTCGCCGGCCCGCCGGGTCTTCGCCAGCGACCACGGGTTGACGGCGCCGCCACGTACCGTCGGGTCGTTGGCGATGATCAGGCACTCCACGCCCTCGACCACCCCGATGCCGGTGACCACGCTTGCACCGACCGGGAAGTCCGTGCCGAACGCGGCGACCGGCGACAGCTCCAGGAACGGGCTGTCGGCGTCCACCAGCAGCTCGATCCGCTCCCGGGGGAGCAGCTTGCCGCGGGAGTGGTGCCGGGTCACGTACTTCTCGCCGCCGCCGGCCCGGGCCTGGTCCAGCGCGGCGTCCAGTTCGGTCAGCCGGTCCAGCAGCGCGGCCCGGTTCGCCGCAGGCCCCGGTGCGGACGGGTCGATCGCACTGTCCAGAATGCTCACAGCCCCATCCCCTTCGCGATGATCTCATTCATGATCTCGGTGGTGCCGCCGCCGATGCCGAGGATCCGGGCGTCCCGGTAGTGCCGCTCCACCTCGGCGTCGCGGAGGTAGCCGAAGCCACCGTGCAACTGCAACGCCTGGTCGACGACCTGGTCGCAGGCGGCCACCGCCATGTTCTTGGACATCGCCACCTCGGTCACCACCGGCTCCCCGGCCGCCACCCGCGCGGCCACCTCGTGCACGTACGACCGGGCCGCCTCGGCGCGGGTGTGCATCTCGGCCAGCCGGTGCCGGACCAACTGTCGGCTGGCCAGCGGCCGCCCGAAGGTCTCCCGGTCCCGGCACCAGCGCACGGCCAGCTCGACGCAGCGCTGCGCGGTGGCGTACGCCTGGGTGGCCAGCGAGAGCCGCTCCGCCGCGAAGTGCTGCATGATCGCCAGGAAGCCGGTGTTCTCCGCGCCGATCCGGTTCGCCACCGGCACCCGTACGTCCACGAAGGAGAGTTCGGCGGTGTCGGAGCAGTGCCAGCCGAGCTTCTCCAACCGGCGGCCCACGGTGAAGCCGGGCGTGCCCTTGTCGATCACCAGCAGGGTGAGTTCGCCGCTACCCGGAAATTCGGTGCAGACCGCCGTGGTCACGAAGTCGGCCCGGTGCCCGCTGGTGATGTACGTCTTCGACCCGTTCACCACGTAGTGGTCGCCGTCGCGGCGGGCGGTGGTGCGGATCCCGGCCACGTCCGAGCCGCCGTCCGGTTCGGTGATCGCCAGCGCGCCGATCATCGTGCCGGCCAGGGTGGGCCGGACGTACCGCTCGACCAGGTCGTCGGCGCCGGGCGTCGTCGTGCCGCCGAGCCGGCCGCCCAGCGAGCCGCCGGGGTGGACGCCGGCTGCCGCGACCATGTGCGGCAACGCGATGCCGTGCGTGAACAGCGCGGCGACCAGGCCGGACGAGCCGCCGGAGCGGATCAGTTCCTCGGTCACGATGATCGAGTCGAGCAGATCACCGCCGCTGCCGCCGACCGACTCGGGGAAGCTGATGCCGAGCAGGCCGAGCTTCGCGGCGGTGGCGTGCAGCGCCCGGGGCACCTCACCGGCGCGTTCCCACTCGTCGAGGTGCGGCAGCACCTCGCGGGTCACGAAGGCGCGCGTCAGCTCGCGCAGTTGCCGCCGCTCCGGGGTGTCCACGATGCTCATGGCGTCTCCTCGCCCGTGCCGGCCGATGCCGCCGGGCCGGTCGGCACGTTGACCGGCAGGTCGACGATCCGGGAGCGCAGCAGCTCACCGAGTGCCTTGGCCTGCGGGTCGAACCGGGTGGACGCGGCCACCCCCGCACCGAGCAGTCCCTCGATCACGAAGTTGACCGCGCGCAGGTTCGGCAGCTCGTACCGATGCACGGCCAGCGAATCGGTCTCCGGCAGCAGTTCCGCCAGCCGTTCGACGCTCAACCACTCGCGCAGCCAGGCGTACCCGGCGTCGGAGCGCGCCCAGACGCCGAGGTTGGCGTCGCCGCCCTTGTCCCCGGAGCGCGCGCCGACCACTTCGCCGAGGGCTCCCCGCCGGGTCGGGCCCTCGACCGCGGCCGCCCCGCCACCCGGTGACGTCTCGGTCTCCGGCGCGGGCGGAGCGCCGGTACGGATCGGTGGGGCGATCGGCACCCGTTCGCCGCCGGGCAGCACCGCCACGTGCGACACCGCATCCTGTGGCGCGGTGTCGGCGGTGAAGACGCCGTACGGTGTGGCGTCGCCCGGCAGGGTGGTCAGCGTGCAGCCCGGGTAGGAGGCCAGCGCCAGCTCGACGGCGGCGGCCGAGAAGGCCCGACCGGCCCGCGTCCGGTCGCTGTCGCGCAGGTGTACGTGGAGCAGGGCGCTGGCCGCCTCGGTGTCGACGGCGTCCGGGTGGTCGGTCCGGGCCAGCACGAACTCCAGCCCGTCCTTGCCCACCGCCTCCTCGACCTGGCCGCGGACCAGGGCTGCCTTCGCCTCGACGTCCAGCCCGCAGAGCACGAAGGTCATCGAGTTGCGGAAGCCACCGAGGTTGTTGACGCCCACCTTCAGCGTCGCCGGCGGTGGGGTGCCGTGGACGCCGGAGACCAGGACCCGGCCCGGCCCGTCGGGTCGCAGCGTCACAGTGTCCAGCCGGGTGACCACGTCCGGCCCCAGGTACGCCGGCCCGCCGATCTCGTAGAGCAGTTGGGCGGTGACCGTCTCCACGGTGACCGCACCCCCGGTGCCCGGATGCTTGGTCAGCACCGTGGAGCCGTCCGGGTGCACCTCGGCGATCGGGAAGCCGGGCCGGCGTCCACCGTCGGGCAGCTCGGTGAAGAAGCTGAAGTTGCCGCCGGTGACCTGCGCGCCGCACTCGATGAGGTGCCCCGCGACGGTCGCCCCGGCCAACTGGTCCAGGTCGTCGCGGCTCCATCCGTACCGGGCGATGGCCGGGCCGACCACCAGCGACGCGTCGGTGACGCGGCCGGCGACCACCACGTCCGCCCCGCCGTCGAGGCAGGCGGCGATCCCGAACGCCCCCAGGTAGGCGTTCGCGGTCAGCGCGTCGGGCCGCTCGATCGTGTCGCCCTCGACGTACCCGACCCGGGCCGGCAGGCCCAGCCGGTCGGCGAGCCGTTCGATGGCGGCAGCCAGGCCGGCGGGGTTCAGCCCGCCGGCGTTGGTCACGATCCGCACCCCCCGGTCGAGGGCGGTGCCGAGGCAGGTCTCCAGCTGCCGCAGGAAGGTCTTCGCGTAGCCGAGGTCGGGGTCGCGCAGCCGGTCCCGGCCGAGGATCAGCATGGTCAGCTCGGCCAGGTAGTCGCCGGTCAGAACGTCCAGCTCGCCACCGTCGAGCATCTCCCGCCAAGCGGTGAACCGGTCGCCGTAGAAGCCGGAGGCGTTGCCGATCCGGATCATGCCGGCACTCCGTTCCCAGCGGCGGGCGCGGACGGGTCGCGGCCAGCGCCCGGCGGGCCGGCGAACGCCTGCGCCACGTCGAGCCACTCGTCAACGACCGGGCCGCTGGCCAGCAGGGCGGTGTCGGCGCGGTGTCGGCGCTGGGTGACCAGGAGGCAGAAGTCCCGGGCCGGACCGGTCAGCCGGTCGGCGGCGTCCGCCGGACCCCAGCTCCACGTGTCACCGCCGGGCCCGGTCAACTCGACCCGGACCGGCGCCGTCGGTGCCGGCCGGCCGTGCGCCGCGAAGCCGTGCCCGAGGGTACGCACGCCGAGGTGCGCCACGTGTCGGAGCCGGTCGCTGGCGGGGCGGACGACGCCGAGCGCGTCGGCCACATCCTCGCCGTGCGCCCAGGTCTCCATGATCCGGGCCGTCGCCATCGAGGTGGCCGACATTTGGGTGCCGTACCAGGGCAGCTTCGCACCGACCGGGACGGCGGCCAGCGCGGCAGCGAGCGCCGTCCGGCCGGCGCGCCACCGGGCGAGCAACTCGGGCGGTGGCGCGAGGAACTGCTCCGCACCGTGGTCGACCAGTCGGGCCGGGTCCGGTGCGGCGGTCACCGTCGCGAAGAAGGCCGCCGCGTCGGTGGCGGCCAGCAGCGCCACGTGGTCGGTCCAGGCGAGGTGGGCGATCTGGTGCCCGATGCTCCAGCCCGGCGCGGGGGTCGGCTGCGCCCAGTCGACCGTCGGCAGCGGGCTCACCAGTGCGTCCAGCTGATCGGACTCGTCGGCCAGATCCGCGAGTAGATCCTTGAGGTCGACCATGGTGCCTCCGGTCAGGGCGGCCCGGCAGCGGGCGGCAGGTCAGGGCGTGAGCAGGGTGGCGAGCTGGCGTTTCCAGGTGGCGAGCAGGGCGGTGCGGCGGGCCGAGTCGTCGCTGAGCAGGTTGGCCACCCCGAGCCCGCGCAGCAGGTCGAGGGTGGCCTGCACCGCCTCGCGGACGCCGGGACGGCGCTCGTCGACGCCGAGCAGGGCGACGGTGAGTCGGTGCATCTCCCGGCCGACCGTCGCCTCCAGTGGCACTAGGGCGTCCCGAAGCTCCCGGTCGGTGCGGGCGGCGACCCAGAGTTCGAGCGCGGCGACGAAGAGCGGCCCGGTGAACGCGGCGGCAAGCAGGTCGATCACCCGATCCAGCCGCTGCGACCCGGCGGGCAGTGCCTCCGCCTCGGTGCGCAGCTCATCGGCCCGGCGCTCGGCCAGGTGGGCGACGGCGGCCGTGACCAGCGCGGCTTTGGTGGGGTAATGGTGTAGCTGAGCACCGCGTGAGACGCCGGCCCGGGCCGCGACGACGGTGGTGGTGGTGCCGGACCAGCCGTGCTCGATCAGGCAGTCGACGGTCGCCTCCAGCAGCCGGGCCTGGGTGGCTCGGCTGCGCTTCTGCTGAGGGACGCGCGTCGATGCGGTGGACACGGGGACAGCCTGCGGCCTACGAAACAAACAGTCAAGACTGATTTTTTCTGTTCCCGGTGGCGGGCGCAGCTCTTGGACGGGCCGGCCGGTGTCCGTGCTTCCTGGTCCCTGTCGAGCTGCCCCATATTTGGGGCAGCCTCCGCACGCCACGTTCCGCGCAGCTTTGGGTGCCGGGTCGGGTGCCCGGTGGGATGCCGCGCAGCTTGGGTGCCGGGTCGGGTGCCTGTGGGATGCCGCGCAGCTCGGGTGCCGGGTCGGTTGCCGTGCGGTTCGGGACGGTCTCAGATCTGGGGCAGCTCGACAGGCAGCGAGGGTGGTCCCCGGCCCGGTCCGGCCTCGGCAGGCCCGGGCCTGCGGGCGCGGTGGCGGCTGTGGCCGAAGCTGCTTGTCAGCGGCCGTCGCGTGGGGCGAAGACGGCCAGGGCCTCGGCGTCGCTGTGCTCGGAGCGCAGGTACTCATCGACCCAGGCGGCGGCGTCGGGGAAGGTGGAGTCAGCGGTCACCCGGGCGCAGGCGAGGTCCACGTCGAAGTTCGTGCGGCGCAGCTGCACGCCCGGCCCGAGCAGCGTCCACCACGCGCCCGCCCCGCCGTACGGCATGCCGATGCTGCCGGCGTTCACCACCAGGCGGCGGTCGACCAGCCGAGTGAACGGCATATGGGTGTGGCCGCAGACCACCGTCGTCACCTCGTCCGGCAGTGCGGCGAAGGCCTCCGCCCAGCGCTCCATCCGGGTGTCGACGAGCACGACCTCCTCGTCGTCCCGAGGGGTGGCGTGGCAGAAGAGCACCGGGCCCAGACCGTCGATCTCCAGGGTCACCGTCAGTGGCAGCGCGGCCAGCCGCGTGAGGTGGTCATCGCGGAGCTGCTCGGCGGCCCAGTTCGACACCTCGATCGACGCGGGACTGCCTTTCCGCGCCTCGACCAGTTCGCGGTCCGCGTTGCCGCCGACCCAGCAGACCCGGTCGCCGAGGCCGGCGAGCACGTCCAGCACCTCGACCGGCTGCGGGCCGGCCGCGATGTCGCCGGTGAGCACGATGAGGTCGGCGGCGGCGACGTCCGGCTCGGCCAGCACCGCCTCCAGCGCGGGTAGCACCCCATGGATGTCGGACAGCACAGCAACCCGGTTCAACATGGCTCCACCCTGGCGGCGGGCGAAGCGTCGAGTCCAGCGATTCTGCGCCGGGCAGAGAGAGACGGGGCGGTAGGCGGGTCCAAAACGAAACGTCCCCGCCCACCGTCGGAGACGGTGGGCGGGGACGGGACGTGCTACTCAGACGCGGGCGCGACGGGCCAGGCGCTCCGGGTCGAGGATGATGATGCTCTTGCCGTCCAGGCGCAGCCAGCCGCGCGAGGCGAAGTCGGCCAGCGCCTTGTTGACCGTCTCCCGGGAGGCGCCGACGAGCTGGGCGATCTCCTCCTGGGTGAGGTCGTGGGTCACCCGCAGCACCCCGCCGTCCCGGGTGCCGAACCGGCCGGCCATCTGGAGCAGGTTCTTGGCGACCCGACCCGGCACGTCCGTGAAGATCAGGTCGGCGAGCGAGTCGTTGGTCCGGCGCAGCCGCCGGGCGAGCACCCGGAGCAACTGCTCGGCGATCTCCGGACGGTTGTTCAGCCACGGCCGCAGCGCCTGCTTGCGCAGTCGCACCAGCCGGGTGTCGGTCACCGCGGTGGCGGTCGCCGTACGCGGACCCGGGTCGAAGAGCGACAGCTCACCGACCATGTCCGACGGGCCCATCACCGCGATCAGGTTCTGCCGGCCGTCCGCCGCGCGGCGGCCAACCTTGATCTTCCCGGACAGCAGGATATAGAGGCTGTCACCGGGCTCGCCCTCATTGAAGACGATCTCGCCCTTGCGGACCTCGATCGTCTCCATCTCCTTGGCGAGCGCCTCGGCAGCTTCCGGGTCTACACCCTGGAAGATCCCGCTGCGGGCCAGTACCTCGTCCATCGCGCACCTCCGCTTACGCGTGCCGTCCGTCGGCCGGGTCCGCCGTCCGCTGATCCCCTCGCGCGCCGCCAAGTCTAGGCGCACGTGAGCACGAATCAGAGGTCGCCCCTGGAATCTTGGTCGGTGGCGTAACCTGCCCGACGTGCTGACCGAGCCAATCCTGACCAGCCGAGCCGAAGACGGGCGGGACATCCCGCTGCTGGTGTGGCGCGCCGACGGGCCGCTGCGGGCGGTCAGCAGCGGCCCGCTCGGCGGCGGCATCGGCATTCGGCAATGGGTGCTGAACGCGACCGTGCCCATGTCGTACGACCGGGACGACCCCGCCGGGCACCTGGCCGCACTCGCCGCCGACCTGGCCCTCGACGGCCCCGGGGTGGGCCTGCTGACCGGCGTTGATGTGACCGAGGTGGTTGCCCGGACCGACACCGGGGTGCGGGCCTGGGCGACCGTCGGGCTCGGCACCCCGGTGCTCGCCGCCGCGCCGGTTCCGGCCGCGCTCACCCAGCGGGTCGGCACGGTCAACATCGTGGTGTACGTGCCGGCCCGGCTCGCCGACTCGGCTCTGGTCAACGCGGTGGCCACCGCGACCGAGGCGAAGGCCCAGGCGATCAGCGAGATGGGGCTGCCGGGAACCGGTACCCCGACCGACGCGGTCACCGTCCTCTGCCCGGTGGACGGGCCGGAGGCGGCGTACGGCGGACCGCGCTCCACCTGGGGTGCCCCGCTGGCCCGGGCGGTGCACGCAGCGGTGCTCGCCGGTGGCGACCGGCCGGTCGTGCCCTGGTCGGACCGGCTGACCGGCTGAACTTCCGACCGATCGGCCCTCGTCGGCGCGTTTACGGCCCGGTAGGGTCGCGGGCGATGTACGCTCCCGCCTCCCTCGCGCCCCGCCCGCGCCGCCGTGTCGCCCTCGGCGTCGCCGCGCTGCTGGCTGCCCTGCTCGTCGCCGGCTGCGCCGACTCCGGGGAGTCCCCGGTCTGGCAGCCGGGTGCCGGCGGCGGTGGCACCGGCGCTCCGGTGGCCACGGCCGGCCCGAAGGCCAGCGGGGATCCCTCGGCCTCCGGCGGGGACGCCGCCATCTCGCTCTCCGCCACCGGCGACATCATCATGGGCAACGCCCCGAGCCGACTGCCCGCCGCCGGTGGGAAGGGCTTCTTCACCTCGGTCACCGGGGCGCTCAAGGCCGACCTGGTGATGGGCAACCTGGAGGAGCCGCTGACGGTGGACACCGGCACCGGCAAGTGCGGGGCCAACTCCACCCGCTGCTTCCAGTTCCGGGCCCCACCGGAGTACGCCGCACACCTGCGGGACGCCGGCTTCGACGTGCTCAACCAGGCCAACAACCACGGCTACGACTACGGCCCGAAGGGTTACGAGAACACCCAGAAGGCGCTGGAGAAGTACGACCTGGAGCACACCGGCGCCCCGGACCAGATCACCGTGGTCGACGTCAAGGGCGTCAAGGTCGCCGTGGCCGGCTTCTCGTCGTACGTCTGGTCCAACAGCCTGGTCGACATCGCCAAGGCGAAGGCGGTGGTGGCCAAGGCCGCCACCCTGGCCGATCTGGTCGTGGTGCAGGTGCACATGGGTGGCGAGGGAGCGGACAAGACCCGGGTGAAGCCCGGCACCGAGATGTTCCTGGGCGAGAACCGGGGCGACCCGGTGAAGTTCTCGCACGCCATGATCGACGCCGGGGCGGATCTGATCGTCGGCCACGGGCCGCACGTGCTGCGCGGGATGGAGTTCTACCAGGGGCGCCTGATCGCGTACAGCCTGGGCAACTTCGCCGGTGGCGGCAACTCGCTGAGCAACACCGGCCGGCTCGGCTGGGGCGGTGTGCTCAAGGTGTCGCTCAAGCCCGACGGCACCTGGGCCGGCGGCTCGTTCACCTCGACGTACATGAACTCGGCCGGCAAGCCGACGATGGACCCGGACGACCGGGGCCTGGGTCTGGTCACCGAGTTGAGTCGCAGCGACTTCCCGAAGGACGGCGCCCGGTTCGACGGGCAGGGGAAGATCTCGCCGCCGACCGGCGGCTGACCCGGCGGGAACGTCCGGGGTGCGACGTAGGCTGACCGTCGTGACCAGTAGCCCACCCGGCGCCAGCGAGACCGACCTCGGGCGCAAACGCCGCGCCCGGAAGATCGGCCGGGTGCTGGCCGAGACGCACCCCGACGCGCACTGTGAGCTGGACCACTCCACCCCGCTGGAGCTGGCCGTCGCCACCATTCTCTCCGCGCAGTGCACGGACAAGAAGGTCAACGAGGTCACCCCGAAGCTCTTCGCCCGCTACCCGACCGCCGCCGCCTACGCCGGCGCCGACCGGGGCGAGATGGAGGAGCTGATCCGGCCCACCGGCTTCTACCGCAACAAGACCAACTCGTTGCTCCACCTCGGGCAGGCACTCCTCGACCGGTACGACGGCCAGGTGCCCGGCCGGCTCGCCGACCTGGTGACGCTGCCCGGGATCGGGCGCAAGACCGCCAACGTCATCCTGGGCAACGCCTTCGACGTCCCGGGCATCACCGTCGACACGCACTTCCAGCGGCTGGTGCACCGGTGGCGGCTGACCGCCGAGACCGACCCGGTCAAGATCGAGCACGCGGTCGGCGCGCTGTACGAAAAGCGCGACTGGACCATGCTGTCGCACCGGATCATCTTCCACGGTCGGCGGGTCTGCCACGCCCGCAAGCCGGCCTGCGGCGCGTGCACGCTGGCCAAGCTCTGCCCCTCGTACGGCACCGGCCCGACCGATCCGGCCGCTGCCGCCAAGCTGCTCAAGGGCCCCCGGGCACGCGACCTGGCGACGGCGGCCGGGGTCGACCCGGCGCTGGTGCCCGCCCAGGCGGTCGCCGCGGAGGTGCCGTGAACCGGCGCCTCGCTCTGCTGCTCCTGCCGCTGCTGCTGGTCGTCGCCGGTTGCACCGACGGCACGACCGACGACCCCGCACCCCGGCCGGCGGCCGCTGAGCGCCCGTCGCCATTCGACGACTGCGCCGCGCTGAGCACGGCACCCACGTCCGCCGCGGACGCGGCAGCACCCGCCTCGGGCGGGGAGGCACTGCCGGAGCTGACCCTGGCCTGCTTCACCGGCGGCGCACCGGTCGCTCTGCGGGACGTGGCCGGGCCGGCAGTGATCAACGTGTGGGCCTCCTGGTGCCCGCCGTGCCGCAAGGAGCTGCCCGCCTTCCAGCGGCTCAGCGAGCGGGCTGCCGGCCGGCTCCAGGTGGTCGGAGTGAACAGCCGGGACAGCCGCGGCGGCGCCCAGTCCATCGGGGAGGACTTCGGCGTCCGGTTCCCGATCCTGGTGGACCAGGGCGAAGCGCTGCAACGGGAGCTGAAGCGCAACGCGATCCCGCTGACTCTCTTCGTCGACGCGCAGGGGCGGATCCGACACGTCGACGCCAGCGGCGCGCTCGACGATGCCCGGCTCGCCGAGCTGGTCCACCAACACCTCGGTCTGACGGTGCCGGCGTGACCCACCGACCCGACTGGATCGAGCCTCTGCTATCCCGGCTGGGCACCGCCCGCGCCGAGGACTTCACCCGACTGACCACCCCGGCCGAGGGCGGCCGGGAGAGCGCCGTGCTGGTGCTGCTCGGCGAGCAGCCCGGCGCCGGCCCCGACGTGCTGGTCCTGCAACGCGCCGCCACCCTGCGCAACCACGCCGGCCAGCCGGCCTTTCCCGGGGGCGCGGCCGACCCGGAGGACGCCGACGTCCGCGCCACCGCGCTGCGCGAGGCGAACGAGGAGGTCGGCCTCGACCCGGCCAGCGTGACGGTGCTGGCCGAGTTGCCGAAGCTGTGGATCCCGGTCAGCGACTTCGTGGTCACCCCGGTGCTGGCCTGGTGGCACGACCCGCACCCGGTGCACCCCCGGGAGCCCGCCGAGGTGGCGCACGTGGCCCGGCTGCCGGTCAGCGAGCTGGTCGACCCGGCCAACCGGATGCGGGTCCGCCACCCCAGCGGCTGGATCGGGCCGGCGTTCTCGGCGCGCGGCATGCTGGTGTGGGGCTTCACCGCCGGGGTGCTGGCCACCCTGCTGGAGATGGGCGGGTGGGCCCGCCCGTGGCCGCGCAGCCGGGTGGTCGAGCTGCCGCCGACCGGGGCGACCCCCGCGCCGTCAGCCGGCACCGACGAGGTCGACGAGACCGCCCTACGCTGACCGCGCGGTCACCTTCAGCGAGCGATGGTCATCTGCCGGGCGTGCGGCCCGTACGCTTGACCCGTGTCCGCCGTGGATCTCGTCCTGCTGCTGCTCATGCTCGTGTTCGCGATCAGCGGATACCGCCAGGGCTTCGTCATCGGAATCCTGTCGTTCTCCGGCTTCTTCCTGGGCGCGTTGCTGGGCCTCCAGCTCGGGCCGCTGCTCGCCCGACAGTTCGTGGACAGCGGCACCCGGGTGCTGATCTCACTGGTCGTGGTCTTCGGGCTGGCCGTGGTCGGTCAGGCGCTGGCCGGCTGGGTCGGCTCGCACCTACGCAAGACGATCACCAGTGAGGTGGGCAGGCGGGTCGACGACGTCGGCGGGGCGTTCGTCTCGCTCTTCGCGGTGCTGCTGGTCGCCTGGCTGGTCGCCGTGCCGCTCGGGTCGTCCTCGCTGCCCTGGCTGGCCGCCTCGGTACGCAACAGCGCGCTGATCACAGTGGTGGACCGGGTCCTACCGGACCAGGCCCAGCAGCTCTCCACCGCACTGCGGGAAACCGTCGACACCAACGGCTTCCCGGACGTCTTCGGCGACCTCGCACCCACCCGGGCCCGGCAGGTCGAACCGCCCGACCCGGCGCTGGCCGGCTCCCAGGTGGTGGTCAACGGCCAGCGGTCGGTGGTCAAGGTGCTCGGCTCCGCCCCCAGTTGCTCGCGCCGGATCGAGGGCTCCGGTTTCGTGTACGCCGACGACCGGGTGATGACCAACGCGCACGTGGTCGCCGGCACCCGCTCGGTGGCGGTCGAGCTCGGCGGCGATCGGTACGACGGTCAGGTGGTGGTCTACGACCCGGAGCGCGACCTGGCCGTGCTGCACGTGCCCGGGATGCCCGGCCCGTCGCTGCGGTTCGCCGCCGGCAACGCGGGCAGCGGCTCCGACGCCATCGTGCTGGGCTTCCCGCTCGACGGCCCGTACAACGCACAGTCGGCGCGGATCCGCGACGTCGACCGGATCAAGGGACCGGACATCTACTCCTCCGGCGACGTCAGCCGGGAGATCTACACGATCCGGGCGCTGGTCCGCAGCGGCAACTCCGGCGGACCGCTGGTGTCCGCCAACGGCCTGGTGCTTGGCGTCATCTTCGCGGCGGCGGCCGACGACCCGAACACCGGCTTCGCGGTGACCGCGGCCGAGGCCCGCCCGGTGGCGCTGGCCGGCGCCGAACGCACCCGGGGCGTCGGCACCGGCGAGTGCACCTGACCGCCGCGCGGGTCAGCTCCGGGCTGGCGTGGCGGGTCGGCCCGCGGCCGGTAGCTTCGCCCGCCCCCACCGCACTCCCCGGTCCAGCACCGCGCGAGCCATGATCGCGACGCAGGTGCCACCGTTGAGGAAGGACGCCACCACGTCGCTCGGGTGGTGCATTCCCCGGTACATCCGGGTCATCGCCACGCCGAGCGGCATCACCAGCAGCAGCGTCCACCAGGCCACCTTCGCGCCGGTGCTCCGCGCCCGCAGCGCCAGCAGCACGGCGATGCCGACGTAGAGCGCCACCGCCGCCGAGGTGTGCCCGGACGGGAAGCTGGACGTGGGCGGTGAGACGTCCATGTGCTCCACCGCCGGGCGGTGCCGGTCGATCGCCAGCGTGGTCAGCAGGAACACCAGCGCCTGGGCGGTCACCGCCGCGCACAGGAACAGCGGCTCCCGCCAGCGGCCCAACCAGAGCCGCAGCGCCAGCGCCACCAGCACGGTGACCACGACGATCATCTGGGTGCTGGCCAGTGTGCTGAACACCAGCGACACGTCGTTCCAGCCGCCGGTGCGCTCGGCGGCGAGTTCCCGGTTGACCGCGTCCTCCACGGACAACGGCCAGGTGTGGGCGAACACCCGGGTGACCAGCACCCCGAGCAACACCATGACGCCGAGCAGGAGGGATACCGGCAGCAGCACCCGCCGGGCGATCTGGACCACGGTCTCGGACATGGGCCGCCCAATACCCTGTCGCCGTGGTCGCCACGCCTCAGGCCTCTCCGGGGTGCCGTTCCACCTCCGGCGCGACGCCGTCGCGGGTCGGCCGGACGGGACGCAGCCCGGTGTGCGCCCGCCAACTGGTGAACGCGGCCGTGGTCGCCGCGACCACCGCCGCACCCAGCAGCCAACCGCCGAACACGTCGCTGGCGAAGTGCACGCCGAGTGCCACCCGGCTCAGCCCGGTCACCACGGTCAGCAGCACCGCGGCGACCCAGAGCCCGACCCGCCACGCCCCGCGCCCCGCGTACGGCAGGAACACCAGCAGCAGCACCCCGGCGGTCAGGGTGGCGTTCAGCGCGTGCCCGGAGGGGAACGAGTAGCCGGCGGCCCGCGCGACCGGGTCCAGCAGCTCCGGCCGGTCCCGGCCGACGAGCAGCTTGAGCAGCGGGCCCATCAACCCGCCCACCACCATCGTGGTGGTCACCCAGAGGGCCAACCGGCGGGCTCCCCGGCGCAGCAGCCAGATCACCACGAGCAGGGCGACGGCCCGCAGCGGCATCGGTCCGAAGACCTCGGTCCAGCCCCGCATCAGCGTGACCCAGGCTGAATGGTCGAGCGCATAGCCGTGCAGCGCGTCGGTGACCGTCGTGTCCAGTCGGCGCAGCGGCGGCCAGGCCCCGAGCACCAGCAGGGCGAGCAGCGCGAACGGCACGAGCACCAGGAACGCCGCCGTGGCGGCCAGGGTCAGCCGCAGGCCCAGCGAATGGTCCGGGTCGAGGCGGCGCTGCCGCCAGGACGGGGTGTCGGCGGGGGCCAGGGTGCGCGGGCCGGGCGTGCTCATGCCGACGGTTCTACCCCACCGACGGTGGGGTCAGGCCTGCCGCACCGACCGGATCAGCGGGGGCGCCGGCGGAACTGCCGCACCATCAACGCCGCTCCGGTGACCAGGGCGACGAAGAGCGCGGCTCCGGTCCACAGCTGTTCCGGCGCCGAGTCGTCCTGCGCGCCCGCCGGCCGGGCCGTCCACCGGGTCTGCTGCCGGGGTGCGGTGAGGCCGAGCGGGTCGCTGCCGGCGCCGGTCACCGGGTCGTCGTCAGCGGAACCGGGGGCGGGGCCGAAGCCGACCACGCCCGGCGACGTCAGGTCGTCCAACGGGTTGGCGGTCACCGGCGGCACCTGCGCGGTCAGCGCGGCCACCGGATCCACCACCCCGTACCCGAAGCGGTCGTCCCGGCCGGTCGGGCCGAGGTCACGTGCGGTGGCCAGCAACCGGTTGACCACCTCGCCGGCGGGCATCCGGGGGTAGCGGGACCGGACCAACGCGGCGGTGGCGGTCACCAGCGGCGCCGCGAAGCTGGTGCCCTGCACCCGCCAGTACCCGTCGGTTGGTTTGGCACCGACCAACCCGGTGGCGGGGGCGGTGAGCACCGTCGCCCGGCCGGTGATCGACCCGGACCAGAGATTGTCGCTGCTGCGTTCCAGGCCGGCGACCGCGATCACGCCCGGCTCGCGGGCCGGGTACCAGACCTTGGAGTTGCTGGAGGTGGCCAGGTTGCCGGTGCAGGCGACCACCACCACGTCCCGGGCGAACGCGTAGTCCAGCGCCGCGGCCAGGGCCGGGCTGTCGCCGCTGCCGCCCAACGACAGGTTGATCACGCGGGCGCCGTTGTCGACCGCCCAGCGCACTCCCTTGGCCACGATGAGCGCGTCGTCGTAGCGGTTTTCGTCGTCGAGCACCCGTACCGGCAGGATCCGGGCGTCCGGCGCCAGGCCGACCACACCCCGCTTGTCGTCTTTCCGCCCGGCGATCAGGCCGGCGACGGTGGTGCCGTGGCCCACCGGATCCGGACCGGCGCCGCCAGCGGGGCCCACCAGGTCGAGACCGGGCAGCACCTGGCCGGTCAGGTCGGGATGGCTGGCGTCCACTCCGGAGTCGACCACCGCGACGGTCACGCCCCGCCCGGTCGAGCTGCGCCACGCCGTCTCGGCGCGCAGCTCGTCGAGCTGCCACTGCTCGTCGCGGACCTGGTCACTGCGGGCCACGCTGTCACCGGGGGCGAACGCCACCGACGCGCCAGCGAGCTGGCCGCCTGCGGTGGGCACGGCGGCGGGCACGGCGGCTGCGGCCGGGGCCACGACGGCAAGCGCCGCCGCCACACCGAGCAGCACCCGGCCGGTCGCCCGTCGGGCCGCTGCCGGACAGCTGTGCCGAACCCCAGTCACATCCTCAGCCATTCATCCCGACGAAACCATGACGATCGGAGATTACCGGTTTCCCCACCTGTCACGGGAGGAACCGCTAAGACAAGGGTCACGGCGGCGGCAGCTGGGCGAGCTGGACGAGGCGTACGCCCTCCCGCCGGGTGACCAACCGACCACGACCAGGTGGCAGCGGCCCGGGCCGGACCGGCCCGACAAGTGCGCCCTCCTCCGGGCTGCCCGCCATCACCAGACCGGCGGTGGAAAGCTCCCGCAGCCGCTGCACGATCGGCTCGTACTGGGCCCGGCCCGCTCCGCCGGAGCGGCGGGCAAGCACCAGGTGCAGTCCGACGTCGCGGGCGTGCGGCAGGTGCTCCTCCAGTGCCCGCAACGGGTTCGCCGGCCCGGCCGCGACCAGGTCGTAGTCGTCCACCAGCACGAACAGCTCCGGTCCGGACCACCAGGACCGGTCGCGCAGCTGATGCGGGGTGACCTCCGGCCCGGGGGCACGCCGCTCCAGGTAGCCGGCGGCCGACTCGACCAGGTCGGCGGTGTGCGCCGCGGCGGTGCCGTAACCGATCAGGTGCGGCGTCTCGATGGCGCCGAGCAGACTGCGTCGGTAGTCGACCAGGATCACCCGGGCCTGCTCCGGGGTGAACCGGGTGATGATCGAGGTGGCCAGCGCGCGTAGGAACGACGACTTGCCGCACTCCGCGTCCCCGAAGACCACGAAATGTGACTCGGTGGCGAAGTCGAGCACCACCGGGCGCAGGTCCGCCTCGGCGATCCCGATCGGCAGCCGCAGTCCGGTCGTCGCGGCGAGGTCCAGGTCGGCGTACGGCAGCACCGGCGGCAGCAGCCGGACCCGGGGCGCCGGGGGACCCGCCCAACTGCCGGCGACCCGTTTGACCAGGTCGGCGGTGTCCCCGCTGGCGGCGGCGAGCTGAGGCAGTGCGGTGAGGAAGTGCAGGCTCTCCGCGGTCACCCCCCGACCGGAGCGCTCCGGCACGTTCGCGGCCGCCCGCCGGGCCACCAGCGAGTCTGCGGGGTCGCCGAGGCGTAGCTCCAGCCGGGAACCGAACAGATCCCGGATCGCCGGGCGGAAGTCCAGCCAGCGCAGCGCCGTGGCGACCACGTGCAGCCCGTACGACAGGCCCCGGGTGGCCAGGTCGGTGACCAGCGGCTCCAGGTCGTCGTACTCGCCGCGGACGGTGCTCCAGCCGTCGATCACCAGGAACACGTCGCCGAACGGGTCGGCGCCCGGCTGGTTGGCCGTCCCCGCTGCGGCCCGGCGCCGCCGGTACGCGGCCATCGACTCCACGCCCAGCTCGTTGAAGCGGCGTTCCCGCTCGGCCAGCAGGGTGGTCATCTCGCCGACGGTGCGCCGCACAGCGGTCGGGTCGGCACGGCCGGTCACCCCACCCACGTGCGGCAGGTCGCGCAGCGCGGCCAAGCCGCCGCCGCCGAAGTCGAGGCAGTAGACCTGCACCTCGGCCGGGGTGTGGGTGAGCGCCAGCGCGCAGATCAGCGTGCGCAGCGCGGTGGACTTGCCGCTCTGCGGCGCACCCACCACCGCCACGTGCCCGGCCGCGCCGTCCAGCGCCAGCCAGAGCAGGTCGCGGCGCTGCTCGAGCGGCTTGTCCACCACGGCCACCGGCACCCCGAGCGCGCCGTGCAGCTCGGGGTTGCCCACGGTGAGCCCGCGCGCCGGGTCGACCTCGACCGGGCCGAGCAGCTCGTCCAGTGCGGGCGGCTGGCCGAGCGGCGGGAGCCAGACCTGATGCGCGGGCGGTCCCTGCCCGACGAGCCGGTCGACCAGCAGGTCGAGCAGGGTCTCCCGGCCGCCGTCCTCCTCGGCCACGACGGGCAGGGCCGGCGTGGCCGGCTCGGGCACCGGCACGACGTGGGTGGTGAAGGTGAGCAGGCGGGCGCCGCCGCCGGCGGTCACACCGGCTGTCGCGGCTCGGCGGTGGATCGCCCCGGAGACGTACGCGGCCTTGAACCGGGCCAGCGGGTCGGTGCCGGCGCGCAGGTAGCCGTGGCCCGGTGAGCGGGGCAGCTCGTGCGCGTCCGGCACCCCGAGCACGGTGCGCGACTCCAACGCGGAGAAGGTGCGCAGCCCGATCCGGTACGACAGGTGGGTGTCCAGCCCTCGTAGCCGCCCCTCCTCCAGGCGCTGGCTGGCCAGCAGCAGGTGTACGCCGAGGGACCGGCCGAGCCGGCCGATCTGCACGAACAGGTCGATGAAGTCGGGCTTGGCGGAGAGCAGCTCGGAGAACTCGTCGCAGATCAGCAGCAGCGACAGCAGTGGGGCCAGCGGGCTGCCGGCCGCCCGGGCCCGCTCGTAGTCGCGCACGCTGGCGAAGTTGCCGGCCCGGCGCAGCAGCTCCTGCCGGCGGACCAACTCCCCGTTGATCGCGTCCACCATCCGGTCGACCAGGGGCAGCGCGTCGGCCAGGTTGGTGATCACGGCGGCGGTGTGTGGCAGCCGGTCGAACGAGGCGAAGGTGGCGCCGCCCTTGAAGTCGACCAGTACGAAGTTGAGCTGCTCGGAGCTGTGCGTGGCGGCCAGCCCCAGCACCAGCGTGCGGAGCAGCTCGGACTTGCCCGAGCCGGTGGCCCCGATGAGCAGGCCGTGCGGGCCCATCCCGTCCTGGGCGGATTCCTTGAGGTCCAGCTCGATGGCCCCACCGTCGGCGCCCACCCCGATCGGCACCCGCAGCCGGTCCCGCGCCGAGCGCGGCGCCCAACCCTGCTCGGCGGTGAAGCTCTCCGGGTCACCGAGGCCGAGCAGCTCGGGCAGGCCCAGCTCGGCCTGGAGCGGGGCGTCCGGGCCGCGAGCCGCGCCGGCCAGCCGCAGCGGCGCCAACCGTCGGGCGACCGCCTCGGCGTCGGCGGGGTCGAGCTGGTCGGCGCTGCCCACCTCGGCATGCCCCTCGGCCGACCAGGAGTGCAGCCGCCGGCCGCGCAGCTCCAGCAGCAGCGCGTACCGGTCGAGCAGGCGCGGCGGTGGAGTGTCCAGGTCCAGGACGGTGACCGCGTCGATGCCGCCGTCGCCGGTCAGGTCGGTGGCACCGGTGAGGTCGCCGCCGTCGAGCACCACCACCACGTGCGGCCCGTCGGTGGCCGGGCCGGCCGGACTGAACCGGGACCGGCTTGCCAGCACGTCGCCCAGCAGCCGTTCCAGCTCGGCGGCGGAGCTGGTGACCAGACGTACCGGGCCGAGTGCGTCGGTGCGTCCGGGATGGTGGGCGTGCGGGAGCCACTTCACCCACTCCCAGCCGGCCCGGCGTTCCGGCCCGGCGCAGATGGCGACCAGCAGCTCGTCGGGGGCGTGGAAGACGGCCAGCTGGGTCAGCACGGCCCGGACCAGCGCCTGCGCCGCCGGGTCGCCGGTGGGTGGCCCGCCGGTGGTCGGGCCGGTGCCACCGGTGGTGCGGCCGGCGGTCCGCACGTGCACCCGGGCGAAGCTGCGCAGTGACAGCGCCACCGGCAGGTCCGGCACCACGGAGTACGCGTCCAGGAAGCGGCGCAGCGCTCCGGCGGTCATCGGCTCCAGCTCCTCCAGCGGCCGGGTGACCGGAGGAACGAGCGGGGTGGCCAGTGTCTGCGGCCCGACGGCGACCCGTACCACCGCGAAGTCCGGGTCGGCGGGGCGCCGCTCCCAGACCCGGTGGCTGTCCACCGTCGACCACAACCGGCCCGGGTCCGGGTGTCGGTAGTAGAGCCCGGCCCGCTGCTGCCCGGCGGTCCGCCGGACCCGTCGACGTAGCGTGGCCAGGTGGCGCAGGTACTCCCGGCGGGCGGCCATCATCTCGGACTTCTTCGGCGTGCCCGAGGCGCTGCCCCAGGAGGTCACCAGCATCGCCAACGAGGAGAGCCCGAACATCCCGCCCACGACGTACGAGTAGGCGCCGCCGCCCCGGCCGAACATCATCGCCATCGCCACCGTGCCGCCGAGCATGGGCAGCAGCATGAGCATCTGCTGCCAGCGCCCGCCGGCCACCGCGGGGATCTCCGGTGGGGCCTCGACCGGCAGTTCGCCGGCGGGGATCTCCGGTGCCGGCCGGCGGGGCGGGCGCTTGATGACGACGGTGGACACTCGGCCTCCTGACAGCGCTGGGTAACCCGAGCCTGGCTCATGGTAGGTAAAGTCCTGTCGTCCGCGCAGCCTCCGATCCCCCTCGATATGGAGATCAGTCGATGACAACCGGGCTGGCCCGCGTCACCATCAGCGCGCCGCAACGGCGGGTGGACGTTGCCCTGCCGGAGCAGGTACCCCTCGCCGAGCTGCTGCCCGACGTGCTCCGGCACGCCGGTGAGGGTCTTGCCGACGACGGCGAGCGGCACGGCGGCTGGGTGCTGCGCCGCACGGACGGAGCGCTGCTGGCGACCGCCCAGGCGCTGCTGCCGCAGGGGGTCCGCGACGGTGAGGTGCTACACCTGGTGCCGGCCCGCGCCCACTGGCCCGAGCTGGAGTACGACGACGTGGTGGAGGCGATCGCCGACGGCGCCCGTCGCCGGGGCGGGGCCTGGTCGCCCGCGGCCACCCGTGCGGCCGGCCTGGCCGGCGCCGCGGTCCCGCTCGCCGTCGGGCTGCTCGCCCTGCTCACCGGCGGCCCGGCGCACCGGGTGGGCTGGCTGGCGGCGGCCGTGGTGGCGCTGCTGCTCACCGTGGCTGGCACGGTCGCGTCCCGTGCCAACGGCGACGGCACCGCCGGGGCGACGCTCGGTGGCTACGCCCTGCCGTACGCGTTCGTGGCTGGCGCCCTCGCGGTCGGCTCGGGCGATCCGGTCGGGCCGCTCGGCCCGGCGCGCTGGGTGGGCGCCCCCGAGCTGCTGGCCGGCTCGGTCGCGCTGCTGCTGGTCGCGTTGCTCGGGCTGCTTGGCGTGGCCAGCCGGCTGCGGGTCTTCGTGGCCGGCGTCACGGTCGGCCTGATCGGTGTGGGTGCGGCGCTCGGCGGGCTGGTGCTGACCCCGGCCGGCACGGCCGCGGTTCTGCTCAGCGCGCTGGTGTTCGCCGTCGGGGTGATCCCGCTGCTGGCCATCCGGTTGGGCAAGCTGCCGTTGCCGCCGATCACCCTGCCGGCCACGGCCCCCATTGCGGAGCCGGAGCAGGCCCGGGACCTGCCGGACCGGGGCCGGGTGCAGGCGGCGGTGACCCGCACCGAGGAGATGCTCACCGGGATGCTGCTCGGGCACGCCCTGCTGGCGGTGGCCACGGCGGCGGTGCTCGGGGTGGCAGGCGGGACGGCCGGCCGGGTGCTGGTGGCGGTCGTCTCGGCCGTGCTGCTGCTGCGGTCACGGTTGTTCGTGGCGCTGCGGCACCGGGTGCCGCCGGTGCTCGCCGGGCTGGCCGGTTACGCGATCCTGGGGGCGGTGCTGGTCGGCCGGGCCGACGACGCCGGACGGCTGGCGCTGGTCCTCGGTGGGGCGGCGCTGGCCCTGGTGGCCGTCGCGGCCGGCACCGGGTACGCCCGGCGGCCGGTCTCGCCGTACGTGGGCAGGGTCGCCGACCTCACCGACACGGCGCTGGTGGTCGCCGTGGTGCCGGTCGCCTGCGCGGTGCTCGACCTGTACGACCGGGCCCGGGGGCTGCTCGGTTAGAGCGGCTCCCGGGCCCGGCGTGTCAGCGATCGTCAGTGGGCGGCTTCGCCGCGTGCCTCGGCGTCCCTGGCCCGCTGGTAGGAGGCGTGGATCTCGGCCTCGGCCTCGGTGCGGCCGACCCAGGTCGCGCCCTCCACCGACTTGCCGGGCTCCAGGTCCTTGTACACCTCGAAGAAGTGCTGGATCTCCAGCCGGTCGAACTCGCCCAGGTGGTGGATGTCGCGGAGGTGCTCCTGGCGCGGGTCCTCGTAGGGCACGCAGAGCACCTTGTCGTCGCCGCCCTTTTCGTCCGTCATCCGGAACATGCCGATGGTGCGGCAGCGGATCAGGCAGCCCGGGAAGGTCGGCTCGGGCACCAGCACGAGAGCGTCGAGCGGGTCGCCGTCCTCGCCCAGCGTGCCCTCGATGAACCCGTAGTCGGCCGGGTACTGGGTGGACGTGAAGAGGGTGCGGTCCAGCCGGATCCGGCCGGTCGCGTGGTCCACCTCGTACTTGTTCCGGTGACCTTTGGGGATCTCAACCGTCACGTCGAAATCCATCTGCACGCTCCCTCGTCTGCCCACGCTGGCTAACGGAAACCACTGGCGGCCCCCCGGACAGGTGAATGCCCACCCGCCGGCTCCGGCTGCCGCATAGTCTTCGGACCGAAGTAGTGTCACCCAAGCCAATTTTCGCTGGGGGAGGAGGGGGTCGTGGGGAGGGAAGATTCACACTACCGCCCGGACGGGGGCGACGCGCGCGGTACCGGACGATCCGGCTCCGGTGGCGCCACCGGTCGGGTCCCGGTGCCCGACGCCCACCTCTCTCGGGCGCCCGAGCCGTCGACCCCGGCGCCGGAGACGGTGCCCGAACGTCCCCCGCCACTGCCCTGGCGTCCGCCCGCGGGGTCGGCTCCCGCCGGTCCGAACACCGGTCGCTTCCCGGTCCTCGGCGGCAACCGGCCCATGAGCGCACCGGCGAGCGGGCGAGCCGGTGTCCCGACCAGCCCGGCGCCGGGCGGCAGCGCCCCGGCGAGCGGGCGAGCCGGTGTCCCGACCGGCCCGCCGTCCGGCGACGGCCCGACCGTCCCCATCCCGACCAGCGCGGTCCCGCGTGGCACGGCGTCCGGCCCGACGGCCCCGCTCCCCACCGGCGTCCCACCGCTGGGACCGCCGATCTCCGCGCTGCCAGCGCCGGCCGGCGCCGAACCGCCCGCCGCACCGCAGCCCGCTCCCGCCGCGCCGCGCCGTCGGCGGCTCCCGGTGGTGCTGGCCCTGGTGCTGCTGCTGGTGCTCGCCGGCGTCGGGGTCTTCGTGGCCCGGCCCGGCCCGGTCGCCGGCTGGCTGGGCGACGACACCGAGCCCGCCCCGGCCGCCGCCGGCGCGACCCCGGAGCCCGACCCGTCGGACGTGCTTGCCGGACCGGACCCGAACGCCGCGCTGCCCACCCCCGAAGGGGTACGAGCCGCGCTGGACCCGCTGATCGGGGCCGACGCCCTGGGCGACCGGGTGAACGTGTCGGTTGCCGACGTGACCTCCGGTCAGACGCTGTTCGCCAAGGGGGCGGACGACGGCACCGTGCCCGCCTCGGTGACCAAGCTGGCGACCGGGGTGACCGTGCTGGCCGCCCGCGGGCCCGCGTACCGGATCCCCACCCGGGCGGTTGCCGGCGCGAAACCCGGCGAGGTGGTGCTCGTCGGTGGTGGCGACCCCACCCTCGCGGTCGACAAGAAGGGCTACTACCCGGGTGCGGCGCGCCTCGACGACCTGGCCGCCCAGGTGCGCACCGCGCTCGGCGGTGTCGCACCGACCAGCGTCACCGTCGACGGCTCGGTCTACTCCGGCCCGGTCTACGGGCCGGGCTGGGACGACGACATCCCCACCGGCGGGTACGGCGGAGCGATGACCGCGCTGATGACCGATGGCGCGCGCAAGGACCCGGGCGCCGACAGCGGCGGCGCAGAGCGGGTCGCTGAGCCGGACCTGGCGGCCGGTCGGTCGTTCGCCCGGCTGCTCGGCGTACCGGCCAGCGCCGTCAAGCAAGGGACTGCCCCGGCCCAGGCCGCCACCGGTGGCACTCCGGCTCCCGGGACCGAGCTGGGCGTGGTGCAGTCCCCGCCGCTGATCCGGCTGGTCGACATCATGATCAGCGAGAGCGACAACCTGCTGGCCGAGGCGCTGGCCCGCCAGGTCGCGCTGGCCCGCAACCAGCCGGCCTCGTTCGACGGTGCCGCCGCCGCGATGGACGCGGTGGTGGCCGAGCTGGGCCTGCCCGCCGACGAGATCACCCTGTCCGACGGCAGCGGGTTGTCCCGCCGCAACCGGATCAGCCCGTCGCTGCTGACCGACCTGATCCGCCTGGCAGCCAGCCCGGACCATCCGGAGCTGGCCGGCATCTTCGGCGGCCTCCCGGTGGGCGGCTGGTCCGGCACCCTGGGCGACCGCTATCGCGGGGCCCCCGGCACCGCCGGAGGGGCGGGCGCCGTGCGGGCCAAGACCGGCACGCTGACCGGCGTGCACGCCATCGCGGGCCTGGTCACCACGGCCGACGGCCGACTGCTCACCTTCGCTGTGCTCACCGACAAGGTGCCGGGTGGCACGGACACCGCCCAACCGGCGCTGGACCGGATCGCCGCGGCGCTGGCCGGCTGCGGCTGTCACTGACCGCTGCCGGCCCGCGTTCTCGCCCGGCGGCGGAGCCGCGACCGCCGCCGATCGCCGACGCGAGCCCGGGCCGGGGTGTCGCGGCGCGGGTACGGTGGGTCCATGGCGCAGTTCGTGGACTGGGATCTGGCCGCCGCCACCGCGGGGGCGTTGAGCAAGTCGGGCCCTCGGGTGTCGTACGCCGAGGCCACCGACGTGGTCGGCGACCTGCGTCGGCTGACCGACGAGGCGGCCGGGCACGTGGCCGACTACACGGGGTTGCGGGCGCAGGTGTCGCACCCGCCGGTCCGGGTGGTCGATCGCCGGGACTGGGCCGCCGCCAACATCGCCGGGCTGCGCGAGGTGATCACTCCGCTGGTCAACCGGCTCTCCGGCGACAAGCAGCCCGGTGCCCTGACCGAGGCGATCGGGTCCCGGCTGACCGGCGTGCAGGCCGGCACCGTGCTGGCGTACCTCTCCGGCCGGGTGCTCGGCCAGTACGAGGTCTTCTCCGCCGACCCGGGCCAACTGTTGCTGGTCGCCCCGAACATCGTCGAGGTGGAACGGAAGCTCGGCGCTGACCCGCGGGACTTCCGGCTCTGGGTCTGCCTGCACGAGGTCACCCACCGGACCCAGTTCACCGCCGTGCCCTGGATGCGCGCGTACTTCCTGAGCGAGGTGCAGGCGTTCGTGGACGCCTCGTCCAGCGGTGGCGAGCACCTGATCGAGCGGCTGCGGCGCGGGGTGGCCACCCTGTCCGACGCGGTCCGCGACCCGGAGAGCCGGACCAGCGTCCTGGACATCGTGCAGACCCCGGCACAGCGGGCCGTACTGGACCGGCTCACCGCGCTGATGACCCTGCTGGAGGGGCACGCCGAGTTCGTCATGGACGGCGTCGGGCCGCGCGTGATCCCGAGCGTGGAGCGGATCCGGGCGTCGTTCAACCGGCGCCGCGAGGCGGGCAATCCGTTGGAGAAGGCGATCCGCCGGCTGCTCGGGGTGGACGTCAAGATGCGCCAGTACGCCGAGGGGCGCAAGTTCGTGCACGGCGTGGTTGAGCGCGTCGGCATGCCCGGGTTCAACTCGATCTTCAACTCTCCGCTCACCCTGCCCCGGTTGTCGGAGCTTGCCGACCCGGACGCCTGGGTGACCCGCGTGCACGGTCCGGCCGGCACCGTCCCGGCCGCCGGCTGACCGTCCGCCGGTGGCCGCGCTCGCCCCGCCGGTGGCCGCGATCCGGGTGGCGGTCCGCCGCGCGCTGACCGGCCTGCCGTCCGGCGGGCCGGCGCTGGTCGCCTGTTCCGGCGGCGCCGACTCGCTCGCCCTGGCGGCGGCCACCGTGTTCGTGGCGCCCCGGCTGGGCCGGACCGCGGGCCTGGTGACCGTTGATCACGGCCTGCAGGCTGGCTCGGCGCAGCGTGCCGAGGCGGTGGCCGCCTGGGCACGGGAGGCCGGGTTCGCGCCGGTGGTGGTGGTCCGGGTGGAGGTGGCCGGGCGCGTGGGCGGGCCCGAGGCCGCTGCGCGGGAGGCCCGCTACCAGGCGTTGACCGAGGTGGCACGGCAGCACGGTGCTGCCGCGATTCTGACCGGGCACACCCGCGACGACCAGGCGGAGACCGTGCTGCTCGCACTCGCCCGGGGAGCGGGCCCGCGCGGGCTGGCCGGGATGCCCGCCCGGCGCGAGCTGGCCGGGGTGCCACTGCTGCGCCCACTGCTGATGGTCGGCCGGGACCAGACGCGCGCCGCGTGCGCCGTGCTCGGGCTCAGCGCGTGGGAGGACCCGCACAACACCGACCCGTCGTACGCCCGGTCCCGGGTACGGGCCGACGTGCTGCCAGCGCTGGTGCGGGCGCTCGGGCCGGGGGTGCTGGACAACCTCGCGCGTACCGCCCGGCTGGTGGCGTCCGACAACGCCGCACTGGACGAGTTGGCGGAGGCGGCACTGGCGGCGGCCCGGCATCCCGGGGGCGGGCTGCTGGTGCCGGAGCTGGTCGGCCTGACACCCGCGGTACGCGGCCGGGTGCTGCACGCCTGGGCGCGTGAGCTGGGCGCATCGCCGGGTGCCCTGTCGTACGGACACGTCGCCGCGCTGGATGCCCTGGTCACCGAGTGGCACGGTCAGGGCCCAGCCGACCTGCCCGGTGGTGTCCGGGTGCTCCGCCGCGACGACCGGCTCACCCCCGGCTGAGGGCGGTGCGGCGGCCCGGAGCCTGGCCTGGCCGGTCTCAGCCGCTGTGCGCCCGGTCCCGGAAGGTGGTCCGGTAGCCGTGCGGGGTGGCGCCGACCCGGCGACTGAAGTGGTGGCGCAGCGCCGCCGCGTCGCTGAAGCCGGCCTGGTCGGCGACCGCCTCCACGCTCAGCGGCGTCTCCTCCAGCAGCCGCCGGGCGAGCAGCACCCGTTGGTTGGTGAGCCAGTCGTGCGGGGTGGTGCCGGTCTCCGCGCGGAACCGGCGGGCGAACGTACGTGGCGACATGCCGGCCCTGGCGGCCAGCTCGTCCACCGTGATCGTCCGGTCCAGGTGCCCCATCAGCCACTCCAGCACCGGCTCCAGGGTGGGCGCCTCGGGCGCCTTCGGGATGGGCGCCTCGATGTACTGCGACTGGCCGCCGTCGCGATGTGGCGGGACCACCATCCGCCGGGCCAGCCGGGTGGCGGTGGCCGAGTCGTGCTCCTGGCGGATCAGGTGCAGGCAGGCGTCGATGCCGGCCGCGGTGCCGGCGCTGGTGAGCAGCCGACCGTCCTGGACGTAGAGCGAGTTGCAGCGCACCCGGGCGCGGGGGTGTCGGCGTTGCAGCTCGTCCACGTACCGCCAGTGGGTGGTGCACTCCCGGCCGTCCAGCAGCCCGGCCGCGCCGAGCAGGAAGGCGCCCGAGCAGACGCTGAACAGGTGCGCGCCGCGCGCGTCGGCCCGGCGTAGCGCGTCGAGCACCGGGCCCGGGACGGTGGTGCCCTGGCTGTGCGCGGGTACGGCCACCAGGTCGGCGTCCTCCACCGGGCCGAGATCGGCGTGCGGGGTGAGGTGGAAGCCGGACGAGGTGCGTACCGGCGCGCCGTCCGGGCTGCACACGTGGAAGCGGTAACCGGGGAAGCCGTCGGCCGTCCGGTCGGTGCCGAACACCTCGGCGAGCACGCCGAGCTCGAAGGGGGCGACCTGGTCGAGGGCGAGGACGGCGACGGAGCGAAGCATGTGACGAGGGTAACCCGACAGGTGGCAGTAAATCGATGCCCAGTGGCATCGCTGCCACTGTCCGGTCGGCGCGAGTCGTCGCAGACTTGTCTCAGTCCGGTGCGCACCGGCGGCGAAACCGACAGCAACCATGCGAAAGTGAGCGCCGCCATGGAGTTCCTGCTCTTCCTCCTGTTCCTCGTCCTGCTCGTCGCCGCCTCGGCGGCCGGCCTCACCACCGACAGCCGCGATTCAGCCGACTGGAAGCCGAGCGACGACGGCCGCCGCTGGCAGTCGCGTACCAGCTGATGTGTTTAGTGGTTTTTGCGGCGAAAATCCCGGGCGGGACCGCGCCAAAAGGTGCGGCCCCGCCGACGGAGGCCATCCGACGTACGGCAGGCTAGGAGTCATGGCTGACGGCTCCTGGTACGACGCCGACATCGACCACGTGATCATCTCCGAGGCGCAGATCCGCGAGAAGACGGCGGAGCTGGCCAAGCAGGTCTCCGCCGACTACGCCCACGTGGACAACGGGCTGCTGCTGGTGTGCGTGCTCAAGGGCGCGGTGATGTTCATGGCGGACTTCTCCCGGGCGCTGGGCCGCAACGGGCCCCCGGCCGAGCTCGACTTCATGGCCATCTCCTCCTACGGCCAGGGCACCACCTCCTCCGGGGTGGTCCGCATCCTCAAGGACCTGGACCGAGACATCGCCGGCCGGCACGTGGTGGTCGTCGAGGACATCGTCGACTCCGGGCTCACGCTCTCCTGGCTGCTGCGCTACCTGGAGTCCCGCTCGGCGGCGAGCGTCGAGGTGGTCGCGCTGTTCCGCAAGCCGGACGCGGTCAAGGTGCCGGTCCCGGTGAAGTACGTCGGCTTCGACATCCCGACCGAGTTCGTGGTCGGGTACGGCCTGGACTTCGACGAGCGCTACCGGGAGCTGCCGTACGTCGGGGTGCTCAAGCCCGAGGTTTACGCCCGGACCTGACGCCGGCCCGGCCCCAGCCCTCACCGCGGGGCGGTGTGAGGCCAACTCGCATCGGCATTCGTCAAGCCGACGTTCAGCGCACTCTCAGCTCTTCCGGTTACCGTGGAGCCCGGTGGCGCGGAGGTTACTTCGCGCCCGGCCCCCTCGACCGCGTGACCGGGCGTTCGGGTGGCCGGGCAGGACTCTCCGCCACGCCGGCTTCTGCCCGGACCCGCCGTACGTTTTGGTGCGGGGCTGGCGAGCCTGCCCACGGTGCGCGCCGTCGATGGCGAACGTGCGCCGAGTGCGGGGCTCGCAAGCTCATCCCTCGCGTACACGGTGTACCGTCGAATGACCGCGGCGCGGCAGTTTTCGCGCTTCGGGGTCGAGGCCGGCCCGCACGGCGGCTCCGGCCGCCGCTCATCGCGGCGACACCATCAGACGGTCAGGACGTCGATCAGGAGGATGCGGGCGCTCCGGCGCTCGACAACAGTATGGAACGTACGCGTTTCTTCCGCCGACCGGTGGTCTGGATCATCCTGGTCATCCTCGGCGCCGTTGTGCTCAGTCAGCTGTTCACCGCTGGTCCCAGCTACCACCGCGTGGACACTTCCGTTGCGCTCGACCAGCTCCACACCGCCAAGATCAATAAAGTTGTCTTCCAGGACAAGGAGCAGACGCTCCAGCTCGACCTGGCCCAGAAGACGAAGTTCGGCGAGACCAACACCAACAAGATCGAGGCCCAGTTCCCGTACCAGGTGGGTGACGAGGTCTGGAACGAGGTGCTGGACGCCAAGGCGGCCAACCGGGTCACCGGCCCGGCCGACGCCAAGGTCTCGTCGGACAGCATCTGGGTGAGCCTGCTGGTCAACCTGCTGCCGATCGCGCTGCTCGTGCTCCTGCTGCTGTTCTTCATGTCGCAGATGCAGGGCGGCGGCTCCCGGGTGCTCAACTTCGGCAAGTCCAAGGCGAAGATGATCACCAAGGACACTCCGAAGACGACCTTCGCGGACGTCGCGGGTGCCGAGGAGGCCGTCGAGGAGCTGCACGAGATCAAGGACTTCCTGCAGAACCCGGCGAAGTACCAGGCCCTGGGTGCCAAGATCCCGAAGGGCGTGCTGCTGTTCGGCCCGCCCGGCACCGGCAAGACGCTGCTGGCCCGCGCGGTCGCCGGCGAGGCCGGGGTGCCGTTCTACTCCATCTCCGGCTCCGACTTCGTCGAGATGTTCGTCGGTGTCGGCGCCAGCCGGGTCCGCGACCTGTTCGAGCAGGCCAAGGCGAACGCCCCGGCGATCGTCTTCGTCGACGAGATCGACGCCGTCGGCCGACACCGTGGCGCCGGCATGGGCGGCGGTCACGACGAGCGCGAGCAGACGCTCAACCAGCTGCTCGTCGAGATGGACGGCTTCGACACCAAGGGCGGGGTCATCCTGATCGCGGCCACCAACCGTCCGGACATCCTCGACCCGGCGCTGCTGCGCCCGGGCCGGTTCGACCGGCAGATCCCGGTGGACGCCCCCGACATGGAGGGCCGCAAGGCCATCCTGCGGGTGCACGCCAAGGGCAAGCCGTTCACCCCCG
The DNA here is from genome assembly GCF_042897975.1 of Micromonospora sp. NPDC000668. NCBI lineage: Bacteria > Bacillati > Actinomycetota > Actinomycetes > Micromonosporales > Micromonosporaceae > Micromonospora > Micromonospora sp. NPDC000668. The sequence continues at coordinate 122,391 of NZ_JBIAYP010000009.1, forward strand.
ACGTCGACCTCGACTCGGTGGCACGGCGTACCCCGGGCTTCAGCGGTGCCGACCTGGCCAACGTGATCAACGAGTCGGCCCTGCTCACCGCCCGCAAGGACCAGCGGGCGATCAGCAACGACTCGCTCGAAGAGTCGATCGACCGCGTGATCGCGGGTCCGCAGCGGCGGACCCGGGTGATGAGCGACCAGGAAAAGAAGATCACCGCGTACCACGAGGGTGGCCACGCGCTGGTCGCCTGGGCGCTGCCGCACGCCGCGCCGGTGCACAAGGTGACGATCCTGTCCCGTGGTCGTTCGCTGGGCCACACCCTGGTGCTCCCCACCGAAGACAAGTACACCCAGACCCGCGCCGAGATGATCGACACCCTGGCGTACGCGCTGGGCGGTCGGGCCGCCGAGGAGCTGGTCTTCCACGAGCCGACCACCGGTGCTGGCAATGACATCGAGAAGGCCACCCAACTGGCCCGCGCGATGATCACCCAGTACGGCATGAGCTCCAAGCTCGGTGCGATCAAGTACGGCACCAGCGGTGACGAGCCGTTCCTCGGCCGCAACATGGGCCACGAGCGGGACTACTCGGATTCGGTGGCCGCCGAGATCGACGGCGAGATGCGGGCGCTGGTCGAGCTGGCGCACGACGAGGCCTGGGAGATTCTGGTCGAGTACCGGGACGTCCTGGACAGCATCGTGCTCGAGCTGATCGAGAAGGAAACCCTCTCCACCGCCGACATGGCCCGGATCTGCTCGCGGGTGGTCAAGCGCCCGCCGCTGGCGCCGTACAACGGCTTCGGCAAGCGCCAGCCCTCCACCGAGCCGCCCGTGCTCACCCCGGCGGAGAAGGACGCGCTCAAGGCGCAGGCCCAGGCCGATGGCGCGCAGGCGGCGGTCGGCGGCGGTTCCGCCGGGTCGAACAACTCGGACGGTACGCACTGAGCAGCGACTCGACGGCCAGCTCCCCGAAACGGGAGCTGGCCGTCTCCGCGACCGAGCCCGACGGCGACGACGGGCTGGACTACGTGGCCGCCCGGCTGATCAGCGGCAAGCTGACCGGCCGGCCGGTCGAGGACGCGGTCGACCTGGGTCGAATCGAGAAGGCGGTCCGCGAGATCCTGATCGCGGTCGGCGAGGACCCGGACCGTGACGGGCTCCAACAGACCCCGGCCCGGGTCGCCCGGGCGTACGCCGAACTCTTCGCCGGGCTGCGCGTCGACCCGGCCCAGGTGCTCAGCACCACCTTCGAGGCCAACCACCAAGAGCTGGTGATCGTCCGCGACATCGACGTGATGAGCCTCTGTGAGCACCACCTGCTGCCGTTCCGTGGCAGCGCGCACATCGGCTACATCCCCGGCCCGGACGGACGGATCACCGGCCTGTCCAAGCTGGCCCGGCTGGTCGAGGTCTTCGCCCGCCGGCCGCAGGTGCAGGAGCGGCTCACCTCGCAGGTCGCCGACCTCCTGATGAACAAGCTCGCCCCGCGTGGCGTCGTGGTCGTGCTGGAGTGCGAGCACATGTGCATGGCGATGCGGGGCATCCAGAAGTCGGGCGCCCAGACGATCACGTCGGCGGTGCGCGGCATCCTGCAGACGGACTCCAAGTCGCGGGCCGAGGCGATGGCGCTGATCATCCCCCGCTGACTCCGGACGTATCACCGGCCGGCCGACCCCTCCGGGGGACGGCCGGCCGTTCCGTCTCCCAGATCGCCTCGTCCTTCCGGGCCGCCTAGTGCTCCCGGGCCGCCTCGTCCGCCCGGACCTGCCCGTCTTCCCGGCCCCCGCTGGCGGGTCAGCCGGCCAGCAGGGCCAGCAACAGGCCGGCCGTGACCAGCACCGCCGGCACCAGGCAGACCAGCCCGCCGAAGCGCACCGTGCGGTCCAGCCGCTCGCCGGGGCTGGCCCGGAACATCCGCCCGATCCCTACCCAACCGGCGACGAAGGCGACCGCCGGCATCGGCAGCCCACAGATCAACGCCGCCACAGTGGCCGCGCCAGTGCCGGTCGCCGCGTACACCACGACCTGAATCAGCGGCACCAGCAGCGCCAGCGGCCCGTACACCAGGAGGTTGCGGGCCCGCGCGGGCCAGGACCCCGGGCGGAGCCGGCCGCGTGCGGCCAGCGCCGCGTCCGCCGCCTCGGCCCGACCCCGCGCGGCTCGCAGCGCCGCCAGCACCGCCGCCGGGCCGCCGGCCATCGACCGGGCGGCCTCGGTCAGCTCCGGTGGGGACGGCACAAGCGAGATCGCCGGTACGCCCAACTCACGCAGCCGCTCCTGCTGACTCGCCAGCCCGGTGCGGACCACCGTCAACTCCTCCCGGGCGGCCTCGGCCGAGCGGGCCTGCTCACCGGCGGCGGCGGCCGCGCTACGGCGTACCCCATCCAGCTGCCGGGCGGCCGCGAGGTACTCCGACCAGGCCGTGGCGGGCTCGGCGCCGGCCCCGCCCGCCTCGGCGGTCCGCTGCCGCCCCGGCCCGGCCTCGCCTGCCTCGGCGGTCCGCTGCCGCCCCGGCCCGGTCACCGTCGCGTCCGGACCCATCCCGACACCTCCCGCGCGCACCACCGGATCACCCGGCCTCATCGGCGAACGGCACCAGGACCGTGCCCCGTTCATCCGGACCATCCCAGAGCACCGCCCGGTCGGGGCGGGCCCGCCACTCCACCGGCCGACCGAAGACCCCGGTGAGCTGGGCCGCCGGCACGTCCAGTACGGCCACGGCGGCGAGCTTGTCCACCTCGCCCTCCGGCTCCAGCAGCGCGGCGAACGGCGGCACCGCACGCCACCAGCCCAGCAGGTGCCGCCCCGCCGGCGGGCCGTCCCGCAGCAGTGCGCGCAGCCGGTCCACCGGCAGCTCCCGGGGACCCGGCCGGTCAAGCCCGAAGACCACCAGGTAGGTGGGGAGCTCCCCGTCCGCGTCCGCGAGCAGCGTCGGCAGGTCAACCATGGTGGCCGGATGCCGGGCGGCGAGCTCGGTGGTCAGCGCCTCCGCCAGCGGGCGGGCGCCCGGGTCTGGTGCCGCTACCAGGAACCGGGCGGTGCCCGGCTGATGGTGGTCGGCGGTGCTCCGGGCCGCCGTTGCCAGCAGGCCACCCGCCGCCGAGCCCGATCCCAGCACCGCGAGGTTGCGCCCGGCAACCGGACCAAGTGGTACGGCGACCGTCGAACGGGCCACGTCCACCGCCCTGCCGAGCAGTGCGGCGGGCCCGTGTGCCTGCCCGGCCAACGCGGCACGGTGTCGCGGATCGTTGCCGAGCAGCGGCCGGGCGTACCCGGCGAAGACCACCGGCGGCACCGACCCGGCGGGTCGGGCCGTCCACAGCTCGTGCCGCAGCCGCTCCACCACCTCCGGGTGGTCCTGCGGGTCGGGGTGGCGGATCAGCCGTTCGTGACCGCGGGTCGCCCCTCGGGGGCCGCCGAGCCCACCCGCAGTGTTCACCACCGCGCTGCCCACCGGCAGGCCGGCCGCCGAGTCGTTGGTCGGTTCCAGCACCGGGCTGCCGCCGGGCAGCGCCACCCGCACCGGGAACTGCCCCAGCACCGAATCCCGGTGCCCGGCGTCCGCGCGGCCACTCAGCCCCAACTCGCCCGCGCCGGCCAGCACCAGGTGGACGCCGTACGCCCGGCCGGTGCGGGCCAACCCGTCCAGCTGAGCGGCCATCTCCGTGGCCAGCCGGTCCCGCTCGGCGAAGAGCAGCGGCACATTTTCCAGCACACAGACGATCCGGGGCAGCCGCCGATGCTGGCGCAACTCCGCGAAGCGTTGCCCACCGGCCCGGCCGCCAGCGTCCGCGCGGCGCTGCACCTCGGCCGTCAACTGGTCGAGTAGGTCCCGGACGTACTCCCGGTCGGCGGCCATCGCGGCCGCCCGCACCTGCGGAATCCAGGAGCGGTCCCGCTCGGTCTGGAGAAACTCCACGAAGGACTCGCCATCGCCGAGATCCACCAGGTAGAGCGCCAGGTCGTCGGGGCCGTACCGGGCCGCCAGCCCGAGCAGCGCGGTGGTCAGGAACGCGGCGCGACCCACCCCGGAACGGCCGCTCACCAGCCAGTGCGGGGTCAACTCGGTGAAGCCCAGCGGCACCTGCCGGCCCCCGGCGTCACCGACCGTGGTGGTCAACCCGTCCGTCGGATCCGACCCCCAAAGCTGCTCACCCGTCGCCGGTAGCAGATCCGCGAGGGCCAACCGGGAGCCCGCCTCCACCTGCGCGGCGAGCCGCCGGCAGACCGCATCCACCACGTCGACCGGTGGGTCCGCCTCGACGAAGACCGGCGAGTTCAGCCCGCCCGGCGGATCGGTGCCGGGGCTGGCGAAGGATGCTCCCGGTGGATCGCCGAGCAGCGCGTACGCGTTGCGCAACACCAGCGGAGTGGCGTGCGGTAGTGGCGGACGGGCCGCGTACGGGCCAGCGGGAGGCCAGCCGGCCACCACCAGGTGCAGCCCGGCGGCCGGCCCCTGCTCGGCCAGCGCCTCAATCCGTGCCAGGTCAGTCGAGCCGGTGCGCTCCGGCAGCGCGGCGACCACCAGCAGCAGCGTCCGGTCGTGTCGACGTGGCCCGCTCGCCCCCGGGGTGACCCACTGCTCCGCCTCGGTCAGCACCGCGCGCAGACCGGCCACGTCCACCGCCGGCGGCGGCAGCAGGCCGGCATCGGCCAGCGCCCCGAACGGGGTGAGCACGGCACCGGTGGCGTCCACCGCGCGTACCAGCAGGGCACCCGCCGGCGCCGCGCCCAGCGACCGCAGCAGCACGGCCCGCAACAGCCCCGCCACCCGCGGCTCCCGAGCGTCGGTGTCCACGCACAGGTGACCGGTGCCGAACAGCGGCACCAGCGCGGGGAAACGGGCGTCGTCCAGCGGTGCCGCCGTGCCGACGCGAACGAAGGGCGGAGGGCCGTCACCGGCCGGAAAATCCACGGTGAGCGAGTCCAGGGCGGCACCCGACCAGCCCGGAGCCAGCCGCGCCGCCACCACCCGCAGCCGGTCCGCCACCTCGTACTGGCGGCGCTGGTCGGCCGGAGCAGGTCGGGTCTCATCGAGGATGCCGGCGGCGGCGGTCGCGACGGCCGCCGCCCGGCGGTGCAGGGCTGCGGCGCGGTTCGTGCGTGCCTTCGGACCGGCCACCGCATCCACCCCCTCTGCCCGAGGTTGGCAACCCCTCTCCGATCAGAGACGGTATCCCAGCCGGGGCCGCTGCTCCGGGAGGTGCCGCGGCGGTGCGCCGGTGTTGTCGGGGATGTCACCAGTGGGGAGGGGTCCGTCACGATCCGCTGGATCTGAGGCATTGGCTCCGAGCCGTCCAGCCGTTAGCTTCAGGAGGTGGAATCAGTGCAGCCCCCCGCCGGTTCCCAGGTCTCCCGCGTACCGGCCCAGCGGACGCCGTCCGAGCAGCTGCCGCCGGCTCCGGTCGCGCCGGCGCCTCAGCCGCCACGCCGCCGGATGCGGACCGTGCTCACCGTGGTCGCCGGGGTGCTCGCTCTGCTCAGCATCGGCGCTGTCATCACCGGCTACGTGCTGTACGACCGCGCCTCCGCCCCGGACCGCAGCTCACCGGACGTGGTGGTGGTCAACTATCTGCAATCAGCACTCGTGTCACGTGATCCCAACAGAGCGAAGCTCTTCACCTGCGACGGAACCGTTCCCGCACTGGAGGAGTTCGGCGCTCAGATCGCCCAGCGAGAGCAAGAGTTGAGCGCGTCATTTTCGATCAACATCGAGAACGTCGCCGTTTCCAAGGATGGACCTGCTTACGCCTCGGTTGTCGCTGTCATTCGGCGTAGCGCAACGATCGACGGGGTTCAGCAAAGCGTTACTGACACATGGCAGTTTGATGTGGAGGACCGGGAGGGTTGGCGCGTCTGCGGCGGTACCAGAATCGGTTGATTGTTACTCGATCCACAGGAGATGGACCGGAACCTCCAGGGTGGTGGGTGACTGGCCACGCCAGGCCCAGCGGTACCACTCCACCTCGGGTGTGATCCGGACACAGATGTCCCCCTCGGCACCAGAGTAGGTCTCGGTGACGGCGCGAAGGTCGCGGTGCTCCAGGGCGCCCTCGACGTGTACCACCCGGCGCCCGGTGACCGCGTCCGCCTCGAAGACCGGGGTGGGGGACCGGTGGGCCGGGCCGTCGAGCGAGACCAGCCGGATGCCGGTGCCCTGACTGGCGTCCGGGCTGGTCCGCTCGCCGACCGTCTCCACCCAGACCCGATCCACCGGTACCAGTGGTGCGAACACCTCGACCTGCTCAGCCTCGGCCCGGTACCACTCGTGCTCAGGGATCACCGGGACGTAGGTCCGGGCTCCCTGGACCACCCGGTCGTCCGCGCGCAGGTCACCCCGCCAGCCCAGCCCCGGCAGCCCGACCAGCACCCGCCGTCCGCGCAGGTCCACCCGCTCGGTGGCGGGCACGATCGCCAGTGGTCGGGGTGGCCGGGGCGCCCAGTCAGGCTGGTCGGCGAACGGGTCCGGCAGGGGGCCGCTCATGCCTTCGGTGACCTCATGCCGGGCGGCGCAGCGGGGCACCCCGCCCGCGCATGAACTGGTTCGGGTCGATAGCGCCACGGCTGGTTCGGTCGTTGCGTAGGTGCACCTCAAAGTGCAGGTGCGGACCGGAGGAGTTGCCGCTGCTGCCCACTTGGCCGATCACCTCGCCGGCCGCCACGATCTGATCGGGCTGCACGCGGGGCTGGACCACCATGTGGCAGTACCGCGTGATGTAGCCGCCAGCGTGCAGCAGGTCGACGAACCAGCCGCAGCCGCCCTTGCCGGGGTACCCATCCACGTCGCAGTCGAGCCGGCCCTTGTCGTCCGGGTCGCACTGGGAGACCAGTACCCGACCAGCGGCAGCAGCCCGGATCTCGGTGCCCTTGGCTGCCCCGATGTCGACCCCGTTGTGGCCGGGCCGCTGGGCGGTCCGGAAGCCGGAGCCGACCCCACCAGGGATCGGGGCGGTCCAGCCGGAGGCGGCGATCTGACCGCGTTCGGCCGCGTCGCACACCGCCTTGCCGTTGATCTCGATGGTGCGGGCCGCGCCGCCGGACAGCGCGTTCACGATTCGGCTGGCCAGCTCCTCGTGCTTGGCGTAGGCGTCCGGATAGGCGCTGATCTGGACCTGCTGCGCGACTGCGGTCAGCGGTCGACGTTGCCAGCCCCGTACCCCGACGAGCTTCTCGTAGAACTTGCGGGCCGTGTACGAGGGGGTCATCCGCTCGGCGACCGTGCCCCACCCCGGCCGCTGCTGGAACAGGCCCAGCGAGTCGTGGTCTGCGCCGACGCCCTCGTGCGGCAGGGCCAGGGACTCCGGCACGCCGCTGTTCGCCAGGTTGCGCAGGCCGGACTCCTGCATCGCGGTGGCAAGGGCGATCACCCATCCCCGCGAGGGCACGCCCATGTCCTGGCCGACCTTGATGATGATCGCGGCGTTACGGACCTGGGCATCGCCGTACTCGGTGAACCGTGGCAGCTTGCCGGTGATGTTCACGGGCCGCACGGGACCGCAGTCCTCGTTGGCCAGCGTGTCCCCATCCTCCGCGTCGCCGCTGAGCCCACTGAGGAAGAAGGCCGCGGTCCCACCGGTACAGCAGAGCAGGAGCAGCACCCCGGTCAGCACCGAAGCGACAACGCCGAGCCGTAGCGGTCGGCGGAGGGCGGCGGAGCCGCTGCCGTCGTTCATGGGCGCTCCCAGTCCAAAACGTCGACCAGCCAACCGCCGTCCGCGGCGATCAGTTCCAGTCGGAGCCGACCGGTGTCGAGGGGCAGCAGCACCTCGACGAACGTCTCGGTGCGCGACTGCACCGCGGGCGGTCCGGTGACCTCCTCGGCCGGAACTCCGCCGGGCTCGGCGCCGGCCAGCTTCTCGGTCAGCGCCGGGGTGGAGAGCGGACGCAGGCCGGTCTGCCACTGCTCCGCAGTCATACCGGGGCGGCCGAGCCAGGCAGCGGCAAACCGGTCGGCGGTCTGTTCGGGCGTGCGGTCGCCGGGCCGGGTGACCGGTGACGGCGGAGCGTCGGTGGAGATCGCACCGTCGTCACCCGCCGTGGGATCAACGGTGGTGATCGGCCGGTTCGGTCGGCTGCTCAATCCATCCGTCGGATCGCCGGGGCCGGAGACCAGCCGGGCCGCCCCGACCACGCCGAGGACGAGCACCGCGATGACCAGCGCCACCCCCAGCCGGGACCGCAGCGCGCGGGTAGCCAGAAACTCCAGAGCACGTCGCATCACCGTCACCGCGCCTCTGAGCGCACCCGGGGGCCGGGGCGGTCCGGTGCACGATCGGCGGAGCCCGGTCGGTAGACCACGAATGACGGGTTCTCGGCCGGAACGTCCGGCTCGGTCCAGGTTGCCGGCTGCCGGCGACGGGGCTGAGGCGCGACCGGACGGCTCCGGCCACCGGTCTCCTCCGCTGGCGCCTCGTCCGCGCGCTCCTTACCGTCCGGGCGCCCGGCGCCGGTGCGCTGGCCGTCGGCCGGACGGGTCGGCACGGAGCCCGGGTCTTCCTGCCGCGCCTCCGGGCGCAGCGAGGTCCGCTCGGCGACCGGCGACTGACGGCGTCCACCCACCGGCTCCGCCGTGCCACCGGGCTCTGCCACGTCCAGCCGCGCCGCCGTCCGCATGTCTCGGAAGAACCGACGGTGCCAGGACCCGGCCGAGCTGACCGCCTCGCTGCTGTCCTTGCCGCCGAGCTGGGTGATCCGTCGGTAGGGCCGCAGCAGCAGCCAGCCGACCACCCCGCAGAGCCAGACCAGCACCACCTGGAGCCAGCCGGGCAGGGTCGGCGTACTCATGATCAAGTCGACCGCGAACAGGTAGATGGCCGCCCCGGTGCCGAAGATGGCGATGTTGAAGACCGCGGCGACCACGGCGTTCGCCAGCCGCCGCAACCCGGCACTGGCCGGGCGGAGCAGGCCGACGGTGCCGAGAATGGGCGCCGCGATCACCGCCCACCGGAAGATCAGGAAGCCGAGCAGGACCAGCAGCGACGCGGTCAGGTCGAACATGGCGAAGAGCAGCGACGCCAGCACCGCGATGAAGCCGGCACCGACCCGGTCCATGTCCCGCACCCCCTGGAGGTACTCGTACGCCTCCGGGTCCTCGGTCTGGATTTGCTGCGCCACCCGCGCCCACTGCTGCTGCTTGGCCTTGATCGTCGCGTTCCGGGTGGCCGGGTTTGCGCGCATGGATTGCGCCTCACCCCAGGTCAGGGATCGTGCGTCGTAAAGGGCCGGGCCGTACTTGCGGGCGGTCTCGCTGTCTGCTGAACCCAACACGCCGCGAAGCCAATTGCGATAGAGCATCGTCTCGGTTGCGGTGTCGCTGGCTCGGACGGCGGGCGTACGAAGGTCCTTGCAGCGGTTGGGGTCGGAATGGATGCACCTGCCTGGCTCCGGCTCCTTCGCCTGCGGGCCCACAGCATCGTGCACCACGCCGAGAGTAGTGATCAGCGTGCCGTCCGCGATGTTCGCCGACTTGACCGGCCAGGCGGCAAGTGCAGTGACCGCGACCATGACCAGCAGGGCCCAGCCCGCAGTAGTCATGGCGTTGCTCATGTCCGACTGGCGGGAGCGCCAGAGCAGGTAGAGCCCCACCACGCACAAGGTGACGATGCCGAAAACGCTGAACACCTTTTCGTAGACGGCCTTGGTCGCCTGGTCTACCAGCGGATCAGCCCAGCCCCACATCGAGCTTGGGTTCCAGGCGCGCTCCCTGAGCGCGTTCGACGCACCGATGATCGCCGTGGCGGCCATGAACTCGCCATTCGCGATCGTGGTGGTGAACTTATAGTCCGGATGTAGCACGCTCGACGCGCAACCACCGCCGATGTCGTAGGTGGTATAGCTGTAACCCGCGTATCCGTAGAGGCTGTACCGACCAGCTACTCCACTCGCAGACTCCGCTGGCGGCGCGGCAGCGAACCAGCCGGCGAGCCCGGAGTCCGGCGTTCCGGGGGTCGGCGCGTTGCGGCAGGTGATCTCGGTTTCGCTGACCTCCTTGAGCTTCGCCACGCAGGCCCGGAAGTCGGCCTGCCACTCCGGGGTCGTGCAGAGGTCGGCGCGGGCCTGGGCGGCCGGCGGGGCGGCGGCTGCCGCCTCCGCACCGATCAGCGGCCAGGTGAGGGACGCCCCGGCCAGTACGCCGAGGGCGAGCAGGAACGCTGCGATCCGTGCCCGGGCCCTCGCCATGTCACGCCTCCAGATCCGGCAGGGGGATGCTCGGCAGCACTCCGGCCGCTGCGGCGATCGCGGCGGGCGTCGTGTCGAGGTGGTCCAGCAGCCCTTCGACGTACGAGACGTCGACCCGGACCTTCTGTACCCGCCCGTCGACGTCCCGCATCACGAACTCGCGGAAGCCGAGCCGGTTGGACGAGCTGGTGTCGGCGGCGGAGAGCGAGGCCAGGGTGGCTTCGTACCCGTCGTTGACCGGCACCCGCAGCAGGCGTAGCGCTTCGGAGGCGATTTCGGCGTCCTCGGCGATCCGGCCGACGAAGACGGTGGAGACGAGGTTCTGGACGTCGAGGCCGAGGATGTCGCGCGGGTTCTGCGAGGCGACCAGCGCGGCCAGGTTCCACTTGCGGGAGTCCCGGGCGAGGCGGACCAGGAACGAACGCCCGGACCGCCAGCCCTCCATGAAGTGCGCCTCGTCCAGGCCGACCAGCTTGCGGGAGGACATCGACCCGCCGTAGCAGCGGCGGACGGCGAGCCGGTGCGCGGTGTGCAGCATCGGCAGCGCGAGCGACTCCTCGGCGGACCAGTACTCCCGTTCGATCTTGAGGTCGGGCAGCCGTAGCCCGGCCATGGTGATCACCGTGAGCGCCGCGTCGGCGCCGAGCAGCCCTTCCGGCGGCCGACCGAAGAAGAGCATGGCCAGCGGCATCTCGGCGGTGTCCAGCAGCAGGTTGGCCAGTTCCTTGCCGGCGTCGTCGTCGAGCCGCCCGAGGCAGCTCACCACGTCGTCCATGGTGGAGGTTTCCTCGGCGGGGACCTGGCGGACCGCGTGCCGGAAGAGGGTGGCGGTGGACGCCTCCCGGGCCACCTGAGGCGGCACGAGCATCATGCAGATGTCCTGGACCAGCATCCGCCGCTCGGCCCGCGCGTTGGAGACCGCGATCTCGAACTCCCGGTCGCCGGCGGCCCCGGCGCCGAACTCGCTGCGCAGCGGCGTCGGGATGAGCGAGTACGGCGCCAGGGTTCCGTGCTCCGAGCCGGTCAGGTTCAACACCCGGGAGTACGGCCGCAGCTCGGGCATGGCGCAGAGCCTGGCCAGCGGCCCGGACGGGTCGAGCAGGGTCACCTGGACACCCCGCCGGGCGGCGAGATAGCCAAGTGCGCCGAGCAGGGTCGACTTGCCACCGCCCGGCTCGGCCACGAAGACCGCGAGCCCGGAGCGTTCCCGGACCTCCATGGGGAAGTGCAGGTCGAGGAAGACCGGACGGCGGCAGGTGCCCGCGGTCCGGCCGATCAGGTCGCCCCGCCGGTCGCCCACGTTGGAGGCGGCCTGGGGGAGCGCGGCGGCGAGCAGCGGGACCGGCATCCGACGGACGTAACCGGTGTTGGCGATCGGTTCGCCGGGGATGAACTCGCGGGCCAGCCAGTCCTGGTTCTTCGGGTGCTGGAGCGAGATGCGCAGCTCCCGGGAGTAGAGCTGGATGAGCCGACGGGCCCGCTCCAGGCACTCCTCCCGGGTGCGGCCGCCGACCGCGATGCGGTGCCAGCCGTGCGCGCGGGCCGAGTCGACCGGCAGCCCGGTGGTCATCTCGTCGCCGATCACCAGCGCGCGCTTGGCCAGCCGCTCCAACTCCGGCGGCGCGTCGATGCCGTGTTCGGCGTAGTCGAGCTGCTGGGAACGGATCATGCGGAGCCGGTGTTCGAGATTGCGGAACGAGTCGTTGGAACCGAGGATGTCGACCCGGGTGGAGATCTCCATCGGCCAGGGCAGCCGCTCGTGGAAGTGCAGCCAGGGCTCGTGCCGTTCCGGGATCTCCAGGGGTTCCATCCGACCGACGGCGAGCACGGCCACGTGCCGTTCCTCGCCGGTCATCCGGTTGACCAGCTTCACCGTCGAGCCGTACGGGGTGCGGTAGCGCTCGACCTGTTCGGTCATGGCGAGCAGGTCGCCGCGCTCCCAGCGCCCGTCGGTCACCGGGGAGAGCCGGCCCGGCGGTGCCATGCACAGCGCCACCGAGCGGTAGAGCAGCCACTCCAGCTCCTGTGCGGTGACGCGTCGGCCGCGCATGCCGAACGCGCCGAGCACCTCGTCGAACTGCTCGACGGTGCGGCCCAGCTTGCGGCGTTCGCCGTCGGCGGTGCCGCGACCGAAGGTGCGTAGCAACCGTTCGGTGAGCGAGTCGCCGAGCGACCGGCGGGCGAAGGTGACGCCCAGGTAGGTCTGCCCCTCGGCGTGGTTGACCGCCATCAGGTGCCGCTGGGCGGCGACCAGGTGGTCGGCCCAGCCGGCGGTGCCGGGCACGTCGGGCAGCGGTGCCGAGGTGTGCGCGTCGATGGTCCGCGCCCACTCGTCGGCGGGGAACGGACGGGTGGTGCGGCGCAGGTGCAGCCGGAAGCCGGCCAGGCCGGCGTACTGCTCGGAGATCGCCGACAGCAGCGCCTCGCGTTCGGCGTCCGGCCGGAAGGCCCAGCGCACCTCGGGCAGCCAGTACCAGGCGGTGACGGTGTTCGGGGTGAACGTCAGGTGGCCGGCGATCTCGGTGATGGCCAGCTCGACCGACGGGTCGCGGTCCCCGAACTTGATCTTCGGCGCGCGGACCCGGGTCGGCTGGGCAGGCCGGCTCGCAGCGCGCTGGCGGGGTGCGGCGATCTCCCGCCCGGTCGGCTCGGCACCGACCGGCGTGGGCAGGGCCGAGCCGGTCCGGGCGGCGCGGCGCGGTGCGCGCTCCAGGGCCGGCCGATCCGCCGGCCCGGCGCTGACCGACCAAGTCGGTGCCGGCGGCCGGTCCTCCGGCGCGGTGCTGGCCGGCGGCCAGGTCGCCGGACCGCTGGTCGACGACGCGGAGGTGCCCGCGGTAGCCGGGTTGGGCTCGGTCGGGGGGTGGAGCATCGGCAGCCGGTCGCCGGCCTGGTGTGGCACCCGGGACTCGATGGCGGGCTTGCCGGCCCCGCGCCGCGACTCGACAGGCCGCCCGCCGCTGGCGGGATCGACAGCCCGCCCGCCGCGAGCGGGGTCGTCGGGTGTCCACCGTGGTTCCGGTTCGGGTGCCCGATCCGTTACCCGCTGGGCCGGATGGGTCGGCGTGGCGGCGGGCGGCTGTTGCGGGATCGCCGGCTGCTCCCGGGTGGCCGGGCCGGCCGGCACGGCTCGCGCCGTGCCCGGCCGGGACGCGCCGAAGAGGTCCAGGAACGGGGAGTCGATGTCGGCGTTCTCGCCGGCCGACACCGCGCTGGGCTCGGCGGGCGGTGTCCGGCGGGGCACCGGCCGGGGGGCCTGGAAGACGCCGACCGCGCCGTGCCCGGGCGAGGTCACCAGCGCGGGATCGAGCGCCACCTCATCCTCGGATTCGGCGTAGTCAAATGACTGCGCACGGTGACCTCCCGGTACGGCCGGACGGCCGGCCGGGGGACCCGGCGTGGAAGAGCGACTCATGCGACCGCCTCACCCGCGTCGTGCGACGGACCGATCGGCGTACGCCCGGTCATGCCAGCTCCTCCCGGATCCTGATCCGGCTGCCGACCAGGCGCGGGTCGCGCTGCTCGATCGCCGGCTCCCGGGTACGTCGCCAGTCGGTCAGCGCGGTGCGGATGACAACCCGCGCCGGCCGATCCGGGTCGACGTGCCGGAAGATGAACGACGTGGTCACGATGGCGAGCGCGATCTCCCAGGCCGGGAAGAGCTCGACCGTCAGCGTGAACAGCCAGTGGATGAACATGTAGAGGGGGACGAGCAGCATGAAGAGCCCGTACTGGGCGTACGGCAGGTGGACCGGAAGGGTGTAGCCGGGCGGCCCGAGGTAGACCAGGCGGGCCCGGTAGATGTCGTCGTCGGTGCGCAGCCGCATCTGGTGACCGCGCCTATTCGAAGATCAGGTCGATCAGGTAATCGCCGACGAAGAAGAGTGTGGCCGCGCCGGCGATGAAGGCCAGCCCGACGATGGCGATCGCGGAGCTGGTCAGCACCTTGGAGATCTCGCCCCGGCTGGCTCGGCCGATGAAGATGACGCCCAGGACGGCCAGCAGGATTGGCGCGATCTTGCTGGCGAAGAAGGTGACCACACCGTTGGTGTCGATCCCCTTCGGTGCCGGCTCGGCGAGTGGAGCCGACGCCAGGGTGGAGAGCGCGTGGGCGACGCCGGACGACGCCGTCTCCATGAGCTCGAAGGCGATCACTGGAACCTCCCCATATCGCGGCCGGCGGGTGCCGCGGCGGTGCAATAGGCAAGCCTGGCGGGAAATGTGCTCCACAGGGCGCAGCGTTCTCGACCCTGCGTTCGTTACTCACCACGGAGAGTGGCGAGCTTTGGGCGGTTTTTCCCCGCTTCGGCCCTCCCTCCAGGCTTCGCCATCTCGATGCTGGCCGATTCCAAAGCGTACGGGCCGCCCCGGATTGCGACAAGCCGCGACGGGACTACCAGATACTGCCCGGACGACCGATCGTACACCTGTTCCAATCCGCACGTCAGGAGTGGTGGGGCGACGGCCGACCCGGGTCGGAGGGCACCGCCGCCGCGACCGGTACCGTCTAGCCGTGACCGATCTGGTACGGGCCCCGGGCCCGGTGGTGATGGGCGTCCTCAACGTCACGCCGGACTCCTTCTCCGACGGCGGACGGTACGCCGACCTCGATGCGGCCGTCGGACATGGCGTCCGTCTGCGCGACGCAGGGGCGCACCTGGTCGACGTCGGCGGCGAGTCGACCCGCCCGGGCGCGGAGCGGATCGACGCCGGGACCGAGGCCGACCGCGTGCTACCGGTCATCCGCGAGCTGACCGCCGCTGGCGTGCGGGTCAGCATCGACACCAGCCGGGCCCGGGTGGCCGAGGCCGCGCTGGGCGCTGGCGCGGCGGTCGTCAACGATGTCTCCGGTGGGCTGGCCGACCCGAACATGGCCCGGGTGGTCCGCGACGCGGGCTGCCCCTGGGTGCTGATGCACTGGCGTGGCCACTCCCGGCAGATGCGCGAGCTGGCCAGCTACACCGACGTGGTGGCCGACGTCCGGGCCGAACTGGCCCAGCGGGTCGACGCGGCGCTGGCCGCCGGGGTGGCCGCCGACCGCATCGTCATCGACCCCGGCCTCGGCTTCGCCAAGACCGCCGCGCACAACTGGGAGCTCAGCGCCCGCCTGCCGGAGTTGCTGGATCTCGGGTACCCGCTGCTCTTCGGCGCCAGCCGCAAGTCCTACCTGGGCCGGCTGCTCGCCGCCCCGGACGACACGCCGCGACCCACCGCGCAGCGGGAGGCGGCCACCGTCGCCACCAGCGTGCTGGCGGTCGCGGCGGGCGCCTGGGGGGTACGCGTGCACGACGTGCGGGCCACCGCCGACGCGCTCGCCGTCTGGGCCGCCACCGGACGCCCGCACCTGGCCACCACGCGGGTCGGTCACGGGCGGCCCGAATGACCGGCCCACGTCGGGCGCGCCGGTGCTCTGCCGGACGCGCCGGCCCACGTCAGGCACCCCCGACAGGCGCAGGACCGACCGGTCGGGTGGCCGGTCGGCGAGAGAGGAAGCGATGACCGACCGGATTCAGCTGACCGGCCTGCGGGCCCGCGGCCGGCACGGGGTGTACGACTTCGAACGTGTCCAGGGGCAGGACTTCGTGGTCGACGCGATCCTCGAGTTGGACCTCGCCCCGGCCGCCGCCAGCGACGACGTCAGCGCCACCGTCCACTACGGCGAGTTGGCCGAACGCCTGGTCGCGGTGGTGACCGGTGAGCCGGTGAACCTGATCGAGACCCTCGCGGACCGGCTGCTCGCGGTCTGTCTGGCCGACGAGCGGGTCGGCACCGCCACGATCACGGTGCACAAGCCGGAGGCGCCGGTGCCGCACACCTTCACCGACGTGGCCGTCACCATGACCCGGGCGCGTGCCCGGTGACCCGGGCCGTGCTCTCGCTCGGCAGCAACCTGGGCGACCGGCTGGGCCATCTCCGGACGGCCGTCGCGACGCTCGGCGACGCTGTGCTGGTGCTCTCCGGCGTGTACGAGACTCCACCGTGGGGGGACGAGGACCAGCCCGCGTACCTCAACGCGGTGCTGCTGGCCCAGGACGACGCCGCCGCCCCGCGCGACTGGCTGGAGCGGGCCCGGGCCGCGGAGCGCGCGGCCGGCCGGGTCCGTGACCCACAGCGGCGGTTCGGGCCGCGCACCCTCGACGTGGACGTGATCGCGGTCTGGGGCGACGACGACGAGCCGGTGCTCAGCGACGACCCCGAGCTGACCCTGCCACACCCCCGGGCACACCTGCGCGCCTTCGTGCTGCGACCGTGGATCGACATCCAGCCGTACGGACGGCTGCCCGGTCACGGCTGGCTGACCGACCTGCTCACCGCCGGCCCCGCGGCGGAGGACGCGCTGGATCTGCGTCCCCGGCCGGAGTTGGCGTTAGAGTCGACGGCATGACCGAGCGGAGCCGGCCGGCATGACGCAGGCGAAGTCCCCACCACCGGGCGGGCCGGGCCCGGACCGGTCGCGGATGGGCCCCACCCGGATCTCCACCCTGGTCGTGGCCGCCCTGGCCGCGGCTGCGGTGGCCTGGCTGCTGATCAGCACCCTCTACTACAGCGGCATCCCCCGGCTGCCCTGGCTGCCGGTGGTGACACTGGCCGGGCTCGCCGTGCTGGAGGGGTACGCCGCAATCAACACCCGAGGTCGGATCGAGCGCAAGCCCGGCCGGGAGCCGGTCAACCCGCTGCTGGTGGCCCGGTTCGTGGTGCTGGCCAAGGCGTCGGCGCTGGCCGCGGCCATCTTCGCCGGCTTCTACGCCGGGCTCACCGGCTGGCTCTTCGTCGAGACCACTCAGGCTGCCGTGGAGGATCGGCCGGCCGCCGGAGGTGGCCTGCTCGCCTCGCTGGCGCTGGTCGGTGCCGCGCTCTGGCTGGAGCGCTCCTGCCGGGTGCCGGAGCGCCCGGACGACGAGCGCGACCCCGACCAGCGGGAGAGCCGCCCCGGCCAGCGCTGAGCAGAGGGGTTACGCCCGGCTCCGGGCGCGGGTACGGTGCCTGCGACCGGAGAGCAACGGCCGCCCCGGTCCGTCCGCGCGCCGGACCAGGGAGGGCCGGCCAGCGGGGAGGCGGCGTGATGACGTACGAAGAAACGGGCCGGGACCGGTCGGTGGAGCCCTCATCCGGGGTCCCCGCCACCGTTCTGGAGAACGTCTTCGACGACCCCACTCACGGTGAGCCCGGTCGGGACCGGGTGGGCGTGCACGTGGTCTGGGAGATCCTGCTGCTGGCCGCTCTCGCCGCCCTGGGCTGGCTGCTCTGGCGGGCCGACCCGGCGGCGCTGCGCGGCGCTGGCCTGCGCACGCTGCTGGTCGACGCGGTCGGGCTGGGGCTGCTCGCCCTCGCCGCCGGGCTGAGCCTGCGTACCGCCGCCCCGAACCTGGCGGTCGGGCCGATCGCGCTCGCCGCCGCACTGCACTACGCGGAGCAGGGCGACCAGGGCCTGCGCGACTCCCTCGGCCCGGCCATCGCGGTCGCCGCGCTGGGCGGGCTGGCGCTGGCGCTGGCCGTGGTGGTGCTGCACGTGCCGGGCTGGGCGGCCAGCCTGGCCGGCGCGGCCGGCGTGATGGTGTTCATCGAACGCCGGTCGGCGCCCGTGCTGGTGCAGGGCGACTACGACCCGGGGCGTACCGCCGGCTACCTCTTCGCCGGGTTCGCCGCAGTGGCGATCCTCGGCGGGCTGTTCGGGGGGATCCGGGCGATCCGTCGGCTGGTCGGCCGGAACCGGCCGGTCGCCGATCCGGCCCGTCGCCGGGGTGCGGTGGCCGCCGTGGTCACCGCGGTCGCCCTGGTCGGCTCCACGGTGCTGGCCGCGCTCGCCGGCGTGCTGCTCGCCGCCAACGGCCCCGGGTCGGTCACGCCCACCCCCGGGCTGGACTGGACCGTGCTGGCGATCGGGATGGCCCTGCTGGGCGGCACCAGCGCGTTCGGCCGCCGGGGCGGGGTGTTCGGGACCCTGCTGGCGGTTGGCCTGGTCACGACCTTCCAGGCGTACGCGCGGGCGCGCGACTGGACGGTGGACGTCTGGACGGTCGGCGGCGTGGCGATCGGCGTCGGGCTGCTGGTCACCCGGCTGGTCGAGACGTTCGGGCGGCCCCGGCCGGGCAGCACCGACAGGCCGGAGCCGCTCGGTGACGGCACGATCAGCACGGGCTGGAACGTGCCGCTGTCGCAGCCGGTCGACAACTGGCCCCCCACGCTGCCGACGCCGGCTGCGCCCCAACAGGCCGACCCGTGGCGGGACCCGCGCTGGGAGGACAGCCCGCGCCGGTGGGACGATGGCCGGTGAGCCGTGCCGCGTCCGCCGAGCCGGAGCTGATCTCGACGGTTAGGCTCGGCGGCATGACCGACACACCTGCCGCCACCCCCGGCGGATCCTCGTTCGAGGAGCTCGACGCGCTGTCCACCGAGGAGTTGCGGGAGCGGGCGTTCGCCCGGGCCCGGGAGCACCGCGACGTGGGGTTCTTCTGGTCGGTGCTGCGGCACCTGCCGAACGCGGACGAGGCGACGGTCCTGGACGGCGCGCCGAACTCGATCGGCCCGACCATCGACGAGGCCTCCGCGCTGTGGCGGGAGCTGACCGGTCATGGCTATGAGGAGTCGGCACCACTGCTGCGGGCCGCCTTCATCGACTACCTGCAGAAGCACTGAGCCGGTCGGGGCAGCCCAGGTCCGCCCGGCCGGCTGGCTCGGGCCCTGGGCGGATCATGGCACTCTTCCACCGCTCCGGCCCGGTCAGCCGCTACGGGACGGCCGCCGGCACCGGGGCGCTCGCCGTGCTGCTGCTGGTCGGCATCGGCGGCAGCCCGGCGTACACCGGGTGGGCCGGCACCCAGACCGACCCGGAGTCGGGCGTCGCCTACTACCTGCGAGTGCTCGCCTGGCCGGCCTGGCAGCTGGACGCGGACGGCCAGGCCGGCGGGTTGTTCGCCGCCGACCTGCGGGCCGTGCTGCTGGTGATCCTCGCGGTGGCCCTGCTGTACCTGCTGCCCGCCGCCCAGGTGGCCCGGGTGCCCGGTCCGGTCAGCCAGTTCTTCTCCGGCTGGGCCGCGTACGTGCTGGCCGGTGGGCTCGCCGCCGTGCTGGCGGCGCTGCTCGGCCCGGACCCGTCGCTGTTGGGGGCGTTGCAGGACGCCAGCGCCGGCGCCGGCTACGGCTTCCTCTCCGGCTGGATCATCGGCACTGCCAGCCTCGGCGGCCGGGCGTGACCCGACCGGCTGTGCTGGCCTGATCCGACCGGGGCGCTCGGACGGACACCGGCGGGGCCGCCCGTTCGAACGGTCGGGTCGGCGCCCGGTCAGCCCGTCGAGCGGCCGAGGTCGAGGAGACGCTGTCGGCTGAGCGCGCCCACCGGTCGGCCGTCGTCGGTCACCAGGAGCCGGTCCCGTCCCGAGGTGAGCAGCACCGCCAGCGCGTCGTACGCGGAGCCGTCCAGCGGCACGGTCGGCAGGTCCGCCGGGGCGTCGCCGGGCACCGGGTCCAGCGACTCCCGGTCGAGTGGGGTGACCGCCAACCGGCGGATGCCCCGGTCGGCACCGACGAACTCGCGCACGAACGGGGTGGCGGGCTCGCCGAGCAGGGCCGCCGGGGTGTCGTACTGCTCCAGGTGCCCACCCTCGGAGAGCACGGCGATCCGGTCGCCGAGCCGGACCGCCTCGTCGAGGTCGTGGGTGACCAGCACGATCGTCTTGCGGACCTCGGCCTGGAGGCGGAGGAACTCCTCCTGGAGGCGGGCCCGGACGATCGGGTCGACGGCCGAGAACGGCTCGTCCATCAGCAGCACCACCGGGTCGGCGGCGAGCGCGCGGGCCACCCCGACCCGCTGCCGCTGGCCACCCGACAGCTCGTGCGGGTAGCGGCGACCGAACTGGGCCGGGTCCAGCCCGACCAGGTTGAGCAGCTCCTCGACGCGGGCCCGGGTCCGGTCCCGCGACCAGCCGAGCAGCCCGGGAACGGTGGCCACGTTCGCCCGGACCGTCTGATGTGGAAAGAGCCCGACGTTCTGGATCACGTAGCCGATCCGACGGCGCAGCCGCACCGGGTCGACGTCGGTGACGTCCTCGTCACCGAGCATGATCCGGCCGGCGGTCGGTTCGATCAGTCGGTTGATCATGCGGAGCACGGTCGACTTGCCGCAGCCGGACGGTCCGATCAACACCACCAGCTCGCCGGCTTTGACCTCCAGGCTCAGCTCCCGGACGGCCTCGGTGCCGTTCGGGTAGCGCTTCTGGATGCCCTGCAGGGAGATCGACGCCGCGCGAGGGGACTCGGCCAGGCCGGCGGCCTCCGGGGTAACGTCCACGTATGTCCTTCCGCCTGAGCTACCGGGCCGACCCGGGTAACCCCTGGTTCTCCTGGCAGTACGTGCGGGACAACTCTGACACGATCCTCGCGGCGGTGCGTGAACACGCCTCCCTCACCGGGCGGGCGGTGCTGATCGCGGTGCTGATCGCCCTGCCGTTGTCCGTGGTCGCCTACTGGTTCCGCCCGCTGGCCGGTCCGATCCTCGGCATCACCGGTGTGATCTACACCATCCCGTCGCTGGCGCTGTTCGCGTTCATCGCGCCCTACCTGGGCACCGGCGCCACCACCGTGCTGGTCGGGTTGGTCCTGTACGCGCTGCTGCTGATCGTGCGCAACGTGGTGGCCGGGCTCAACCAGGTGCCGCCGGAGGTCCGCGAGGCCGCGGAGGGCATGGGCTACGGCCGGTGGGGGCGACTGTTCCGGATCGACCTGCCGCTGGCGATCCCGGGCATCCTGACCGGGCTGCGACTGGCCACCGTGTCGACGGTCGCGCTGGTCACCGTGGGGGTGCTGGTCGGGCACGGCGGGCTCGGGCAGTTGATCTTCGCGGGCTTCCAGAACAACCTCTACAAGGCCGAGATCATGACCGGCACGGTGCTCTGTGTGGCGCTCGCGGTGCTGCTGGATCTGCTGCTGGTCCTGGTGGCCCGGCTGGTCACCCCCTGGTCCGTCCGGGGCGCGCGGTGAGCGCCGCCGCGAACCCGGTGCACCAGGCGGTGCTCTGGCTCAACGACCCCCTGAACTGGACCAACCCCGGCGGCATCCTGGACCGGCTCGGCGAGCACCTGGCGATCTCGGCTGCGGCGGTGGCGCTCGGCTGTCTGGTGGCCTGGCCGCTCGGGCTCTGGCTGGGGCACACCGGGCGGGGCGGCGGCCTGGTGGTGCTGGTGTCCAACGCCACCCTGGCCATCCCGACCCTGGCGCTGTTGACCATCCTGCCGCTGACCTTCCTCGGCTTCGGCCGTACGCCGGTGGTGGTGGCCCTGGCCGTCTTCGCCGTACCGCCGCTGCTGGCCAACGCCTACACCGGCGTACGTCAGGCGGACCCGGAGGCCCGCGACGCGGCGCGCGGGATGGGCCTGTCGGGCGGGCAGTTGCTGCGTCGGGTGGAGTTGCCGCTCGCGGTGCCCTACCTGGCCGCCGGCTTCCGGACCGCCGCCGTGCAGGTGATCGCCACCACAGCGTTGGCCTCGTTCGTCAACGGCGGCGGTCTCGGCGAGATCATCCGCACCGGCTTCGGCCTGAGCATCGCGGCCGGCGGGGGTCAGATCGTGGCCGGCGGTGTACTGGTGGCCGGGCTCGCGCTTCTGGCCGAAGTGATCCTGGGCGGCGTCGAACGGCTGGTCACCCCCCGTCCGCTACGGCGCGGTCAGCAGCGCGCCGGGCGGCCCCGACCCGCCGACGCCACCGGCAGCGCCTGACCCACCCGGCCCGTTCGGCGGGCTACCCGTCCGGGTGAGCGGTCGCCGAGCCGGCGACCGGCGGCGGGCCGGCCGGTGACGATGCGGTGACGAAGCCCTCCCCAAGTTGTCGGTCGGTTGCGGACCATGTTGGGTGGATATTCGCGGGCGACCGACAGCCAGGATCGCCCGTCGGACACGCGGCCGGCCCGGGACGGGTCGCGCCGGGACACGGAAGGCGGGCACATGCGCGCAAAAACACGTCTGGCGATCGGCGCGATCGGCGTCATCGCCGCGGCAGGGCTTCTGACCGGGTGCGGTGACGCCGGCTCGTCCGGCACCGACGCGCCGCAGGCGGGTGCCTCCGGGGCCGGGTGCGCCCCGGTCGCTGGCCAGCAGCTCATCGCTCTGCAGGACGACAAGAACCTCCAGAACTCCGACAACGTCATTCCCGCGGTCAACAGCAAGGTGGCCAACCCGCAGCTGATCGCGGCGCTGGACAAGGTCTCCGCCGCGCTCGACACGCCGAAGCTGGTCCTGCTCAACAAGGCGGTCGACACCGATCGCAAGACCCCCAAGGTGGCAGCCGAGGAGTTCGCCACCGCGAACAACCTCACCGCGGGCATCGCCAAGGGG
The DNA here is from genome assembly GCF_042897975.1 of Micromonospora sp. NPDC000668. Classification (NCBI taxonomy): domain Bacteria; kingdom Bacillati; phylum Actinomycetota; class Actinomycetes; order Micromonosporales; family Micromonosporaceae; genus Micromonospora; species Micromonospora sp. NPDC000668. Next base: position 144,886 of record NZ_JBIAYP010000009.1, read on the forward strand.
CCGGGCGGCGACATCGTCGTCGGCGCCGGCAACTTCAGCGAGAGCCAGACGTTGGCCGAGCTGTACCGGATCGCACTCACCGCCGCCGGCTACCAGGTCAAGGTTCAGCAGATCGGCAACCGGGAGCTCTACGAGCCGGCACTGGAGAAGGGCGAGATCCAGGTCGTCCCGGAGTACGCCGCGACCATGGCCGAGTTCCTCAACACCAAGGCCAACGGCGCCAACCCCCCGCCGGTCTCCTCGCCCGACATCAACAACACGGTGGCCGCGCTCAAGGCCGAAGGCGACAAGGCGGGCATCACCTTCGGTGCCCCGGCCGCCGCGCAGGACCAGAACGCCTTCGCGGTGACCCAGGCCTTCGCCGACAAGTACGGCGTGCGGACCCTCTCCGAGTTGGCCGCGAAGTGCTCCGGCAACGCGACCGTGCTGGGTGGCCCGCCGGAGTGCCAGCAGCGTCCGTTCTGCAAGCCGGGCCTGGAGAAGACGTACGGGCTGTCGGTGGGCTCGTTCTCCTCGCTGGACCAGGGCGGGCCGCTGACCAAGAACGGGCTGCGCACCGGTGCCATCAGCGTCGGCCTGATCTTCTCCTCGGACAGCGCCTTCGCCACCAGTTGAGCCACCGCGTGGCGTGCTGACGACGCCCCCGCCCCCACCCGGGGCGGGGGCGTCCGCGCGTTCCGGGGACCCGTTCCCTCAGGTGGGGATCGTCGGTAGGCTGCACAGCCATGCCAGCCCCGGTCACCCCCGACGCCCGGCGTCAATCGCCGCTGCTGACCATGCTCTTCTGGGCCGGTGTGGCCCTCGCCCCGGTGGCGGCGCTGATCCTGTTGGTCGCCGACGGCAACGGGCCGCTGCGCTTCGCGGCGGTGCTCGCCATCCTGGCGGTGGTGCTGATCGGCCTCTCCATCGCGCTGCGGACCGATGGGGAGGGTGCCTCGGCGCGGGCCGACGAGCTGCTGGACGAGATCGAGGAGCTTCGCCGGGAGTTGCGCACCGAGATCGTGGCTGCCGCTCAGCGCGGCAACCAGGCGCTCGACCAGGCGCAGCGGGCCCAGGAGGGGGTCGCCGCAGTCCGCCGCCGCCTCGACGCCAGCGGCGCCGCCCTCGCCGGTGCCACCCCCTCCGTTGACCCGGCGGGTGCCGGCCGGGCACGGGTGCCAGCCGCCGAGCCGGTGGACGCCGCTCCGGTCGCCCGCAGCCGGGTGCCGGTGCCCGGCGACGCCCCGGCCGGTCGGGGCCGGGTGCCAGGTCCGGAGGACGCCACCCCCCGGTGGAGCCGTCCCGAGCGCGCCGACGATGACGAGCCGGCGTACCCGCGGTCGGCCGCCGACGCCAGCGCCGAGCCGCCGGCCAGCGGCGGGCTGTACGGTGCCGAGCCGCCGACAGCCGGCGGGGTGTACGGCGCGCAGCGGCCAGCCGCCGCCGGCTACGGGTCGGCTCCTCGCCCTCGTGAGCAGGACCGCCCTGAGCCGGCGCACCGGCCGCACGGCGTGGTCCGGCACACCGAGACCGTGCACGTGACCACCCGGCACACCGTGGTGGACGGCGGTCCGGCCGAGCCGGGTGCGCCGTACGGCGGCGGATACGCCGGCCAGTGGACCCCGCCGGCACGGGAGTGGGCCCGGGGCGGCGGCGCGGAGGAGCCTTCCCGGCCGGCTGACCGCTCGTGGGGTGAGCCCGAGGAACGCCCCCGGTCCGGCTACGACGACCGTGCCCGCCCCGCCGACGATCGCCGCTCCGGCGACGACCGGCCCTGGGCCGCGCAGGCCGCGACCCGGGGTGAGCCCGGCTGGGGCGCCCGACCCGAGCGCGCGCCCGAGCGGCAGCACCCGGGTTCCTGGCCGAACCCCGACGACCACCACGACGACCGCGGCTGGTCGAAGCAGCGTGAGCCGGACCGGACGGCATCGCCGCAGCCCGGGCCGGCCCTGCGAGCGGACGACACCGGCGAGTACTGGTCGCAGCTGCGCACCGGTGACCGGTGGGCGGCCGTCCGCGACGACGAGCACGGCCGTGAGCTGCGGGTCGGTGAGCGCCGGGCCGAAATGCACGCGGACGCCACCGGCACCGAGTACCAGGTGGCCGACCGATGGGCCACCGTCCGCCACGAGGAGCCCCGCCGGTACGAGGACGCGCGCCGGTACGACGAGCCGCGTGGCTACGACGAGCGCGAGTCGTACCACCGGGACGAGCCGGCGCGCCGGCACGACCGCGACGGCGGCTGGCGGGCCGAACCGGAGGACCGGCCAGCGCTGCCGGTCGGCGGCGTGCCGGTGCCGGACGAGTGGCGCCCCCCGCGCCAGCGCGGCCACCAGGCGGAACCCGCACCCGAGCGGGCCGGCCGGCGCCGCGTCGAGGAGCAGTACGGCTACCCGCCGCAGGACGATGCGCCGCGCGCCGGCGGCGCCCCGCCCACCGACCGCTGGCGCTGACCCGGTCAGGTCACTTGTCGATGTCCCCGACCACGAAGAACATCGAGCCGAGGATGGCGATCAGGTCCGGCACCAGGCAGCCGGGGAGCAGGGTGGCCAGCGCCTGCACGTTGGCGTACGACGCGGTGCGCAGCTTCAGCCGCCACGGCGTCTTCTCGCCACGGGAGACCAGGTAGTAGCCGTTGATGCCGAGCGGGTTCTCGGTCCAGGCGTAGGTGTGCCCCTCCGGCGCCTTGAGCACCTTGGGCAACCGGGTGTTGATCGGCCCGGTCAGCTGATCCACCCGGTCCAGGCACTGCTCGGCGAGGTCCAGCGACGCGTACACCTGGTCGAGCAGCACCTCGAAGCGGGCGTGGCAGTCGCCGGCGGTCTTCGTCACCACCGGCACGTCCAGCTCGTCGTAGGCCAGGTAGGGATCGTCGCGCCGCAGGTCCAGGTCGAGCCCGGAGGCCCGGGCCACCGGCCCGGACGCGCCGAACGCGGCGGCGTCGGCGGCGGAGAGCACGCCCACCCCCACGGTCCGGGCCAGGAAGATGTCGTTGCGCCGGATCAGGTGGTCCAGGTCGGGCAACCGCCGGCGTACCTCGCCGATCGCCGCGCGGGCCCGTCCGGTCCAGCCGTACGGCACCTCTTCCTTGAGCCCGCCCACCCGGTTGAACATGTAGTGGATCCGGCCGCCGGAGACCTCCTCCATCACCGCCTGGATGGTCTCCCGTTCCCGGAAGGCGTAGAACATCGGCGTGATCGCGCCGATCTCCAGCGGGTAGGAGCCGAGGAACATCAGGTGGTTGAGCACCCTGTTCAGCTCGGCCAGCGCCATCCGCAGCCAGGTGGCCCGCTCCGGCACCTCCATGCCCATCAGCCGCTCCACCGCGAGCACCACACCCAGCTCGTTGGAGAACGCGGACAGCCAGTCGTGCCGGTTGGCCAGCACGATGATCTGCCGGTAGTCGCGCACCTCGAAGAGCTTCTCCGCGCCCCGGTGCATGTAGCCGACGATCGGTTCGCAGGCGACCACCCGCTCACCGTCGAGCACCAGCTTCAGCCGCAGCACGCCGTGCGTGGAGGGGTGCTGCGGGCCGATGTTCAGCACCATGTCGGTGCCGAGCTGCTCACCGCCGGTGTCGGCGACCAGGCCGGCCCCGGTGCCGACGGTCAGTTCACGGAGGTCCCCGGCGTCGGTGGTCATGCCCGTCATCGTGCCACGGCCGGCCCGAGCGGGATGCCGACCGGTTGCCGCAGCCACCAGTGCCCGCCGAGCCCGGCCGGGTCGGTCAGCTCGGCCACCGCCGACGCGGCGGCCAGTGCCCGCACGTACCCCGCCGGGTCGGTGCCGGCCAGGCTCAGCGGCGGTCGGCCGCCGTCGGCCCCGAGCGCCCGCAGCGCCTCCCGCTGCGAGACCAGGGAGTACGCACACCGGGCGACCGCTGCGCCAGCGGAGGCGACCGAGTCCATGGCCACGTGCGCGGTCACGTCAGCCGACCCGTCCGGCACCGGAGGCACCTGCCGCCCACTCCGATACCCGGTCAGCGTCCCGTCCACCGGCCGCCCGTCCCGCAGGTGCCCGTAGTCCACGGCCACGGCCATCCCTCGCTCGATCCTGCTTATCGCGTCCGCCCATGCTGCGTCTCTTGCCCGCCCGATCTCGGCTCGCGTGTGGTCGCTGTGGGGGGTTTCCGGGCAGCCCGGCCAGCTCCGGGCGGTCAGGCTTGATCCCTGCGCCGGCCGGGCTGCCCGGAAACCCGACTCGCTTCCGCTGGTTGCGGCAGTTCCGGCCGCCGCCGGATTCAGGTCACGGTCCGCACCAGGCAGGCTCGTGGGCCTTGGCCACCATGTCGTCAACCATTCGAGATCGTCAGGGCTGACGGGTTCACCAACCGTCTCCGCGCCACTGTTCGGGTCGACCAGCAGGTACTGCCAGCCATCCCTGGTGTGCACCGCCACGTCCAACGGAACGTTGTCCAACCACTCGGTTGCCAGCAGCACCCCGTTGATCCCAGCAGGAATCGCGGACACCCACTCGATCTCCTCAGGCAGGTGCTCGGGGCGAGGCGCCAGCTCAACCGCCGTGAACCGCACCCGTTCCGCCAGCGACGGACGGACGGCGCCCGACGACGGATCGTCGCGTGACGGCCGGGCGGCGGCCGTGGCGGTCAGGGTTTCCGGGGAGCCCGCCCGCGGAGGGATCAAGCCTGACCGCCCGGAGCGGGTGGGCTCCCCGGAAACCCCCACCGCGAGCCCGGCGGCGGTCTCGGATGCGGCGAACCCGGCGGCGTCTTCGGATGAGACGAGCCTGAGCAGGGTAAGGAGCAGCTCCCCTCGCCCAGCGCCGACGTCGACCACGGAGAGGCGGGAAGGGTGGCCGAGGGCCGTGTCCACCTCGGAGATCAGGCGCAGCAGTGCGCTGGCGAACGCCGGGGAGGCGTGCACGCTGGTCCGGAAGTGGTCGGCCGGCCCGGCGCCGGCCACGAAGAAGCCGCCCGGCCCGTAGAGCGCCCGGCTCATCGCGTCACGCCAGGGAATCGACATCAGTTCATTCCGTGTTCAGGGTGCGTCACCGTGCCGACCCTACGGTCACCGGGTATGAGACGACTCGTGATCCCCGCGCTGGCGGTCGTACAGCTGCTGCTGGCCGGTGCGCCCGCGACCGCCGCGCCGAGCCCCGCAGGGACCGACACTCCGCGCCCGGTCCGCGCGGTGGTCGAGACCCCCTCCCTCTTTGACGACGCGGCCGGCGGGGACGCCGACGCGGACGATCCGGCGATCTGGGTCAACCCGACCGACCGGGCCGGCAGCCTGGTCATCGCCACCGCGAAGAACGGCGGTCTGCGGGTGTACGACCTGCGGGCCCGCGAACGACAGGTGATCGCCACCCCGCCGGCACCCGGACCGGAGGACGAGGCTGGCCGGTTCAACAACGTCGACCTGGTCGGCGGGTTCCGGCTGGCCGGCCGGCGCGCGGACCTGGCCGTGGTCACCGACCGGGGGCGTGACCACCTGCGCTTCTACCGGATCGACCCGCGCACCCGGCTGCTGACCGACGTCACCGCGCCGGACGTGCCGTTCGCGTTCAACGCCGACCAGGCCGGGGTCAACGAGCAGCGCACCGCGTACGGGCTGGGCATGTACACCGACACCGACGGGAGCGTGTACGCCGTGGTGAGCCGGCGCAGCACCCCGGAGGTGGGGGTGTTCCGGCTGGTGGAGCGGGCCGGGAAGGTGAGCTACCGGCGGGTGGACCGGCTGACCCTGCCCAGCACGTTCACCCTGCCCGACGGCACCGCGTGGTCGCCGTGCACCGACCCGGGTGACGGCCCGCAGGTGGAGGGGACGGTGGTGGACCCGGACAGCGGGGTGGTGCACCTGGCCCAGGAGAAGGTCGGGCTGTGGCGGACCCGACTGGTTCACGGCCGGTTCGTGGGCGCACCGGTGTCGGTGGAGCGGGTCCGCGAGTACGGCGTGCCGGCGGCGTACGACGCCGAGGAGGAGGACTGCGTGACCGACTACGCGGCTGATCCCGGTTTCGGCGGCCGGATCGCCCAGGACGTGGAGGGGCTGACCATCTACCCCACCGGGCGTTCCACCGGCACCCTGCTCGTGTCCAGTCAGGGTGACGACACCTTCTACACCTACGACCGGCGCACCGATCGGCCGACGGGCCGGTTCGCGGTGGTCGACGGCCGGGTCGACGGGTCGCAGGAGTGTGACGGCGCGGCCGTGGTCTCCACCCCGTTGCCCGGTTACCCGGGTGGTCTGCTGGTGGTGCACGACGGCCGGAACACCCCGGAGACCCCGGGTGAGGACGGCGAGGCCCGTCCGGACACCGACTTCAAGTTCCTCGACGCCGGATTCCTCCGCCCCCGGCACTGACCGGCGGGGGGGGGGCCCGCCCCCCCCCGGGGGGGCCGCCGGCCCCCCCCCCCCCGGCGGGGGGGGGGGGTGCCCCCCCCGCGGGGGCCGGCGGGGTGGGGCGGGGGGGGCGAAGGTTGGGGCC
>NZ_JBIAYP010000010.1:0-137912 GCF_042897975.1 Micromonospora sp. NPDC000668
GGCCGGCCCGGGGGGGGGGGTGGGGGGGCCGGGGGGGGGCCGCCCCCGGGGCCCCCCCCCCCCGGCCCCCCCCGGGGGGGGGGGCGTGGGGCCCGCCCACCCCCCCCGCCCCACCGCTCGTCGCTGTCGCCCGGTCGATCGCCCCGGACTGGCGCACGGGCAGCCTCAGTAGGCCACCAGCGCGATGAGCAATGAGGACACCGCGGCGACCAGGAGCACGACGCCGGTGCCGAGCCCGACCACCGCGCTCACCGCCACGGCGCGCGCCCGGGCCACCGGGATCGCCGCGACCGCGATCAGGGTGACCAGCGCGGCGACCACATGGATCAGCGGGTAGTCCATCAGTACCGCCACCGGGAAGAGATGCACGCCCACGACAAGGGCGACCCAGGGGGCGGTCAGCTCACGGCGCCCCAGCAGGGCGAGCAGGCCGGCACCGACGGCGGCAGCCCCGAACTCGATCCCGACGACGATGCCGAAGGTCCGGCTGGTGTCGGCGTCGAACGCCGTACCGTCCGACCAGTGACTCCAGGCGAGGAGACCACCGGCGGCGGCCGTCAGCAGCGAGAGAACCGAACCGGCGATGAGCACCGGCCGCCACGGCTTCGGCGGCGCCTCCTGAGCCCAGCCGAACCAACTGGAGGCGAAGAACCCGAAGACGAACGCCGTCGCCGCCGCGTCTCGGACATGTTCGGTGATCATTGCGCTCCCCCGGGGTACCGCGTGGCTCGACGACCGTTTTCGCCTCTGTCGGCCGCGCTGCACCAGCGTCCACGACGCGGTAATACTGCCCTGACGGTGCGCTCGGCGACAGCGCGGGTTGCGGTCGCTCAGGCCATGGCCCCCTGTCCCGTGACGAGGTTGCTGGCGACGCCGATCGGGATGAACGCCGCCAGCCCCGCGACCTGCCATGGACTGTCCGGAGCGAATCGGCCGAGGCGATCGGTGACGCTGCTTAGCTTCGTCCGATGTCGTTGACGCAGCGCAGCACCGGCCGGGAGGTGAGGGCTGCGGCGTCCAGCGGGGTGTCGGCGTGGACGGTGAAGGTCGTCGACTCCCCTGGCAGCAGGGTGACCAGCACCTCGTCCACCTCGGCGGACGGCTCCAGCCGGTCCGGGAAGAGGGTCAGGTCGCGCAACACCGTGCGGGCGGTGACCCGGACCCGCTGTCCACCGTCGACCGCCTCGACCGTCGCGTCCCAGGCCGCCGCCGGCCAGTCGACGTCCCGGTCCTCGGCGAAGAACCAGAGCGCACGCCGCGCGCTCTCGCCCGCCTCGGCCACCAGCAACTCCCGCCGGTCCTCCTCCGGCCGCGACAATTCCGCCGGCAGCGCCAGCGTCACCGCCGAGTACGCGGGGACGTCCAGCTCCATCGTCGTCTTCGCCCGGGGCTCGCCGGTGAGGGTCAACCGGGTCACCGAGGCCGACGCCCGCCAGGGCGTGCCACCGTCGTTCACCGCGACCAGGGCCAGGCCGCCTTCGCGGGGCTGCACGGTGAGCAGCCGGTCGGCGTACGCGTGGCGCAGCGCGTACCACAGTGGTTTGCGCCGGCCGTCCCCGTCGACGGCCGACCAGGAGGTGACCGGCCAGCAGTCGTTGAGCTGCCAGACGATGGTGCCCGCGCAGACGCTCCGGTGCGAGCGGAAGTGCTCCACCCCGAGCTGGATCGCCCGAGCCTGGTTGAGTTGCGTCAGGTAGTGCCAGTCGTCGAAATCTGCCGGGACGGGCAGGTGCGCGTCCAGGCCGCGCTGGAGCTTGGCGTCCCCGCCGGCCGCCTTCTGGTGGTGCGCCATCCCCGGCGAGTCGTGGGCGAGGGGTTCGTCGCTCAGCGCCCGACGCAGGGTGGCGTACGCCGGTGGGCCCTGGTAGCCGAACTCGGCGACGAAGCGCGGCACGTACTCCCGGTACTTGCGGTAGTCGTCGGTGTTCCACACGTCCCAGATGTGCGTGGTGCCGTGCGCCGGGTCGTTGGGGTGGATCTCCTCGGTGCCTGACCAGGGGCTGCCCGGCCAGTACGGGCGGGTCGGGTCCAGCTCGCCGACGATGCGGGGCAGCACGTCCAGGTAGTAGCCGCGACCCCAGGTGCGCCCGGCCAGCACCTCTTGCCAGTCCCAGTCGTGCCAGCCCCAGATGTTCTCGTTGTTGCCGGTCCAGAGCACCAGCGACGGGTACGGCGCCAGCCGGGTCACCTGCTCAGCGGCCTCGGCGGCCACCTCGCTGCCGAACGGCTCCTCCTCCGGGTACGCGGCGCAGGCGAACAGGAAGTCCTGCTGGACCAGCAGTCCGCGCTCGTCGGCGAGGTCGTAGAAGTCCGCCGACTCGTACCGGCCACCGCCCCAGACCCGCAGCAGGTTGATGTTGGCGGCCGTGGCCTGGTCGAACCGCTCGGCCAGCCGCTCCCGGGTGACCCGGTTGGGAAACACGTCGTCCGGGATCCAGTTGACCCCGCGCACGAAGACCGGGACGTCGTTGACCGACAGCGCGAACGGGGTGCCGTGCTCGTCGGGGGTGGTGTCCAGTCGGACCGAGCGGAAGCCGATCCGCCGGGACCAGCTGTCCAGGATGTCGCCGTCCGGCGCGTGCAGGGTCACCTCCATCAGGTGGCGCGCCTGCTCGCCGTACCCCCGGGGCCACCACAGCGCGGGCTCGCGGGCGGTGAGGGTCAGCACGGCCGTGCGCTGCCCGGCCGGGACGACCACCTCGGCGTGGGCGCCGGCGACGGTGGCCCGGACGGTCAGCGGGACGTCCGCGACCCGCTCGACCTCGACGTGCAGCTCGACCCGCCCGTCCCGGCCGGCCAGGGTGACCAGCGGGCGGACGGTGGCCAGCCGGGCGGTGGACCAGGCGTGCAGGCCGATCTCCTGCCAGATGCCGGCGGTGACCAGCGTGGGGCCCCAGTCCCAGCCGAAGTTGCAGGCCATCTTGCGGATGAAGTGGAACGGCTCCGGATAGGCGTTGGGCCGGTCGCCGAGTCGCTCCTGCTGCGCCTCGGCGTAGCGGTAGGCGGAGTCGAACGCGACGACCAGGTCGTTGTCGCCGTCGCGCAGCAGCGCTCGGACGTCGAACCGGTAGCCGCGGTGCATGTTCTCGGTGCGGCCGACCTCGACACCGTTGACGGTGACCGTGGCGACGGTGTCCAGGCCGGCGCAGACCAGGTCGACCCGATCGTGGTCGCCCGCCGGGCGCCGGAAGCTCGTCCGGTAGCTCCAGTCGGTGCGCCCGATCCAGGCCAGTGCCAGTTCGTTGTCGTCGAGGTAGGGATCGGGGATCAGCCCGGCGTCGAGCAGGTCGGTGTGCACGCAACCGGGCACGGTGGCCTGGACGGTCAGCCCGGCGATCTCGGCCGGCACCTGCGCTCCGGGCGTCGCCTGCAGGGTCCAACCGTCGTGGAGTGCCTGTCGGCTCAAGACTTCACCGCACCTTCCATGATTCCGCGGACGATCTGCCGTCCACCGATGAACAACATGATCAGCAAGGGGATGGTAGCCACGAACGCACCGGCGAGCACCCGACGGTAGATGACGTAGTTGCCGCTGGCCAGGTCGGAGATGGCGACCATCGAGGTCGGGTAGTCGGTGCCGCCCAGGGTGATCAACGGCCACTGGAAGTCGTTCCAGGTCGCCACGAAGGTGAGTAGGCCGAGCACCGCGAGGGCCGGCCGGATCGCCGGCAGGACGATGGACCGGTAGACCCGCATGGTGGTCGCGCCGTCCATCCGGGCCGACTCGATCAGCTCGTCGGGGACGGTGTTGAGGATGAACTGCCGCATGTAGAAGACGCCGAACGCGGTGACCAGGCCGGGCACGATGACCGCCAGCAGGGTGCCGTTCCAGCCCAGCTTGCCCATCACGATGTACAGCGCGACGACGCCGAGCTGGTTCGGCACGGTGAGGGTGAGCACCACGAACAGCATCAGCCACCGGCTGCCGGCGAAGCGCAGTTTGGCGAAGGCGAACCCGGCCAGGGAGCAGAAGAACAGCATCGAGACGGTCACCACGGTCGAGACGATGACGCTGTTGATCAGCGAGGCGGCGAAGTAGACGTCCTGGAGGGAGAAGACCTCGTCCAGGTTGACCAGGAACCGGTCCCCGGGGATCACCGCCGGTGGGATCTGGGCCAGGGCCTCGTCGTTGCTGGTGGCGATGACGAACATCCAGTACAGCGGGAACGCCGCGAACAGCATTGTGGTGGCCAGCAGGAGGTACGTCCCGACGCCGGCCGGGGTGTCCTGCGGGGCGCGACCCATCAGGGCGGCCCGTCGCCGACGGCTCTTGGTGACCGCCGACCGGGGCGGTGTGGTGTCGACGGCGCTCACCTGGATCGCCCTCCGGAGAGTCGGTTGGTCAGCAGCGTGTTGATCCCGGCGACGACCAGGATGATCAGGAAGAGCGCCCAGCTCATCGCGGCCGCGTAGCCGAGGTTGAGGTCCTTCCAGCCGACCTTGTAGATCAGCTGCGCGATGGTCTGCCACTCGCCGTTGGGTCCGCCGGTGGCGGCCTGGGCGTTGAGGTCGAAGAGCATCGGCTCGATGAAGAGCTGGAACCCACCGATGGTGGAGAGGATGACGGTGAACACGATCACCGGCTGGATCATCGGCACGGTGATCCGCCAGAGCTGACGCCACGGGCCAGCCCCGTCGACCGCGGCGGCCTCGTAGACGTCGCGCGGGATGGACTGCATGGCGGCCAGGTAGAGCAGCGCGTTGTAGCCGATCCACTTCCAGTTGACCATCGTGGCGATGGCGATCCAGGCGTGCAGCTTGTCGGCCCGCCAGTTGATCGGGTCACCGTCGCCGATGCCGAACAGGCCGAGCACCCAGTTGGCCATCCCGAAGTCGCGGGAGAAGAAGACGCTGAACACCATGGTCGAGGCGACGATCGGGGTGACGTACGGCAGTAGCACGCCCACCCGCCACCAGGTCTGCGCTCGGAGCCGGCGGTTGAGCAACGACGCCACGATCAGCGCGAGCAGCAGCTGTGGCACCGAGGAGAGCAGGAAGATGCCGAAGGTGTTGTAGAGCGCGTTCCAGAAGTCGTCGTCGCCGAAGAGCTGGCGGAAGTTGGCCAGACCGGCCCACCCGGTGAGCGTCGGATCGTCCAGCCGGTAGTTCCGCAGGGCGATGACGCCGTTGAAGATCAGCGGGAACAGGCCGAAGACCAGGAAGATCAGGAAGAACGGCGCGATCAACACGTACGGCATGTAGCGCATGTCGAACCGGTACAGCCGGTCGCGCCAGCTGGGCCGGCGGTGGTCCGGGTCGGTGCCGTGACCGTGCCGCCCGGCGGCGGCACGGCGGCCCGACGACGCGGGCGCGGCGCGGGTGGTGGACATCGGGACACTCCAGGGCCGAAGAGACGGGGTACGCGCGGATGGCGCGGGGGCGGCCCGGGTCCGGCCCGCCCCCGCCCAGCGGGCTCAGGATGTGCTGGCCTTCTCGGCTTCCTTGACCGCCTCGGCCCAGGCGGCCTCGGGCTTGAGGGTCTTGTTCTGCACCCGGATCAGCACGTTCTCCACGGCCACCCGGGTCGGGCCGTTCTTCTTGCCCAGGTACTGCGGGGTCAGGCCCTGCGCCATCTTCGGGAAGATCTGGCCGACCGGTGCGTCGGTGAAGAACGGGTTCTTGAAGTCGGCGATGGCCGGGTCGCTGTAGAGGGCGGGCTGCGACGGCAGGTTGCCGACCTTCTTGAAGATCTCGATCTGCTGCTCCGGTTGGACCAGCCACTCCAGCAGCTTGTACGCCTCGTCGACGTGCTTGCTCTGCTTGGGGATGGTCAGGAAGGAACCGCCCCAGTTGCCGCCGCCACCGGGCACAGCGGCGATGTCCCACTTGCCCTGGGTGCCGGGGGCGGTGTCCTTGATGTGCCCGAGCATCCAGGCCGGGCAGGCGAGCACGGCGAAGGAGCCGCTGGTGAAGCCCTTGTCCCAGTCGGCCTGGAAGCTGGCCAGGTTGGCGGAGAGACCAGCCTGGATCGCCTTGATGGTGTAGTCGAAGGCCACCTTCGGGCCCTGCTCCATCTGGAGCTGGTCCTGCTCGTTGTAGAAGCCGACCTGCTGCTGGCCGAGGATCGGGTTGAACAGGTTGCTGCCGGCGTCGATGAACTTCTTGTTGGTCTTGCCGGTGTACTGCTGGCCGACCTCGATGAACCTGTCCCAGGTGGGCCAGAGGGCCGAGACCTGGTCGCGTTCGGTGGGCAGCCCGGCGGCCTTGAACAGATCGGTGCGGTAGCACATGGCCAGGCCCCCGGTGTCGGTGCCGAGGCCGATCTGGGTCTTGCCGTCGGCGGAGAGCGACTGCTTCCACTTCCAGGCCAGGTACTTGCTCTCGTACGAGCCGGCGCCCTTGTCGAGCAGGTTGACGAACTTGTCCGACTGGCCGCGGAACTGCACCATGAAGCCCTCGTCGATGGCGGCGATGTCCGCCGCGCCGGAGCCGGCGACCAGCTTCTTCTGCAGGTCCTCGTGCTGGGCGTTGTACTCCCCCGAGTTCAGCTGGATCTTGACGTTCGGGTTGGCCGCCTCGTACTTCGTCTTGAGGTCCTGAAGGCCGAAGTCACCCCAGAAGTTGATTTTCAGGGTGACCTGCCCGTCCGTCGCGCCGGAATCCTGCCCGCTCTTGCCGCTGCACGCGGCGACCAGGGCGAGACCGACCGTGCCCACGGTGACCGCGCGGGCCCACCGGGTCCAGGAGCGTTTCATGGCATCCTCCGAACAAGTGGGAACGCTCCCGACATCGAGAGACGTTGACTGAACCGGATAAGTGAGGCCACCGTACGGGCCGGTTCCGGGAGTGTCAACGGCTCGTTAACGCAGTGCACGAACGGTCCAGGTAAAGGGCCATGGGAGCGCGAACAGGCGTGGTGTAGCGCTTGCTGGCGCAGCTCCACGCGCCGGCCGGCACGCCCGAACCGAGGACGCACCGGTACGCTGAACCGGGCAAGTACGCCGCGCCCGGTGGCCGAGGTTTACCGTGGACGGTCGGTTGGCAGCCGCCGACACCGGTTGCGCTAGGTTGAGGCCGCCGGCTTGCCGCGGCAGTCAGAAGATCCGACCCCCGTGGCCGGAGAGTGGAGGAGCACGCCGGTGAAGCGGCCGACCATCGCCGACGTCGCCCGACGCGCCGGGGTGTCCAAGGGCGCCGTGTCGTACGCGCTGAACGGGCAGCCCGGCGTCTCCGAGGCCACCCGGCAGCGCATCCTGGCCATCGCCGCCGAGATCGGGTTCAGCCCGAGCAGCGCCGCCCGGGCCCTCTCCGCCGCCACCGCCGAGGCCGTCGGCCTGGCCCTGTGCCGGCCCGCCCGGATACTGGGCATCGAGCCGTTCTTCATGGAGCTGATCAGCGGCGTCGAGGCCGAACTCTCCGCCCGCTCGTACGCCCTGACCCTCCAGGTGGTGGCCGACCACGATGCCGAGATCGCGGTCTACCGACGCTGGTGGGGCGAGCGGCGGGTCGACGGCGTGCTCGTCTGCGACCTGCGCACCGACGACCGCCGCATCCCCGCACTGGAGCAGCTCCAACTGCCGGCGGTGGTGATCGGCGGGCCGGGCGGCACCGGCGACCTGGCCAGCCTCTGGTCCGACGACGCGGCCGCGCTGACCGAGGCGGTGGAGTACCTGGTCGCGCTCGGGCACCGGCGGATCGCCCGGGTCGGCGGCCTGCCCGACCTGCGACACACCGAGATCCGCACCGAGGCCTTCGCGGCGGTGTGCCAGCGGCTCGGCCTGGTCGACGCGGTCACCGTCTGGTCCGACTACACCGGCGAGGAGGGCGGACGGGCCACCCGCCGGCTGCTCAGCTCGGCCCAGCGGCCCACCGCGGTCATCTACGACAACGACGTGATGGCCATCGCCGGGCTCTCCGTCGCCCAGGAGATGGGGCTCACCGTGCCGGGTGACCTGTCCATCGTGGCCTGGGACGACTCGCCGCTCTGCCGGCTGGTGCACCCGCCGCTGACCGCGCTGGGCCGGGACATCCCGGCGTACGGCGCGCACGCCGCCCGGCAACTGCTCGCCGTCATCGCCGGACAGCCCGCGACCCGGGTGCAGGACGAGACCCCGCACCTCACCCCGCGCGGCAGCACCGCACCGCCCCGGGACAGGTGAACCGGTTCACCCAGGGGCGGTCAGCGGGACGTCGAGGGAAACTCCTCGAAGTACGCCTCGACCCGCTCGGCGGTCGCCGGGCGGGCCAGCGCGAAGCCCTGCCCGTACCGACAGCCGGCCCGCTGCGCCCCCCCGACCTGGGCCGGTGACTCCAGCTCCTCGGCGACGATCTCCACCCCCAGCCGCTCGCCGACGTTGACCACCACGTCGATCAGCGGCGGCTGCCCGTCCGGCCGCGCGCCCACCAGCTCCGGGCCCACCTTGAGCAGGTCGATCGGCAGCCGGCGGAGCTGGGCCAGCGAGGCGTGCTCGGCCCGGAAGTCGTCCAGGGCGGTGCGGACTCCCAGCGACCGCAGGCCGGCCAACCGGGCCACCACGGTCGACAGGTCGGCGGCGACCCTCGGCTCGGCCACCTCCACCACCAGTCGCTCCGGCGACACCCCGTACGCGGCCAGCACGGCGGCGGCGCGCTGCACGAAGTCGGGGGTGGTCAGCTCCCGGGTGGTGACGTTGACCGCCATCCACAGCTCCCGACTGCCCGCCGACCAGTCGGCCAACTGCCGGCAGGCCCGGTCCAGGACCCACCACTCCAGCTCGCCGACCAGGTCCAGGTCCTCGGCGACCGGCAGCAACTCGGTCGGGAGCACCGTGCCGAGTACCGGGCTGCGCCAGCGCAACAACGCCTCGGCGCCCACCGGCTGCCGGCTCGCCAGGTCGAGCACCGGCTGGTAGACCAGGTCCAGCTCGCCACGCGCCACCGCACCGGGCAGCTCACGTTCCAGATCGAGCCGGCGGACCAGCTGCTCCTCCAGGAACGCGTCGTACCACTCGACCCGGTCCCGGCCCAGCTGCACGGCCCGCCGCCGGGCCAGCTCGGCCTGGCGGAGCACGTCCGCCGGCCCGGCGCCGCTCACCTCGGCCAGCCCGATGCTCGCATGCACCCGCAGCACCGACCCGGCCAGCTGGTAGGGCGGGGTGAGCACGGTCAGCAGCCGGGTGCCCAGCGCGTACGCCACCACCGGGCCGGCGGAGGTGACCACGGCGAAGCCGGCGCTCGTGCACCCGGCGACCAGGTCACCGGGCGCGATGATCGCGCTGGCCCGGCGGACCGCCTCGGCCACCACGTCCTCGCGGCCCGTCGGCCCGATCGCGTCGGCGCTGTGCAGGTCCACCAGCAGCAGCGCGCCGACCGGGACCGGCACGTCGCCGATCGCGGCGAGGGCGTCCAGCAGGGCCGTGCGGTCCCCCGGACCGCCGCCACCGGACAGAACGGACCGACGGCCGAACGCCGACCAGGTCGCGCCGTCGTCGGGCGGCCAGGTCGAGCCGACGCCGTCCGAGATGGCCGACCCGACAGCAGTCGTACCTGGGTGCTCCGACGTGCCGAGCCAGCGCTGCTGAGCCGCACGGCGGTGCCGGACCGCCCGACCGCTACGCCGCCGGTGTGCGGCACGGCGCTCGGGGGAAGCCGCGTCACCGGAGCGCAGCAGCTCACGCAGCATCAGTGGCGGCACCGCCGCCAGGGCCAGCAGCACGCTCGTCCGATCCGGCGCCCGGCCCGCGCCCAGGTGCAGGCTCCCCGCCAGCAGCAGCAACACCGCCGGAAGCACCGCCCGGGGCCAGGCCGGGGCGACCCGACCCACCGCCGCCGCGTCGCCCGTGGCCACCGCGTAGCCCGCCGTCACCGCTTCGCCCTGCGCCACCGCGTCGCCCGCACCGAGCGCGGTGAGCAGCATCCCGAGCACCAGCGGCGGCACGGCCAGCAGGGCCGCCCGACCGGCCGACACGGGCGGCAGGGCCGTCAACAGCACCAATCCGACCAGGGTGAGCAGGACCCCACCCCGGCAGATCGCGCCGGCCGCGCGTCGGTACGGGCCGGTGAACGCACTGAGCGCCGCCATACCAAGCCCACCGAGCACCAGCGCGGCGGCCATCCGGGCCGGCACCGGCAGCGTGTCGCGGGGCAGCAGCAACCAGCCGGCGAGGGCCAGCCCGATGGCCGGGCCGGTCGCCTCGATCAGCAACCGCAACCGGGCCTGGTTCGGTGACCGCGTCCGGCCGACGAGTCGGCGCAGCCCGGCCACGGACAGGGCCGCCACGACCAACGACCCGACCAGCGCGGCGGCCCGATGCCCGGTGTCGGCCAGCGGCAACACGGCGGCGCTGACACCGGCTGCCACCACCGCCGCGTCGAGCAGCACCGCCGCCGCGCGCGGCCAAGAATCGGGGTGCGCCAGATCGGGGTGCGACGGATCGGCGGACGACAGATCGGCGGGCGACGGATCGGCGGAGCGCCGGGTGGCCAGCCGGGAGAGCCGCACCCCGGCGAGCGTGGCGCCCGCACCGCCGGCCAGTGCGATCACCACCGACGTCGGGGCCAGGCCAGCGGCGCCGGCGAGGACGAGCAGCGTCACCGCCGCGGACACGGCGGCCTCCGGCGCCGCCCGGCGGGGGACGAGGACGCGGAACGGGTACGCGAGGAGCACGGCGGTCGCCTTCGTGAGGGGGCACGGGGCGGTGCGGCGGTGCGGGACATCGGACGTTGCGGGTCCGCTGCCCACCAGTCGAGAACGACCGGCGGTCAAATCGGTTACGCGCCGGCCACCGAAAGGAAGCAGTGACCCGTGTCACTGTACGGCGTGCCGGGCGGCCCGACACCGCCCGCCGCGAGCCGGACCAGCCGGAGGTGGGATCATCGGAGGGTGAGTACGCCCAACACGATCCGCTTCCGGTACAACCAAGGCATCCTGGCCGCCGCGATCATCGCCTTCATCGGTGCCCTGCCGCTGGCCAACGCCCGGGCGTACCTGCTGCCGGTGCTGCTCGTCCCGCTCGCCGTCGGCGCGTGGGCCTGGCGGGCCGGCACCGACGCCGACGACCGGGAGCTGCGCCTGCGCGCACTGGCGGGGCAGCGCCGGATCGGCTGGGACCGGGTCGTCGAGCTGGCCACCGACCCGCGCGGGCGGGCGGTCGCCCGGCTCGACGACGGCCAGCAGGTCGTCCTACCGGCGGTACGCGGCTCGGACCTGCCCCGGCTGGTCTCGGCCACCGGCCAGACGCTGCCCGGCGCGGCCGGCTGAGCCACGGTCAGCGGCCGGCTGAGCTACGCCCGTCAGCGGCCGGCTGAGCTACGCGGTCAGTAGCCGTCGACCACCGTGTTGATCAGCGGCTGGCCGGCGGCGAAGCGCCGCACCTGATCGCCGACCAGCCGGTAGGCGCGCGGCAGCAGCCCTCGCACCGACCCGGCCACGTGCGGAGTGAGCAGCACGTTCGGCATCGTCCACAGCGGAGAATCGGCGGGCAGCGGCTCGGGGTCGGTGACGTCGAGCGCCGCCGAGATCCGGCCGGTGCCCAGCTCGGCGACGAGCGCCTCGGTACGGGCCACCGGCCCCCGGGCCGCGTTGACCAGCAGCGCACCGTCCGGCATCGCGGTCAGGAACTCCTTGTCGATCAGGCCGCGCGTCTGGTCCGTGAGCGGCACCAGCACCACCACCACGTCGGCCTCCGGCAGCAGCCGGGGCAGCTCCTCGACGCCGTGCACCCCCTGCTCGGGCCGGGCGGTCCGGGCCACCAGGGTGAAGCTCACCTCGAACGGGGCGAGCCGGTCCCGCACCGCGGTGCCGATCGAACCGGCCCCGACGATGAGCACCCTCTTGCCGGTGAGCTCGTCGGTCGGGGCGACGTCGCCGAATGCCCACCGTCGGTCGGCCTGCGCCCGGACGAAGGCCGGGAACGCCCGTAGCTGGGTCAGGATCGCCGTGACGACCCACTCGGCCGTGGACGGATCGTGCACTCCCCGGGCGTCGCAGAGCGTGACACCCGTCGGCGTCCGACCCGCCCAGGCGTCCGCACCGGCGGAGAGCAGTTGCACCACCGCCAGATCGGGCAGCTCGTGCAGCAGCGCGGTCGCGTCCGAGCCGGCCAGGAACGGCGGTACCCAGAACCGCACGCCGGCCACCGCTGAGGGCAGCCGCTCGGCGTGCTCGACGACTTCCACCGTCACGTTCGGGGGCAGCTCGCCGACGAGGTTCAGGCCGGCCTGGTGCGGAATCCATACCTTCACGTCCGCCGACGATAGCCCCCGCACCGGCGGCCGGTGCGGGCACGGCGGTGAACCGGCGTCCCGGGGGATGGCGCGCCGAGTCGGCCCGGGCGAGACTCGGCACACCGACGTTCGGCCGCGGCGTGAACCAGGTATAACGGATGGTCGGAGTGCCGGTCGGCCTCCGCCCCGGCAGACAGGCGCTCATGACCGACGGCTCCCCCGCCCGCCCCCGGCGTTCGATCGCACCACCCCTGGCGCTCGGCGATCCGGCACGGTTGCGGGCGCTCGCCGACACCGGGCTGGACGCCGCCCCGGACGAGGCGTTCGACCGGTTCGCCCGCCTGGTCAGCGACCTGCTGGACGTACCCGTCGCGCTGGTCTCCCTGGTCTCCGCCGAGCGGCAGTTCTTCCCCGGCGCGGTCGGGTTGCCGGAGCCCTGGGCGGAGCGCCGGCAGACCCCGCTGAGCCACTCGTTCTGCCAGCACGTGGTGGACATCGAGGTGCCGATGGTGCTGCCGGACGCCCGGCTCTACCCCCGCGTGCGGGACAACCTGGCCATCGAAGACCTCGGCGTGGTCGCGTACGCCGGGATGCCGCTGACCGACCTCTCCGGCCGGGTGCTCGGCTCGCTCTGCGCCATCGACAGCAAGCCGCGGGCCTGGACCGCCGGACAGCTGCGGACGCTGGCCGACCTGGCCGCCGCCTGCTCCTCGGAGCTGCGACTGCGGATCGCGCTGGACGGGGCGGAGGAGGCACGTCGGCGAGTCGTGCGGGCGCACGAGCGACTGGAACTGCTCGCCGGCCTGAGCGAGACGCTGGCCGGCACGCTGGACGTGGGCACCGCGCTGCGCCGGCTCGCCGACACCATGGTGCCGCTGCTCGCCGACTGGTGCCTGCTCACCCTGGTCGGGCCGACCGGCCTGCCCCGCGAGGTGGTCGCGGTACACCGGGACCCCGCCCGGACTGCGGACGTCGACCGCTTCGCCGAACTGCTGCGCACCGGGCTGAGCGCGGATTCGGCCATCCGGGCGGTGCTGCGGACCGGCCGGCCCCGGCTCGGCGGTGTGGCGTCGCTGGCGGATGTGGCACGTGGCACTACGAATCCGGAGATGGCGTCGATCGCCGGCCGCCTGGGTATCGCCTCCTACCTCTGCGTGCCGGTCCGTGCCGCCGGCGGCACGGTGCTCGGCGCGATCACCCTGGTCAACGACGCACAGCGCCAGCAGTTCGACGACCGCGACCTGCTCACCGCGGTCGACATCGGTCGCCGCGCCGGGCAGGCGATCGGCAACAGCTCGATGTACGGCGAGCAGCGGCACGTCGCCGAGGTGCTGCAACACAGCATGCTGCCGCAACTGCCGGTCGTACCCGAGCTGGAGCTGGCGGCCCGCTACCAGCCGGCGGCCGACCGGGTGGAGGTGGGCGGTGACTGGTACGACGCCTTCGTCCAGCCCGATGGGGACCTGATCGCGGCGATCGGGGACGTGGCCGGGCACGACATCGAGGCGGCGGCGACCATGGGCCAGCTGCGCAACCTGGTGCGCGGCAACGCGTTCGGCCGGCAGGACGCGGTCGGGGAGCTGATGACCCACCTGGACGGCGCGATCCGCGGCCTGCGGCTGCCGATCGCGGCCACCGCGACGCTGGTCCGGATCTGTCCCCAACGGTCCGGTGGCTGGGAGATGACCTGGTCCAACGCCGGGCACCCGCCGGCCCTGCTGGTCCGTGCCGGCGGCGCGGTGGAGGTCCTCGAAGCGCCGCCGGAAGCGCTGCTCGGGCTGGCCCGGCCGGTGCGACGGACCAGCCAGTCGACCAGCCTGGCCACCGGCGACACCCTGCTGCTCTACACCGACGGGCTGATCGAGCGGCGGGACCGGTCCATCGACGAGGGGCTCGCCGAGCTGCTGGACCGGCTGACCGGCACCGACACGCTGCCCCTCGACGAGCTGTGCGACCTGCTGCTCGCCTCGACCCGGCACCGCGAGGACGACACCGCGCTGCTGGCCGTGCGGGCACGCTGAACGGTCCACCCCGGAGCACCGCCGGCATCCGCCGTGTCCTGTCGGGCCCGGCCGGGCCGTCCGGCGGGATACCCTGGGCCGGGTGAGCGCCCGTCCCCCGTACACTCGCACCCGCCGCCTCCGGGCGGCCCTCGCGGCGTCCTGCGCGGCGCTGCTGTTCGCCGCCGGTTGCAGCTTCGGCGAGCCGGAGCCGGACCCGGCCGGTGAGCCGCCCAACCTGCCGACCCCGTCGGCGCCGGCGAGCCCCGGCGGCGCCGGCCAGCAGGCGGTGGCGACGGTGCTCGCCAAGGGGCTGCGGGTGCCCTGGGCGATCGCCTTCCTGCCAGACGGCGGCGCGCTGGTCACCGAGCGGGACAGCGGCCGGATTCTCCAGGTCGGTCCCGAGTCCGGGCCGGACGGGCTGCGGGTCCGGGTGGTGCAGACGATCACCGACGTGGCGGCGGCGGGCGAGGGCGGCCTGCTCGGCATCACCGTCTCCCCCGGCTACGACAAGGACCGCACGGTCTTCGTCTACTACACGACCGAGCAGGACAACCGGGTCGTCCGGCTGCAGCTCGGTGGGCAGCCCACCCCGATCCTCACCGGCATCCCCAAGGCCAACGTGCACAACGGCGGTGGGCTGGGCTTCGGCCCGGACGGGCAGCTCTACGCCAGCACGGGTGACGCCGGTGAGCGCCCCGCCGCCCAGGACGTGAAGAGCCTCGGCGGCAAGATCCTGCGGATCACCCCGGACGGGAAGCCGGCCGCGGGCAATCCCTACCCCGGCTCCCCGGTCTGGTCGCTGGGGCACCGCAACGTGCAGGGCTTCACCTGGGACGCCGCCAAGCGGATGTACGCCGTGGAGTTCGGCCAGAACACCTGGGACGAGATCAACCAGATCACCAAGGGCGGCAACTACGGCTGGCCGCAGGTCGAGGGGCGGGCCGGCGACAAGCGGTACAGCGACCCGATCACCCAGTGGGCGACCTCGGACGCGTCCTGCTCCGGGCTGGCCGCCGCGGATCGGCTGCTGGTCACCGGCTGCCTGCGCGGCAAGCGGCTCTGGGTGATGGAGCTGACCGACATGGGCACGCTGCTCGGTCAGCCCAGTGAGCTGCTCACCAACCGGTACGGCCGGCTGCGCGCGGTGGCCGCCGCGCCGGACGGATCGCTCTGGGTGAGCACCTCCAACCACGACGGGCGGGGCAACCCGGCGGCCGACGACGACCGGCTCCTGCGGGTGGTCTTCGCCGGCGGCGACGGCGGTCGCAGCTGACCTTCGTCACCATCCGTGCAGGTTTGCCAAGATCCTCCGATGGGCAGGTCAGAATCTCAGCATGGACGGGCAGCACGACGAGCAGCACGACGACGCCGGTGACCGGGACGACCCGGTGACCGGTGGCGAGTCGGTGACTGATGGCGAGCCGCAGCGGTCGGCCGGCCTGCGGGCTGGCCGGCTCGGTGCACTGCGCCGCACCGGGGTGATCCTCGCCGTGCTCGCCGTGGCCCTGGCCGGGGCGGTGCTCGGGGTGCTGGCCGGCGGCCGGGTGGACACCGACATCGGGCCGTTCCGGGCCAGCCTCACCCTCACCCCTGCCAGCGACGGCGGCACCACCGTCGACGTGCCTCCGCTCGGTGCGCTGCTGCTGAACAGCCACGACGGGCCGACACATCTCACCGTGCGGCTGGGGGCGCTGGACCAGGGACGCACCGAGGCGCTGCTCGACGACCCGGCCAGCATCAGCCGGGCCAGCCAGAGCGCCGTCGAGGACGTCCGGTCCGGGGTGATGCGGCTCGGCCTGCGGACCCTCGCCTCGGTGGTGCTGGTCACTCTGATCCTCGCCGGGCTGATCTTCCGCGATGTGCGGCGGACCGCCTGGGCGGGCGGGCTGGCGCTGCTCGTCACCGCCGGCAGCCTCGGCACGGCGGCGGCCACCCTGCGCCCACAGGCGATCGAGGAGCCGCGCTACGAGGGGCTGCTGGTCAACGCCCCGGCCATCGTGGGCGACGCCCGCCGCATCGCCAACGACTACACCAAGTACGCCGAGCAGCTGCAACGCATCGTCGGCAACGTCAGCCAGCTCTACACGACCGTGTCGGCGCTGCCGGTGTACGAGCCGGCGCCCGGCACCACCCGGGTGCTGCACGTGTCCGACATGCACCTCAACCCGACCGGCTGGCAGCTGATCCGGACGGTGGTGGAGCAGTTCGGCATCGACGCGGTGATCGACACCGGTGACATCACCGACTGGGGCAGCGAGCCGGAGGCGTCCTTCGTCGGCTCGATCGGCCTGCTGAAGAAGCCGTACGTGTTCATTCGGGGCAACCACGACTCGGGCCGCACCGGCGCCGCGGTGGCCCGCCAACCGAACGCGATCGTGCTGAACAACTCGACGACCACGGTCGCCGGGCTGACCATCGCCGGCATCGGCGACCCGCGCTTCACCCCGGACAAGAACACCTCCCCGGCCGGCAGCGGGCTGACCCAGCAGGTGGCCGACCAGGTGATCGGGGCCGGCGAGCAGCTCGCCAGCACGGTGCGCAACTCACCGCAGCCGGTGAACATCGCGCTGGTGCACGATCCGGCGTCCGCCGGGCCGCTCGCCGGCACCTGCCCGCTGGTGCTGGCCGGGCACACCCACTCCCGGCAGGTCTCCAAGCTGCCCCAGGCACCCGGGCAGCAGCCCACCACGCTGATGGTGGAGGGCTCCACCGGCGGCGCCGGGCTGCGCGGCCTGGAGGGCGAGAAGCCGACCCCGCTGTCGATGTCCGTGCTCTACTTCGACCAGCAGAAGATGCTCCAGGCGTACGACGACATCACCGTCGGCGGCACCGGGCAGGCCCAGGTCAACCTGGAACGGCACGTGGTGGAGAACCCGTCCGCCGGGGCACCCGCCTCGGTCACCCCCACCCCGACCCGCTGAGCGCGGGCCGGGGCGGCAGCGTCGGGAACGTGAGCGTCAGCGCAGCGCGAGGGCGGCCAGGGCGGCGTTGACGATGCTGCCGGGCAGCAGGTCGTGCAGCTCGTACAGCTCGGCAACGCTGCCGGACTGGCCAAACTCGTCCACTCCGAGCGGCACCGCCGGCGCGCCGAGCGCCGAACCGAGCCAGGCCATGGCGTGCGACGCGGCGTCGTGCACGGTCACCACCGGCACCCGGTCGGCGAACGCGGACCGCAGCGCGCCCGGCACGCTGGGCACCGTGGCGGTCCGCACGCCCTGGCGCAGGGTGCGCTGCCAGGCCCGGTAGAGCCGATCCAGCGAGGTCACGTCCACCACGTGCGCGGCGACGCCCTCCTCGGCCAGCTCCGCCGCGGCGGCCAGTACCTCGGGCAGCACCGCACCGGAGGCTGCCAGCTGCACCACCGGGGCGTCGGCCAGGTGCGGGTACGCCTGATGCGCGTCCACCAGCCGGTACGCCCCGGCGACCACCTGCCGGCGCAGCACCGCGTCACCGATCCGGGCCCGGGCCGCCTCGAACGGCGCCTGGTCCAGCGGTCGGGTGCTGAGCCGGAAGTAGTACGCGCCGTCCTCGGTGGGCGCGGCGGTCGCGGTCGGGGCCGACCCACCGGCGATCTGCCCGAGCGCGTCGCAGAGCAGCCAGTCCAGGCTGGCCGCGTACGCCGGTTCGAGGAAGGTCACCCCGGGCAGCTCCAGGCCGACCGAAGCGGTGATGGTGGACTGGTGGGCGCCGCCCTCCGGGGCCAGCGTGATGCCCGACGGGGTGCCGGCGACCACGAACCGGGAGCCGGAGTAGGTGCCGTACAGGAACGCGTCCAGGCCGCGCAGCACGAACGGGTCGTAGACCGTACCCACCGGCAGCAGCGGCTGCCCGGACAGGTCCCACGACAGGCCGAGCTGCCCGAGCAGCAGGAACAGGTTCATCTCCGAGATGCCCAGCTCGATGTGCTGCCCCGCCGGGCTCTCGGTCCAGCGCAGCATCCGGTCCTCGGTCCAGGATCGCTGCTCGGTGGGGGCGAACACCCCGGTCTTGTTGATGAACCCGGCCAGGTTGGTGGAGGTGGCCACGTCCGGCGCCGTGGTGACCAGGTAGCGGCCGACCTCCCGGTCCCGGGCCAGGTCCACCAGCACCCGGCCGAAGACCTCCTGCGTGGAGATCGGCTTGGCCGCGCGTACTCCGGTGCTCTCCGGGACGGTGACGCCGAGCGCCCGCTCGCGGGGCGCGCGGAACAGCGCCTCCCGACGGGCACCGGCCCGGATGCCGGCGGGTGACGCCGGGTCGAGGCGGTCCCACTCGGTCTCCCGGGTCAGCCCCTGCGCGGCACGCAACACGTCGACCTGCTCGGTGCTGAGCAGCGCCGAGTGGTTACGCGGATTGCCGGCGATGGGCAACCCCCACCCCTTCACGGTGTACGCGAAGACGACGCTGGGCCGGTCGGTGACCGCGTCGCACTGGGCGTACGCGTCGAGCATCGCGGACAGGTCGTGGCCGCCCAGGTCGGTGACGAGCGGGCCCAGCTCCTCGTCTGCGATGCCCCCCACGAAGGCACCCACCTCAGCCGGCGCACCGTCCAGGAACTGCTTGCGCAGCGCCGGGCCGGCCAGCCCGAACAGCGACTGGTACTGCTCGTTGGGCATCGCGTCGATCCAGTCGCGCAGCACCTCGCCGCCCGGCCGGGCGTACGCCTCGGCGAGCCGACGGCCGTACTTGACCTCCACGACGTGCCAGCCGGCCGCCTCGAACTGACCCCGCCACTGGTTGATCCGGATGCCCGGCACCACCCGGTCCAGCGACTGCCGGTTGAAGTCCACCAGCCACATGACGTTGCCCAGACCGGTGGTGGCCGGGTCGGCGACCGCCTCCCAGATGTTGCCCTCGTCCAGCTCGGCGTCGCCGATCAGCGCCACGAACCGGGAGTGCGGCCGGGCGCCGAAGTGCGCGTCGACGTAGCGCCGGGTGGCGGCGGCGAAGAGCGGAGCCGCCGCGCCGAGACCCACCGAGCCGGTGGAGAAGTCCACCTCGTCGGGGTCCTTGGTGCGCGACGGGTACGACTGGAGGCCGCCGCGGGCCCGCAGCCGGGGCAGGTACGAGCGGTCCAGGTTGCCGAGCAGGTACTGGATGGCGTGGAACACCGGAGAGGCGTGCGGCTTGACCGCAACCCGGTCCTCGGCGTCCAGGTGGGCGAACCAGAGCGCGGTCATCGCGGTGACCAGGGAGGCGCTGGACGCCTGGTGCCCGCCGACCTTCACCCCGTCGCCGGTGGCCCGGTCGTGGTTGGCGGCGTCCACGATCCGGGTGGCGAGCCAGAGCACCCGCCGCTGGATCTCGTCGAGCACATCGAGGTCGTGGTGGTTCACGGTGGCTCCATCCGGGCGTCGCCGTTGACGCCCTCGCGAGGGGTGCGGATCACGCCGCCCGAGTGGGCGACCCAGCGGGGTGGGACGTCAGGAAGTGCCCCTTCCTGTGCACGAAGCGTTGAGAAGGGGCCCCTTTCGGACGGTCAGCCCTGGACGCCGAGGCGCTCCAGGACCAGCTCACGGACGGTCTTCGCGTCGGCCTGACCGCGGGTGGTCTTCATGACCGCTCCGACCAGCGCGCCGGCTGCGGCGACCTTGCCACTACGGATCTTGTCGGCGATGCCGGGGTTGGCGGCGATCGCCTCGTCCACCGCGGCGGTGAGCGCGCCGGTGTCCGACACGACCTCCAGGCCCCGGTTGGTCATGATCTCGGTGGGCGAGCCCTCGCCGTCGACCACGCCCTCCAGCACCGCGCGGGCCATCTTGTCGTTGAGCTTGCCGGCGTCCACCAGGCCCTGCAACTCGGCGACCTGGCCCGGGGTGGCGCCGATGTCGGCCAGCTCCACGCCGCTCTCGTTGGCCCGGCGGGACAGCTCGCCCAGCCACCACTTGCGGGCGGCGGCCGGGGTGGTGCCGGCGGCGACGGTGGCCTCGATCAGCTCGACCGCGCCGGCGTTCAGCACCGACTGCATGTCCAGGTCGGACAGCCCCCACTGCTGCTGGAGCCGACGCCGGTGCACCCGGGGCAGCTCCGGCAGGGTGGCCTTCAGCTCGGCGACCCACGCGGGGTCCGGGGCGATCGGCACCAGATCCGGCTCCGGGAAGTACCGGTAGTCGGTGGCGGTCTCCTTCGAGCGGCCCGGGGTGGTGTCGCCGGTGTCCTCGTGGAAGTGCCGGGTCTCCTGGGTGATCCGGCCGCCGGCGTCCAGCACCGAGGCCTGCCGGAGCATCTCCGAACGGACCGCCCGCTCCACCGAACGCAGCGAGTTGACGTTCTTGGTCTCGGTGCGGGTGCCCCACTCCTGTCCCGGCAGGTTGAGCGAGGTGTTCACGTCGCAGCGCAGCGAACCCTCCTCCATCCGCACGTCCGAGACACCGAGGGTGCGGATCACGTCCCGCAGCTCGGCGACGTACGCCCGGGCCACGTCGGGGGCGAGCACGCCGGTGCCCGGGATGGGCTTGGTGACGATCTCGACCAGCGGAATGCCCGCCCGGTTGTAGTCGACCAGCGACTCGGTCGCGCCGTGGATGCGGCCGGTGGCGCCGCCGACGTGCAGCGTCTTGCCGGTGTCCTCCTCCAGGTGCACCCGCTCGATCTCGATCCGCACCGTCTCGCCGTTGACCTCGACGTCCAGGTAGCCGTCGACGCAGATCGGCTCGTCGTACTGGCTGATCTGGAAGTTCTTCGGCATGTCCGGGTAGAAGTAGTTCTTCCGGGCGAACCGGCACCACTCGGCGATGGAGCAGTTCAACGCCAGGCCGATCCGGATGATCGCCTCGATGGCCGCCTTGTTGGCCACCGGCAGCGAGCCGGGCAGGCCGAGGCAGACCGGGCAGACCCGGGTGTTCGGCTCGCCACCGAAGTCGGTCGGGCAGCCGCAGAACATCTTGGTGTTCGTGCCCAGCTCGACGTGGGTCTCCAGGCCGATCACCGGTTCGTAGCGCGCGACGACCTCGTCGTACGCGGGCAGCGTCGTCGTCATCTGGGCTCCTGCCTCACAGTGCCGGTGGGGTGAACGTGCCGACCGCGGACTCCAACGCGGCGGCGACCCGGTACATCCGGTCGTCGGCCATCGTCGGGGCCATCACCTGCAGGCCGACGGGCAGCCCCTCGGAGAGGCCGCAGGGCACCGAGATGCCCGGCCCGCCGTACAGGTTGGTCGGGATGGTGAACAGGTCGGCCAGGTACATCTGGTACGGGTCGGCGGTGCGCGCGCCCAACGGGAACGCCACCGACGGGGTGGTCGGCGAGATCAGCGCGTCCACCCGCTCGAACGCGGCGGTGAAGTCCCGGGTGATCAGCGTCCGGACCTTCTGCGCCTGCCCGTAGTACGCGTCGTAGTAACCCGACGACAGGGCGTACGTGCCGATCATGATGCGGCGCTTGACCTCCGGGCCGAAGCCGGCCTCCCGGGTCAGCGACATGACCTCCTCCAGCGACCGGTTGCCGTCGTCGCCGACCCGCAGGCCGAACCGGACGCCGTCGAACCGGGCCAGGTTGGAGGAGCACTCGCTCGGCGCGATCAGGTAGTACGCCGGCAACGCGTAGGCGAACGTCGGGCAGGACACCTCGACGATCTCCGCACCCAGCTTCGCCAGCGCGTCCACCGACTCGCGGAACGCGGCCA
Source organism: Micromonospora sp. NPDC000668 (assembly GCF_042897975.1). Taxonomy (NCBI): domain Bacteria; kingdom Bacillati; phylum Actinomycetota; class Actinomycetes; order Micromonosporales; family Micromonosporaceae; genus Micromonospora; species Micromonospora sp. NPDC000668. The sequence goes on from NZ_JBIAYP010000010.1 coordinate 21,751, forward strand.
TCACACCCGGCTCGGCGCCCTCGCCGACGAACTCGCTGACGATGCCGAGCCGTACGCCGGTCAGGTCGCCGGTCGCGCCGAGCTTCGCCGCCGCCACCACGTCCGGCACGGGCTGCGGGATCGAGGTGGAGTCGCGCGGGTCGTGCCCGCCGATCACCTGGTGCAGCAGGGCCGCGTCGAGCACCGTACGGGCGCAGGGGCCGGGGGTGTCCAGCGACGAGGAGAAGGCGACCAGCCCGTAGCGGGAGGTGCCGCCGTAGGTGGGCTTCACACCGACGGTGCCGGTGACCGCGCCGGGCTGGCGGATCGAGCCGCCGGTGTCCGAGCCGATCGCCAGCGGCGCCTCGTACGCGGCCAGCGCGGCGGCGCTGCCGCCACCCGAGCCGCCCGGGATCCGGCTGAGGTCCCATGGGTTGTGCGTGGGGCCGTACGCCGAGTACTCGGTGGAGGAGCCCATGGCGAACTCATCCATGTTGGTCTTGCCGAGCATCACCATGCCGGCGGCGCGCAGCCGCTGCACGATCGTGGCGTCGTACGGCGGGCGCCAACCCTCCAGGATCTTCGACCCCACGGTGGTCGGTACGCCCCGGGTGGCGAGCACGTCCTTCACCGCGACCGGCACCCCGGCCAGCGGGCCCAACTCCTCGCCGGCGGCCCGGCGCTCGTCGACCGCGCGGGCCGCGGCGAGCGCGCCGTCGGTGTCGACGTGCAGGAAGGCGTGCACTCGGTCGTCGACCGCGGCGATCCGGTCCAGGTGTGCCCGGGTCACCTCGACGGCGGAGGTCTCGCCGCCGGCGACCAGGGCGGCGATCTCCGTCGCGGTCATTCTGGTGAGGTCACTCATGAGGCCACATCCTCGGTGAGAATCCGCGGAACGCGGAACCGCTGGTCCTCAGCGTCCGGCGCACCCGACAGTGCCTCCTGCGGGGTCAGGCACGGCGTGACCACGTCCTCCCGCAGGATGTTGGTCAGCGGCACCGAGTGCGAGGTCGGCGGGATGTCCGCCGCGGCGACCTCGCCGACCTGGGCGACCGCCTGGAGGATCACGTCGAGCTGGCCGGCGAAGGTGTCCAGCTCCTCCTCGGTGACGGCGAGCCGCGACAGGCGCGCCAGGTGCGCGACCTCCTCGCGGGAGATGGCGGCCATCCGTGCCCCCTTCTGATGTCCTGCTGGTCGGGCGGTGTGCCGGCCGCGCGACGGGTGAGCGTGACACGCGGTGACCGGAGCGAGTCTATTGTTCCGCTCCGGTGCCGCGTCCCCGACTCCCCCTCCGCCGACCCGTGCGCCGCGTCGACGGGCGGGTCAGCGGGGGGTACGAAGGCCGTTGTCCGGCTCCGGGCCGCCGGTCGGGCGGACCGGCCGGTACCGGGCCAGCCACGTGACCAGCTCCTCGGCGGGCATCGGTCGGGCGTAGAACCAGCCCTGCGCGGCGTCGCAGCCGGCGGCGTGCAGCATCCGCCAGGTCCGCTCGTCCTCCACACCCTCGGCGACCACCCGCAGCCCCAGCGCGCCGGCCAGCTCGATCATCGACCGGACGATCGCCGCGTCGTCGGCGTCGTCGGCCATGCCGAGCACGAACGAGCGGTCCACCTTCACCTCGGACAGCGGCAACCGGCGCAGGTGTTGCAGGGAGGAATACCCGGTGCCGAAGTCGTCCAGCGCGATGGCCACCCCGATCCGGTGCAGCCGGGAGATGGTGGCCAGCACCCGACGCGGGTCGGCCATCAGGGCACCCTCGGTGATCTCCAGTTGCAGTCGCTCGGCCGGCACCTCGTAGCGGGCCAGCCGGTCGGCGATCTGGTCGGCGATCTCGCCGGTGTGCAGGTCACGCACGCTCACGTTCAACGCGGCGCGCAGCCCGATGCCGGCCGCCGACCACTTGGCGAGCTGCTCCACGACGTCGTCGACCACCCGCCGGGTGAGCAGCCGCATCACCGCGCTCTGCTCGGCGACCCGGATCAGCTCCTCCGGGTCGACCATGCCCCGGCGCGGGTGCCGCCAGCGCAGCAGCGCCTCGACGCCTACCACCTCGCCCGTCGCGATGGCGATCTGCGGCTGGTAGTACATGGTGATCTCGCCGGCGTCGTCGGCCGGCTCACCGCCGGAGTGTGCCCACTCGGTCGGGGCGAGCGGTTGCTCCGGGGCGCCCCGCCCGATGTCGCGCCGCGGACCGGGACCGCCGTCGGTCAGCGCGGGGGCGGGCACCGCACCGCCGTTTGGCGATCGCCGCCCGCGCCCGCCGCCGGAGTGCCGGTCCCGGGCCGCACCCGGGCGGGTGCCGGTGACCGTGGCGCGGGCGTTCCGGCCACGGATCGGGTCGGCTCCGGTGGCGATCCGGTTGATCAGCTCGTCGGCGTGCACCACCTCGGCGTCGGGCCGCCGCCGGCGAACCCACCACCGGCCGCCGACCCGCCGCGCCGCGGCGATCACCGGTGCCGCGCCCGCGTGCGGCGCGGCCTCGGCGGGCAGGTCACCGGCGGGCAGCGCCGCACCATCCCCGCCGCGCACCTCTGCCGCCCCGAGGGGTACGTCGACAGCCCGCTCCGGGCCCACTGGCTCGACCGGCCCGGAATCCCGACGGTTCCCGTCGGCCTGTCCCGTCAGCTCGCCGTGTCGCGCTGGTTCGGCGTCGAGTCGCTCGTCGGCGGACGGGCCGGACTCCAGCACGCGGCGCAGGTCGGCGAGGAGGCCGAGCCGCTCGGCGGAGTTGTGGTCGGACTCCGGGGCGTAGAGCGCCACCGTGTCGTTGCGGTGCTTGGCGTCGTACATCGCCACGTCGGCGTGGCGCATCAGGGTGGCGAAGTCCTCGCCGTGCTCGGGGAAGAGGGCGATCCCGATCGAACCACCCACGTCCAGCGGCAGCCCGTCCAACGGCACCGGCTCGGCCAGCGCCCCGACCACCCGGTCGGCCAGGTCACGCGCCTGGCTCGCGTCGGTCAGCCCGGTCATCACGATGGCGAACTCGTCCCCGCCGAGCCGGGCGATCATCTGCGGCCGAGGCTCCACGTCGGTGAGCCGGGCGCTGACCTCGACCAGCAACCGGTCGCCCACGGCGTGCCCGAGCGCGTCGTTGACGTTCTTGAAGCGGTCCAGGTCGATCAGCAGCAGCGCCAGGTGCCCGTCCGGTTCCCCCCGGGCGGTCCGCTCGGCGTGCAGGTGCACCTGCTCCGCCACCTCGGTCAGCAGGGCCTTGCGGTTGGGCAGCCCGGTGAGCGGGTCGGCGGCGGCGAGGTGCTGCTGCTCGACGGTCAGCCGGGCCATCCGGTACACGGCGAAAAGCGGCACCAACACCAGCGGGATCAGCGCCGCGCTGACGCGCGCGGCGGCGACCAGCACCGGGGCGAGCAGCAGCAGCGAGCCGGTGGAGAGCAGTTCGAAGCCGAGGCCCTGCCGGACGGTGGGCCACCACCGGTCGCCGAAGCGCAGCCGCACCGCCCAGCTGACCAGCCCGTAGTTGACCACGAACCACGCCACCGTGGCGCCGCCGACGACGGCCACGTCGGTCCAGTGCAACCGGCCGCCCGAGAAGATGGTGCCCGGCCCGAGCTGGATGACCCCGTACGCGGCGGCGAGAGCGCAGGCGTACTGGCCGACGTTGAACGCGGTCCGCCACGCGGCGTGCCGCATCCGCCAGCCCGAGACGACCACCCCCACCGCCTGCACGGCGACCGCCGGGCCGAGCCCCCAGCCGAGCAGGATCGCGAAGGTGAAGCAGGTGGAGGGGAAGACCGCGGAGGACTGCCCACGCCCCGGGGGGACGAACGGGCGGGCATCGCAGACCACGGCGAGCGCGGCCATCGTCCAGAACGCCACCGGCAGCCGGGAGAGCTCGCCGGGGAGTGTCGCGAGTGGACCGGCGGCGGTCAACGCGGCGACCGCCAGGATGCCGAGGACGAAGCCGGCGAACGGCGCCACCCGTCCGGGAGGGACGAAGTTGCGCGGGTCGGCGACCTCCATCACACCTCCCGACCGACGGTCGGCGTGCCGGTGAGCACGCCGTGACCCAATGAAACGCCCTCAGCCCCGAGTTTCCCGGTATGACAGTCACGAATCGGTCGTAGTCGTAATTAAGTTGGTATGCGCGACCAGCCGGTGCGGCGAGACGCCGGCAGCGGTCAGCCCTCCAGCCGGGCAGCCCCCCGCGCGGCGTCCGGACCCGCGTCCAGCAGCAGCCGGAACCCGTCCTCGTCGAGCACCGGCACCTTGAGGCTGGCCGCCTTGTCGGCCTTGGACCCCGGGTTGTCCCCCACCACGACGAAGCTCGTCTTCTTGGAGACCGACCCGCTCACCTTGCCGCCCCGGCTCTGCACGGCCTCGGCGGCCTGGTCCCGGGAGAAGCCCGCGAGCGTGCCGGTCACCACCACGGTCAGCCCCTCCAACGGGCGCGGCCCCTCGTCGACAGCCTCCTCGGCCATCCGTACGCCCGCCTCGGCCCACTTGCGGACCACCTCGCGGTGCCAGTCCACGGCGAACCACTCTCGGATGCTGGCCGCGATGGTCGGCCCGACCCCGTCGACCGAGGAGAGCTCCTCCTCGCTGGCCGCGTCGATGGCCTCCATCGAGCGGAAGTGCCGGGCGAGCGCCTGGGCCGCGGTGGGGCCGACGTGCCGGATGGAGAGTGCCACCAGCACCCGCCACAGGTCGCGCTCGCGGGCGACCGCCAGATTGTCGAGCAGTTTGACCGCGTTGGTGCCGAGGCTGCCGTCCTTGTTGACGAAGAACGGGGACCGGGACAGCTGCTCGGCGTCGAGCTGGAAGAGGTCGCCCTCGTCGGTGATGATCTCCGCGTCCAGGAGCGCCCCGGCACCCTTGTAGCCGAGCACCTCGATGTCGAACGCGCCGCGGCCGGCCAGGTGGAACACCCGCTCGCGTAGCTGGGACGGGCAGCTGCGCGTGTTGGGGCAACGGATGTCGACGTCGCCCTCCTTGGACGGCGCGAGCGGGGTGCCGCAGGCCGGGCAGTTGGTCGGCATGACGAACGGCCGGGCGTCGGGCGGGCGCAGCTCGACCACCGGGCCGAGCACCTCGGGAATCACGTCACCGGCCTTGCGCAGCACCACCGTGTCGCCGATCAGCACACCCTTGCGCTCCACCTCCCGGGCGTTGTGCAGGGTGGCCAGTGCGACGGTGGAGCCGGCCACCCGCACCGGTTCGAGGACGGCGAACGGGGTGACCCGCCCGGTGCGGCCCACGTTGACGTCGATGTCGAGCAGCTTGGTGGTGACCTCCTCCGGTGGGTACTTGAAGGCGATCGCCCACCGCGGGGCGCGGCTGGTCGAGCCGAGCCGACCCTGGATGGAGACCGGGTCGACCTTGACCACCACGCCGTCGATCTCGTGCTCGACGTCGTGCCGGTGCTCCGCGTAGTAGGCGATGTATTCCGCCACACCGGCCAGATCCGGCACCACCCGCCACCGGTCGCTGGTCGGCAGCCCCCACGCCTTCAGCGCGGTGTACGACTCGGACTGCGCCGTCGGCTGGAACCCGCGACGGGCGCCGATGCCGTGCACCACCAGGCGCAGCGGCCGGGAGGCGGTGACCCGTGGGTCCTTCTGCCGCAGGCTGCCGGCGGCGGCGTTGCGCGGGTTGGCGAAGGGTGCCTTGCCCTGCTCGACCAGACCCGCGTTGAGGTCGGCGAACGCGGCGATCGGGAAGTAGATCTCGCCCCGGACCTCCAGCAGCTCGGGCACGTCCGGGAATTCGGCGGACGGGGTGAGCTGGCTGGGCACGTCGCGGATGCTGCGCACGTTGGCGGTGACGTCCTCGCCGGTGCGGCCGTCACCACGGGTGGCCGCCCGAACGAGCCGGCCGGCCTCGTAGGTCAGGTTGATCGCCAGCCCGTCGACCTTCAGCTCGCAGAGGTAGGGCACCGGGCCGCCGGCATCCCGCTCGACCCGCTCGGCCCAGGCGGACAGCTCCTCGTCGGCGAAGGCATTGTCCAGCGAGAGCATGCGCTCGGCGTGGGTGACCGGGGTGAAGTCGGTGGAGAAGGTGCCGCCCACCCGTTGGGTCGGCGAATCCGGCGTGCGCAGCGCCGGGAACTCCTCCTCCAGCGCCTCCAGCTCGCGCAGCTGCTGGTCGAACTGGGCGTCGGCGATGGTCGGCGCGTCCAGCACGTAGTAGCGGTACTGGTGCTCGGTCAACTCGCCGCTGAGCGTGGCGTGCCGCTCCCGCGCCTGCGGCGTCGGCTCGGCGCCGGCCGCCGCCTCCTGCGCCGGGCTGACCTGTTGGCCGATCTGCTCCTCGGACACACCGCCACCTTCGGACACGCCTACGACCTCCCTGATCACGCTACTCCCGCACGGTATCGGGCCGGTCAGACAATCCGTCGGCCACCCGCGCCCACCGGCCGCGCCGTTGACGGGCGGCAAGGTCGACGGCGTGCGAGGATCGCCGGACGACGGTGGCCGGTGGGGCCACCGGAAGGCGGAGGTACCGATGCCCGAGGCCCTGCTCTGGGCGGTGGCGATCCTGCTGGCGGTGACCGCCGGCTGGGCGTGGAACAGCTGGCGGCACCGGGTGGCGAACCGGCGGTCGGGCACCCGGCCAGGCCGGGGCGCCACGGCGCGTACCGGTGGCCGCCGCACCACACCGCCCCGGCCGCGCGGCGGCGACCGGCCCGCCACCAAGCCCCGGTCGCGCGACACCGACCGGGTGACCGGCAAGCCGGCCCCGGGCGAGATCTGGTGGGCCGACGTGCCGTACGCCGACGACAGCGGGTCGAAGGTCCGGCCGTGCCTGGTGCTGCGCGCCGACTCCCGGGGCGCAGACGTCCTGAAGATCACCAGCCAGGACAAGAGCGACCGGGACGACCACGTGCGCATCCCCACCCGGGACTGGGACCCGGGCGCCGAGCACGACAGCTACCTGAGCCTCACCGAGCCGGCCCGGATCAGCTCGGCCGCCTTCGCCGACCGTGCCGGCAACTGCGACGGCGACCTGTGGCGACGGGTCCGCAGCCTGCACCACCTGCCCACCCGCTGACCGTCCCCCACCCGGCGATCCCCCGGGGCGGGGCACGCCCCCGCCGCCGAACGGGATCAGTCCCAGGCCGCGCCGAGCGTGGCGAGCTGGTCGGCGTACTCGATGCGGTCGACCCAGGCGGGTGGCCAGGCGGCCATCCCGGCGGCCGCACCCACGAAGGCGCCGGCCAGGGCGGCGATCGAGTCGGAGTCACCGGCGGTGGTCGCACCCCGGGCCAGTGCCGAGACCGGGTCGTCGGCGTGCCGTACCGCGCAGAGCAGAGCGGTGGCCAGCGCCTCCTCGGCCACCCAGCCATCCCCGGTGAGCCGGCACGGGTCAGCGCCATCATCCGGTTGTCCCAGCGCGGTCGTCAGTCGCCCCAGCACCGCCAGGCACTCGTCCCAGCCCCGGGCGATGAACTCCTCCGGGGTACGGACCCCGGGGCGCTGCCAGAGGTCACCCAGCCACTGCTCCCGGTACACCCGGCGCTGGGTGCGCGCCCGGTCGATAAGAATCGCGGGAAGCTCGGCGAGCGTGGCGCCCCCGCGCAGTGCGAAAACCGCGTACGCGGTGAGCTCGCTGGCAGCCAGCCCGGTCGGGTGGCCGTGCGTCAACCCGGCCTGTAGCTGGGCCAACCCGGCCAGCGTGTCCAGGTCCACGTCGAGCAACCCGACCGGCGTCACCCGCATGTTGGCCCCGCACCCCTTCGACCCGGCGACCGTCGCCTCCTGCCAGCGGAGCCCACGACCCAGCTCGGCGCAGGCGCGCAGGCAGGTCATCCCCGGGGCCCGGTTGTTGTCCGGGCTGATCGCCCAGGCCAGGAAACGCCGCCGCAGCAGCGGCTCCACGACCTCCGGGGTGAGCGACGGCGCCTCGTGCAGCGCCCAGCCCAGCGCCAGCGCCATCTGGGTGTCGTCGGTGACCAGCGCCGGCTCGCCGGACAGCTCCCGCGGACCGGTCGGGCCGTACCGTCGCTCGATCTCGGCGACGGTCAGGAATTCGGTCGGCTTGCCCAGCGCATCGCCGTAGGCGAGACCGAAGAGCGACCCCGAGGCGCACAGCGGAGAGTTGTGGATCACGGCGGCCATGATGCCCGGCCGCCGTGATCCACGCCAGGCTCAGTCCCAGCAGAGGCAGAACGGGTGGCCGGCCGGATCGGCGTAGACCCGCCAGCCTTCGCCCTCACCCGGCAGCCGTCGCGCGCCGAGCGCCAGCGCCGCCTTCTCGGCGGCCTCGACGTCGGTCACTGTCACGTCGATGTGGAACTGCTGCGGGCGCTCCGGATCAGGCCAGGCCGGCGGACGCAGGTTGAGCGCCCGCTGGAACGCCAGCCGGGGCTGCTGCCCGGGCGGGCCGCCCAGCACCACCCATTCGTCGTCGGAGTCGCCCTCGGCCAGAGACATGCCGAGCAGCTCCGCGTAGAACGCGGCCAGCGCCCGCGGATCCGGGCAGTCGATCACCACGGAACGTAGCTGTCCAATCATGACGCTCATCCTGCCCACCAATTACGACAGGAAACCTCAGTCCTCGACGAGGCGCCGGCCGGCGTCCCGGCAGGCGGCCAGCACCGTCCGGGCGTACTCCGGGGTGGCGCCGGCGAGGCCACAGGCCGGGGTGACCACCACCTGCTCGGCGAGCTGTCGACGGGGGAAGCCGAGGCGGTCCCAGAGCTGGCGTACCCGATCGGCGATCTGGGCGGAGGTCGGCGCCGGACCGGTCGACGGCGGCCGCGTCGGCGCGGCCCCGGCCAGCAGCCCGAGGCCGGCGTCGATCGCCTCGCCCAGCGGGTCCAGCTCGGTGAGCAGGCCCAGGTCGAGGGCGACTGCGGCAGCGCCGGTCGACCGGATCAGCTCCAACGGCACATCCGGGGCGCAGCAGTGCACCACGGTCGGGACGCCGACCGCTTCGACGACCGTGCGCAGCAGCGCCGCCGCGTCCGCCGACTCCACCGCCCGGTACGCGCCCAGCCCGCTCTCGGTGGGCACCCGCCCGGCCAGCACGGTCGGCAGCGACGGCTCGTCCAGTTGGAGCAGCACCGAGGCGTGGGGCAGTTGCCGGGCAACCGCCGCGACGTGCACGCGTAGCCCTTCGGCGAGGGAGTCGGTGAGATCACGGACCGCGCCGGGGTCACGCAGCAACCGGCCGCCGATCGGCAACTCCAGCGCGGCGGCCAGGGTGAGCGGGCCGCCGGCCTGCACCTTGATCGGGCCGGCGTACTCCTCGGCCTGCTCGGCGAGCTGGTCCAGATCGCGTTCCAGCAGGTCGCGCGCACGGCGCAGGTCACGGCCCGGGCGCGGGGCGACCCGCCAACGGCCCGCGTACAGCTCGACGGGCAGCTCGACCAGCATTCCGGCGGTGCGACCGATCAGGTCGGCCCCGGGGCCGCGAGCCGGCAGCTCGGGCAGGTGGGGCAGCGCCGGAAGCTCGCCGAGGACCACCCGCTGGGCCTCGGCGATGTCGGTGCCGGGCAGCGAACCGATACCGGTTGCCGCGCCGGCCGGCCAGGGCCACGCCTGATCTGTCACGGCCGAAGGGTATCCGGTGCGCGAAATGCCCCGGGCTGCGACGGCCACCTCGCCGGCCCCGGCTCCCGGCGGCCGCTCAGCGCCGGGTCAGCCGGTGATGGTGGCGGAGCCGAGAACCACGTCGCCGGCCGGGTCCGGCCGGTACGCCACCACGGCCTGACCGGCGGCGACACCGCGGACCGGCCGACGCAGCTCGGCGTGGAGCCGGTCGCCGTCGAGGGCCACGGTGGCCGGCACCACCTCGCCGTGCGCGCGCAGCTGCACCTCGCACTCGACCGGCGCGTCCGGACGCGGGCCACCGGTCCAGACCGGCCGCTCGGCGTGCACCTGGAACACCTCCAGCGCCTCGGCCGGGCCGACCGTCACCGTGTTGGTCTTCGGCGTGATGGAGAGCACGTAGCGCGGCCGCCCGTCCGTGGCGGGTCGGTCCAGGTGCAGCCCGCGACGCTGGCCCACGGTGTACGCGTACGCGCCGGTGTGGCTGCCGACCACCGCGCCGGTGCTCGCGTCCACCACGTCGCCGGGCGCCGCACCGAGCCGGCCAGCCAGGAAGCCCCGGGTGTCGCCGTCGGCGATGAAGCAGATGTCGTGCGAGTCCGGCTTGTCGGCCACCGCCAGGCCACGCTCGGCGGCCTCCACGCGGACCTGCGCCTTGGTCGAGTCGCCGAGCGGGAAGATCGACCGGTCCAGCTGCTCGCGGGTGAGCACGGCCAGCACGTACGACTGGTCCTTGGCCACGTCGACGCTGCGCCGCAGCAGCCCGTCCGGGCCGAGCCGGGCGTGGTGGCCGGTCACCACCGCGTCGAAGCCCAGGGCCACCGCCCGGTCCAGCACCGCCGTGAACTTGATCTTCTCGTTGCAGCGCAGGCAGGGATTCGGCGTACGGCCTGCCGCGTACTCGGCCACGAAGTCGTCCACCACGTCGGCGTGGAACCGGTCGGCCATGTCCCAGACGTAGAACGGGATGCCGATCACGTCGGCCGCCCGCCGGGCGTCCCGGGAGTCCTCCAGCGTGCAGCAGCCACGCGCCCCGGTCCGGTAGGTCTGTGGATTGCGAGCCAGCGCCAGGTGCACGCCGGTCACGTCATGCCCGGCCGCCACCGCCCGCGCCGCCGCCACGGCCGAGTCAACCCCGCCCGACATAGCCGCCAACACCCTCACCAGCCCACTCCCTTCCCTCCCCCAGCCTATCCACCCACCCAACCCACCCCCATCCCCGCCACAACACCCCGCCCCCGCTCCGTCGATCATGGAGTTGTGGTGGGGGACAAAAGCCGCCTGCCATCGCACTCCGGGCACCACGACCCCATGATCGACCGGGTGAGGGGTGGCCCCCGGGGGGGGGGGGGGGGGGGTTAGCGCTGGGTGCGGTGGGCGGCGGCTCGGCGGGCGCGGTCGACGGCCGCCGGGAGGGCCGCGATGAGGGCGTCGATCTCGGTCTGGGTGCTGGTGTGACCGAGGGTGAAGCGCAGCGAGGAGCGGGCGCGGTCGTCGTCGGCACCCATCGCCAGCAGCACGTGCGAGGGCTGGGCCACCCCGGCCGAGCAGGCCGAGCCCGTCGAGCAGGCGATGCCCTGGGCGTCGAGCAGGAGCAGCAGGGCGTCGCCCTCGCAGCCGGGGAAGGAGAAGTGCGCGTTGCCGGGCAGCCGGTCGACCGGGTCACCGTTGTAGATCACCTCGGGCACCGCCTGGCGGACCCGCTCGATCAGGTCGTCACGGAGCGCGGCCACCCGGGCCGCGTACTCCTGCTGGCCCTTCACGGCCGCTTCGACGGCGACCGCGAAGGCGACGATGCCGGCGGTGTCCAGGGTGCCGGAGCGTATGTCGCGTTCCTGGCCGCCACCGTGCAGCAGCGGCGTGGCCGCCACGTCCCGGGCGAGCAGCAGCGCCCCCACCCCGGTCGGACCGCCCAGTTTGTGCCCGGTGACGGTCAGCGCGGCGACCCCGCTGGCGGCGAAATCGACCGGCACCTGACCGACGGCCTGGATGGCGTCCGTGTGGAACGGCACACCGTGCTCGGCGGCGACGGCGGCCAGCTCGGCTATCGGCTGGACGGTGCCCACCTCGTTGTTCGCCCACATCGCGGTGACCACGGCCACCCGGTCGGTGTGCGCTGCCAACTCGGCGCGCAGGTCCTCCGGGTCGAGTCGACCGGCGGCGTCCACCGGCAGCCAGCCGACCTCGGCCCCCTCGTGCTGGGCCAGCCAGTCCACCGCGTCCAGCACCGCGTGGTGCTCGATGGCGCTGGAGACCACCCGTCGGCGGTCGGGGCCGGCTCCCCGGCGAGCCCAGAAGATGCCCTTCACCGCAAGGTTGTCGCTCTCCGTGCCACCACCGGTGAAGATCACCTCGGAGGGCCGGGCGCCCAGGACGGCGGCCACCCGCTCGCGCGACTCTTCGACCCGGCGGCGGGCGCGGCGACCCGCCGCGTGCAGGGAGGACGCGTTGCCGACCTCGCGGACGGTGGCGACGTACGCCTCCAGTGCCTCATCGAGCATCGGAGTGGTCGCCGCATGATCCAGGTAAGCCATCACCGTTCAGCCTACGGCCGACAGGTCGGAGACCGGATGGCGGAGGGGACTCCGGTGACCGGCCGGACCCGGAGGCCCTCGCCCGACGCGGTACGGCCAGGGCGGGAAGAGGTTCCTCTCCCCCGTCCCCGCCCGCATCCGGACCGGGTCCGGGAGACCGGCGCGGCGGCTGGTCCCGCTGGGCGGCGTGACGCCCGGGCCTTCAAGGGCGGCCAACTACATCTGCACGTGGCGAATCTCCCGCGCGTGCCGGGGTACTACGAGGTCTGGCTCATCAACCCGAGGGCACCCTGACGGGCTGATCGGCGGGCCGGCTCAGCTCCCCGGCCCGCCGATCAGCTCCCTTTCCGCCAGCACGAAAGTGGCCGCCCACTCGGGCGGCCACTGTTCGTCGTGCGGTGCCGGGGTGTGCCGTTGGGCGGCAGCCCCGGGTCGGTCACTTGCGCTTGCGGATCTCCTCGGCGGCCTGCGGGACGATCTTGAACAGGTCGCCCACCACGCCGAAGTCGGCCAGCTCGAAGATCGGCGCCTCGCCGTCCTTGTTGACCGCGACGATGGTCTTCGAGGTCTGCATGCCGGCCCGGTGCTGGATGGCACCGGAGATGCCGAGCGCGACGTAGAGCTGCGGGGAGACCGTCTTGCCGGTCTGGCCCACCTGGAACTGGTGCGGGTAGAAGCCGGAGTCGACCGCCGCGCGGGACGCGCCGACGGCGCCGCCGAGCAGGTCGGCCAGCTCCTCGACCAGCTTGAAGTTGTCCGCGTTGCCGACACCGCGACCGCCGGAGACGACCACGCCGGCCTCGGTCAGCTCGGGGCGGGAGCCCTTCTGCTCGGCGACCCGCTCGACGACCTTGGCCAGCTTGTCGCTGTCGGTGACCGACACCGTGAGCTGCTCGATCGTCGGGGTGGCCGCCGCCGCGGTCGGAGTGACCGAGTTGGGCCGGACGGTGACCAGCGGCAGGCCCTTGGTGACCTTGGACTTGACGATGGTGGAGCCGGCGAAGGCGATCTGGGTGGCGGTGCCGTCGGCGGCCAGGCCCACCACGTCGGTCAGGATGCCGTTCTCCAGCTTGACGGCGAGCCGGGCAGCGATCTCCTTGCCCTCCTGCGCCGAGGCCAGCAGCACGGCGGCGGGCTGCACCCGCTTGACCAGCTCGGCCAGCACGGTGGCCTTGGGGGCCACCAGGTAGCCGTCGATCTCGTCACCCTCGGCCGCGTAGATCTTCTCCGCGCCGTACTCGCCCAGCTTGCCGCTCAGCGCCTCGGCCGCACCAGCGCCGCCGAGCACGACCGCGCTGGGCGTGCCCAGCTCGCGGGCGAGGGTGAGCATCTCCAGGGTGACCTTCTTGACGCCGAATTCCTTGGTGGCTTCGACGACGACGAGAACCTCAGACATGTCCAGACCCGCTCTCACACGAACTTCTCGGTAGCGAGGAACTCGACCAGCTTGACGCCGCCCTCGCCCTCGTCGGTGATCTTGGCGCCGCCGGAGCGCGGCGGGCGCTTGGTGTGCTCGACCACGGCGCTGGTGGCGCCGTCGAAGCCCACCTCGGTCGGTGCGACGCCGAGGTCGGCCAGGGAGAACGTCTGCACCGGCTTCTTCTTGGCGGCCATGATGCCCTTGAAGGAGGGGTAGCGCGGCTCGTTGATGGTGTCCCAGACGGAGACCACGGCCGGGGTGGAGGCGGTGACGACCTCGTAGCCCTCCTCGGTCTGCCGCTCGACGGTCAGCGTGCCGCCGTCGACGGTGAGCTTGCGGGCGCCGGTGAGCGCCGCGACGCCGAGCCGCTCGGCGAGCATGTGCGGCATGACCTGGACCCGACCGTCGGTGGACTCCGCGCCGCAGATCACCAGGTCGGCGTTGAGCTGACCGAGCGCGGCGGCGAGCACCTTCGAGGTGGAAACCGCGCAGGAACCGTGCAGGGCGTCGTCCACCACGTGCACGGCCTTGTCCGGGCCCATGGAGAGCGCCTTGCGGATCGACTCGGTCGCCCGGTCCGGACCCATGGTCAGGATGGTGACCTCGCCACCGTGCGCCTCCTTGATCTTCAGCGCCTCCTCGATGGCGTACTCGTCCATCTCGTTGATCACGTTGTTCGCCGAACCGCGGTCGACGGTGTTGTCGTCATTGCGCAGGTTGCGGTCCGCGCCCGAATCAGGCACCTGCTTGACGAGTACGACGATATTCATCGCGTTCGACGACCCTCCTGTGTGGTGATGCGATTCGCTCGCCCGGTCTCGGGCGCAGCCTCGCGCGTCGGTCGACGCCCGGTCAACCGCGGGCTGCTGTGCAGTTGCCCACGGCGCAATGTTACCTGCCAGTAGGTTGCGGGCCCCGGGGCACTCAGAGTGACACAGCTCACCGATGTCGCCCGGGGCCGCCGCCTGCTCAGGCCGGTCCGGCCAGCGCGCCCCGGATCCGGTCGATGGCCGCGGCCTCCGCCGGGGCCACCCCGTCGTGCGCCCGGGCCACCCGGTCCGCCGCGGTCAGCACCACCTCTCGGTACGCCTCCACGTCCGCCGGCGACTTCTCCCGCAGGATCCGCACCGCCCGACCGAGCGCCGGCAGCACCACCGACTCGATCTCCAGCTGGGAGTCCCGGGGCAGCCGGGGCAGCGGACCGCTGGTCAGCGCATCCTTGACGACCCCGCTGGCGTCGGCCAGCGCGCCGGAGGCGGCGAAGCTCTCCCGGATCACCCCCAACATGCCCGGGGCGGCGTTGGAGACCAGGAACACGGCGCCAAAGACACCGGTCTTGAGGGTCAGCCGCTCATCTTCCGTCAACCGCTGCTCCATGATCACGGAGTGTAGACGTACGGGGTGGTGGTGGTGACCGGGACGAGGCCGAGCCGCTGGAGGATCGGCCGGCTGTCCTCGGATGCGTCGACCTGCAGCAGCGTCCGGTCCCGCTGGTCGGCCAGCCGGGCCCGATAGGTGACCAGCGCTCGGTAGATGCCCTTGCGACGCCACTGCGGCAGGGTGGATCCGCCCCAGAGGGTGGCGAAGCCGGTGTTCGCCGGGAAACGCACCCAGCCGGCGCTCACCACCGTCTCGCCCGCCTCGGCCACCACCACAGTGATCGAGTGCGGGTCGGCGTCGATCTCCTTGGCCAGCCCCGTGACGAGGTGCGAGCGGTCCTCCTGCCAGACCTCCTCCTCCATGGCGGCGATCCGCTCCAGGTCGGCCTGGCTGGTCACCTCACGCAGACGTACCCCCTCGGGGGCGACCGGCAGCGCGGCCGCCAGCGGCGCGACCGGGCCGACCACCACGGTCTCCCGGTCCTCCGCCACGAACCCGGCGGCGCGCAGGCGGTCCGCCAGGTCCGCTGGCTCGTCGTGCTCGTTGAGCTTCCACTCCACCGACTGGCCGCGCTGGCGGAACAGCTCCACCTGCCGGGCGATGAGCGCGTCCAGCTCGTCCCCGGTCAACCCGCCGAGGTCGCGGTAGGTGAGGAACCCGCCGGCGTCGAGCCCGATGATCCGGACCAGCGGCCCGTCCCGCTCCACTGTCACCCCGGCTGGCACCGGGTCCGGGATCTCTGGGCGGAGTTGGTTGTCATAGGCGGTACGCAGCGTCATCACGTCGAGATCGGTCACCGCCCCAGGCTAAGCCGGAGGGGAAGCGGATAATCGGCGTCGTGTGGGAGGCGATCAGGCGGTGGTTCGACCCGGCGGACCTACGCTCGGTCGGCGAGCCACCGGACTACCGGTTCTCCCTGGCCAACGAGCGCACCTTCCTGGCCTGGCTGCGTACCGGCCTGGCGCTGGTCGGCGGCGGGCTGGCCGCCGCGCAGTTCCTGCCGCCGCTGCCGCTGACCCACCTGCGGGAGGTGATCGCGGTCGCGCTGCTGCTGCTCGGCGGCGCCGTCGCGGTCCGCGCCGTGGACCACTGGGCGCGTACCGAACGGGCCATCCGGCTCGGCCAGGAGCTGCCCGCCTCCCGTTTCCCCGCCATCCTCGCCCTCGCCATCGGGGCGGGCGCCGTGCTGCTGGTGGTCGCGGTGCTGGTCCGGGCGGTCGGCGAAGCGTGACCGGCGGCCCACGCCCGAGGCCGGGGTCCGGCCGGTGACCGCCGGGCGCGACCCGGGGCTGCAACCGGAGCGGACCCGGCTGGCCTGGCGGCGCACCGCGCTGGCACTGACCGTGGTGACCGCGCTGGCCGTCCGGCTGGGGTCGACCGGCGACCCGGCCGGGGCGCTGATCGCCGGCGCAACCGTGCTGGTCTGGGGGGCCGTGCTCGTGCTCTGCTGGCCCCGGGCCACCGGCACCGGGCCGGCGCGCACCGGCGGCCGCACGCTGCCCCTGGTCGCGCTGGCCACCGTCGGGCTCGCACTGCTGGGTGTGCTGCTGGTGGTTCGCCGACTGTGGTGACGGGACGGGGTGCGCCATGATAGGTGCATGGCCCGGCTTGGCGTACTCCTCTTCCTGGTGCAGATCGTCCTCGCGGTCTGCGCGCTGATCAGTTGTCTCTCCGCCGAGGAGGGCCAGATCCGTGCCCTGCCCCGGATCGCCTGGGTGCTGATCATCCTGTTCTTCCCGCTGATCGGTTCGATCGCCTGGTTCCTCGCCGGCCGGGTGCCCAGCGCCGGGACCCGCAAGGCCGGGCCGGCCGGCAACGGCCGCACCGGGCGGCAGCGCCCGCGCCCGCTCGCCCCGGACGACGACCCGGAGTTCCTCCGCTCGGTGCAGGACCGCGCCCAACAGCAGGACCAGGAGCTCTTCCGCCGCTGGGAGGAAGACCTGCGCCGACGCGAGGACGACCTGCGCCGCCAGGACGGTGATCCGCCGCGGGAGGGTGACCGGCCGGAGGTGTGAGCACCGGCCCGGCCGCGCCGGTGCCGGCGACCGGGCCGCTGCGGGTCAGACCCGACGCTTGAGCCCGCGCACCGCCAGCGGTGCGAAGATCACCGCGATGCCGAAGCCCCAGAGCAGTGTCTGGAGCACCGGGCCGGCCACCGGCCCGCCGACCAGGAGCCCGCGCAGCGCGTCGGCCACCACGGTCACCGGATTGACCTCCACCCAGTTCTGCAACCAGCCCGGCATCCGGTCGGTGGGCACGAAGATGTTGCTGGTGAAGGTCAACGGGAAGATCACCATGAAGCCGAAGATCTGCACCTTGTCCGGTTCGCTCACCAGCACCCCGACCAGCACCGATATCCAGGACGCGGCCAGCGTGAACGTCAGCAGCAGCGCGAACGCCCCGACCACCCCGAGCAGCCCGTTGCCGACCCGGAAGCCCAGGATCGCCCCGACGCCGAGCAGCAGCGCGATCGACCAGGCCTGCTTGACGGTGTCGGCGAGGATCCGACCGGCCAGCGGCGCCCACCGGGCGATGGGCAGCGCCCGGAGCCGGTCGAAGACGCCCTTGGTGAGGTCGTTGTTCAGCCCGAACCCGGTCGTCATGGTGGCGAAGAGCGCGTTCTGCACCATGATGCCGGGCAGCATGAAGGTGAGGTACTCGCCGGACGAGCCGGCGATGGCGGTGCCGAAGACGTAGGTGAACAGCAGCACGAACATCACCGGCTGGATGCTCAGGTCGAGCAGCTCCATCGGGTTGTGCTTGATCTGCACCAGGCTGCGCCAGGCCAGCGTGAACGTGTGCCGCAGCCCGGCAGCGGGACCGAGCCGGCGGGCCGGCGTCCGCGCAGGGGTGAGAGTGGCGGCGGTCATGCCGAGGTCCTTTCCAGGTCGGTGTCGGCCGGCGCGTCCTCGGCCCGGTGGCCGGTGAGGGAGAGGAAGACCTCGTCCAGGCTGGCGCCGCGCAGCGCCAGCTCGGCGACCGGAATGTCGGCGGCGTCGAGGCGACTCACCACCGCGGGCAGCACGCTGGGGTCGTTCACCGCGACGGTGACGGCGTTCTGGGCCACCTCGGGGGTCACGCCGGACACCTCGCCAGCGATGGCGACCACGGTGCCCAGGTCGGTGAGCTCGGCCGGTCGCACGGTCAGGGTCTGCCCGCCGGTCTTGGCCTTCAGCTCCTCGGGCGTGCCCTGGGCGATCACCCGGCCGTGGTCGACCACCGCGATCTCCCCGGCGAGCTGATCGGCCTCCTCCAGGTACTGCGTGGTGAGCAGCACCGTCACCCCGTCGGAGACCAGGGTGCGGACGATGTCCCACAGGTCGTTGCGACTGCGCGGGTCCAAGCCGGTGGTCGGCTCGTCGAGGAAGAGCACCTGCGGCCGGCCGACCAGGCTGGCGGCGAGGTCCAGCCGACGCCGCATGCCGCCGGAGTAGGTCTTGGCGGCCCGGTCGGCGGCGTCGCTGAGCTGGAAGTCGGCGAGCAGTTGGCGGGCGCGCAGCCTGGCGTCGGCCCGGCTCAGCCCGAGCAGCCGGCCGATCAGCAGCAGATTCTCCGCGCCGGTCAGAGTCTCGTCGACCGAGGCGTACTGGCCGGTCAGGCCGACCAACTGGCGCACCTGGTGGGCCTCGCGGACCACGTCGAAACCACCGACGGTGGCGTGCCCCTCGTCGGGGCGCAGCAGGGTGGCGAGCACCCGTACGGCCGTGGTCTTGCCGGCGCCGTTCGGCCCGAGCAGGCCGAAGACGGTCCCGGTCGGGACCGCCAGATCAACGCCGGCGAGAGCGGTGGTGGCGCCGAAGCGACGCACCAGACCCTCGGCGCGGACTGCGTAGTCCATCGCAACTCCTGTCGTCTCCGGTGGTGGCACCACCATGGGCGACAGGGCTGACAGCCCGCCGATCCCGGGCTGACGTTACGACGATCGGCGCTGACATTCCGCTGATTTAGCTGCGGAAAGACCGCGCCGCCGCCCGCTGGGCGGGCGACGGCGGCGGCAGGTGCGACTCAGGCCAGGTTCGACGACCGGGGGTACGCGTCGGTCGGGTCGGTGAGCACGTTGACCAGGTACGGCACTCCAGCGTCGAACGCCCGCTGCAACGCCGGACCCAGGTCGGCGGCCTTGGCGACCGTCTCCCCCGCACCGCCGAGGGCGCTGACCACCGTGTCGTAGCGCAGCTCCGGCTGGAGGTCGGCGGCCACGTCGTAGCCGTACATGGCCTGCATCGGGTGCTTCTCCAACCCCCAGATGCCGTTGTTGCCGACCACGATCACCACCGGCAGCTTCTGGCGGACCAGCGACTCGACGTCCATCAGCGAGAAGCCGGCGGCGCCGTCGCCCATCAACACGCAGATCTGCCGGTCCGGGTGGCTGACCCGGGCACCCATCGCGTAGCCCATGCCGGTGCCCAGGCAGCCGTACGGACCCGGGTCCAGCCAGGTGCCAGGCTGGGCCGGCTCCAGGTACCGCCCGGCGTACGAGACGAAGTCACCACCGTCGCCGATGGTGATCGCGTCACGGGCCAGCACCCGGCGCAGCTCGCCATAGATCCGCGCCGGCCGGATCGGGTCGGTCTCGGCGGCCATCTCCGCCGCGTCGCGGGCCCGGGCCGCGTCCTCTGCGGCGCGCAGATCGGCGATCCAGCCGCTGTGGTCGGCCCGGTCACCGGCGTGGTCGGCCAGCGCGGAAAGGATCAGGCGCAGGTCGCCGGCCGGGGCGGCGGCCGGCTGCACGTGCCCGGCCCGCTGGCTGGGCGCGTCGACAATGTGCACCACCTTGGCGTCGCCGAAGTCACCGAAGCTGAGCCGGAAGTCGAGCGGGGTGCCGACCACCACGACCACGTCGGCGCCGGAGAGCGCGGCCCGGCGCGCCTTGGCGAAGGCGAGCGGGTGCTCCGGCGGGAGCGAGCCGCGGCCCATGCCGTTGGTGAAGACCGGCACCTGCAACGCCTCGGCCGCCTCACGCAGCGCGGCCACCGCGTCGCCGGCGTACACGTCGGAGCCGGCGATGATGACCGGCCGCTGCGCGCTGGCGATCAGCGACGCGGCCCGGGCAACCTCGTCCGGGTCCGGCGCGACGGGGTCGATGCCGGTCGGGGCGGGCACCTCGGCCTCGGCGACGGAGAAGACCGTCTCCAGTGGGAAGTCGAGGAAGGCCGGCCCGCGGTGCGGGGTGAGCGCGGCGGTGAGCGCGGCGCCCACCGCGCGCGGGATGTCGTCGGTGCTGAACACCGTCTCGGCGTGCTTGGTGACCGGGGCGACCAGCGGCAGGTGGTCCATCTCCTGGAGGCTGCCCGAGCCCCAGCGGAACGCCGGCGCCCGGCCCCCGAGCACCAGCACCGGGGAGGCGTTGAAGTAGGCGCTGGTCATGCCGGAGATGCCGTTGGTGACACCGGGACCGGCCGTGAGCACGGCGAGGCCGGGACGGCGCTGGAGCTTGGCCACCGCCTCGGCGGCGAAGACCGCGGACTGCTCGTGCCGGACGTCGTAGATCGGGAAGTCGTTCCGGTGCGCGGCGTCGTAGAGCGGGAAGACGTGGCCACCGGAGAGGGTGAACATCTCGCGCACCCCGTACGCCCGCAGCGCCGCGAGCGCCAGCTCCCCGCCGTGACCTTCGACCCGCTCCGTCATCGCCGCTCCCCTTCGTCGCTCATGACCGAAGCCACACGCTACTGGCCGGTAAGCAGAATGTGAACCGTTCTCGGCTGACCGTCGGGCCGGCGACATGCGCCGCCGGCCCCGTCCGCTCAGCGGCCGGTGAAGCCCGGCTTGCGCTTCTCGACGAAGGCCGCCATGCCCTCGCGCCGGTCGTCCGTGGCGAACAGCGCCGCGAAGAGCTGACTCTCCCAGGCCAGGCCCGAGTTCAGGTCCATGTCCAGGCCGCCGTCGACCGCCAGCTTCGCCGCGCGCAGGGCCTGCATCGGCCCGTTCAGGTACGGCGTGACCAGCGCGACCGCCGCGTCGTAGACCTCGGCGGCCGGGACGACCCGGTCGGCCAGGCCGATCCGGAGCGCCTCCTGCGCGTCCACCATCCGCCCGGACATGATCAGATCCTTGGCCCGGGCCGGGCCGACCAGGCGGGCCAGCCGCTGGGTGCCGCCCGCGCCGGGGATGATGCCCAGCTTGATCTCCGGCTGGCCGAGCTTGGCGTCCTCGGCCACCACCCGCCAGTCGCAGGCCAGCGCCAACTCGCAGCCCCCGCCGAGGGCGTAGCCGGTGATCGCGGCGACGACCGGCTTGGGGATCCGGGCGATCGCGCCGAGCGCGCTGGACAGGTTCGCGGCTCGCTCGGCCATGTCCACGTAGGACATCTCGGCCATCTGCTTGATGTCCGCACCGGCGGCGAAGACCTTCTCCCCGCCGTACACGATGACGGCGCGGACCTCGGGGTCGTCGGTGGCCGCCGTGGCGGCGGCGCGCAACTCCTCCTGCACCTGGGTGTTGAGCGCGTTCATCGGCGGCCGCTCCAGCCGGATGGTGCCGATGCCGTCCTTGGTCTCCAGCCGAACGAACTCGCCCACGCTGCCCTCACTTCCTCGTCGAAGTCGCGTGCCAACCTTACGACCCGGCTCGTTGGGGTAAGTAGTCTGGTGTCAGCCCCGCGGGCGGGAGTCCAGCGATGATCACGTATTACGACGACAAGTCGGTCCAGGTCACCTCCACCGCAGTCCGGGTGGAGGGCCGCAGCTACGCGCTGGCCGACATCAGCATGATCTGGCACCGCCGGGGCAGCCGCTCCTGGCGGGTGCTCGTCGGGCGAGGCGCGATCGGCGCCGCGCTGGCCGGTCCACTGATCGCGGCCGTGCTCGGCATCGGCGTGGCCGTCTGGCTGCACCGCTCGCCCACCGTGACGATCGCGATCGTCGGCGCCTCGGTGCTGGTCGGGCTGGCCGTCGGGCCGGTCGCCGACTTCCTCTTCGAACACCTGGACCGCTCGTACGCCCGGGGCAGCCGGCAACTGGAGATCTGGGCGCGCTGGCGCGGCCAGCCGGTACGGCTGCTGTGCACCGGCGACGCGCTGCGCTTCGGGCAGATCTACCGGGCGGTGCAGCGCGCGGTCGAGCACAACCACCCGGTCCGCCCGACCAGCCGCCGATAGCGGCCCACGTTTCAGAACCGGATCGGCTCGTCCGGCGGCTCGACGAGGTCCCACGGCCGACATCCGACGGACGCGTGCGCGCGACGACCGCACCGCCGGCCAGCGCTCAGATCTTGGACACTTACCGATCGCGCGATCGGTAAGTGTCCAAGATCTGAGCGGAACGCACCGGACGCCTGGGTTGCCTGCCGGTGGTTAGGCTTAATGATGACCCTCTATTACCGGGACGACGCGGTGCAGGTGACCTCCGAGTCGATCCGGGCGGGCGGTCACGTGATCGCCCTCTCCGATGTGACGTTCGTCTGGCACGCGCGCGGCCCGAAGACCCTCGCGGTGCGCGGCCGGGTGCTCGGGCGGGGTGTCCTGGTCCTGCTGCTCTCGCTTCCACCGCTGGTCGCGCTGGTCTGCGTGCTCTCGCTGGCGTACACGGCGCAGGACCGGGGCAACTGGAAGATGGCTCTGATCATCCTCGCCGCCTGCGCGGTGGGGGCGCTGGCGCTGACCCCGTTCCTGGAGATCCCACTGACCTGGCTGGACCGCTCGTACGAGCGCGGCAGCCACGTGCACGAGCTGTGGGTGCAGCACCACAACCGGGAGCAGTTGCTGCTGCGTACGCCGGACGCGCTACGGTTCGGCCAGATCTACCGGGCCGTCCAGCGTGCCGTCGAACAGCAGGGGGACCATCGATGAGCAACCGCCGTGGCGAGGCCGCCGCGCTGGCCGGGCTGCTCGCCGTGGCCGGCGTCACCCACCTCCTGCGCCCCAACCTTTACGACCCGATCGTGCCGGGCGCGCTGCCCGGCCCGGCCCGATTCTGGACGTACGCCAGCGGGGTCGCCGAGCTGGCGGTGGCGGCGGCGGTGGCGAACCCGGCCACCCGACGGGCCGGCGGTCGAGCCGCGGCCGCCCTCTTCATCGCCGTGCTGCCGGCGAACGTGAAGATGGCGGTGGACTGGCGACACCGGCGTCCGGCGAAGCGGGCCATCGCCTACGGCCGGGTGCCGATGCAGGTGCCGCTGATCTGGTGGGCCCTGCGCGTCGCCCGCGCTGGCCGGTAGGCCCGGGGCCGGTCAGGTCAGCGGCCGGTCAGGTCAAGCAGGCCGGTCAGGTCAACGGCAGGGTGGTGGCGATCGGCCAGCCCACCAGGGCGGCGCCCAACGCGGCCGGCAGCCAGCGCGGGCCGGCGTACCGGCGCAGCACGGTCGCCCAGGCGGCCTGCCAGCCGAGCAGCAACGCGAACAGCGGCACCACCAGCACGACGAAGCCGGGCGCCAGACCCACCAGCGCCGACGCCGTCAGCACGAGCACGGTGACCGCGACGACCAGCAGGTGTCGCCCCGTCCGCCCGGCGGCGACCAGCTCGACGCCCAGCAGGAACAGCAGGCAGGCTCCCGCCACCAACGGGAGCAGCCACCAGCGGGCACCGACCGGCAATGCCGAGGTCAGTCCAAGGTGGATCGGCAGCGCGACGGCGAGGACGGCATACCCGGTCAGCACCAGCGCCGCGACGGCGGTCCGTGCCGGTGCGCGCCGGTCCGCCGGCGCGGCCGTGCCGGACGGCGGTGGCGACGCGCCGGACAAGCCCGGCAGCCAACGCTGACCGGCGACCAACAGCACTCCGGTAACCAGCAGGAAGCCGATGACGTAGCCGCCGACCGCGAGCGGGAGCCAGGCGGTCGGCAGCACCGCCGCGACGGCCGCGCCGACGCCGGCCGCGAGCACCGCCATCGCGAACAGCAGCAGGCCACCGAACGGCACCCGGTCCCCGGCCGGCGCCGGACTCCCGGGCGGCGCTGGGCTGTCGGTCTGCGCCGGGGCGTCGGGTTCCCGGCCAGAGGGTGGCTCGGTCGGTCGGCGGTCGGTCGCCGGGCGCGGCAGGAGCAGGGCCGCCAGCGGGACCACGCCGATGCCGAAGGCGAACACCAGCAGCGCCGCCCCGGCGAGCCGGGCGGTCGGTCGTGGCTGGGCGGTGCCGTCGGCGATGGGCAGCCAGCCGGCGATCTCCTCGTGGGTACGCGGGGCGAAGAGCACCGAGATGTGCTCGGCACCGGGCACCACCACCACTGGCTGTCGGCTCGTTCCCGCGCCGCGCCGAACGGCATCGTCAGCCGCCCGGCGGAAGGCGGGGAACTCCGCACCGCCCACGATAAGCAGCAGCTCCGCCGGTCGGCCCGGGGACAGCTCGCCGGCGTCGGGCAGCGAGATCGCCACGGTTCGAGCGATCTCCGGGTGCCGGCTGGCGTACCGGGTGACCGCACCGGCGCCCATCGAGTGTCCGACCAGGACGATGCCGTCCGGATCGACGTCCGGCCGGGAGCGTAGGTAGCCGACGGCGGCGTCCAGGTCGGCGGCGAGCGTGGCGGCGGACGTGTCCGGGCCCGCGCCGGGCAGCCGGGCCGGGTTGGCACCGTGTCCGGCGAAGTCGAACAGCAGCGCGACCGCTCCCCGCCGGGCGACGGTGTCGGCGATCGGGCGCATCAGCTGAGCCGAGCCGGCGAAGCCGTGCGCGATCACCACCCCGGGCCGCCGGACGCCGGGCGTCGGAGGGCGGGCACGCACCTCGGTCATCGGCACCCCGGCGACGGTGACGTGCCGGGCGGTGAGGCCGGCGTCCGCCCGGACCAGCACCAGCGTGCCGAGCGCGGCGGCGGCCACCGCCAGCACGGCGAGCAGGACGGCGGTGCGGGTGCTCGGCGGGCGATGCGGCGTGGGTGCCGACATGCCGGCACCCTACCGTCGGACGACCCGCCCGACGCTCCACCGAGCGCGCCGGCCGAGCGCCGCCGGGCGGTTGTGGTGCGGCCGACGCACACTTGACCCCATGGCGATTCCCCTCCCCACACCGGCCGCCGTGGTCGGCCTGACCCGATCCGCTCTCGACCAGGCGCTCGGCTCGGCCGCCTCGTTCGCCGCCGTGCCCACCCGCGCGTTCGCGGTGCTGGACGGGGTTGAGGCGCTGCTGGCCCGAATCAACGGGGTGGTGGACCGGATCGAGACGACCCTGGACCGGACCGACCAGGTGCTCACCGACGCCGAGACGGCGGTGCGCGAGGTGGCCGTGATCAGCGCCGCCGCGACCACCGCCATCGACACCGCCACCGAGGTGGCGACGGCCGCCGCCGTACTGGTCCAGGAGGCCGGCAAGATCGCCCGGGTGGCCGGCACGGTGGTCGCCGAGGCCGACGCGGTGGCCGGCCGGGCCGCCGTCACCGTGGGCACCGCGGCGGAGGCGGCCGCCACGGCGGCCGAGCTGCTGGCGGCGTACGAGCCGACGCTACGGCGGGCCGCACCGATGACCGAGCGGTTCGTCGAGCAGCTCAGCCACGAGGAGATCACCGCGGCGATCCACCTGATCGACGAGCTGCCCAAGCTCAAGGAGCACCTGACGGCGGACATCCTGCCGATCCTCGCCACCCTCGACCGGGTCGGGCCCGACCTGCACGACCTGCTGGACGTCACCCGCGACCTCAAGCTCGCCGTGGCCGGCATCCCGGGGCTGGGCATGCTGCGCCGACGCGGCGAGAAGCTCAGCGACGACGCCGTCTGAGCCCTCGCCGGCCAGCGACGACCTGTCCGCCGCCGCCTCAGCAGTCGCAGGTGATCGTTGACCGTGGCGCGGTCAGGTCGTCGACCGGGCGACGGGTCACCCCGGTCCCGGTCACCACCGGCAGCCCCTCCCGCACCCAGTACTCGAACCCGCCGAGCATCTCCTTGACCGGGTGGCCGAGCCGGGCGAACTCCAACGCGGCCCGGGTCGCACCGTTGCAGCCCGGCCCCCAGCAGTAGGTGACCACCGCCGACCCGGCTGGGATCAGCCCGGCAGCCCGGGTGGCGATCTCGGCGGTGGGCAGGTGCACCGCCCCCGGCAGGTGTCCCTGCGCCCAGGCGGCCTCCCCCCGGGAGTCGACGACCACCAACCCGGGAGTACGGGCGGACAGGTCGGCGTGCACGTCGCTGACGTCGGTCTCGACGCTGAGCCGGGCGAGGAGGTGGGCGGCGGCGGTGGCCGGATCGGCCGCCGGGACGGCGAAGGTGAATGTCATGCACCGATCCTGGCCGCCGTCCCCGCTCCGGACGAGTGGCGGAAACGACGTCCTGCGCTAACATCCCGCCATGCCGACCCGCGCCGTGGCCGCCAACCCACTCCCGTTGCCAACGGCCCGTCGGCCGGCCGCCGGGCACCGCGTCGCCGTGCTCGCGTACCCGGGGATGTCGGTGTTCGAGACCGGCATCGTCACCGAGGTGTTCGGACTGCCCCGGCCTGAGTTCGACGTCGACTGGTACGACCTGGTGGTCTGCGCTGAGCGGCCCGGGCCGGTGCCGGTCGTCGGTGGAGCCAGCCTGCACACCCCGTACGGCCTGGCGGAGCTGGCGGCGGCACAGACGGTCATCGTTCCCGGCGTGCCCGACGTGACCGCCGACCCGTCATCCGAGTTGGTGAGCGCCCTGCTTCGAGCGCACCGGCGGGGTGCCCGGATCATGTCGATCTGCTCTGGCGCGTTCGCGCTGGCCGGCGCCGGGCTGCTGGACGGGCGGCGGGCCACCACCCACTGGCAGTACGCGGAGCTGCTGGCGCGGCGGTACCCGCGGGTCGAGGTGGACCCGGACGTGCTCTACCTCGACGACGGCGACCTGCTCACCAGCGCCGGCAGCGCCGCCGGGCTCGACCTCTGCGTGCATGTGGTTCGGCGGGACCACGGCTCGGCGATCGCCAACGCGGTCGCCCGTCGGTTGGTGATCCCCCCGCACCGCGACGGCGGGCAGGCCCAGTTCGTGGAGGCGCCGGTGACCACCGACCCGGACGACGACCGGATCGCCGCCAGCATCGACTGGGCGCTCGCGCACCTCACCGAGCCGCTGACCGTGGCCCAGCTCGCCGGGCGGGCGCACATGTCGCCCCGCACCTACCTGCGGCACTTCGCCCGGGCCACCGGGACCAGCCCGATCCGGTGGCTGATCGACCAGCGGGTCCGGGCCAGTCTGGCGCTGCTGGAGGAGACCGACGCCCCGGTCGAGCAGATCGCCGGCGCGGTTGGCTTCGACACCCCGGTCACCTACCGCCACCATTTCGGTCGGGTCATGCTGACCTCGCCGTCGGCGTACCGCCGGGCCTTTCGCACCGGAGCGGCGACGGGCCGGCCGGCGTAGCGCGGGCGGGTCAGCCCCGGGCGTACAGCTCGTCGATCTCGGCGCGGCGGGGCAGAGCCACCGAGGCGCCGAGCCGGCGCACGCAGGCCGCGCCGGCCGCCGCCGCCCAGCGCACCGCGTCGACCAGGTCCCGTCCCTCGCCCCAACCGACGGCCAAGGCGGCGGTGAACGCGTCGCCCGCCGCCGTGGAGTCGACCACGTCGACCCGGACGGCCGGCACGTGCACCTCGGCGCCCTCGCGGTCGACGTACCAGGCGCCCTCGCCGCCGAGGGTGAGCACGGCTCGGGGCACCAGGTCGAGCAGCGCCCGTGGCTCCCGACCTCGGCCGGTGAACGCCTGCGCCTCACCCTCGTTGACGACCAGCAGGTCCACCGCCGCGAACAGCTCCGGCGGGACATCCCGAGCCGGTGCGGCGTTCAGGATGACCCTGGTGCCGGCGGCGCGGGCGGCCACCGCGGCGTCGGCCACCGTCTGCACCGGGATCTCCAGCTGGGCGACGAGGACGTCCGCCGCACGGACCGTGGACAACTCCTCCTCGGTGAGGCCGAGCAGCGCGTCGTTCGCGCCGGGGGTCACCACGATGGCGTTCTCCCCCTCCGCGTTGACCATCACCAGCGCCACCCCGGACGCGCCGTAGACCACCCGCAGCTGGCCGGTGTCCACCCCGGCCGCCGCGATCCGGGCCGTGAGGGTGACACCGAACGCGTCGGAGCCGATCGCACCGAGGAAGGCGCAGGAGGCGCCGGCCCGGACGGCGGCGACGGCCTGGTTGGCGCCCTTGCCGCCGGGCACCATCACGAAGTCGGTGCCGAGCAGGGTCTCGCCCGGTCGGGGCAGCGCGGGCGCCATCGCGACCAGGTCCATGTTGGCGCTGCCCACCACGACCACCCGGGTCTGCGGCACGGTGACCTCCCGCCCTGTCCCGGGCTCAGGCGGCGCGGGCGGTGAAGCGGTCGCCCGAGCGCTCGACCACCAGCGGCAGGCCGAAGGTCTTGGAGAGGTTGTCGCCGGTCAGCGTCTCGGCGAGCAGGCCCTGCGCGACGGCTACGCCCTCCCGCAGCAGCAGTGCGTGGGTGAATCCCGGCGGGATCTCCTCCACGTGGTGGGTGACCAGCACCAGAGCCGGGGCGTCCGGGTCGTACGCCAGCTCGGCCAGGCGGGCCACCAGGTCCTCGCGCCCACCCAGGTCGAGCCCGGCGGCGGGCTCGTCGAGCAGCAGCAGCTCCGGGTCGGTCATCAGCGCGCGGGCGATCTGCACCCGCTTGCGCTCACCCTCGGAGAGGGTGCCGTAGCGGCGCTCGGCGAGGCCGCCGATGCCGAGCTGGCTCAGCAGCGCCCGCGCCCGCGCCTCGTCGCCGCGCTCGTAGCTCTCCCGCCAGCGGCCGACCACCGACCAGGCGGCGGTCACCACCACGTCGCTGACCCGCTCGTCGGCGGGCAGTCGCTCGGCGAGCGCGGCGGTGGAGAGCCCGATCCGGGTACGCAGCTCGTTGACATCGGTGCGGCCGATCCGCTCACCGAGCACGTGGGCGACACCGGTGGTGGGGTGCAGTCGGCCGGCGGCGAGGTTGAGCAGGGTGGTCTTGCCGGCCCCGTTGGGACCGAGCACCACCCAGCGCTCGTCCAGCTCGACCCGCCAGGTCAGGTCCTGCAGTAGAGCGGTGCCGGACCGGCGTACACCGACGCTGTCGAGGCTGACCACCAGATCCGGGTCCACGGGTGCGGAGGCGGAGGCGGCGCCGGCAGCGCCGCGGATCAGGTCACCAGTCACCGGACCATCCAACCACGCAGCGCGGCGATGCCCCCCGCGGGCGGCCCCGCGGCCATAGGGTGAGGCACCGTGTCGTTGATCACCACACCCGGAGGACCGACCATGCCCGGTCGAGGTACGGAGTCGCGCGAATGAGCGCGGTCATCGAGATCGAGGGTCTGCGCAAGACCTTTCAGAGCCTACGGAGCGGCCGACGGGTCGCGGTCGACGGGTTCGACCTGCTGGTCGAGGCGGGCCAGATCCACGGTTTCCTGGGCCCCAACGGTTCCGGCAAGACCACCACGCTGCGTGCCCTGCTCGGGCTGGTCCGGGCCGACAGCGGGCAGATGAGGGTGCTCGGCGAGCCGTCGCCGCAGCAACTGCCCCGGGTGGCCGGCAGGGTCGGCGCCATCGTGGAGAGCCCGCAGTTCTTCGGCAACTTCACCGGGCACCGCACGCTGCGGCTGCTGGCCCGGGCCGGTGGGGTGCCGACCTCGCGGGTGGACGAGGTGCTGGAGCTGGTCGGCCTGCACGACCGGGGCGACGAGCGGGTGAAGGGTTACTCGCTGGGCATGAAGCAGCGCCTCGCGGTGGCGTCCGCGCTGCTGAAGGATCCGCAGCTGCTCATCCTGGACGAGCCGGCGAACGGGCTGGACCCGGCCGGCATCCGGGAGATGCGGGACCTGATGCGGTCGCTGGCGGCGGCCGGCGTGACGGTGCTGGTGTCCAGTCACATCCTGGCCGAGATCCAGCTGATCTGCGACCACGTCACGATCATCTCGCAGGGGCGGCGGGTGGCGGCCGGCCGGGTGGACGAGGTGCTGGCCGGCCACGACCGGCACGAGTTCCTGGTCCGGGTGGCCGAGCCGGAGCGCGCCGCCGAGTTGCTGCGCGCGGCCGAAATGGCGGCGACCGTCGATGGCGGGGCACTGGTGGTGGGCGGGGTGACCGACCCGGCGGCGATCAGCCAGGTGCTCGGCGAGCAGGGGCTGTGGGTGGGCGAGCTGACCCCGCTGCGGCCCGATCTGGAGAGCGTCTTCCTCGAGCTGACCGGCGCCGGCGGGCACCCGTCGGTGCCCCGCCAGGTGGACGACTCGGCGCTGCCGCCCGGCGTTGAGGGTGACGCTGTGATCAATCTCGATCGGGGAGTGGACGCGTGAACCTGGTTCGTGCCGAGCTGGAGCGGCTGTCCGCGCGTCGCTTCGTGCAGCTCATGGTCGTCCTGCTGGCACTGGCGTTCGCCGTCACCGCGGCGACCACCCTGGCCGGCTCCCACAAGCCCACCGCGAGCGAACTCAGCACGGCGCGGGCGCAGGCCGCCGAGGCGCGGCAGAGCATGGAGAACCACTTCCAGCAGTGCCTGGCCCGAAAGAACGGCACGTTCCCGTCGACAGACTCGGAGCTGTACTACCCCTCCGACTGCTCGGAGATCGACCCGATCCGGCAGGACCGGCTGCCGATCGCCGCCGACTTCCTACCCGGGGTGTTCAGCTTCGCCCAGCAGGCCCGCCCGCTGCTCTACTTCCTCATCGCGTTCCTGGTGCTGTTCGGGTTCCTGGTTGGCGCCTCCTACATCGGCGCGGACCTGAACTCGGGCGGCGTGGTGAACCTGTTGCTCTGGCGACCGCGCCGGATGACGGTGCTCGGTGTCAAGCTGGGCACCCTGCTCGGCACGGTGCTGGCGCTGGCGGTGACGGCCTCGTTGGTCTACCTCGCCACGTTCTGGGTGATCGGGCAGACGGCCGGTCTGGCCGGCCGGCTGGGCGGGGACTTCTGGCGCTCACTGGGGGCGGTGCACGGTCGTGGCCTGGTGCTGGTGTTGCTGGCCAGCGCGCTGGGCTTCGCCATCGCCACGCTGGGCCGACACACCTCGGCGGCGCTCGGCGCGGTCGCCGCGTACGCGGTGGTCTGGGAGTTGGGCGCCCGGCTGGTGTTGCAGATCGTCGACGCCCCGCGCCCGGACCAGCTGATGCTCTCCAGCTACATCGGGGCGTGGCTCAGCGGTGAGGCGCGGTTCTACGACGGCCGGCTCTGCAGGGGCGACAGCGTGGGCGGCGGCTTCTGCGACGGGTTCTATTCGCTGACCTGGGCGCCGGCCCTGGCGGTACTGCTCGTGCTCACCGGCGGGTTGACGGCGGCGGCGTTCGCCGTGTTCCGTCGCCGCGACCTGATGTGAGCCTCCGCCGGGCCGCCCGCCTGGGCCGGGCGGCCCCGCCTGCTGCGGGCCGCCCGCCCTGGTCCGGGCGGCCCGGCGGACCGGAACGGATGCGGCAAGAGCTTGCAGCACGATGGCCGGCGGTGAAATATTCCTTCACATGACCCCGCCAGCGGGCTCAGCCGACGGTGGAGCCGAACACCTCGTCGCGGACGGCGTCCAGCGCGGTACGCAGCGCACCGCGCAGGATCGGCTCCTCGGTCAGCCCGGTGGGCACCACCCGAGGCCGGACCAGGGTGATCGCCGCGACCTCCTGCTGCACCCGGTCGGCGAGCGCCGCGCCGCCGGCCTGACCGACCTCACCGGCGAGCACCACCAGCGGTGGGTCGAGCACCACGCACGTGCTGGCCACGCCGAGCGCGAGCCGGCGGGCCAACTCGTCGAGCATCGGGCCGCCACCGGCACCGTCGGCGACGGCCGCGCGAACCGCGTCGGCGGCGTCGGCGTCCGGGTAGCCGTACTCGCGGGCGATCGCGCGGACCGAGTCCGCGCCGACCAACTGCTGGAAGGCCGGCTTGGCGCGGCGGGAGACGTCGCGTGGGATGGGCGCGCCGGGCACCGGCAGGTAGCCGATCTCACCGGCCGCGCCGCTGCTGCCGTGGTGCAGCCGCCCACCCAGCATGATCGCCAGGCCGACGCCAGCGCCCACCCAGACCAGCACGAAGTCGGTCAGCCCCTGCGCGGCGCCGGACTGCGCCTCGGCCACCGCGGCCAGGTTCACGTCGTTCTCGAAGACCACCGGCGTGTGCAGGTCGTCGCGCAGGGCGCCGAGCACCCCGCTGTGCCAGCGCGGCAGGTTGAAGGCGAAGGTGATGTCACCGGTGCCGGGGTCGACCAGACCCGGCGTGCCGAGCACGATCCGCCGTACGCTGCTCAGCTGCGCCTGGGCGCTGCTCGCGGCCTGCACGACGGCGTTGTGCACCACGCCCACCGGGTCGTCGGTGTCCCGGGTGGACTGCTCCACCCGGCCGATGACCGCGCCGGTGATGTCGGCGCAGGCAGCCACCACCCGATCCGCCCCGACGTCCACCCCGACCACGTGGGCACTGCTCGGGCGTACGGCGTAGAGCTGGGCGTTCGGCCCTCGTCCACCGGCCTGCTCGCCGACACGGCTGACCAGACCGCGCTCCTCCAGCCGCTCGACCAACTGGGAGGCGGTGACCTTGGACAGCCCGGTCAGCTCACCGAGCCGGGCCCGGGTCAACGGGCCGCGTTCGAGGAGCAGTTCCAGCGCCGCACGGTCATTGAGCGCCCGCAACAGGCGGGGGGTGCCGGGCAGCCGGGTCGCACTCATGCCACGTCCTTTAGTTTTAGTAAACTTTGCTAACTGTAAACCGACCTGCGAACGGGTAGCCGTAGCGTAACGGCCACCCGGAGGTGGAGCGCTCGGCCGACCCGGCAGGGCGATGACCACCGCCGTACGACGTTTCGTGCCCGCCGGGCACCGAGAGGGGAAGATCACGTGGGGCTGGATCCAGGACTACGCCGGCTCGCGCTCGGCACGTTGCTTGCCGCGTACCCGGGACCGATCCCGCCGGACTGGGCCGTTGACCTGGTGGCCGACGGGCTGGCCGGGCACACCCTCTTCGGCACCAACGTGCACGACCCGGCCCAGGTCGCGGCGAGCACCGCCGCCCTGCGCGTCGGCCGCGCGGACGTGCTGATCGCCATCGACGAGGAGGGTGGCGACGTGACGCGGCTGGCGCACGCCACCGGCAGCCCGTACCCCGGCAACGCCGCCCTCGGCGCGATCGGCGACGTGGCGCTCACCCGACGGGTCTACCAGGCGATCGGCGCCGAGCTGGCCGCACTCGGCATCACCGTCAACCTCGCCCCGACGGTGGACGTGAACACCGCCGACGACAACCCGGTGATCGGCACCCGGTCGTTCGGCGCGGACCCGGTGCGGGTGGCCGCCCACTCGGCCGCCGCCGTGAGCGGGCTACAGGCCGCCGGCGTCGCCGCCTGCGCCAAACACTTCCCCGGCCACGGCGCCACCATCACCGACTCGCACCACGAGTTGCCCACCGTGGACGTCCCACTGAGCCTGCTGCGCCAACGCGACCTGCCGCCGTTCGCCGCGGTCGTGGCCGCCGGGGCGCGCGCGGTGATGACCGCACACATCCGGGTGCCGGAGCTGACCGGCACCGGTCCGGCCACCTTCAGCCGGGCCGTCCTGGTCGACCTGCTCCGCACCGAGTACGGCTTCACCGGCGCCGTCATCACCGACGCACTGGAGATGAAGGGCGCCGCGGTGGCCGCTGGCGGTGTCGGGCCGGCCGCGGTCCGCGCTCTGGCCGCCGGCGCCGACCTGCTCTGCATCGGCGCGAAGGTCGACGCCGGGCTGGTCGAGCGGGTGGCCGCCGAGATCGTCGACGCGCTCGCCGACGGGCGGTTGGCGACCTCCCGGGTCGAGGAGGCGGCCGGCCGCGCCGCCGCGCTCGCCGCCTGGACCCGGGCCGCCGGCGCATCGGCGACCGCCACCGAAACCGACCTGGGGTACGCGGCGGCGCGCCGGGCGGTCCGGGTGGACGGAGTGCTCACCGGCCTGGACCGTCCGCTGGTGGTGCAGCTGCACACCGAGTCCACCATCGCCGAGGGGCGGGTGCCGTGGGGCCTCGGTCCGCACCTGGACGGAGTGCAGGAGGTCCGGGTGATCGCCGCCGAGACCGATCAGGCGACGCTGCGCGGGCTGGCCGGCGACCGGCCGATCGTGCTGGTCGGGCGGCACCTGCACCGGCTGCCCGGCGGCCCGGAGCTGATCGCCGGCCTGGCCGCGGACCACCCGGTGACCGTGGTGGAGATGGGCTGGCCGGCGCAGTGGCGCCCGGCGGGCGTACGCGCCTTCGTCACCACGTACGGCGCGAGCCACGCCAACGGCCGGGCGGCCGCCGAGGCGCTCGGACTGTCCGGCTGAGGCAGAGCGGCAACCGGTCGGGCCGGGAACGGCCCACCATCCTCTCTTGAACACGTTCAAGAACTGCCCTACGCTGACACCGTCGGTAGTTGAACACGTTCAAGAAGGGCCTGTGCGCATGGACATCAAGGTCTGGATGTACCTGATCTACCTCGCGGTCAGCATCGGCCTGACCATCTGGGTGGCCCGGGCGTTGTCCCGCAACGGACAGGTATTCCTGGAGGAGGTGTTCGCCGACGAGCGGCTGGCCCGAGCGGTGAACAGCCTCCTGGTGGTCGGCTTCTACCTGCTCAACCTCGGCTACGTGACGGTGGCGATGAAGCACCCCGACCCAGTGGATTCGACCAGCCAGGCGATGGAAGAGCTATCCCTCAAGATCGGCTTGGTACTGCTGGTGCTCGGCGCGCTGCACTTCTTCAACGTCTTCGCGCTCGGCCGCTACCGCCGGACTCGGCTCCGCCAGCTCGCCACCCACCCGCCCATCGCACCGATCGGCCGGCTGCCCATGCCGTCCACACCGCACGGCTCATACCCGATCGGGGCGCAGCCGGGCGCGGGGCCGGTGACCAACCCTCCGGCCCGATGACCGTCACACCGGCTGGCGGCCCCGAGGGGCTGCCGGATCCCACCGCACACGGGGGCGGTGGGATCCGGGGGTTCACCGTCCTGTTCGACGCGAACTGCCCGCTCTGCCGTACCGCCCGCCGATGGCTGGCATCCCACGCCCAGCTCGTACCCCTGGAGTTCGTGCCCGCCGGGTCGGCCGAGGCCCGGCGGCGCTTTCCCGGCCTGGACCACGACGCGACGCTGCGCGACCTCACCGTGGTGGCCGACACCGGCGAGGTGTACGCGGGCGACGGCGCCTGGTTCGCCTGCCTCTGGGCGTTGGCCGACCACCGGTCCACGGCGGAACGGCTGGCCCGACCGAGCCTGTTGCCGCTCGCCCGGCAGGTGGTGGCCACCGCCTCAGCGATCAGGGAGCGGGTTCGCGATCCGTGGGCCGAGCCGACGAACGAACCAGCGGGATACGGTGACCCCGATGACCGAGCAGCCTGCGCCGACGACCACTGCGGGTGAACCTGCGACCGCCCGGGGCGAGCAGACCCGGCAGCTGATCCGGGACACCGCGATGCGGCTGTTCCGCGAGCGTGGTTACGCCCAGACCACGATGCGCGCGATCGCGCAGGAGGCCGGCGTGGCGGTGGGCAACGCCTACTACTACTTCGGCTCCAAGGACCACCTGATCCAGGAGTTCTACGCCCAGTCCCAGGTCGAGCACCGGGCCGCCGTCCAGCCGGTGCTCGACCGGGAGGACGCGTTCGCCGCCCGGCTCGCCGGAGTGCTGCACGCCGGCATTGACGTGCTGACCCCGTCGCACGAGTTCGCGGCGACCTTCTTCAAGACGGCGGCGGAGCCCACCTCCCCGCTCAGCCCCTTCTCCGCAGAGTCGTCCGGCCCCCGACAGGCGGCGATCGACCTCTTCGCCGAGGTGCTGACGGGCTCGACCGCCAAGGTCGACGCCGAGCTGCGCCCCGAGTTGCCCGAGCTGCTCTGGCTGGCGTACATGGGCGTGGTCCTCTACTGGGTACACGACCGATCTCCCGGGCAGGCCAAGACCCGGCAGCTGATCGACGGCGTCGTGCCGTTGATCGACCGGCTGGTGGCGCTGTCCCGGCTGCGGGTACTTCGCCCGGTGACCCGACAGGTCCTCGACCTCATCCGCACGCTACGTCACTGACCCGGCCAGCAGCTTCGCTCGACTCCACCGCAGGTCAAGTCCGCTATTCGACACTCCGAACCGACAGCTCACACCTTGCACCGAGCGTGTTCGATACGTAGCGTGATCGACACGAACGGCCCTGCCCAGCGGGCGGCCGGGCGCCCGAAACCGGGACCTGGGGGGAGGTTGCGGACCGTGGATCCGGCCCGGGATCCACGGTCCGCGCCCTACGACGACAGCGTTGCGCGGGCACTCGCGGTGCCGACGGCCGCTCAGCGCGGATAGACCCCGTACGCCCGCCAGCCCCGGTCCGGGAAGCCTGCCGCGTCCGCGACCCGGGCCGAGGCGGCGTTGTCCCGCTCGTGCAGGTAGGTCGGGATCGCCCCCTCGTCGAGCACCCGCCGGGCCGCCTGCGCCACCAGCCGCCGGGCGAGGCCGCGACCCCGGGCGGCGGGCACGGTGCCGATGGCCAACTCCTGCCCGTACGCGTCGTGCCGTTTCATCCCGGCCCCAGCCAGGTAGTTGCCGTCCGCGTCGCGGACCACCAGCACCGGACGGTCGAACAGCCGAAGCCAGGGCGGCAGCCCGGGGGCCGTCGACTCGGTCCACTCCCCCACGTCGGGCAGCGGCGCGGGGGCCAGGCTCCACCGGAAGGGACCGTCGTGCACACACCAGTCGGGCAACCCGACGGCCTCCGGCAGCGCCGGCAGCAGCCGGTCCGGCGTACGTCGGGCCAGCGCGCGGATCGCCGCCACCCGGTCCGGCGGGACGGAGAGCACGGCGCTCTCACCGCTGTCCACCGCGAGCGCCGGGCGCAGCCGGCCATCCCAGGCCGGCCTGGCCCGCCGGTGCGAGGCGACCACGTGCAGCCCCTTCCCGGCCGGCCACTGGCCGAGCCAGGTGGCCAGGTGCAGCTGAAGCCGCCGGTCGAGCATGCGCACCTCCCCGTCACCCGGCCCGTCGTGGATCACCGTACGCCGGGCGACGCTACCGGGCGGGGCGATCCGTCGGGGCCGGGGCCCGGGCCAGGCTACGACGCCGCCGGAGTGGTGGGGTGGTGCTCCCCGTGGTGGTGCTGGTGCACGACCGCGTGTCCCCTCCCGCGGACGATCAGTGCCCGGTTCACCGGCACGGTGACCACAAAGGCCACCGCCAACGCGCCGGCCAGGCTGCCCCAGAACAGTGGGTCGGCGAGGCCGGCCCGCATGGCGCCCGGCACGGCGAGCATGACGCCGTTGTCCACCACCTCCATGACCGCGATGCTGAGCGTGTCGGCGACCAGGGCCACCCGGATCGCCCGGCCCAGCGGTAGTCCGGAGCGGAGCACCGGGCGGACCGTCAACGCGTAGCCGAAGACGAACGCCAGCGCGACGGCGAGGGCGATGGTGGCCAGGTCGGACCAGCCGAGTGCGGTGCCGATGACCATGCCGAGCACCTCGCCGATGGCGCAGCCGGTCAGGCAGTGCAGGGTGGCGGCGACGGCCAGTCGAGTGAGATTTGCGTTCTCCATGACCCGCAGCCTATACCCCCCGGGGGTACCTGGCCGAGCGACGAGGATCACTCTTTCGTCGAGTTCACCGATCCGGTCGATTACCGACGCGGCGCGCGGGGTACGGCTCGAGTCACCGTCAATCCCCGTGCCGGCAAACGGAACCACGCGCACCGATCGACCGTCATATCTATTTCCATACATGGACACCTTTCTTTGGGACGGTATGGTCATGCCGATTCAGCCGAACGACCGCTACCAGCAGGACCCCGAGCGACTCTGGCGGTCAACGGAGCCCGCCGAACGCTTTCCGGCCCAGCCGCGATACCGCGGAACCCGTACGACGAAAGGCGCGGCCGCCCTGTCCTGGGCGGAGCTGAACAAGCTGCCGGCCGGCAGCTCCACCCGGCCCGGCCTCAACACCCGCTGACTCCGGCAGTACCGACCACGACACACCCGAGCCGTCCAACGCGGGCTTTCGCACACCTGTCGGGTAATTTCTTCTGGTCCGGAATCCCGGCCTACGACAGGAGTAGCTCCGCGCATGGGCAAGAAGACGATCCACGTCTCCGACTTCAGTGGCACGGTTCTGCAGAGCGACGACGAGGTGGTCCGCATCGTCGTCCTGGAGCACCCAGACCTGATCGCCGGGCCCGTGCAACTGGACGCCACCCCGACCGAGGTGGAGAACGTCGATGACGCCGCGCTGGACGTGGCGGTGGTTGAGATCCATGACCGGCATGGCGGCGGCGAGCCGCGCCGGGTGGTGCTGACCGCCAGCGAGTTCGACGCGATGGCCACCGACGTGCCGATGGCGCAGCTACTCAAGACGGCCGAGCGGGTCCGTCCGCCCAAGGCCCGCAAGAGCGCCGAGAAGATCGACTACGGGACGCTGGAACACGCTGGCAAGCCACATCGGGGACGGGTCACCGAGGAGGAGGCCCGACTGGTACGCGAGCAACTCGACGAGGTCAACAAGCGGCTCGCCGACGCGGGCGTACGCCAGATCGACCCAGCCGATCCGGAGCACGCCCTGCGTTACGGTTTCCCGACGCCCTGACCCCGGGAGGTCACTTCTGCCCGGCGACCGCGGCGAGGGCGGCGGCCAGGTCGGCCTCGACGGCGGCCTTCTCCAGCCCGAGGTCGGTGAGCACTCCCGTGCCGTCCTCCTGCTCCAGCAGGGCCAGCAGGATGTGCTCGGTGCCGATGTAGTTGTGGCCGAGCCGCAGCGCCTCCCGGAAGGTCAACTCCAAGGCCTTCTTGCCGCGCGCGTCGTACGGGATGAGGTCCGGCACCTGGTCGGCCGGCGCCGGGAGGGCGGCGCTGACCGTCTCCCGCACGGTCGCCAGCGGTACGCCCCGGCCGACGATCACCCTGGCGGCCAGCGCTTCCGGCTCGGCCAGCAGGCCCAACACCAGGTGCTCCGGGCCGATTTCGGCATGCCGGCTGGCGCGGGCCTCCTCCTGTGAGGCCATCACCACGTTGCGGGCGCGGGGGGTGAACCGGCCGAAGCCAGCGTTCGGGTCGAGCGCCGCCGCCTCGGTCGACGCCTTCGCCACGAAACGCTTCTGCGCGGCCTGCTTGCTGACCCCCATGCTGCGGCCGATGTCGGTCCAGGAAGCGCCCGAGCGCCGCGCCTGATCGACGAAGTGCCCGATCAGGTGGTCGGCGACGTCACCCAGGTGGTCGGCGGCGATCACGGCGTCGGTGAGCTGGTCGAGCGCGTCGGTGTGCGCCTTCTTGATCGCCTGGATCAGGTCGTCGAGGCGAACGGGATTGCTCATCTGAATAGGATCCGTCATGCGTCAACCATAGGTTGACGCTCCCTCGTCGTCAACCTCAAGTTGACGATCGCCGGCAGCCCGGAGTGCGGTGCGGCACCCCGGGCTGCCTCGTCACGGCGCGGTCAGCCCCATGCCTGCGGGGCCGGCTGCCGGGTGGTGACGTTGAGCCGGTTGAAGAAGTTGCTGGTCGCCACCCAGAGCACGATCGCGGCCAACTCCTTCTCGCCGAAGTGCCGAGCCGCCTCCGCCCAGACGTCGTCGGGTACCGCGTCGGCCCGGTCGGCGAGCCGGGTGGCGGCCTCCGCGAGCGCGAGCGCGGCCCGTTCCGCCTCGGTGAAATACGGGGTCTCCCGCCAGGCGGCCACCGAGAACAGACGCTCCTCGGTCTCACCAGCCTTTCGGGCGCCCCGGGCCCCGGAGTCGACGCAGGCACCGCATCCGTTGATCTGACTGACCCGCAGGTGCACCAGCTCCAGCGTGCTGCCCGGCACCCCGACCGAGTGCGCGGCCTTGTAGAGCAGATTGATCGCCTTCACAGCGTCCGGCAGCAGGCCGGCGGGGTTCTGGATGCGCGGTTCGATGATCATTTCTGTCGTCCCATCTTGTTAGGCTGCCCGGCATGTCTCGCCTTACGACGTCCCGGTTGTCAACGGGATGTCGGCCGGCGAGCCGACGGCGTGACAGATGTGTCAGCGGTCACAGGACCGCTCGGGTGCGCCCGGGGGTGGAGAGGTCGTGAGCGAGGCGGACCTGCTGGCCCGACGCTTCGAGGAGAACCGGTCGCGGCTACGGGCGGTCGCCCACCGAATGCTGGGCTCCGGCACCGAGGCCGAGGATGCCGTCCAGGACACCTGGTTACGGCTCAGCCGAGCGGATGTCGCGGGCATCGACAACCTGCCCGGATGGCTGACGACCACCGTCGGCCGGGTCTGCCTGGACCGGCTGCGAACGCGTACCAGCCGTCCCGAACAGCCGTGGGCCACCGCCACACCGGAGCCCGACCCGTCGGACGGCGGGCCGGTCGACCCGGAGCGGGAGGCCATGCTGACCGAGTCGGTCGGCCGAGCGCTCCTGGTCGTCCTGGACACCCTCGCGCCAACCGACCGGTTCGTGTTCGTCCTGCACGACATGTTCGCGGTCTCGTTCGAGGAGATCGCCGCCGTGGTCGATCGCAGTCCCGCCGCCGTCCGCCAGATCGCCAGCCGGGCCCGCCGCAGGGTGCACCAGGACGGGACCGTCCGGGAGACGGACCCGGCGCGTCAGCGGCGGGTGGTCGAGGCCTTCCTCGCCGCCTCGCGGGAGGGCCGGTTCGACGACCTGGTCAGCCTGCTCGACCCGCACGTCGTCATGCGCGCCGATCCGGTGGCCGCGGGCCTGGGTTCGGCCGCCGAGACGCACGGCTCGGCCGCGATCGCCGGCTTCTTCAACGGCCGCGCCCAGGCGGCGTCTCCGGCGTACGTCGACGGGGTACCCGGCGCGGTCGTGAACCTCGGCGGGGATCTCCGGCTCGCGATCAGCTTCATCGTCACCGACCGGATCATCGGCATCGAGGTGGTGGCCGACCCGGCGCAGCTCGCGACGCTCGACCTGACCGTCGGGTAGGTCTATCCCGCCCTGGCGTACTCGGGTAGGCGGCGGGCGACGGCGGCCGGGGAGGGCATGCGGGCGATCTCCTCGGCGATCGTCCGGGCCGCGTCGCGATGTTCGGTGCTCCCCTGGCGCGGCAGCAGCCTCCGGGTGTGTTCGGCGATGGCGTCCGCGTTCACCTCGTCGGGGAGCAGGCGCAGGGCGGCACCGGCGGCGCTGACCGCGTCGGCGTTGGCGAACTGGTCGGCACCCTGCGGCAGGATCAGTTGCGGGACACCGACCGCGAGCGCCCCGAGGGTGGTGCCGCTGCCGCCGTGGTGCACCACCACGTCGACGTACGGCAGCAGCTCCGCCTGGGGCACCCAGGGGTACACGGTCACCTGGTCGGGCACCTCGCCAAGCTGCTCCGGGGGCACCCGACCGGCGGCCACCACCACCCGCGCGTCCAGCGTCGCCAACCCCGCGATGGCGGTGGCCAGCAGCTCCGGCGTGCCGAACGCCGTACCGAGGGTCAGGTAGACCAGTGGCCGGGACGCGTGACGGCTGACCCACGCGGGCAGCGCCGCCGGTGTCGAGAACGGGACCGGTCGCAGCTCGATCCGGCGTTCCGTGGCGAGGAAGTCCTTGTCCTGCAAGGAGGGCGGGCAGATGTCGAGGTGCGGACGGTCAGCGACCTCGCCGGTCTTCGTGGGCAGTTCGAGACCGATGCCGTCGGGGAACATCCGACCGAACCCGTGCCAGAGACCGGGAATGCCGGCACGCTGGGCGGCGATGGCCGCGCCCGGTAGTCCCCATTCGTGCACCACCAGGTCGGGGCGCAACCGGGCCAGTTCCGGTTCGAGATCCTCGGCGTACACCTCGTAGAACGCGTCGCCGGGGCGGAACGGCCGCAGGCCGTTCGCGGCCAGCGGCGCGTGCACCTCCGCACCGGCGGCGAAGTGCACCTCGTGGCCAGCCTCCCGCGCGGCGACCGCCAGCGGGATCAGCGGGTAGGTGTGACCGACGGACGCCAAACTGGCGAACAGCACGCGCATGGCGTCGGACCCTACCCGCCGCACCGTCGGTCCCGTTCCCGCCGGCGGCGCGTATACCGTGGGCTCCGGTCAGGCGCGGTTCACCCGGAGGAAGGGCGGTCATGCGGCTTCACGTGGGATGCGCGATGTGGACCCACAAGTCGTGGCAGGGCCGACTGCTGGCGCATCCGCTTCCACCACAGGAGCGCCTACGGCACTACGCCAGCTGGTGCGACGCCGTCGAGGGAAACACGACCTTCTACGCGACGCCGGCCAGGGACACCGTCACGTCGTGGGCCCGGCAGACCGATCCCGATTTCCGGTTCGTCCTCAAACTTCCCAAGGTCATCACGCACGAACGTCGACTCACCGACTTCGCGGAGCCGCTGCGCGCCTTCCTGGACGCGATCGAGCCGCTCGGCCCACGCACCCACGCCCTCTGGATCCAACTGCCAGGGTCGTTCTCCCCCGCCGACGTCCCGACACTGAGCCGGTTTCTGGGCCAGCTCCCCCGGTCGCACCGGTACGCCGTGGAGGTCCGCCATCCCGCGTTCTTCGACGACCCCCGTGCGGCCCGGCTCCTCGCGGAGGCACTCACCACCGTGGCCGCCGAGTGGATCCCCTTCGACACGACCGCGTTCTTCGCGAGCCCGCCGACCAGCGACGCGGAACGAGATGCCTGGACCAAGAAGCCGCGCGTACCGCTCCGGTCGCTCGCGCTGACCAATCGGCCGATCGTCCGCTACCTCGGTCGCGACGACACCACGCGGACGGTCGAGGGGTGGCAGCGCTGGGTCGACGTCACCGCCGACTGGCTGCGCGAGGGGCGCTCGCCCACGGTGTTCATGCACACCCCGGACAACGCCGACGCGCCCGTGCTCGCCCGCCGCTTCCACGACGAGGTACGGGCCCGCGTACCTGAGCTGGAAGCACTGCCCGAACCGATACCGGTCGAGCCCCTGACCCTCTTCTGACGGGTGCGGCCGCCGACAATTCCCGACCGTGCCCGTCATTGCGGAAGCTCACCTTCCGCAATCGTCGATACCGTGACCCGGAAGACATCGACGAGAGGATGCGTAATGAGCCTGCGAGGATTCGCCACACTCAACATCTGGGCGGACGACGTGGCAGCGGCAACGGCCTGGTACGCGGAGTTCCTGGGCCAGGAGGCGTACTTCCTGCGGTCGGGGCCCGACGGACGCCCGGCCTACACCGAGTTCCGGATCGGCGACTACCAGGGAGAGCTGGGCATCATCGACCGCAGGTACGCGCCGCCCGGCGCGAACGGGCCCGGCGGCGCGGTCATGCACTGGCACGTCGACGACCTCGACGCCACCGTGCAGCGCCTGCTGGCGATGGGCGCCACGGCGTACCAGCCGATCACCCCGCACGGGGACGAGGGGTTCGTCACGGCCGCGGTGGTCGACCCGTTCGGCAACGTGCTGGGCGTCATGAACAACCCGCACTACCTCGACGTCCTCTCCTCAATGAAGCCGGCATGACGTGGACGTCCTCGACTTTCCCGATGCCGAGGCATGGGAGTCCTGGCTCGCCGCGCGGCACGAGGTGCGGGGCGAGGCGTGGCTGCGGATCGCCAAGCGACACTCCGGGCTCGCCTCGATCGCGATCGCGGACGCGCTCGACGTGGCCCTCTGCTACGGCTGGATCGACGGCCACCGTAAGGGCCTCGACGACGTCTCGTTCCTCCAGCGGTACTCGCGCCGACGCCCGCGGAGTTCGTGGTCGCAGGTCAACGTGGCGAAAGTCGAAGCGCTGACGGCGGCCGGCCGGATGCGGGCCGCCGGGCTCGCGGAAGTCGCGGCCGCCGAGGCCGACGGCCGATGGGAGGCGGCGTACGAGTCGCAGCGCACCGCCGAGGTGCCGCCCGATCTCACGGCCGCGTTGACCGGTGACTCCCGCGCATCTGCCGCGTTCGAACGGCTCGGCCGATCCGCCCGGTACGCCGTGATCCTTCCGCTACTCAAGGCCCGTACCCCGGAAACGCGGGCGAAGCTCCTCGCCCAGACGGTCGCACGGCTGGTGGCTCAGGAGTAAGCAGTGTCCCTTGGGATGTCAGGGGTCAGTGGTACGACTGGCGATGACAGAGGTGCCGGTTGACCGAGGAGGCG
Organism: Micromonospora sp. NPDC000668; assembly: GCF_042897975.1. Classification (NCBI taxonomy): domain Bacteria; kingdom Bacillati; phylum Actinomycetota; class Actinomycetes; order Micromonosporales; family Micromonosporaceae; genus Micromonospora; species Micromonospora sp. NPDC000668. The sequence continues at coordinate 65,419 of NZ_JBIAYP010000010.1, forward strand.
TACGTGGAAACGCGAGAGGCGGCCCAACGGTGGGCCAGGACCTGGACCGATGCCTGGCCGGTCAGAGACGTTGAGGCGCTCACCGCCCTGCAGAGCGAGAGCGGCGACCACTGGGCCTCGATGTTTCGTCCGTACCGTGGGCGGTCCGGCCTTCGGGTCTATCTGGAGGAGTGCTTCGCCGAGGAGACCCGCCCCGCGCAGGTGTGGTTCGCCGAGCCGCAGGTCGACGGCGATGCGGCGGCGGTGGAGTACTGGGCGGTGATCCACGTCAAGGACAAACCCGTGACCGTCTCCGGCTGCACGCTGCTGCGCTTCGACGAGGCGGGCCTCGTGGCCGAGGCTCGCGACTACTCGGACGTCAAGGAGGGCAACCACGCACCGCCGGCCGGCCTGTTCGAGTGACGCGCGGAGCTGGCTCAGTCCTCCTCCTCCCAACCCACCGCCCGCCGCACCATGCTGGCCGCGGTGCGGGCATCCAGCCCGCTGGCGATGAGCAGATCGTGCGCGGCTGTCCGGATCTCCCCCACGGCGACCAGCCCCGAGTAGTGCAATCGGTGGGGGTGCGGGCCGCCGCTGTCCCGTGACGACCCCCCCTGCGCCTGCCCGGCCAGCTCGACGGCCGTCAGGATCTGCTCACGCGCCTCCCGCGGCTCCTCACTGGCCTGGATCGTCCACCTCAGGGTCAGCAAAGCGGCGGCCAGCAGGTCGATGGCCGCGGGAAACTCCTCCGGTATCGGTTCACCGTCCTTGAGGGCTGTCGTGAGTCGTCTCGCCATGGACCGGCAGCTGTGCAGGCTGCGCTCAAGATGCTGGATGGACTCCGTGTGGAAGGCCAGGGATTGTCGCTCACGCCAGCGCAAGGGCGCCAAGCGCACCACCTCCTGGGCTGCGCTGAGCCCCTCGTTCAGCGCGTTGACCTGCGGGCCGAGATTCCGCAACTCGCGCAGGCTCTGCTCGGCCTCGCCAAGGTCGCGGGCGCGCAGCGCCGCAGCCAGCTTATGCATGGCGGCGGCCCCCGGGCCGACGACGGGTTCGGCAAGCCGCAGCACCGTCTTCTGCGGGTGGATGGGCACCAACAGCAGACCGACCGCCAGCCCGACCAGCCCGCCGACTGCGGCGTCGACGAAGCGGGGGATGGACAGTTCGCGTACGGGCGGCTCCAGGGTGGCGATGAGCACCGCGGTACCACCGGCCTGGGTGAGCAGGGAACCACCACCCTTGAGCAGTACGGCGACGATGATCGCCAGCACGACGACCACGCCGGTCTGCCAGGGACCGATGCCGAACAGCGGCATGAGCGTGTCACCGACGGCGAGCCCGAGGACGACCCCGATCAGCAACTCGACGGTGCGCCGCAGGCGTGATCCCATCGCGGCGGCCACGATGCCGACCGCGGTGGTGGGTGCGACGACCGGGGAGGCATTGTCCAGGAACTCGTACGCCACGAACCAGGCGATCGTCGCCGCGACGCCGGCCTGCAGGGCGAGCAGACCGTACAGGCGTAACCGCCAGGCACGGGAGCGTAACGCGCGCTGCCCACGCTCCCGCAGGCCAGCAAACGTCAGGGCAGCCCGAACGCGCCCGTGTGGGGCCGGGTCGAATTCGGCTGCCGGCTCCTCGCTCCCGGGCACGCGCGCCGCTTACCCACCGAACGCGAAGCTATCCGGCGAGACCACGCCCGCGCGAAGAAACAGTGCGGGGCACCCACCGTCAGACTCGACGGCGAATGCCCGGCACACGGTGGAGATCAGCTCAGTGAGCTGGCCCGGCCTCAGGGATTCCAGTACACGAAGACGCGGGCACGGTCGAAGCGCTGGACGATCAGGTCGTCACGTTGGATCGCAGCTCGACCGGATCGTCGATAACGGTCGAGGGTGCTCGTCATCGCCAGGTGTTGCGGGTCATGACGTTGTTGACGGCTCGATGAGGTCTGCCTGGTTGGCTGCGGCCCATTGGGCCAGTTGTGCGAGTGGGCCGTTGGCGAACGACCCACCCAAAGGCGAGAGCTGATAGACGGCGGCGTGGCTTCCCGGCGGCCGCTCGCCGTTGCCCTGCCGGACGACCAGTCCCCGCGCTCGAAGGCGGTGCAATGCCTGCGTCAGGACCTTGTCGCTGATGCCTGTGATGCGTACCAACAGGTCGTTGCGTCTCGTTGGGCCGGCGCGTAGCGCTGACAGGACTACCGGATCCCACGTGTGGTTGATGAGTTCAACTGCCGCGCGGACATGACAGTCCGAGACAAACGTCTGGCAGGTGCCGTCGATCATCGTTCCAGTTTCGCAGGATCTCTCCCACCAAACGGTAGGAAGCTGCCTCCTAACGTTCCCCAGGTCGTCCCACAGATGAAGGAGATCGCGGTGAACGTAGGAATCCTGGGAACGGGCAACCTCGCTGTAGCGCTTGGCCGAGTGTGGGCGGGAGCTGGCCATCTGGTCGTGGTAACAGGGCGCAACCCGGAAAACGCCAGTCGGGCTGCTGGCCAGATCGGCGGCGCAGCCCAGGCTGTCGGTCCCGCCGACTTCGCAGCACAGGTCGAGGTGGTCGTGGTCGCGGTCGCGTGGGAGGGCCTGGAGGAGGCGCTCTCCCTCGTCGGTGGTGCTGACGGCTCACTGAGCGGGGTTACGGTGATCGACTGCACGAACGCTGTCGACTACGCCACCGGGCAGCTGAAGCCGACGTCGGGCTCGGCAGGAGAGCTTGTCGCTCGCGTTGCGCCGGGCGCTCACGTCGTCAAAGCATTCCACTTGTTCGCTGGAGCGTCTTGGCCCTACGCAGGACCGCGCGACTCTGCGCCGGTCGTGGCGATCTGCGGCGACCAGCCCGAGGCGCTTGAACGCGCCGGCAGGCTGACTGAGGATCTTGGTGCGCGGACTGCCGTGGTTGGTGGGCTGGCCAGTGCACGTCAGTTGGAGGAGGCCGCAGGATTCGTCATGCGTGTCGTGGCGGCAGGGTGGAACCCCAGGCTCGCCGTCCCCGATGTGGATCCGGCGTTGCTGAACGCAGGATCGGCCACGGCCAACTGACCGACCAGGCCACCGGAGGAGGTCGCGACCTGACGTCGCGGCCTCCTCCGTACGATCCTCGCGGCCGGGGCGTTGTCTCGCTGGGGTGGCGTGCCTTCGCTGCTGGGTTCGCGTACTGCGAACGGCCTGTCGTTCCGTGCGGGGGTGAATTGTGATCAGGGTGCTGTTGGCCGAGGACATGCATCTCATCAGGGATGCGTTGGCCGCGCTGATCGAGCTGGAAGAGGACATGCGTGTCGTCGGAAGGGTGGCCACGGGAGAGGCAGCCGTGGCGTTGGGGCTGGAGCTACGGCCCGAGGTGGTGGTGCTGGACATTCAGATGCCAGGCCGGCTGGACGGACTGGACGCGGCGCGGGAGTTGCGGGAGCGCGCACCGGAATGCGGGCTGCTGATGCTGACCTCGATGGGAAACCCGGAATTGCTACGCAGGGCGCTGGCGATCGGTGCCCGTGGGTTCATGGTGAAGGACGCGCCGCCAGCGCGGTTGGCCGAGGCCATTCGCAGGGTGGCAGCGGGCGAGACCGTCGTGGACCCCAACCTGGCGGCCGCGGCGATCGCGGGACGACCCAATCCGCTGAGCCAACGCGAGGCGCAGGTGTTGCGCCGGGCGGGCGAAGGGGCGGAACTGGCCGAGATCGCGGCGGAGTTCTTTCTCAGCAAGGGGACGGTGCGCAACTACCTGGGAGCGATCGTCACCAAGTTAGACGCACGAAACCGGCTCGACGCTGTCCGCATCGCGGTCGAGAACGGCTGGATATAGGACGCTCAACCGGTATTCGCCGAGGTCACCACCGATGTTGAGGGTGCCGCCCGCGGCGGTCACGCGAGCGGTCAGGTTCGCCGTTCCGCTGCCACTTCCGCGGGCGGCGCGGGCTCCGTCGTTGGCGATGACGAGGCCGTCGGGGGTGATCTGGATGAGGCAATGGGTGGCGGTGCTGTGCCGTAGCACGTTGGTGACGGCTTCGCGTACGACGATCGCCAGCAGCGCGTCGTCGCGCCCCGAGGTGCGGCGTACGTCAGTCCTGATCCCGGCCGCTTCCAGGAGCGAACGAGCCGATTCCAGCTCGGCGGTGAGCGACAGCCGCAGGTCCGGGTCGGCCGGGATGGCGCGCAGCGAGGCCAGGGACTGGCGGGCAATTCCGGCGATGTCGTCGAGCTGCTCGCGTGCCGCTTCCGACGCGAGCCGGTCAGCGAGTTCGGCCTTGACTGTGATGGCGGAGAGGCCGTACCCCAGTAGGTCGTGGACGTCGCGGGAGATGCGCCGCCGCTCGTTGGCAGCGGCGATCGCGGCGAGCGCCTGACGGGCATCGCGGGCGTCGAGCACCAGTGCGGTCTGTGCGGCGAGGCCGGCGAACATGACAGCGACGGCGATGGTGTTGAACGTCCAGAAGACGTTCTCGGCGGCAGCATAACCGCGGACGGCGAGCACCCCTGGAGTGGCGAGGAGGACCATCGCGACCACGGGCCACCAGGCCCGGCCGGCAATCAGGAACGCGGCTGCGGCGAACCCGGCGACGTGGGGATAGGGCTGCCCCGGGTAGAGCAGGGCGGCGGCCGTGGCGGGCAGGAGCGCGACGGCAGCCCAGGGGACGCGCCGGGGCGGCGACCCAGCCTGGCGGGGCAGCCCATGGACCAGGTGCAGCCCGAGGATGACCGCGAGGAGGAGGGACGGCGCCGGACGTCCCGCCAGATAGATCAGCCCGGTCACGACGAAGCCGACGTGCACGGCGACGAAAATCGGCACGGCGAGCCGGGGCGGCAGGTCCGGCTCGGGAACCGGCCGCGCCGAGGTCAGCGGGACAGCCCTGGCAGTGGCCGCCGCAGAGCGGGAAACCTCGGCGATGCGGACGGTGCCGCCGCGCCCGGCCAGGGCAATGATCGTCGACAGGGCAGCCCCGACCGCAGTCTCCAGATCACCAGCGGCCCGCGCCCGCTCGGCCTCGACCGACCGCGCCGCGAGCTCGGCGCGGGTGGCCTGGACGGCGGCGCGCGTGTCACCGAGCCGGGTCACCCCGAACAGAACCAGACCTTGGGCGCCGGCATTCAACATCGCGAGCGCGATCTCGAACGGCGTCGCGGGCGCGAGCAGGGCCGCCACCACAGTCACCGTCGCGAACAGTATCCAACGGACCGCGCCACGTGTGATGAGCAGCGCGGACGCCGCCACCATCCCCGCCGCGCCAGGCCCCGCCCACGGAAGGAGGAGGACTTGCGCCGCGAGCGTCCAGCGGTTGCGCCATGGAGTCAGGCAGTGCAGCAGTTGCAGGCCCAGCACGAGGGCGAACGGCAGGCTCGGCACCGGATGGAGCGGATCAAAGGCGACGCCGGCGAGGACCACCAGAACGATCAACGCGCTTCGCACCAGATGTCCCAACCATGCATTCTCCATGGCGGATCGAGGTGCCTGACACTGATGCCGGAGAGGCCCCGCTCGGCACGCTGAGCACATGAAGAAAGCGCTCGTCTCCGCCTTCGCCCTGCTCAGCCTACAGGCGAGCCCTGTGCACGCGGCCGGCGCCGAGGGCATCGGCGCGACACTCGACCGGATAGTGCCCGCGATGCTCGCCGCGGACAGGATCCCTGGCGCCGCCGTCGTGGTCGTGCAGAACGGGCAGACGGTTTTCAGCAAGGGCTACGGCGTCGCCGACGTCACCACAGTCCGTCCCGTCGACGTCACGACGCCGTTCCTCACCGGCTCGCTGGCCAAGGTATTCACCGCCGAGGCCGTACTGCGCCTGGCCGGTGAGGGCCGCGTCGACCTGGACGCGGACGTCAACCGATACCTCACCGATTTCCAGATCAAGGACACCTTTCCGGGGCACCCGGTGACCCTGGAGGATCTGCTCACGCACACCGCCGGTTTCGATGACGACATCGTCGGCTTGGCCAAGGAAGACCCCTCCGACCTTCCGTCGCTGGCCGAGAGCGTCAAGGATCGCCAGCCGCGCCGGGTCCGTCCGCCCGGAACCCGCATCGCGTACGACAACTACGGCCTCGCCCTCGCCGGCCGTATCGTCGAGGTCAGGTCCGGCCAGCCGTACGCCAGCTACGTCGCCGACCACGTGTTCGCCACCCACGGGATGACCACCTCCACCGTCGCCCTTCCCCACCCCGCGGCCGTGGGGGCGCGACTCGCCCGCGGCTACCGACCGGACGGCGACGGGTACGCCGAACAGACGGGCCAGTACGCCCCCTGGACGCCATCCGGCACGGGTCCCGCTGTCACGCCTGCCGACATGGCCCGGTACATGACCGACCAGCTCGACGGCGACCCGATCGCCCGGCAGATGCAGCAGCGTCACTTCACGGCCGATGACCGGATGCCCGGCATGGGCTACGTCCTCGAAGAGCGCCCTCGTAACGGATCGCGGCTCCTCTACAAGGACGGCGACGTTCCCGGCTACCACAACGCCATGGCACTCCTGCCTGACCAGAAGTTCGGCGTCTACGTCGTCGTCAACGGAGACGGCACCGCCGGGGCCGCCACCTGGGACGTCCAGAAGGTCGTCAACACGATCGTCGACGAGAGTTTTCCGGGCACCTCGGCGCCGTCGCGGGCTGGGCTCACCACCGACGTCTCCCGTTACGCGGGCTCCTACCGCTCCGCCCGCACCAGCCAGACCAGCCTGATGAAGGCGTCGACGCTGTTCTCCGTACCGACCGTGAAGGCCAACCCTGACGGCACGCTCACCAGCACCGGGCTGTCCCCGGATCCTGACCGGTCCACGCAACACTGGGTTCAGATCGGTCCTGGCCTCTTCCAGGAACGCGACGGTCAGGCCCGCATCTCCTTCCCCGAGGACGGGCTCCTGGTCTCCTCCGCGATCCCCTCCGAGGTCTACGAAAAGCTCGCCTGGTACGACACCCCGACCGCTGGCCTGCCGCTGTTCGCCATCGGCGCGCTCGCCCTCCTCCTCGCCGCCCTCGGTCTGCCCATCGCGGCTGTTGTCCGACGCGCACGCCGGGCCCGATCATCGCTCCCGGCTCGCCTGGCCGGTTACACCGCCTGGGTCAGCGCTGCCTTGACCACCGCGTTTCTCGTGGGGTTCGCCCTGGTGATGGTCGACCCGAATGTCGTCATGGCGGCGCTCCCCCTCGGCTCGCCAAGCCTCATGGCCCTTCCGGTCCTGGCGACGCTGTCCCTGGTGTTCGCCGTGCCCATGGTCCCGGCCACGGCCCTGGCCTGGCGGGGCCGCTGGTGGGGTCCCACCACCCGGATCTCCTACACCCTGCTCACGGTGGCGGCAGCGGGATTCTTCACGGTCGCGTTCGACTACCGCCTCCTGCTCTTCTAGACGCAAGGCCAAGCGCCCGGCCCGAGTCCCGGTGGAAGTCCACCGAAACTCGGGCCGGATGCGTTCGTTGCGGAGGCCGCCACGGCGATGTACGCGAGGCCGAGCGCCTCACAGCTGGTGCAAAATCACCGGGTCCTTGATCTTCTTGTCGGCCGCCAGTAGCAGCGCCTTACTGATGATCTCGGCGAGCCGGCTGTCGCCTTCGAAGGGCAGGAACATTTCCGGCTCCTTCGCCTTCGCCGAGTCCGGGATGATGCACAGGTAGCGGTCGTCCGGGGCGATCAGGATGTTGCCCGAGCCGCAGTGGATGCGATACGTGTGCAGATCGCCGCGTATCTCAAGGAACTTGTCGGTGAGAGTGCAGCGGTCGGCGATCGCCAGTCGGGGGATCAGCTCGGCCAGCACCTCCCGGCGCGTCCGGCCGGGCGGAGTGAGGTCGCCGAAGCTGTTCCGCGCCCAGTAGTCGCGATACCGGCCCTGGGGACCACCGTCGTACCAGTTCGGGTCGCTGCCCACCCCGGCCGCGGCCACGAACAGGTCGACGTCGCGCATCACCTCGCTCAGCACGACCGCCGGGACCTGCTCCAGCGGCACCGGCGTGCGGTCTTCCCAGGTGATCCGCAGCTGATCGGTCGACATCGTGTCGAACATCAGGTCGTCGCCCCGATCCTCCATCCCGGCGATGCCCAGCTCGGCGCGCAGCTCCCAGTCGGGCAGGGCCAGCCAGGGCATGTCGTAGGAGGCGCCGTCGTTGCGGTGTCGCACGTGCGACCAGCCGCGCCGGGACAGGAGCGCGTTGAGGCGGTGCTGGCGCACGATGTGCGCGGCGAACCGGTTGGAATACGTACCGGTGGCCCGCTCTGCGTCGGTCAGCAGGTACTGCTCCCGGTGTGCCTGCTTGAACGGCTGGATGATCGAGTGCCGGGCCAGGAAGTCCCGCCAGGAACCGACCGCGGCCGAGTCGTCGACCGGGTGCCAGAGCCGGACCGTGGCGCCGTCGGCGGGCTCGAGCACCGCGTCCTCCACGGTCCGCAGGGCATCACCGCCCCAACAGCAGGCGACCCCGTCGACGGTCCAGATCAGCCGCCGGGCCAGGGTCCCGGCCAGCGGGTGATCCAGGAACCGCTCGCGCCACTGCTCGGCGGTCCACGTGCGGTCGCGCCGCAGCAGCCCTTCCAGGCGGTCACGGGTGCCGATCAGCGTGGCGCCGATGTCCGTGACGGTCGCCTTCAGCTCCTTCAACTCCTCGCCGTGGTCCTTGCGCACCTGCGGCGGAGGGGCCTTGACCACCTTGCCGTCCGCATTGCGCCACACCACGATGGCGTCGATGCCGCGAACCTCAACCTCGTACGAGCAGTCACCCAGCTTGTCAGCGAGCGGCAGCCCGAAGCCGGGCAGCGCCATCTCCTCGACGTCCTCACGGCCGATGCCGAGCGCCTCGGCGTGCTTGGTCAGGCCCTTTTCGACGATGCGCAGCGTGCTCTTGTAGGTCAGCCGCGACGCCAGCCGAGCCAGTTGCGCGAGGGCGGCGGGATGATCGGCGTCGATGAGCGCGCCGACCGCAACGTTCGCCAGTTTCGGGCTCGCCGGACCATGCCCGGGTATCTTGCGGGCGGCCCGTTCCGCGATCTGGCCGAGGCTGCGCAGGGTGTCCTCCGACGGCGGGCAGATCGCCCGCATCCAGATCAGGCCCCACAGCAGCCCGACGTTGTGACGGTCGAGCATCCGCGGCGGGACGTCGGCGAAGTGACCCCTACAACACGTGGTCATGCGCAGTGGCAGGCTACGCGCCAGACCCACCAGCGGGAGCCAGTCATCGAGCCGGGCGGTGAACTCGTCGCCGCCGACCGCGTCGAGCAGGAGCCGGGCGCTCTTTTGCCAGGCGGCCGTCGGCCTCGCCTTCTCCGCGCCGAGCAGGCAGTGGGCGAGCAACGCGCGCCAGGCGGACCGGCGTTCCTCGGGCATCGCCTCGATGTCCGCGATGGCGCGGTCGGCCCACGGTTCACCGACGTTGGGAATGGGCCACAGCGTCTCGTCCGCGTCGCCCACGTCGCGAACGAAGTGCTCGATTCGCGTCCGGCGCCAGGTTGCCAGCGCCGCCGGGTGCGTGCGTCCGGCGAGGTACTCCGTCTCGATCGATTCCCAGGTCCACTTGAGGAGCCTGTAGCTCCAGTCGTTGAATCCCAGTCGGGCGTGACCGCCCAGCCGATCCAGCCATCCGGAACCGTCCAGCCCACCGGCCGAGAGCAGACGGCGGATCAGCGTGGTCCGCCCGTCGCTGTCCTGCTCGGGCACCGTCAATGCGTCGAACAGTGTCTGCCGCACGTCCGCCGGCTGCGCGGCCAGGAGTTGCTCCGTCCGGGCCCACATTTCGTGGCAGGCGGCCCCCCACGGGTCGTCCTTCGTGATGTTGTGGCGGCGCGGCAGGCTTCCGATCACCGTCATCGCCGCGGCGACCCGCCGATCGTGATCCGCCTCGGCGTCCTCCAGCGCCGCCACGGCCGGGCCGAGCAGCTCGGCCTGTCGCGTGGCCTCTGGAAGGAGTTCGAGCTGCGCGGGAAGAAGACCGTACGGTCCGTCCGGGTCGTTCAGCGCGGCGAGCAGCACCCGACCCGCGTCGGCCGGCGCCCAGCCACACACCGTGGCCACCTGATTGACGAACTCCCGCTGATCACTTCGGTTGAGGGTGAAGCCGTCAAGCCGCTCGTACCACTCCTTGACTCGGTTGACCACCAGGCGCAGCGCCTGCTCCGGATCGTACGTGCCCATCAGCCACCCACCAGCGGGACGAGCTTGAGGAACGTGACCCGGGACCCCGCGTGCAGGTGGACCTTGTCGTCCAGGCTCGTCACCTGACGGTCGTCGACCAGCACCACGAAACCGTTGCGGCCGAACGCCTCGAGCGTCGCCCGGGTCCGCTTCTCCGGATCAACGCGTGCGCCGGACTCGGCGATCTCCAGAAACACCCGCCGGCGAATCAGCTCGTCGAGTCGTACCTCTTCCTCGAAGATCTCCATAGTCCACTCGGGCCCGCTCGGCGCTCCGGTCGCTTCATCGGCGATTGTGATCAGCGGCATGGCGGCGACGGTAGCGCAGACCCCAGACATGGCGTCTGGCGTGGAAGCGACCAGCACCGCGACCTGGGACGCCCGTCATTCGCTCGATCGCCAGAGCCCTCGACGGCCAGCACGCACGCATGACCGCCTATGCACTGAAGCTCGCCGCGCTCCTAGCTCCCTCTCAGGGTGGAGTCGACTCGCGCCACCAGGGGAGGCGGCGGGTGTCGCGTGCCGGCAGCGTGGATCTCGACGGCGACGACCGGTCGCCACGAGGGAGGACCCATGAGGAAGACGTTTCGGGGATTGGGCGCGGCGGCGGTCGTGGTCGCCGTGGCGCTGGTCGCCGTGCCGGGCGCCAGCGCCACAGCGCACAAACCGAAGACGGCCGGCGTGGGAGGGGCAGGCGAGGTTCGCTTGACGTTCGCGCCCGACCGCGACGTGCGCAGCTTCACCTTCGACGCGCACGCCACCCCGTACACCCGACCGATGCCCGGCGCGCCCCACGGCCTGCCCACCGACGCGACCGGCACGGTCCGCGTCGCCCACCGGCTCGCAGCGAACGGCGTCACCGTCCGCTTCGCGGCCCGCGTCGACTGCCTGGTCACTGCCGCACGGACCGCGACGCTCACCGCCGTGGTCACCGAAGCCGACCCGCTGGCGGCCGACCTGGTCGGTCGCCGGCTGGGATTCAGCGTGTACGACGGTCCGGGCGGTGACCGGGTCGGCTTCTCGTGGGCGGTGGTCAACGCCGACCAGGGGCCCGACGGCCAGTGGCGCGAGGGCACGGTCGGCACCTGCATGGCGCCGGCGCCCTTCGCCCCGGTCACCGCCGGCGACTACGTCGTGCGGCACGCCGAACTGGCACCACCCCCGACCGACGACTGAACCGCCAGCGGCCGCCGTGGGGCCGGTGGAGCGGACATCCTGGGATGAGGATCGCCGCCAGGTCTTGCGGGGGTTGGCCACAAGGAGCCTGCGCGTCCTTACCAGGGGTAGGGACGCGCAGCTCTGTTCTCGGGCCGTGCAGCGGAGATCGTGCCAGAAGCACGAAAAAGGCTCTGGCCAGGTGGGAAACCACCAGGCCAGAGCCTTAATTGCTGGTGCGCCGCCAGGGACTCGAACCCCGAACCCGCGGATTAAGAGTCCGCTGCTCTGCCAGTTGAGCTAGCGGCGCTCGTCGGCAACGGAGAGAAGATTAGCACCCCGCTGAACCGGGCTCCAATCCGGTTGCCCATGTCCCCCCTTCGGTCGAGCTTAGCCGGCAAAAGGTCCCAAACCGACCCGCGCAGCAGAGACGGGACCGTGGGCCAAGGCGGTGATACGGCACGATGTCCGCCAGGTACGCGAGAACAGAGGTGGGGATGGCACGGTTCACGCGAGCCGGGGCGGTGGTGGGCGCTCTGACCCTGGCGGCGTCGCTGGCACTGACCGGGTGCGGCGACGAGCAGAAGAAGCCGGAATTCGTGGGTGGGGCCGAGTCGAGCGCGAGCGCCGACCCCGGCACGGCCCAACCAGCGGCGCCGGCTGCGCCGAGCGGCCCCCCGCTGGCGCTGAATCCGGCCGACGGCACGAAGAACAAGCCGGTGAGCACGGAGATCAGCGCGAAGCTCCCGGACGGCGGGAAGGTCTCCGCGGTCACCCTGACCGCCGCGGGTGGCGGCGCGGTGGAGGGCAAGTTGCGGACCGACGGCTCCTCCTGGGTGCCGTCCGCCCCACTGAAGTACGGCACCCGCTACACGGCCACGGTCACCGCGTCCGCGCCCGACGGCACGAGCAGTCAGGGCACCAGCAACTTCACCACGATGGCCAAGCCGAAGTCGACCGTCGGGTCCGGCCTGTACCTCTTCGACGACAAGAGCTACGGGGTGGCCATGCCGGTGGTCACCGAGTTCCACCCGGGCATCCCGAAGAAGGACCGGGCGGCGGTGCAGAAGCGGATGTTCGTCCGTACCGACCCGCCGCAGCCGGGGGCCTGGCACTGGGTCGACAACGGCACGCAGGCCTACTACCGGGCGCCGGAGTACTGGCAGCCGGGCACCACCATCACCGTACGGATCGCGCTGGCCGGGGTGCCGCTCAGCAACGGCAGGTACGGCGACGTCGACCGCAAGGCCACCGCCAAGATCGGCCGGTCGTTCGTCATGAAGGTCGACAACGCCACCAAGAAGATGACGGTGTACGAGAACGGCGCACTGATCCGCACCGTGCCGGTGAGTCTGGGCAAGAAGAGCACCCCGTCCTCCAGCGGCACCATGGTGGTGATGGAGAAGAAGGAGTCCACGGTCTTCGACACCCGCGACGATCCGGACCCGACCAACCGCTACGTCACCGAAATCGATTTCGCCCAGCGGCTCACCTGGGGTGGCGAGTACATCCACGCCGCGCCCTGGTCGGAGCACGTGCAGGGGCGGCAGAACGTCTCGCACGGCTGCGTGAACGTTTCGATGGCGAACGCCCGGTGGTTGTTTGAGAAGACCCGGATCGGTGACCCGATCACGGTGAAGGGCACCGAGCGCAAGCTCGCCGCCGGCAACGGTTGGACGGCGTGGAGCTTGAGCTGGTCGCAGTTCGTCAAGGGCAGCGCGTTGCCGGTGCCCTCGGGCGGGTCCGGCCCGGCACTCTGAGCCATCCGGCGTCCCGCGCCGGCCCGTGCGATGAGGCGGGCCGGCGCGTACCCTTGCACTGCCCGCGACGCGACGGCGCCAGCGGCGACCCCTCAGTCCCGGTACGGAGACGAGTCAGGCTCACGAATCGCCGGATTCTCGCAAGATTCCGGCATCATCGTCGGCGTGTTCCGGTTCACCCTCGGCAACCGGAGCCGGTACTGGCGCGTCTGTAGGAGACGATGGGTCCGGGACCACGACTGTGAGGGAATCATGCGAGCTAGCCAGGACCAGCTGATCCGGCCCGGTGGGCGACGCCGCGTGTTCGCGGCAGGGCTTCTCGCCGTGGCGCTGGCCTTTACCTCCGCCTGCACCGATGGCAGCGGCGACAAGCCGTCCTCGTGGCAGGGTGGCGGCGAGAACCCAGCCCCGAAGGCGGCGGCGACCATCAGCGAACCGGCGACAGACGCCAAGGACGTGCCGGCCTCCACCGGCATCACCTTCAGCACGAAGGACGCCGTGGAGACCGCCGTCGAGCTCAAGGACGCGGCCGGCAAGGCGGTCGAGGGCACCCTCGCCGCGGACGGCAAGACCTGGCTTCCGGCCGGAGCGCTGGCGTACGGCACGAGCTACACGGCCACGGTGACCGCCACCGGCGACGACGGCCGTCCGGCTACCGCCACCAGCACCTTCACCACGATGGCCAAGCCGTCCAACCAGGTGCGGGTGAGCAGCTTCCTCGGCGACAACCAGGTGGTCGGGGTCGGGATGCCGCTGATCGTGAAGTTCAGTCGGGGCATCCCGGAGGACTACCGCGACGACGTGCAGCGCCGGATGACGGTGACCTCGACGCCGGCCCAGGAGGGCATCTGGCACTGGGTCAGCCCCACCGAGATCCGGTACCGGCCGAAGGAGTTCTGGAAGGCCGACAGCAAGGTCTCCTACCGGGTGCAGGCCGGCGGCCTGCCGCTGGGTGACAACTGGTACGGCCGGGCCGACCTCAGCGTGGACATCAAGATCGGCGCATCGGTGGTCATGACGGTCGACAACAAGACCAAGCGCATGACGGTGACCCGGAACGGCTCCGTGATCAAGACCATTCCGGTCAGCCTCGGCAAGAAGGCCACCCCGTCGTCCAGCGGGACCATGGTCGTGATCGAGAAGCTGCGCAAGACGGTCTTCGACACCATGGAGGAGTTGGGCCCCGAGGAGGGCTACCGCACCAAGATCGACTTTGCCCAGCGGCTCACCTGGGGCGGGGAGTTCATCCACGCGGCCCCCTGGTCCGAGGGACAGCAGGGCAGGGTGAACGTGTCGCACGGCTGCGTGAACGTGTCGATGGCCAACGGTGACTGGCTGTTCAAGAACACCCAGATCGGCGACCCGATCACGGTCAAGGGCACCGAGCGCAAGCTCCAGAACGGCAACGGCTGGACCGACTGGAACATGAGCTGGGACGAGTACGTCAAGGGCAGCGCCCTGCCGTACGAGCCGCCGGCCGATCCGGACACCTCGGCCACCCCGGGCGCCACGGACGGGAGCGCCCCCACCCCGACGCCGACCGCCTGAGCAGCCAAAACGACGAAAGCCCCCCTCGAAGGAGGGGGGCTTTCGTATGGGGTGACTGATGGGAATTGAACCCACGACAACCGGGACCACAACCCGGTGCTCTGCCAACTGAGCTACAGCCACCACGCCGCCGTCGCCCGGTAGATCGCCCCGGGCGGGGTGCGGACCAATAATAGCCACACCATGGCGGACCCCGTCCAGCGGGTTCCCGGCTCCCTCGACGGCACCGGCGACCACCGTGCCGGCCATGCGCGGGGCCGAGCGCCCGGGTCAGAGCTCCGCGGCGATCCCCTTGGCGGTCTCCACGTCCGGCCCGGGCAGCGGCACGAAGATCGTCCGGCGGTAGTACTCCAACTCCCGGATGCTCTCCCGGATGTCGGCCAGCGCCCGGTGCGCCAGGCCCTTCTGCGGCTGGCCGAAGTACACCCGGGGGTACCAGCGGCGGCACAGTTCCTTGATCGACGAGACATCGATCATGCGGTAGTGCAGGTGCGCGTCGAGGCGGGGCATGTCCCGGGCGATGAAGCCCCGGTCGGTGGCGATCGAGTTGCCGCACAGCGGCGCGGTACGCGGATCCTTGACGAAGCTGCTGACGTACTCCAGCACCTGGTCCTCGGCCTCGGCCAGGGTCACCGGCGAGCGGCGCACCTCCTCGGTGAGGCCGGACTTGGCGTGCATCGTCCGGACGATCTCCGGCATCGCGTCCAGCGCGGCCTCATCGGCGTGGATCACCACGTCGACGCCGTCACCCAGCACGTTGAGGTCGGGATCGGTGACCAGTGCCGCGACCTCGATCAGCTTGTCGCTGCCAAGGTCCAACCCGGTCATTTCACAGTCGATCCAGACGAGGAGATCAGCCACCGGCACAGACTACGCGCAGCCCACGACCCGCGGCTGCGCGCTCTCGGCGGAGCAGCCCGCTAGGGTTTCGGAGTGCCAGCCGAACCCGTCGCACCGCCAGCCGTCACCGACGACGATCCCGGCGGCCGTACGGTCCGTCGGTTGGTCACGGTGGTGGCCCTGATCGCCGTGCTGCCGGCGCTCTACCTGCCCGGCCTGGTACACAACTTCTTCGACCTGAAGATCTACATGTCCGCGATGGACTGGTGGACGGCGGGCAACCCGCTCTACGACTACGTCCAGCCGGATCGGGTGCAGGGTGAGCTGTACTTCACCTACCCGCCGTTCAGCGCGTTGCTGCTCTGGCCGTTCGGCCTGATCCGGCTCGGCGCCACCGTGGCGATCTTCACGGTCCTCACCGTGCTGGCCGTGGTGGTGACCACCCGGTGGCTGGTGCTGCCGGTGATCGCCCGGCACAACCTGCCGCGGGCGTTCACCCTGACCGTCGCCGTGCTGCTGGTGCTGGCGGTGGAGAGCACCCGCGAGACGATCACCTTCGGGCAGATCAACATGCTGCTGGTCGTGCTGATCCTGGCCGACCTGCTGTTCGCCGTGCCGCAGGCGCGGCGCTGGGCCGGGGTCGGCGTCGGTCTGGCGACGGCACTCAAGCTCTTCCCCGGCATCTTCATCGTGTACCTGCTGGCCACCCGCCGGTGGCGGGCCGCGGCGGTGGCGAGCGCGACCGCTGCGGCGGCGACCCTGCTCGCGGCGGCCATCGCGCCGCGCGACTCGTGGCGGTTCTGGACGCACGAGTTGTGGGCCACCGAGCGGGTGGGCCGCACCGACTACACCGGCAACCAGTCCCTGTTCGGCCTGCTCAGCCGGTTCAGCGCACCGGAGAAGCCAAACCAGCTGCTGTGGCTGGCGGTGGTCGCCGTGGTGGCCGGCTACGGGCTGTGGCGGGCCGTCCGCGCCGCCCGGGCCGGCGACGCGTTGACCGGCCTGACCCTGACCGGGTTGGTCGGCGCCATGGTCAGCCCGATCACCTGGACCCACCACATCTACTGGTTCGTCCCGGCGGTGGTGCTGCTCGCGGACGCGGCCCTGAGCGCCAACCGTCCGGACGAGGTGCGCCGGCGACGGTGGCTGGCCGGGCTCGCGGTGGGCATCACCGCCCTGATCATCTACGGCGTGGTGTCGTTCCACGACTGGGGTGTCGCCCCGGTCCGCACCGACGACCCGGTGGATTTCGTGCTGCGCAACGGCTACGTGCTGCTCAGCCTGCTGCTGCTGGTGACCCTGCCGGTCCGGTCAGGCCGCGCGGTGGAAAAGTCGCACCAAATGGACACAACTCCCCAGTAGCCGCTATCGGCGCTAATCTGGTCTCACCTACCTCAAGCGTCGCTCGGGTAGCACCGATCCCCCGGTGAAGGTGGCCCTCCGCGTCGGCAGCGCGGAGGGCCACTCGCCGTTCCGTCCACCGCCACCGGCCGAGCCGTCGCCGCCTCCGGAGTGGTCGGTGGCCAGGCCAGGCTCAAGGTCACCTCCGGCGGTCGGGCCGGCGCGTCCAGGTCGGCGAGGGTGGCCGGTCGGGCCGGTGCGGTGCCGATCGCCGACCGGGGCCGCTCACCCGCGCCGGAGCCGACCGGGGTGAGCTGCCGCCCGGCCGGCAGCGGCCGCGCCGACCCGGTGTACCCGGCGGGCGTGGCTCCCAGGCCGCTCAACGAGCTGACCCCGAGCCGGCCGGCGAGCACCGGCACCTGGTCCGGCTCGACCACGAAGACCACCTCACGTGGGCGCGGCGGTCGCAGCAGGAGCAGCACCGCGCACACCACCAGCAGCACCCCCGCGGCCAGCAGCCCCCAGGTGGCCGGAGAGGTCCAGCCCGCCTCCAACTCGGCGCGCAGATCCAGGGCCAGGTCGCTACCGCCGTCCGGGCGCATCACCACCAGGCTCATCGGCTCGCCGGCCAGATCGTCCGCGCTCCACTCCAGCGAGCCGATTCCCTCGCGTACCCAGAACGGGCGACCCAGTGGGGTGAGCGATCCGGCAGCGGCCGGAGCACCGGCGGCCGGGCCGGCCGGGTCCGTGCGTACCGGCAACGGACCCCGGGCCAGCGCCACCCGGCGGACCGAGGCGTGCGGGACCGGCTCCAGCCAGCGGCGTACCTCGGCGGTGGGCGCCAGGCCGACGAAGGCCGGGCCGTCCGGTGTGCGGGCGTCCAACCGCAGCCGGGCCTGCGCGGTACGGGCGAACGGCACCTCCTGCCGCAGCAGTCGGTCGAGGTCGGTGACCACGACCGCGTGGCCGGGTGTGCGGACCGTCTCGAACCGGGCGGCGAAGGTCCCCCCGGGGTCGGCGTGCCGGGTCACCAGCCAGAGCGCGCCACCGGCGAGCAGCGCCGGAATCCCGATGACCAACAGCAGCACTCCGGCGATCGCCCGCACGAACCGCATCCGCTCCGTCTCCCTCCGTAGCCAGGTACCCGGCAGACCTTACCGACGTACGCCGGCTGATCAGGGGATATCCACGGCACGGCCGGTTCCGGTCTCGGAAAGCACGCTGGCCCGCCGGATCGCTCCGGCGGGCCAGCGGGTGCGGCGGGGTCAGGACTTGGCGACCGGCTCTCGGCGCGTCCGGGCGAACGCCAGCCCGCCCAGCACCAGACCGGCCAGGCCAGCGACGAGACCGGCGACGCCGAGGCCCACCGCGGCCCCCTCGCCCTCGTCGTCATCGTCGTCGTCGGTCGCGGCGACGCCCGCCGCGGCGGGCGCGGCCGACGCCGACGGTGACGCGGCGGTGAGGGTGAGCACCGGGGCGGGGTGCTCCGGCTCCTCAGCGCCCGGCGTCGGCTCCTCGATCCAGCGCGAGACATTGCCGTCCGAGTAGGTCTGCACGGTCTTGAAGACCATCGTGTTGACCTGCGGCAGCGGCCCCATCGAGACCGGGAACTCCTGGAACTGGCCCGGCTTCACACCCGCGTCGCCGGTGGCCGTCCAGGTCAGCTTGGCCACCGCCTCGGTGATCGGGCTGCCGTGCACCTCGATCGGCGGGTCCACCTTGCGCTTCTCCATGGCGACCGTCCACCCGGGCACCGGCATGGTCGACACCGAGCCGACCGGGGCGTTCTCCGGCAGCACCACCTCCACCTTGGTGGTCGACGCGGTGTCGCTCTCGTTGGGCACCCGGAACGCCACCCGGGCGTAGCCGCCCTGGGTCGCCTCCTTCGGGTTCACCGTGACGTGGGCGGACGCCGGGCCGGCGAAGCCGAGGACTGCGGTGGCGACGGCGGTGAACGCCAGGGCGGTGGCGGCGGTTGCGGTACGCCGGAGACGGGTCATGGGATTCGAGAGCCTCTCTAACGGATGGGCACGGTGGCGGTCACCGTGGCCTGGTCAATGTCGGACGTCCGCACGGTGACCCGCAGTTGCCAGTCACCAGCGGCCGGCAGGCTGACGTCGCCGTAGGCGTGGTTGTCCGTCAGCGGCAGCAACGGGATCTCGATCGGCTCGATCCCGGCCGAGGGCAGCGCGGCGGTCGCCCGCCACTCCGCCACCGGCTGTGGCCGGTTGTCCTTGGTGTACGCGTACAGGTGCAGCGAGTTGTTGCCCCGCTCGGCCGGGTCCAGCTCGACCTGCAGGGAGAAGAGCGGGCTGGACAGGGTGGTGGAGAAGAGACCGGCCTGGGTGCCGGACGGCTCGGACACGGCGGTCCGGGCCGGCGTGGTCTGCACCAACGTCGCGGACAGCCCCAGCACCACCACAGTGACGGCCAGCTCCACCCAGACCGCCCGGCGTACCGGCACCGGCCGCTGCGCCGCGGTGCGTCGGCGCACCAACTGCCGGGAGTACGCGGCCACGGCGATCACCAGCGCGAACAGCCCGACCTTCGCCAGCAGCAGCCGCCCGTAGGTGGTGCCGAACAGGGCGTCCAGGGTGGCCACCTCGATCAACGCCTGGACGATGCCGGCCAACAGCAGCGCCGAGACGGCGAGCGCCGCCCAGCGCGACCAGATCGGCAGGATCGCGCCCAGCTCACGCTCGTCGGCCTGACGCAGCAGGAAGCCGCCGAGCATCAGCAGGCCGCCCAGCCAGACCGCCATGCTGCCCAGGTGGACCGCGTCGACCACCACGGAGACCGCCGGCGCGGGGGACGCCGCCGGGTGCCCGGCCAGCGGCCAGGTCAGCAGGGCGGCCCCGCCGAGCACGGCCAGGATGATCGCGTCAGTGCGGCCGGACGGCCGGGCCAGCAGCGGCCGGAGCAGGAACGCCGAGGCCGCCAGCAGGCCGAGCCGGACCAGGTGGGCGGCACCGAAGGCGCTGCCGAACACACTGCCGAACCCCTCGCTGGTCACGTCGACGAGGCCGCCCCCGGCGGTGTAGGGCACCTGCAGCCACAGGTCGGCGAGGGTGGCGACGGCCACCAGGCCGAGGCCGGTCCAGGCCAGCCGGGCCGGGCCCCGCCGGGACAGCCGTCGCGGCCACAGCGCGGCGAGCACCAGTGCCGGCCCGACCAGCAGCACCAGGCCGGCGTAGCCGAGGAAACGGGCCACCTTCACCCCGGCGCCCACCACCGGGTCGGCCCGGCTGTCGTCGCCGGAGTCGACCGGCGGCGTCGAGGGCGCGCCCACCGAGTACGTGAATGCGCCGGAGACCGGGTGGCTGTCGGCGGAGATCACCCGGAAGCTGACCAGGTAGGTGCCGCGCTCACCGGCCGGGTCAACCGGGATGGTCACCGTGGCGCCGTCGAAGCCCGGCTCGCCCCGGTCGGCCCGGGAGCCGTCCGGCGCGATGACGCGGATCTTGCCGGGAACCTTGCGCACCGACTCGCTGAACGTGAGGACCACCTCGGCCGGCCCGCTCGGCACCACGGCCGAGGCGGCCGGGCTGGTGCTCTGCAGCACCGCGTGGGCGCTGGCGGGGGTGGCCGGGGTGATCAGGAGGACGACGACAGTGACCAGAAGGCCGGCGGTGGCGGCCAACCGGGCGAGCCAGCGGCGGGGGGCGACAGTCATGTTGGCCATGCTCGCCGACCGGAGTGGATCTCGGCGACCCGAGTCGGGTGAGTCATTCACCCGCGCCCTGCCGCCAGCGCCGGCGTGAGCGGCCGGTCCTCCCCGCTGGTGCGGCCCAGCGCCCACAGCAACCCCGCCTGCACCACGGCGGCCAGGTGGCCGGCCTCGTGCACCAGCGCGGTGGTCGAGTTGGCGATGTCCACCACGCTGGTGACGGCCAGGCAGACCGCCAGCACCAGGGCCACCGGCAGGAACGCCCTGGCCCGCTCGGGCCGCCAGGCGGCCAGCGCGAAGCCCACCGCCAGCGCCACGTCGAACGAGGCCATCTCCCGGCTGGTGTGCGGGTCCACCGACACGCCTAGCCCCGCGAGCAGGATCGGCAGCGCGATCGCCAACTGGGCCACCGCGGCCACCGCCACCGCGATCCGCAGCACCTGCCGGCGGGCCCGCCGGACCGCGGCCGGGCTGCGGTGCGCGGAATCGGCGGCAACCGCCGCCAGCACCGCGGCGGTGAGGTCGGGCACCTCCACCGGCTGCACCCGGACCAGCCGGGTCACCTGCTCGGCGCGAGCCAGCCAGTCGCGGCAGCCGACGCAGGTGGCGGTGTGCGCGTCCAGCACCGCCGGCGGCGTCTGCGGATCTTCCCCGTCCAGCCGTGCCGACAGCGCCGCGCGTACGTGGTCGCAAGTCATGACGGGGTAGTCGGCCCACGGCGGGGAAAAGTTCCCGACGTGGCGCAGACCATCCAGGGTCGAAGGGCCCTGTCGTCACGCCGCGCGCCGCGTAACCTGGGTTGTCGTGATCCCCGTCCCGCGTGACACCGGTGCCGCCGGTCCGGCTGACCCGGCCGGTGGCGTCGCCCGGGACCCGGCCACCGAGTGGGCGTTGACCGCGCGCGACGGCGACCCGACCGCCCAGGCCGCGTTCGTCCGGCTGACCCAGGTCGAGGTCTGGCGCTTCGCCGCCGCCCTGGTGGACCCGGACAGCGCCGACGATCTGACCCAGGAGACGTACCTGCGGGCGTTCCGGGCACTGCCCGCGTTCGAGGGTCGCTCCAGCGTCCGCACCTGGCTGCTCGGCATCGCCCGGCGGGCCTGCGCCGACCACCTGCGCACCGTGGTCCGCCGTCGGCGACTCGACGAACGGCTGGCGGCCAACGCGTACACCGACCGACCGCACCCGGACCCGGCCGGTCAGCTCGGCGCCAGCGACCTGGTCCGCCGGTTGAGCCCTGAGCGGCGCGCCGCGTTCGTGCTCACCCAACTGCTCGGCCTGTCGTACGCCGAGGCCGCCGCCGTCGAAGGGGTGCCGGTGGGCACCATCCGCTCCCGGGTCGCCCGGGCCCGCGACGAGCTGGTCGAGGCGGTCGGCGACGCCTTGACCGGCTGAGCCGGGAACTTCCGGCGAGGACGGGACGACAAATGACCGTGACAGCACCTCCCACCCGGGCCGCCCGCTGGCCTGCCGTCCGACCCTGGCTCGGCATCGCGGCCCGACTCGGCCTCGCCGCCGTCTGGCTGGTCGCCGGCGCGTCGAAGGTCGGCGACCTGGCCGCCTCCGGCCGGGCTGTCAACGCCTACCAGGTGATGCCGTACGACGTGGCGACCGTGATCGGTGCCGCGCTGCCCTTCGTCGAGCTGGCGCTGGGCGTGCTCCTGCTGCTCGGGCTGGCCACCCGGCTCAGCGCGGTGGTCTCCGCCGTACTGCTGGTGGTCTTCATCGCCGGAATCGCCTCGGCCTGGGCGCGTGGCCTGTCCATCGACTGCGGTTGCTTCGGCAGCGGCGGGCAGCTCGCCGAGGGGCAGGCACCGAGTTACCTCCCGGAGATCCTGCGTGACCTGGGATTCTTGGTGCTGGCCGGTTTTCTCCTGATCTGGCCGCGTACGCCCGTCTCGGTGGACGGGTGGCTGTCCGGTGAACCCGCCTTGGAGGACGAGGATGAGTAGTCGCAAGGGGCAGCGTGACGCGGCCCGGGTGGTCCGCCAGCAACTGGCCCGCGAACGGCGGCGCCGGCGCACGCTCTGGGTCTCCGCCGCCGCCGTCGCCGTGCTGGTCATCGCCGGCCTGATCGGCTGGAGCGTCTGGTCCAGCCAGCGCTCGGACGACTTCACCACCCCGCCCGGCGCCAACGCGGACGGCACCGGCATCGTCACCGGCGGCGGGCCGGTCACCGTCGACATCTTCGAGGACTTCCTCTGCCCGGCCTGCAAGCAGTTCGAGCAGACCAGCGGGGCGACCCTGGAGCAGTTGGTGGCCGAGAACAAGGCGACGGTGGTCTACCACCCGGTGGCGTACCTCAACCGCTTCTCCACCACCGACTACTCCACCCGCTCCTCGGCCGCCTCCGGCTGCGCCGCGGCCGGGGGCAAGTTCCGCGAGTACGCCAAGGCGCTCTTCGACAAGCAGCCACCGGAGGGCAGCGCCGGGCTCAGCGACGACGAGTTGATCGACATCGGCACCGGCGTGGGGCTGGACCGCGCCTCGTTCGCCGGCTGCGTCAAGGACAACACGTACCGGACGTGGACCGAGCACGTCACCGACGAGGCCAGCCGGGGCGATGTCACCGGCACGCCGACCATCCTGGTCAACGGTAAGCCGCTCGCCGACCGCAGCCCGCAGGGCCTCACCGCAGCCGTGGCGGCGGCCGGCTAGTGATCCGTACCCTGCTGGCCCGTGCCGGCCTGGTCGCCACCGCCGCCTGCGCGGCCACCCTGCTCACCGCGGCACCGGCCGCCGCGCACGGCGCGGACGCCCCGGACGGCACCGACTACCGAACCCGGACCACCGGCGTCGCGCCCGCCCGACCCGGGCTGGAGGTACGGGTGATCGAGGCGGGCGCCCGAGTGGAGCTGACCAACCGCACCGGCCGCCCGATCGAGGTGATCGGCTACTCCGGCGAGCCGTACCTGCGGATCGGCCCGGACGGGGTGTTCGAGAACAGCCGGTCCCCCGCCACGTACCTGAACCGCACGATCGCCGGGGACACCACGCTGCCCGCCGAGGCGGACCCGGCGGCAGCGCCGTCCTGGCAGCGGATCGCCGACGGAACGACGGCCCGCTGGCACGACCAGCGCGCGCTGTGGCAGGAGTCGGCACCGCCGGACGCCGTACGCGCCGCGCCGGATCGTGAGCACCGGGTCCGGGACTGGACGATCCCGCTGCGCGACGGAGGCGACCCGGCGCAGATCCGCGGCACGCTGGACTGGGTGCCGCCGCCGGACGCGTACACCTGGTGGGCGGTGACCATCGTCGGGGTGCTCGCGGTGGGTGCGCTCGGCCTGCTCGCCGCCGCCGCGCCGGCCGGCGCACGGGCGTTGTCCGCGCTGGGCGCGCTGCTCATCGCCGGCGGCGCGGTCGCCGTGCTGTACCCGGTGGGCCGGGAACTGGACGCCGGCGCCCAGGGCGTGGGCGGGGTACTGGTCGGGCTGCTGTCCGGGCAGGTCTGGTCGCTGCTCACCGGCCTCGGCGCGATCGCCGCCGGTTGCTACGCGCTGGCCCGCCGCCCCGCCGCCGACTTCGCGGTGGCGCTGGCCGGGGCCTGTCTGGCGCTCTTCGCCGGGGTGGCCAACGCGACGGTGTTCGCCCGTTCCATCGCCCCGGTCCCCTGGCCGGCCGAGTACGCCCGGATCATGGTCACGCTGGTGCTGATCACCGGCGCGGGCGCAACCGCCGCCGGCATCCTCCGCCTACGCGCTGCCTCCCGAACCCCCGCTCCCGCCCAGACCTGACCCGCACCCCCAGGCCCGCAGGTCAGGGGCGCGGCGCGAAGCCGTAGGGAAGTTCCAGGCGGTGGCGGGCGAGCAGCGTGGGGTTGGACAGCAGGTCGAGGGTGGGGGCGTCGGCGACGATTCGGCCGGCGTCCAGGATCACTGCGCGTTCGCACAGCTCGGCCGCGTAGGGCAGATCGTGCGTCACCATCAGCAGGGTCACCGGCAGCTCGCGCAGGATCTCGGCCAGCTCGCGGCGGGCCGCCGGGTCCAGGTTCGATGACGGCTCGTCCAGCACCAGGATCTCCGGGTGCATGGCGAGCACGGTGGCCACCGCCACCCGGCGGCGCTGCCCGAAGGAGAGGTGCTGCGGCGCCCGGTCCCGGTGCTCGCTCATCCCCACCGCGGCGAGCGCGTCGTCCACCCGGGCGGCGAGCTCCGCCCCGCGCAGGCCCAGGTTGGCCGGCCCGAACGCGACGTCCTCCGCCACCGTGGGCAGGAAGAGCTGGTCGTCCGGGTCCTGAAAGACGATGCCCACCCGGCGGCGCACCTCGGCAAGGGTGGCCCGGTCCGTCGTGACGGTCAGCCCGCCGACGCTCACGCTGCCCTCGGTCGGGGTGAGGATGCCGTTGAGGTGCAGCACCAGCGTGGTCTTACCGGCACCGTTGGGCCCGAGCAGCGCCACCCGGTCGCCGCGCGGCACCGTCAGGTCCACCCCGTGCAGGGCGACATGCCCGTCCGGGTACGCGTACCTAACGCCACGAACGTCCAGCGAGACAGCGGTCTGCACGGCACCGATCATGTCAGCACGACGGCGGTGGCGGCGATGGAGGCCGCCAACACCGGCACGGTCGCCGCGACCAGCCACTGACCGGCGGTCGCCGCGCCGTCGCCCTGCCACACCGCGGGCATCCGCCCGGTGTAGCCCCGGGACAGCATCGCCAGGTAGACCCGCTCACCGCGTTCGAAGGCCCGCAGGAACAGCGCCCCGATCCCGGCGGCGAAGCCGCGCAACTGCCACAGGAAGCGCGGGTCGTCACCCCGCGAGATCCGCGCCACCCGCATCCGCCGCGCCTCGCCGACCAGCACGTCGAGGTAGCGCAGCATGAACGTGGCGATCTGGGTGAGCACCTGCGGGCAGTGCAGCCGGTCCAGCCCCACGATCAGGTCCCGGGTGGTGGTGGTCGCGGCGAGCAGCAGCGAGGCGAGGACGCCCAGGGTGCCCTTGGCCAGGATGTTCCACGCGCCGTGCAACCCGTCCTCGGACAGTCGCAGGCCCAGCACGTCGACCCGTTCACCGGCGCCGAGGAACGGCAGCGCCACGGCGAACAGCACGAACGGCACCTCGATCAGTGCCCGGCTGAGCAGCCATCGGGGCCCCACCCTGGCCAACGCCGCCACCGCCGCCACCAGCAGGGCGTACGCGCCGAAGGCCCAGAACGCCGCGCGCGGGGTGGCCACCACGGCGATGGTGAAGACCACCATCGCCACGATCTTGACCTCGGGCGGGAGCCGGTGCACGGGAGAGTCCGACTCCCGGTACAGCACGTGCCCGTGACCGGCACCCATCCGCGTACTCCTCGCTCAGCCGGCCGCGCCGGCGCGGGACGTCGCCGCGTCACCCTCGGCCGGCGCCGCGCCCTCGGCGGACGTCGCCGTGTCACCCGCGGTCGACGTGGTGCCACGGCGGCGCAGCAGCCAGAAGCCGCCGGCACCGATCGCGAAGGTCAGCAGCACCCCGAGCACCCCGGAGAGGCCGGTGGAGAGGAAGTCGTTGCCCACTCCCCGCACGCCGTAGTCGGCGAGCGGGCTGTCCCCCAACTCGTGGTCCCGAGTCTGCTGGGCCGGGCAGCTTCCGCCGACGATGTTGTCATCGGCGTCGACGGTGCAGCCCTTCAGCAGCGACGAGTCCAACCCGTCCGGGTGGGACGAGGCGTAGTTGCTCACGACCCCGGCCAGCAGCAGGGCGACCAGCAGCCCGCCGACCAGGAAACCCCAGGAACGGTTCTTCACCGGACACCTCCGACGACCGGGACGGCGGGCGCGGACGTCGACCGCAGCCCGCGCAACGCGTAGACGAGATCGGGGCGCACCTTCGCGACGGTGAGCACGGTCGTCGCGGTGATCAGGCCTTCACCGATGCCGATCAGCAGGTGAACCCCGGCCATGGTTCCGGCCAGGCCGGCCAGGTTGCCGCCCAGGTCGGTGGTGCCGCCCAGCCAGTACTGCAAGACGAAGCCCTGCGACGCGACCACCACGCTGAGCATCGCGGAGACGAACGCGGTCACGGCCAGGCCGGCCCGGGTACGGGGCAGCACCCGCAGCAGCACCGCGATCAGCAGGTACGCCGCGGCGGTGCCGAGCAGCGCCATGTTGGTGATGTTGAGGCCGAGCATCGCGACGCCGCCGTCACCGAAGATCAGCGCCTGCACGACCAGTACCACGGCCACGCAGAGCGCGCCGACCCACGGGCCGACGAGCATCGCGGCGAGCGCGCCACCGAGCAGGTGGCCGCTCACCCCGGCCGTGAAGATCGGAAAGTTGAGCATCTGGACGGCGAAGATGAACGCGGCCACCAGGCCGGCCATCGGGGCAAGCCGGTCGTCCAGGTCGCGCCGGCCGCGCAGGACGCAGCCGGTGAGCGCGGCGAGGGCCAGCGCCGCGAAGACCGCTGCGACGGGACCATCGATGATCCCGTTCGAGATGTGCATCGCCAGGGTTTCCACGCGACCTCCCACGCGTCAGCGGGCCCGTACGGGCCGGCGAGGGTCAGCCTATTTCCCATACCTCGTTGTTGCCAGGGTCTGGCAACAACGCATGTTCTTGATCACCTTTGGAGGTACGGCGCAGGGGTCAGGATCGTCGCCGCGCTGGCGCGTCGGCAGCGGCGGCACCGGCCGGCCCGGCGGTAGGGTCGGGCCATGACCGCGCCCGACCGCCTCACTCCCGGTGACCCCGCCCCCGAGTTCACCCTCCCCACCGACACCGGTGACCAGCTCACCCTGTCCGACCTGCGAGGCCGCAAGGTGGTCCTCTACGCCTACCCGGCGGCGATGACCCCGGGCTGCACCAAGCAGGCCTGCGACTTCCGCGACTCGCTCGCCTCCCTCCAGGCCGCTGGCTACGAGGTGGTCGGCATCTCCCCCGACAAGCCGGAGAAGCTGGCGAAGTTCCGCGATCGGGACGCGATCACCTTCCCGCTGGTCTCGGACGTGGACAAGGCGGTGCTCAACGCGTACGGCGCGTACGGCGAGAAGCAGCTGTACGGCAAGACCGTGACCGGAGTGATCCGCTCGACCTTCGTCATCGACGCCGACGGCAAGATCGAGCACGCGTTCTACAACGTCAAGGCCACCGGGCACGTCGCCAAACTCCGCCGCGACCTCGGCCTGGACTGACTGTCGTACCGGGCCGTCACCATGTGTGAATGGTCCGATACAAGTACACGCCCGAGGCGCTGGTCACGGCGGCCGCCGCCGCGCAACATCACCGAGGTGACACCGCCGTAGCCAGACGCTCTAGAATCAGCAGGTTGGCGGGAGTGGCGTAACGGCAGCCGCGGTAGGTTTAGGTCCTATTGTCCTATTTGGACGTGGGGGTTCGAGTCCCCCCTCCCGCACGATTGAGCCACACGTGAGTGCTCGGGGCCAGCGCTGTTGATCGGAGCACACCTCGGGCCGATCGGGTGCTCGCGCGGTCAGGATGGGTGCCGTGAGCCTGCACTTCGTCCTCGATCCCGACCTGACCCCGCAACTGCGCGCCGAGATCGTCGCCCTCTGGGTGGACGTCACCAACGCCGGCGGCGCGGTCGGCTTCGTGCCCCCGGTCACCGCCGCCGACGTCCATGCCACCGCCGACCCGACCTTCGCCGGGATCGCCGACGGGCCGGACCGGCTGCTGGTCGGGTACGCCGGTGACCGCATGGTGGCCGTGCTGATCTTCAGTGACAACCGGTTCCCGCTCAAGGCGCACTGGTGCGTGCTGAAGCGGGTGATGGTCCACCCGGACACCCAGGGCACCGGGTACGGCTCGGCGCTGATGCGCGAGGCCGCCCGGCTGGGCCGGAAGTTGGGCCACGAGGCACTGCACGTGACGGTGCGGGACGGGCTGGGATTGGACGAGTTCTACCGCCGCCTGGGATACCGCGAGATCGGCAGGTTGCCGGGCGCTCTGCGGCTGGCACCCGGTGACGACCGGGACGAGATCCTGATGTGGCTCGACCTGACCCCGACCGACTGACCGGTCAACCGCACCAGCGGGCCGTGGCCCCGGCCGGGCGGGTCGACGGCGTTTCGGCGGCCGGCGCGCTCGCCCTCGCGACCTCGACCGGGCGGCGGGCCGGTGTCGGCGTACCCCCTGCTCGGGTGGCGGACGGCCGCGCCGAGGCCGGCGGGCGCGGGGTGGCCGCCGCGGCGCCGATCGCGTACATCCGGACCGCGCTGGTCTGCACCTGGCCGGGTGCCATTTTGATGCCGGCGACGGTGGCGCGGTGCCCGTACACGTCGCTCACCCGGACGCTGAACGGCCCGGCGCCCGCGCCGGAGGCGATCAGCCAGTAGTTGTAGTCCTGCCGCACGGCCGTCCGCCACGGACCGCTGTCACCCTGCCGGACCTCGACGGCGCGCAGCGGGTTGCCGTGGTTGCCCACCCGGACGGCGAACCACCACTGCGACGCGCCCTCCTTGATGCGGAAGGTGAGCGGGCCGGGCAGCGGCGGGTTGACGACCGCGCGGTAGGTGACCGGGACGAGGCCCTTGACCGGGTCGGCGATCCGGGCGAACGCCTCCCGGGACAGGTCGAGATGTCCGGGCGCGCACTCGGGGCACTGATCCATGATCAGGACGCGGACGGTGCCCTTCGGGCCGGTCACGTCGAGAAATCCGCCGCAGGCGGCGCCGGCGGCGTACTCCGTGGGACCGAGCGCGACGTAGAGCCGGTTGGCCGGCGCGGCCGGGTTCGAGCAGTTGCCGCCGGCACCGTTCGAGTCGTAGAAGGTCGCCTTGCCGTTGTGCGTGGCGGTGCCGGTGGGCGGCGCGGCGGCGAGCGTGCGGCCGGCGGCGCAGGCCGGGGCGGAGCCGGATCGCAGGGTCAGGGTGAGCCCGAGCGCCGCCGCGAGGATGGTGACGCCGGTGGCGACCAGCCAGGGCACCGGGCCGGACGAGGGCGCGGGCCGGTCGTCCGGAGCCCGATCCAGGTCAAGCTCGATGTCGACGCCGCCGGGAGCGCTTCCGTCCGTCACGACGGCGATGCTGCCGGACCCGTGAGGGGCCGGACAAGCCGGCTAAGCCAAAGCTAAGACAGCATCGACGGACGGTGACCGGTGCGCTCCCGGAGCAGCGCGGCCGGTCAGGACTCGATGACGAGTGGTGCGCCGACGGCCAACGGTCCACTGTCGACCGGTACCAGATTCAGACCGAAGAGGAGCTTCTGCTGGACGTTGCGATACCGCCCGAGTGTGCGCAGCGGTTCTTTCGTGCGTACCCCGGTCTCCTGGTCGGTGGTGGTCACCACGCAGCGGTCGCACGGCCCGGCGGCGCGGAACCGCAGGTCGCCGATGCGCATCGACCTGCCGACCCAGTCGTCCTCGGCCCAGGCCGTTGCCCCCTCGACCACCAGGTTGGGCCGGAACCGGGCCATCGGCACCGGCTCCTCCCCGGCCTCGGCCAGCCAGCCGTTGAGCGCGTCGAGGGAGGCGGCGTTCGCCAGCAGCAGCGGGTAGGCGTCGGCGAAGCTGACCTGGTCACCGGTGTCGTGCTCGCGGTCAGCGGCGGCCAGGTGACGGGTCGGCCGGGCCAGCCAGACCAGCCGAACCGGCCGGCCGAGCAGCGCGCCGAGCCAGGCGTCGGCCGCCGGGCCGGCCGGCAGCGCGGGAACGGGGAGCTTCCGGTTGCTGAAGGTGCGCACCGCGACCGGATCACCGCCGGCCGGCTCGGGCACGTCGAGGTCGGGCTGCCCGTCGGCGCGCAGCGAGAGACCTCCCGGGCGCACGGTGGCACGCAGGCCGACCAGCCGGGTGGTCTCGCGCTGGGTGACGCCGACACCGTTGGCGTCCACCACCATCCAGCGCCGGTCGCCGGCCAGCCCCCACGGCTGCACGAACGCGCCGTCGTGGTCGAGCCGGTGACAACCCTTGACGGGGTACGTGTGAATCGATGTCAGCCGCACCCGGCTACCATGCCACGCCGATGCCGTCGCCCGGGTACCAGTGGTTGGCGGGGCTCTCCCGGTAGGCGAGGAACCGCCGCCCGGTGCGCTCGGCGTGCTCGGCGAGCACGTTGGTGCTGGTGACGTTGTCGGTGAGCAGGATCGCGCCGGGGGCGAGCTTCGGCTCCACCGCGTCGAACTCGCGCTTCTCGTGGGCCCGGCTGTGGTCGCTGTCGTGCAGGAACAGGTCGACCGGGCGGTCCAGCGCCCCGATCGAGGCGATCGAGTCGCCGATCACCAGGTCGACCACGTCGGACCAGGGCGGGCTGGCGGCCAGGTAGCCAGCCTCCGGGTTGATGTCCAGCGAGGTGACCCGGCCCGGATGACCCTCCTGCGCGTTACGCAGCAGGGCGGCAGCCAGGACGCAACTGCCCAACCCCTTGTCGACGCCGGTCTCCACCACGTGTGCGGGGCGGGTGGCCCGCACGATCGCGTACCAGCCGATCCGCCGGGCGTAGTGGACCTGCTTGTCCGCCAGGCCACGGCGGGAGGCAGCGGCGGTGGCCTGCTCGATGTGCTGGCGCAGCGCGTGGTCTGACTCGATCTCGTCGAGCCACCCGCGGACCTCCTTGACGGGCCGGTCGCAGACCACGCTGACGAACCAGGACAGGTGGTGGCGGCTGAGCTTGGTCAGCTCGTACGTGTAGTTGTGGTGCTCCCGAGAGGTGACCAGCCACCGGGCCGAGATGCGGAGCACCTTGGCGTCGTGGCGGGCGACCCGGGCAAGCCGCTTGGGGAAGGCAGCGACGGGTGCGAGGGGAGTGCGGGCGATGGCTCGGCGC
The DNA here is from genome assembly GCF_042897975.1 of Micromonospora sp. NPDC000668. Taxonomy (NCBI): domain Bacteria; kingdom Bacillati; phylum Actinomycetota; class Actinomycetes; order Micromonosporales; family Micromonosporaceae; genus Micromonospora; species Micromonospora sp. NPDC000668. The sequence continues at coordinate 96,515 of NZ_JBIAYP010000010.1, forward strand.
AACTGAGTGGCGTCCACGGCAGCTTCATACCAGGTTCACGTGACCGATGGTCGAAGAAATTTTCGGTCCGGAAATAGACCCGTATGGCACGGACGGGGGGTACGGCGCTGGAGCAGCAATTAGTAGCATCGCGACCATGCAGTATCGCCAGGAGTTCGCGGAGCCCGAGACTCAGCTCATTGAGGCGCAGTCGCCACCGGAGCCGACCGAGGAGGCGCCTCCGCGGCGTCGCCGGTGGCGCAAGGTCGTACTGATCACCTTCGTGGTCCTGGCATTGCTCGGCGGTGCCGGCATGGTCGCCGGAGGGCTCTACTTCCGCTCGATCAACTCCGGGATCGAGCGAGTCGACGCCTTTGGGGAGGTGCCGGAGGCCGAGCGCCCGCAGGTGGTCGAGACCGCCAAGGGCGCCATGAACATCATGATTCTCGGCAGTGACTCGCGTGACCCGGAGAACGACTCCGGCTCCCGCACCGACACGATCATCCTGGCCCACCTCCCGAAGGACCGGTCGAGCGCGCAGCTCATCTCGATCCCCCGGGACACCTGGGTGAACGTGCCAAAGTCCCCGCAGGGGCGGGGTGGCCGGGACGCGAAGATCAACGCATCGTTCGCGTGGGGTGGCGTTCCGTTGATGGTGCAGACCGTCGAGAAGTTCACCGGCGTCCGCGTCGACCACGTGACGATGGTCGACTTCGGAGGATTCAAGGAGATCGTCGACGCGCTCGGTGGCATCAACGTGGACGTGGAGAAGGGCTTCACCACGCTGTACGCGCTCAACGGCAGCCGGACGTTCAACGCCGGCCCGCAGAAGATGGACGGGGCAGCGGCGCTCGACTACGCACGCGAACGCCACGCCTTCGCCGATGGCGACTTCGCCCGGATCCGCCACCAGCAGCAGGTGATCAAGGCGATCCTGGACAAGGCGGCGTCGGGCGGGACGCTCGCCAACCCGGCCAAGCTGAACTCCTTCGTCAAGGCGACGGCGGACGCGGTGGCGGTGGACAAGTCCCTGAACCTGCTGGACCTCGCGGCCGAGCTTCGCGAACTGCGCAGCGGCAACCTGACGTTCCTCACCTGCCCCACGAAGGGCACGGGTCAGATCGGCAGCGAGAGCGTCGTCCTCGCCGACAAGGAAAAGGCGACGCGGGTGTTCAACGCGGTGCGCAACGACAACGTGCCGGAGATTCTGTCCGCCGCAAAGTAGGACAAGGAACTGGCTTGCCGGCCATGGCGCGGCGCCCCTACCGATCGTAAAGTTCGGTCGCCCTTCTGGTCGTGGCATGTGACCGAGGGCGTTCACGGGGAGGTCCACACGTGTCAGGCCAATCGGCGACGAGCCATTCGCCCACGCCTCAGATAGGCGAAGGGCACTTCGACCTTCCGGGCGACGGGCCGCCCCGTCACTACGATGCTCCACCCGTCCCTCAAGCCCGGGAGTCGGAGGCCCAGACAGAGGCGGCCGGTCTCAGCACCACCGCCGTCCTGCCGTACGCCAGGTCCAGCACCTCGTCGCGGACCCGGTGGCTGCGGGCGTGGATGATGGTCGCGCCCGTCGACGCCGTCGCGCTGGTCGCTCCGCTGCTGCTGACGCAGAACTACTGGCGCGGGACCCTGGCCAACGCCGTCCTGACGGTGGCCTTCTTCGCGGTCGGCGGTCTCTACCGACCCCGCCGTCACGTGAGCATTCTGGACGAACTGCCGAGCCTCGGTGGGCGACTGCTCGCCTCCGCCGCAGTGGTGGCCATCATCGCGGCGGAGCGCCACTCCTCGGTGACGTACGTGGGCGGGTTCATGCGGGGTGTCGCGCTGTCGGCGGCGCTCGTGATCCTCGGGCGCGCGGCCAGCAGGGCGTTCACCGTCCTGTCCCGCAAGCGTCGGTGGGCGGAGCACAACGCGATCATCGTCGGCGGTGGGCCGATCGGTGTCGAACTCGCCCGGTTGCTGCGCCGCTACCCGCAGTACGGTCTGCGGTTCGTCGGCTGCGTCGACGCTCCGTCCCGCGAGGGCACCGGGGTGCTTCCGTTGAGCGGCACGCTGTCCGACCTCGACCACCTTGTGCGGTTGCTGGAGTGCGAGGTCCTGGTCATCGCCGACCCGGACTGCGACGAGTCCACGCTCATGGAGACCCTGCTACGTCCCCGCAGCTCCCACTGTGACCTCTGGGCGGTGTCGCGCCTGTGGGGTTCCCGTTCGCACAGTGGTTACCCGGACCACATCGGCGCGTTCCCGATCGTCAAGATCGGCGACATCTCGCTGACCGGTCCGCGGTGGGCCATCAAGCGGGCGTCCGACATGCTGTTCGCCGCTGTCGCACTGATCCTGCTGAGCCCCGTGCTGCTGCTCTGCACCATCGCCACGTTCATCGACGGGGGCCGGGGCATCTTCTTCTATCAGGAGCGGATCGGCCGGTACGGCAAGCCGTTCGAGGTCATCAAGTTCCGGTCGATGCGTCCGGTGAACGAGCAGGAGTCGCAGACCAACTGGTCCATCGCGCACGACCGGCGGGTCGGGCCGATCGGCCGGTTCATGCGTCGGACCTCGCTGGACGAGCTGCCCCAGCTGTGGAACATCCTGCGCGGCGACATGAGCGTCGTCGGGCCGCGGCCGGAGCGGCCCTACTTCGTGGAGAAGTTCTCCGCCGAGTACCCGAACTACGCGGCGCGCCACCGCGTACCCGTCGGGCTCACCGGTCTCGCCCAGGTCAGCGGCCTGCGCGGCGACACCCCGATCTCCGACCGGGCGCGGTTCGACAACTACTACATCGAGAACTGGTCGCTGTGGTTGGACGTCAAGGTCGTGCTCCGTACGGTCGCGGAAGTCTTCCGCGCCGGGGGCCGCTGACCAAGCCGCCGGCCATTCGGTTGCCACGGACGAGATTCGGTGCCTGCGGGTAGAACCGCTCGGGCGATTGCAGGTGAAGCGGCCATCCGGTAGAAATCACCAGCGGCGTACGACTCGTCGTACTGCACGTGTCGCAAATGTGGGGGGCGAAACGGCGTGTCGCTGGTCAATGCTGCTCGGCCGTCGCCGGGCTCTGACGCGACACCACCCCCCGGCCGTCGCGCGGTGCATCTGCTCCGGCGGCTCCTCGCACCCGAACGTCTCTTCATCGGCGCCCTGGGCCTCACCGGCCTGGCGGCGGTCCTGTCGGTGGCGCTGCCCCCGGCGGAGCGTGGCGAACTCTCCGCGAACATGGTGGGCGCCACGCTGGGCGCCGCCATCGGTGGTCTGTCGCTGGACACGTTCCTGCTGTCCCGCCCGGCCGGCTGGGTCTTCTCCCGGGGCCGTCCGTGGGTCCTCGCCCTGTTGGGGGCCTCGATCATCCTCTCCGCTGTCGCCGCCGCGTTGCTCATCGCGGTTGCCGGCCTCGGTAGCTACGTGATCGCTGTGGGGTCCGCGGCGGGTCTGACCATCTTCAACACGGTCTCGTCGATCGCGCTGCGGCAGAAGAGCTTCATGGCCGTCTACGCGATGCGTGCGGTGAGTGGGGCGATCCTAGTCGGCGGTTACCTCGCCCTCTACGCCGCCGGGCACCTCGACGGCGGTCTGTGGAGCGTGGTCTGGCTCGCCGTCCAGTGGGTCAGCGCTCTCGCCGTGTGCGTCCTGGTGCTGGGAATGGTCCGGCGCGTCGGGCCCGCGCCGGCGCCCACGGCCCGGGCTCTGGACTACCGCTCCGACCTGCTCGCGGCCGGAAATCTGCACACCGGGATCTTCGCGCAGATGATGACATTGCGGTTCAACCAGATTCTGGTGGCCAGGTTCGTCGGGGCCGGACCACTCGGCGTCTACACCCTCGCGGTCGCGGCGTTGGAGTTCGCGCAGGCCGGTGCCGTGGTTCGCGCTCAACGGATCCTCGCCGAGCGGGACGTCGACGCAAGGTCACACCGGGCCGCACCTGTTGTCAGGGCGGCGCTTCCGGTGGCCCTGGCCGCCGTGGCCGCACTGGCCGTGTTGGGCTTCCTGCAGCCGGAGTACCGGCATGCCTGGATCGTGGGGCTCTGCCTCCTGCCGGGGACGCTGGCCGCCGCAGCCGGCAAGACCTGGAGCTCCCTGCTGTTGAAGATGCGCGGCGAAAAGGCGACGACGGTCGCGGCGGTCATCACACTGGCCGTCGCGATAACCGCCTACTTCGGGGTCATTCCCTGGGCTGGCGTGATCGGAGCGGCGCTGGCCTCATCGCTCGCCTACGGCGTACACGCCTTCATCTCTCGTACGAGCTTGCGAAAGTCGCAGCCGCGAAGTCCTGGGACGGTATGAGTTGGATGTCTCGATTGTGGTCCTCGCGTGGGAGGACTACGACCGCACGCGTGCCTGCGTACTGTCGTTGCCCCGCGAGACGGAAATCGTCGTCGTCGACAACGGAAGCTCGGAGGACATCCGGCAGGCGCTGAGCGAGTTCTGCGCTCAGCAGGGCGTCCGCTACGTCCAGTCCGGCTCCAACCTGGGTTACGCCAGGGGGATGAACCTGGGTGTCCGGCACACCACCAGGACGAACGTCATCCTGTCGAACAACGACATCATCGTGCACGAGGGCACCGTTGAGCGCCTGCTGCAGGCACTCGACGATCCTGCGGTGGGGGCAGCTTTCCCGGGTGTCGTCACCCCGTCGGGCGTTGCCCAGACGGAGGGTGGTCGCTTCCTGAGCGTGCCTGTCGGGCTTGCCCACGCCACCGGTCTGAGCATGGTCCTGCCGAACCTGCGGATCATCGCCGAGCCGGCGAAGGCGGACTGGCTGACCGGGCCGTTCGTGGCGCTGCGGCGAAGCACCCTCGATGCGATCGGTGGCGTCGACGAAACATCCTTCTTCTACGGCGAGGACATGCGCCTGTGCTGGGCGGTGCAGCAGCGGGGCCTGCGCCTGGCGTACCTGCCCGACGCGGTGATCATGCACGAGGACGACGTCACCGCCAAGCGGCGCTGGACCGAGGAAGAGATCTCCCAGCGTCGGACGCGTGAGTTCATCCGTGCCACCCGGCAGATGGCCGGCAGGCGGGGCCAGATCGCCAGCGCCGCATTTGTGGTGGGGGTGCTGCTGCGGGCGGCCGTCGGGCCGAATCCGGTGCGGCGGGCGATCGCACGGGGCGCTGTCGAAGGACTACGTGCCCGATGAAGGTGTTGTTCGTCTGTACCACGGGCGGGTCCGGCCGGCGCCAGTTCGGTGGCGCGGAGCGGATCTTGACGGAGATCATCCCCGCGCATGCGCGGACCAACGTCGACGTCATCGCCGCCACCTCCGACGACGAGGTGGGTGCCTCCCTCCGGGAATCCGGAGTCCCGTGGGTCAATCTCAGCGCGACAAGTCGGGTCGACCTGGGGTACGCCCGTTCGCTTCGGCGTCTCGTCAACGAGGTCAAGCCGGACGTGGTGTGTGCTCACCTACTGTCCGCGGCGATGCACTCTCGGGCCGCCCTGGCCACCGAACGCCGTGGTACACCCCTGGTGGTCACCATGCACACCAGCCTGTGGCAGTTCCGCGACACGGCGCCATCGTTGAAGCGGAAGGCCAGCATCCAGTCCAACATCACGCTCGACCTCGTCATGCGTCGCCTGCGTCCGCACGCGAGCGTGGCCGTGTCGCAGTTCGAGGCCGACGAGCTGCGCAACCGTGGCCATGTCGAGAACGTCCATCTGATCCCCAATCCCCTCCCGGCGGCCTGGCCCGTTTCGGCACCGCCGCGGATGCCGGACCCGTCCCGTCGGATCGTGGTGGGATATCTGGGCCGGGTGGAGCCTGAGAAGGGCGTCGACCTGATACCCGACGTCGCGTCGCTCATGGCGGACACCGATTTCAAGATCGCCGGTAGCGGGGCGCTGGCCCTGGATCCCCGACCGAACCTGGAACTCGTCGGCCGGGTCAACGCCGCCGATTTCCTACGCCAGATCGATTGCCTCGTCGTGCCGTCCCGGGTCGAGGCCTTCGGCCTGAGCGCCCTCGAGGCGATGTCCCTGGGCGTACCGGTGGTCCACTCGGGTGCGGGAGGCTTGGCCGAGGTCACCCAGCACGCAGCCGGAACGCTGGCATTCCAGAGCGACCTCACACCTACGTCGATCGCCTCCGCCATCCGCCAGGCCGTCGGGGCGACGACCGCGGAGCAGCGACGCACCATTGCGGACTGGTACGCGAAGGAGTACGCCTTCGATCGGTGCGTGGAGCGGTGGCAGAGCCTCTACCGGTCACTCCTGACGAGGAACCCAGAATGATCTTCCAGAAGTACCTGACCATCGGGCTCTGGGTCGCCGCGGTCGCCGTCGTCGTACCGATCTTCCTGGTCAACCCGGCAGCAGGGGTGGTGGCGGCGTTCGCCGCCATCGCGCTCATCGCGGCGCGGTCCGCCATGTGGCTCGCGGTCTGTTCCGCCGCGTGGTCGCTCGTATTCCTCGCCGTGATCACGGTTCCGGGGCCATACGACTCCCCGGCGGGCCGCAACGCCATCCCGGTGCTCGGGGTCTTCGTTGCCTGCTTCCTCGCCGCCTGGTATGTCGGTCGACGGCTGGCCGGCCGCGGCCGGCCGAACGCCGCGGCGGAGCCACCGAAGGCTCCGCCACTGTGGTGGATTCAGCCAGCGGGCCATGACCGGCTCTCCGGCTCCTCCTTCGGCGGCGCGACCCGGTCGACCCGACCCACGTTGCAGTGGCCGTCGGACCGCCGCCTGACAGCTTTCCTGCTGGTCGTGCTGCTCATCGCGATCATCGGAGCCGCACTGAAGTTCCGGGGTGAGTTGCCTCCGCTCTTCGCCGACAACCCGGACGTCGCCCGGGCGGAACTGGGCCTCAGGTCGAACATCGTCGTAGGTCTGCTCGCCGAGGCGTGGACGCTCGGCATGGCGATCTCTCTCCTTCGGGTGCTGAACGGCAAGGCCGAGACCCGCTGGCGGTACCTGCTCCTGGTCCTGGTCTTCACGTTCGGGGCAGCGCTCGGAGCCAGCAAGAACTCGGTGCTGGTCGGGATCGTCCCGGCGCTTGTCGCCGCACTCTCCACGCGGCGCGAGTCGGGCGGCATGAGTGCCAAACAGCGCCAGGTCGCGGCGCTGGTCGTGGTCCTGGTCGGCCTCGGCGTGGTGGGCGGTGCGGTCTACCTCGGCGGGCAGCGCACCCTGGCCGGCACCGGCACGTTCGAGGACCAGTTTCGGGCTCAGTACGGTGGCAATCCGATCTATACGAGCGTGGGGTCCCTTGACCTTTCGCTCAGTTCGTCGGTAGAGACGTTCGGTCGACTCTGGGAGCACCGGGAGGAGTACGACCCGGCTTGGGGTCGCTACTCGTTGACCTTCACCGGTTCTGTCGGAGAGCGGCTCCTCGGGCCGGTCGACCTTTACAAGATCACCGGCGGGCTCAGTCAGCCGTTCTACATGAACACCGCGACTTTCGTGGCGGTGCCCCTGATGGACTTCGGGCCGGTCGGCGCGGGACTGGTTCTGGCCCTGACCGGGCTCATCGTCGGCTTCGCCGAACGTCGACTGAGCGACACCCACAGCCCAGCACACCATCTCGGGCGCGCCTTCCTCATCTACTACGCCACCTTCGGGGTCTACGAGTACTACCCGGTCATCCAGCCGTTCTGGCTGTCTCTGGTGCCCGGAATCGTCGTGTTCTACCTGGTGAGCAATCGTTCCAAGCTGGCGATGCCGGCCTGGCCCAAGCTGGTGATGCCGACATGGAAACGCTAACAATCGTCACGGTGCTCTACCGGTCCGCCAGCATGCTCGCCGAAACGCTGCCGACCTGGGTACGAAGTGCCGACGGTCTTCCGGTGCGATTCCTCTTCGCCGACAACTCGCCGGAGGACGGCTGCCAGAAGGTCATCGCCGACTGCCTGGCCGATGACCGCTACGAGTACCTGCCCGACCCGTCGAATCCCGGTTTCGCGACGGGTTGCAACCGGGCGGTGGCGAACACGACGACGAGCCACGTCCTCCTGCTCAATCCGGATGTGTGGCTGCCCGAGGACGCGCTCGCGAAGATCTGTGCCGCCGTGGCCGAGGCTCCCGGAACACCGATCGCGGTCGGTCTGGCGATGCACGGCGGCGAGTACGTCGGCATCGACCTGAACCCGATCTCGCTGTTCATCGATCGGCCCGCCACAGCGGCACGCGGACCGCTGGGTCCGTCGGGTGGCGCCGCCGTGTTCCCGACCGACCTGTTCCGTCGGTTCGGCGGGTTCTACGAGCACCTGTTCGCCTGGGGTGAGGACGCCGACCTGGCGTTCCGCCTCTACGCGTCTGGCGTACACACACGCCGGTCGGAGCTGGTGCTGCCGCATGCGGGCGGCCACAGCGTCGAGGGTGATCACAAACTTCAGGCGTTCCGCGCCTTTCTGCTGGCCCGCAACCGGCTCCTGGTTGCGGCCCGCACCTTCACCTGGCCACTGATGCTCGTCGCGATTCCGGTGCTGGCCCTGGCGCACCTCGGGCTGGCTGTCCGCCGTGTGCGTCAGGGTCTGCTGCGGCCGTTCCTCCGTGGCGTGGGCGAGGGCCTGCGTGGAGGGCCGAGCGCCCGCCGCCAATGGCAGGGCAAGCGGTTCGGCTTTGCCACCTTGTTCAGCTACCTGACAGTTCGGAGAACGTGATGACAGGACGTCGCTGGAGTGTCGTGACGGTCACCTACAACTCGGCGGAGACGCTGCGCAAGTGCTGGCGTGGCGAGGCCAAGCCGTACGAGTGGATCGTCGTGGACAACTGTTCCTCCGACGATTCGGTCGCGGTCGCGGAGGAGTTGGGCGCGCAGGTCATCCGGCTGCCGGAGAATGTCGGCTTCTCCAGAGCCAACAACGTCGGGCTACGCCAGGCGGCGGGCGAGTACGTCCTGTTCGCCAACCCGGACCTCGAGATCAGCCCCACCGACGGGTTCGACGTGCTGCAGCGCCACCTCGACGCGCACGGCGGCCTGGCAGCGCCGCAACTGCTAGCCTCGGACGGGATTCCCCAGCCCAACGGCCGCGGCTTTCCCTACGCCACCGCAAAGCTGGGCAACCGAAAGCTCTGGCCGTTGTCCCGGTTGCACGCCTCATACCGGTTGACGGCCGATCCTGGCACAGCGGTCTGGGTGGCCTGGGTCATGGGCGCCGCAGTCGCCGCACGGACCACGGACTTCATCGAGCTGGGCGGCTGGAACGAGCAATTCTTCCTCTATTACGAGGACCACGAACTCGGTCTGCGCGCCTGGCGCAACGGGTTCCCGGTCGCCCTGCTCGGTGATGTCCGATGGACACACCACTGGGGCCGCGCGACGAACTCGTTCCGGTGGTCACGAGCGCACACACTGGAGCTGCGCAGCGCCCGGACGTTCTTCGGCATGTTTCCGGAGTTCCTGACCGGGCTGCCGCCGGCGCCGCGCCGGCACCGGCAGGCGGCGCGCCTGGTCGGCTCGCCGGTGCCCGCCGTGGACGACAGCACGGGCGGGCCCGTGGCCGCGCCAGGGCAGCGGGCGACGACGTAGCCGCCCGATTCCTCGCTCGGGCGCTGTGGACGGCTTCGCGCTGGGCGAGGTCGGCGAAGGCCGCTGGCCGCGGCCAGGACTCTGACGGGCGATGACGAGAGGGGCTCGCGTGGCAGTGATCACCGCCGATGGTCAGGCCATGTCCGCGGGCCCATCGGACGCCCGCTCCCGGCTCGCGCGGTTCGGCTGGACCTTCGTCCGCGGCATCTGGTTCTTTCCGGCCCTACTCGCCGTCCTCCTGACGCTGCTGACCGTCCTGCAGATAAGCGGCTCGTCGATGGGCGTCTACCAGTCCATGCTGTACGGTTCGCAGCCGGACGCGAACCTGCTGCTCAACGAGCCGCAGCTGATCCGGTCGGATGAGTGGATCGTCAACACTCAGCTGACCATCGCGCAGGACGCCGCCGGCTATCCCCGGATCAACCCGAACATCGGGCAGGGCGCGGACGTCTCCGTGGTCGTGGATGTGCCATACAAGGAATGGTCGACGGCCTTCAAGCCGCACAACCTCGCATTCCTGGTGCTCCCGCTCGACTACGCCTTCGCACTCAAGTGGTGGCTGATTGCGCTGCTGCTCATCCTGAGTGGCTACTGCTTCGTGTTGGTCCTGATACCGGGCCAGTACTGGCTTGCCGCCGGGCTCTCGTTGACACTCTTCTTCAGCCCGTTCGTGCAGTGGTGGTACCAGTACAACACGCTCGCGCCGCTGTACTACGCGCTGTTCATCGCCACGGTCTTCGTTCTGCTGCTGCGTTCGAAACGGCTGCTCACCACCATTGCCTGGGCAGTACTTCTGGCGTACCTGCTCACCTGTTTCGCGCTGATCCTCTATCCGCCTTTCCAGATTCCCTGCGCCCTGGCGCTGGCCATATTCTGTGTGGGTCACCTTGTCGAGCGGTACGGCGCACCGCGCACTGCCCGGCTACGCCAGTTGGTCTTCGCCGCAGCGTCGCTCGTGGTCGCAGGCATCCTGATCGGCTTATTCGTCGCCACCCGTCTGGATGTCATCAACACGGTCCTGCAGACCGCCTACCCGGGCCAACGCCTCACCCGAAGCGGCGGCTTCGACCTGGCCCACCTGTTTTCCGGGCACACCAGCCTGGGCCTGGAGTCGAGCAGCTCAGCAGCGAAATACAGCCTTCCGGAAAAGGGGCTGACCAATCAGAGCGAGAACTCCAATTTCCTGCTCATGCTCCCATACCTGATCGCACCGTCCCTCTACCTGCTGTACCAGACGCACCGAACCAGACGCATCGTCGACTGGCCGCTACTGCTCGTCAACCTTGCATTCCTGGGAGCACTCGCCTGGCTGTTCGTGCCCCATCTGAGCGCCTTCGGCAGGCTTCTGTTTCTGGATCGGGTGCCGCATACGAGGCTGCTCATCGGCATCGGCCTGCTCAATTTCATCGGGCTGGTGCTGTTCGTCCGGCGGCTTCACGACCAACGGTCGGCTCTGCCAGGCCGCACCGCCATCATCGGCTACACGCTCGCACTGCTGCTCGTCCAGACCTTGCTCAGCCTGCACGTGGTGCGGACCTTTCCCGGCTACCTGCACCTCGGCGGCTTCGCCCTGTCGCTCGTTCCCGTGCCGTTGGTCGCCTATCTGGCACTGCGACGCCGCTTCGCCTGGGCCACATCGGTCCTACTGGCCGTCTCGGTCGCCATGACGGCCTTCATCCATCCGCTCTACCGTGGCACGACGACCTTGACCCAGACGCCGCTGTCCCGGTCCATCCGAGCCATGACCGCTGAAGATCCGGATGCCGTCTGGGCCGCCGAGGTGGGCATCATCCAGAACTTCGCCTACATGAACGGTGCTCCGTCACTGTCCGGCGTCTACGCGTACCCGCAGTCCCAACTGTGGCGGACCGCCGACGAGCAGGGCCAGCAGGATTTCGTCTACAACCGCTACGCGCACGTCTGGTTCACGTTCGACCGGAATCCCGCCGTCATGTCAACGACCACCTTCACCCTCACAGGGGCGGATCACTTCCGGGTCAACACCGAGCCTTGCGGCCCCTTTCTCCGGCAGCATCGCGTCAAGTACCTCGTGACGGGCACCGAGATCAACGAGTCGTGCCTAAAACTGCGCGACACGATCCGCTATCCGGAAGCCACGTTCCTCATCTACGAGTTCTGGTAGGCCTGCCCGAACTCCGGCGCCCACCGACGTTCAGCTGTTCCGATGCCACAGGTCCCGTAGCGCGTCCCAGTTGCCGCCGATCCCGGCATCACACGGGGTCTCGAAATACACCGAGCCCAGCCGGTCGTCACGGTCCCACCAGATGCCGCACATGACGGGCCGCCCGTCGCCGGGATCGCCGGCGTACTCCACGTAGCTGCCCGTGGCCCCGCTGGCTCCACCAGTGGTTCGCGCCCCCTGCCTGATACCCGGTGACAGGGTGCCGGCGACGAAGGCGAGCTGCTCACGGTAGGCGCGCGCGGCGTCCTTCGTCGTCGTGGACTCGAAGAGCGCGAAGTGGACGGACACGTTGCCGTACCGGCAGAAGACGTGCCGTTTTTCGTCCTTCGGCAGCTTCGGACCGGCGGCCTCTCGGTCGGACGCGCAATCGCCCATCCGGCCGAGCCAAGGCTCGGCGAGCGGCACCAGATCGGGGTCGAACTTCGCCTTGTTCAGGGCGTACTGGGTCTTCTCGAACAGCGGCGCGGGTGGGCTGGCCGACGGCTGACTCGCGGGCTTCGCGTCGCCGCTGAGGGCGCCGCCCCCGAGGAGTCCGGCACCGCCGGCCAACACGGCGGTCAGGATGATGGCGCCGACCCACAGCCCCGTTCGACTGCGCTGCGGTCGCGCCACCGGGGCGATCCGCCGCCCACCGGAGGACGAGAGCGGATCGAACGACGGGACCGGTGCGACACTGGGGGTGTACGCCGGGGACTGCGGTGCGGCGGAGACCGGCGGCGGTGCGGGCGAGGCCGGCGCCGCAGAGACCGGCTGCGGGGACGCCGACACTGGCTGCCCGGAGACGGGGCTCATGTGCACCGCCCACGGAAGCTGCGGCATCTCCGACACCAGCTCGGGCGCCTGCGACTGCGGGGGGCCGCTGGCCTGCTGCGGCACGCCGGACACCGGAGGCGCCGACGAGGGCGGAGCCGACGAGGGCGGAGCCGAGACCGGCACGTCGGGCACCGGCTGGTAGTCCATGCCGAGGCTCTGGAAGAGCCGCTGCGGGGCGTGCCCCTGCTCGGCCCGGTAGGCCACCCAGGGGTGGGCGGCCGACAGGTCGGCGGCGGCGTACTGGTGACCGCCGGCGGCCTGCGCCAGCGCGTTGGCCGCGGTGCCGAAGGCTTCGCGCCAGCGCTGGTCGGACGCGGCGACCCCGTCCAACACGGCCACGGTGGCGAACTGCCCCTGCCCGTCCACTGCCGCCCAGGCCTTACCAACCTGGCACGCGCCCAACAAATGGGTGTACCTGTACGGGCTCTCCGGCTGCATGCCACTCCTCCGCTCAACCGCCGTGCGGATCCTACAGAGCCTGTGCCAACTCAGCGTCCCGCCGGTCGGCCGAACGACAGGTCGGTAGAACGAGTGGTTCATGCGAACCCTTGCCGTCTGAAAGTTTTAATGCATAGAGTCCTGGCGTGAATGAAGGAGCTGTCGGGGCGCCGGTCGAGCAGGTGCTCGATCTGTTCGACGGGGTGCGACTCACCCCGACCCAGCGCCGGATCGCGCACTGCCTCGTCCAGCACGCCCCGGCCGTGGCGTACCTCTCAGCGGCCGAGGTCGCCGAGTTGGCCGGGGTCAGCCAGCCGTCGGTCACCCGATTCGCCGTCGCACTCGGCCACGACGGCTACCCGGCCCTGCGCCGCCGGCTGCGCGACCTGACCACCGCCGCGCCCGGCGGGCCGGCGGACGCCGGCAACGAACTCCAGCAGGCGGTACGCGCCGAGATGGGCAACCTGGACCGGCTCGCCGGTCAGCTCGCTGACCGGGACCGGATCGCCGAGACCGGCCGGCTGCTCGCCGCCAGCCGCCCGCTGCCGGTGCTCGGCCTGCGGGCCGCCGCGCCCCTGGCCGCCTACTTCGCCTACTTCGCGGCCAAGGTGCACCCGGACGTGCGGGTGCTCGACGACGGCGGCAGCCTGCTCACCGATCGCCTGGAGCAGGCAGCCGAGGCCGGGGCCGGCGCGCTGCTCGCCTTCGTGCTGCCCCGCTACCCCCGGGAGACCCTGGACGCGCTGCGCGAGGCACGCGCCGCCGGGTTGACCGTGGTGGCGATCACCGACTCGCCGGTCAGCCCGGCCACCGAGCACGCCGACGTGGTGCTGCCCGCCGCGGTCGGCGCCCAGCTCGTCTTCGACCTGCACACCGCACCGATGACCCTGGCCATGGTGCTGTTGCAGGCGATCTGCGACGCCGCGCCGGCCGACACCCAGCGCCGCCTGGAGGCATTCGAAGCCTCCGCGGCCCGCCGTCAGTTGTTCCTGGGATGACCGGAGGAGACCAGAGATGACCCAGCCCGTCCGTGCCGCACGGGGCAGCCAGCTCACCGCCCGTGGGTGGCCGCAGGAGGCCGCCCTGCGGATGCTCATGAACAACCTCGACCCGGAGGTTGCCGAACGCCCCGACGACCTGGTGGTCTATGGCGGCACCGGCAAGGCCGCGCGGGACTGGCCGTCGTACCACGCGCTGGTCCGCACGCTGACCGACCTGCGCGAGGACGAGACGATGCTGGTGCAGTCGGGCCGTCCGGTCGGGGTGATGCGCACCCACGAGTGGGCGCCCCGGGTGCTGCTGGCCAACTCCAACCTGGTCGGCGACTGGGCTACCTGGCCGGAGTTCCGCCGGTTGGAGCAGCTGGGCTTGACCATGTACGGGCAGATGACCGCCGGCTCGTGGATCTACATCGGCACCCAGGGCATCCTCCAGGGCACCTACGAGACGTTCGCCGCGGTGGCCGCCAAGCGGTTCAAGGACACCCTCGCGGGCACGCTGACGCTCACCGCCGGGTGCGGCGGGATGGGCGGTGCGCAGCCGCTCGCGGTCACCATGAACGGCGGCGTCTGCCTGATCGTTGACGTGGACCGGACCCGCCTCGACCGGCGGGTGCACGACCGCTACCTGGACGAGGTGGCCGACTCGCTGGACGACGCGGTGCGGCGGGTGCTGGCTGCGAAGCGGGACCGGCGCGCGCTCTCCGTCGGCGTGGTCGGCAACGCCGCGGAGGTCTTTCCCGAGCTGCTGAACCGGGGCGTCGAGATCGACATCGTGACCGATCAGACCAGCGCGCACGACCCGCTGGCGTACCTGCCGGTGGGGGTGGAGCTGGCCGACGCCCGGGAGTACGCGGCGGCGAAGCCGGTCGAGTTCACCGACCGGGCCCGGGCGTCGATGGCGAAGCACGTCGAGGCGATGGTCGGCTTCCTCGACGCCGGCGCCGAGGTCTTCGACTACGGCAACTCGATCCGGGGCGAGGCGCAGCTCGGCGGCTACCAGCGCGCCTTCGACTTCCCCGGCTTCGTGCCGGCGTACATCCGGCCGCTGTTCTGCGAGGGCAGGGGTCCGTTCCGGTGGGCGGCGCTCTCCGGCGACCCGGCCGACATCGCCGCCACCGACCGGGCGATCCTGGAGCTGTTCCCGGAGAACGAGTCGCTGGCCCGCTGGATCAAGCTGGCCGGTGAGCGGGTCGCCTTCCAGGGCCTGCCGGCCCGGATCTGCTGGCTCGGCCAGGGCGAGCGGGACAAGGCAGGTGTGCGGTTCAACGACATGGTCGCCTCCGGCGAACTCTCCGCCCCGGTGGTGATCGGCCGGGACCACCTGGACACCGGCAGCGTGGCAAGCCCGTACCGGGAGACCGAGGGGATGGCCGACGGCTCCGACGCGATCGCTGACTGGCCGCTGCTCAACGCACTGGTCAACACGGCCAGTGGCGCCTCCTGGGTGTCCATCCACCATGGCGGTGGGGTGGGCATCGGCCGCTCCATCCACGCCGGGCAGGTCTGTGTGGCCGACGGCACCGCCCTCGCGGGGCAGAAGATCGAGCGGGTGCTCACCAACGACCCGGCCATGGGTGTGATCCGTCACGTCGACGCCGGCTACGACTCCGCCCGCGCGGTCGCGGAACGCACTGGCGTCCGCGTCCCGATGACGGAAGGGCCGGCGTGACCGACGACCTTCCCGGCCGGTTCCGGACGCTGTGGGACGAGATCGCGCCGATCGGGCGGGACGCCGGCAGCGGCGGCTACCTGCGCTACGCGTTGACCGAGCCAGAGCTGGAGCTACGCAGCTGGTTCCGGTCGCAGGCCGACCGCCGAGCCATGCCGGTCACCGAGGACGGCAACGGCAACCTCTTCGCGCACTGGGGTGACCCGGAGGCCGGGGACGCGGTGCTGACCGGCAGCCACTTCGACTCGGTGCCGCACGGCGGGGCGTACGACGGGCCGCTCGGCATCGTGAGCGCGTTCCTCGCCGTGGACGAGTTGCGCGCCGCCGGCGTCGCGCCGGGCCGGCCGCTGGTGCTGGGCGCGTTCGTCGAGGAGGAAGGGGCACGCTTCGGCGTACCGTGCCTGGGGTCGCGGTTGCTCACCGGGGCGCTCGCGGTCGACCGCGCGGCCGGGCTGCGCGACGCGGCCGGGGTGAGCTTCGCCGAGGCGCTCGGCGACCAGCCGGCGGGCGCCCGCCCGGAGCTGCTGGGCCGGTTCGGCGCCTTCGTGGAGCTGCACGTCGAGCAGGGCCGCGCGCTGGTCGAGACGGACGCGCCGGTCGCGGTGGCCAGCGCGATCTGGCCGCACGGCCGGTGGCGCTTCGACGTTGTCGGCGAGGGCAACCACGCGGGTACCACCCGGATGGCCGACCGCCGCGACCCGATGCTCACCTACGCGTTCACCGTGTTGGCGGCCAACAAGGAGGCCCGGCTGCGCGGCGCGCACGCCACGGTGGGCCGGGTCGCCGTCGAGCCGAACGCCACCAACGCCATCCCGTCGAAGGTCACCGGTTGGCTGGACGCCCGGGCCGCCGACCCGGAGACCCTCTCCGGGTTGGTCGACGCGGTGCGGGGCAAGGTCGCCGAGCGGGCCCGTCGCGACGGTACGGCGGTGACGCTGACCGAGGAGTCAGCGACGCCGCTGGTCGCCTTCGACGGCGGGCTGGCCGGCCGGCTGGCCGCACTGCTCGACGCGCCGGTGCTGCCCACCGGCGCGGGGCACGACGCCGGAGTGCTCGCCGCGCACCTGCCCACGGCCATGCTCTTCGTGCGCAATCCGAGCGGGGTGTCGCACTCCCCCGCCGAGGCGGCCACCGACGCCGACTGCGCCGCCGGGGTACGGGCTCTGGCCCGCGTCCTTGAGGAGCTGATATGCCGGTGACCCCGACCCGCTGGCTCGCCGAGTACGCCTGGCTGCCCAACTACGCCGAGCCCACGCCCGACGTGCTGATCGAGACCGATGGGGAGCGGATCACTGGCGTGACGCCGTTGACCGCCGGAAGCCGGCCGCCGGCCGGGGTCGAGGTGTACGCCGACGCCGTGCCACTGGCCGGGCTGACCCTGCCGGGGCTGTCCAATGTGCACTCGCACGCGTTCCATCGGGCGCTGCGCGGGCGCACCCACGGCGGCCGGGGCGACTTCTGGAGCTGGCGGGACCGGATGTACGCCGTCGCGGATCGCCTGGATCCGGACACCTACCTCGCCCTGGCCCGGGCGGTCTACGCCGAGATGGCGCTGGCGGGGATCACCTGCGTCGGCGAGTTCCACTACCTGCACCATCGCCCCGACGGCGGCGCCTACGACGATCCGAACGCGATGGGTGCGGCCCTGGTCGAGGCCGCCGCGCATGCCGGGATCCGGCTCACCCTGCTGGACACCTGCTACCTGACGGCCGGCGTGGACGGCCGGGCGCTGGCCGGGCCGCAGCGGCGTTTCGGTGACGGCGACGCGACCCGGTGGGCCGAGCGGGCGGCGGCGTTCCAACCGACGGACTCCCACGCGCGGGTCGGCGCTGCCGTGCACTCGGTGCGGGCGGTCCCCGCCGACCAGCTCGGCACGGTGGCCGCCTGGGCACGGGACCGGTCGGCGCCGCTGCACGTGCACCTCTCCGAGCAGCCCGCCGAGAACGACGAGTGTCGGGCCGTGCACGGCCGCACGCCGACCGCGCTGCTCGCCGAGCACGGCGTGCTCGGATCGAACACCACGGCCGTGCACGTCACCCACCCGACCAGCGGTGACCTGACGCTGCTCGGGGAGAGCCGGACCGGGGCGTGCCTCTGCCCGACAACCGAGCGGGACCTGGCCGACGGGATCGGCCCGGCCCGCCGGATGGCCGACGTGGGGATCCAGCTGAGCCTGGGCAGCGACAGCCACGCCGTGATCGACCTCTTCGAGGAGGCCCGGGCGGTGGAGCTGGACGAACGGCTGCGCACCCGGCGGCGCGGCCACTTCACCCCGGTCGAGCTGCTCAGCGCCGCCAGCGCCGCCGGGCACGCCGCGCTGGGCTGGGCCGACGCCGGGCGGATCGCCGTGGGAGCGCGCGCCGACCTGGTCACGGTACGGCTGGACAGCGCCCGCACCGCCGGGGTACCGCCGGTTGGCGCGTTCTTCGCGGCCGGGGCGGCGGACGTCGAGCAGGTCGTGGTGGACGGCCGTGTGGTGGTGGCCGAGGGCAGGCACCTGAGCGTGGACGTGCCGGCCGAGTTGTCGGCCTCGATCCAGGCGGTGACACCAGCATGAGCAGCCTGCTGGTCGACAACATCGGGGAGCTGGTCACCAACGGCGCTGGCGAGGGCCCGCTGGGCATCCGCCGCGACGCGGCCGTGCTGGTCGAGGACGGCCGGGTGGCCTGGGTCGGGCCGGCGTCGTACGCGCCGGCCGCCGACCGGCGGGTCGACGCCGGTGGGGCAGCCGTGCTGCCCGGCTTCGTGGACAGCCACGCACACCTGGTCTTCGCCGGCGACCGGGCCGCCGAGTTCGCCGCCCGGATGGCCGGCCAGCCGTACACCGGCGGCGGCATCCGGACCACGGTCGGCGCGACCCGGGCCGCCAGTGACGACGACCTGCGGGCCACCGTACGCCGATTGCGCGGGGAGGCCCTGCTCCAGGGCACCACCACCATGGAGATCAAGAGTGGGTACGGGCTGACCGTCGCCGACGAAGCCCGCTCGCTGCGGATCGCCGCCGAGACCAGCACCGAGACCACCTTCCTCGGCGCGCACGTGGTGCCCGCCGAGTACGCCGGCCGTCCCGACGACTACGTCGGGCTGGTCTGCGGGCCGATGCTGGCCGCCGCCGCGCCGCACGCGAAGTGGATCGACGTGTTCTGCGAGCGGGGTGCCTTCGACGTCGACCACGCCCGGGCCATCCTCGCCTGCGGGCAGGCCGCCGGGCTGGGCGTGCGGGTGCACGCCAACCAGCTCGGCCCCGGCCCCGGTGTCCAGCTCGGCGTGGAACTGGGCGCCGCCAGCGTCGACCACTGCACCCACTTGAGCGACGCCGACGTGGACGCGCTGGCCTCGGCGACCACCGTGGCCACCCTGCTGCCCGGTGCCGAGTTCTCCACCCGCTCGCCCTACCCGGACGCCCGCCGGCTGCTCGACGCCGGCGTCACCGTCGCGCTGGCCACCGACTGCAACCCCGGCTCGTCGTACACCTCGTCCATGCCGTTCTGTGTGGCCCTCGCCGTCCGCGAGATGCGGATGACCCCGGCGGAGGCGGTCCGGGCCGCGACGCTGGGCGGCGCGCGGGCGCTGCGCCGCGACGACATCGGCGTGCTCACCCCCGGCGCCCGGGCCGACCTCGTCGTCCTGGACGCCCCCTCGTACCTGCACCTGGCCTACCGGCCCGGTGTCCCACTGATCCGCCAGGTCCTGCTCAACGGAGTGCCGCAATGACGACCGTGACCATCCAACCCACCGGAATCTCCGCCGACGACGTGCTCGCGGTGGCCCGCGGCACCGCCACGGTGGTGCTCGACCCGGCCACCCGGGAGGCGATGGCGACCAGCCGCGCGATCGTGGACGGCATCGAGGCCGCCGGGCGGCCCGTGTACGGCGTCTCGACCGGGTTCGGGGCGCTGGCCAACACCTTCGTCGCCCCGGAGCGGCGGGCCGAGCTGCAACACGCGCTGATCCGCTCGCACGCCGCCGGGGTGGGCGCCCCGATGCCGCGCGAGGTGGTCCGGGCGATGATGCTGCTGCGGGTCCGGTCGCTCGCCCTGGGCCGCTCCGGGGTCCGCCCGCTGATCGCCGAGGCGCTGGTCGACCTGCTCAACCACGACATCACGCCGTGGGTGCCGGAGCACGGCTCGCTGGGCGCCTCCGGCGACCTGGCGCCGCTGGCACACTGCGCGCTGGTGCTGCTCGGTGAGGGCTGGGTGCTCGGCCCGGCCGGCGATCGGCAGGACGCGGCGGACGCGCTGGCCGCGGCGGGGCTCAAGCCGATCGAGCTGGCCGCCAAGGAGGGGCTGGCGCTGATCAACGGCACCGACGGAATGCTCGGCATGCTGCTGCTGGCCATCCACGACGCGGCGCACCTGTTCGCCATGGCCGACGTGACCGCCGCGCTGGCGATCGAGGCGATGCTCGGCTCGGAGCGGCCGTTCCTTCCCGAGCTGCACGCGATCCGGCCGCACCCCGGCCAGGCGACGTCGGCGGCGAACATCCACCGGCTGCTGCAGGACTCCCGGGTGATGGACTCGCACCGCGACGACCTGGCGCACGCCGTGCAGGACGCGTACTCGATGCGCTGTGCGCCGCAGGTGGCCGGCGCGGCCCGGGACACCCTGGACTTCGTCCGCACGGTCGCGGGCCGGGAGCTGGTGTCCGTGGTGGACAACCCGGTGGTGCTGCCGGACGGCCGGGTCGAGTCGACCGGTAACTTCCACGGCGCGCCGCTCGGCTTCGCCGCGGACTTCCTCGCCATCGCTGCCGCCGAGGTGGGCGCGATCGCCGAGCGGCGGGTGGACCGGCTGCTGGACGTCACCCGCTCCCGGGAGCTACCGGCGTTCCTCTCCCCCGACGCCGGGGTGAACTCCGGGCTGATGATCGCCCAGTACACGGCGGCCGGGATCGTCGCGGAGAACCGGCGACTGGCCGCCCCGGCCTCGGTGGATTCGCTGCCCACCAGCGGCATGCAGGAGGACCACGTCTCGATGGGCTGGGCGGCGGCCAAGAAGCTGCGCACGGTGCTGGACAACCTGACCAGCCTGCTCGCGGTGGAGCTGTTGGCCGGCGTACGCGGCCTTCAGCTGCGCGCCCCGCTGGAGCCGTCGCCGGCCGGCCGGGCCGCGGTCGCTGCACTGGGCGGAGCGGCCGGTGAGCCGGGCCCGGACGTGTTCCTCGCCCCGGTGATGGAGGCGGCCCGCGCGGTGCTGGCCGGCCCGGAACTGCGCGCCGCCATCGAACGGGAGGTCGGCCCGCTGGGCTGACCTCTGCGGGGTCGCTGTCGTCCGCCGCGGGTCAGGCGGCGGGCGGCAGCACCTTGGCGACCAGCTTGGCCAGCTCGCGCAGCGCCTTGCCGCGGTGGCTGATCGCGTCCTTCTGCTCCGGGGTCAGCTCGGCGTTGGTCCGGTCCTGCCCGTCGCCCAGGAAGATCGGGTCGTAGCCGAACCCACCGTCGCCACGCGGGGCGCGCAGCACCCGCCCGGACTGCCGGCCGTCGACCAGGTGCTCCTTGCCACCGGGCAGCACCAGCGCCACCGTGCAGACGAAAGAGGCGGCTCGCTCCTCGTCGGGCACGTCGGCGATCTGATCCAGCACCAACTGGAGGTTGGCATGGTCGTCGCCGTGCTGGCCGGACCACCGGGCGCTGAACACACCCGGCATCCCGTTGAGCGCGTCCACCGCCAGCCCGGAATCGTCGGCGATGGTCGGCAGCCCGGTACGCCGGCAACCCTCCCGCGCCTTGATCAGCGCGTTCTCGCCGAAGGTCAGGCCGGTCTCCGGCAGCTCCGGGTACTGCTCGACGTCATCCAGCCCGAGCAGGGCGATCCGGTGCGCGCCGAGCGCGGCGTCCAGGATCCGCTGGAGTTCCACCAGCTTCTTTCGGTTGCGCGTGGCGAGCAGGACCTTGTTCATGAGAGATCACCTTTGTTCGCGGCTGCAGGGCTCGCAAGCGCACTCCTCGCGCTCACGGGCCGAGGGCCTTCCGCTGGGCTTCGGCCAGGTCCGCGCAGCCGGCGACGGCCAGGTCGAGCAGGGCGTCGAGCTGCTCCCGGGCGAACACGCCCGCCTCGCCGGTGCCCTGCACCTCGACGAAGTCGCCCGCACCGGTGCAGACCACGTTCATGTCCACCTCGGCGGCCACGTCCTCCTCGTAGCAGAGGTCGAGCCGCGCCTCGCCGGCGATGATCCCCACGCTGACCGCGGCCACCGAGCGGTGCATCACCTTCTCCGGCTTCCCGGCCAACGCCTTGCGGGCGGCCAGCCAGTCCACCGCGTCGTGCAGCGCCACGTACGCGCCGGTGATCGCGGCGGTCCGGGTGCCGCCGTCGGCCTGGAGCACGTCGCAGTCGAGCACCACCGAGTTCTCGCCCAGCGCCTTGAGGTCGATGCAGGCGCGCAGGCTGCGGCCGATCAGCCGGGAGATCTCATGGGTCCGGCCACCGACCCGACCCTTGACGCTCTCCCGGTCGGAGCGGGTGTTGGTGGCCCGGGGCAGCATCGCGTACTCGGCGGTCACCCAGCCGAGCCCGGAGCCCTTGCGCCAGCGGGGCACCCCCTCGGTGACGCTCGCCGTGCAGAGCACCCGGGTGCCGCCGAACTCGACGAGCACCGAGCCCTCCGGATGGGTGCTCCAGCCTCGGGTCAGGGTCACCGGTCGAAGTTGATCGGGCCCTCGCCCGTCAGGTCGCGCCATGCCTGCACCCTATGTGGTGCGGTGATCTCCCTGCCCCGGGGTGCCCCGACCGGACTCCGCGCCGTGCACCCGGACGAATCCGGCGACGGCCGCCGGCCAGCCGAACTCCTCGGCCCGGGCCCGGGCGGCCCGCCGCCGCTCCGCCTCCGGCCGGGCCGCCAGCCGGGTCACCGCCGCGGCCACCGACGCCCCCGAGCCGTACGCGGCCAGCCCCGCCGTCCCGACCACCTCGGGCAGCGCGCTGGCCGCGTTGACCACCACCGGGGTGCCACAGGCCAGTGCCTCCAGCCCGGCCAGGCCGAAGGTCTCCACCGGGCCGGGTGCCAGCACCACGTCCGCGCTGGCGAGCAGAGCGGCCACCGCGGCGCGGTCGGGCAGGAAGCCGGTGAACGTGACGGGCAGGCCGGCGGCGCGGCGGGCCAGCGCGGTGCGCAGCGGGCCGTCCCCGGCCATCACCAGCACCGCCGGCACGCCGGCCCGGCGCAGCTCGGCCAGCGCCCGCACGGCCAGCTCGGGGCGTTTCTCCGGGGACAGCCGGGCGCAGTGCACCAGCAACAGCTCGGTCGGGTCGGCGTAGCGCTCACGCAGCCGCGGGTCGGCCCGGTCCGGACGAAAGGTGTCCAGGTCCACCCCGAGCGGCACCAGGTTTACGTTGTCCGCGCCAATCCGGTCGAACTCCTCGGCCGCCCAGCGGGTGGTGCACACGATCCGGTCGTACGCCCGGCTGGTCGCCCGGTTGAGCCGGTCGGCGGTCGGTCGGCGCAGCGCGTCCGGCACGCCCCACTGGCCGAGCAGCCCGGTCAGCGACTCGTGCGAGACCATCACCGACGGCACCCCGTGCGCCTTCGCCCAACTCCCCGTCCAGCGCAGCGACGACCGGTCGGAGACCTCCAACCGGTCCGGCGCCAACTCGGCGAGCACCCGGGCCAACCGGCGCCGACCGGCGAGCAGCCGGTAGCCGCCGCTGCCGGGCAGCTCCGGCCCGGGCAGAGTGACGACCCGACCCCACGGGTGCCTCTCGTCGGTGGCCCGTGGGCCGGGTATCACCAGCACCGGATCGTGCCCGGCCGCCCGGTAGCCCTCGCCGAGATGCCGCAGCGCGGTGCGCAGGCCGCCGGAGCGTGCGGTCACGAAGTTGGCGAGCCGCACGATCCGCAGCCCACCGGCGGTCCCGGTCACGATGCGGCTGGCAGGCCGACGGTGGCGGCCCCGGCCCGTACGGCGTGATAGTGGCCGATCAGCTCGTCGCCGACCGCGGCCCAGCTACGCCGGCCCACGGCGGCCCGGGCGGCCAGCCCGTACGCCCGCCGCCGGTCGGCGTCGGCGGCCAACTCGGCCACCGCGTCGGCGAGCGCGTCCCCGTCGTTCGGCGGCACCAGCAGCCCGGTCACCCCCGGGTCGACCAGGTCGACCGGCCCGCCGCTGGCCGGCGCCACCACCGGCACGCCGGAGGCCAACGACTCCTGGAGGGTCTGGCCGAAGGTCTCGTGCGGACCCGTGTGCACGAACAGGTCCAGGCTGGCGTAGAGCCGAGCGAGGTCCTCGCCGTGCTGCACCCCCAGGAAGTTCACCCCGGGCAGCGCTCGCGCCAGTTGGCGGCGGGCCGGGCCGTCGCCGGCCACCACCACCCGTACGCCCGGCAGCCGGGAGGTCGCCGCCAGCAGCTCCACCCGCTTCTCCGGGGCCAGCCGGCCGACGTAGCCGACCAGCAGTTCCCCGCCGGGGGCCAACTGGTGGCGCAGCGCCGCGCAGCGCTTGGCCGGGTCGAACCGGACGGCGTCGACGCCCCGGCGCCACAGCCAGATCCGCTGTACCCCGTTGGCGATCAGGTCGGCCGCGGCCCGGGTGGACGGGGCGAGGGTGCGCTGCGCCGAGTTGTGAATCTCCCGAAGCCGACGCCAGGCCGCCGCCTCACCCCAGCCCACCCGGTACGCCCGGGCATAGGCCGCGACGTCGGTCTGGTAGACCGCCACCGTGGGCAGCCGGTGCCGGCTGGCCAGCGTGGCCGCCCGAGCGCCGAGGATGAACGGACTCGCCAGGTGGACCACGTCCGGCTCGGCCGACAGCAGCGCCCCAGCCAGCCGGGTGGTGGTCGGCACGCCCAGCCGGAACCCCTGGTATCGGGGCAACGGCACGCTGGGGATGCGCACCACCGGGTACGGCAACCCGTCGGTGTCCTGCCGGCCGGCCCCGGACGGGGCGGGCGCGATGACGACCGGCTCGTGGCCCCGGGCGAGCAGGTGTTCCGCCGTCCGCACCACGGAGTGCGCGACGCCGTTCACGTCCGGCGGGAACGACTCGGTCACGATGGCGATCCGCATGCCCACACCGTGCGGGTGCCACGGGTGCGCCAGACGACCGTCCGCTGACCGGCTGGCGAACAGTACGGCACAAGACCGCTGGCCGACCCCGGAAGACCGGGACGCGATGGGTCAGACGTCGTAGCTGGCGCCGGCCCGGACCACCTCGAGCGGCCCGGTGTACGCCCCGGCGGCCGACTCCAGCGTGTGCGCCTCGCTGCCCCAGGCGGCCACCAGGTGGGTGAGCAGCAGCCGGCCCACCACGGCCTTGGTCGCCGTCTCACCAGCCTCCCGGCCGGTGAGGTGTAGATCCGGCGGATTGTCCGCGCCGTCGAGGTAGCTGGCCTCGCACAGGAAGACGTCGGCGTTCTGGGCCAGCCGCAGCAGCGCGTCGCAGGGCGCGGTGTCCGAGGAGTAGCAGAGCGATCGGCCGCCGTGCTCCAGCCGCACGCCGTACGTCTCGACGGGGTGGTTGACCCGGTCGACGGTGACCGTGAACGGCCCGATCGGGAAGGTGCCCGGTTGGAGGGCGTAGAACTGGTAGACGTCCTCCACGGTGCCGTCGTCGCCGTACGCGGCACTGAGCCGGTCCGGTGCGCCGGAGGGCGCGTACACCGGCAGCGCCGGGCGGGGGCCGTCCGGGGCGTACCGGCGGACCACCACGTACGACACGGCGTCGAGGATGTGGTCGCAGTGCAGGTGGGTCAGCAGGATCGCGTCCGGGGCGTGCAGCCCCGCGTACCGCTGGAGGCTGGACAGCGAACCTGAGCCGAAGTCGACCAGGAGCCGGAAGCCGTCCGCCTCGACGAGGTAGGCCGAACACGGCGACTCGGGGCCGGGGAAGCTCCCGGCGCAACCCAGAACGGTCAGTCGCATCGAGTCGTCTCGCTGTCACTGTCAGTAGCATCCGTGTCGGCCATCGTCCAGGCCGTGATCTCTACCGACGCGTGCGCCACGCTGCGCAGCCTACGCCGGGGTACCCGGCAGCAAGAATCATCCTTTGGAAGTTGTCACGAACGTGACACCTGTTCACGAGGCTGTGGACAGCGTGCGGGCCGCCGACGCGAGGGTCGACGGCCCGTACAAACCGACCAGGTTGGTCAGGCCCAGAGCTGGCCCTCCAGGGCGTCCTCGGCGTCGGCCAGCGTCCCGCCGTACGCGCCGGTGGACAGGTACTTCCAGCCGCCGTCGCAGACCACGAAGGCCACGTCGGCACGGCGACCGTCGCGGACCGCCTCATGCGCCACCGCGAGCGCGGCGTGCAGGATGGCGCCGGTGGAGAAGCCGGCGAAGATGCCCTCCACGTCGACGAGCTGCCGGGTGCGCAGCACCGCGTCCCGGGTGCCCACCGAGAAGCGCCGGGAGAGCACCGAGGCGTCGTAGAGCTCCGGCACGTACCCCTCGTCGATGTTGCGCAGGCCGTAGACCACCTCGCCGTAGCGCGGCTCGGCGGCCACGACCTGGATGCCGTCGACCTTCTCCCGCAGGTAGCGCCCGGTGCCCATCAGGGTGCCGGTGGTGCCCAGCCCGGCCACGAAGTGCGTGATGGTGGGCAGGTCGTGCAGCAGTTCCGGGCCGGTCGTCTCGTAGTGCGCCCGGGCGTTCGCCTCGTTGCCGTACTGGTAGAGCATCACCCAGTCCGGGTGCTCGGCGGCGATCTGCTTGGCCGTGGCGACGGCTTGGTTGGAGCCACCCGGCGCCGGCGAGAAAATGATCTCAGCGCCGTACATCCGGAGCAGCTGGACCCGCTCGGTGGAGACGTTCTCCGGCATCACGCAGACCAGCCGGTAGCCGCGCAGCTTGGCCACCATGGCCAGCGAGATGCCGGTGTTGCCACTGGTCGGCTCCAGGATGGTGTCACCCGTCCGGAGCCGGCCGGACTCCTCCGCGGCGCGGACCATGAACAGCGCCGCGCGGTCCTTGATGCTGCCGGTCGGGTTCCGGTCCTCCAGCTTGGCCCAGAGCCGCACCGGAGGCGCCCCGTCGGGCACCGTCGGGGAGAGTCGGGGCAGGCCGACCAGCGGCGTGCCCCCGCAGGCGTCGAGCAGGCTGTCGTACCGCGCCATGGCGACCGCCCTCAGCGGGCGGCGACGGCGCCGCGAGCCACCGCGGCTGCGGCGCTGTGCTGACTGATCGCCGCTGCCGCGGCGCTGTGCTGGCTGATCGCCGCTGCCGCGGCGAAGCCGAACGCGCCGCCGGCCACAGCCGGCAGGATGGTGACGCTGTCGCCATCGGCGAGCTTGGCGTCCAGCGCGCCGAGGAAGCGGACGTCCTCGTCGTTGACGTAGACGTTGACGAAGCGGTGCAGCGTGCCGGCCTCGGTGACCAGCCGGCCCCGCAGCCCGCCGTGCCGGGAGTCCAGATCGGCGAGCAGGTCGCTCAGGGTGTCGCCGGCGCCTTCGACGACCTTGGCGCCGCCGGTGTAGCTGCGCAGGATGGTGGGGATGCGAACCTCAATGGCCATGATGTCGTGCTCCTCGTTCAGGTGTGCCTACGGTGACGGGACGAAACGGGTGCGGCTGCTGACGGGTCAGCGGCCGGAACACTCGTAGTCGACCGTCGCCGGGCTCTGCCCGAACATGTAGGACTGGACGGCATGCGGGTCGACCCCGGCCTCCACGATCCGGACCGGCTCCTCGGCGATTACACCGTCGACGATCCGGAACGACCGGATCTCCTCCGAGTCGGGCTCGCGGGTCGAGACGAGCAGGTAGTGCGCGCCCGGCTCACCGGCGAAGGAGACGTCCGTCCGCGAGGGGTACGCCTCGGTGGCGGTGTGCGAGTGGTAGATGACCACGGGCTCCTCGTCCCGGTCGTCCATCTCCCGCCACACCCGCAGGTGCTCCATCGAGTCGAACTCGTAGAAGGTCATCGACCGCGCGGCATTGTCCATCGGGATGTGCCGGGTCGGGGTGTCGCTGCCGACGGGACCGGCGACCACGCCGCACGCCTCGTCGGGGTGGTCCCGGCGCGCGTGGGCGACGATCGCGTCGATGATCGACCGGTCGATGCTCAGCACGTGTTCCAGCCTAACGCCTGCCGGGCACGGGCCGAAGTGGTGCCGGTCACCGCTAATCGATCAAGGCGTTGAGCAGCGACTCCTGCAGATATCCCAGGTACGCGTAGACCGACAGCTGGAACACCCGGCTGGAGGCCGGGTCCTCAGCCACCGCGTCGTCCAACTCCTCGCCCAGGTCCGTGCCGTCCTTGATCTCCAGCCGGACGCCCATCGCCAGCCGGGCGTCGTTCAGCGCCCGCAGCCACGCCTCGGCCGCCTCGGCGTCCAGCCGCACCTCGCCGCCGGCCTCGTCGGGCAGCGCGGCCAGGATCGCCCCGGCCTGGTCGATCTTCGCGGTCTTCAGGTCGCCCTCGGTGTAACGGCGGAACTCGGCGGAGCCGGCCGCGTCCTCCGGGTAGACCGCCGGGAAGAGCCGGCCGACAACCGGGTCGGTGTGATCGAAGCCGTCGGTGAGCAGGCCGACCACCTCGGAGGCGACCTTGCGCAGCACCCGCACCTCGTCGACGGCGAAGGTGGCGACGTAGCGGCCGGCCTGGCGACGGAACATGCTCACGAGCGGTCCACCGTCGCCCACAGCCCATACGCGTGCAGCTGCGACGCGTCGTGCTCCATGCGTTCCCGGGCGCCGGTGGAGACCACGGCCCGGCCCTTGTGGTGCACGTCCAGCATGAGCTGCTCGGCCCTCTCCCGGCTGTAGCCGAAAAGCTTCTGGAAGACCCAGGTCACGTACGTCATCAGGTTGACCGGGTCGTCCCACACGATCGTCACCCATTGCCGGTCAGACGCCGGCACCTCGTCAGTGTCCGGCGTCTCGACCGGTGCAACCTGCGGAGCCGCCATGCCCCCCATCGTGCCACCGGTTTCCCGGAACCGAGGAACCGGAACGCCGGCCCGGCGAGGATCGCCCACTCCGGCCGTCCCGGACCCGCCCTGGACGTCGCCGAACGGGAGGTGTGGTACCGAGCCGGCGGCCACGCCGTCAGGCGAGCAGGATGCCGTGGTCGACTGCATCGGAGAGCACCGCGCCCAGCGAGAGGCGCATCACCTCGAACCGTCGGGAGATCTCCCGGGACAACCCCAGCTCAACCTCCCACAGCGCCCGCTGGGACCACGCCCGCGCGGCGTTGCGGTCGTCGTTGCCGGGAGTGCGCCACGTCTGCCAGCACCCGCCGGAGAGCGCCACCGCGACCGGCGGGAACACCTCGTCGCGCGACGCCGCCGGATAGCCGGACAGCGCGTCGATCGCCTCCGGGCCGGTCAGATTGGCCACCCCGGCCGTGCTGGTGATCAGCAACACCCGGTCCAGGTCGCGACCATGCCGGTGGTCAGCCAGGCCGTACTGCACGGCCGTGGCGATCCGGCGCCGCACGCCCTCGGCCAGCGGAGCGCCGAGCACCCGGGTCGCGGCATCGGCCACGATGCCCCGCACCGCGTGGTCGCACTGGGCGGTGGCCAACAGCGACAACGCGGCCATCTCCCGGTCCAGCAGCTCGGGCAGGCCGGCGCAGCCGACCCCGAAGACGATCTCCTGAACCACCCGCAGGTGGGTGTTCGCCAACTCCAGCGCGAGGTGCTGGCGGATCCGCTGGGCGCAGGAGCGGGTCTGCCGGTCAAGCTGCTCGGACCAGTCCCCCGGGTCAGCGACCACGGCCACCCGGTCGTGCTGGCCCGGCAGCACCGGCGGATCCACGCTGGCCCGGTGCAACCCCTCGTCGGCCGACCAACCCACCAGCGCCCGGCGCAAATCCGCAGCGGTGTCGGCGTCGGCGACCGGGAACCACCGCGCGCCGGCCAGCGAGGGCACCGCGGCCAGCAGCACCGCCCGGTGCGCCTCCACGGTCACCGCGACCGGGTCGACCTCGCCGGGCAGACCGCCGGCCGGCGGGACGGACGCCCCCGCGTCCTCCGTCGTCGCCGCGCCGTCGGGCACCGGCGCCCAGCCCGCCGCGCCGGGGGTGACCGCGAAGACGACCTTCACCGGGGCGGGGGCCACCTCGGCAAGCAGGTTCAACTCCGCGGCGGTGAACGCCTGGTCGGCCGCGATCACGAAGAGCAGCGCGCCGGCCCGGCCGACCGCGTCGAGCAGCACCCGACCCCCGGCCACGCCGAGCGTGCCGCTGTCCGGCGTGTCGATCAGGGTGAAGTGCCGCAACAGCGGCTCCGGCACGCTCAACTCGACACGCCGGGGCGGGCGGGCCAGCGCCGGGCCGGCCGCGTCCCGGTCCGCGCCGTACGAGTGCGGCTGGCGGTAACCCGGCACGTACGCCGCACGGGTGGGCTCCTTGGCGTGCCGCACCACCAGCCAACTGCCCGCCGGCACGGTGAGCATCACCGGGTCGAGCCCGAGCAGGGTGGCGAGCACCGCGCGCCGCTCGGCGCCGGCCGGGCCGACGGCGACCACGCCGAGCGGCTCCTCCGGAGCGGGACCGGTCACCCCGACCTGGGTGGGCAGCGGGCCACAGCGCGGCAGCTCGACTGGGCCGGCCATGTCGTCCGACGAGTCGACCGAGGGGAGAGGGCCCTGCTTCATCAGGTGGCCTCCCAGGGCAGGCGACCGGCGCGCCGGTCGCGTTGAATCCGGTGACAGTACCCGTATATCGGAACAGTACGGGCGGCCCGATGACCGGACGGAACACTACACATACTCACCGGTAATCACGAGATTACTCAACTTCGGTGCGTGACGGTCCGCGCGCAGACAGGTTTCGATGGATATGCTGCCCGGATGAGTCGATGGAAGTTCGTCGGCCGAACCGACGAGCTCAACCGCCTGCTGGCGGCCGTGACCGGCGAGGCCGGCCGGGGGCTCTTCTTCAGCGGCAGCGCAGGCATCGGCAAGAGCCGGCTGCTGCGCGAGGGCGTCAGCACCCTGCCCACCGACCGGTACGCGATCTGGTCCATCGCGGCCAGCGCCACCACCGCCGCACTGCCGTTCGGCGGGCTGGTGCAGGTCCTCCCCGCCGAGCAACCCCAAGGGCTCTCCCCCGCCGGCATCCTGCGCTGGGCCCTGGGCGTGCTGCACCAGCAGGCGGCCGGCCGCCGGATCGTGCTCGCCATCGACGACGCACACCTGCTCGACCCGCCCTCGGCGGCGCTCGTGCATCTCGTCGCCCGGGACGAGAACGCCACCGTGGTCGGCACCCTGCGCGACGGCGAGCAGATCCCGCTGCCGATCCGGGCACTCTGGACCGACGACCTGGTCGAGCACATCGAACTGACGCCGATGCCACAGGCGGAGACCGCCGGCCTGCTGGCGTCGATCCTGGATGGCCCGGTCGACGCCGGCTCCGCCGACCGGCTCGGCCGCCTCTCGTCCGGCAACCCACTGCTGCTGCGCGAGCTGGTGCACGCCGCCAACGGCAGCGCGGAGCTGAAGCGCACCTACGGCATCTGGAAGTGGACCGGGCGCCTGGAGCTGGCACCCAACCTGACCGACCTCATCGACACCCGGGTCGGGCAGCTCACCGACGGCGTCCGCACGGTCGTCGAGCTGGTCGCCTTCGGCGAACCGCTGGGCCTGCACCTCCTCAACCTGGCCGCCGACCCGGTCGACGTGGAGATCGCCGAGGAACGCGGGCTGATCAGCGTCGTACAGAGCGACCGGCGGACCGACGTCCGGCTGGCCCACCCGCTCTACGGCGAGGTGATGCGCCGCCGCTGCCCGGTCAGCCGCACCCGACGACTCCAGGCGCACCTCGCCGAGCTGTTGGAGCGGGTCGGAAAGCGCCGCCGCGGCGACCTCCTGCGGGTGGCGGTGTGGCGGCTCGACTCGGGCACCGCGCAGGACGCCGCCCTGCTGGTGGACGCCGCGGTGCAGGCGTTCACCCGCTACGACGTGCCGCTGGCGACCCGGCTGGCCCGCGCCGCGCTCAACGCCGACGGCGGCTCGGACGCGGCGGAGCTGCTGGCGACCATCCTGATGTTCGCCGACCGACCGGACGAGGCGATCGACGTCCTCGACGCGGTGACTCCCGAGCCCGGCGACGAGCGGCGGCTCTGCCGATGGCTGACCGTGCGGGGGATGGTCAGCTACTGGGGGCTGAGCCAGGAGTCCACGGTGGAGGAGATCGCGAGCCGGGTCGAGCAGCTCAGCGACTCCGCCGACCGGTCCCGGGTGCACGCCTTCGAGGCGATCATGCGACTGCACCGGCTGGACACGACCACCGCCGTGCGGCTCAGCCAGCGGGTGCTGGACCGGCCGGCAGCGAGCGTCGCCGCCCGCGAGCTTGCCCGCAGCACCATCGCGTACGTCCAGGCCGCGCAGGGCCAGCTCGCCCGCAGCGGTACGGCGATCGCCCAGGTGCACTCCGCGGCGGCCAGCTGGCGTACCGACATGCCGTACCTGCAACTGGCCCTGGAGCTGGCCCGGGGCACCCGGCTCATGCTCACCGGCGACCTGGCCGGGATCGACGCGATCGTGGCCGACGAGTTCGCCGACCTCGCGGGCGCCGGCGACTTCCGGCTCGGCACCGGGTACCTGGCCATCCTCCAGGCGTACGCGGCCCGCCTGCGCGGGCAGAGCGACGCGGCGATGCGGACCTCGCTGGGCGCCTGCGCGGTGCTGGCCACGAGCCGGGTCTACGCCGGTCTGGCCCAGGCCGAGCGGGCCCAGGCGGCGGCCCTGCGCGGCGACGCGGCGCAGGCAACCGAGGCGATGGCCGAGGCCGACCGCACCCACTCGCCGAGCATGTCGGTGCTCTATCCATGGCTGGAGCAGGCCCGAGGCGCCGTGCTCGCCGCGTCGGGCGACCTGCCCGGCGCAGCCAAGCAGCTCACCGATCTGGTGGACCGGCTGCGCGCGGACGGCTTCGCCGGGCACGAGGTGCACGTCCTGCACGACCTGGTCCGGCTGGACCAGGCCGGCGCACCGGTCGGGCCGACCTGCTCCGACGGCGGCCGGCGCACAGTCGCGCAACGCCTCGCCGAGCTCTCCGAGCGGGTCGACGGGGTGCTCCCGCCACTGCTGGCCCGGCATGCCCGGGCCGCGGTGACCGACTCCGCCCCGGATCTGCTCGCAGTCGCCGACGACTACGCCGCGCTGGAGCTGCACGTGTACGCCGCCGAAGCCACCGCCCAAGCGCTGCACCGGCTGCGGCAGCAGCACTCGCCGGCAGCCGGTGAGGCCCGGGAGCGCCTGGCCGGGCTACTCGGCCGCTGCGAGCTGATCCGCACGCCGGCGCTGCACGCCGGGGCGCCGGTGCTGACCGAACGGGAGTGGCAGGTGGCCCGCCTCGCCGCCCACGGCGCGACCAGCAAGGCCATCGCCGAGCGGCTCTATCTCTCCGCCCGCACCGTGGAGAACCACCTCCAGCGGATCTACACCAAGCTCGGCGTGACCGCCCGGGCCGAGCTGTGGGCTGCGCTGCGATCGATCCCGGGGCACGAAAGCGGCGACTCAGGCTGAACCTTAGGCTTGGGCGGTGAGCACCCTCCGCCCCGCGCTTCTGACCGACCACTACGAGCTGACGATGGTCAGCGCGGCTCTGAAGGACGGCACCGCCGACCGCCGCTGCGTCTTCGAGGTGTTCAGCCGCCGGCTGCCGACCGGCCGCCGGTACGGCGTGGTCGCCGGGACGGCCCGCCTGATCGACCTGATCCGTGACTTCCGGTTCGACCCGACAGAGATCGACTTCCTGAGCCGGACCGGTGTGGTCGACGAGGCGGGCGCGGCCTGGCTCGCCGACTACCGCTTCACGGGCGACATCGACGGGTACGCCGAGGGTGAGCTGTTCTTCCCCAATTCGCCGATCCTCACCGTCTCGGGCGGCTTCGCCGAGTGCGTAGTGCTGGAGACCTTGGTGCTCTCCGTGCTCAACCACGACAGCGCGGTGGCGGCCGCAGCTGCCCGCATGGTGACCGCCGCGCGGGGTCGCACGCTGATCGAGATGGGTTCGCGGCGGGCGCACGAGGAGGCCGCGGTGGCCGCGGCGCGCGCGGCGTACCTGGCCGGGTTCCGGTTCACGTCCAACCTCGCCGCCGGTGCACGCTACGGCATCCCCACCGCGGGCACGGCGGCGCACGCGTTCACGCTGCTGCACCACGACGAGCGGGCGGCGTTCGCCTCGCAGGTCGCCACGCTGGGCAAGGACACCACGCTGCTGGTCGACACGTACGACATCAGCCAGGGCATTCGCAACGCGATCGCGGTGGCCGGGCCGGAGCTGCGGGCGGTACGGATCGACTCGGGTGACCTGGCGGTGATCGCTCAGAAGTCCCGGGAGCTGCTGGACTCGCTGGGCGCCACCGAGACCAAGATCATCGTCTCCGGCGACCTGGACGAGCACGCCATCGCCTCGCTGGCCGCCGAGCCGGTGGACATGTACGGCGCGGGCACGGCCGTGGTCACCGGCTCCGGGGCGCCGACCGCCGGGCTGGTCTACAAGCTCGTCGAGGTCGAGGGGCGGCCGGTGGTGAAGCGCTCCGAGCACAAGGCGACGATCGGTGGCCGGAAGGTGGCGGTCCGCCGGCACAAGCCGACCGGCACCGCCACCGAGGAGATCATCGTCCCGCAGGGCGTACCGGACCGGCAGCCCAACGACCGGCTGCTCCAGCGCTCGTACGTGGTCGACGGCGAGCCGGTGGCCCTACCGTCGCTGGACGAGTCGCGGGAACACCTGCGCGAATGCCTGATCTCCATCCCGTGGGAGGGGCTGAAGCTCTCCGGCGGCGACCCGGCCGTACCGGTCAGCGTCGTACCCGCCGACTGAGCTCATCCAGGACCGGCACCGCAGACCCGATCATGAGGAGGGAGACCTCGATGGCCAACGCACTGATCATCGTGGACGTGCAGAACGACTTCTGCGAGGGCGGCTCGCTGGCCGTCGGTGGCGGCGCGGATGTGGCCGCCGGAATCTCCCGGCTGCTCGCCGCCGAGCCGGACCGCTGGGCACACGTGGTCGCCACCAAGGACTACCACATCGACCCGGGCGCGCACTTCGGCGATCCGCCGGACTTCGTGGAGTCCTGGCCCCGGCACTGCGTGGTCGGCACCAGCGGCTCGGAGTTCCACCCCGATCTGGACACCGGGCGGGTCGAGGCGATCTTCCACAAGGGCGAGCACGCGGCGGCGTACTCCGGGTTCGACGGGCACGCCGACGACGGCGAGTGCCTGGCCGACTGGCTGCGCCGGCACGACGTGGACCAGGTCGACGTGGTCGGCATCGCCACCGACCACTGCATCCGGGCGACCGCGCTGGACGCCGCCCGGGAGGGCTTCGCCACCACCGTGCTGCTCGAACTGACCGCCGCGGTCGCTCCGGAGACCACCGACGTGGCGCTGCGGGCGCTGGACGGCGCCGGGGTGACCATGCACGGTCAGCCTGTGATCAGGGCCGCATGAGGCGGTAATTGGTTGGTCATCCGCCCGCCGCCGGTCGAGGATGTCGCCGGAGGTACGGACCCACGTGAACATGAAGCCTTACCGGGCAGCGCTCGCCGTGCCCGGCCTGCGGTCGCTGCTGCTGCTCGCCGTCCTCGCCCGTATCCCGCTCACCGCGACCGGTGTGACGCTGACCTTCTACGTCGTGCTCGACCTCGACCGGGGCTACGGGGCGGCCGGCCTGGTCGGCGCGGCCGTCACGGTGGGCGCGGCGATCGGCGGCCCGCTGCTCGGCCGGCTGGTGGACCGGCGTGGCCTGCGCCCGGTCCTGGTGCTCACCGCGATCGCCGAGGCGGTGTTCTGGACCACCGCGCCCTCGCTGTCGTACCCACTGCTGCTGCCGGCCGCCTTCGTGGCCGGCTCGCTCGCCCTGCCCATCTTCTCGGTGGTCCGCCAGTCGATCGCCGCGATGGTCCCGGAGGACCGGCGCCGCCCGGCGTACGCGCTGGACTCGATGTCGGTGGAGCTGTCCTTCATGATCGGCCCGGCACTGGCAGTGGCCCTGGTCACGGCGATCTCCGCGCGGACGACCCTGTACCTGGTCGGTACCGGCATCGTCGCCGCCGGGATCGGCCTGTGGCTGCTCAACCCGCCCATCCGGGGTGCCAGCGAGCCGACCGGCCTGCGGCGCCGGGTGCCCCGCCGCGAGTGGCTGACCCCCCGACTGCTCGCCGTGCTGGCCGTCAGTACCGCCGCCACGCTGGTGCTCGGCGGCACCGACGTGGCGGTGGTGGCCGTGCTGCGGGCGAGCGGCGAGGTCGGCTGGACCGGCGCGGTTCTGTCCATCTGGGCGGTCGCCTCGCTGGCCGGCGGCTTCGCCTACGGTGCCGTACACCGTTCACTCTCCCCACTGGCCCTGACCGCGGCGCTCGGCCTCTGCACCATCCCGATCGGGCTGGGCGGCGCCCACTGGTGGCTGCTCTGCCTGGCACTGATCCCCGCCGGCGCACTCTGCGCGCCGACCATCGCGGCCGCCTCGGACGCGGTCAGCCGGCTGGCCCCGCCCGAGGTACGCGGAGAGGCGATGGGCCTCCACGGGTCGGCAGTCACTGTCGGCATCGCGATCGGCGCTCCGCTCGCCGGCGCGGTGATCGACGCCAGCGCGCCGCTCTGGGGCTTCGTGGTGACCGGCGCGCTGGGCACGCTGGTCACCCTGGTGGTACTCCCGATCGAGTTGCGCCGCCGCCGCAACGCCGTCACGGCCGCCCTGGCGCCGCCCGTCGAAGCCGACGTCACCCCCGCCACCCGCTGACGTCCCGGGTCACCATTCCGGTGGGCGGCAACCCGCCCGTCCCGCCTGGGTGGCGCTGCGATTGCCAGCCTTGAGAGCGGGCCGGCGCCGGGCCAGCAGGCACCGGGCCAGCAGGCACCGGGCAGCGGGCGCTGTTCTTAGGGGCCACGTCGAGATGGCGACGATTGTCCGGGCAGCATGCACAAAAGAGCTTGATACCTGTGAGGCAAATTTATGCCTCACAGGTATCAAGCTCATGTGGAACAGTGGCCGGACAGCCGGGACGGACGACCCCGGGGCCGGCCGGAAGCGCAGGCCGAACCGAAGCAAGCCGAGCGAGCCGGGCCGGGCGGAAGCGCGGGCCGAGCTGAGCCGCCCGCCGGCTGCGCTAGGTGAGCCGACTCGGAACCGAGCCGCGCCGAACCGCGCCGCGCCAGCCGGCCAGCCAAGCCGAACGAACCGAACCGCACCAGCCACGCCAGGCCGAGCCGAGCCACGCCGGCCGGGCAGCCGCGCCAAGCCAGTCGGGCCGGGCCGGGCATGAGGCGAGCGCGGGTCCGACGGTGGCCGGACATGGCGACGGGCGCCGCTCCCGGTGGTCCCGGGGGCGGCGCCCGTCGTACGGCTGCTGAGCTGAGCGTCAGTTCCGGTCAATGTCGCTGGCGATGTCCTCGCGGTAGCTGGCCCCGCCGTCCGACTCGCTGGTGAGCGGCTTGGCGCCACCCTCCGGCGGGCCGGCCAGGCTCTGGCCGCCGGCGGCCAGCTCCGGGAACTTCATGTCGAACGCCGGCCGCTCGGAGCGGATCCGGGGCATCCGGTCGAAGTTGCGCAGCGGCGGCGGGCTGCTGGTCGCCCACTCCAGCGAGTTGCCGTAACCCCACGGGTCGTTCACCTCGACCACCGGGCCGGTCTTGTACGACTTCCAGCAGTTGTAGATGAACGGCAGCGTGGAGATACCGGTGATGAACGCGCCGATCGTGGAGACCATGTTCAGCGTGGTGAAGCCATCGCTGGGCAGGTAGTCGGCGTACCGACGGGGCATGCCCTCGTTGCCGAGCCAGTGCTGCACCAGGAAGGTGGTGTGGAAGCCGATCATGGTGAGCCAGAAGTGCACCTTGCCCAGGCGCTCGTCGAGCATCCGGCCGAACATCTTCGGGAACCAGAAGTAGATGCCGGCGAAGACCGCGAACACGATGGTGCCGAAGAGCACGTAGTGGAAGTGCGCCACCACGAAGTACGAGTCGTGCACGTGGAAGTCGAGCGGCGGGCTGGCCAGCAGCACGCCGGTGAGACCACCGAAGAGGAAGGTGACCAGGAAGCCGATCGCGAACAGCATCGGCGTCTCGAAGCTGATCTGACCCCGCCACAGGGTGCCGATCCAGTTGAAGAACTTCATACCGGTGGGCACGGCGATCAGGTAGCTCAGGAAGCTGAAGAACGGCAGCAGCACCTGGCCGGTGGCGAACATGTGGTGCGCCCAGACGCTCATCGAGAGCGCGGCGATCGCGATGGTCGCGGCGACCAGCCCCTTGTAGCCGAAGATCGGCTTGCGGGAGAAGACCGGGATGACCTCGCTGATGATGCCGAAGAACGGCAGCGCGATGATGTAGACCTCGGGGTGCCCGAAGAACCAGAACAGGTGCTGCCAGAGCATCGGCCCGCCGGTCGCCGGGTCGTACACGTGGGCGCCGAGGAGGCGGTCCGCGGCGAGCGCGAACAGCGCGGCGGCCAGCAGCGGGAAGACCAGGATCACCAGGAGGCTGGTGACCAGCATGTTCCACGTGAAGATCGGCATCCGGAACATGGTCATGCCCGGCGCGCGCAGGGTCAGGATCGTCGTGATCAGGTTGACCGCACCGAGGATCGAGCCGAGGCCGGAGATGGCCAGCCCCATCACCCACATGTTGGCGCCGACGCCGGGCGAGTGCTCGACGCTGCTCAGCGGCGTGTAGGCGGTCCAGCCGAAGTCGGCGGCACCGCCCGGGGTGAGGAAGCCGGCGGTCGCCATCGTCCCGCCGAACAGGAACAGCCAGTAGGCGAAGCTGTTCAGCCGCGGGAAGGAGACGTCGGGTGCACCGATCTGCAACGGCACGACGTAGTTGGCGAACGCGAACACGACCGGCGTCGCGAAGAACAGCAACATGATCGTGCCGTGCATGGTGAAGAGCTGGTTGTACTGCTCGGGCGACAGGAACTGCATCCCGGGTCGAGCCAGCTCAGCCCGCATGACCAGGGCCATCAGGCCACCGATCATGAAGAACACGAACGCGGTGACCATGTACATGATCCCGATTTGCTTCGCGTCCGTGGTACGAAGCAGCCGCGCGATGGCCGACCCCTTGACCGGCTCCCGGACCGGCCAGGGCCGGGTCACGACCGGCTTGGGTGCGACGGTGGTCACGAGTGGCCTCCGGTTCTCGGTTGTCCCGCTCGGCACACGCTGGTTATCGGCGGGCCGTTATCCGCAGGAAGAATAGTCCCCGGCAGGTCGGAGCGCCGCGTGGGGTGGCGGGACACGATCTACAGCGGCCCGACCAGCAAGCGGTAGTGCTCTCCGAAGATCCGGCCGCCCCGTCCGCGCAATAGCGGGTCGCGCAGCGCTGGCGGCACGTCCCGGGTCCGGTTGCGGTCCCGGGTCCGGTCCCGCACCCAGCGGGTACGCGGACGGCGGCGACTCTCGTACGCGACCAGGGCCGCCTCCACGCTGCCGGCAGCGCGCAGCGACTCGGCCAACACCACCGCGTCCTCCAGCGCCATCGCCGCACCCTGGGAAAGTGTCGGCGCGGTGGCGTGCGCGGCGTCGCCAACCAGCAGCACCCTCCCCCGGTGCCAGCGCCCCAGCTCCACCTCGTCGGTGATCCCGACGTGCACCCCGTCGAGCGCCGCGAGCACCTCGGGCACCGGGCCGCGGTAGTCGGCGAAGAGTTCGCGCAGCCGGGCCAGCGGGTCGGCCGGCGCTTCGGTGCCGGCCTCATCGGCGTAGCAGTGCAGCCGACCGGCACCGATCGGCACCATCAGGAACCCGGAGCGCTGACCGAGCAGGGCGGTCCACTCGCTGACCGGCGGACCGTCGCGCAACACGGCCCGGTAGACCACCTGCCCGACGGGTCGGGGCGGCCCGCCGAGCGAAGCCAGCGCGCGGACCGAGGAGCGCGGCCCGTCGGCGCCGATGACCAGGTCGTACTCGGTGCTGGTGCCGTCGGTGAAGGTGACCCCGACCCCGCCCGGGAGCAGGTCCAGGGTGCGTACCTCGGCGCCGTGCCGGACGGCGCCGCCGGCTCCGCTGAGCAGCACCCGGTGCAGGTCCGCCCGGGGCAGCGCCCTGCACTCGCCGACGCTGGCCCAGAGGGTGTCGAGGTCGACTTCGCAGAGCGGCGCGCCGGCGGCGTCGAAGAAGCGCTGCCGGCGGATCACCTGCCCGAGTGGGCGTACCGGGTCGTGCAGGTCCAGCCGGTGCAGCGCGCGGGCCGCGTTGCCCGGCAGGTAGAGGCCGGTCTCGGTGGACTCCCCCGGCGGCAGCTTGTCGGTGACGTCGGGCCGGAAGCCCGCCAGGCGTAGCGCCCGGGCCACGGCCAGGCCGGCAATGCCCGCGCCGACGACGAGGATGCGCAGGGGGGAGCCACCCATGGTGGTGTACGCCTCCGGAGGGGATGCGGCACGCGTTGGAGGCAACACGCTACTCGGCGCTATCGGCGCACACCAGGGCCCATTTGGCCCGCCCGGAGTCGCTCGTCGGCGACTCCCGCCGCTTAGCTGGACGTCCGCTGCCGGCCGTCCGGCGCGGGCGTGGCAATCCTCACATTTCACCAGTTTGACGCGTACGGTTGCGGACCACTTTCAAACATGTAAATGTGTCATCGAGCGTGGGAGCGCTCCCGTACCTGCCCCGACCTCATTTCGGCGTCCGGCACGCGCCGCAGTCAAGGAGCATCATGAAACGTCCACTTCGGGCCCTGGTCGCCGCTGGCCTGCTGCTCGGCGGCTCGATCGTCGCGGTGGCCCTCGGCGGCAACGCCTCCGCCGACACCCAGATCTGTGATCAGTACGGCTCGACCGTCATCCAGAGCCGGTACGTGGTGCAGAACAACCGCTGGGGCACCACCGCCCAGCAGTGCATCAACGTCACCGACACCGGCTTCGAGATCACCACGCAGAACGGCAGCAACCCCACCAACGGCGCGCCCACCGCGTACCCCTCGGTGTTCTTCGGTTGTCACTACACCAACTGCTCCCCCGGCACGAACCTGCCGATCCAGGTGAGCCAGATCAGCAGCGCCACCAGCAGCATCAACTACCGGTACGTCAGCGGCGCGACCTACAACGCCTCGTACGACATCTGGCTGGACCCGACGCCCAAGCGGGACGGCGTGAACCAGATGGAGATCATGATCTGGCTCAACCGGCAGGGCTCGATCCAGCCCATCGGCTCACCGGTCGGCACGGCCAGCCTGGCCGGCCGGACCTGGGAGGTCTGGCGGGGCAACAACGGCGGCAACAACGTCATCTCGTACGTCGCGCCGTCGCCGATCACCAGCCTGAACTTCAGCGTCCTCGACTTCATCACCGACGTCCGCAACCGGGGCGCGATCACCAACAGTTGGTACCTGACCAGCATCCAGGCCGGCTTCGAGCCCTGGCAGGGCGGCGCCGGCCTGGCGGTGACCTCGTTCTCCGCCGCCGTCAACGGCGGCGGCCCACCGCCCACCACCCCGCCCCCGACGACTCCGCCGCCGACCACGCCGCCCCCGACCACCCCGCCGCCGGGTGGCGCCGGGTG
Source organism: Micromonospora sp. NPDC000668 (assembly GCF_042897975.1). Lineage (NCBI taxonomy): Bacteria > Bacillati > Actinomycetota > Actinomycetes > Micromonosporales > Micromonosporaceae > Micromonospora > Micromonospora sp. NPDC000668. The sequence goes on from NZ_JBIAYP010000010.1 coordinate 137,458, forward strand.
CGCGGTGAAGTACACGCCGAACTCGTGGAACAGCGGCTTCACCGCCGACGTCCAGATCACCAACACGGGGTCGAGCCCGGTAAACGGCTGGACGCTGAGTTACGCGCTGCCGAGCGGGCAGCAGGTGACCAGCGCATGGAACGCCACGGTGAGCCAGAGCGGGTCGACGGTGACCGCTCGGAACCTGAACTGGAACGGCACGCTCGCCCCGGGCGGCACGGCCAGCTTCGGGTACCAGGGGACGCTGAGCGGGGCGTACTCGTCGCCGACGAGCTTCACCCTCAACGGCGTGGCCTGCTCCCGCTCCTGAGCGGTAGGCAACTGGCAGTGGGGGGGGGGGCCGGGGGGGGCGCCCCCCCCCCCCCCCCCCCCAACCGCCCCCCCCCCCCCCCCCGCCGCCCCCCCCCCGGGGAAACCACCCCAAAGAGCCCGCAGGCGCGGAAAAACCCGACGCA
>NZ_JBIAYP010000011.1:0-16337 GCF_042897975.1 Micromonospora sp. NPDC000668
ATGGTACTGCACTCGTGAGGGTGTGGGAGAGTAGGACACCGCCGGACAATCATTCCAGGAAGGGTCACCCGTACAGGGTGGCCCTTCCTGCGTTTCTATGCGTCAGGGCCACCCCCACTGGGGGTGGCCCTGACGCATATCCGTACCCGGAAACGCTGGTCCGCGGAGCGCGAACGTTGCGGGGCCCCGATGGCGTCGCGGGCGTCCATACTCGCTGGTGACCTTCGGGAAGGACCGGCGCCTGTGGAACGGACGACCAGCGATCGACAACCCCGGAAGGCGCCGTCAACGGCAACGGTGCGGCGATCCGTCGCGGCCAGGCTGGTGGTGGCCGCGCTGATCCTGTGGGCCGTCCTCGACGTGCTCCGCACGGTCCTCGCGGTGGGGCACTACGAGAACCGGATCGAGGTGGTGACCCACGGCAACGTCGACGTGCTGCCCGCCTGGCTGGCGTACGTGATCGTCAGTGAGCTGATGCCGCGCGACGCCGTGACCGTGGCGGCCGACCGGTTGTGGATGCTCGGTGCGCTCGTCGCGGCCGCCGCCTTCGTCGCCTGGCTGCACCAGGCGCGGCGCACCGCCGGACGCCTGGGTGGCGCACTGACGTGGGCGCCCGGGTGGGTGGTCGGCGGGTGGTTCGTTCCGGTGGCGAACCTGATGATCCCGTACCTGGTCGTGCGGGACGTGCGGCGCGCCAGCGGCCCCGCCGCACGGCTGGCTCCGGTGGGCAGGTGGTGGGTGAGCGTTCTCGGGACGGTGTTCCTCTACCTACTCAGCCGCCTGTACGCCGTGGTCACCTCACACGGCGGCAGGCTTCACGAGACGGCTCTGGACACCCGTACGGCGGCCTACCCGCTGTGGACCGCCGGCACGGTGATGGTCGTGGTCACGGCGGTCCTCAGCATCCGGGTAGCGCGGCGGATCAGCGAGGCTCAGGACGGCTTCGGGCCGCAGACGTAGCGGGGCTCCGCGTCGTAGCGCCAGCTGAACTTCTCCCGCTTGACGACCACGCCGTCCTTCTTGATGACCCGGAAGGCGTCCTGGGTGAAGCCGTTGATGCCATTGGCCGGGATGCACGTCGGGCCGGGTTCGAGGTGGATCAGCTTCGGGGTGGTGATGTTGCGACGCGGCCCGTACTCCGTCTTGACGCTGTCGTAGATCTTCGTGCTCCAGATCGACACCGTGATCGTGCTCGACGTGTAGGAGGTGTCGATGAGCAGGCCGTACTGGGTGTTGTTGCGGAACTTGAAGTCCAGGTCCGGCCAGAAGATGGTCGACTCGATGACCGCCGGGTACCGGTCGAACCAGTACGAGTGCGGCTTGTGCTCGACGTCCTCAAGGCCCGCGTAGTACGTGGCGTTGAAGAGCGTGGTGGTGAACTGTGAGGTCCCGCCGCCGACGCCCGGCACCAGCTTGCCGTCCAGGATCACTGGTGCGTCCCGGTAGCCCTGCGCGTAGCCACGCTCACCCGTGTGGCCGTTCAGCGAGAACGTCTTACCCGGGAGCACGACGGTGCCGTCCACGTCCCTGGCGATCGTGGCGATGTTCTGGCTGCGCGACGAGGCCATGCCCCCGGTGAACCGGGTTGTGAAGGTCGACACCCGTTCCTTGATGCCCAGCCCGGCCAGCTTCTCCGCGGTCAGCTCGGGCGGCGTCGGCTTCAGCTCGCCGGTCACCTCGCGGCCGTCCGACTTCGGCAGCACAGCCAGCAGGTCACGGCCGAGGGTGGCGGTGTCCAGCTGCTGTCCGGGCTGCCCGTCGGTGACCTTGGGACGGCCACCGGCAATGGTCATCGTCGCGTCCTTCGGCGGCACCTCGATGGCGGCCAGGTCGTCACCGAGCGCCGTGCGCAGCCGCTTGACGTCCACCGTCGGAGTCAGCAGGCCGGCCTTGTCGGCGGTGAACCGCAGGCTCTTCGCGATGGCTGCGGGCGGGACCGTCACCGAGCCCTTGTTGGTGCGCAGGGTGACCGGTGCGGCGACCGCCGGTTTCGCCAGCTCGGCGACCAGTCGGTCCAACTCCTCGGCGGTGGTCGCCGGATGGCTCTCCACCAGCGGCACGGTGACCGGGTTGCCGGCCAGCCAGCCGGCGCGGACCGCGTCGGCGGAGCGCTGCGGGTCGAGCGCCAGCCCTGGCTTGGGCTGGACCACCTTGGGCGTGGTGCCCTGATAGGTGATCGCCGGCATGGTCATCCCGCGGGCCTCGTCGCCGAGCGCCTTACGGAGAGCGGCGTCCAGCCGGTCCACGTCGACGGTGACCACCGGGTCGACGCTGCGGGAGCCGACCAGTCGACTGACCGGGTGCGCGTCGGCCTCGGCTGCTGCCGCGACGGTGGCCGGAACGTCGACGCCGAGCCCCACGTCGGCAGGGTTGATCTCGGCGGTGCGCTGCCCGACGGTGACCCGCAGTGGCGCGGCGAGTGCCGCCGCCCGCCGGTCCAGCTCCGCCCGCAGCTCCCGGTGGGCGTCGGAGCGGCTCCGGCCGCCCAGCTCGGCGCCCAGCACGCTCGTGCCCCGGGGTACGTCTCCGGCGTACGCCCAGGCGCCGGCACCCGCCACGGCGGCGAGCACGCTGCCGGTGACGCCGGCGGCGAGCAGCATCCGAACCCGGCGCGGGCGGCGTCGGCCGCCCTCCGGCTCGCCGGTGGGCACCGTGACCGACCCCGGTCCGTCGTCCGGCCAGGTGACCGCGGTGACCTGCACGGTGGGCCGGTCGTCGGCGGGTGGACTTTTTTCGCCGTACAGCGTCACTGCAACCTCTATCGCCAGGTGCTGCGGGAGGTCCACCCTCCCGGAGGACACCTACGGTAACGAATGCCGGGCCGCCCTCGTCGCCTGCGCCCACCCGCGCAGCTACCGCGTGTCGTGTCGGCGTGTCGTGCGGGGTCGGGGGCGGTGGCAGCGCGGGGTCGCCGACGTGGCACGGTGGCCCGGTGGACACTGCGGAGCGGGTGTTGGCGTACGGCGGCGGTTGGCTGGACCGGGCAGGGGCGCTGCGGACCGATCCGACCCGGCTGAACGCACTGCTCACCGATCCGACCAGCGTGGTGCTGCCTCTCTGGCGGGACCGCTGTCTCGTCGACGGGGACGGCCCGGTCCGGCTGACCGCGGAACGGGCATCTCTCGTCCGGTCCGCCGCCGGTGAGACCGTTCTCCTGGGGCTCGACGAGGACTCCACCGCCGTGTTCGCCGTGGACCTCTCCGCGCTCACCGAGCAGTCCGCCGTCGAGATGGCCGGTGCGACGCGGGCCGTCGACGTACGGGCCCTGGTCGGGCGGCTCGCCCCGGACGCCGCCGCGATCCAGGCGTACGCGCGGGGGTTGTTGCACTGGCACCGGCAGCAGCGGTACTGCGGCACGTGCGGTGCGCCGGCCGTCTCCGGCGGCGGCGGGCATGTCCGGACCTGCACCGGCGGGGAGTGCGGGCGACCCCTGTTCCCCCGGATCGAACCGGCGATCATCGTGCTGGTGGTGGCGCCCGACCAACCAGGTGTACCGGAGCGCTGCCTGCTGGCGCGGCACGAGGGCGCGCGCGAGGACGCGTACTCGACGCTCGCCGGCTTCGTCGAGGTGGGCGAAAGCCTGGAGGATGCGGTCCGGCGGGAGATGGCCGAGGAGGCCGGGATCACCGTGACCGACCTGGCGTACCAGGGGTCGCAGGCGTGGCCCTTCCCGGCCGGGCTGATGGTGGGCTTCCGGGCCACCGCCGGGTCCGAGGAGGTACGCGTCGACGGTGTGGAGCTGCTGGAGGCGCGCTGGTTCACCCGGGCGGAGCTGCGGGAGCGGGCCGCCGCGGGTCGTCCGCTCGGTCGGGTGGACTCGATCGATCATCAACTGCTCGGCGAGTGGCTTTCGGCAGGCTGAGGACCATCACCAGCGCGGTCGCCGCAGCGGTGGCGAGAGCGCACCACATGATTCCCTGGAAGGTGCGCGGCGCGACGAACATCGTCAGGACGGCCAGGACACCCGCGGCCACCCAGAGCGGCGCGGAGGGCCACCGCGCGCCCGCCGCGATCTTCGCGTTGACGACCGCGAAGACCAGCGCGTAGAGCGCGCCCGTGGCGGCGAAGAACGGGGCGTACTCGCCCAGCGACGCGTAGTCCTCGCCACCCACCAGCCGGAACGCGAAGCCGCCGGCCAGGGCCGAGGCGGCGACGAGCACGGCACCGCAGGCGCCGACGATCGCGAGCAGGACGGTGCGGACCCGGCTTTCCCCGATGGCCAGGCGGGGCAGGGCCAACACCACGATCACCTGGGGCGCCCAGAGCGCACCCTTGGTGAGCACGGTCCCGACGGCGTACGCCCCAGAGTCCGCAGGTGACAACAGCTGTCGGGCGAAGATCAGGTCGGCGTACGACACCGCGAGCATCGCCAGCGCGGCCGTGCCGGCGCTCGTCACCTGTCGGAGTCGCACGGCGGCACTCTCCCCGCCGGTGGCCCCCCGTCGGGCGGGGCGAGCGATCCAGGCCAACCCGGGCAGCACGAGGTACGACGTCACCATGCCGGCCACGAGGGTGTCGACGACATCGGCCCCGAGGACGAGCGCGACGATCATGCCGGCGTAACGCCCGAGGGCGACCACCCCCATCGCCCACGCGAGGCGGAGAAAGCGTTGCTCGCCTTGTAACTCGCCGAGCCAGCGGCCGGCCAGGACGACCGCGACGGTCGTGGCGGCAACCAGAGCCACGACCGACAGAGGCAGTCGGAGGGCGGTCATCATCAGCGGCGCGGCCACGACGACCGCGCCCCCGGCAAAGGCCGTGGTGATGAGGGCGACCCGGTTGGTCGGTGCGCCGGGATGGCGGGCGCGGTGCACGGCGACCGCCATCTGCAGGCCCACGCCCGCAACGCCGGCGATCGCGACGAGAGCCAGCACCGTGGCCAGCACGCTCAGCTCCTCGACCGCCAGGTGCCGGGCACCGAGCATCGGGAGCAGGTAGGCCAGTCCGTTCGTCACCATCGCGGCGCCCGCCACCGCGGCGCCCGCCGCTCCCAGGCGGCCCGCGCCGGGTCCGGCCGTCGTCTCTGTCATCGCGCCTCATGTCGGTTCCGCCGGGGCACAGCTGTCGCCCCGAGCCTTGCGCAGTCGCCGCGGGTCGCTCATCGGCGTCGTCAGGCAAGCTACCGCCCGCCCTCTCCCTGTGCCTAGAGTGCTGTCCGGAGCCCCGGGCGCGACGTCGGGCCCGCTTCACGTCCAGGTTTGTGGGGGTCCGTGTGCGCCGACCGTTACCGGAGCTCGGTCCGGTGCTGCTGCGGGCTGCCGTCGTACTCCGTCGCTGGTGGCCGGAGGTGGTGCTCGGCCTCGGCGTGGTCCTCGCCATCCTGGGGCCGGTTCTCCGTCGTGGCTACGTCCTCCGTTACGACCTGGTGTTCGTGCCGGACCCGCCGTTCGGCGCGATGGTCTGGGGCAGCGGCTCCGAGTTGCCCCGTGCGGTACCCAGCGAACTGCTCGCGGTCGGCCTGTCCCAGCTGATCCCCGCCGACATCGCGGAGAAGGCGCTCCTGGCCGGCTGCCTCGCGCTGGCTGCGGTGGGTGCCGCCCGGCTGGCTCCGGTCAGCCACCCGGTGGCGCGGATCGCGGCCGGCCTCGCGTACGTCTGGAACCCCTGGGTGTACGGGCGGCTGCACCTCGGGCAGTGGGCGGTCATCGCCGGGTACGCCGCGTTGCCCTGGGCGTACGCCTGGGTGCTCGGGGTGCTGCGGCGCCCGACCGACGGCATCGGCCCGGGTCGGCGCTCCGCCGTCGCCGGTGCGCTCACGGTGGTGCTGGGTGGTCCGGCGATGGTGTTGGCGGCGGTGCTCGCCTGCGGTCCGGCATTGGCCCTGGCCCGGCAGTGGCGGGCGATGGTCGCGGGCGTCGCGACGCTGGCCGGCCTCACCGCTCCCTGGCTGTTGGCGCTGGCGAACCGGGGTGGCGCGGTCGACCTCGACGAGCGGGGTGTCGGCGCCTTCGCCGTCCGTGCGGACACACCACTCGGCGTGCTCGGTAGTGTCGCCACGCTCGGTGGCATCTGGAGCCGGCATGCTGTTCCGGTCGGACGGGACCAGTGGCCGGTCGCCCTGCTCGCACTGGTGCTCGCCGCGGCGGCGGTCTGGGGGTTCGTGCTGACCCGTCGCCGCTGGCCGCCGGCCGCCTGGTGGGGTCTGCTCGCCGGCGCCGTCCTCGGCACCGTGATCGCCGTGCTCCCGGCCTGGCCGGTGGGCGCACAGTCGATGGTCGCCCTGGTCGAGCACATTCCCCTGGCGGGGGCCGTCCGGGACGGCACCCGGCTGCTCGCGCCGTTGGCGTTGGTGCAGGCGGTGGGTCTCGGAATGCTGGTGGAGTCGCTGGCGGCAACGAGCGCCCGCGCGTTGGCCCCGCTGGTGATGGTCGCTCCGGTCCTGCTCCTGCCCGGCCTGGCCTGGGGCCTCGCCGGTCAGCTCGACACGGTGCGGTACCCCGCCGAGTGGTCGGCGGTGCGCGCGGTGGTGAACGGGGACCCGGGCGGCGGCAGCCTGGTCTCCCTGCCCTGGTCGTCGTTCCGTGCCTACCCGTGGGCGGGCAATGTGCCCATGCTCGATCCGGCGCCACGGGCGTTCCGTCGACCCGTGGTCGGAGACCAGGACGTGCTGGTCGGCCGGGACCGGATTCGTGGAGAGAGCCGCGAGGCCGACCGGGTGGCGGCGGCGCTGGCGGTGCCCGGTGATCCGGGACCGGCCCTGCGTCGGCTCGGCGTGCGGTACGTGCTCATTCAGACCGATCAACCCGGCGGTGCCGAGGTCCAGGGCCGCTTCGCGGACGCCGAGCTGGTCCGGCGGGACGGGGCGTTCACACTGTTGCGCCTGTCTGGTAACGGTTCTTCCGTCTCGGCCGGAAGTATCGGCATTGTTCCCGTCCTGGGTTATTCGGTACTCGGGGCCACCCTGTTGATCACCCTTTTGCCCCCCGCGGCACGGCAGCGATGCATGTTACTGTGCGGTCACTTTTGTCGAAGGGATCGTCAATGAAGGCATCCTTCAATCCCCTCCTGACCGCGGTCGTCGCCGCGGCGGTGGGTGCCGTGCTGGGAATCCTGGCCGTCTCGATCGGGACGTCCACCATCGTCAACAGCAACACCAAGCCTGCCAACGTGGAGCAGCCCATCATCGTGTACGGCGAGCGTTGACGGCCTTTCATGGAGGTCCTTCCTCCTGACGTGTCGTCAGATGCGGTCGTACTCGATGTCGTGGTGCCCGCCTTCAACGAGGCGCTCCGGCTGCCCGACACCCTGATCCTGCTCCGGGCGGCGCTGGCCGACCTCGGTGTGCCCTGTCGGGTCACCGTGGTGGACAACGCCAGCACCGACGGGACCGGCGAGGTGGTGTCGGGTGCGCCGTCCGGCCCGGTTCCCGTCCGGCTGCTCTGGTGCGGCGAACCCGGCAAGGGTTTCGCGGTGCGTACCGGTGTGCTGGCGAGCGACTCGCGCTACGTCGGTTTCTGCGACGCGGACCTGGCCACCGCGCCGGACAACCTCGGACAGGTGCTCAGTCTCCTGGTCGAGGGTGCCGACGCGGTGGTCGGTTCGCGGGCACATCCCGATTCGGTGGTCGAGGAGCGGCACAGCCTGCTCCGGCGGTGGGGTGCGGTGGCGTTCCGGGGTGCGGTTCGGCAGGTGGTGCGCAGCGTGGGTGAGACGCAGTGCGGGTTCAAGTTCTTCCGCGGCGACGTCGCACGGCGGGCGTTCGCGCCTCTGCGCTGCGGTGGGTTCGCATTCGACGTGGAGGTGCTGGGGCGCGCCGAGCGGGCCGGAGCCCGGTTGGTGGAGATCCCGGTCAACTGGGTGGACGTGCCCGGCTCACGCTTCTCTCCGGTCCGTCACGGCTGGCAGAGCTTCGTGGACGTCGCGAAGATCCGGTGGCGGCTCCGTAGCGCTGATGTCGCCCCCGTGGTGCCGCTGCCGGCCGTCGCTATTCCGGTCACCCCGGACGTGACCGGTGGCGCAGCCACCGTTGGATTGCGGCCGTGAGTGTCGGATCCGCCCGGACCGCTGCGGCACCCGCCACGGACACCGCGGTCGCGGGCCGCCGGGTCGCGGTGCTCAACTGGAAGGACCCCTGGCATCCGGACGCCGGGGGTGCCGAGGTCTACGCCTGGCAGGTCGCCCGCGACCTGGTGACCGCCGGAGCGGAGGTCACCTTCGTGACCGCGCGTCCGGACGGTCAGCGTGCCGACGAGGTCCGCGACGGCATCCGGATCATCCGGGTCGGTGGCCGGTGGAGCATCTACCCCCGGGTGCTGGGCTGGTTGGCGCGGCGTCGGCGTCAGTTCGACGCGGTCGTGGACTGTCAGAACGGCATCCCGTTCTTCAGCCCGGCGGTCCTCCCGGCGGACGTGCCGGTGGTCTGCGTGATCCACCATGTGCACGACCGCCAGTTCCGGCTGTACTTCGGCCCGATCATCGGTCGCTTCGGGGCGTGGCTGGAGGGTCCCGTCGCCCGCCGGGTCTACCGCCGTGGGGTCACGCTCGCGGTCTCGCCCTCCACGGCCGTGGCCGTGCGGGACCGGCTCCGCTGGGCCGGCCCGGTGGTCGTGGTGCCCAACGGGGCCGACGCGTCGTCCCCGCCAGCCGGAGGTGGGGCTCGCGACGCGCAACCTCGTCTCGTCTGCGTCGGCCGGGTGACCCGGCACAAGCGGGTGGACCTGGTGCTCGACGCCGTCGATCAGTTGCGGGCGCAGCGGCCCGACCTGCGCCTGGACGTCGTCGGTGGTGGACCGGACGTGGCGACGATCCGCCGGCAGGTCGACGAGCGAGGGCTGACCGACGTGGTCACGGTCCACGGCCACCTGCCCTCCGCCGAGCGGGACGCGCTGCTCGGCACCGCGTGGTTGCACGTCGCCGGCTCGTGGGGAGAGGGCTGGGGTCTCGTGGTGGTGGAGGCCGCCGCCGCCGGGCTGCCCACGGTCGCCTTCGACGTGGACGGGCTTCGCGACGCCGTGCGACCGGGCCGGACCGGGTGGCTGGTGAGCGAGGGCGAGGACCCGGCGAGCAATCTGGCCGCGGGCCTCGACCGGGCGCTGAACTGCCTCGCGGTGCCGGCGGAGGCCGACCGGATGGCGGCCGAGTGCCGACAGTGGAGTGGCGCGTTCCGCTGGGCCGACACCGGCCAGCGTGTCCGCGCAGTCCTCGGGGATCTGCTGACGCCGCGTGCGGTGCCGTGGACGGCGGGGAACGCCTGTCTCGTGGTCCGGACGGATCAGCCGGAGAGGCTCCTCGCCCGGGTGGCCCCCCTCCTGCCGCAGACGCGACACGTCGCGATCGACCAGCGCGGTCTCTGGATCCTGGTGCCGGGAGCAGACCCGGCGGCGGTTCGGCGGGTGCTGGTCGGGGCGGGCATCGGAGATGACGACATCAGCGAGCGGGACGCCGGCCAGGACGAACTGCTCACCGGAGTTCCGGTACGGCAGTGCTGACCGCCTGGTCGACCGCTCGTCGCGCCCCCGGCATACCGTCCGCCACGGTGTCCCTGGCGGTGTGGCGCCTGCGTGAGCTGTTGGTCTGCCTTGCGCTGATCGGTCTCTGCGTCACCCAGGAGCCCGGGCTCATCGTGCCCGACACGAAGCTGGACATGGCCCTGGACCCGGGCGGGTTCCTGGCCCGGGCAACCCATCTCTGGACCGCGGACTGGCAGTTCGGCACGCTCCAGAACCAGGCGGCCGGCTACTTCTTCCCCATGGGGCCGTTCTTCCTCCTCGGCGAAGCGATCGGCCTCCCGGCGTGGCTCGTCCAGCGGCTCTGGATGGCGGCCCTGCTCTGCGTGGCCCTCACCGGTGTGGTGCGCCTGGCTCGCGCCCTCGACCTGGGTGGTCCGGCGTCCCGCCTGGTGGCGGGCGCGGTTTTTGCCCTCTCGCCCCGGGCGCTGTCCCTCGTTGGCACGGTCTCGCTGGAGCTGCTGCCGTACTGCGTCGCGCCATGGGTGCTGCTGCCGCTGGTCAAGGGAGCCGCGGGCGGCTCGCTGCGGCGAGCGGCCGCGCTCAGCGGACTGGCGGTCGTCTGTATGGGCGGAGCGAACGGGGCCGCCGCCGCGTGCGCCATACTGCCGGCTTTTCTCTTCGTGGTGACACGTGCGCCGGGCTGGCGGCGGATCCGCCTGCTGGCCTGGTGGTCGGTCGCACTGGCCGCGGCCACCTTCTGGTGGCTGGTGCCGTTGGTGCTCCTGCAGCGGTACGGGTTCCCGTTCCTGCCGTACACCGAGAGCGCGGCGGTGACGACGAGCGTGACCTCACTCCCGTCAGCCGTCCGCGGCTCCACCCACTGGGTGGGGTACCTGGCCGTCGACGGAGTGCCCTGGTGGCGCTCGGGATGGGCGCTGGTCACGGTGCCCTGGATGGTCCTGCTCACCGGTCTGATCGCCTGCATCGGCCTGGCCGGCCTGGCCCGTCGGGATCTGCCGGAGCGGCGGTTCCTGCTCATCGGGTCCCTGGTCGGGCTGTTGACCCTGACCGCCGGAAACCTGTCGGACGGGGGAGCGGCCTTCGCGTCGACGGTGCGGGAGGCCCTCGACGGCCCGCTCGCCGCGCTCCGCAACCTGCACAAGTTCGATGTGGTGCTCCGCCTGCCGCTGGCCCTGGCCACCGCGCACATGCTGGATACCGTCGGCCGGATCGCCGTCATCCGCCGGTTCACGCGGCCCACCAACATGGCACCGCGGCGGGTGGCGCTGGGTGTCACCGCCCTCGCGCTCCTTGCGGTCACCACCGGCGCGGGGAGTGCGGGGCTCGCGGCGGGCGGTGGTTTCTGGGCGGTGCCCGAGCACTGGCGGCAGGCGGCCGGATGGCTCGACCAGCACGCCGAGCCGGGCACGACGCTGCTGGTGCCCGGGTCCAACTTCGCCGAGTACGGCTGGGGGCGCTCGTTGGACGAGCCGGTCCAGCCCTTGCTGGATTCGCCCTGGGCGGTGCGTTCACTGGTGCCCGCCGGATCGGCGGGAAACGCCCGGCTGCTCTCCGCGATCGACGAGCGGCTCGCCTCCGGCACCGCATCTCCGGGGTTGGCGGATGTGCTCGGTCGGCTCGGCGTGCGGCACCTGCTCGTTCGTAACGATCTTCGTCAGCCCGTTGGCGGCATCGCCTGGCCAGTTCTCGTGCACCGGACCCTGAACAGCGCCCCCGGGTTGTTCAGGGTCGCCGCGTTCGGCCCGAGCAGCGGGGTGAAGCCGGATCTCGGTGGGGCGTGGGACTACGGGCTGCACGAGCCGTACCCGGCGGTGGAGATCTACCAGGTGGACCGGCCGACACCCCGGGCCACGCTGGCTGACGCGGCACAGCCGCTCGACCTGGTCGGCGCGCCGGAGACGCTGCTGGACCTCAGCGACGCCGGTGTCCTCGGCAACCGGCCGGTGATCCTCGACGGCGACGCCCCCGCCGGGACCGGCGCGGGCACGGTGCTCGCCGACAGCCTCCGCAACCGGGAGGTCGACTTCGGACTCGTCCGTGGCAACACCTCGCGGACGTTGACCCCCGAGGAGCAACCTCGGCTGACGCGCGCGGTCCACGACATTGTTGACCCTGCGTGGAGTTCGTCGGTCACCTCGTCGGGCTACGCCGGTGTGACCGACGTACTGGCCTCCTCCAGCGCGGCCGACATCGCGGGGCCGGCCGGGTTGCGCGATCCCTCCGCCGCGCCGTTCGCGGCCGTGGACGGCAACAGCGGTACGTCGTGGTTGACAGATGGTGCGCGCAAACCCGTGGGCCAGTGGGTGGAGGTCCGGTTCAAGGACAAGATCCAAGCCGGGTCGGTGGAACTGCAGGTGGTCGACGACGAGATCGTCGGTGCGCCGGTGACGCGGGTCGAGGTCAGCACCGCCGGCGGGTCGTACGTGCACCTGGTGGTCGGCGCCGGCCGGGCGCCGCTGCGGTTGACGCTGCCCTCGGGCCGCACCACCTGGCTCCGCGTGACGATCGACGGTGTGGCGGGCCAGGACGTTCCGGGGCGTCGAGCGGGTATCCGGGAGCTGCGCGTCCCCGGGGTGAGCCCCGAACGTCACCTGCAGCTGCCGGCGCTGTCCGATGCCGCCGCCGCGCCGGAGGTCATCGCGCTCGCCCGCAAGGCCGGGGACCGGTCGGCCTGCACCGCCGCAGGTGACCACTACCTCTGCGCCACCGACCTGATTCGCCTGGGCGAGGAGACCGGGCTGGTGCCCCGCCATTTCGACCTGCCAGCCGCCTCCACGCCTCGTCTCACCGGCCTGGCTCGCGCCACGCCGGCCACCGCGCTGGCCGTGTACGACGAACTGATGGGCGGACAGACCTTCACCACGTCGAGTTCGTGGTTCGCCGACCCGGTCGCCTCGTCGAGGTCACTCGGAGATGGGGACGACGGCACGGCATGGTGGGCGGATCCGGACGACCCGCAGCCGTCGGTGGAACTGCACTGGGACAAGGCCCGGAAGGTGAGCTGGGTGCGGCTGCGGTTCGCGGCGAGCCTCGTGGCGGCACCCCCGAAGACGGTCCGGATCACCGGCGACGACGGTATTCGGGAGGTGACGGTCGACCTGGACGGCGTCGCCCGCTTCCCGGCTCTGCGTACCCGCAGCCTCTTCGTGGCCGTGACCTCGACGGTCTCGCGGGTCAGCCGGTCGACGGCGCTGTTCGAGCCGCAGCCACTCCCCGTCGGCCTCAGTGGTGTGGATGTGGAGGGCGCGCCCGAGATCAACCAGCCGCGCGACCTCGACCGTACGGTGACGCTGCCCTGCGGTGCGGGGCCGACGATCCTGATCAACGGAACGTCGGTGGCGACGACGGTGTCGGGCACCCTGCGGGATCTGCGGGATCTGCGGCCGCTGCGGTACCGCGCGTGCACCCTCGACCCGAAGCCAGGGGCCAAGGCCAAGCCGAAGACGGACGACGACCGGGTCCCGCTGCGAGCCGGCCCGAACGAGGTTTCCGCCCCGCCGGACCGGTTCTTCGTCGACAGCGTGATCATGACCGGCGAGCCAGCGGACCGACCCGCCGTCGCCGGAGCGGACGCCGAGCCGTCCCACCGCAGCTTGATGGTGCTCGACTGGGATGACCAGCGCCGGTCGGTCGAGGTCGGGGCGGGCGGGGGCAGCTATCTGGTTGTCCCAGAGAACGCCAACCCCGGCTGGCGGGCCACCCTCGACGGTGTCCGGCTCGTGCCGACCCGCATCGACGGGTGGAAACAGGCCTGGTTCGTGCCGGCCGGGGCCGCCGGCCGCGTCGAGCTCGTCTTCACGCCCGGAGAGCAGTACGGCCTCATCCTGCGCATCGCCGGAGGTCTACTGCTGCTGTTGGTCATCGCCGCCCTGCTCCCCGCGCGCCGGCATCGACCGTCGTACCCGGTGGTTCCGGCTTCGATGCCGACCGCGCCGGTACTCGCGATCGGTGTTCCGGCGCTGCTCGGTGGCCTGGTCGGTCTCGGTTGCGCCGTCGTGGTCGTGGCACTGCACCGGCGTCGGATGCCCAGGCCCGAGTGGATCTGGGTGCCCGCCGCCCTTGGTCTCGCGGCCTACGGGACGCAGCGGTGGTGGCTGCCGCGGGTCAGCTCGGAACGGGTCGCCGATCTACTCGTCGCGATCCCGACCGGCCTGCTCCTCGTCGCGATCGCCGCTCTGCTGCTGCGTTTCCGGCGGGTCCGTGGGAAGTACGAGTCGCCTCGGGAGGGCCGGGTGTTCGGCCGGGCCCGCCGTCGCGGCCTGCAGCGCTGGCACCTGCGCCGGCGACCCGACCCGGGACCCGGGCACGACCCTGGGCCCACGTTCGGCGCCCCGTCTCTCCATGAACCGCCGCACTCGTTGCGTCGGCCGCTCGATGAGGAAGTAGCTGGCCGTCGCGACCGGGATGGTGAGGGCCAGGGTGAGCACGAGGAGCACCCAGAACGAACTGTGCATCCGGGTGAATCCGAGCAGGCGGAAGCAGACCTCGAGCGCGAGGAGGTGCCACAGGAAGATGCCGTAGGAGATCCGGCCGAGGAATCTGATCACCGGACGGCCGAGGAGCGCGCGCGGTACCCCGCCCGACCCCGGGCCGACGAGGGGGGCGATCACGAACCAGGCGACGAGCAGGAACACCAGATGTTCGGTGATCGACTCGATCGGCTTGGCGGGCTCGACCCCGCGAGGGCCGGCGATCGGGGTGCTGGCGATCCAGAGCAGCGCGCCGGCGATGAGCCACGACGTCCCGGGGGCGAACGTGAAGACGCGCAGCCCGCGTGGCGTGGCAGACCACAGGTCCTCGTCGCCCCGCCCGGGCCGGCTTCCGCCCAGGCCCGGGAGGAACGGGGACGAAATCGTGCTGGAGGGCCACGAGGCGAGCACGGCCAGCATGATGCCGATGCCGAACCAGTCCAGAAAGGCGGGCAGCCAGAGCACCGCGAGTCCCGGTAGTGGCGAGTCGGGACCGTGCGCGTACGCATTCCAGGTGAGGCCGACAAAGACGAGTACAGCACCGAGTGCCAGGTGGCGTCGGGCTCGTCCGAGCGGGGTACGACCGCCCATCCGGCGGCCGAGCACCGCTATCACCGGCAGCGCCAGGTAGAAAGTCGCCTCCGTAGCCAGGCTCCAGGTCTGCTCCATCCCGACCGGCAGTCGCAATGGCTGATAAATCTGTGCCAACAGGAGGGGGATTGCCCAGTCCCAGAGTGACTTGAGGTAATCGATGTTGAGCCAGGTCAGTGCGACAACCGCCATTGCCCAGTACCCGGGCAAAATGCGCAACGCACGATGCCAGAGGTATCTCCGAACTGGCGGGTGTGACTGCGAATGAATGGCGGCGAGTGCGAATGGTCGGTAGAGGAGGAAGCCGGACAGCGCGAAGAAGAGTGCCACCCCCACATCCAGCCTGGCCAGCAGACCTCCGAGGCGGGCGAACGAGTTGGTCAGCCCACTGAGAAAGGAGACGTGGTGGACAACCACCGCGAGCACCGCCACGGCTCGGAGCCCTTCCAATGCGGGCAACCAACCATCCGAACGGCGGATATTAGGCGCGGACAGGCCCGCCTGTCCGCTGATCGGGTCCGGTCTGACAGCTCGGCTCACAGTTCCTCAACATCCCATTTGATGTAGCAGCCGGACGGCTGCGTCTCACCGGGGTCAGCGCGCCTCGGGAGGCCGCATCGGACCATATCCGAAATCGGCCTCGTCATGTACTGTCAGCCGACTAGTCGAGTCTTTACAAGGGGAGGAGTTACATGCGACCTACGTCGGGTGCCATCTTGGTGGCGGCAGGCGCGTTCCTGATCGTCGGGGCCGTGGCGACGCCGCTGATCGTCGCGCCCGCTCTCGTCAAGGTGCCCCTTGACCAGAGTTCGGTAACGGTTTCGGAGGCTCGGAACGCGACTGTCCTTGACTTCAGCACCCTGTCGGAGCGGAGCGGCGCCAACCTGACCGCCCACCGCGCCGTACGAGGCGATGTCGAGGACGGCAACGCCGACCGGGCGGTCTTCAACGTCGGCGTCCGAGTGATCGACGACGCCGGCAAGGAGATCACGGTCAGTACGGACCGGGTTGCCCTCGACCGGCGGACCGCGGAGGCGGTCGCCTGCTGTGCCGAGGACATCAACGGCGCGCCCTTCAAGCACGAGGGCCTGACCTACACCTTCCCGTTCGGCACCGAGAAGAAGACCTACCAGTACTTCGACAACACCGCTCGGAAGGCGTACCCCGCCAAGTACGTGAGCACTGAGAAGCTGCAGGGGTTGACCGTCTACAAGTTCGAGATGACGGTCGAGCCGGTCCAGATCAGCGAGATCCAGGTCCCGGGCAACCTGCTCGGATCGACGGAGCCCACGGTGAGCGCGGGCCGCTTCTACGCCAATACCCGCACGCTGTGGGTGGAACCCGACAGTGGCGTGATCGTCAAGGGCCAGGAGAAGCAGCTGCAGACCCTCCGCGACGGGGCTGGCGCGGACAAGATCAAGATCATCGACGCTGACCTCGCCTTCACCGAGGACACCCAGAAGCAGCAGGCCAAGGCTGCCAAGGACGCGCGTGATCAGATCAACCTGCTGACCACGGTGGTGCCGATCCTGCTTGGTCTCCTCGGCCTCGCCCTGGTGCTGCTCGGTCTGTTCATCGTCATCCGCGCGACTCGCCGCGGGCCCGACGCGGCACCGGCGGCGACCGACGACCGACCGACGACCGACCTGCCGTCGCAGGCGTCCTCGGAGCCGGTCGAGGAGCCCACGGTGCCGGCTGGCGGGCGCCACGCTGTGGAGCGCAGCGAGCCGTAACACCACCGCACCGACCTGACCGGGGCCGGGGGGGGGGGGCGGGGGGGGGGCCGCCGGGGGGGGGGGGGCGGGGGGCGGGGGGGGGGGGGGGGCGGGGCGGCGCGCCCCCCCCCCCCGGCCGGGGCCGGCCCCCC
>NZ_JBIAYP010000012.1:0-7852 GCF_042897975.1 Micromonospora sp. NPDC000668
CCCACCATCGTCCGACCAAACGAACCCGTACCACCGGTGATCAACACCCGGCGACCAGAAGCCAGAAAAGTCAACACCACTCCTCAACGTCACTGGTGCGCGACAGCCCCAACACCCGCAACGACCCCACAACCAACCAGGAAACGCCCCAAACGGCCTGCACTCGATCTGTTGGGGACAGAATGCTGGTTCTGGCGTTCTATGTCCCATACCCGCCTATACTGGTCGAAACCCGGACACGACCAGGCCTGTCCCCGAACCACGCTCGCCGGGGCGCTTCAGGGGCTGGGGCGGGCGGCGGCGCCGCTGCCCACGTCGTGAGGGAGGCCGCACCCAAATCCCTCACCAGCAGTTATGCCCGGGAGGAAACCCCCAGCGCGAGGCCGCGTCGCGGCACCCGCATCGCCAGGCGCGTCCCTCCGGCGTTCGCCGCAGATGGATAGGACCGAAAGATGCGGGCCCCCGACAACAGGTTCGAGCGGCAGGAGCAGCCGGACGCCGCATCTCCCGGGCCTGGTCGGGTCGTCCAGACGGTTGAGCGGCCGGAGCCGGCCGCTCCCGCTCCCCCGAGCCAGAGCCGCGGCCGCCGGCTGCTGTCCTGGATCGCCACCGCAGCACTGAGTCGGGTGGTCAGCGCCCTCGTACCGCTCACCCTCCTCCCCGTGACCCTGTCGTACCTCGGCACTGACCTGTACGGACTCTGGGCCGCGGTGCTCGCGGTCACGGGGATGGTCGCTTTCGCGGACCTGGGCGTCGGCCTCGGGCTGATGACCAGGCTCGCGCCCTGCCGGGTGGACGGCGACACGGACACGGCTCGGCGGTACATCTCCAGCGCCTATGCAGCGGTCTGCGGCGTGGCGCTCCCGCTGTGTGGCCTGCTCTGGCTGTTCGGTGGGTTCATTCCGTGGCCGTTGCTCTTCAACGCCACCGGGGCAGCGGCGGAGGATGCGCACCTCGTCGCCCTGGTCTGCCTGACCGCTTTCCTCCTGAACATTCCACTGTCGCTGGTCGCCAGGGTTCAGTACGCGTACCAACAGGTGGCGGCCAGCAATATCTGGCAGGCGGCCGCGAGCGCACTCTCGCTGCCGCTCGCGCTCGGCGCGGTGTTCGCGGGATTTCCTCCGATAGCCGTGATCGCCAGCATCGCGGTCGCCCCGCTACTGGTCAACATCGCCAACACCGCGTGGACGTTCGGACGGCGCCTGCCACACCTGGCACCCCGCCCGAGATTCATCGACGGACGCGGGATCCGTGACCTGTTCGGCCTTGGCGGCCTGTTCTTCCTGGTAACGCTGGTGATGGTCCTGGCCGACAATGCCGACCCGTTGATCATCGCGCACGTCCTGGGCCTGGCCAGCGTCACCGCCTACGCGGTGCCGGCGAAGCTGTTCACCCAGCTCGGCGCGCTCGTGACGCTGGTAAACCAGCCGCTGTGGCCAATGCACGGCGAAGCTCTCGCCCGGGGAGACCTCGACTGGGTGCGCAAAACCGTCCGGCGCATGACGATCGTCTCCACGCTTATCGCATTGCTGCCATCGACCCTGTTGGTAATCTTCGGCGAGGAGCTCTTCGCCGCGTGGCTCCCTATCCCGATAGGAAACCGGTCACTACTGCTGGGCTTCGCCTGTTGGTGGATCGTACTGGCCGCGATCTCTCCGCGATTCATGGTGCAGAACGCGGCCGGAGTCGTACGCCCACAACTCTGGGGCTATCTGCTGTATCTGCCGCTTTCCATCATCGGCAAGCTGTACGGTGTGCACTGGTTCGGCGTGTCCGCGGCACCATACATCGCGGTCGTCATATACACCATCACGGTTGTTCCGGCCGCCATTTACGGCTACCGCCGGGCACTGACTCTGCGGTCCACATGAGAGAGGCGGATGCACTGATGCTGTTGGACGAGGATTTTCCGCGGGTGCTGGTGGTCAGCCACACGCCTTTCAGCCGTGTCAGCGGGACCGCGATGACCCTGTCGAACCTCTTCTCCGGCTGGCCGAAAGACCGCCTCGGGCAGGTCTACACCGGCAACATCGCGCCATCGACGGAAGTGTGCGAGAACTATTTCCACTTCCCGCCGAGAGACCACTACCTTCCCATCCAGTACTACTCCATGCGGATGCTCGGGTGGAACGGTCACACGCCACTGCAACAGAGCCGGCCGATCGCTGCCGTACAGGCGGCGGCCGAAAAACGACCCGGCATGGCCAAGGCGTACGCGCAACTGCGCGCGACCGCCGACCTGAGTCCAATCCGTGTTCCACGGAAGCTGACCGAGTGGATGCGCGACTTCCGACCGGACCTTGTCTACTCCATGCTCGGCAGTGTGCGGCTGACGAGGATCACCGCACTCGCGGCACGCACGTGCGGCGTCCCGGTCGTGCCGCATTTCACGGACGACTGGCCGGCGACCCTATACGACAACGGTGAACTCTTCGGGCGCGCCGACCGGGCGGTTCAGGAGGCGGTCGCCAGGCTCATCCGCCTCGCCCCGCTCGGCATGGCCATCAGTCAGCCGATGGCGGAGGAGTACTCCCGGCGCTACCGCATTCCGTTCAGCGCCTTCGCCAACTGCGTCGACGAGACCTTCTTCGCCGCGCCCCGGGACGAGGCGGATCAGCAGCGGGTGACGGAGCTGGTCTACGTCGGCGCCCTGCACCTCAACCGCTGGGAGTCACTTCGCGACATCGGTGCCGCACTGGACAGCGTGGCCGACGCCGGCCTGCCCGTACGGCTCACCATTCACTCCCCGGAGCGGGACCTCGCCCAGTACGGAAAGCACTTCGCCCACCTGGAGCGCGTACGCCTGGGGCCTTCGCTGACCAGTGACGAGGTGCCCGCGGCGCTACGGTCCGCGGCCGTCCTCGTTCACATCGAGTCCTTCGACGAGGACATCCGGCGCTACACCCGTTACTCGGTGTCGACGAAGATCCCCCAGTACCTGGCGTCGGGCCGGCCCATCTTCGGCTACGGGCCCACCGAGGTGGCCTCGATGAACCACATCCGGGAAGCCAACGCCGGCGTGATCGTCGGGACGAGCGACACCGCGGCGCTGGTCCGCGGCCTGACGGATCTCTGCCGGGACGCGGGGCTCCGGGAGAGGCTTGCCCGCAACGGAATCGAGTTCGCGCGGCAGGAACACGCGAAGGAAGGCGTAGCCGCGCGGTTCGCCGCCACGCTGCGCTCGGCAGCAAGAGCCGAATCCGCCGTCTCCGAGGCCACCCGCAGGCAACTGACCTAGAAGCAAGTTGAGGTGCTGCGATGACACGCCGTTCACGTTGGATCGCCTGCGCAGGTCCATTCCTTTTCCCGTGGGGCGAGGCGGGGTCGCGACGGGTCTACGGCCTGGTGGCGTCGTTGGCCGCCGCCGGTTATGACGTGGTGGTCGCCGGCGGCGGTCCCGAACCGCGGACCATGACCCCGCTACCCGGCGTCGACGGACCGGGCTCGGTCTCCCACATCGGCCTGGCGGAGAAGCCGCCACCGGAAGCTGGGCCGCTTGGCAGCTCGATACAGACTCTGCTGCGGTGGGGCCAGCGGACGGTCCGATGGCTGGACGCCCAGCCGACAAAGCCGTCCCACGTCCTGGTGCACGGCGGCCAAGCCCAGTACATGTTCCACCTTCAGCGGTGGTGCCGCCGTAACAACGTGCCGCTGATCGTTGATGTCGTCGACTGGTTCAACGGGCGTTACGTGCGCGGCGGTTACCTCGGCCCCCTGCACGCCAGCATGAAACTGGCCATGCACTACTACTACCCCCGCTGCGACGGCGTCATCGCGATCAGCTCCTACCTGGAGGCCCACTACCGCCGCGCCGGTATGCCGATCCTGCGGGTGCCGCCCACCCTCGACGTCAAGAACCTGACCGTGGACGCCAGGCCGACGGTGGACGACTCGTACCCCCTCACCCTCGTCTATGCCGGTAACCCGCACGGAAACAAGAAAGATCTCCTGGGCACCGTCATCGAAGCGGTGGGTCGCGTCCAGCGCGACGGCGCGAGCATCGAGTTGCAGATCTACGGCCCGACGCTGGGTGAGGTACGCAACCTGTTCGATGGCCGATCGTTGCCGGACGGGGTGCGCTGCCTGGGTCGTGTACCGCAGGCCGAGGTGGCAAGCGCCCTGCAGGGCGCCGACTTCAGCGTGCTCATCCGCCGGCCGGAGCGGGCGACGGACGCAGGCTTCTCGACGAAGTTCTGCGAGAGCCTGGCCAGCGGTACCCCGGTAATCGCCAACCTGACCAGCGACATGGGGAGATACCTGCGCCCCAACCGTGAGGGCCTGATCTGCCGAGACCACACACTGGCCGAGGTCACCGAAGCGTTCCGTGCTGCCGCGCGGCTGAGCGGTGAGCAGCGGGGCCTCATGCGTCAGGCCGCGCGGAGCCAGGCGCTCGAATCGTTCGACTATCGGGCCTATGCGGAGCCTCTCGGGAGATTCTTCCGACACTGGGACTGAAGCAGCCCGAGGTCACCCGCGCTCATCGCCAAGTATGTCGATGGCGATCCTGGGCCGCCCGCAGCTGCCGTTGTCCGTTGGAAAGCGCCTGCATCGCGTACAGCGCGAGAAGCGTGGCCATCCCGACGATCGACTCTGGCGCCATCCCGAGCTGGTTGTTCGCCGGCACATAGACGATGAGGATGCAGAGCTGCGCGAAGATCAATGTCGGGACCACCCGTCGAGAGGACACCGCCGCGCGCCACGAGCCGGCGAAGAGCCAGCCGACCAGACCCATGAACAACGCCGCACCGGGGAACGTGAGGTCCGAGGCGAGCCAGGGGTAAATGGTGGCCCAGTACATGCGCGCCGGCCACCCCTTCTCGTGCTCCGTCCGGTCGGGGTAGGGCGGGTGATCGGTCAGGTCCACCCCGGCGGTCTGCTCGGCGAAGATCGCCGCGGACGGCGAGCTACCGAGACCACGGGACCACTCGAACGGCAGTTGCAGGTTGTAGGAAAGCCCGAGATAGCCATGAGTCGGATAGCCGATCACGTCGGCGATGCCCTCGGCCACGGGTGCCCCCACCACACGCTCAACCGCAGGATTCACCTGCACCAGGGCGCCCGTGGTACCGAACTCGGTCGCCCGCGTCGCGTGGCTGTGGATCATGTAGGCGACAAGTAGCGCGAACGCCCCGGCGACCAGCACGAGCGCTCTCCGTCGCCGGGAGCGGGTCCGCCGGCGGTGTCGCACCGCGGCCCGAGCGACCAGCATCCCCGCCACCAGCATGATGACGACGTCGCCGAGGCCTTTCGTGGTGCCGATGAAGAGGTAGAACGCCATGTGCAGCGTGATTCCGACCAGACCTGCGAGCCGCAGCCAGGTGGGGAGACTTCGCCAGTGGACCACCAGCAGCGGCACCAGAGCCACGCTGAGTACGCCGAGCGGAAACAGGAGGTTCATCCACGGGCTCGTGTTGCCGACGCCCTGCTGATAGACATCGAACTTGTTCAGATACCCGGTCGCGGGGGCCTGGATGCTTGCCCACACGCTCTGCGGGCCGGTCGCGCCGAACTCCGCCAGCCGCGTCAGGCTCAGGACGACGTAGTAGACCGAACTGGCGAGGACCAGTTGACGCACTCGCCGGATCCGATCGGTCGAGTGAGTCGGGGCAACCACAGGGGGCGGACGACGCGACATCTGCGCCGCGTATCCGCCGGCGAAGAGAGCTGTCGCCCCGATCACGAAGGTGCAGAGCTGACCCGGGTTGTCGACCTCGCGGGCCAACCCCGTCAACCAGAACGCGCCGAACGTGCCGAGCATCCAGACCAGGGCCAGCGACAACGGAAGCCAGGTCACCGTTCGAGAACTCGGCGATCCACGATCTGCCTCCGCTGACCAGGGTGGACCGTGCTCGGGCGGCCGTGGCGCCGAGAGCTGCCAGTCGCGGGCGCCCCCGACCGGCGAGCGATGCCGACCGCCGGCGGTTCCGTCGACGGCGGTCACCACAGCCCACTCCCGGCTGGTCGCCCCGCCGAGCGGCCCGCAGTGGACCGCCGCGAGTCAACACGGACGGAACTTTGCGATTCCACTCGCCAAACCTCCACACTATTTGGCGCCCAACGACCCTGTGCAGAACCGCATCGGGTGGAGGCATGATTCGGTGGCAGAGACAGCAACCGAGCCACAGAAGCCGTACCACCGTGATCCGGATTCACCATTCCGCCCGTTACCTCGGCACAACATTCAGTACTCACTGAACGAGCCAACGAACGTGAAGTCATGCGGGTGATGGCCCGGCAGCGCAAAGGTGAAAACGGTGACCACTCGAACCGCCGGTCATGTCCCGCTGATCACGTCAGCCGCCGTCCGGCCGCGGCCACCTCCCGCACCTCCGGCGTCTTCTCCGTCGGCCATTCCAGCCGTATTCCTGCTGGGGACCGGGAAGCGCGGACGCCGATCGTGCCGGACGGACGCGTCGCCCTCCGGCCCGGGCCATTCCCCTTCCGCCGGTTCGTGGCAGGGACCGGCAGCATCGACAGGAGGGCGAGTGCCAGCCACGCGCCCCGCTCGAACTCCCACACGCCGGTCAGCCAGATCGGAAACGTCGCCACCACGAAGAGCCCGGCGACACGACGCCCGACCGCACACTGTGCCGCCCGCGTGGTGAGCACCGATCCAAACAGGACGGCAACACCCACCAACCCCACCAGGCCCAGATCCGCGGCGACTGCGAGGACGGCGGTGTGTGGGCGAATTCCCAGCGGATTCCAGATCTCGAAGTTGCCTGCTCCGCCGCCCACCCAGAAGGCGTCCCACCAGTAGGTCAGCGCATACCGCCACATCTCGATGCGGCCTGCCACGTCACCGGTCGACGCCGAGCCGATCGCGTCGTCGGCCCACAGCAGTGCGCCGTGCCCCAGGCCGAGCGGCACCGCGAGCAGCAGCGTCGGTACCACCGCGATCACGGCCGTCCACATCGCGCGCGGAATCAACTCGCTCAGCAGCGCGTACACCATCGCGAGCAGCAGTGCGACCAGGGCGCCCTTGGTTCTGTTCAAGAAAACCCCGGACGCCAGTACCGGCAACGCTGCGATCAGGCCAATTCTGACCAACCGCCGCTGACCGGGGATTCTCAGCAGGGCCAGTGCCAGCACGAACGCGGTGACGCTCGAGTAGGCCGTGAAATTGATGTTGGTGCCCTCGATGCCGAAGCGCACAGCCATGTCCAACGCGCTGGTCTGCGTGAGTACCCCACGCGCCTCGATGATCAGTTGCCATGCCGAGATCGCGCACCCGAGGATGTACGAACCCCCCACCGCAAGCAGGTATCTCGGCGTCGTGGCGACGTGGCGGACCGCGACGAAGATGAGACAGGCCGAGGTGTACGCGAGAGCCACGCTCCGAGTCTGGGCAACGTCACTGGACCAGTTGACCGTCAGGTGCGCCCAGGCAGCGACCGCGAGGGCCAGCAGATCCGGTAGTCGGGGACGGGGAATGCGGCCACTGAGGAGGATCGCCGCGGCCGAGGCCTGCAGGACGAACATCCAGGCGTTTGCCGACGACGCCTGGAAGGCCGCGACGCACAGCAGTCCAACGCCGACGATCGTCGCCTTCCTCCGCAGGTCGCTGTTCTTGGTTCCGGTCGCAGTCGCCACAGCTCCCCCTCAGGATCGACGCCACGGACCCGACGCGGCACCGGCCAGCCGGATCCGCGCCGCGACCGGAATCGCGAGGTTCAGCATGTGAGGAGCGGGTCTTGGTGGGCCAGTTCCGCACGAACCTCAGGCAGGGTCAGCAGCAACTCGACGATCTGCGGCACATCAAGCTGCGGGGCGTTGGCCGAGTTGAAGTCATCCTCAGGCCCCACACCGATCTCACCCTCAGTCACATACAGGGCGTAGTTCAAATCCCGAT
>NZ_JBIAYP010000013.1:0-3191 GCF_042897975.1 Micromonospora sp. NPDC000668
AGAGCGCTCAAGAAGCCGCACCGCATTGTCGTCTCCGGTCCACCGCTCATATTCGTCGATGAGGATCACGTAAAGGGGCGTCGCGTCGGCGCTGCCGAAATACGGTGAGTGCGGCTGCTCCTCGAACCCGACCGTTTCCCCGTAGCGCAACTCGTGCATGATCTTTCCCGGCTCCTCCTCGCGAAAATCGTCCAACACGACGCCCTGCACCAGCGTCAGAAGGCGCAGCGTCGTAGCGGCGAGATGCGGTGCGAACGGCAGCGCCTGCAGACTGGTGAAGATGCTGTCACGACCGAAGATGGCCATGAACCACGGCAGCCCGGCGGCAGGCAGGCGTTGTCCGCCGGCCGTGAGCGGCGTGAAACGCAGCGCGGCGAGGTCGACGAGGCTGCGCCGGTAGGTCCTCATCAGTGATTCGGAGTCGCAGACCAGGCGGGGTCTTTCAGCGAGCCACCGGTCCAGGTCCAGGCGCATCTCCTTCTTGACCCGACCGGGTCTGCCCTGGAGGCTCTCCCGGATATCACGGCCGTTCAAGCCCAATGTCTGCACGTGCAGCTCGGTTACCCATTCGGCACGTGGCCCGATCCTGACGTCGTACGTCAGCCCGTGCTCGTCGATCCGGGCCGGCTCGGTGCTGGAGATGACTGTCTCCCGCTGGAACTGCTCGCGCTTGTAGCCGAGGCGCAGGCACCCGTTTTCGACCCGCGTGTAGTAATCTCCCTTCTTCTCCCGCACGTCTTTGATCTCGAACAGATCGGCGAAGTCGCTGCCGACCTCGAACCGGATCCGGAGGTCGACCGGCTCACCTTGGTGGTTGACCACCGTCAACCGTTCGTGGAAGCTGCCACCGATCGAGCGTTCGCGGATGGCCGAAATCTTGGGGTCGACAAGAGGAGTCGGAGCAACCGGGACGAGAAAGAACCGCGTTTCGAAATACTCGATGTCGTCGACCGTGAGCGCGCTGAGTCGTTCACCGTCGATGCTGAGCAGCCATTTCGACAGGAACCGGGTATCAAACGAGAACAGGCCGGTCGGGATGGTGGGAGACGCGTCGAAGTCGCCGGTGTCCTCACTGACCACGAAAGTGTTGCCGTCGAGAAGCCTGACGAGATCCTCAGTCATGCCTGCCGTCTCCGCTCCCAGGCGAACATCCGCGGGTGGTGCGCGCCAGGCGGCCCCGGGAAGGCTCGCTGAAAGAGGCGGGCCAGCCGCACCTCGCCCTCGGCCCTGAGTTCGTTACGCACCCACGCCGCGTACAGGTTCTCCTCGCCGCTGACGATCCGGTCGAAGAGCCCCTTGTCGGCGCGGATGACCGAGTCGGCCTCGCGCTCCTCTCTCGAAACGCGGACATCACCCTGCTGGATCACCACGAACCAACGGTCGACCCCGTGATCGTGTTCGAGATCGAAGCGTATGGTGCCGGTGGCCTCCTGAAGCAGGGGTTCGTGGCCGCGGTGGTCGAGCCCGTCGAAGAACTCCGCCGTAGGATCCGACATCAGACTCCCTCGGTCAGTTCTGACCAGCACAGCATCACCCGGGCCGGGGCACCTCGGCATCACCCGTATCGGATGAGATTGGTGCGGGCGACACCGGTGTTCCAATCTCACCCGCTGCGGGTGATGCCGCGGCACCACTGGGTGAGCGACGCTGCCTGTTGAGCCGGTCGACCTGTAAGGGGTGGCGCTGATGTCGGATGCGACCAGTGAGTTCTTCGACGAACTCGACCACCGCGGGTCCGAACGCCTGCTGAGGAAGACCAACGGCACCATACGCTTCGACCTCGAACACGATCACGGGATCGACCATTGGCTCGTCACCATCATCAATGGTGATGTTCAGGTATCGAGGGAGAAGCGCGACGCCGACTGCGTCATCCGTACCGACAACGCGTTCTTCGACCGCATGGCCCGCGGCGAGGAGAAACCGTTGCCGGCGTGGCTGCGGAACGAGATCACGAGCGAAGGCAAATTTCGGTTCATAGTCCTGCTGGAGCGGCTCTTTCCCGAGTCGCCCGGCGCGCGCCATCCGCGGACCTTCGCCCGCGAACGTGGGGGGCATAGATGAGTGCGAAGCTCGTCAGGATCCTGGACGGCAACATCTTCGTGTTGAGCTATGACAGTGGCGACATCGAAGCGACGCCCACCGTCCCGTGCGGGTTCTTCTCGTTCGACACCCGATTCCTGTCGCTCTGGCAGCTGAGCGTCAACGGTGAGCGGCTGCACGCGCTGGCGGTGGACGACTCGCGGTATTTCGAAGTGCGTTTCTTCCTGGTTCCGGGCGCTCCGACCCATTACCTGGACGCCAAGGTGTCGGTCATCCGTGAACGGTCGATCGCTGGCAGCTTCACGGAGCGGTTGAGCATCCTCAACCACTCCGGGGAACCGGCCGAGTTCACCGTCCGCGTCGAGGCGGACTCCGACTTCATACCTCTGCTCGCGGTCGCGCAGCCGGAGCAGCCAGAGGGAAGGATCCACCGGCGTGTCGAGGACGGGTTCCTGCATCTCGGCTACGAGCGTGAGAAGTTCCGGCGCGAGACGGTCATCTCCACGACCGAGCCGGCGCAGATCGACGAACGCGGGCTGACGTACAAGATCCTCGTCGGACCGCACGGACAGTGGACCACAACACTGCAGGTCCGAGGACTGGTGCTGCGTCCGGACGGCGAGGATGTTCGTGAGCATGTGTATCCCGGCCGCCCCAGGCGAAGCGAGCAGCAACTCCAGCGGGACCTCGACCAGTGGCTCGATAAGGCGCCGCAACTGACGTGTGACTGGGAGCCGCTGACGAGGACGTATCGGCGTAGCCTCGTCGACCTTGCGGCGTTGCGATACTCGCCGCTGACGCTCCCGAAGGTGGCGATGCCCGCCGCCGGCCTGCCGTGGTCCGCGACCGTCACTGGGCGTGACTCCATCTTTGCCAGCCTGCAGGCGATGCCCTTCACCCCGGAGCTCGCCGTGGCCACGTTGCACATGCTGGGGATCGATCAGGGCTCCGTGCTGGACGACTTCCGCGACGAGGAGCCGGGAAAGATCCTGCGCGAGTTCCGCTACGGCGAGCTGGTCGCGTTCGAAAAACGCCCGCAGTCGCCGTACTACGGCAGCGCGGACGTCACCCCGCTCTACGTGATCCTGCTCGACGAGTACGAGCGGTGGACCGGAGATGCCGCCCTGGTGCATGAGTTCGAGGACGAG
>NZ_JBIAYP010000014.1:0-2477 GCF_042897975.1 Micromonospora sp. NPDC000668
TTGGGGGATGACCTGTGGTTAGGGGTGAAAGGCCAATCAAACTCCGTGATAGCTGGTTCTCCCCGAAATGCATTTAGGTGCAGCGTCGCGTGTTTCTTGCCGGAGGTAGAGCACTGGATGGTCTAGGGGGCCCACAAGCTTACCGAAATCAGCCAAACTCCGAATGCCGGTAAGTGAGAGCGCGGCAGTGAGACTGCGGGGGATAAGCTTCGTAGTCGAGAGGGAAACAGCCCAGATCACCAGCTAAGGCCCCTAAGCGTGTGCTAAGTGGAAAAGGATGTGGGGTCGCATAGACAACCAGGAGGTTGGCTTAGAAGCAGCCACCCTTTAAAGAGTGCGTAATAGCTCACTGGTCAAGTGGTTCCGCGCCGACAATGTAGCGGGGCTCAAGCACACCGCCGAAGCTGTGGCATTCACATTTTAACCTCGCTTGGACTTGATTCCTTGTGCAGGTGTGTGGATGGGTAGGGGAGCGTCGTGCCGCGAGTGAAGCAGCGGGGTGACCCAGTTGTGGACGCGGCACGAGTGAGAATGCAGGCATGAGTAGCGAAAGAAGGGTGAGAAACCCTTCCGCCGGATGACCAAGGGTTCCAGGGCCAGGCTAATCCGCCCTGGGTGAGTCGGGACCTAAGGCGAGGCCGAGAGGCGTAGTCGATGGACAACGGGTTGATATTCCCGTACCCGCGAAAGAGCGTCCCTGACGAACCTCGTTGTGCTAACCACCCAAACCAGCTGATGCCTTCGGGCTGATGTTGGGGAGCGTGGGAACCTGACGGGTAGTAGTCAAGCGATGGGGTGACGCAGGAAGGTAGCTGAGCCCGGCCGGTGGTTGTGCCGGGGTAAGCGTGTAGGCCGTGTTGTAGGCAAATCCGCAACACATGAAGGCTGAGACGTGATGCCGAGCCGATTCAGGTGAAGTCAGTGATCCTATGCTGCCGAGAAAAGCCTCTAGCGAGTTCTTAGCGGCCCGTACCCCAAACCGACACAGGTGGTCAGGTAGAGAATACCGAGGCGATCGGGCGAACTGTGGTTAAGGAACTCGGCAAATTGCCCCCGTAACTTAGGGAGAAGGGGGGCCGGAGACGTGAAGCCCCACGCGGGTGGAGCGTTGTATGGCCGCAGAGAGCAGGGGGAAGCGACTGTTTACTAAAAACACAGGTCCATGCGAAGAAGTAATTCGATGTATATGGACTGACGCCTGCCCGGTGCTGGAACGTTAAGGGGACCTGTTAGCTCTTCGGGGCGAAGCGGAGAACTTAAGCGCCAGTAAACGGCGGTGGTAACTATAACCATCCTAAGGTAGCGAAATTCCTTGTCGGGTAAGTTCCGACCTGCACGAATGGCGTAACGACTTCCCCACTGTCTCAACCACAGGCCCGGCGAAATTGCAGTACGAGTAAAGATGCTCGTTACGCGCGGCAGGACGGAAAGACCCCGGGACCTTTACTATAGCTTGACATTGGTACTCGAATTAGCTTGTGTAGGATAGGTGGGAGCCGGTGAAACCTATACGCCAGTATGGGTGGAGGCAATCTTGAAATACCACTCTGGTTGATTTGGGTATCTAACTTCGGACCGTTATCCGGTTCAGGGACAGTGTCTGGTGGGTAGTTTAACTGGGGCGGTTGCCTCCTAAAAGGTAACGGAGGCGCCCAAAGGTTCCCTCATCCTGGTTGGCAATCAGGTGTTGAGTGCAAGTACACAAGGGAGCTTGACTGTGAGACTGACAGGTCGAGCAGGGACGAAAGTCGGGACTAGTGATCCGGCACTTGCGAGTGGAAGCGGTGTCGCTCAACGGATAAAAGGTACCCCGGGGATAACAGGCTGATCTTCCCCAAGAGTCCATATCGACGGGATGGTTTGGCACCTCGATGTCGGCTCGTCGCATCCTGGGGCTGTAGCAGGTCCCAAGGGTTGGGCTGTTCGCCCATTAAAGCGGTACGCGAGCTGGGTTTAGAACGTCGTGAGACAGTTCGGTCCCTATCCGCCGTGCGCGTAGGATACTTGAGAAGGGCTGTCCCTAGTACGAGAGGACCGGGACGGACGAACCTCTGGTGTGCCAGTTGTCCTGCCAAGGGCACGGCTGGTTAGCTACGTTCGGAAGGGATAACCGCTGAAAGCATCTAAGCGGGAAGCCTGCTTCAAGATGAGGTATCCCACCCCACTTTGTGGGGGTAAGGCCCCCAGCTAGACGACTGGGTTGATAGGCCGGAAATGTAAGCCCGGTAACGGGTTCAGTTGACCGGTACTAATAGGCCGAGGACTTGACTACTAAGCTGCTACGCGTCCACTGTGCAACTCTCGATAAACGAACAACAGACCACATGTGTGGTGTTGTTTGACATGTCGATAGAGTTACGGCGGTCATGGCGGAGGGGAAACGCCCGGTCACATTCCGAACCCGGAAGCTAAGCCCTCCAGCGCCGATGGTACTGCACTCGTGAGGGTGTGGGAGAGTAGGACACCGCCGGACAATC
>NZ_JBIAYP010000016.1:0-1091 GCF_042897975.1 Micromonospora sp. NPDC000668
ACAACCTAGTACAGCCACCCTCGGGTGGTGGGAACGGATTGTGCTGGTGCGGCTGGAGAAGAATGCAGAGCACCCTGTTGGGTCCTGAAAGAACAACCATCGGTTGTTGTTTCAGAGACTGGTCCGGAGCTGTGTGCTCCGGGAGTCTGCCAGGCATGGCCTGGTCTCACATACCGATCACTGTGGTGGTGCTGGTGTGGGGCTAATGGGTTGTGGGTTGGTCGTTTGTTGAGAATTGCACAGTGGACGCGAGCATCTTTGTGGTCAAGTTGTCAAGGGCGAACGGTGAATGCCTTGGCACCAGGAGCCGATGAAGGACGTGGGAGGCCGCGATAGGCCTGGGGGAGCTGTCAACCAAGCTGTGATCCCAGGGTGTCCGAATGGGGAAACCTGGCTGGAGTCATGTCCAGTCACCCACACCTGAACACATAGGGTGTGTGGAGGGAACGCGGGGAAGTGAAACATCTCAGTACCCGTAGGAAGAGAAAACAATTTAGTGATTCCGTGAGTAGTGGCGAGCGAAAGCGGATCGAGGCTAAACCGGCTGCGTGTGATACCTGTCAGGGGTTGCGTGGTTGGGGTTGTGGGACCCTGCTGAACAAGCTGACACTTGTTCGAGAAGTTACAAAGTCAGTGGCTAGTCGAACAGTCTGGAATGGCTGACCGTAGACGGTGAAAGTCCGGTAGGTGAAAGTTGCTGACCTTCTGTGGGTGTTCCCGAGTAGCGGCGGACCCCTGAAATCTGCCGTGAATCTGCCAGGACCACCTGGTAAGCCTAAATACTTCCTGGTGACCGATAGCGGACAAGTACCGTGAGGGAATGGTGAAAAGTACCCCGGGAGGGGAGTGAAATAGTACCTGAAACCGTTCGCCTACAATCCGTCGGAGCCTTGCGGGGTGACGGCGTGCCTTTTGAAGAATGAGCCTGCGAGTTAGTGGCATGTGGCGAGGTTAACCCGTGAGGGGGAGCCGTAGCGAAAGCGAGTCTGAATAGGGCGATTCAGTCGCGTGTCCTAGACCCGAAGCGGAGTGATCTAGCCATGGGCAGGCTGAAGCGCGGGTAAGACCGCGTGGAGGGCCGAACCCACCAA